>JABFGH010000077.1 GCA_013112585.1 Ignavibacteriota bacterium | reverse complement strand
GGTGCCCAGGCGACCGAGCCGCCCGGAATGAGCAGTTTCGGCACATGAGTCTGTCGCTCGGGGCGGCCGCTCGACATCCGTTCAACGAAGAGATCCCGGAGAATCAGGGGGGTATGGGGGTTCCGGCGCCGTGGATCCGCCGCTACGATGGCGTTGCTTCCAGCGGTGGGGGGGCATTCGAGCCAGGTTGCCGGAGGCACTCCGCCCGGTCGCTCCAGACGTCCGATCGCGAGCCTGTTGCGCCACGAATGGATCGAATGAACTCCGGAATCAGTCTTGACTTCCATCGTCGGCGTTCTAACTTGGCCAGTTTTCGTCTGCAGTCGAAAACAGTCGGGCAAGAAGCGCCAGCGTAGCTCAATGGTAGAGCTCCGGTTTTGTAAACCGGTGGTTGCGAGTTCAAGTCCCGCCGCTGGCTCCAGATGTAGAAAAAGCCGCACTCCGGGCGGAACGCGCGAGGCCCGGTTTTCGGATGGAACATCCGTGCGACCCAAGAGTTCGATTCATTCACCTGCGGGGAGTTGCCCGAGTGGTCAAAGGGGACGGGCTGTAAACCCGTTGCGTTATCGCTTCGAAGGTTCAAATCCTTCACTCCCCACCATTCATCCTGAACCCGGGGAATCGGATCGACACGAGAGTGGCACTGGAGACAGAGCGAGAACAGGAATCGGATCGTCGCGGGTGTAGCTCAATGGTAGAGCTCCAGCCTTCCAAGCTGGTCACGTGGGTTCGATTCCCATCACCCGCTCCAGGTGACTGATCGAGTCCCGACCGAACCGGTCGGGTGAGCCAACAAGAACGTTTCATCAGGCCCGGATGGGGCCCCTCTTCCGAACAAGGAGACCGTCGATGGCCAAGGGTGTCTTCGAACGAACCAAGCCTCACGTCAATGTGGGCACGATCGGACACATCGATCATGGCAAGACCACGCTCACGGCCGCCATTCTGGCCACCCAGGCTGCTGACGGTATGGCCGAGCTGAAGGACTACGCCAGCATCGCCAAGGGCGGCAC
>JABFGH010000076.1 GCA_013112585.1 Ignavibacteriota bacterium | reverse complement strand
TGGCCGAGCCCAACGGAGAGCTTCGCTCTCCGCCGGGTCCCCTCGGCCCTTACCCGAGGCGACAACTATCCTGACACCGGGGGGCGGCGTGCCCGACCTGATGCGTGACCCAGAGTTCCGCAAGAACTGGGAGATGACCAACCTCGTTGCACTTGCAGAGGCTGCGCGTGGGGAGCAATCCGAGTCACGATGCTTCTGCCTCAAGATCCCGAGCGTCCTGGGCGGCGAGTACTCATCGGACAACATCGGAACGATCGACGTTCATGAACTCATCAGCTTCGCAGGTGATCTCGGGCGCCAGATCAAGGACCTTCCGGATGGCACGACGATCCGTCTGAACGTGGATGCTTGGCCGACCTCATCAACCGGCTGTGTTCCGTGGCGCCGCCACGAAACCTCCTAGCAAGGCGTAGTCTCGTGCAGATCTTCCAATCCGAGGCGGAACTCCTTCAGGCACTCGACAAGCACGACGCATTGGTCCGGAGATGCGTTGATGGCACGATTGGATTCTGGGAATTCTGCGAGGAATACGCCGACTTCTACGCATTCCATGCACTCGACGGGCACGAGTCCGACGAGGAGGAACGAGCTCTTCTGGAGAAGCACGACTCTCGAATCGAGCCCCACCGGGTCATCTCGTATGAGATCCTCGGAAAGGTGTGCTCCGACGAGGACGCGCGCCGGAAGATCTACAGGGAAGCCGGGAGGTTCGGCTCAGCGAGAGCCGTGGAACTCCTCAGCCGCGTCGACTTCGGTCCCTAGTTCGCCGATGCAGCCGATGCCGACACGGATCAGAGCAGTGGAACCAAGAATGTTTCGCAAGTCGTCCATGGGCCGTTGTGACGCACTCACGTTCAACATCGATGGACGTCATTTCATTTGCGTTCATGGGTCAACGCGCTGGTCAGGCGAGCCGCGAGAAGAATCGACGTGTATCCTGCGTTCTGAGAACTTGCCGTAGCGACTTGCCTCCGTGATATAGATACCAGACCGACAGCTCACTTCCTGATCGGGCCCGTCTCCGGAGCAACCAATGGACATCCACGTCCTCACCGGTGATCTCCTCGATCAGGATGTCGATGTCATCGTCAACGCCTGGAACCGGAACATCCTTCCGTGGTGGCTGCTCCTGCCACAGGGCGTCTCGGGTGCGATCAAGAAGCGGGCAGGACTCGAGCCGTTCCGGGAACTGCGACGGG
>JABFGH010000075.1 GCA_013112585.1 Ignavibacteriota bacterium | reverse complement strand
GAACGCAGGATGCGCACGATGCTCGGCAGGCCGCCCTCCTTGGGAACCACCGAGCGAACCCAACGCCCCCGCTCCCGCAGCAGCCAGGCGTCCAGCAGGGGGTTGTCCATCACCCTGCCGACGGAGTGGAGCTTCAACCCGAGCGGCTCGCCGGCAGCAGCGATCACCTCCCAGTTGCCGAAGTGAGCGCTCACCACGATCACACCTCGCTTCGAGCTCAGGGCCTGCTCCACGTTCTCCCGGCCGACGATTTCGATCATCGCGTCGAGACCGTGCCGCTCGACCAGCCGCGGCAACAGCGCGAACTCGGCGCAGACCCGCAGGAAGTTGCGGAACACCATCCGGGTGGTACGCCGGTGCACCGGGTCGTCCGGATCGCCGCCGAATACGATCGACAGGTTCTTCTTTGCAACCTCACGATGCGATCGATCGAACATGTACGCCAGATCGCCGAGTCGATCGGTGATCCAGAAGCCGACCGATCCCGGCAGGATACGGATGAACCCCAAACAGGACCGTGCCATCCAGTACTCGAGTTGGTGGCGCAGTGCGGATCGCTCAGACACCATGACCGCTCCGCATCAGGATCATCCAACCCTTCCGGACGAGACGAGGCCCGGCTGACGGCAAGCCTGATTCAGGATTGAACCGTGGCGCATCGTTTTGCGAGGAATTGGTCGGTTGAGCTTGAGTCGCAATCACCGGTAGCTATCTTCTCCTGCGTCAACTGATGGGGATCGAAGAGCACAAGTCTTCCAAACGATCCCGAGTATTGAAACCAAGAATCCCTGAGCCAGGGGGTTGCCTGCTACGGTGTAAAACTCTTCTCCCCTTCTTCCCCTTTTCCCGGAGTTCCCCTCTGGCTCTCTTATTCCGAAACGGCCCGTGAACGAAAGTTCGCGGGCCGTTTCTCTTGGGCTCATGGATGGGAACGGGAACACGTTCCGGTCAGGCGACCCGCTCCTCGTATTCCTCCAGCCGGATGCCGACGCGCTTCGACACGCCGCTCTCCTCCATGGTGACGCCGAAGATGATGTCGGCGTAGCTCATGGTCCGCTTGCTGTGGGTGACGATCAGGAACTGGGACTTGCCGACGAACTCGCTCAGCAGGTTGCAGAAGCGTTCGATGTTCGACTCGTCGAGAGCCGCGTCGACCTCGTCGAGGATCGCGACCGGCGCGGGCCGTGCCTTGAACAACGAGAACAGCAGCCCGACCGCGGTCAGCGTGCGCTCGCCGCCCGACAGCAGCGTGATCGACCGGGGATCCTTGCCCGGAGGGCCGGCGATGATCTCGATCCCCGCATCGAGTACCGGC
>JABFGH010000074.1 GCA_013112585.1 Ignavibacteriota bacterium | reverse complement strand
AATCCGCGCTTCTCCAGGATCTTCTGGTCCGACATGCCGACTAGTGCCTCGGCGGTGTCGATGCCTTCCTTGTCCAGGCGAGCTTTGGTGCGATTGGAAAACGGCAGTGCGGAGATCCGCTGGGCGGTCCCCGGGTTGGCGTTTCGGTCGAGGGTCGAGATCGGCATTCGCTCTGCTTGCTCCGGCGTCCTTGTCCGGCAGCGATCGATCCTCGCCCTTCCTGAGCGTGCCACGACGGATCGACGGCGGCAGATTCTGTATCGAGAAACGGCCGCTCGAAAATGAAGGCGATCTCGATTCCGCGAGCCGAGGTCTGCAAAGCAAAGGGGATCCTGCCCGGACGCTGCCGGACAGGATCCCCAGAATGCGGATCGAGAGTGGCCTACTCGGCGCGCAGCGCCGCCAGGACCTCTTCGGCGTGGCCGTCCACCTTGACCTTGGGGAAGATCTTCTTGATCACACCCTTCTTGTCGACGATGAAGGTCGACCGGATGATGCCCATGGTCCGCTTGCCGTACTGGACCTTCTCGCCCCAGGCGCCGTACTTCTCCGCCACCTCGTGTTCCGGATCAGACAGCAACTTGAATGGCAGCAGGAACTTGAGGGCGAACTTGGAGTGCGTCTCCACGTCGTCCGGGCAGACTCCGACGATGACCGCATCTTCCTGGGCGAATTTTCCCTCGTTCCAGGTGTCGCGGAAAGCGCAGGCCTGGGTCGTGCAACCCGGCGTGTGGTCCTTCGGGTAGAAGTACAGGACCACGTTCTTCCCCTTGAACTTGGAGAGCTTGACCTTCGCCCCGTTCTGATCGAGCAGAGTGAAATCGGGCGCCTTCTTGCCTTCGGAGACCGTGGTGGTCGTCGGGCTCTTCTCGGGGACGGTCTGGCTCATGTCGCTAAGCTCTTCTCTCTGAGGGTTTAGGTGGAGGACTCCGCGCTCGGCGGCTGTTCTCCATCCAGTTCTTTGCAGTGAGGTTCCACAGCAATTCCGAACTGATACGTTTATCAAGATCCAGTCGTTGATTCAACTGCAGGGTGTTCGAGGGTGCGCATCCAGCGATTGGACTGAGCGAATTCGAACATGACTGCGTCCTCCAGGACGGTGCGTTTTCAACTGTCTCTGACCAGCCTGGACAGCTTCGGCCGACTCCCCCTGGTGACCCGGCCTGCCCCCGGTTCGGCCCTCCGAAAAATCTCCGGAATCTCCTGGAGTCATGCGGAACCCTTCCGCGCAGAGGTCGTATCTGTTCCTGCCAGCACTGAGATTCAACTAGGGCCTGATGTTCAGGCCCCGCCGGCGCGGACGTTGGCAGCGGCCGTCTGCGTCGGTGCCTACATAG
>JABFGH010000073.1 GCA_013112585.1 Ignavibacteriota bacterium | reverse complement strand
CGGTAGTTGCGGTTAATAATATCACCGTAAGGTAAAAGCATATCATCAATTTTCAATTCAAATCTAATTAAAGAGATTATATCAGTAAGCATTCTTTTAGAAGTTGTTCCCTTAACCTTTGCCGGTACAATTCTACCGTAAGCATTCCATATTTGCTCGGTAGATAAATTGTAAGGCACATTGTTAAGAATTTCTTTCAACTCTTTTATCATTTGGTAGTTAAGTTCTTTTCTCCGTTCCGGCTGATTGTAAAGAATTTTTAGAGCAATAATTTCATCTTTGTTCTCTTCAATAAATTTTCTAAAACTTCCAATAACCTGTTCGGCATTTTCCTTTGCCTGTTTATCAAACCCGGAGAATGTAACATTATCAATATTAACGCTGTCAATAACCTGGTAAATTTTTTGCCGAACCGTTTCAACAAATTCTCTTACTTCAGGTTTATTAAAAGGACGAATTGCATTTTTTGTTAACTCTTCTGTTACTGCTTTCAACTGTTCTTCGGTCGGCTCTTCATCTTCCTTCAATCCGAACTTAACTGCCGCAGCTTCATACTGAGCATCGGGGTCATAAGCATCCGCCAAATCAATTGCAGTTTCAGTTATTGTTTTACCACCGGTTAACTTTTTATATTTCTCTCTATCCTCTTCAGATATTTGATTATCAATGCGGCTTAGTCTGGCAGCAAGTGAAGTTAAATTATCTTCATCCGGCTGAAGCATTACCATTTTCATTAAATCTTTCAGCCGCACCGCCGGCTTTTTATCAATAACCGGATAATCAACTTTAACAGATTTGAAAACGTGTGCAGCATCAATTATATAATAGCGGTCCTTTTTTATTTTTGCACTTGGTGTAACCTTTACTAAATCATCCTTTGAAAAAGATCGTGTTCCCCTGCCGATCATCTGCTGAAAATAATTTCGTGAACGGACATCGCGCATAAAAATTAATACTTCAATCGGCTTAACATCAGTACCGGTTGATATCATATCCACAGTTACTGCAATGCGGGGATTGTAGCTTGTTCTAAATTGCTGAAGGATAGATTCAGGGTCTTCATTTTTAACATTGTAGGTTATCTTTTTGCAAAAGTCATTTCCCTCACCAAACTCTTCTCTAACAATGTGCACAATATCTTCAGCGTGGCTATCGGTTTTAGCAAAGATTAATGTTTTGGGTACTTCGTAATCCACTCCCCGCTCAGTAAATATTTCTTCATCAAGTACACGTTTGTATTCCCGGATAATATTTCTTATCTGACTTGGGTTAACAAACTCCTTATCAAGCTGCCTTCCCTCATACTGCACTTCATCTTCTAATTGCTGCCATTCTTTTTTGCGGGTCATTTTGTTACGGAAATCTACATACTGCTTTGCCTTAATCCTTGCACCATCTTTGGTAATTTCAGTTTCAAT
>JABFGH010000072.1 GCA_013112585.1 Ignavibacteriota bacterium | reverse complement strand
TCCGGCCTGAAAAAGTGGCTGACGCTGGAAGATTCAGCAAAATACCTTTCATTAGCTTTGGGTGAACCAGTAGAGACAAAAGACTTAATCCAGCTATCACTGGAGAAAAGTTTGGCGCTATCCATACTGCTGCCAGATACGGTTATGGCGGTTAAATACAAGCACAATCCGGAAGCCCACGAACCAGAGCCACCCACGCAAAGTGGACTGGATCCATTTGGACTTCTGGACAGACTGGAGCTTATGCACCGGTTAAGCTGGGCCTTGGTTCTTGATGAAAAAACAATGTACGAACCAGACTTTGAGGACGTAAGGCGAGTTAGCGGCTTATGGGGCCTTCCGTGCATTGAAAGAAGCAATAACATTACGCTTCTGGGAAGCCGCCTTAAATCTGCGCTGACGCAAAGCCACATATCGCACGAGGCAAAGCCCGGTTTCGGCCCGATTATTATTCAAAACTCTGCCACTGATGAGTTGTGGGGCTTAGTGGAGTTTTCCTCTACTGTTTTTGATGACGAAGTTAGCGAACACAGACCCCGCCGCCGGGACTATGTCCCAATCTATGAGCTACCGAAAGATACCTTTATAGGCGTATCACAAACTGAACTTCAGCGGTTCATAGGAGCCCTTCAGGCACCAGAACCCACCCCAGAGCCAAGCCCAGACGGCGAGCACTACCCGCCGCAACTGGAAGCCCTGTCCCACAAGTTCCAACAGCTATATATGGCTATTGCTGGCGGAGAGCTACCCGACCTTGAGGCCGCTATAAACGCCTGGTACTTACATTGGCACGAGCGCCCCGCCCGTGGAGAGCGCGACACCTACCCGAAAAACCCCAACATCCAGGCATGGCTCGAGGATCGCGGAGTCAGTAGAAACAAAGCGGAAAGCATACCGCCCCTGATTCGCCCGAAGTGGGGATAACAGCACCCCCAACGAGATAAAGCCGGTTAACAGCCACCCCCTACCACCGCCAGCAATGAAAAGCCTTTAACGCCTACTACCCCCCACCTTGGGGGGCACCTACCCCACTACAAACTACCCGCAGGCAAAGCAAGGATTACCCCGGAACTCAACACAACCCCGAGGTAATCCGACATGAACGCACAACCGCAAACCGCAGACACCACCCGTCAGCACATTGACCGTATGTTGCGCCGTAAGGAAGTGGAGGCCATTACAGGCCGCAGCCGCAGTGCAATCTATGAAGGTATGGCCGCTGGCACATTCCCGAAGCCCGTAAAAATCGGGGCCCGCGCCGTGGCCTGGCCTGAATCGGTAATTCGTAACTGGATCGCTGAACGCATGGAAGGGGGCCAGGCATGAAAACGGCACCCGCCCCCGAAGGGGCAAGGCACCAGACCCGGAGCCAGTATAGCACCCCCGCCAGCTATGCAGACCGGCTAGAAGCCATACGCGCCGCCCTGCTGGAGC
>JABFGH010000071.1 GCA_013112585.1 Ignavibacteriota bacterium | reverse complement strand
CGTTCGACACGTTGCCGTTCCCGCAGTAGTCGTAGCGCGAGCCCCTGAAGGTGGAGTTGGTGACGATCGTGCTGGTGGCGCCGGCGCTGTTGTCGAATCCTTCGGCGACGCAGTCGTACGCCTTGCACCGATCGTAGGTGTTGCCGGCACCGTTGTTGTCGAAGCCGTCCCGGGCGGCGTCCCGGGCCACGCACTTGGTCACCACGTTGCCGCTGCCGCTGATGTAGAAGGCGTCGTCCTGGCAGTACCGGGACTTGTTCTCCCGCACCACGTTGTTGTCGCCGCTGACGTAGTACGAGTCGCCGGTGACGTACTTGCAGTCGTTGTAGCGGATCCAGCAGCCGTTTCCGGAGTGGTAGATCCCGTCGTAGCCGATGTTGTGGACCTTGTTGTTCTCGATCCTCGCGGTCGCGGTCATCGTGGCGTTGCCCGAGGTGTAGATCGCCTGCGCACTGTAGGCACCGCACTTGACCGTGTTGTCGGTGACCATGAAGTCGTCGCCGCTGACGTAGATGCCGTAGCCATCTCCGTAGTAGCTGATGCCGTTCTTCGAGACCACGGCCCGATCCCCGCTGCACTCGATCGGATAGGTGTATTCGCCCGTCAGGCGGCTGAACCTGTTCTTGGAGACGCTGGCATCGTCGCCGCTGGTGTAGATGCCGTATGCATCGCCCTCACCGCCCGCCAGGTCGCTGATCTTGTTCTTCTCACAGACCGCGTCGTCTCCGCTGACGTAGACGCCGTAGGTATTGTCGTCGTCTCCGGGGCTGCAGTTGCGGATCTTGTTCTTGGAGACATTCGCGTCGTTGCCACTGATGTACACACCGTAGCAGGCATCGTCATAAGCGTTCACGGTGTCGATCGTGTTCTTGTAGACCTTCGCGTTGTTGCCGGTGACATAGATGCCGTAGATCACATAGTAGTTGACCGCCACGATCTTGTTGCCGCAGATCTCGGCGTCATCGCTGTTGCTGACTTCGATGCACGCGCCGTTCATGTAGCCGTACGACAGCCGGTTCTTCTTGATCTTCGGCGCGCTGGCGTTGGTGACCATGATCGTCGTATTGTCCTGGGTGGAGTCGGTGATGTTCTCGGTCACCGTGCACGTTCCGCCACTCATGGCGTCGACGTAGATGCCGGCGTAGTAACAGTGGGACAACTTGTTCTTCCTGACGATGGCGTCGTAGCCGTAGATCTCGATGCTGTAGTCCGACCCCTGCTCGCCGTAGATGCCGTTGTTCGACACGTTGGCCCGGTTGCCGGTGATCCAGATCGCGTCGTCGCAACCCCGGAACCGGCAGTTGACCACCTTGGCGTCGTGGCCGGTGATCGCGATCGCCCGGGTGCCGTTCTGGAACTCGATCCCACGGACCTGGACGTTGTCCGCCGTGCACGTCAGCTGGGGCATGTTCGAGCCGTCGTAGCCGTCCCAGATCGTGCCCTTCTTGCCGACGAAGG
>JABFGH010000070.1 GCA_013112585.1 Ignavibacteriota bacterium | reverse complement strand
ATCCTGGGCAAGCGCAACGACGTCATCAAGCTGGCGTTCGTCGACGCCCTCGGCCCGTTCATCTACGAGCCGGAGGTGAAGGCCGCGTTCATCAAGATCATCCCCCACCTCGGCAACGAGCTGGTGCGGATGAAGATGGTCCGATCGCTGGCCAGCATCATCACGCCGGAGGAGGCCTCACCGTGGCAGGGGCAGGATCCCCACATGCTGCCGTCACCCCGCGCCGGCGCGCCGCTGTCCGAATCGGATCTCATTCCGGTGATGCAGCAGAAGAGGGGCTGAGTACCGAGTACGATCGGCGGCTTGCTTCCCACCAGAACAGCGGAGCCGCAAAGTGGTCGACAAGGCCAGGATCGAACAGGCCGTCCGGGAAATCCTGACGGCGATCGAAGAAGACCCCGACCGGGAGGGCCTGCGGGACACGCCCTCCCGGGTCGCCAGGATGTACGCCGAGGTGTTCGGCGGACTTGCCGACGACCCCGCCCGACACCTCGACAGGGTGTTCGACGAGGACCACCACGAACTGGTCCTGGTCAGGGACATCCCGTTCAACTCGTTCTGCGAGCACCACCTCATGCCGTTCAAGGGCGTCGCCCACGTGGCGTACATCCCCAACGGCCACGTCGTCGGCCTGTCCAAGATCGCCAGGGTGGTCGAAGGGTACGCCCGCCGACCCCAGGTGCAGGAACGCCTCACCAGCCAGATCGCCGACATCTTCATGAAGCGCCTCGAACCACAGGGCGTCGCCGTGGTCATCGAAGCAAGCCACTCCTGCATGACCGTACGCGGGGTGAAGAAACCGGGCTCGACCATGGTGACATCGGCCCTCCGCGGAATCTTCCACCAGAGCGGCCCCGCCCGCAACGAGGTCATGGCTCTCATTCGACAGCGAAGCTGAGGGCTACTGACGATACGGCGATACGGTGCCGCGACAAACTCTAACGGATTCGGGTTCTTTCGTGAGGAGGGGTGGCGGGCTCTTGCAGGCGATGGCACGCTTGGCTTCGTGAGTGGGACCGTTCGGACGGGGTCTTGGTTGACTGGGTTTCTGAAAGTGGGCGCACCGATGGATGCAGAGGAAGCGCCTCAGGATGTCGACCAGGCGAGAGCTGCGGGGTGTCCGTTGGTACGCGAAGGGCTCTTCCGAGCGCTGAGGTCTTGTGAGGGCGCGAATCCGTTAGAGTTTGTCGCGGCACTGTATCCTCACGTCAGCTGGCCAACATCCATTCCGGGACGAGTTTCCCTGAATGGGAAACTCGCACCCATCCTTGCAGTCAAAAGGAAACCGGTGGGGAAGCCGTTGACAGTCGCATGGGGCCTTCCGGGTCCCCGTCCTCGGGGCGCCCGGGAGGACCCCATGCGGCCACCCTCATACGTGACCACTTGCACCTCGCACCCCGACTTCCCCACAATACCCCCGAACCCCCATCCCCAAGAGACCTCCCATGCTCGTATCCCGAGCCTTCA
>JABFGH010000069.1 GCA_013112585.1 Ignavibacteriota bacterium | reverse complement strand
TTATGATTTTGGTGACCATGTTTATGACTATTATCGTGATGTTCCATTTTGTCATCCATGTTTTTCCTTTCATTTATTCAATCAAATAGTTACGCATCATTCCCATATCTTCATGTTCAAGATTATGGCAGTGATACAAAAACATTCCTTTATAATCTTTAAATCTCAATAGAATTTGAACTCTTGAACCGGGCAGAAGTAAAAAGCTATCCTTCCATCCTTCATCAACAAAGCCATCTTTTAATGAATTATAAACCGAACTAAAATTACTATTGATATTTCGATTGGTGATTTTGAATTGTAAGCCATGAACGTGAACGGGATGAGGCATTTGCATCATTCCGCCCATCATTCCTCTGCCTCCGCCGCTGTTATCAAACTCCCATATTTCAGAAGTGTTGATTTTTACTTTTTCAAAATCAGCAACTTTATTCATTTCAAAAGTTCTGTTGTTGATAGTCCAGCGCATATGTCCGCCCATTCCGAAAACAAATTTTTTAGGATTACTAAAATTGACTGCGCTGCTTGGATTTAATTTTTTATGAGTTGAAAGTCTTGCCGGTAATTGAAATTCGCTTGTAACTTTTTTATTAATACTAATTGTTAGTATTTCTAACTGACCGCCTAATTCCAAAGCGTTTCTATTTCTTCTTCCACCCATCATTCCTCCTCCCATCATACCGCCCATGCCGGAAATTGTTGAAGGGAAGGGAAGACTAATCAAATTAATTTTATCGCCTGCTTCTTTATCTGAAAAGTCGGCAATAATATCAAATCTCTCAGCGGGTCCGAATGTGAGATAATCTTTTCGAATAGGTTTTTCAAGTAGTCCGCCGTCTGTCCCTATTACGGTTATTGGTGTTTCGTCACTCCAGGCTAATTTATAAATTCTTGAATTTGATCCATTTAGAAGACGCAGCCTATAAACTTTTGTATCTAATTCTAAATTGAAATTTGATTTGCCGTTTACAACAATTTGTTCCCCTAAAAATCCGGTCATTCTATCCATTGGCGAATTGATATAACTTAATTGATTTTCTGAATCAAAAGTTCTATCCTGAATTACAATTGGAATTTCATCTTTGCCGGAAGGAAGATTTATTTTTTGCTCTTCTTTTTCGGTTACAATAAATAATCCGGCTAAGCCGCTGTAAACTTGCGGACCGGTAAGTTCGTGGGGATGCGGATGAAACCAATATGTACCTGCGCGGTCTTTAACTTCAAATTCATAAACATATTCTTCGCCGTTTTCAATTACATATTTAGGATGCCCATCCATTTCTTCGGGAACGTGAAGCCCGTGCCAGTGAACAATGGTTTTTTCATCAAGTTCATTTTTAAAACGGACTCTGATTTTCTCACCGGTTTTAACTCGGAAGATTGGACCGAGATAATTATCATCCAAAGTTTGCAAAGCATCTTTTCTGCCGCTAATAACCTTGCCGGAATATTTCCAAACTTTAGTTTTAGCACCTGGTATTATTGATACTTCGGATGGATGAGCAGTCAGTTCAATTTCAATATCTGGTGAAAATTCGGGATCGGCTTTGCGGTT
>JABFGH010000068.1 GCA_013112585.1 Ignavibacteriota bacterium | reverse complement strand
CTCCTGTTTTGTGCGGTTTATGCAACGCCAAAAGTTAAGTTATTATGTTTAAATAAGTTAAGTATAAATATGTTGCCAAATTGGGTGTCCCAAGCTATCTTTAGTAGATGTTTGTAAGGAAAAAGAAAAATAAGAGCGGAAGCACAAGCATCCAGATAATAAGAAAAGAGAGAGGAAAAAATAAAGTTTTAGAAACAGTTGGGTGTAGTTCTAATATATTCGAGATAGAAATATTAGAAAAGAAAGCAAAAAAAGAGCTTTCGAAATACAATGAGCCGAGTTTATTTGATAAAGAAAAGATTCCTGAAATAACAGATTTAAGTAATGACAGCATCCGAGTAATTGGACCGGAAAAAATATTTGAACCAATCTATAATAAAATTGGATTTGGAAAAATAGAAGAACCGTTGCTAAAAGAATTGGTAATTTCAAGAATAACACATCCTGGAAGCAAATTACGATTATCGGAATATTTAAGAGAATCCGGGAAAACAGATACCACGGTTTACAGCATATACAGATTTTTAGACAAGCTGAACAGCAGACTAAAAAAAAGAATAGAGGATATTTCATTCAGCTATACCAAGCAACAGCTAGGCGGAGAAATAGGGATAGTATTTTATGATATTACAACAATTTATTTTGAAAGCAGTCAGCCGGATGATTTTCGGAAAGCGGGATTCTCAAAAGATGGTAAGCATCAAAATCCGCAAATATTATTAGGACTATTAGTAGGTAAAAATGCATATCCAATAGGATATGAAATATTTGAGGGGACAAGATTTGAAGGACATACACTAATACCAATATTAGAAGGTTTCAAGAAAAGATTTAATTTGGATAATCCTATAGTAGTTGCAGATGCGGGATTATTGTCAAAAGATAATATTGATTCACTTGTTAAGAATGGTTACCAATATATACTGGGGGCAAGAATAAAAAATGAAAC
Organism: Ignavibacteriota bacterium; assembly: GCA_013112585.1. GTDB lineage: Bacteria > Bacteroidota > Ignavibacteria > Ignavibacteriales > Melioribacteraceae > IGN16. The sequence goes on along the minus strand of JABFGH010000068.1, from coordinate 697 downwards.
AAATAAAGTGAAGCAACAGATAGAAAAACTAAAATTAAAAGCTGAGGAAATCTCTCTTATAAAAAAGGATAAAAACACAAAACTCTATATCAGTTATTCAGAAAAGAGAGCCGGCAAAGATAAGTTTAATAGAGAACGTGGATTAAAACGATTAGAAAATAATTTATCCAAAGGTCGATTAACAAAGAGTCATATAAATAATCGCGGATATAATAAATATTTACAAATTGATGGAGAACTTGAAATAAAAATAGATTATGAAAAATTTGAAAAAGATGAGAAATGGGATGGACTAAAAGGATATCTAACAAATACAAACCTAAAGGGTAAAGAAGTAATTGAGAACTATAATAATCTATGGAAAATAGAAAAAGCATTTAGGGTATCAAAGACAGACTTAAAGATAAGACCAATTTATCATAGACTGCGGAAAAGAATAGAAGCGCATATCTGTATTTCATTTGCTTCATATTTATTGTATAAAGAACTAGAAAGAGTAATTAAAAATCAGAATCTTAGTATTTCAATAACCCAAGCGATAGAATCTATAAACAAAATGTATGCTGTAGTTTTTCTGAATGATCAAAATGTTCTAAAAACTATAGAATTAAAGAAGAATAATATGCAAACTTTAATCATAGAGGCTGTATCAGCCGAATTCTAAAATTTGGGTGTCTTTCGCACAAAACAGGAAAGA
>JABFGH010000067.1 GCA_013112585.1 Ignavibacteriota bacterium | reverse complement strand
CGACATGATGGAACCGTACCGGGTGCCCTTCGTGGATCGCTGGGTCCTGGCGATGTGTCACCGGAGGCAGATCCGTCCGGACGGCTTCGAGCCGGCGGGCAACGGATGGCGTCTCCGAAAGGGCAGCTATGGTCGCATGCTGTCCTCGTGGGAGCGGCGCAACGCGAGTCTCCGGTTCGACGAGCGACTCGAGGCAGATCTCAGCGCCCTCTGCACCAGGCTGCGGGACAAACCGAGGGGCAGCCGTGATGGAGAGGTTCAGGCAACTTCGTAACAGAGGACAGAAAAATGGGTTGTGTCAGTGATGGCGGGTTCTCTCCGCCACCGGAGCCGCCGTTCCGGACCATGCACCCGACGTTCAGGCAGAATGGCTGGACAAGGGATTGCACAGACACTAGTTACGAAGGCGGCAGTCGGAGAAGCCTCGCCGGTTTGACGGCGTTGAAACCTTAGCCACTTCTCCAGTGCTGTACACCTTTTTAGTCGGAGAAGCCTCGCCGGTTTGACGGCGTTGAAACGTTTCTGACACGGTACCCCCAAGACGACTGCTCAAGTCGGAGAAGCCTCGCCGGTTTGACGGCGTTGAAACCTGTCTTGGGGAGGTCGTCTTCCAGACCCTTTCCCTTGTCGGAGAAGCCTCGCCGGTTTGACGGCGTTGAAACACGAGCACACCCCCATTACTCATGGCTTCGCCTCGTCGGAGAAGCCTCGCCGGTTTGACGGCGTTGAAACGCAGAGACACGCCAGGTCGGCACAAACGGGAAGTGTCGGAGAAGCCTCGCCGGTTTGACGGCGTTGAAACGCATTGGGTTAGCCGTTAAGGCTTTTTTGTCCGGTTGTCGGAGAAGCCTCGCCGGTTTGACGGCGTTGAAACGTGTCCATCACAGTACTCAATCGAGGACCCTCCATGTCGGAGAAGCCTCGCCGGTTTGACGGCTTTGAAACGTAGTAGTGGTATCCAGGTTCGGCAATGAGTTGCCACGTCGGAGAAGCCTCGCCGATTTGACGGCGTTGAAACCTCCATTGCTTTGTCATAGGACCCTGCTTTGAAACGTCGGAGAAGCCTCGCCGGTTTGACGGCGTTGAAACAGAACGATGTCTCGGATCGCGTCGCTGCCGTCACGTCGGAGAAGCCTCGCCGGTTTGACGGCGTTGAAACGCTTTTTGTGTGTCACCAAAGTGCTTGTTCAGAAGTCGGAGAAGCCTCGCCGGTTTGACGGCGTTGAAACCTTAGTCACCTGCTGCTGCACGTCCTGGTTGTCCCGGTCGGAGAAGCCTCGCCGGTTTGACGGCGTTGAAACGAGTCAGAAGTTGATGGTGGTGATGGACTTCATGGGGTCGGAGAAGCCTCGCCGGTTTGACGGCGTTGAAACCTCGGGCTGCCCCGGCAATCTGGGAATCAGACCCGTCGGAGAAGCCTCGCCGGTTTGACGGCGTTGAAACGGGATGAGGAACAGGTTGCGCGTCGTGAGGCCCGCGGTTGGACAGACGTCGCCGGTTCAACGGCATTTCGTCGCCACACGGGATGCATGGAGATCTTCATGTCTCGAATACTCGTCTGGCCGGTCGCTCTCGGCCTCGTGCTGGTTCTTGCCGCCACGACGAGCCCCGGAGCCCCGCGGTCGATCGACTTCACGTTCGCTGGCCGGCCGGTCCATCCGAAGCTGGTC
>JABFGH010000066.1 GCA_013112585.1 Ignavibacteriota bacterium | reverse complement strand
AAAAAAATAGTTAAGTATGGAAAAGGAGGAATACCCCTTGGTCTACGAGACCGACCCGGAGTTTCTTCTTTTCGTCAGGCAAATAGCGTGGAATAACCTGGTTGTAAGAAACCGCATAGGACAAGGAAGCGTCACCCTGACAACTAATATTATTAACTAACAAACAGAGAAGGTAAAGCAATGGAGTATTACTTAGGCGGAGATGTAAGTAAAGGATATTGCGACTTTATAATTTTGGATAAAAACAAAAGTGTTGTAGAAGAAGGATTTCAGTTAGACGACACGCAAGAAAATCATCTAAAGTTATACAATATTCTGAAAGAGCTATTAAACAAAGAGCCAAAATCAAAAATCTATGCAGCGTTTGAAAGTACCGGAGGATATGAAAATAATTGGGTAAAAAGCATTCAGACTTTCCAGTATACGTTAAATGTTCAAGTTGCAAGATTAAATCCATATGGCGTAAGTCATAGCAGTAAAGCCAATATGGAAAGGATAATAACAGATCAGATAAGCGCAAGAAATGTGGCGGAGTATCTTGTCAATTATCAAAATAAAGTAAAGTTTATAGAAGAAGATGATTATTATTCATCACTTAGAAAGCAATGGAAATATATAAGCCTACTAAAGAAACAGAAAGTACAATATTATTGTCAGTTGGAATCTATAATATATAGTTCATTTCCGGAGATATTAACATACTGTAAAAAAGGTATGCCAAATTGGGTATTGGAGCTTCTAGCAAAGTATCCGACATCAAAAAAGGCATCCAGAGCCAGAGTAGAAACATTATCAAAGATACCATATATAACAAAAAGCAAAGCAGAAGAGATAATAACAAAAGCAAAAAACTCAGTAGCATCTTCAACTGATTCAGCTACAGAACTAATGATACAATCAATAGTAGAACAAATCATTAGATTAGAAAAACTAATAAAGAAACAAAAAAAGTTATTGATAGGTTCAGTATCGAATCAAAGATCACCGGAAGTAAAACTATTAACTAGTTTTAAGGGAATAGCCGAATACTCAGCGATAGGGTTATTGATAGAAATAGGTTTTATTGAAAGGTTTGCTACTTGTAAAAAATTGGCATCCTACTTTGGACTTCATCCGGTATTTAAGAAAAGCGGAGATGGAACTTACGCAATGCGGATGAGTAAAAAAGGAAGAAGCGAACCAAGAAATATTTTATACAACGTAGCATTAACAGCCATAAGGGATAATAAAAGAATAAGAGAAATTTATGTTCGTCATTTAAGAAAAGGGATCAGTAAGATGGCTGCCCTTGGAGCAATAATGCATAAAATATTAAGAATGGTTTATGGAATGCTTAAAAATAATGAAGTCTATAATCCTGATAAAGACAGAAAAAATGCAGAAGTTAAAACAGAATTAAAAATAAAAAAAATAGATAAGACTAGAAGATTTCAAGACTTTGATTCTAAGGCTCCGATATCGAATAGACAGACTAAGAAAAGAGCAAAAATAAAAGAAGAGCTTGAACTAAATGTCCCAAAATGATTTACTCATTTAATGCGGGATCAAGAAGTCAAGCTCTAGGCGTAAACATAGTAAAAGTATTCTATTTTATCAAAAATAATAGTATCAATTGGAACGTAAGAATCATTCCAATTGATACAAAAAATAATAAAAAATACAGATAAATAAACTTGACTTTCAACGGAATAACT
>JABFGH010000065.1 GCA_013112585.1 Ignavibacteriota bacterium | reverse complement strand
TATTATTAGTTGCAATTACATTACCGGAAAGGTCCTCAATATTTTCAGCAGTAACAGTATAACTGCCGTTCGAATGAGAACTTGTTGAAAGTGTTACTTTTTTATTGCTTGATGAAAGAACAGCGCTATTAATAGTTATTCCATTATTTATTGAATAATTATTAACATTTTCTGCGGAACTTTTCTTAATTGATTCTGAGAATTGGACGTCTACCGTATTTAAATTTAATATCTCTGCGCTGATTAGTCTAGGAGCAGTTAGATCAACACCGTTAAACTCATAAGCACCTCTGTCTGTTGATGAACCTTGGGGTACAGGATTACCTTCTATGTCAATGGTATATCCGTTGATATTTACACCAGCATCTATCATAGGCGAACTTGCACCTAAAGAGAAATCACCATAAACATAGGGTGTAGTCCAGTAATCATTTTCAAACAATGGTTTGCTGTTGTTTTCGTTTGTTCCTCCGTTCCCGGTCCCTTCAACCCACGATGAACTAAAAGTCCCCATAGTGATATAATCACCATTAATCCTTATTACTTTATTTGGCTCCCAGTCCCCTGAATCATCAGGTCCATAATAAGTATTATTTGAAAAAGTATTCGTTAATCCGATGTTGTTTATAACATTATTAACGACACCTTCAATAAGAACACACCCATAAGATATATTGTTATAAATCGTGTTATTCTCAAAAGTACCAAAGTATCCAAGAGTACCGGTTCTATCTCTATCCCCATACCAAAAAGACCACCTTGAATAAGCCACATTATTATAAATCGCGCAATTAGATACATTTTGGAAAACGATAGCAGCTCCGCCTGACATTTTTTTGCCTGTATCTTGGAGTAAATCGCCCATACCGGCATGCACCATTACATTACCTCGAATAGTAGAATTTGTAAACTCTCTAACCTGTGAATGGAACTTCATGCCATTAGCACCAGTTCCCGAAACAAAATTATATTCTATTAAATGATTATTGCCCCCGCCAATGTCCATAGCTTCTTCTCTAACCATTTTAAAGATATTATTATGAATCCAGTGATTTACATCAGTACCATTATGGTCCTTCCAATTAGGGTCGTTTCCAGTAATCACCGAAGGTCTCTCTATTTGTAGACAATCTTCGCCGCCGGTATTTGTAAATGTGCAATATCCAATTTCAATATGATGTTGCGGAGCAGTTATATTTGGCTGGGGGTTTTGGGGAGTGTATGGATTATATATCTCAAAATGTCCTTGCCCACCAACACCTTGAACAAAACCAAAATCAAAATCACATCTTAAAAATTTTAGATGATGAACACCAACATCCCAATTATCTTGAGGACGTATTATTACACTCCTAATTGTCTTAAAATTTATGTCTTGTATTATCAAATAAGCAGTTGAACCAGTCCTAATTATATTGTGATAATTTGTAATATTTGTTGAATTGATGAATGGCTTAGCACCGCTACCATAAGCACCTATGACGATGTAGTTACCAGCAGTACCAGACTTGTTGTTTGGTAATTCAATTACTCCTAAATTAGATACACTTGACGGAGACCAACTATCACCCCTCTTTAATAATACACTATCACCAGGTTGAACTAAATTCCAACTGCTATTAAGTTTATCCAAACTTTTCCACGCAGTTGATTCTGTTGTCCCAATATTCGAATCATTTCCTTGACTATTCGATATATAATATGTCGTTTG
>JABFGH010000064.1 GCA_013112585.1 Ignavibacteriota bacterium | reverse complement strand
TTATAGTTAGTATCATATGATACCCAAAGGAAGTTTTATTAAATTTAATAAAAACTTCTAAGAGGTATCAAAATGAAAACAGTTAATAACTTTAGTGATAGACTTAAATCTAAAACTGTTAAAAACTCTATCATTAATAATATTGCACGGGACTTTAATCTAACTCCTATCTTTGCTGAAGCTTACTTCAAACAAATAGTTACCTATTTTACAGAGCATGTTCAACTTGAACTAACCTCAGGGCAAGTTCATTACCTTGCCATTGATGACCGTGAACCGGCAGGCAAACCGGTTGATCTTTGCCGTAAAAAGTCTGTTCGTCTTACTCTGCATAATCCCGATGAAGACTTAAAGGCTTACAAAGAACTTGGTCTTTCCGGACTTCGTCAACACAGACTCCTACGCATAACTAAAGAAGCCATTGAACAAGGAGCTCTTCTCTCTTACGAAGATATTGCTTTTATACTAACTACATCAATTGTTACTATTAAACGTGATATTGCCTACCTTCGCCGTTCCGGTAAGACCATTCCTTCACGAGGATGGAGGCACGACATGGGCAGAGGCACTACTCACAAAACTCAAATTCTTGACCTCTATCTTGCCGGTTATCAGTTCTCCGAGATTGAAAAACGTACTCATCACTCTGAAGCTGCCGTTAAACGTTACATTCAAGATTTCTCTAAAATCATTCTCCTTCATCTTAAAGATTTTTCTGTTGATCAAATACGCATTTCTACTTCTTTCTCTAACCGTCTTATTGGTGAATACATTAAGCTCTACAACAAGTACAAACTGGAAAACAATTCCAGACTTAATGCCATCTTTAATCTCTCTAAAAAAAAACTTTACACCAAAGGAGGTAAATAATATGATAAACCAAAATCTTAAGTTCATCCCCCGAGATACTAGAGATCACTCCAAAGAATCTATCACCGAACGTAGATATCAGCGAATGAAAGGAAAATCTCTTAAAAACATTCTTATTAACCGTTTCTTACATCATTACGGCTATGATAAAGGTATTGTTAATGCTAGAGCCATTGTTGATGACATTCTTCTCTTAGTGGAGACCTTTTACCGTTACTCTGACAACTCTTTCCTTAAACAAGGGCAAATGGTTTGGCATGCTGTGCCTATTGATGAATTTCCGGCTAAAGGTAAATCGATGGAGCAAACTAAACTTATTCCCGTTGTGCTTGATATTATCTCTGATAGCGATATTGAGGATATGAGAAAACCTTTACACCATAGAGAAGTACGTCTTAAAAGAGTTGAACGTTGGACTAACCAAGCTTATGACCAAGGGGGTACTCTTTCTCAACTTGATCTTGCTGTGCTGCTTTCGGTTAATGAGTTTACTGCCGGTAACTACGTTAGAGAATACCAATCTCTTTACAATAAAAAACTTCCCACTAGGGGTAATGTCCAGCTTATAGGAAGTGGGCAAACTCATAAAAGAGAGATACTTACTGATTACCTTAATGGTTATCTTGTCCCGTCAATTTGTCAAAGAACTAATCATTCAAAGGATTCTGTTGAAAGATACATCCGGGATTACGAGGCTGTTAAAATGCTCGCTTCTAAATTTGATGATATCAACACTATCTCTTTGGTTACTCGTTTATCTAAATCCGTGGTCAACCAGTATCTTGATTTATTGCCGGCTGACCAATAAATTTGTTCTTACACTCTTTCCTTTGGTATCATTTGATACTATTT
>JABFGH010000063.1 GCA_013112585.1 Ignavibacteriota bacterium | reverse complement strand
TTACAATACCGACATTTGTCGCCTGGTAAAATTTACCTTTATTTATTTGTTTCCGGATTTAGATCATAATACAATTTAATATATTCTTTTACTACTTTCATCGATCTTCCGGTTATTTCTTGTATTGCTTTTTCATCGATCTTTTTTCTTAGCAGCTTCTTTACTTGTTCATAATGTTTTATATATCTATCTACGGCATCTTGACTGTGGCTGGTTTTCAATACTATATCGGCTGGCGATATTCCTTGTTCATATAGATTTATTATTATCCCTTTGTGGGTCGGCAGACTTCCTTGATCCAATACATAGCCTTTTAACGGCAGTATCTCTCCGGTTTTTTCTCTATAAGCGTTTAAGTATTTTCTTATCGTTGTTAAGCTTCGGTTCATCAACACACTTAACTCTGCTCCGCTTAGCAAGCCGCCTTGTTGCTTTGCTTCCTTTAATAACCTTACCATCGTTTTTATGTCTCTTGATTCTCTATGACGGTAGTTGCTGTTTCTGTCTCCCTTCTTAAAATATATTCTTCTTTCTACATCTTCTTTGGTGATCAACGGTAAGGTCACTGTTACTGTTGCATAATCTTCTGTCTTCTTGCCGTAGCTCTGCCGTTGTCCGTCATCTTTGGTTGTTGTAAATACTATCTCACCAAAGCCTACTTTGTTGCTTGATGGATAAAATTCTCTGTGTAAATCCTCTATGTCATCTGCCAGCATCTCTATTACTTTTCTTGATCCTAATATTTTATATTCATTTTCTAGCAGATTTATTATTGCCTGATGAAACGTCCTTTTGTTGATACTTTCATATCTGTCTCTTGTTGGATTTATACTCATGATAAGCCTCCGATCATAGCTGCCTGAGGCTTTGTATAGCTCTTTTCTGTTTTTTTTATATGCTCTCTATAACTGTTTCTTTCTATTAACTGTTTTAGGTTTTCTCTTCTCGTTTTATCTTTCTTACTTTCTCTTATCAGTGTTTTATACTGTTTTACCAAGCTTTCGCTTATTCCGGTTACTAAACTTATTTCTTTTGATCTATATATCCCACGGCTCTCTGCCATTAATACCTTCGTAAAACTTTCTATGTATCTCTTTATCGCTCCTATTGAATGTTTTGTTCTTATTCTTATTTCACTATAGGTAAAACCGTCTAAAAGCATGCTTATTATTTTTACTTTATGGGTTTGACATCTCCCTATGTTATGAAGATAACCTCTGGTTACTACCTCTATACCTTTGGCTCTGATCTGTTTTATATCACGCTGTATGGTTCGTATAGTGCAGTTTAAATATTTTGATAAGTCTTCTTGACTTAATACCCCGCCTTGTTCTATGGCTTGTTCGGTGATACGCTCTATTTTTATCTGACGTAAATTTATTCTTCCGAACTCTTTCTTTATTTCTTTGTCCTCTATTCCGTTGTCTATCGTTAACCGGACTTTCTTCTTCGCCATTTTCTCGATTACTTGGCCGGCTCGCTGATCTATCTCTATTACTGTTACTTCTATTTGTCCTTCTCTTAAAATATTTTCTCTTAGTAAACTCTCCTTGGCCGTTTGTAGTATCAACGAACTTAACTTCGGGGAGAGTTCATAGGAGTTTTCTAACTCCCAGATGAACTCTCCTTCCGAACTTTTTATTTGTTCTCTTGCTAATATTCTACGACTTTTTCGCATTGGTCACCTCTGTTGTTTTTGCTAATTTAACACTTTTGAGGCGACATTTGTCGTTATTT
>JABFGH010000062.1 GCA_013112585.1 Ignavibacteriota bacterium | reverse complement strand
TTACAATAGTGTCATTTGTCCCCTGAGGTCTTTTTAATCATTTTTTGCTTCCTCGGGATTTAAATCCTTGTATAATTTAATATATTCTCTCACAACTTTCATTGATCTTCCTGTGATTTCTTTTATGGCTTTTTCATCCATCTTTTTTCTTAGCAGCTTCTTTATCTGATCATATTGTTTTATATATCTATCTACTGCATCCTGACTGTGACCTGTATTGATTACTATATCTGCCGGACTTTTTCCTTGTTCATACAAACTGATTATTATTCCTTTATGTGTTGGCAGGCTTCCTTGATCAAGAACGTATCCTTTTAACGGCAATATCTCCCCAGTTTTTTCTGTGTATGCTCTCAAATATTTTGTTAACGTACTTAAGCTTCTGTTCATTATTACACTTAACTCTGCTCCACTTAATAGACCACCTTGCTGTTTTGCACTCTTGAGTAACCTTACCATCGTTTCTATATCCCTGGCTTCTCTGTGTTTGTAGTTGCTGTTTCTATCGCCTTTCTTGTAATAGATCCTTCGTTCTACATCTTCTTTCGTTATCAATGGCAGTACTACTGTTGTTGTTCCATAATCTTCGGTCTTCTTGCCATAACTTTGTCTTTGTCCGTCATCCTTTGTTGTTGTAAATACTATTTCTCCAAATCCTACTTGTTCTCGTTTTGGGTAATATTCTCTATGTAAGTTTTCTAAATCATCTGCCAGCATTTCAATGATTTTTCTTGAACCAAGTATTTTATATTCGTTCTCCAACAGATTTATTATCCCACTTTTGAAGTTTCGTTTTTTTATACTTTCATATCTGTCTCTTATTGGATTCAAGTTCATAACGAGCCTCTCATCATAGCTCCCAGAGGCTTTGAATAACGATTTGCTGTTTTTTTTATCCCCGCACGGTAACTGTTCCTGGTTATCAGATCTTTTAGATTTTCTCTTCTTATTTTATCCTTTTTACTTTCTTTTATTAGACCCAAATACTGTTTTACTAATCCTTCACTTATTCCCGTTACTGCGCTGATTTCTTTTTTTGTATATATCCCTTTACTTTGTGCCATCACCACTTTTGTGAAGCTTTCAAGGTAACGCTTTATTGCTCCCGTGCTATGCCTTGCTATAAGTTTTATTTCACTGTATGTTTTCCCATCTAAGTACATCCCGATTATTTTTACTTTATGTGTCTGTCCTCTGCCTATGTTATGAAGATAACCGCGTGTTATAACTTCTATACCTCGTTGTTTTATTCTGCTGATATCTCGTTTGACTGTCCTTAGACTTACTGATAAATATTTACTTATATCTTCCTGACTTAATACTCCTCCTTGTTCTATGGCTTCTTCTGTTATACGCTCTATCTTTATCTCGCGTAAGCCTATACGCCCATATTCTTTTATCACTTCGATATCTTCTAATCCGTTATCTATCGTTAACCTTACTTTTTTCTTTCCCATCTTCTCAATCAGTTTGCCTGAGCCTTCTTCGATTGCTATTACGGTTACTTCTATTTGCCCTTCGCTTAATTGATTGTCTCTGAGTAAACTTTCTTTTGCCGTGATTAGTATTTGTTCACTCAGCTTAGGGGATAGCTCATAGGAGTTTTTTAACTCCCAGATGAACTCCCCCTCACTGCTCTTATTTTGTCTACGGATTAATACTCTTCTTCTTTGTTCCATTTTACTCCTCAGTCTTTTTTCTAAATTTAATATTCTGAGGGGTCATTTGGCACTATTT
>JABFGH010000061.1 GCA_013112585.1 Ignavibacteriota bacterium | reverse complement strand
TTAACGCCTTTTGATACGAAGTGACATCCCCGCAACGAACTAAACGATCAAATGGCTTTCCTTATTCGGCCGAAAGTAATTGCGATTCGATCGCGTCCTGTACAACGGCAAATTCCCATTTCGCCATATAACGTAGGGATAACCTGCCGATTACAGTGCGCTTTGGAGGTGTGAAAATACCTGCACACCGGAAAAGCGCACTGTAAGCGGTCAGGTTGATCCCCTGGTTAGGTTGCGATTTCATACACGTGTGCATGACAACAAGAATAGCAAAAGAAAACAACGGCAACCGGCTTCCAGCTTTCCAACGTAACGCTTTCGCACTACGCCAGGCTTTTTGAACGGCCACCATCCGATGCATCACGGGCGCGGACCAAAGTCAACGCGGCTGGAACCGCAAATCCGAATTCACCGACGTTCTAAAGCTACGGCGCCCGGGCGCCAAATTCCCGACGGAACGTTTGTGACCAGCACCAAACTTCCGATGGCTACTCCGGCCAATGCGAGTGCGGACCAAAGCCGACAACTAACCATTGAATTTTCGACCTATGGTTCTTCTGCTTGCCTGCCTGTTTAGCAACAGATGACAAATTGTCCGAGCAACCTAACGTTGTGCTCAGCTGCCCTTGACAGCAACCGACCAGAGCGGCAGCGACGGGAGGACGCTGTCAAGGGTCAGCTGCAGCACCTGGTTAGATTTGTGCTCTTCCTTTTCCACGGTAGCTCCTTAGACAGCGGGACACTTACATTTCAAGATAGCCGAACGAAACCACCGATTCCATCTGCCGTTACCGACCGCAAGAGAAGACGACGCTCTAAACATGAACGCAGCACGTCAAGGCGGGTGAATTCCCTGGAAAGTGCCTGAGTCCGCCGATTTGCTTGCTACTGAATTTTCTTCGGTTCCTACACTCGATGGCTGCGACGGTAGCGCGCACCTTGACGACTTTCTACGACTTGATTCCTACTCCGGCAAATTCTCACCCGTGCAATTTGATTCGCAAATCTAACGTGAAGCTAAGCTGGCCTTGAAAGCACCGGACTGGAGCGGCAGCGTAGGGAGGATGCTGTCAAGGGTCAGCTTCAGCGCCTGGTTAGGCCGCAGATAGCACGGCCTGTTCCGTGTCTTTCGGAAGGGTAACTTCGACGAACCATTTTGACGGGAATAAGTAATCTTCGCCGGATTCGTCGATTACTCTGATCTGGTTATGCTTTGATGCAGCCTCATCTTTCAGTTTGACGTATAGCTTTCGCTTTTCAAGCGACGCTTCATATCCTTCATTCTCAACGCATATTACAAGCTGCTGTTTCATCTGCATTAGTCCAAGTATCGTTTGATCTTATATTCTTTCTTTCCAATTCCGCTTGCTTCATACCAGTGAAGCTCCACTTTCACTATCGCCCCGTCGCCAAGTTTAACCTCACAGACGCCTTTTCGTTTCCGCCAGTTTCCCGGGCCATATACCCTATTTAGTCGAGATAGCTCGCGAATTCCACGGCCGGAAGCAAAAGTTTCGATTTCCTCGATTGTTCCTACGATTTCAAAATCCATTTTTCCAGCCTAAACGAACCGTTGTCGTGTCCCCTGCGGCCTAACGTTGGGATAACCTGCCGGTTACAGTGCGCTTTGGAGATGTGAAAATACAGGCACATCGGAAAAGCGCACTGTAACCGGTCAGGTTGATCCCCTTGTTAGATGTAACTTTCATTTTTTTGGTACATCGTATGTTGAATAGGAGTAGCGGCGATAACCTGTTCAATGTATTTTTGAAACGTCCCTGTGTACCAATGTGCACGAGTTTCCCACCATACCCGCCCACCGGGACTACTAAATA
>JABFGH010000060.1 GCA_013112585.1 Ignavibacteriota bacterium | reverse complement strand
GAAGGGGACGATCTGGGACGGGTTCGTCAGCGGCTCCCAAGCGGCTCAGCTGACCTGCACCGCGAACAATGTGGTGGTCAAGAACATCGAGTTCCAGAACGGCCTGCGGGCGGTTTCGATCACCGGCGACGATGCCAAGGTGTCCGGCTGCAAGTTCCGCAGCTGCGCCGATGGGGTCTGGGTGGACGGTGCCCGTGCCAGGGTCCAGAGCAATGACTTCTACAACCTTCAGGGCAGCGACTTCACCATCGAGATCTACGGCCCGGACGCCTCGGTCACCAAGAACAAGATGGTGAACAACTACTACGCCGGGATCTACATCGACGCCGAGGGCGGCGGAACAGCCAAGGTGATGCAGAACGTCATGGACAGCTGCCAGGACTACATGACCATCGACGTCAACAATGCCGGCGCGCCGAAGATCAAGAAGAACAAGATCATGTACGGCTATCTCGACGGCAAGGTCATCAATGCCAGCAACTGCGACGACGCGGAGATCTGCGGCAACAAGCTGATGACGATCAACTACGACGTCACCGACGGCATCCATGTCACCGGCGAGCGGGCGGTGATCGACAAGAACGTGATTGACACCCTGAACGACTACGACAGCAGCCTGTCCGCGATCTACGTGTCGGGCAACGATGCCATCATCACCCGCAACAAGCTGCGTGGATGCAATGCAGGAGCGGACACCGACACCTTCGGCGTAGGTGTCAACGGCAACGGCGCGCTGGTCGAGAAGAACAGCATGAGCGACATGGGCGGCGGCGGTGAAGCGACCTACGGTGTCGAGGTCGTCGGCAACAACTGTTCCGTCAACAAGAACAAGATGGGCCGGTTCAACGACGAGTACACCTACGGCATCTTCTGCACCGGCAACGGAGCCGAGGTGAAGCAGAACCGTTTCAGCAACTTCCTCGATGGCTACGTGGTCGGTGTCATCGGCGACGACTTCATGATCATGAACAACAGCTTCAAGGGGTGCGCCTACAACAGTGCCTCGATCGGCACCACCGGCAACGCCACCGGCGGCGGAACGGCCAGGATCGAGTCGAACACGATGAACAGCATCGCCTATGACGCGATCGATCACGACGGCGACGGCGTCTGGATCCGCTACAACAAGATGAAGTACATCGGTGGAACCGCCTGTACCGCCACCGGCAACAACAACACGCTGCACCAGAACAATGTGACCGATTGCCTGTTCGACGCGTTCCTGATCGAGGGGGACGGCAACAACATCAACAAGTGCGTGGCGACGAGGGCCGGCAAGGATGGCTTCGACATCGACGGCGCCGGCAACGCCTTCAACGAGTGCAAGGCAACGGACTGTGTCGCCGAAGGGTTCGACAACAGCGTCGGCAGTACCGGCACGATTGCCACAGCCTGCACCTTCAAGAAGTCCCGTCTCGACTACTGCGGCAATGGCAACATGGCCAATGACGCCGGCACGGTGTACGGCACCGGCGGACCCGGCCAGGCGCCGGAGATCGACTGAGGAGCAACGAAGTAACGGATCCGGGACGCGAGCCCCCCGCGGAGTGACAGCCGAAGGGGGCTCGTCGCGTGCAGCAGGGCTGTGCCAGGAAAATGACGCTCGGAGGCCAGCACACCCGAGGCAGCTTCTCCGTTATGATGTCGGGCCCCCGAACCCCCGAACCCACGATTCGAACCGGAGATGATCCATGCGGATTCGCGCTGCCATTCTGTCCTGCCTCGCCCTCCTGACCCCACTCACTGCCTTCGGCGGGACCATCAAGGTCCCGCCGAAGGCAGTGAGTGGGGTCAGGAGGGCGAGGCAGGACAGAATGGCAGCGCGAATCCGCATGGATCATCTCCGGT
>JABFGH010000059.1 GCA_013112585.1 Ignavibacteriota bacterium | reverse complement strand
TTGTGCCGTGAAGTTAAAGAAAAGCTCTTTGACATGCTGTAATAAAGATGATACAATCCCAAAAGCAATCGGGACGAAGTATCGGTAACGCTGTATAGGCGGAGTTACCAAACCGCTCTGCGCTGCAAAAGTCGTAAGACTGTTGTGGTGAACGGACAGAGAAAAGGTTCAGAAAAAGAATCAGGTAAGTCTTGAAGAGATCAATGCAAATGAATCGCTGAAGAAGTAACGAAAACGCAAAAGTTGTCGGGCAAAATCGCATTATGCGAAGGATGTAGAAACAATCTCCGTTGAGAAGAAAAACGGGGTAGGCATAGCGGAAACCTATTTACTGGCTATGTGCCCACCGTTATACAGGCGAGATGACTTTAAGATAGGCTTTATTACGGAACACGGGATACCCATCATGGGAAGCTAAAGGCAATACCAATAGAAAAGATGGGAGTCGGACTAAGCCATAGTAGTTAAGATAATCCTTGAAAGAGGAAAGTAGCGAAGGGCTTAGGTTATTCAGTAACGTTCAAAATAAACAACCACGAAAAGGCGTGGGAAGATTTATAATGGAATTACAAATAGGAAAAACAATACCTATAGAGTATCAGTGGGTAGAAAAAGCGTACCAAAAGGTAAAACAAGGAGGAAAAGCCTCAGGTATAGACAACGAGAGTTGGACAGACTTTGAAAAACAGACCGACAGAAACTTGTATGTCATATGGAATAGACTATCCTCCGGGAGCTATTACCCACAACCGTTAAGAGAAGTAGAAATACCGAAGAAAGACGGAAAGAAAAGAAAGTTAGGCATTCCAACACTACGAGACAGAATAGCCCAACAAGTAGTTAAGGAATATATGGAAGAAAGGATAGAGAAAATCTTCCATAAAAACTCATATGGATATAGACCATTGAAAAGTGCTCATCAAGCCATAGAAGAAGTCAGACAAAATTGCTACAAGCAAGATTGGGTGATAGATATGGACATAAGTAACTTTTTCGATGAGATAGACCATGAGCTGATGCTCAAAGCAGTAAGCCACGTAATGAAAGAAAAGTGGGTTAAGATGTACACAGAGCGCTGGTTAGAGATGCCGATACAACAGATTGACGGCAGACTGAAACAAAAACAAGGTAAAGGCACACCTCAAGGAGGAGTAATAAGTCCCTTGTTAGCAAATCTCTATCTTCACTTCACACTAGATGTGTGGCTGACAAAACACTATCGGGCAGTAAGCTTTGTAAGATATGCAGATGATATAATCATCCACTGCAACAGCAAAGCAGAAGCCGAAGAAGTCTTACGAGCCGTACGGGAAAGGTTGGCAGAAGTAAAGCTGCAAATCAAAGAAGAAAAGACGGCAATAATATACTGCAAAGACTATCGCCGAAAAGAAAAGCAAGAAAAAGTTAAGTTCGACTTTCTCGGATTCAGTTATCAACCAAGAGGAAGGAAAAGCAAAATAGACGGAAAACTTTTTATGGCATTCACGGCGGAAATAAGTCAATCGAGCCAGAAGAAAATAAGGGAAGTAATAAGAAGTGCGAAGATATGGAGATATACTCAAATAGAAATATCAGCCATATCGAAACACTTCAATCCAAAAATCAGAGGCTGGATAAACTACTACAGCATATACAGCAAGAGAAGCCTAAGAAACGTAATGATGAAAATAGAATTGAAGTTGATGAAATGGATAAGCAAGAAATACAAAATCGGTTATCGAAAAACGGTAAAGAAACTCGCATTGATAAAACAAGAAAATCCCAAACTATTTTATCATTGGCAAATAGGCTATTGTTAAAAATATTATTGAATAACACGAGCCGTATGACGGGAGACTGTCACGTACGGTTCTGTGAGAGGTTGAAGGGTGAAACTCCCTTCGACCTACTCGGCG
>JABFGH010000058.1 GCA_013112585.1 Ignavibacteriota bacterium | reverse complement strand
CATAAAAGAAATCACAGGAAGATCAATGAAAGTTGTGAGAGAATATATTAAATTATACAAGGATTTAAATCCCGAGGAAGCAAAAAATGATTAAAAAGACCTCAGGGGACAAATGACACTATTGTAAGTGATTTTTAAACTGATAAATTTAAATTGAGTGTGAGTCATAAAAAAATTAAGCTGAACAAAACTCGTGTTTGAATTTCAATACTCAACACTTTCCTACAATTGTTAGGTAGCTTCGTTTTAGTTTCGGTTGTTATTATCAGCCCTTTTTATTTTGACACAAACTCAAAGTGGTTGCGGAAATATTAAATGGTTTCAAGAGCTTTAACTTTCCCGGATATACAAAGATACAGGAGTTAAAATCAATAAATGTTCAATCTAGAATAATTTTCCACCTAAGCTAAATTCAATCAACCAAATTTAGTTTGTAGATAAACCATTCTCCAAATACTTTAACCATATCAAAATCATTTTTTTCATTGAGGATTTTTCTAAGTCCATGTGATTTGAATAAGAAATATTTTATGTTTCTATTATTCAATTGCTCAAGACTCGTACTATCGGACAAAATTGATTTACCGGGAATTTTAGGATTTACCCCGGTGTTTAATAAAAAGTTATTCGGGTGTTGAGATGCGACAAGAATATTTGGGTAATCCCAGCTTGAAGTTTCAATTAATACTTTAATGTTTTTGTCCCGATCTAATATTTTTTCTAAATACTTGCCAGTTTGAATTTGTACTTCTGTAAAACTAGACCTTTTGTTTACTTCATAAGACGTCATTAAGAGATTAAAAACAATAAACAGAATTAATAATAAATATTTTATTTGAGGTTTAGGTTTTTTATAGTACTCATTAATATTCAATAAAAAATATGCAGTAAATGGTATAAGGATAAAACTCCATACTGCCGGAATTCTCCAAAAATTATGGCTTGGAAGAGCCTTGCCAATACTAGTAGCCAGCACCATTATCGAAAAGGATGTTAAAACAATAATGCTAAATAATTTTATCTTCATATCTTTTTTTAAAAGAAAGAAGAATGGAATTAAACCTAAAAAATTTAGTGACACAAGATTTTGAAAAGTGAATTGAGGAAATAAGCTGTTCAAAAATTGCTTTTTAAAGGAACCGCCATGTGAAGAAGTATAATTGTCAGTTGCTGAATATAAAAAGCTGAATGCACCTCCACTCTCAATAGAATGATAGTATAACCAATATACCGGGAAGCTTGAAATTATAACTAGAATTACAAAATAATATTTAATCCCAATATTATAATTTTTAGATATTAAAAGGTAAGTAACTAAAAGTCCAAAGCTTGCAGAGAAAATCCAACCTTCATACCTGATAGCGCTTCCTAAAAGAAATAATACTGAAGCGAGTATTAAATATAAATTCTGCTTTGCAGTTAACCAATTTACAAATAAAGCAATGCCTGAAATTATAAATGTGATGAAAATACTTTCAGTTAATGGTACTGATGACAATATAATTCTCGGAAAGAAAAAACAAACAAGTAATGTTGATAATATTGTATTTTTTTTTGAATGAAATAATGATTGTGATAACCATGCCATTAGGGGAAGAAGAAGAATTCCAAAAAAGTAATTAATAAATCTAGGCAGCCAAAAAATATCTGGTAGTACTTTAAACCCAATTCCTAAAATTATTCGATGAAGCGGCAACCAGGATGCATCATAAACAGGATTACCAATTGCCCAATTATATGCCTGAATACTTCTGTCAGATTCATCAGCTGAGATTGAAAAAAATCCAAGTAGATATAAAATAAATTGAATCGCTATTGAGATTATAATAATAAGTATTATAGAAGTCGGAGTTGAAAAATTTAAATACTTTTTTAACTTGAAAAAAAATGAAAGATTCATAAATAACTTTACAATAAATTTGGACTTAAAATTAAGACTTGGCTGGAAAAAAACAAATTACAAAGTTGTGACTATGTATTGAAGGTATAATTTTACGGCTAAGTTCTAATTATAACAGCAATTATTTTTCAACCCCGTTGGGGTTGCAGTTATATGCAATTACCTTTATTCCATAGGATTCACATATGGTTTGACTACTTTGTAGTCGTACAAAATTACCCCGAAGTTATTCCGTTGAAAGTCAAGTTTATTTATCTGTATTTTTTATTATTTTTTGTATCAATTGGAATGATTCTTACGTTCCAATTGATACTATTATTTTTGATAAAATAGAATACTTTTACTATGTTT
>JABFGH010000057.1 GCA_013112585.1 Ignavibacteriota bacterium | reverse complement strand
CGGCAACTCGAGCTCTTCACCCAGGATCTCCGCCAACTCCTCCAGCGTGACCTCGACCTCGATGGAATGACGCCCCGGCTGATCTCCCGCGTTGCCGGTTCCGTCGCCACCGTCGACCGGACTGCCGGAGTCACCTTCCCCCTGGCCCACTCCGCCCTGCGGGTTGGGTCCGTAGTGGAAGTGCGGCAGCTGGATCTGGGGCATGGGGATCGAAACGATGTTCTTGCCCTTGCGCCCGAGCATCTCGTGATGCTTGACGTACTTCTTCAGATCCTGCTTGATCTTGCCCCGGACGATCTCGTTGAACCGATTGCGATCCTTATCGATCTTGCGCAGCGCCAACCTATCCTCGCGCGGCACGGCTCACTCTTCTTCCTTGGTGTCGCCTCGGGCGAAGATCGAGGCCACGAAGTTGAGCACGTCGGTGGCGCAGATCTCACAGTAGTTGTGGTTCTTGATCATCCGTGACTTGACCACGTCGATCTTCTCCTGGGTGTCACGGTCGACCACGGTGGACACGATGCTGGTGAGCTTGATGGTGTCCTTCTGGTCCTCGAACAGCTTGAGTTCGAGCGCCTTCTGCAGGCGTTCATTCGACTTCCAGGTGAAGGTCTTGCCCTCCAGCGCCAGCGCGCCGATGTAGTTCATGATCTCCTGGCGGAAGTCGTCCTTGCGGCTGTCGGTGATGCCGATCTTCTCCTCGATCGAACGCATCAGCCGCTCATCCGGCTCTTCGTCCCGGCCGGTGTACTTGTTCTTGATCTTCTCCTTCTGGGTGTACGCCTTGACGTTGTCGATGTAGTTGCCGGCAAGCCGGGCGATCGACTCCTCGTCCGCCGAGATGGCGCGCTGCACCTCGTTCTTGACGATGTCCTCGTACTCCTCCTTGACCACGGTCAGCAGGTCCCGATAGCGCTTCTTCACCTCTTCGCTGTTGATCAGCGAGTGATGCTGCAGGCCCTCTTCGATCTCGTTCAACACCATGAACGGATTGATGCACGGCTCGCCGTCCCGCACCAGGGCATTGGAGATCTTGTCCTGGATGTAACGCGGTGAGATCCCCTCCATCCCCTCGCGGGCGGACTCCTCGCGCAGCTCGCGGACGTTGTCCTTGGTGAATCCGGGCAGGGTCTTGCCGCCGTACAGCTTGAGCTTCTGCATCAGCGTCAGGCTGGCGTTCTTCGGCTCGTCCAGCCGGGTCAGGATCGCCCACATCGCCGCCACGTCGATGGTATGGGGAGCGATGTGCTTGCTCACCGAGCGGGTGTTGAAGTCCTTCTCGTAGATCCGGACCTCGTCCTCGAGCTTGACGTTGTACGGCACGTCGATCTTGATCGTCCGGTCGCGGAACGCCTCCATCAGCTCGTTGTTCTGCAGCTTCTTGTACTCTGGCTCGTTGGTGTGGCCGATGATGACCTCATCGATATAGGTCTGGGCGAACTTCTTCGGCTTGATCGAATGCTCCTGCGACGCGCCGAGCAGGTCGTAGAGGAACGCCACGTCCAGCTTGAGCACCTCGATGAACTCGATCACCCCGCGGTTGGCGACATTGAACTCGCCGTCGAAGTTGAACGCCCGGGGATCGGAGTCGGAACCGAACATGGCGATCTTGCGGTAGTTGATGTCGCCGGTCAGCTCGGTGGAGTCCTGGTTCTTCTCGTCCTTCGGCTGGAATGTGCCGATGCCGATGCGGTCCTTCTCCGACAGCAGCAGGCGGGTCACCTTGATGTGGCCCAGGAGCTTCTCCCAGTCGCCGTCGTAGCGCTCCAGCAGGCTGCTGTAGTGGTAGCGGCAGAACGGGCACATGTCGCCCACCAGGCGCAGGCGATACTCCGCCGCCCGGCGCTTGTTGAGATCTTCGATGATCTCCGAGCGGGCAGGCTCGGGAACCAGCATCAGCGGTTCCTCGTGCATCGGGCACTTCTCCCACTCGCCGTCTTCCTCGATCTGCCACTCGAAGGAGTAGAGCGATCCCTCGGCGATGTGGGAGTACGCCTCGACGCCCTTCTTCAGCAACCGGGCGATGGTCGACTTGGACGAGCCGACCGGGCCGTGAAGCATCAGCACGCGCTTCTCGACGCCGTAGCCGAAGGCCGCCGACTTGATGTTGCCGACCATGTCGGTGAGCGATTCGTCGAGGCCGAACACGGCGTCCTTGCCGCCGTCGATCGGATCGTCGAAGAATGCGTAGTGGTAGACGTCGTCGCCGAGATCGGTCCGCGGCTCGAAGCCGTACGACAGGATCATGTCGTACAGGCGCTGATACGCGTTGCGGACGATCAGGGGGTTGTCCTGGATGAGAGCCAGGTAGTTCTCCAGGCTCCCTTCCCAGTGCTGCTCCCGGAACTCGTCCTGATCGATCTTGCCCCGAATGAGCTTCAGGTAGTCGGTCCGCTCGCTGGCCATCGCCGCCTCCAGCAGAATCATCGGCCTGGGTTTGCCGCTCCGCCGCGACCACGCGGCTTCACCATAAGACCTGGATGGAGTCTATTTCGACCGGGGGCAAGCTTTTCTTGAGTTCGACTAAAGATCGACTCTGGAACGGTTCGCTCGTAACCAGGAGATGACGAGAACGACACCGCCGAGCAACAGCGCGGCGCTGGCGAGGATGACTCCCCAGCGAACCGACGCCGGTTGGTA
>JABFGH010000056.1 GCA_013112585.1 Ignavibacteriota bacterium | reverse complement strand
TTTTCCTTCTAAAACCGAGTTTATTACTTTTATTTTAAAGGATTCACTATACTTTCTTTTTTGTTTTTTCATACTTTTGTCCTGGTTTTTGTTGACTTTTTTAGTCAACCTATTTCAGGACTATACACTCAATCCTGAGATTGCTTCATCCCGATAAAATATTCGGGATTCACAATGACATTTAAAAACTAAAAAAGCATACCGGCTAAAGTAGCCGTCATCAATGTAGCCAGTACTCCTCCGAGAAGTGCACGCATACCAAGTTTTGCCAAATTTGCTTTTTGATTCGGAGCCAAAGGAGCAATACCGCCAATCTGAATTGCAATTGAACTGAAGTTTGCAAAACCGCAGAGTGCAAATGTTGCCATTAAAATTGCTTTTTCATTTACTAATTCTTTCATCTGAATTAAACTGCTCAAATCAAAGTATGCAACAAATTCATTTAGAACTACTTTGGTTCCGATCAAACTTCCAAACTCTAGTGCACTTTCCCAGGGAACGCCGATTGCATAAGCTAAAAATTGAAGAACCATTCCTAATATTAATTGCATGTTAAATGGTTTGCCGAATGTTGCTACAAAATATTCATTCAATCCAAACACTCCGCCAAAATATTCTAATATCCAATTCACCATGGCAATTAAAGCAATAAAAGCGATAAGCATTCCGCCGACGTTAAGAGCTAACTTTACTCCATCAGCAGCACCGGTTGCGGCAGCATCAATAAAATTTGAATTTGTTTTTTCAATGTGAACATTTACAGTACCTTTTGTTTCCGGTACTTCAACTTCAGGATGAATTATTTTTGAAAGCACTAAAGCCGCGGGAGCCGCCATTACACTTGCGCCGAGTAAGTGGGTTGCGAATAGTAATTGTGCTTCTTGCAGCGGCACCCCGTGAGCAGCGGCATAAGAACCGCTCAGCATTTGAATATATGCCGCCATTACTCCGCCTGCTATAGTCGCCATTCCGCCTGTCATAACAGTCAGCAACTCGCTTTTAGTCATTCCCTTTAAAAAAGGACGAATCATTAATGGTGCTTCTGTTTGTCCCACAAAAATATTTGCAGTGGCTGATAAAGATTCTGCACCGCTTGTACCCATAAGTTTTGCCATCACCCAAGCCATTGCCTGTACAACTTTCTGCATTATTCCAAAATGATAGAGTACCGCCATTAAACTTGCAAAAAATATAATTGTAGGAAGAACTTGAAACGCAAAGAAGAATCCCATACTTTGCGGTTCACCGGGACTAATTGCAAAATCGCCGAAAACAAATTTTGCGCCTTCGGTTGTAAAGTTTAATACAACAACAAAAAAACTGCTTACAAATCTGAAAAACTCTTTAACCCAGCCTAGTGGTGCAAAAAATTCACCTAAAGCCTCACCCTTCAAAATTAGTATTGCAAAAACAAATTGTATGCTTAAACCTGTTCCGACTAATTTCCAATTAATATTTTTTTTATTATTCGAAAACAGATAAGCTATTCCAACTAAAACAGCTAAGCCAATTATTCCCCTCAGTATTGAAACCACGTCCATTTAAAATCCTTATTCTGATTGAGGAATGTAATGACATTTTCTGCATCGTGCTTCGTAACTATCAGCCGCACCCACCAGAACTCTTTCCGAGGAAGCAGTTTTGCGCTGAGTTTTATCGGCGGGATTACCGCACACAACACAAATTGCAAGTGTTTTAGTAATGTATTCTGATACAGCAAGAAGGTGAGGTATCGGCTCAAAGGGAACGCCGGTATAATCTTGATCTAAACCGGCGACAATTACGCGCTTTCCTCTATTAGCAAGTTCGTTGCAGACATCCGCCAAATCCCCGTTAAAGAACTGTGCTTCATCAATACCTACTACCTGTGCATCTTCCGCTAAATCCAATATCTCATGCGGCGAATCGACAAGTGTTGATGGTAATGCCTGCTCGCTGTGCGAAACAATTTTATTGCTCGAATACCTGGTGTCAATAATTGGTTTGAATATTCTAACCTTTAGTTTCGCAATCATGGCTCTTCTTAATCGCCGTATCAACTCTTCGGTTTTTCCGCTGAACATACATCCGGCAATAACTTCTATCCAGCCGGTTTCCTGCGGCATTGAATGAGGCTTTGTCTCCATCATATTATTTCAGATTCTCCTCCCCAAAGGAATGAGGGATTAGTTCTTGCAGTTTATAAGTTCTTAAATTTGATTTGCTGTCAACTAAAACAATGTCAACATCCTTTCCGCATAGATCTAACAGAACCTGGCGGCATGCACCGCAGGGGGAACAAAAACCATCAAGATCGGATGCGATTGCAACAGCTTCAAATTCTCTTTCACCATCCAGTACGGCGGTAAATACTGCTGTGCGTTCTGCGCAGATCGTTAATCCATAAGATGAATTTTCAATATTAGCACCTTGATAAATTTTGCCTGCTTTGGTTAATATTGCGGAACCAACATGAAAGTTAGAATATGTTGCTACTGCTTTTGATTTTGCGTCAATTGCCTTTTGGGCGAGTTCTTTATAGTCCATTTTTCCAATAGTATTAATATTAAAACAGAACAAAGATATAGGAATCCCTTATAAAATGAAAATAAAATAATGGCGATAAACCTCCAAAGTTTTTAAAAACAGTAGAGGTTAAATCCTTGAATATTATTTACAATAGTGTCATTTGTCCCCTGAGGTCTTTTTAATCATTTTTTGCTTCCTCGGGATTTAAATCCTTGTATAATTTAATATATTCTCTCACAACTTTCATTGATCTTCCTGTGATTTCTTTTATG
>JABFGH010000055.1 GCA_013112585.1 Ignavibacteriota bacterium | reverse complement strand
CCCCTGTACGTCGACCCGCTCGGCGCACAGCTCTGGCACGAGCACAAGATCGAGGTACCGATCTCCCCCTGGCCCGCCCCGCCGAAGCGGGTCCTGCGGTTGTCCGCACAGCTCTACAACAGCGCCGAGGACTACGAGGTGCTGGCGGGGAGGTTGAAGGAGATCTGCGGCGGTTCGATGCGCGGCACGGCGACCCGGCCATTCTCTTGAAGTGTGTTCGCTCCCGGCCGATCGCAACAACGCCACCTGACCGGGCACCAGCCAGTGCATCACGGTGCAGCGAAGGTCAGATCGCGCTCTTGACGCCTGCTGACTTCACGAGCTCGCATCCGACGATCAGCCACATCCTGAGATTCAATCCATCCCGTCATCAAGGGAACTCGATCTCGAGCCCGCTCGTCGTGGCGAATCCACCTGCCACACTCGAGTCCTGCAGGAAGGCCTGCACGAAGGCTCTTTGACCCGACGCGGACGGCGGAACAGATCCGGCGACCGACACCGAACCGGTGCCATCCAGCATGAACAGCAATGCAAAGCTCCCCGGGGTCACCAGGACCGTGCATCCCCATGGGGCCGGGATGGCGGTCTGGCTGGCTCCGAAGAACAGGCCTCCGAGTCCGTTGGCCGTGCCGCCCGTGACCTGAAGGGTGGCATCCTGACCGACTGCCAGACATCCGGAACCCGAGAGCTCCGGGGGACTGCCCCCAACTGAACCGGAGCACGCTGATCCGTACGGCGTGAACGAGCCGAAACAGATCCGGAAAGCGTTGTCGCTGAAGCTACCCGTCACATAGATGCTTCCCGCCGGGTCCTGTGCAACCTTGTAGGAATCGTCGAGAAGATGACCCGCTCCGTCACCGGTCGCGTCGATGATCTCGGTGATCACTCCGCCCGGCGTGATCCTGAACACGTTGTCGCTGCCCCACCCCGCAACGTGGACCTCCCCCGCCGCGTCCGCGACGACGCCAGTCGCAAAGTAGAGCGGATTCCCCATACCGTCTCCTGTTGAGTCGATGATCTCGGTGATCGTGTTCGCCCCGGCCGGGTCGGAAACCTCGAATACGTTGGAGCTGCCGTCTGCTGACACGTAGACAGTGCCCGATCCATCGACAGCGAGGCCCCGCGCGCTGCTGAGCGGATTCCCCGCTCCGTCACCGGTCGCGTCGATGATCTCGGTGATCACGCCTCCAGGCGTGATCCTGAACACGTTGTCGCTGAAGATGCACGCGACGTAGACATTTCCGGATCCGTCCAGGGCGATCTCTCCAGGTCCATCGAGCGTGTTTCCCAGCCCGTCACCCGTCCCATCGATGAGCTCGGTGATCACCCCTCCAGGAGTGATCTTGAATGCATTGTCACTCAGCCTTCCCGACACATAGACATTGCCTGAGCCATCGACCGAGATACCGACGCAATTGTGGAGCGTGTTTCCCAGCCCGTCACCGGTCGCATCGATGAGCTCGGTGATCACGCCTGCAGGCGTGATCTTGAATGCGTTGTCGCTAACCAGACACGCGACGTAGACGTTTCCAGATCCGTCCACCGCGATATCCGTGGGTCCAACGAGCATGTTCCCCAACCCGTCACCCGTCCAGTCGACGAGCTCGGTGATCGTCCCGCCCGGTGTGATTCTGAACACGTTGTCGCTCAATACACCCGACACGTAGATATTGCCCGAGCCGTCCAGCGCAAGGCCTAGAGGATCGTTGAGCCTGTTTCCCGCCCCATCCCCGAACTTGTCGATGATCTGGGTGACCTGGGCAGTGCCGATCGACGGTATCGAGACGAGAACGAGTGTGACGACCAGGGCCGAGTGCGACCTGACACGGTTTCTCATTCTGATGAAACCTCCGCGTTCTTCGGACGCCTGGAGAATGGTGGGTTGTGAATCCAGGAAACCCGAGCCGGCCGCCAGCGTAACACTCCCCCCCGGTGTCGCTCCACCACGTCACGGAAGATGGCCACGTCCACGTAGTCTCCGAGAAGCCTGAAGCGATCGCGTTGATCGAGTCCCTGAGCTTCGGGGAATCCACCTGTCGAGAGGTACTCCCGGAAGGAACTCTGCATTTCGGATCGTTGCGGCGCGGAGAGGAGATCGAGTCGATCCGGCAGATCGTGCCCGCGATGACTCAGATACTCACCGAAGCTGGACGGAAAGATCACGACTTCCCAGGCGCGCCCGCGCATCGCGGTGGCAATCTCGCGGGAAAGATGCGCGGCCGACGAGCCGCTGACGAAGACCTCGACCTTCTCGGTGTCGAGCAGGCGACGCACGAATCGTTCCCACCCCGGGACAACCTGGATCTCGTCAAAGCACCAGGTCACGGTCTCCTGTCGGCGATAACCGGGAAAGCGCCGGTAGTACTCTTCGACGAGTGAGTCGAACTCCTCGACGCTGAATGTCGCCAGACGCTCGTCCTCGAAGTCGAGGTAGGGGAGTTGATCCCGGGACACTCCAGCGGCCAATCGCTGCTGGCGGACCTGATGGAGAAACGTCGTCTTGCCGGCACGTCGCATCCCGATGACGACCGTCGCCTAGCCGCCCGTCGAAAAACTGACCAGGGCTGCGGCCGGTCATCGTGGCCGATCTCGGCGTTGCACAGAACTCGCCGTATCGACCAATACGACTCGTCCTGTGCGCCTTGATCTCGATCACGAAGACTCGTCCTCGCCACCGGTGATTTTTTCAACGGGCTGCTAGGAGTCTGCGTTCGGTGCCCTCCGGAAGCGGCGCCGCCAACGGACTCAGCAAGATGCGCCGAGATCGACTTCATCTTGTTCTCCAGAAAACGCTTATGGCGGCGTTGATGATCTCTCCTTTTGAGAAGGAGAGATCATCGGGATTTTCTCCCTCTGGGAAGGAGAAGATCTGGGCCCACGGCCGCAGATGCGACGGCTTCACGCCCATCCTGGCCTTTCCGACCAGGTCGA
>JABFGH010000054.1 GCA_013112585.1 Ignavibacteriota bacterium | reverse complement strand
AAACATAGTAAAAGTATTCTATTTTATCAAAAATAATAGTATCAATTGGAACGTAAGAATCATTCCAATTGATACAAAAAATAATAAAAAATACAGATAAATAAACTTGACTTTCAACGGAATAACTTCGGGGTAATTTTATACGACTACGAAGTAGTCAAATATAAATAACCATAGGAGAATCCTATGGAATAAAGGAAATGACAGTAACCCCAACCCCAGCGGGGTTGAAGAATAATTGCTGTTATAATTAGAACTGAGCCCTAAAAAATAAATTGAGAAATTAGCGTCGCTAAAATAATTATTTATAATTCACCTAAAATGATTTTTTTTATTCTTTACTATCAAAATTTATATGCGTAAAATTATTTGATTTTTTTGCATTTATGGAGTTTTCAATTGATCACAAATAAAAATAAAACAGCTTTAGTCTGGAAAGATACAATCTACTCTTACAACCATCTTTTAACCAATGTTAATGCATACGCCAAGCAATACGCCGATGATGTTAGCAAAGCAGCTATTTTTTCTGAGAACCGGCCTGAATGGGTATTCGCATTTTATTCTATTTGGAAAAACAATTCCATTGCAGTTCCAATTGATTATCTCTCGACCTCCGATGAAGTGGCTTACATTTTAAATGACTGCAGACCGGAAGTCGTGTTCTATTCTAACGGAACGAAAAATGTAATTGAATCCGCAATAAAAAAAATAAGCTACACGCCAAAAGCAATTTGTTTGGATGAACAACAGATCGCAGATGAAAAAGAAGAAGTAGAATCATTAACAGAACCGGACAGGTCAAAAACTGCGGTTATAATTTATACATCCGGTACAACCGGTAGTCCGAAAGGGGTAATGCTTTCATATCAAAATATTCATGCAAATATAAAAGGTGTTTCCGAAGAGGTTAATATTTATAATGAAAATGAAAGAACAATGGTTCTGCTTCCGCTGCATCATATCTTTCCGCTGCTTGGAACAATGGTTGCCCCATTAAATACAGGCGGTACAATTGCTTTCTCCCCTTCACTTGCCTCTGATGATATAATGGCGACTTTACAGAACAATAAAATTACCATCATAATCGGTGTCCCTCGATTTTACGATCAAATTGTTAAAGGTATTAAAGATAAAATTAATAAGAAGGGGATAGCTAAATTACTTTTCAAAGTCTGTGCAAAAGTCGATTCAAAAAAACTATCACACAAAATTTTTGCTGAAGTACAAAATAAATTCGGTGGACATGTAAAATATTTAGTCTGCGGCGGTGCAAAGCTTAATGAAGAAACCGCAAAAGATTTGCGCACACTTGGCTTTGAAGTTCTCGAAGGATTCGGAATGACAGAAGCTGCACCGATGATAACTTTTACTCGTCCGGGCAGAGTAAAGATAGGCTCACCCGGCGAGGCATTGCCCGGAGTTGAAATTAAAATTGCCGACGGTGAAGTAATTGCACGCGGTGAAAATATAATGCAGGGCTACTATAATAAACCGGAAGAAACAAACGAAGTATTAAAAGACGGCTGGCTGCATACCGGTGATCTTGGCGAAATTGATGATGAAGGTTTTTTAAGAATAACCGGCAGAGCCAAGGAATTAATTGTTTTACCGAGCGGTAAAAATATTACTCCAGACGAAGTTGAGAAAAAAATTGCTGAATCATCCGAACTTGTAAATGAAGTTGGTGTTTACTTGGAAGACGAACAGCTTAAAGCAATTGTGGTGCCGCAGATTCAAAAATTTGCCGGTAAAACAATTGAGGAAATTGAAGACGTGATTAAGTGGGATGTGATTGATAAGTATAATAAAAATGCTTCTCCGTATAAAAGAGTTTTAAGTTTCGCAATTGTAACTGAAGAACTTCCGCGCACACGTCTGCTTAAGTTAAAAAGATTTATGCTGAGTTCATTAGCGATGAAAAAAGGGAAGGGAAATATTCAAATTGCTGAACCTGAATTCAACGAATACAAAATATTAAAACAATATTTTCTTGATGAAAAGAAAAGAGAAATTATACCTAACGATCATCTTGAAATGGATTTGGGTTTGGATTCATTGGACAAAATTACACTTCAAGTTTTCGTACAACATACATTCGGCGTAAACTTAAAAGAGGATGACTTAGCGCAAACAGGTACCGTTGAAAAATTAGCAGATTTTATCAGGCAGCGAAAAACCAAGGAACATATTGAAGCAATAAATTGGAGTGAGATTTTACAAGAAACTACAAACTTAAAATTGCCCGAAAGCTGGTTCACTTATAACATTCTTAAAAATTTTGCCCGTGTAATTTTACGCATCTATTTTAGATTAAAAGCTGAAGGAGTAGAAAACATTCCGGGCGGACCAATTATACTTGCACCAAATCATCAAAGTTTTTTTGACGGACTTTTTGTGGCAACCTCACTTAAAAATAAAATATTCAAAAGCACATATTTTTATGCGAAAGAAAAGCATGTAAGAAAAGGCTGGGTTAAATTTATAGCTAAGCGGCATAATGTAATTGTAATGGATATTAATAAAGATTTAAAGTCATCACTGCAGAAAATGGCGGAAGTATTACGCAAGGGGAGAAACATAATTATTTTTCCCGAAGGCACACGTACCCGAGATGGAAAGCTTGGTGATTTCAAAAAAACATTTGCTATTCTTAGTCGTGAACTAAATGTTCCCGTAGTACCGGTTGCAATTAAAGGAGCGTTTGAGGCACTTCCGCGCGGCAGCAGATTTCCGCGACCATTTAAAAAAATAAATATAAAATTTTATCAGCCGGTTTATCCAAAAGATCATTCTTACGATTCGCTTAAAGATTTTGTTTATGAAAAAGTTGCAAAGTTTGTTCATTAAAAATATTGTTAGTTAAGCTGTTAAAATCCCGCACAATCTTTTTCAGCTTCTATTTATTAAATATTTTAGTTGAATCCTTAACAATTAAAAATTATATTTTTATCAGGCGGCAGAGAAAAGTAGTTATTAATTACTTTTCCAGTATCTCTCAATTGATATTTCAGAAATATTTTAGGTGAGGTAAAAAATGATCAATCAAAAATTAATTTCCACAATCGAAAACAATCTTGAAGAATTATCAAAAACCTGGTTTGATGAAGCGGTTAAATCGGAGATAATGACAACATACCACCACTTTACAGATGATCAAAATTATAATAGGGGTAAAGCCGTTTACGAGAATTTGCTTAAGTGGCTTAAAGCGGGAGCCTTACGTGATGAGGTTGAAAAATACTTTAACAAGGTTGGTGCAATTAGATTGAATGAAGGATTTCCATTATCTGAAATTCATTATGCTCTATACTTATCCAAAAAAGTATTTTGGGGTTTCGTAGATTGGCGCGATGCAATAAGTGGGTCTTTTCAAAATTCTTCTACAACTCAAATTATGGCTGTGCTTAATGACTATTTTGATCTGGGCAATTTTTATATAACTCAAGGCTATTTTAATGAACTGATCACCAAATTAGATGATGACAAAAAGTTCAGTAAAAATGATATTAAAAATCTGCTAATGCAAAGCGCCGTTGATTGGGATAATATAAACGAAGATGAAATTATTTGGCGACCGGTTTAACGGCAGAATTCAGACTTGCCCGCCATCCTTTTGGCGGGATTCAGAATTCAGAAGTCAGAAGTCTAGTTCAAGATGGAATCTCTGAAAGAGATTATATCTTTGGAAAGCATTGTCTGTCAATTTTATTTTAACTCATACTTCCGATGAAAAAGAAAAAAGATCAAAAATCGAAAATCGTTAATCAGTGTTCTTAAATCAAAATCAGTAATCCCTATTCAGGCATGGTCATTTTTGTAATCATCAATAATCAATCATAGATAATAAATTTTCGGTTGTTTGCCAGACAAGCCTTGTTAAAGCAAATTACAACGGACAACTCGTGTTATTAAAAAAGACTTGCAAGTTCTTTATTTTTTGACATATTTTACATAAAGAGTTTAAGCTCTTTACAATATAGTTTTGGAATACGTTTGGAGGAACGGCAAATTCATGAAAAATTTAATACCCACACTGTTAGTAATTGTTATTACAATTCTTTCATGTAATCCTTCTGAACCTGAAAATAACCAAGAAATTACTTTAAAGGTGGAAGATGTATCATGCATTGAAGCACGGCTAAACATACAAACAAATAACATTTCACTCCCGGTACAAATAAATTTAACTGCAAACTCGAGCCTCATAAATCAATTTACTCTTACAACAAGCGATTCTCTTATTGTTATTGATTCACTACAGCCAAATTCCAGTTATACTTTTCAAGCCACTATAAGTAACAACATTAGCAGCAACAGTGTAAATGCTGTAACAATGGATACAACAAGCCATGATTTTAACTGGCAAACATTTACTTTTGGCGGAGATGGCGGCAGCAGTTATTTGAAAGACGTAGCAATAATAAATGAAAATAACATTTGGGCTGTAGGTGAGATATATGAAAACGGAGAAAAATACAATGCAGTTCAATGGAATGGAATTGCGTGGAAGTTAAGGAAAATACTTGTAAACTTTCGAGGTGACTCTATTTTTTTACCACTTGAAGGTATACGTGCATTTGCAGAAAGTGATATTTGGCTTGTTGGAAGTTTGCCGATACATGGGAATGGAAAAATTTGGACTGTTTATGACGTAAGGAAAATTACTAATAGTGACTTGTCACTTTCTCAAGCATGGGGTCACTCTTCAGAAGATATCTATTTTGTAGGAAGAAGCGGATCAATAGCCCACTACGATGGAAATAATTGGCGGAAGATAGAGAGCGGAACAAACTTAGACGTATATGATATATGGGGAGATTATAATGAACAAACT
Organism: Ignavibacteriota bacterium; assembly: GCA_013112585.1. Lineage (GTDB taxonomy): Bacteria > Bacteroidota > Ignavibacteria > Ignavibacteriales > Melioribacteraceae > IGN16. The sequence goes on along the minus strand of JABFGH010000054.1, from coordinate 138 downwards.
GGAGAATATGCAATTTTAGCTGTAGCAGCAAAACTATTACATAGTGCAGATCGGGACATCTTGAAAATAGCAAAAAATGGAGTTGAAAAAATAGATGAAACAGGTATAGATTGGTCACTGCGTGGCATATGGTTTAAG
>JABFGH010000053.1 GCA_013112585.1 Ignavibacteriota bacterium | reverse complement strand
ATTCAGAAACGTGAATCGTTAACATACCAGCGACAGGACTTTTGGGTTACAACTTCAAACAAGCAGCTAAACTTTGTTCAGCATATTGTTTCAATGTTAAAGCCGGATGGAAGTGCGGCGGTTGTTGTTCCGGATAATGTACTTTTCGAAGGCGGTGCCGGTGAAACAGTTCGCAAAAATCTTTTAATGAAAACTGATCTGCATACAATTTTAAGACTGCCCACAGGAATATTTTATGCGCAGGGAGTAAAGGCAAATATTATTTTCTTCGATAACAAACCGGCAAGTAAAAATCCGTGGACAAAAGAAGTTTGGATTTATGACTTGAGAACCAATCAGCACTTTACACTTAAAACACAGCAGATGAAATTTGAGCATCTGGAAAAATTTATTAAATGTTATAATCCGGCGAATAGGTTCAAAAGAAAAGAGACAGATAGATTTAAGAAATTCAACTACAAGGATATTACTACTCGCGATAAAACTAATTTGGATATTTTCTGGATGAAGGATGAAAGCCTTACTGATACTGATAATTTGCCTGATCCGGATTTACTTGCAATTGAAATAGTTGAAAACCTTGAAGCCGGTTTGGAAAGTTTTAAGGAAATAATTGATAGTTTGAATAACAGAAATATCAATTAATTATATCAATTATGAGATGTATAAAATGAAAGTATTATGGACTGTAATTCCATTTATTCCCTTTCTAACCCGGCTTATCTTGATTGGTTTTTTTAGAACCTTGATGAAAGATATTTTAGAAGAAGAGGAACTAGATAGAGATTCACACAGAAACTATATTCTTGCAATGACAGGTTTTAGTTTCTCGGGATTATTAGCCGTTACATTACTTGAAGCAACTGTCATACAAGGATTTAATTTAACAATATTTTATTTATTCATTAGTTTTTTATTTTTTCTTTTTTCATTGAATTTTCAAGGTTATAAATCTAGGAGATGGCAGGATCAGTTATCAACAGCTTTTACTGAAATAGCATCATTATCATTAATATTATCAATAATTTCTGTACTGTTTATAAAGAAATTCGATCAAACATTTTCACTAGTTCTATCAATTCTTGCGTTCTCAATATGGTCAATGGATCATATTATAAGACTATGTCTTCAATCAAAATATCTTTTTAAAAAAAAAGAAAGGTAACTTAAATGAAAATTAGGGCTATAAAACCAAATAGTGATTATGAAAGAAAAAGAGAATATACTTTTGTTACCTGTCCAAAACATGGAGTTAGTTATCCAAAGGGAACAGTTTGCCCAGTTTGTGCGGCTGAAAAGAAAAATTAAAATAAACCTTCTCGATTTCTAAACGTCACAACGACTTTTACTCATTTTTTAATCATTCAAGCCTCTTCTTTAATAGTAGCATTGTTTATTAAATCTTGGTATGGAACTGGAGTGCCTACTTTTTTCCTATCGTTAAATAAGTCCTAGTAAATATCTCATAATTATTTTATTGGTGATCAAATATGCTATTTGGTTTTTTGGATTCTTGAATTTACATATGCTTTATTGTTAGCGGTTGCGGCAACTATGGCACTTTACAGAGTAATTCGATGGTTGGATATGCATCATTTTATTCAGAACAAAAGAAATAATATAAATAAACCCCGCAAAAAGTTCAGACATCAACAACGAATAAATAAAAATAATCGTCTTGGATAAGGTGAAACATTGTAACATTTATCGTCCACTAATATTGAGATATAAACTTAGTAAGTTTTTCGTTACCTCTATCACTTTTTAATTCAATTAAAAAACACTAATTACAGTTCAAAAAAATAATAAATATTTTTTAATTTAAATTTTTCTATTACGGTAATTTATTTATGATAATTGAAGAAAATGTTTCTCCTGATTGTAAAGAACTATTTGAGCCTATAAGTGCTAATTTGTTTGATACTCTTTACCCTGACATTGAGTCTATCAGAATTGAAATTATTGAAAAAGGTTTGGGCGGATATAGCTATAAAAAAAAGTATGTTTTGTACCAAAAGGCGGATATTGGTAGAAATATTGAATGCGGCAATCCGAGGTGTACCGGCGGTGAATTGGAACTGAAGAAATTTGTTGATCAAATGTATAGAAGGAAATTTAAAAATTTAAATCTTATCCAATGGTGTCAGGGTTACAAAGGTTCACCGTATGGTAAAGAACGTTATGGTGCTTGTCCTAATCAATTTGAAATTGATATTAAAATTGAATATTATTGAATAAAATAATTAGGGGCAGCGATGAACGAAGAATCTCAAGATTGGCAAGGACTAAGCGGCAACAACTATCGATTTAAAATATTTCCTTTTAATGTAGTTTTTTCTCCAAATCAGGACGGCAATTACATTTTTGCTAAGCTGACTGAAACTGGATGGGAAGCTGTTTATATTGGGCAGGGTGATTTAAGGGAAAGAGTCAATTATCATAAATCCGAACTGTGTGTTTTACACAATGGTGCTACTCACATTCACGCCCATTCAAATAAATCCGAAGTCTTAAGAAGAAGAGAAGAAACTGATTTACTTTTCAAACACCTTGAGGCATACGAACCATCCGGCTGCAATAAAAGGACAGGCGGCTAAAAAATAAACATTACTTACACTCTTATACCCCCTTTGTCATTGAAATAATTCTGAACGCTTACTATCTTGAGATTCTAAGTAACATATTTAAATATTTGTAATGTTTTACGGTGTGTTTTAATGGAGTATAGAAGAAAAAAGGGCAGCGAAATGTGGCATTTCTGTAAAAATTGTCCGAACTGGCCATTTGAGGATTTTGATGTAAGATTGACAAAACCGGATGATGAAAAAATTGATCCGGAGTGCTTAAGCAGGGAAAATAGTAACAAATGTAAAAAACAGAAATTGAAGTAAATTTATTATGTAAATGGCAGAATAGTCGTAAAAAATTACTCGTAAAAATAAATTTTTATTGAAACATGCTCACTAAATTATTTCTAACTTAAAGAGAGCAACCAGCTCTCTTCAAATCATAATTGAAAAAGTTTACTAACCTTCATCTGATAACTCGCCCTCATCCTTTGCTGAACATAATGTGAGATGTAGTACGTTAGTTGATTGTAAAGTACCCATGCACTATCAGCCTTCGGCTGCTCTTCAACATAATTTGTAAGACCTTTTCCAAATAATTCCGGTAGCTTCTCTTCATAATTACTGATTGATTCCATGTTCCGCAGTATCTCAATCCGGTTTTGGATCACCGGTATCTGCTCGTACGTGTCTTCAATTTGCTCTTTAAGGTTTTCTACAACAATGCCGGAAGTATGCTTTGCATAATACTTAGCGAGCACTTCACCGAACACACAGCCGTTTGAACAGATGCCTCTAATTCCTCCCCAATACATCCGCACACCTTCAGAAGAGTCATACGAGTTATGAATGAACAAACTAAGCGCAATATCAGATTCACCGTCATGCAGAGTTAGATCCGGAAAAGTAACTTGCAGGCGCATGCGGTTGTCTTCAACAAAGCTATGTGATTCATCGATATAGTATTCCGTTGTTAACAAATCCAATTGATCCATGATAGGTTTTATTACCTCTGCATTCGGAACAAGTTTGTATGAATCTTTTTGAACTGCAATTAACTTGTCGGTGTCTTCTCTAACAATAGCTTTATAATTAATGGCAGAAAAGAACACACCGTCACCGCCTAAGAATTTTATTTCTCTTTCTGTGACGGGAAATAAAAACCGCCATAGTTTTTTATCTACTTCTGTCTGCCTGTCTGTCTTTGACGTGATCATTTTTATTTACCTCTCTTTTTTAGATTTGCAATGATCAGCCCGACTGTAACTGCGGGCCAACCAATTACAAATATTATTAGATTCAGTTCTTCGTAAGTTACGTTTAATCTCTTAGCCAGCCTTTCTAATAAGTTTACACACCCGTTAAAAGTTTTATCCACAAATCTTACTCTTTTCATTTTCATAATCCATTTGCTTTGGTTCGTTGAATGAATAATGTAATAGCGATCTGATTCAAATTAACTGAGTTATATTTTTCTTGAAGACGCAAGGCTTCCTTAAAACTGTCAGACATTGCTTGATAGTATGATGAATCATTATTATTGTTTTGGTTGTGCATTGAGCTTCCCTTTGAGTTATCCATAACATTTTCAGATTTATTCCCAACAACTTTTACATCATAAGTCGTAACCAACTTTTTACCCCGCTGCGCTGCCAATTTTGTTAACACAGCTTCTTCACCCTGCTTTAAGTCTTTTAACTTTTCATGAACTTCTTCGGGTGCAAATAACGAGTATTCATTTCCATCACCGTTACGCACTGCATATAGAAAATACTTCCCATACTGACTTTCACCAATAATAGGCTGATCAAACAGCATCTTTATATTCATCGGCTTGTTGATCTCCAACTCCAGTTTCTTTCGCTCTGCCATTTTCATTCTCCTTTATTTTATAACTAAACTCTTCCTTGCCTTCAATCAGTCTGCAACCAGCCGGTAATTTGCCGCCGGTTCTTTTTATAAATGCCTTCACCGCATTGAGATTAGGCTTAACTGTTTCGGGAACTACAGTAACCAAATTACCATTGGCATTTGATAGAAATTCTTCTAGATCAACTACCTCAGCTTTATCCGGCTGCTTTCTGATCTTAAGTATTGCATGCGGCAGGTCTTCACTCTTAATGCCTTGCTCTGCTTGGTCACGCATATAGGATTCAAGTTTCTTCTCGATAAACAATACCTTCTCTTGAAGTATGCTGTTACGTTCCAACGACCAGTTTTTAATTATCTCAACTTCTTGTTCAGCTTGATTAAAGTTTTTCTCGATCTGTTTCTGCAACTCAATTATTTGCAGAACCAGTAAATCTATTTGAACTCCTTTAAGCCGCTGATCATTTTCTTCTGCTTCCCTCAAAAGGTCATCCATAAAATTAGATTCATTTATCATTTCGCTTTACCTTTCGTTATTATTATCACAACTATTTTTACTATTACTTTTGCAATTGCCAGTGGATTTTTCATCGGTGTCTTTCTCCTTATCAACAAATTCCTTCTTCAATGTTTTTATTACCGCGCTCGTTAACTTTAATGTCAACTTCAGTATCTGATCCGGATTCTTCATTATCTTTTCTCCTTAAATATTCTTCCACCGCTTCGTTAATTAAATGTGTCATTGGCTTGCCAACAGACATTTTCAACTGATACAACTTTCTAACAAGATCCGGGTTTAGTTTAGGACTATACATAAATATCCTCCTCTGCTATTGCTTGTCCGCAATGCTCGCACCGATTAAATAATCTTCCCCAATAGTAAACCGTACTTTCAAGACAATACGGACATTCTGCAAGCATCTCATCTTCGGTAATGTAATCTACCGGTGCAGTGTAATTCCAGCTTAGTCTACGTGGGAAGAACTGTTTGTAAATCTCTACTCCATCTCCGTTAAGTATTACCGCATGATTGTTATTAACTGAAAAGTGATGATAGTTTTCTTCTCCGAGTGTAAAGCCGCGCTTAGTATGTTTTGTAATACCAAGAGCCTCTTGCATTATCTCACGCTCGCTGCAGAAGTACATGATATCATCAACAGAGTTGTAGTAAAGCTCAAGTGGATTATCTTTTCTGATCAGCAGCATCCGTTGGGGATGAAGTTTATCTATTGAAGCAACTGCAAATCCGCCTTCAAGTTTATCGAATAGTTTTTTAATTTTTTCGTTAATGGATTTAGTATGATTAGTTGATGCAAGGATTGAAAGTATTGCTTCGCTGTCTACTTCTGCATCACGTTTTTCTTTTCTTCCAAATATTTCTTTATCGTTATAGATCATGCCATTATGAACAATTGCTAATCCTTTTTTTGTAAAAAGCGGATGGTTGTTCATGTTATTGCTTGGCTCGCCTTGTGTTTTAAGCCGGGTATGCATTATCATTATTTTCGGTAGCACTAAGTTTTTCCAATCTTCGCCTAAAACAAGTGCCGATGATCTAACCGGTGCTTTAGTTACATTAAGTTCGTTGTTATCTATAAATGCAAATCCGGAAGCGTCGTTCCCCCTTGATTCAAGGAGAGAAAACATCCGGGTAATTTTGTTTTTATCGGGCACAGTATTCCCAAAGGAATAATAACCCATTATTCCGCACATAGTATTTTCTTCCTTATTATTTATTTAGTGGTAGGGTCGGTTTGGTTAATTATTGAGTGGAGCATTTCTACTAATTCATCTGCCCGGTTTTCTCTTAGTTCTCTTGATATGCCAAGTCTGCCGATACCGGTAGCTTCATTTGTCAGTTTAACATCCCAGTTGTTAAGAGTAACGTATTGACTGATGAGATTAAACAGATCAGTAGTTGCACGAAGTTGATACTCGTCTCTATCTACTAACCCATAAACATAAATTGATTTGTCGATCAACCCGGTTTTAGATTTGAGTTCCGGCAATTGAAAATCATTATGATTTATTTTAAGTGGGTACTTAAAATTGGATTTACCGGCAAGCCAGTTATTGCTTAAGTGAATGATGAGTTCTCTGTCGGTGTCATCTACCGGCGGATCATTTGGTGCATGACTGTCGGTATTATCTTCATAACAATTATAGCAGTATGGATCATCATTTTCATAATAGGCTTCGTCACGACCTAAGGTGCAGTCACATGAAACGCAATAGGTATATGTCTCAGAGAAGCAATCATCGCACAATGGATTATCAAATGCCCACTGGATATCGTCATCGTCGAGTTGGCGTTCGCAACAATCACAATGTGTCATGCTGCCTCCCTTATTTGTTCAGCATTTCCGATTCCCCAGTTAGGGAGGATGTTTTGATTCCAGTCGATGCAGCTTCTACTCAACAAAAGCCCCAACTCAGATAATCCTTCGG
>JABFGH010000052.1 GCA_013112585.1 Ignavibacteriota bacterium | reverse complement strand
CAACAACCGCCGCACTTCCATCCGGCTTTAACATTGAAACAATATGCTGAACAAAGTTTAGCTGCTTGTTTGAAGTTGTAACCCAAAAGTCCTGTCGCTGGTATGTTAACGATTCACGTTTCTGAATCCCCTCTTCGTTGGTGATTGTAATGCTGCTCTTTTTACCGAACGGCGGATTGGTTAAAACATAATCGTAGTTTACGTTTGGTTTAGAGAGCAATCCGTCTTCACGTTGTATTAGCGGCTCACTATCAATATCGCTAATACTGTGGAGATACAAATTCATTAGGCAGAGTCTTGCAGTATTCGGAACAATTTCCCATCCTTTAAAAGTTTTAAACTTCAGAAACTCTTTTTGTTCTTTATCAATGTTTTGCTTGCTTAGATAATTATATGCCGATAGAAAAAATCCTCCTGTACCGCATGCCGGATCTGCTATTGTCTTTAACGGTTCCGGTCGAATACACTCTACCATTGCTCTTATAAGTGCACGTGGAGTAAAGTACTGTCCAGCACCGCTCTTAGTATCCTCAGCGTTCTTTTCGAGCAGCCCTTCGTATATATCTCCTTTAACATCAGTTTCTAATATCAGCCAGTTCTCTTCATCAATTAAATCTATCAATTTTTTCAGCTTAGCTGGATCCTGTATTTTGTTTTGTGACTTAAAGAAAATCTCACCGATCATTCCTTTCTTTTTTCCTAACCCATTTAACAGCGTTACATAATGAACATCAAGATCAGCGCCTGTTTTATTGCGAAGAGACTCCCAATCATATTCTGAATCTATAATAGTCTCCCGATTAAAAGGAGGTTTAGAATATTCGTGAGCCATCTTTAAAAAAATAAGGTAGGTTAATTGCTCAAGATAATCGCCGTAACTTACACCGTCATCTTTTAAGATGTTGCAGTAGTTCCAAACTTTTGATACGATTGATGATGTTGTCATATTACTTCCTTAATGCTTCAATATATTCGGAAATATACTGATCTCTATTTTTGCTTTTATACTGCTGAATATAACGCGGATGTGCCAATGGTATAATTGATTCAAAAATACTGTACTCCGAATTTAAGATATTTAGATAATTAAAATTATCACCATTCCCCAAGCAGTAACATTCCTTAGTCTGAATTCCAAAATCCAATTGCTTTCTTAGACAATCTAATACAAATGGTTTAATGTTTTCCATGAATTCTGTCTGATCATAATAATTAAAATTTGTTTCTTTACCTTTGTTATCAACTTTTACGAATCCCAAGGGGGATACTGAACTAATATAAAAATCTTTGTAAAACTTGTTTACCCCGCCATAAGCTTTAATCATATCATATACAAATACAGAAGATGGTTCATGAGTTGATCCTTTTTTGAAAATAATACCACATTCTGAATTTAATCTTTTAGTATCTGTAAAAGGAATTCCCGTAACACCGGCTCCATGTCTTCCTGGATTTATGCCGAGTATTATTTTTCTTTGCTCATTGTCATTATAAAACTTTTGATAAAACTTTTTAATTGATTCCTTTAGCAAACCAGAATTATCAAAATAGGGATTCATTACCTCAACTTGTGAAGGTAATAGCGACTTATCAAATTTTAGAGTTTGATAAAAACTAAGTATTTTTTCATATAGTCTCATGATTCATTTAGGCCATTTTAAACCATTTAAATAAAGTTGAGAGGAAATTAATTTTACAATCTTAACTAAGGATCAACCTCAATCTTTAAGATACTGGAAACAAGAAATACTCAATTAACTTAAGCTAATATGTCAAACCACTCTTGTTTATCAATAAAATTTAGCGCTCTTTCAACTTCACTTAAACTAAATTTTTCGGCTTTATTATTGAAACCAGTGATCGTTTTACTAGTCTTCCATTGTTTAAGCGCTTGATATACTTCTGTGAGATCATTAGTTCCTTCATCTTCAATTACCTTACAAACACTCGCAAGTAATTCAATTTTATGATCTCTCTCTTTAGGGACTTTATATTTACTGAAAATCTTAGTTAAATTAGGAAGTTTTTCTTTAACCTGATTTACAAGCGGATTTGGATATGAAAATAATTTTTCTTCCTTGGTCAACGTGTAGAATGATTTAGCATCGGTTCCCATTCTATTAAAATAGCCACTCCGAGTATTAAGTAATTTTTTTATCTCAGGTGAGTATGGACCAAAGTGCCATTGTTTATAATTAAAGTTAAGATTCAATTTGTATAATTTATCAACTAAATAGATAAATTTAGCAATAATCATCTCGCCTTTTTTGTAGCTAAAAGAATCCATTACTTTAATAACGGCACCAATTACCTGCATCCTTTGAAAGTTACTAAGGCCTTTTCCTTCTTGAATTTGTTGTATGAGTTTCCCCTCAAATGCCTGCTTTAATATGCTCTGCCGCAATGACTCAGCTTTTTGCAGACTCTCATCTATCGACTGTTCCATTTTATCTGCAACCGAAAAACGTGATTCAATTTCTTGGACGATCAGATTTTGTAATTTAATATCTGGAAGAGATATTTTAGCACTTTTAATTCTCTTTAATATTATTCTTTTAATTGCAGTACCAGTCATAGACCCAGTAATTTCTTTAAATCCAATTGGACTCTGTATGTAATATTTTAGAAAGTTGGGTAAAAGCATATCTTTTGATGGTTTAATAAGGCAAACGCTGGATAATAAACTGAATTCTTCATCAAGTGTATTTGTAGTTACATTTCCAGTATTTGCACCATCTTTAGTTAATAGAATATCACCGTATTCTGGATTGCACCTTGGATATATCGAATTATGAAATTCTTTATCAACATATTCAGTTTTTTCAAATGTAAGATAATTATTTCGAATATTTTTGGATGTTAAATACAAGAACTTGCTACCATCATTAACTGGATATTTTTTCTGAGGCGAATAATGTGATCCATCTTGAATCTTATCACAAACTTCATTCAATTGCACCCACTTCCATCCTTCCGGTAACTCACCATTTTCACCTTTGCCTTTTGCCTTTTCACTTTTGCCGTTGGTGAGCTTTCCCTCAAACGCAAACTTAAGCACTGCCTGCCGGTATGTTTTAATTTGCTCTTTTGCTTTCTTTAAGTTTTCAATTCCGTTATCGAGTTCGCTGAAGAGTTCTTCTACTTTTTCTACGATGTTGTGCTGCTCTTTTAATGGGGGGAGGGGTATTGGAAGTTTACTAAAATTTTTCGATGATATTTCTTTGAACGTTGTTCCAGAAGCATTCTGTTCTGCCAACTGTCTTGAAGCTTTCAAATAGTAAAAAACAAATTCATTGAATACTTTTTCATTAGGGATAAGATTCTTAAATCCTTGATTAGTTGAGATTTCATTCGATGCAATAACAACATAGCCTATCGGCGCCCTTGATGAGAATAGAATACTGCCTTTTGGCATTAACCGAGCTGAAGAATTTTTTAATCCCAATTCCGAGAGGTTGCGTCTACCGGAAGAAATATATTTATTACTATAACCAGTAAGATCTGCCGGTGTTATCCAAGCAATATCTCCATTAAAGTAATCATGTATCTTCGTTGATGGGGTTCCCCCAGAAACTATTTTACCAATATCACCCAGTTTAACCCAAGACCAGTTGAGAGGCAAATGATCAGAATCCATATTTCTTTTCTCTTTTTTCAAATGCATCCTCGCCACCTTCAAGAATATCACAGACGTGTTGCCTTATACCTTGTCTTTCCAAATTATGATCATACTCATCAGAAGGGGGTCTTGAATGTTCAAGAGAACCTGATACATACTTTAGTTCTTCATTCTCGTTATTTGCAACGATGACTTGTTCAGCATCAGCATTAACCACAATATTTGCATTGTGCGTAACTATAATTACCTGTCGGTAATTCTTAATTTCTTGAAATATTGGGACTAATTCAGACATTATGAAATTATTATCAAGATCATCTTCTGGTTGATCGTAAACAAATGGTTTAATGAAGGGATCAGTAGCTAATTGAAGGCAAATAAACATTGTCCCTCGTTGACCCACAGAAATTTGGGTGGGAAATTTATTTTTGTATTTGATCTCCGAAATAACTTTTAAATACTCATTTCGATGTTTTGATAAAAACAATTTTTGTAGTAACTCTTTTTCGCCCTCCAAGTTAAAATAATCCTGCCTTATAAATTCACTTAATGAAACATAGTTATCATCATTAGTTCTGATAATTTTTCTATCGGAAATCAATTTCAAATAGGTTCTTACTGAAGTTACATTAAGCGTTTTTTCTATTCGCTCGAGAGTACTTTCTGTTCTTGTTGATTTAAATTTATTACCGTATAAAGATGGTTGAATGAGTTCATAAAACTTCTTCTTATCGAACTTTACAATAGGTTGTATTGATATATCTTTAAGAAGTCTTTTAAGCAGTTGAATTTGCGCTTCAGTCCATCCACTTTTTCCATTCTGTAATCTTTCCCAACCACCACTAATATTTTTTTTCATCTTTTTGAGAATATCCAAAAGATCTTCTTGAAGTCTCCAAAGTTTTGTAAAATTTGAATCTAAGGAAGAGTCTTTCTTTTTACTTTCTTCAATCTTTAGCTCAAAAGACTTGATTTCTTTTTGATACCCATCAATCTTATCGAGAAGAGTGGATATATCCTCAGATAAACCAACCTCTATAAAATCATTTCTAATCTCTTCATTTTGATTTAATAATTCTTCATTATTCGACTTAAGCTCTTCTACTTTTACGTTAATTATTTCTATCTGCTGATCAAAATTAATACTAGGAATTAAGGCTTCCTCTAGTATGTCAGTATTGATTTCTTCTATTCTCAGATTAATATTAAGTTGAAATTCTTCCAAATCTGAGTGTAGTTCTGAAAGACTATCTAGATCCTTTTCGTTTTTTGCAATGAGATTATTATTTGACAGAAAATTTTCAATTCGCAGTTTATATTCATCTGTTGTGAGAGTTTTTAACAATTTTTCAGAACTTTCTTTTTTCTCATTATTATATTCTATTGAATTAACATGATTGTCATCATCATCCTTATACTCTAACCAGTCAATCAATTCAAATATATTATTTATAAACGTCTCGGATTTTGTATCAAAGACTTCTTCGAATTGTTGATCCCTAATGTTTAACATTTGCTTAATTTGCCTATCCAGAAGATCAGGATTTTTCACAATTTCTTTTATCTCTGCTTGATGTATATGTAAATAATCTAATTCATTTTTTTCATCTATCAAATTAAATTCTAATAAACTACCATCCGGTTTTGTATAAACTATTTGAAAGTCCAATACATTATTGATTTCCTGAATTCTTTCGTTTCTTTTAGTTTTGTTGAAGGTTTTTGCTATTACATCAAGTAATAAACTTTTTCCTGTGCCTCTTCCACCAATAATAGTAACAAGATCTGAATTTAAATGAATCTCCTTCTGCTTAAAGTGTACTTCACTTTCGTTTATAATTCTTTTATTACTCAATTTAACCTTATCAAAAAATGCTTTCTTAAATGAATTTTTCGGATTTTCAGCTTGAATTTTTACTCTTTCAAGGGGTTCATATATAATCTGCTTCAACCCTTCAAATGAGGGATCAGCTTTGATCCAAGTATAATCTTGACTAGCTCCATTTGAAGGATGGAATAAATTATTGACATCGTGAGCATCCGATCCCCAAACAGAAGGTTTTATACTACTGAATCTATTTTTAATCTCACTCTCAGGGGTATCTGATTTGAGGCCGAGTAAAAATTCACGATCATTTGAATCATTAGTAAAACAAATATCGGATAGACCAAGTAAATTTTGACGCACTGAACCTGCTCTAGAAAAGTTTTGTTGTGTATCTAGCCAAGTTAACTCAGATAATCCTCCATGACCCTTATTTGCGATTATTATTAAATAACAATCTCTATTGATATTGGATGATATTATTCTTTCGAATTCTCCAATTGTAGTATCTAAATTCTGTGCTGAAAATGATATTAATGATAAGGCTTTCTTTGAATATTCAGTTCGTTGATCGTCAGAAAGACTTTGTGTATCCAGATTTCCTTCAAACCTACCATCATTACTCTCCGCATAACCTATTTTTATTAAATCAGTCTCCTTACATTTTAATGTTTTATCGCTGTACTTTATATCCAAATTTTCCAAAAAATTTGTACGAATAGTTTGTGGAAGAATATGTGGTGAAAATACAACATGAATATTTATAGCTGCGTTTTCTCTAACAAAATTATCGAGTCTTAGCTCTACAGCAGGAAGTAGATATAGTTTATTCCCATCATCAAGGTCTATGTGCGGATTCGAATTTCTTGAACTAGGCTCACATTCAGTTAATAACTTCTCATATCCATCAACTGAAAAATAATCAGTAACTCCCATTACACTGATGCTATGTTCAATAGCTTTTTCTTTTAATTTTGAAACATACTCATCCCAATTTGGGAAATGATTATGGTAAGATAATGGTGTGTGCACATGTAAATCCCATTTCCTCCATTCGGAACCTCGTGGAAAATCGTTATAATTGCTCATTTATGAACCCTATTTGTTATGCTGCTAATTCTTCATTTAATTCATCTATTAATATTTCTGAATCATCACCAAAAAGATTCCAAAACTTTCCGAGTCCGCCTTTATCCACAAATGGAGATAATTCAAAATCTTTCTTGTCTATTCTTACTGAAGTTACAAGATGTTCTTTAATCATCCGCAGCCACTCAACCTGCTCATTTGTAAATTGAACGGGACCGGCATTTTTCATAAACATCCAATCACGGTAGTTGCGGTTAATAATATCACCGTAAGGTAAAAGCATATCATCAATTTTCAATTCAAATCTAATTAAAGAGATTATATCAGTAAGCATTCTTTTAGAAGTTGTTCCCTTAACCTTTGCCGGTA
>JABFGH010000051.1 GCA_013112585.1 Ignavibacteriota bacterium | reverse complement strand
CAGAAGAAAAATTTCCGATTCTAGGTGATATCCCATTATTGGGATTATTATTTAAATCTGTTAATGAACAAATATCTAAAAGCGAACTTATAATCTACCTTACACCAAGAATCATGTATAACGATAATTATGAATACTTGTATTATAACTATAGCGAAAATCGATAAGATGTATCATGAAAATTAATTTAAAAGAACTCATCAGCCCCATAAAACTTTCAGGAAATCGACACTTTCTGACAGTGGACTGGGTTGACAGTGAATATTTACTCTCGTTAATCTTAATTCCAAAAGGAATATTTATATCGAAAAGTAATGAAGATATTTATTCTTATAAAGTTCTTGAAACTAAAAGAATTCCTGTTACCTCACAAAAAGATAGCATCAAAAAGATTATCGTCGAGATATTGAACAACTCTAATTTGAGAAAAGCTCCGGTACTTTTCGGTTTAGATCAATATAAAATTTACTCTATTAGTTTACCGGCAGATACGGAAGATGTTGAGCTTTGGTTTTTAGAAAATAGCAGTTCTTTTCTTCCACCAAAATCAAATAGAAATGAATTTGAATATAGATATTTAAAATATTTCGAAAATGAAGACGTGAAAAAGTTTCTTGTTGTTGTTACTCGAAATGAAAATATTGAAAGAATAACTAGTCAGTTTACTATTCCGGGATTAGATCTTATTTCTATTTTTCCCTTTTTGCTATCTAGTATTTTCTTGAGCTCTGAAAATATTCATCTAAAGATTAATGAGAATGAGTTAACTTGGATTGCTAAAAACTCCAATAAAGAACTACATTTTGGAGAATTCTACTTTGACAATTCTCATACACACACCCCTCAGAAGAACTATGAGTTAAAGTTTACAGCACTATCTGAAATTGCCGGATATCTTAGAAGAAATATTTTTAATGGATATAATACGGTGGAAGAAAGTGTTTGCAATATTAATATATCGCATCCGTTTACAAATCAGAATGAAGTAGATGACTTATTGAAAAGTGAATTTGAATCTAATCTAAAATGCAAAACGAATATTAAATGCCATGAGGCAAATACATCGCTTCTTGCTGTTAATAGTATTGTTCATTCTCATGATGAATTAAATTTTTTATGTGAAAAACGTAAAACAGAGTTTAATAACTCATTGGACCAAACAATATTTCAAAGAATAGTTTTATTAACTGGTATTATCTTTATGATTCTTTTACTTATGTTGAATGGTTTGGAACAATATTTTTTAAGTCAAAGCGAAAAAAACCAAAATCGACTTCAACTCATAAGGGTTAATGAAAGAAAAATTGATAAACTAGTAAATGATATTTCCCAATTAGAAAAGGATTATTCAAAATTATTTGAGATCAAATATAACAACCAGAATTATTCTCAAATATTTAGCAGTGTGGCTAACTGTACAAATGGAAATACTAAATTAGTACAACTATCAATTATATGTGATTCTAGTCAGTCCTTCCTCAGTGTTAAGGGAAAGTGTAATTCACAAAACGACATCGTAAATTTTATCGATTTAATGGAAGACTCTCAGATATTTTTTAAACCGCAATTAGAGTATTCGCAAAGAAATAAAGGAAAATACAAGAGCAAAGTAATTGATAACAAAATTGATTTTAAAATAAATTCAAAATTCGATGTTTCTAAGAAATACTAAATGGAAACGATTAGCTACAGTCTTCTCAATTTTCATGGCATTTGTATTTTTATTTGAGATTGTTCCAATGTTCTATTCGATTTCCTCGCATTTATTTATATCTATTGAAAGGAAATTATTCACTGGAGATGTTGATGAAAATGAAAAATTACTGTTAACACTCCAGCACAAAAAGTCTACAATTTCAAAAAAAATTGATCGTCTTGTTCTCAATACGGGTAGATATATGGGAATATCAAGTATAGTTGCAACCATAGATAGCTTAGCGAAAGTTTGTGATGTACAAATTATCGATATACTTCCGGGTAATATTAATAAATCGGGAAATCTAGATGTTCAAAGTGTATCTGTGAAAATGAAATGTTCTTATGAAAATTTCTATAACTTCGTAAGGTTCATGGAGCATTCAGCTAAAGTTATTAGATTCAAAGAATTTATACTTGAATCTCCAAAAAATAAATCAAAATATCTTTCCGGTTCAATAGTTATGGACTTCTATTTAAACCTATGAAATCAAAGCAAAATTTGAAAATAGTGCTTCCCCTAATTGTGATAACTGTAATTACATGGAGCATAATAATTTATTCCATTGTAGATGGTTTTTCTTATAACGAGCCAATTGGCTTACCACCAAATACTTCATTTGATCATGATAATTTAGATGATGAATTTACTCGAAAAATTGACAAACCTCTTAGCTACAAGAAATTAGCAATTGATCCATTCAAAATGAAAACATATACTATTACATCCCCAAAAACTAAAAAGTCAATAAGCTCTAATCGAAAAAAGAAACAAAGTACTTCAATAAATTATAGAATTATAGGTACGATCATAGATGATAATAAAAAGATTGTTACACTTGAGGATTTGTCAAAAAATCAAATCACCAATTTGCAAGAGGGAGAAAAATATTTTAATATAAAAATAATTTCGATTGGAATTAACGATTTGGTTCTGATAGAAAAGGGTGAAAGGAAAATAGTTGAAATAAATCCAATAAATTAAGAAGTGAAATCGCATTTATTAATAATTCACAGACGAGTTGCCCCTCAAAATGAAGTTCAGTGTATTTCTTTTACTATTACTTAATTTTTCTCAAATTAATATTTTGTCTTTTAAGAAGATTCTTCTGCGGAATAGAAGGTTCTCAAATGGAGTTTTTAAAACTATTTTTAATTGAAAA
The DNA here is from genome assembly GCA_013112585.1 of Ignavibacteriota bacterium. Lineage (GTDB taxonomy): Bacteria > Bacteroidota > Ignavibacteria > Ignavibacteriales > Melioribacteraceae > IGN16. The sequence continues at coordinate 4,423 of JABFGH010000051.1, read as the reverse complement.
TTATTTACTAGCATAGACTTAGATTCATTTATTGTTACTTATATTTTTTTCAGTCAATAAGATTAAACTAGCAAATAAAATAATAGCCATCTAGTCTTTGCATATGTATCATCAATGCGACTAAGATAGTAGCCGATGTAAAACAGCTCGTAGCATCTAATTCTTCTGTAAGAATCCAGTAGTTCTAAGCTTTTTACTTTTTCTTAAGTTTTCGGTTTAGATTTTAAAAAAAAAATTTGCAATATGATTTTCTATCCGGATAGGTACTAGGCTTTGTATCCGGGCTAGAAATTGTTTTATTTGCTCGAAACCAGATCGCCCCCGGGGTGCCTTTATGGAACCTAAATCCTTAGTCCAGAAACCGACGAATTTCCCTGATCTGTGCACCGGCAATATCTGCACAATAGCTTCTTTTAAAAACATATGTTTATGACACATGCATGAGAGAGAGATTCTGCACTTTTTGAGGGTCTTGTGGGGGGAGCCTGGGGTAGGTTTGGTTGTGTAGAAGCAGTAAAAACCCACATTGGTTATCCAGAAGTTATTCACACACCCAAGCCCAACTGATCGTTTGAATCGCTTCCAGTGGAACCGTTATTTATTCTCTCTTTAAGTTCATCGGCTTCAGTTTGAGCTTTCTTTATTATTATCGGTTTAAGCTGATCCCAAATCATGTTAGCCTTAGAATAAGTGTAATTCATTCTTTCGATCTGCCAATCTTTTGCCAACTGCCAATAAGGTGAAATCGTCATTTCATTGCAGACTGTTCCTTCAAAATAAAATGCGATTCGCATTGCCCTACTTAGATAAATATCTATTTCTTTTGCAGCCGCTTCAATGATTTCCCTTCCAATCTCGGTGTGTTTATCAAATGCGATCCAGTAAGGGAAGTCTCCGGGGTTTTGTTGTTGTGTAGTAAGCGATGTTAGCGGCACCAGATCTTTAGCCGCGAAATAAGCTGCTGCAAACATCATCATTTTATCAGTTTCAAAATTGGCTTTTGGAAGTGCCGCCCTCGCTGCATCTATTCGCGCGATTTGTTTTTTGCCCCTTGATCGAGCCCATTCCCAAAAAACAGCTGGATTATCTATGGCATTCTTAACTGATGTAATCGCAGTACGTTGATCATCATCACCTCTTAGTGCTTTTCTATCTCTGTTGTAATAGTTCATGGCAAGTGTTGCTAGTCCGGCTGCATCTTTATTTTTAACTGTCTGAGCTAATCTAACATACTGATTAAGTATGTTACCATTGGTTATTTGATTACCCAGCGGCCAGCATTCCTCATATATCATTACCGGTAATCGCTTATGAAGCCAACTGCTGTCTTTTTGAGAGAGTAAATACTTTACTGTTTTCTCTACAACCTCAACACTTCCTCTTCGCACTGCTTTCTGCAGCAATGATCTTTCAACTTGTAAATTTATTTCTGGCATTTATTCCTCATGTGTAATGTGTCGGACTTTCCGGCGGACTTTGTCTGACTTTTAAGTTCAAAAGTCCGACAGTAAATCCTTTGTTTTTAGTTCATTTTCTTAACATTTGAAGCAAGTGTCGGAGTTGCCGTACTTTTTAAAACTTTTTCTTCTATAAATTTTTTATTTAATGTTTTTTTTTCAGAGAAATGATTTCTAGAAAGTACGCCAAGTCCGACAATTAAGGTGTTTCCTTTGTTTTTAGTTTATAATCGAAAGAAAAGTGTCGGACTTAGAGTTAAAAAAGTCCGACAAAAGTCCGACAGAGTCCGACAGTTTACCATGTGTAAACACTTGATATTCTTTTCCCATTAATTGTTACTTTTCCATCTTTATTTATTCCATAATGCTGCAGCTGTTTGCTAAGTACATTTGGAGAGGTTAATTTCTTTCCGTACAGACGGTTAAACACTTCAATTGCCGCATCTTTTAATATGTATTTCTGTTCCACACATTTCAGATTCCAGCTTTTCTTCGATAATACTCCCGATTCTTCACTTAACCATTTGTGATCACCGGCTTTAAGTTTTTTAGCGAACTCTTCAAATATACTCATCGATGATCCAACTATTTTTTCTTTCGCGCTATTCATAAAAACTCGATTAGCCAATTGAATATCATAACTGTAATTCATTAAGTATTGCGCAAAAGTCATTAACTCACTTTCAATCTGATCAAGAAAATTCTGATGTGAGCTGAACTTTTTATAGTTAGAATGATTTTCAAGTTTTACAAAGTTCTCTACAACATTGAACCTGCGGTCTCCATCTTCAATAATAATAGGAACTTCATAATTACTGAAGAACAGCGAGTTTGAAAAATTATCCAAAGTGTATTCTCTAATTTGTTTTTCGTTGATGCGTACTTTATCATCAGATACATAAGTTTTGATCTTAGATTCTTTTTCTTTCTTATCGCTTTTATAATTAGTAGTCACTTCATTATAAGCGATCATCATTTTATTTTTGATGTATGAGTTAAAATCACTATCAAGAGCATTATTGCCAACAGTGATGCATTGGTTATCTCCCCACAGAGGTGTGATGATCCTTTCGAACAGCAGGTTTTTACCGCTCCCTTGCGTTCCTCTTATCAGCCAGGCAACTATCGACTTCCTGCGGCTGCTGAAAATATATGACAGCCAGTTTATGAAAGACTCTCTTTCTTTTTTCTCCGGAACAACGTTACTAAGAACGGTGAAAATTGCCGGACAGTCTTTTGATAGCTCGATGGTATCACTGTTCTTCTCGAGCAGCATATATTCAGTTGGTGTGAACAAATTGAATGTTCTATGATACAGATTAAACTTACCTCCAAGATCTTGCGGATCGAACTTAACCGTAAAACTTGGATAAATTTCCGGTGGTGTTAATCCGCAATCCAACATAAGCTCGTTGATAAAATCTCTTTCGATTTTAATATTCAATACATCGCTTGCTGGATCGTAATAACATTTGGAGTTGCTGTTCTTGTCATTCAAAGGAATGATTGGATCGTTCTCAATGTGTTCAGCTAATTCATCATCATAGCTTTTCTTCTTCCTCTTTAGCTGCGTTTTAAGAGAAGCAATGCTGTCACCAAACTTATCTTTAAGCATTGCAAAAACTTCCGATACAGTTCCCTCATCTTTGACAAGGGTCTGAAGTTGGAGGACGTCATTCTTCAATTGATTTTTTTTTAACTTATTAAGTTTGTCAAAGCCACTTAACAACTTCTTCACAACCCACAAGACCCCGTCTTCGGGTTTGCTTTGAAACAGATTGTCCAGCATCCCATATCCATGCTTTTTAAAATACTCATCCGGATCTTTTAAGTTATCACCATACTGTGCCGGGTCTAATACATAAGGAGTGATACTGCCGTTCTTTAGTATCAACTCAACAGCATCATGAGTATTCTTCGGTCCTACTTCATCATTATCAAAAGCTATTATCAGATTTTTAATCTTGCGTCTTCGCAACTCAACTAAATGACTTGAAGTTAATCTGCCTTGGCCAACGGCAACAATGTTGCTCATTCCCGAAGCTTGTAAATAAATTGCATCAGGATAACCTTCAACCACTATCAATGTATCTTCCTTATGATCAACTTTATCTAAACCAAAAAGATCATTCTTCTTTAGTTTGGGTGTGCTGTCCCACCTTACATTTGAATGTTCTTTACCATCAAAGGTTTTTATATCCATACCTTTTGCATCAGTTGATCTCTTCATAAAACCGGTTATATATCCATCGGCATTACTGTAAGGGAATGCTAGTCTAAAATTGTCGCCGTAATATCCATTCAATTTTATCTTATCCAAACTATCCTTCATTTCCGGGAACTGAGATAAGAGTTCTTTCTTGATCTCGGATTTTTTGGGTAAGTAAAACCAATCTGTATTCTTCAATATTTCTTTATCGTAACCTCGAACATTTACTAAATAATCTAAAGCTGCCTTCCCTTCGTCTTGATACAGTTTTTCCTTACCAAGTTCATATATCTTTTCAAGTACAGTACTACGACTGATCAGTTCTTCTTTTTCTTTAATTTGTGCCGGGGTTGGTTTGTTGTGCAGTAGATGATTAGGATCTATCTTAAGATTAAACTCATTGATCAACCACTTTGCTGCATCAAGATCATTGATATTTTTTGTGATACTTACTAATCTAACTGCATCACCGCCTTTTCCGCAGTTAAAGCAGTGAAAGTACGGCTCTCTGTGAGATGTGACTATGTGAAATGACTTTTTACTTTTTGAAGCATGTCCTACCGGGCATTCTCCGATAAGATCACTTCCTTGTTTTGTTAAATTTATTTGAAGTCGCGATGCGACATCAACAATGTTTACTCGTGATCTAACTTCACGAAATATATCTCCTCTGTTTGTTATTAAATCCATTATTTAATTCCTCTGATGTTGATGTTGATGATCCAAATCCGCTTTTAAGGGAATGGATTAAAGACTT
>JABFGH010000050.1 GCA_013112585.1 Ignavibacteriota bacterium | reverse complement strand
CAACAACCGCCGCACTTCCATCCGGCTTTAACATTGAAACAATATGCTGAACAAAGTTTAGCTGCTTGTTTGAAGTTGTAACCCAAAAGTCCTGTCGCTGGTATGTTAACGATTCACGTTTCTGAATTCCCTCTTCATTGGTGATAGTAATGCTGCTCTTTTTACCAAAGGGCGGATTTGTAAGAACGTAATCAAAGTTTGTTTTTGGTTTAGACAACAGACTATCCTCACGTTGGATAAGAGGTTCACTATCTATATCACTTATGTTGTGAAGATACATGTTCATTAAGCACAGTCTTGCTGTATTGGGAACGATTTCCCAGCCTCTGAAAGTTTTGAACTTAAGAAACTCTTTCTGCTCCTTGTCTATTTTTTTATCACTAAGAAAATTATATGCCGAAAGAAAAAATCCGCCGGTACCGCATGCGGGATCTGCAATGGTTTTTAATGGTTCCGGACGAATACACTCAACCATTGTTTTTATTAGAGCGCGGGGGGTAAAATACTGTCCTGCTCCACTCTTTGTATCTTCGGCATTTTTTTCAAGCAGTCCTTCGTATATATCTCCTTTAACATCAGTCTCAAGTGTTATCCAGTTTTCTTCGTCAATTAAATCAACAAGCTTTTTTAACTTCGCCGGGTCTTGTATTTTATTTTGCGCCTTGAAAAATATTTCACCGAGCATACCTTTTTGCTTACCCAGCTCAAGTAGTATTTTAATATAGTGTGCTTCTAAATCAACGCCGGTTTTATTATGAAGACTTTCCCAATTATAATCTTTAACAATTATTGTTTCTCTATTGTAAGGCGGTTTGGAATATTCAAAAGCCATTTTGAGAAATAATAAAAATGTAAGCTGTTCTAAATAATCTCCATAACTTACGCCGTCATCACGGAGTATGTTACAGTAGTTCCAAACTTTTGATACGATTGATGATGTTGTCATTAATCCAATTCCTCCTCAGAATTATCATCTAAAATCTCAACATCTTCAAATGGATTGTTATAGTCTTCAAAATCAAATGCATCAATAAGCCATCTCTCTTTGAGAAATCTTAATAATTCTTTTTCTCGTGTTAAAACTTTTGTTTTATTCCATAGTCGATTTTTTCGAACAATTTCAATTTCCGAATACGAACCATTCACATATGCACTAGAGTCTGAATTCTCTCCTCTTGACTTAGTAGGAAAATCAAGATTCCGCAGTTCTGAATTCTTGTCTGTTGAAATAAGAAGCAAATTTCCAAGTGAATGTAAAATTCTTTTTCTTTCGTTTTTTTTGAATTTAAAATTCTTCCTCCAATAAGAACAAGTAGGTGTTTGAGGATAGATATGTTCTATAGATTTGGCTTTTAGTTGAGCGAACCGGTAATCAACCTTTGGTTCATTTTTCTTTCTTAATGATTCTTCATATTCATACAAGAAATAAGTTAAACCAGCCCAAGAATAATATCCATCTTTCTTACTAGAATTGAATAGTTCTTCGACTTCTGTCTCAAATCTATTGAGGTCTCCATATTCATCAATGTACCAAGCGAAAAGATACATAGTATATTCAAAATATTTTTTCCGATTAATATTTTTATAAATTTTATTCGCATCTTTAAAGAAATCATTTTTACCGGTATCAGATCGTCTTCTATTCATTGAAAAAAGACGGAATGAATATAACTCAGCAAGTTTACAAATCTCTAAATATCTCTCAGGATTCTTATTAGCAATGTGAGAATAAGCTAAAAGAATCGGACGGATATTACTATTATTTAGTCTGTTAAGTTTTTTGGAATAGTCAATTATTTCCTCACGCAATTTAGAGTCTTTAATATCCTTAAATGCATTCTCTTCTTCGGGATAATTAATATAACGCCAAAACAATGAACATGTGGCTAACGATTTAATGTAAGCTCTTATTTTCGTTTCAATCGTATCAGGTTTATCTACAATATTAGAAATAGTAAACTCTTTATTTAAAATCTGCTCTTTTGCCAGATTATCTTTAGACCATCCATAGTACATTATCCAGTGATTTGCTAAAAATTGATCCTCATCTAGTACTTTGTTTGGTAATGTAAGATTATGTAGGATATTGCTCCAGTATTCATTTATCTCCTTTGATAAACGACTAATATTACCATGATTCTTTTTTGTTAATGGAATTTTAGAATTGAGATAAAGCAATCTATTCTTCACTAACTCTAGTGTAGATAACCCGATTCCCCTATTATTCATTGTCTCAAATACAACACCAATTTGGGATGAATCATCAACAATATATTCATTAAACTGAAGTTGTTCCTCAAGAGCATTAAGAAATTGAAGTATACGATTTTTGTTTTCAGGTTTTTTGAAATATTCTTTAATTAAATTCCTTGCGTTACTTAAATTTCTAGTATATACGTTTTCGTCTTTAGTCCATTTATGTTCGTTCTCAAGAATCATGGCTCTAAAAAAAGAATTACTTGTTGAGTCAACTTCATAGTTGAAAATATATTCTTCTTTGTTCTTAATATAGATCTCAAGTTTCTTCTCGGCGTCTTCCGCGTTTTTTTTATTCTTTTTTAGTTCTTGTAATAGAAACGAGATCAATAATATTATGGTTGTAAATCTTTGTTGCCCATCAACTAAATTAAAATTAATGTAATTATTAAGACCAATTTTTACTTTTTCCTTCTGTTCGTGCAAAGTTATAGTTCCCGCATAATGTTCATGATTTAATCTAATTGCATAATCCAAATCATTTAATAAATCCATTACTTGTTTTTTCTCCCAACTATAACCTCTTTGATAAGAAGGTACTGTATAAACTCTCTTATTGAAAAAGTGGGTTAAATTGTTCAGCTTCATTTATTCACCTATATTTTTATATGTGTTATCAAATTTGATTATTTACACACTATGCACGTGCCGTTCAATATAGTCATATACTTTTAGCAATAATCAAATGCATTTAATATCGTTTCTATATTTGAGTTATAAATCTCCTCAAGGCTCTTTTCTTCAAATTTACCAATAAAGATAAACGTATTAGACTTTACATCTTGTAGGGAGATTTTTTCTACGTTAGTTATATCCTCAGGATCTCCGGTCTCTCTGTGTATATACATCTTGTAACTATTAAAATATGATCTGTTCGTTTCTAAAAAATTATTGAATACTTTAACTCTTGGAAGAAATACCTCTTCAGGATTATGAAAATATTGGCTTCTTTCAATTGAGAATGCAATACCATATCGAAATTGTGTTTCACCCTTTCTTTTTTTCCATCCTACTAGACCAAAATTAAACTGTAACTCTTTTCTTCCGCCGTAATGAAATGCATAATCTTCTTTGGCATCTCTAGGATTAAAAAGAATATCCTCACGAATACGCTTTAAGCCGCGGATGGATTGTCTAATTAATTGTAGATCAGCGAACTCATGACTATCATTTTGTGCAACTCGATTAATCTCTTCACAAATTTGTTTGATATTCATTGCATTACCTCATATATATTATTAGACTAGTTTCCCCTCAAATGCCTGCTTTAATATGCTCTGCCGCAATGACTCAGCTTTTTGCAGACTCTCATCTATCGACTGTTCCATTTTATCTGCAACCGAAAAACGTGATTCGATTTCTTGGACGATTTTTGTTTGTTCCGGAATTGAACATAAAGGGACTAAAATATTTGAAGTATCAGTCAAACTTAAATTTGCTCTGGCCACATCAGCTATATCCATCATATATTTTTGCTTTGCTATATTTGAATTAAGAAAATATGAAAGATAATTAGTATTTAAATCACCCCTAAGGCGAATGAGTGCAACAGCTTGGTTGATATTTGATTTCCGATTTAGGTTATAAATTGCAGCTCTTCCAATTGAAGCTCCCACTAAATTGAATAGTACATCTCCCCTTTTTAGGATTGATCTTTTCTGTTTTTGATTAAAAGTATCTTCAAGATATTTTAATTTTTTAAATTCTAAATAATTTTCTTTAACATTTTCACTTGTTATAAAGAGGGTTTGACTTTCATCATTGATATAATTAAAACCTTGCCATCTTGGTGATGCTCCCTTAGTAATTAATTCTGATAACTTTTCTAACTTCACCCACTTCCACCCCTCCGGCAACTCACCATTTTCACCTTTACCTTTTGCCTTTTCACTTTTGCCGTTGGTGAGCTTTCCCTCAAATGCATACTTAAGCACTGCCTGCCGGTATGTTTTAATTTGGTCTTTTGCTTTCTTTAAGTTTTCAATTCCGTTATCGAGTTCGCTGAAGAGTTCTTCAATTTTTTCTACTATGCGGTGCTGTTCTTTTATTGGGGGGAGCGGGATTTGCAATGAGTATGCATCATTACGGTTTAAGCCTGGAATAGCCGTGGACTTATCCAAAGAATTTAATCTCAGATTTTTAAGTAAATAAAATAGAAACTTTAGTGAGTATTTTTCATTTGGTTTTATGAAGTAAGTTGTGTCAATTGGCCAGCAATCTTTATTCGAAAGATGAATCGCCCCAGCTGCTCCTTTTCTACCAACAATAAGGCATGGTTTTTCAACAATATATTTATCATGATGTCCAACCACACCATTAGAGCCATAGACGGGATATACTCCCGCTTCAACTCTTAATCTTTTAGGAAGACCTTTGCCATATATAAATTCACAAATATCACCAAGTTTTACCAAAGGCCAATTGGCGGGCAGGTTATTTTGCATTAATTCTGTTATTTCTTTGATTTTTTTTCTTCTGATTTTTCAATAATTAGTATTTGATCTTCTATAGGGATATTTAGTAAGCTACAAATCTTTTGACGGTCTTGATACTCAACAGGGAACATATAAAGATGATCAATGACGAGCCTGCGTATAATAGTTGTAGATAGGTAATTTTTTTTAAAGATATCTTTTAAATTTTTTAAATCATCAATTGGAACTTTATGAAAATGATCTAGTTTGATTGAAATATCAATTAAGTGAACTGAATTATATGGATGATCTTTTAATATTTCATTGAAAGTTTCAGAGAGGTTTAATGTGCCAATGGATTCAGAGATTCTTTTGATAAATATAAAGGCTAATAATGTACAAAAGCCAAATAATGATTTTCGTGCGTGAACCTTCTTCTCTTCAATATCAGTTATAGATTTTTTAGAAATAATCTTTTCAATCTCACCGACAATTGTATCCAAATTATTTGAAAGTATATCAAAGAAGGAATTTATAGCTCTCAAACCAACAAAATATGCCTCTTCCCCAATTTCTTTCTTTTGCTGGCCTTTTATTGAACCAAAGTGGTTTTTTAAAATTTGGCCTAATATTTCAATGGACTTGAATGCTAAATTTAATTCAGTAATTACATCAATTTCTTCTTTAATATCTTCGTTATCGAATGGCTCATCATCTTTGTTTTCTTCATTCAATTCTTTTTCTATTTCATCAAGTTTTTTTAATCTTTCCTTTCTGACATTGTTATAGTCCTTTCTCTTTAGGACCATTTCTGGAATTTCATCAAGTAGATCATTGATTTTACTAATATCTTCTTCGAATTTAATAATATCTAGCTTCATGAATATCTCAGTAGTTCTTGCAACAATAGTCGAAATAATAAAAGGGTCTTTAGATAAATGAGTAAGAAACATTAAAATATTCGCATATTCTTCTCGATGCAATTCCCCTGCTAATTGTTCAACTCTATCTTTGATTTTTTTATTTGTAATATTTGTCGCGATATATCTTGCTTCAAAGTAATAGAATACATACTTATATTTTAGTCTATAATTTTGACCATAGAGTTCAATAATTTTAGAATCTTCCAATTTCTTGATTAGAGTTCCAAATTCTGTTGTCAGACTATACTCTTTACAGTACCATTTATGAAATACTTCAAAATTTTCTCTAGAAATTCTATAAATTTTTTGTTCAAACAAATAGTTAGCTAATTCTGAAATGTAATTATAAAACGCATCAATCTCGTCATTAGGAATCTTCACATTTTTAAATGATTTTGTAATTAAGAATTCGTAATAGAATCCATATGAACTTGCTTTTAGATTTGTTGCTTTTGACTCAATAGTTTGCAATATAGTTAATAAGAAAAAAGGAAGGGAAGGAATTAAATTACTACCTATCACGGTATTAATAACACCAATCGCCTCATCATGTTTAATGATTTGCTCAGCCTCATCGAGATATTCATTTGTTCCAAACCCGTACCATTTATTCACTAATTCACTTCTCAATTCATTACCAAATTCCAGAATTTTGAAATGTTCGAACTCTGACATAAGGCTTTGTAAATTAGAATCTTCGTCAATATATTCTTCTAAAATAAAAAATTGGTTTCCTGTTATTACAATATTATCATACTTTTTAAGAATATTATGAAGTAAGACAGCTTTATATTTTTTGTTGGGTTTTGACTTATCAAAATCATCAATTATTAATATCTTTTTAGCAGAATTTTCTTGTACAAAATACTCTAAGGAATCTTCAAAGTATTGATTGCAAAAACTATCTTTTACTAGTTTTTCAAAATCATCAAAATTTGCATTCTTTATATCATTACCTTCTATAAATAAAGGAATTAAGTCTTTCTCGTACCATTCTTTGTATAGAAATTTACATAGTGTTGTTTTTCCAATTTTTTCTGCTCCTGATAGCATAATTAAATTCTTAGAATCCCTGATTTCAGTTAATGTTTTACTTGATAGATATTTCTTTGAGATTTTTACGTCTTTATCAGAATCAACCTTCATCTTCATCAGATAAGGATATACAAAAAAATCCTTTAGTGTTAAATTAGAAAAGTATGGGTGGGTAAAAGTTGCACCTGCATCACTTAAAATTTCTGAAAAATTATCATTGATTTGATATTGTTTTCTGGGATACGATTTATTCCTTTGCAGTTCAATCCATTTAGCACTTGAATCATTATTAATATACAGGTCTTTAGTCCAATTGAAGAAGTGAATCTTTTGTTTCATTGAATCTAAGTCAATAAGTACAAAATTAAATCCACTCTTCTTATCATTTGATTGAAAAACAGCTCCCTCAATATACTCCGTAAAATTTTGATCCAGGTCGGTTATTACAGATTTGGAATTTATATGCTCGTGGCCACTAAAGATTATATCACTAATTTTCTCCATTCGGTTTTGCAAGGAACGTTTTACTTCAGGAGCATACCAATTGAAAGGATGATGAATAACACTAATAATCATATCAGCTTTTATATCAAAAATTTCCTTTTTAAAGAAATTTATTGGATAGAATAACTTCCCCGGCACCTCATGCAATTCTGATAACCAAGAACTATTATACATTAAGAAAACAATTTTATTCTTTTTGATATTAAATTCATCAATTGTTAGCAGTTGATTATTATATATATGCTTTTTTGAAACCGTCTTGAGATTATTTCTAAAGTGAAAAAAATCATTTTGTACTTTGCAACATTCCTGAATTATACTAGGTTTAAAGTCATTGTTCTTTAAGATATCATCTATTATTTTTTTTCTTTTTTCTGATTCATATTCCAAATTACAATCATGATTACCTGGAATTAAAAGAGTTGCATAATCAATTCCTTTATTTACAAGAGAGTTATCTAATTTGTCGTGAAACTTTTTTGCGACCTTATACTCGTTTGCTTTACCAGAAAATGCAATATCACCCGAATAAATTATGAATAATTTTTCAACTTCATTTAACAAGGGGTGTATCGCGTCAATAACCAGAGAAGCTCTATTCTCAACGTAATTCTCTCTAGCTTTGAAATGAATATCACTAAGCTGTAGTAATCCTATTCTCATCTACGTACTCCTTTAATTTTAAGCTGCTAATTCCTCAATTAATTCATTTATTAAAATTTCCGAATCATCACCAAAAAGATTCCAAAATTTTCCAAGCCCGCCTCTGTCAACAAATGGTGATAATTCAAAATCTTTCTTGTCTATTCTTACCGAAGTAACAAGATGCTCTTTTATCATCCGCAGCCACTCAACCTGCTCATTTGTAAATTGAATGGGACCGGCATTTTTCTTAAACATCCAATCGCGGTAGTTGCGGTTAATAATATCACCGTAAGGTAAAAGCATATCATCAATTTTCAATTCAAATCTAATTAAAGAGATTATATCAGTAAGCATTCTTTTAGAAGTTGTTCCCTTAACCTTTGCCGGTA
>JABFGH010000049.1 GCA_013112585.1 Ignavibacteriota bacterium | reverse complement strand
CATAATCTTGAACATGAAGATATGGGAATGATGCGTAACTATTTGATTGAATAAATGAAAGGAAAAACATGGATGACAAAATGGAACATCACGATAATAGTCATAAACATGGTCACCAAAATCATAAACATGATGACCATGAAAATCATGACCATCACGATCACCACGATCATCATGCACATATGGTAGAAGATTTCAAAAAGAGATTTTGGATTTCGTTAATTGTAACAATTCCAATTCTCGTTTTGTCACCGCTTATTCAAGAGTTTATCGGCTTAAAAGACACATTCAACTTTTACGGCGATATGTATCTACTACTTGCATTATCAACCTTTGTCTATTTCTACGGCGGTTATCCATTTTTAAAAGGCTTTATCGATGAACTAAAAAATAAAGAACCCGGAATGATGACCCTGATTGCGCTTGCAATATCGGTCGCTTACTTTTATAGCGTTGCGGTAGTCTTTGGAGTGAAGGGGGACGCATTTTTCTGGGAGCTTGCAACCCTTATAGATATTATGCTTCTGGGGCATTGGATTGAAATGCGTTCGATAATGGGTGCATCCCGTGCTTTGGAAGAATTGGCAAAACTAATGCCGGATGAAGCTCACTTAATTCAAGACGACGGAAGTACGAAAGATGTGGCGGTGAGTGAATTAAATCATGAAGATATAATTCTGATTAAACCGGGAGAAAAAATTCCTGCTGATGGAAGAATTATTGAAGGGAAAACTTCTATTAACGAAGCAATGATGACAGGGGAATCGAAACCCGTATCGAAAGGTGAAGGTGATGAAGTAATTGGCGGGTCAATTAATGGCGAAGGTTCGTTAAAGATAGTTGTAGAAAAAACCGGTGATGAGACTTTTCTTTCTCAAGTTATTAAGATGGTAAGGGAAGCGCAGGAGAGTAAATCGAAAACCCAGAACCTTGCTGACAAAGCTGCCTTCTGGTTAACAATTGCGGCAATATCAGCCGGAGCGATTACAATGTTTGCATGGTTAACGTTTACCGGACAAAGTTTTAATTTTGCTTTATCAAGAACCGTTACCGTTATGGTTATTACATGTCCTCATGCACTGGGATTGGCAATACCGCTTGTGGTTGCAGTTTCAACGGCGCTTTCAGCCAAGCATGGCTTGCTGATTAGAAATCGAACTGCATTTGAAAACGCAAGAAATATTCAAGCAATTGTTTTTGATAAAACCGGAACACTTACCAAAGGTGAATTCGGCATAACCGACACAATTATTTTCGATGATACAGTTGATAAAAATGAAGCCTTAAAATTAACCGCAACTGTTGAATCGGAATCCGAACATCCTATTGCCGCTGGAATTGTTAAATCATTTTCTGAAGAAACTGATGGTAAAAAGTATGAATTGAAAGATTTCAATTCTATGCCCGGTAAGGGAATAGAAGGAAATGTGAACGAAAAAAATATCAAGGTTGTAAGTCCGGGATACCTTTCAGAAAATAATATTACGATTTCTGAAAATGAAAAAATTGATAAACTTTCAGGTGAGGGTAAAACAGTCGTATTTCTTTTAGTAGATGAAAAACTTACTGCGGCATTTGCACTGGCAGATATTATCCGCGAGGATTCGAAAGAAGCAATAAAACAATTGAAAAAGCTTGGAATAAAACCAATGATGCTCACCGGAGATAATAAGAAAGTAGCTAAATGGGTCGCAGAGGAACTTGGACTTGATGATTATTTTGCGGAAGTTCTGCCCGATAAAAAAGCTGAAAAAATTAAAGTGGTACAAAGCCGCGGGATGGTAGTTGCTATGACAGGTGACGGAGTAAATGACGCCCCTGCCCTTGCGCAGGCGGATGTTGGTATTGCTATCGGTGCGGGAACTGATGTGGCAGTTGAAACCGCAGATATAATTTTAGTTAAAAGTAATCCTAAGGATGTTGTTTCACTTATAAAGTTTGCAAAAGCCACTTACAAAAAAATGATCCAAAATTTAATTTGGGCAACCGGTTATAATGTAATTGCAATTCCCCTTGCGGCAGGTGTTTTATTTACTTACGGTATAGTTTTAAGTCCAGCAATTGGAGCTGTTTTAATGTCAGCCAGTACGGTGATAGTTGCAATAAATGCAAAGTTATTAAAAGTGTAATTAAAATTAAGGAGAATAAATTATGATGGGCGGTGGAATAATCGGAATTATTCTAGTAGCTATAGTTATTTGGGGAGTAATTCAATTTGCCGGAAAAGGTGGAATGAATAATCCGTTTAACAATAATAGAATGGACAATATGCACGGCGAGGAAGATGCTTTAGAAATATTGAAAAAACGATTTGCAAAAGGTGAAATAAACAAAGAACAATATGAGAGAATGAGAAAAGAATTAGAATAATTTTTAAGCGAATAACGTTTTTTGATTTGTGAAATAGAAATATCATAAATCGTATATCGTTAATCCTTATTCTGAAATAAATGTTTTGATAAGAAGCTGATCTACGATTTGTGAATAATTAATCAATAAAATTTAGCTGAGGAGAAAAATGGACATATCAGAAAAAAGAAAAACAAAAAGAGATAGAATTCAGATGATACCTAAAGATGTAACCGGCGAAGAAGGACTTGTTCAAGTTGATGTTACATGGGGAATGATTCAACCGATGCATGCTGCTGATGGCGTAGAAACAGTCGGTGAGGTGGAGGTTAATGACCATTTAGAAAAAGGTCTGCCGGTTATCCGGCAGATAAAATTCTTTATTACAGGGGCGGTATGCATGATTGGATAACATTAGGATTACCGGTCGATGAGGTGAAAATATAAAATGAATGATTGTTGATCAAAAAAATAAATGGAGAAAAAAGAATGGATGTATTAATTATAGCAACTAAAGATTGCTCACACAGACCAATACTAGAAAAAAAGATGAAGGAAATGGATGTCGAATACACAGTAAAATATGTTGAGGATGATCCTGAGACCATGAGAAAATATCAGATTCGGAATTCACCAAATTTGGTTGTTAATGAAGAATTAGTCTTCAGCCCCTCACCGGATAGATCGTTACCTTCTGATGAAGAATTAAAAAACTTTATTAATCGGGAAGATTAGAAAACACAGGAGAGAAGTTATGAAAAATAATATGGGAACTGCTGATAGAATCATCAGAACTATTTTGGCGCTTCTTGTAATTGCGCTTTATGTAACAGGAGATATCAGCGGATTGGCTGCAATAATTTTAGGAATATTTGCACTCATCTTTTTAGCAACCAGTCTTGTCGGTGTTTGTCCATTATATAAAGTGATAAATGTATCGACACGAAAAAAGCAGTCTGAATAAAACATTAGTTAAAAATGGTTTTTATGTTTTTAGATGTTTACCGAAATAAATTTATATATAAATGCTTTGCTTGTCTTTGAGGAATTTAATAATAAACAGGAAGATAGAAATGCGAAAACCTATTTTTTTACTGAGTCCTTTATTTTTTATAAGCATTTTCTTTGCAAACTTTTTTCCCACTCAGGCACAAGTTGTAGAATATGATTTAACAATTGCTCAAGAAGAAATCAACATCACCGGCGAACCCTCGAATGGGATGACAATAAACGGAGGTATTCCCGGTCCAACTTTAAGATTTACAGAGGGAGATTCGGCGGTAATTCATGTTCATAATCAAATGGATGTAGAAACTTCAATCCACTGGCACGGTATTCTTGTCCCGCCGAATATGGACGGAGTACCCTTTGTAAGCTTTCCGCCGATTGCAGCAAAAACTACATTCACTTATAAATTCCCAATTAGGCAATCGGGCACATACTGGTATCACTCACATACAAGTCTGCAGGAACAAAGCGGTGTTTACGGATCGATTGCAATAGAACCAAAAGAAAAAAGTAAAAATGATGAACTAAAAGATCATGTTCTGCTTCTTTCGGATTGGACGAATGAAAATCCGCACTCGGCTTTACGATTATTGAAAAGAGGCAGCGAATGGTACTCCCTTGAGAAAGGAAGCGCGCAAAGTATAATCGGAGCCGCAAGCGTTGGACTTCTTGGTGATTATTTTTCACGCGAACTACAAAGAATGCCTGCAATGGATATTGCGGATATTGCATATAACCGTTTCCTAATAAATGGTTCGCCCAATTCAATTATAGATCAAACTACCGACGAACAAGTACGGCTCCGAATTATTAATGGGTCTGCAAGCAGTTTTTTCTTTGTTGAGTTTGCAGGCGGAGAGATGACCATTATTTCCGCCGATGGCATTAATGTAGAACCCGTAAAAATAAAACGACTACTGATAGGCGTTGCTGAAACTTATGATGTAATAATTGATATTCCTCAATCGGGGATGTATGAATTTAGAGCAACAGCACATGACGGTTCCGCTTATTCATCAGCCTGGTTTGGTAATGGAGTGAAACATAAAGCAGATTATGTGCCGAATCCAAATCTTTACATTTCAATGGGAGGACTATCTTTCGGAAAAGTCTTTGCACTTACTCCTGCCGCGGCAATGGGAATGTCGGATAGTAAAGTTGATGCCGGTATGTTTGATAATCCGGGAATGAACATGGATATGGAAAATATAAATATGGATGATATGGATATGCACAACATGGATGGGATGGGTATGGAGAAAGATCATTCCGGTGAAATGAACATGCATAATATGCACATAGATCATTCCGACACTTCTAAAATGAAAGATTCCAATAAAATGAATCATCAGAATATGGAAATGACAATGGAGGATGAAACTGAAAAAATGGCTAAGGGTGAAGATGTAAGTGCAAATCAGGATGAAGAAAGAAATGGTAAAAGATTCGCAAACAATTTTGGTTTGCTTGGCAGTGATGTCGCTTCTTCGAAACATTTAGCTGTTGAGGGAATGAATAAAGAAAGACCGCTACCGCCTTACGACAAACTTCGTTCACTTGAACCGACATCATTTTCCGGTGGTAATCCTGTGCGGGAAATACGATTAACCTTAGATGGAGATATGGAACGATATGTTTGGTTTATTAATAATGAACCGTTATCCGAAAGTGATTACATTGAAATTAAGGAAAGCGAAGTTGTAAGATTCATAATGATAAACCGGACAATGATGCATCATCCTATGCATTTGCACGGACACTTCTTCCGTGTAATCAATAAGCAAGGAGATTATTCTCCGCTGAAACATACTGTTGATGTGGCTCCGATGTCAACCACTGTAATTGAATTTCTTTCCAATGAAGTCGGCGATTGGTTTTTTCACTGCCACTTGCTTTACCATATGAAAAGCGGAATGGCAAGAGTGGTACATTATGAAGATTTTAAAATGCCTCCGGATGTAGCCGCTGTCCGTTCAGAATTATTTTCCGAGAGTTGGTATTTGTGGGCTAATCCATCCGTAATGAGTAATATGAGCATAGGTTCTATTGTATTTGCCGATACAAGGAATATTATTTCCGCAAACTGGGAAACCGGCTGGCAAGAAATAAATAGCTTTCAGTGGGAAATGACAATTACCTGGGACAGATACGTGAACCGTTTCTTTACATTTTTTGCCGGAGCAAATTTGGAGGGGATTGAAAACGAGTTTGAAAAAACTGTCGGCACAGCCGGTATAAGATATCTTCTACCGTTAAATATCGAAACCCGGTTTTGGCTCGATACTAAATTTGATGCACGTATAAATATGGAGAAATATTTCGAACTGACTCCGCACATTTCACTTTTCGGTGAATCACAGTACGACACGGATGAACTATGGGAATACCGCAGCGGAATGTTTTACTTAATAAATAGATGGCTTTCACTTACAGGTCAGTGGCATTCCGAGTATGGCTGGGGCGGCGGAGTTGAGGTTAGATTGTAGACCTCTATCAACGTAGTTACTGTCTATTTTTTTAAAGCGATTCACTAAAAATAAAAAAGCAAGCCAGCATTTATTTATAGAAATATTTTCGATCTGAAGTAGTATGTTTATTTTTGTTCCAATATATCAACACAATTTTCTACTGACAGCTTCACTATTTATATAGATTGAAAGTTGATTTGTTTGATCTAAACTAGGTTCCACATGCAGCATTTATGATATCTAATATTTGTTCCTTAAATACTAAACAAAAAATTTATGACGCTCCTGCTTTAGCATATTCCTCCTAAATATGACCAAAAGAAGAGCCGTGCGAAACCAGCTCTCGTAGTATCTAATTCCTCTGTAACAATCCAGTAGTTCTAAGCTTTTTACTTTTTCTTAAGTTTTCGGTTTAGATTTTAAGAAAAAAAAATTTGCAATATGATTTTCTATCCGGATGGGTACTATGCTTTGTATCCTGGTTAGAAATTGTTTTATTCGTTCGAAACTAGATCCACCCCCCGGCACCCTTTATGGAACCTAAATCCTTAGTCCAGAAACCGATGAATTTCTCTGGTCTGTGCACCGGCAATATCTGCCCAAGAGCTTCTTTAAAACCATATGTTTATGCACAGGCATGAGAGGTTCTGCACTTTTGAGGGTCTTGTGGGGGAGCCTGGGGCAGGTTTGGTTGTGTAGAAGCTGCACAGAAATCATCTAAACTTAAACTTCTGCCAGCACGACGCACTTTCCCTACTTTCTAGAAGAACTATTTAGATATTATTTTTTCTATTAAATTTTATTTTCTAAAACTTTTTTATAAAACTACGGAAAGTAAGGAAATAGCAATATAATCATCAAATGAGACGCGAATTGCCAACTATTTGGGACGTACTTTCATCGTTTCAAAGTGCGACCAATGTACGGTAATTCCGCACTTTCATGAGTAGATTTCGAAAAATTCATTCGTTCACTGCCCCAGAACAACAAAAAAGCCCCTCCCGAAGTAAGGAAGAGGCTTATAAAGTGCGTCCGGGACGTACTTTGAGAAACTAAACTACGCTCTACTTCACCATTTGTAAAAGTATTCATCTGGTGAATTATTATGCTTCTTCCGCTCAACCAATACTCCACAAAGTTTAAATTGGCGAGTAAGTTTTGTTATTGAAGTCCACCCATCATTTATAACATTATAGGAATTAAGTACTTTCTCACGTAATATCTTACCTGATAGCAGTTCACTTTTAGTCATCAGTCCCTTTCGATTATCTTTACCAAAAAAGTTATCACCTGCTTTTGGATAGTTCTCATCAAACCATTTCCAATTTTTAGCTTTTAACTTATAAGCGAATAACTCAAATCTATTCATACTCAATTCTTTTATCTGTTGCTTAGCGTTGTTCTCGATGACTTCATCTACCACATACTCATCACAATTGTAATTCAATAAAAACTGAGCAAACTTAGGAAGTTCATCCTCTAAACTTTTTATAAATATTTCCGGATTTACCTTAAAAGAATTTACATCTTTCAACCTATCTCCAGTTTGTACAACATTAAATCTACGATCACCTTCTTCTATAAGTATGGGTATTTCTTCATTACTGAAAAAAAGAATATTTGCAAAGTTGTCGATCTCATATATTTTAACATGCTTTTCATTTATGATGATTTTATTATCAGTTATAAGTGCCTTTATTTTTGATTTTACGCTTCGCTTACTCTTAGTCTCATCATTTGCTACTTCATTAAATGCTACAAATAGCTTATTCATCATAAAACCATTAAAATCGCTTTGCAGTCTGTCATCATCGACTACCATAGTTTGATTAGAACCAAAAAGAGGCTTGATTAAATGATCGAAGAATAAATTCTTACCAGACCCTGGCGCCCCTTTGAATACCCATGATGTTCTCGCTTTCTTGCGTGTGGTAAAAATATAACTAAGCCAGTTTATGAAATGGACTCTTTCATTATCTTCCGGAATAAGATTCTTGAGCAGCTCAAATGTTCTAGGGCATGCAGTACTGAATTCAATTTTCTCACTTGTTTTAATTAGGTACATGTATTCAGTCGGTGTGAATAAATTAAAACACTTATTCTTAATATCAAATTTTTCCTTCAAATCTGTTGGATTAAATTCAACCTTGAAAGCTGGGTATTTTTTAGGTGCGAATAAATCATAGTTTAACATTACTTCTTCGATAAAATTTTCTTCAACCCCTAGATTTAATTTATCTTCCATTCTATTGTAATAACATCGTGTATTACTATTCATATCAAGAAAAGGGACAATTGGTTGTTCAGTGAGTTGCCTGACAGATGCTTCTGTGTCTACTTTGCGTTTTGATTTTACTAATTTTAGAAATGCAGCTTTTGTTTCATCCGCTATAGAACTTATTTCTAATCTAACTTCTTCTATTACACTTTCATCAGATACCTTCGCTAGTAGTTCAATTATTTCATCTTTTGCTTTCTTCTTCTCCAAGGGATTATCACCAACGATATTTCTTAGCAACCCCTTCACAATCCAAATGACTCCATGCTCCGGTTCTTTATTGAAAATATCTCTTAAAGCATCCAAGCCATTTGCCTTTAGATATTCATCAGGATCTTTATGTTTATCACCATACTTTATGGGATCAATCACATAAGGGCTGATATTACTATTCTCTAAAATCAGTTTAACAGCTTCTTGTGTATTCCCAGGACCAACATCGTCATTATCAAAAGCAACTATTATATTTTTAACTTTTCTATTCCTTAATCCGTCTAGATGTTTTTTGCCTAGCTTACCCTGACCGACAGCAGCAATGTTTTTCATTCCCAGTGCTTGTAAATAGATTGCATCCGGATATCCTTCAACCACAATAATTGTATCAGCACTGACATTAATTTTATCTAGCCCAAATAGATCATCTTTTTTTAATCCCGGAGTACTATCCCAGCGAACATTATCATGTTCTTTTTTATCAAAAGTCTTGAGACTTATTCCTTTTGGATCAGTCGCTCTTTTCAAAAAGCCGGTAATCAATCCTTCGGCACTACGGTAAGGGAAAGCTAATCTAAAGTGATCTCCGAAATAACCTAGCAGTTTTGACTTTCCCATCGTATCTTTCATTTCCGGGTACTGAGTAACAACATCCTCTTTAATACTAGCTAAAGTAGGAAGATAAAACCACTCGGTCCTCTTCAGAGCATCTTCATCGTAACCCCGATCCTTCACCAGATACTGCAATGCTTCCTTGCCTTCCTCTTCATAAAGTTTCTGTCTACCGATCTCAACAATTTTCTCTAAGAAGATACTGCGGCTAATCAATTCTGCTTTTAATCTAATTTCTTCGGGGGTTGGTTTGGGGTAGTTCCGGTGCTGGCTAATGTCAATCTTAAGTTTAAACTCATCTATCAACCATTTAGCGGCCTCCAGATCACTAATCCTTTTGGTGATGCTAACTAATCTAATAGCATCTCCTCCTAAGCCGCAACTAAAGCAGTGAAAGTACGGCTCTCTTTGAGATGTGACTATGTGAAATGACTTTTTACTTTTTGAAGCATGTCCTACCGGGCATTCTCCGATAAGATCACTTCCTTGTTTTGTTAAATTTATTTGAAGTCGCGATGCGATATCAATAATGTTTACTCGTGATCTAACTTCACGAAATATATCTCCTCTGTTTGTTATTAAATCCATTATTTAATTCCTCTGATGTTGATGTTGATGATCCAAATCCGCTTTTAAGGGAATGGATTAAAGACTT
>JABFGH010000048.1 GCA_013112585.1 Ignavibacteriota bacterium | reverse complement strand
AGTTTTTAACAGTTTTAGATTTAAGTCTATCACTAAAGTTATTAACTGTTTTCATTTTGATACCTCTTAGAAGTTTTTATTAAATTTAATAAAACTTCCTTTGGGTATCATATGATACTAACTATAAATAAGTCAGCTTATTTTTAATTGTCATTGTTCAAAGTAAAAATGATTTTCATCTTCAAACAATTCCTTAGATTACCATGGATCGTTTACAAAAAAAGATTATTTTAAAATTATATTTTTCAATTTATGGGTAAAGCTATGAAGAATCATTTCACACTTTTGATTGTCTTGGCAATTACATATTTCTCTTGTTCAAATATTATTTCCGCTCAGCTAAGAAATGAAAATTATACAGCATCGATAAATGGGAAAATTATTATCGATAGTCCAAATCATAATATTCAAGTGAAATCTGAAAATGGGTCATTTTGGTGTACATTTGATATTGGTGCGGTTACTGATGAATACAGGGAGCTATCAAATTTTAGACTGTATAAAGAGGGTCGGTTTTTATTTGGACTATCGAAAGTGCCGGGTTCGGATTTAGAGATATCGAATTCTGGTTATGTTATCTTTTACGATCACAAGAAACATTTTTTAGGAGAATTAAAAATTCATGCTTATTCTGTTTCCGGCAATCATTTATTTACCAAATCATTTTTTAATGCTGATCAATTTGAATTTTCAGAAAGCGGCAATATTTTTGGAATAGTGGATAAGCATAATCTAAACATAATTAATATTCCGATGTCTGCAGCTTATAGCTATGAAAAGTGCGAAAAATTTGCTTTAGATAATGCCGGATATATTGTAGTACTAAATAACAACGAATTGAAAATTTATAGAAATGATAGATTATTAAATTCAATTAAGCTTGAGTGCAGTTACATTCGAAAAATTATAATTTCATCGGAAAATAATTTAATTGCTCTAATTAATAAAAGAAACTTCATCACATACAAGTTATCGGATGGGAGAAAATCATTTTCAAAGCAATTGAAAGGTAATCTATCATTCAGAGACATAAAAATATTAGATGCAAAAATTATCGTCGGTATACATAAAAAAACTAAAAATGAATCAATAGGAATATTACGAGAATATGACATAAGTGGGAAATTGGTGGATGAGAGATTTGGTGAATCTAAGTTAATTGACCAGCATGAAAAAGCATTTGTGCAAAAAACAAATAAGTATGAATATGATCCTATTCCCTGGCCATTTTTTCCATTTGACAGTATGCGTACTGTATGGAATCATTATGAGCAGCAAATGGGTAATGACGGCGGCGAATGGTCTTACCTTCACCAGGGTTTAGATCTTATAGTTCCAATTGCTGAAGAAACTTACTCAGTTACAGAGGGAATTGTAAAGTTAGTGTTAACATTGGGCGGCGGAGCTTATTGGCGTATCGCAGTTAGCGATAGTTTGGTTGATGATTATTCAAATGGATGGCTGTATGCTCATTTAATTGAAAATACTATTCAGTTTGATATTGGTGATACAGTTTACATACATGATTATTTAGGAGATATTATTCAATGGAGTGAGGATTGGGGACATATCCATTTTGTTGAAATTAGAGATTCGGGATTAGTATGGCTTTACGATGATAATGAATGGGGAATTAATTTTAATCCGATGCTTGCATTAACACCTCTGCCGGACACAACTGCGCCCTATATTGATACAGTTTTTACTAATTCAAAATTTGGATTTTGTGAAAATGAAACCAGTAATTATTTATCACCGGATAGTTTATATGGAGAAGTGGATATTATTTGCAAGGTAGTTGATTATGCAGGAAATTCGGAATGGCAGCAGCCTGCTTTTAAAACTTATTATTGGGTTATTAATACAGCAACAGGCGATACAATTCAGCCAAGACAATTAGGACATGTTTTAAATCACTCTTATCCATTTTATTCCGGTGATCATTATACACCATTTTCAGAGGTAATGTACAAACGCGATCCTATTTTAGCTGCTTCTTCCTGGATGTCTACAGAAAGAAATTATTATCATATATTGACGAATAGCAACGGGGATTCATTAATAGATTTAAATGAGCGATATTTAGCATTTAATACTGAAAATTATTTAGATGGATATTATGTAATATTTATTGAAGTTTTCGATGAAGCGGGCAATTCTGCGCTTGATAGCATGAGTGTTCAATTTAAGAATGGAAATAGTACCGGGATAAAAAACGAAAATTTGGTTTCAGAGTATTCACTTGCACAGAACTATCCTAACCCTTTTAATCCAACAACTAAAATTAAATTTACAATTCCACAGCTTGATCCAATTGATGGCGGAGCTAACAATGGAATATTGTATGTAACTTTAAAAATTTATGATACTCTTGGCAAGGAAGTGATGACAGTTGTAGATGAACAGATGCGACCCGGAGAAAATGAAATTGAAATTTATGCGGGTAACTTGGCTTCGGGAGTTTATTATTATCAGCTTCAAGCTGGTAATCCCTCGGCAGGCACCGGGCATGGTTTTATTGACAGTAAGAAAATGATAGTACTTAAATAATCTTGTTTATAAAGTTTTTAATAATGAAAAAAACTCTTTTTATAATTCTATTTTATTTCACAAACATGTTTGCGCATCCCGGTTGGGGAATTGCAATCGACTCGAACGGTACTATTTACTTTACCGATATTATCAATAAAACTATTTGGAAAATTGAGGAAGGTAAAAATCAGGAAGCATTTATCAAAAATGTGTGGTCGCATTCTATTCTTATTGATAAAAATGACATGCTCTATTTTGAAAATGAAGAATTTGAAATGGGGAACGGCTGGATAAGTTTAAAGAAAGTTTCTGAAACCGGTAATGTTGCGTATGTTATCAGTCCCACAAAATATGGAGAGGGATTTAACTCGCCGGTTTTTACAATGGATGATGATCAAAACATTTATTTTGCTATTCGTGATACTATTTTCAAAAAGGACAGCAGCGGGACTGTTAATAAATTTATATCAGATGGAATTAGCAGTCCGCACTATTTAACCTACCTTGCAAATG
Organism: Ignavibacteriota bacterium; assembly: GCA_013112585.1. Lineage (GTDB taxonomy): Bacteria > Bacteroidota > Ignavibacteria > Ignavibacteriales > Melioribacteraceae > IGN16. Next base: position 7,276 of record JABFGH010000048.1, on the reverse strand, counting down.
GCTTTATCTATTTGGTTGATCTTGAAGGAATAAAAAGAATTTCTACAGATGGGAACTTGGAAAGCGCTGCATTGAATTTAACAATCGATGATCCCAAAGATAATCCATACCCCGATGACGATCGTGAAGTGTTCAATAGAATTTACGGTATTACGATCGATGATAAAAATAATCTATACTACGCTTATTCAGGAAATAGCAGAGTATTTATGATTGATACTTCAGGCAATAAAAGTGAAATTTATTATTCCAAAGGTCCATGGTATCCTTACGGTTTAGCTTGGTATAATGAAAAACTATTTGTACTTGAAGAGGGACATGCGGAAAACAAAGGACCGGAGGCATTGAGAATTACAATTGTTCAACCAAATGGAAATTATAAAAGACTAAAACAGATTGGGGAATTGTCAAAGTAGAAATTTATTACTTCTTTACACCTTCATTAATTGCTCCCGTAACCGCTGCTAACTCTGCTAACGGTACTTTATGTTCTCTTCCGCATTTGGGGCATTTTACTTGCGGCTCTTTAAATCCCGGCGGGAATTTTAATTTTAATCCGCAAACGCAGGCTAGAAAAACGTAACCGTTTACATTCATCATTAAATCACCAAGTTCGCGCTGAGTTTTCTTTTTACTCATTGTTTTATCATCGGCAGATCCTTCACGTTTACTTATACGTTCAGCTTTTTTTATTTCTGATGAGGGAATGATTGCAGATGATTTATTTTTAACCTTATTAAATGCTAATTGATAATCGTTATATCCGGCACCGTTATTCATATTCCGCAATATTTTAATCCGTTCCGATATGGGCGGATGAGTGCTAGTTAAATCCGAAAGTTTCATACCTTTTTTATTTAATGGATTTACAATAAATAATCCGGCAGTAACTTTATTAGCAGATTTTAATGTGTATTTGTTTTGTGATAATTTTTCTAATGCAGAGGCTAAACCCTCCGGATAACGTGTGAACCTTGCCCCGCTTGCATCAGCCAGGTATTCTCTTCTACGAGAGATGGCGAAGTAGAGCATCTGTGTTAAAATGGGTGAAAGAATTGCAAACACAATTGCAACAATCATGATTATCATTTGTGCCTGCCCGCCGCCGGAGTCGCGGCTTTTATATCTGCCTCCGCCGCCGGTAAACCACATCCCGCGTAAAAATATTTGGGATATCAGCACAATGCTTCCGAGCATTACACCTGCAAAAGTCATAAAGAGTATATCGCGATTTTTAATGTGAGCTATTTCATGAGCAATTACACCCTGCAGTTCATCGCGATTTAATTGTGTTAAAAGTCCCGCAGTAATTGCCACTGCGCAATTTGAGGGGTCTCTGCCTGTGGCAAAAGCATTCGGTGCTTGATCATTGATGATATACACCTTAGGCATTTTGGGTAGTCCGGCAGCTATTGTCATTTCCTCAACAACATTAAACAATTGGGGATGAACATTTTTACTTACCTCAGTTGCATTGCTTATTTTAAGTAATAATTTGCTTCCGGAAAAATAGCTTACCGATGAAAGTATTGTCCATAGTATTAGTGCGAATGATAGCCCAATTATAAAGCCGCCCTCGCCAAAAAAACTTGCTCCAACCAGTGCGCCAAGCGCTAGTAGAACTATGCCTATTAAAATAAATAGCAAAACCGATTTACGTTTATTCGATTGAATTATTTGCCACACAGAAATAACTTCCTTTTAAAATTGAACTTTCGGTGCTTGACGTTCGGCTTCGGTTTTAACTTCAAAAAATTCATCCTTGGTAAAGTTGAACATTCCGGCAATAATGTTTGAGGGAAACATTTCAATTTTATTGTTATAGAATAAAACTTGATCGTTATAATTTTGTCTTGAAAAAGAAATTTTATTTTCCGTTGATGTTAATTCTTCCTGGAGCGAAAGAAAATTTTCATTGGCTTTTAAGTCGGGGTAATTTTCAACTACAACATAAAACTGTCCCATTGCACCGCTCAATGAGCTTTCGGCTTTTGCAACATCGCCGACACTGCCCGAGCTTGCTTTCATTGCTTCGCTTCTGGCTCTTGTAATATTTTCAAGAGTTTCTTTCTCGTGCGTCATATAACCTTTTACAGTTTCAATAAGATTCGGTATTAGGTCGTGACGGCGTTTTAATTGTACATCAATTTGCGACCATGCATTTTTAACCTGGTTTCTAAAGCGTACAAGTGAGTTATAATTTGATACAAAAAATATTACAACAACTGCAGCAACAACTAGTAAAATTATCAATACTGTCATTCTTCCTCCTCATCGGTAGGGTTTATTTCATTTTGAAAAATATCATTAAGTAAATCTAAAGCTTTGTTCTTTTTTGAGGCAACTTGAATTATTTGATGAAGTTCATTTTCATCAAACCACAATCCGTGACTGTTTAAACATTTATCGATTAATATTTTTTCTTCATCGCCAATTTCTACCTTACCCATTTTTTTATTGCAGATAGGGCATTTTTTCTTTTCCTCAGAAATATTAAGCGGGGTATTAAACAAATTGGAGTTTTCTAAATTGCTATCCTCATCAAGCAGCAATTCTAACTCACCGGAATCGAGCCAAATGCCTTTGCATGAAATACAATAATCTATTTCAACTTCGCTCAACTCAAGCACTATCATTGGTTCTTTGCAATTTGGGCAATCCATAGTTCTCAATTATTAATTACGGTTACTGTAAATTTATCATAAAAAATTGTAAACTCAAAAGTAATAACTAGGTTGCAGGTTGGCAGGTTGGCAGGTTACAGGTTGCAGGTTTGAAAAGATTACAAGATTACAAGATTGAAAGATTGACTGCCTCTGGTGATATTAAGTGATTAATACGATTAACAATTTAGCTGCCTTTCTTTTCTATTTTCGATTATTCGATTATTCGATTATCGCTAACATTTTTACGTCTCAACGTCTCTACTTCTACACTTCTATCTTCAAAAAAATTCCACATTTTTTATTCTCATTTGTTTTTAAGATATTTGTATATCAAAATTTTAATAAAAGAGAGTCCGTCTTGTTAAATCTGCATCAAAGAAATTTTAAAGAAAAAGCTGAAGAAGAGAAGAAAGAATTAGGTAAACGACCCGACTGGTTAAAAATTAAACTACCTACCGGTGAAAATTATAAAGAAGTTTTATCGCTGATGCGTAAATCAAAACTTAATACAGTTTGTGAAGAAGCAAAATGCCCTAACCTTGCTGAATGCTGGAGTGCCCGCACAGCTACATTTATGATACTTGGAGATACTTGTACACGAAGCTGCGGATTCTGTAATGTAAAACTTGGCTTGCCTAATGAACTTGATCTCGATGAACCGAGAAGGGTAGCCGAATCTGTTGAGCAGCTTGGATTAAAGCATGTTGTAATCACTTCGGTAAACAGGGATGAACTGCACGATGGCGGTGCTGGCATATTTGCTGAATGTGTAAGAATAATTAAAGAAAAAATGCCGGAATGTACCGTTGAAATTTTAATACCCGATTTTAAAGGCGAAGAGCATGCATTTGAAATAATAATGAAAAACCCGCCGGATATTCTGAATCATAATTTAGAAACGGTAAATAGATTGTACCATGCAGTACGTCCGCAAGCTAAGTATCAGAGAAGTTTAGAATTAATTACCTGGTTCAAAGAAAAAGGATTAAGAACAAAAAGCGGTATTATGGTTGGCATTGGTGAAGAGAAAGAGGAAGTAGTTGAATTGATGCAAGACCTAAGAAATGCCGGCTGCGACATTATGACAATCGGACAATATTTACAACCTACAAAAAACCACCTTCCTGTTGACCGTTATGTGACTCCGGAAGAGTTTAAATTCTACCGGACAGAAGGATTAAAAATGGGATTCAAAGCGGTAGAATCTGCCCCTCTTGTAAGAAGTTCCTATCATGCTGAAAAACACACGGATACACTTTAGCAAAAGAGTGTAAAATCGAACAAAATTTAATTTGACTTGCGATGGAATAATAATTGTGAGTTAGAACACAAAACCACAAACTAAAAAGGGGAGAGCTATATGAAAAATAGATTAATATTTACAATATTAGCCTCAATAATTTTAATACCTTCATTAGCATTTACACAAAACAAACCCACAAATAAATTAATCCCTATAAAAACAGAAACTGGGTTGAAATTTAAAGAAATTCAGAAATCTATCGATGACTATTGGAAAGGGGAGAATGTCAAAAATGGATATTATATTGAAAACGGAGAAAAAAGGAAAGCACCCGGTTGGAAATTGCAAAAGCGCTGGGAGTATTATTGGGAAAAAAGAGTAAATCAAAAAACTGGAGAATTTCCAACTACTACTTCAATCGATGAATACCAAAAATATCTGGAATCCCAAAATTCCCTTTATAAAGCTAATTACAGTGAAAATTGGACTAACCTTGGTACTAATACCTCTGCAGGCGGCTATGCCGGACTCGGAAGAATCAATTGTATTACTTTCCATCCAACTGATGTTAACACTTTTTGGGTTGGCAGTCCTTCCGGCGGGATTTGGAAAACTACAAATGGCGGAACAAGTTGGACAATTCTGAATAATAACGAAACAGTGATTGGTGTAAGCGATATTATTGTTGACTATACAAATACTAACGTCTTATATATTGCAACCGGTGACCGTGACGGCGGAAGTATGTGGTCACTAAGCGGAGGACAAGGTAATGATAACAATAGTATTGGAGTTTTAAAATCAACCGACGGGGGGAATACCTGGAATACTACCGGATTATCATTTTCTGCAAGCCAGGTTACAAGAATTACACGCTTATTAATACACCCAGTAAATAATTCAATACTTTTTGCATCTGTGTGGACCGGTAGCTCATCAAGTTCAGGGATTTGGAAATCTACCGATGGAGGAGCAAACTGGATAAAGAAAACTTCCAATTTATGGATTGATATGGAATTTAAACCCGGTGATCCAACTATTATGTATGCTTCTAGTTATGGATATGGATCAACCCTTATTAATAGATCGACAGATAGCGGTGAAAACTGGAGTTTTTCTACTGTAGCTGCAAGCGGTAGAAGAGGAGAAATAGCTGTTACACCGAATGATCCGACAATTGTTTATTTGCTTGCCGCAAATAGCGGTGGGGGTGTTGATGGAGTTTATAAATCGACAAATAGCGGTTCCAGTTTTTCAAAAGTTAATGCTAACTCTGCAACTGAACCGGGAATGCTTGGATATTATACGGATGGGAGAGCACCCGCAACCGGGCAAGGTTCTTATGATTGGTGTATAGCTGTTGACCCGAACGATGCAAACACTGTTTTTATAGGCGGGATTACAACATGGAAATCAACCGATGGTGGTGTTAATTGGACGGCAAATAATAACTGGACAAGTTATTTCGGTTACAATTTATCTGGTGCACCTGTCGTTCACGCTGATAAACATGCCCTTGTATATCAAAATAGCAGTTCAATACTTTTTGAAGGGAATGATGGCGGAATTTATAAAACTACAAATGGTGGTAATAATTGGACTGATTTAACAAACGGTATAATTATTAGTCAGATTTATAGAATAGGGATATCACAAACAGACGCTAACGTTGTTTTGACGGGATTACAAGATAACGGATCTAAAAAATATATTGGCGGATTAAATACTTGGGTCGATGTTACCGGCGGTGATGGAATGGAATGTATTGTTGATTTCAATAACGCCACAAGTTACATGTATGCAACTTATGTCCGCGGGCAAATATATAGAAACAGTAATGGATTTAGCACGACATCAACGACTACAATTAGTGCAAATATCCCCGGTGGGCAGCCGACAGGAGCATGGGTAACACCATACATTATGGACCCAACTAATGCCGCAATACTTTATGCCGGATATGATCAAGTTTATAAGACAACTAATCGTGGAAATAGTTGGACAAGTGCCTCACAGCAATTGAGTGCCGTAACTAAATTACGTTCTTTAGCGATCGCTCCATCAAATACTCTTGTCCTATATAGTGCAGATCAGACTAATTTGTGGAAAACAACAGATGGCGGTGCTACAAACTGGACGTCAATTACTTTACCCGGTACTCCAACTTCAAGCATAACTTATATTGCTGTAAAAAATAATGACCCAAATACTGTTTGGATTACCTATGGTGGATATCAAGCAGGTGAAAAAGTTTATCAGTCAACTGATGGTGGAACTTCTTGGACTAACATTTCAACAGGACTCCCAAATCTTCCTGTTATGTGCATTGTTCAATATAAAACAGCTACTAATCGCAATGTACTATTTGTAGGTACTGATGTTGGTGTTTATGTAAAAGATGGAACAAATAATTGGGCATCATATTCTAACGGATTACCTAATGTAGTTGTAACGGAATTAGAAATATTGTATAGCGGCGGAACCGATAAATTACGAGCAGGTACATATGGGCGAGGATTATGGGAGACCGATATAGATGCAGGGCTGCCTGTGGAATTGGTTTCATTTAAAGGTAATACCGGTTACGATAATATATTATTGAATTGGCAAACTGCTACTGAGTTAGAAAATTACGGTTTTGAAATTCAAAGAAATAGTATTGGTGCTAAAACTGTTATGGATAATTGGGAAAATGTAGGTTTTGTTAATGGACATGGTACTTCAAGTTCACCAAAGGAGTATAGTTTTAGCGATAGTGAAATTACCAGCGGAATAAAATATTTTTATCGTTTGAAACAGATCGACAATGACGGAACTTCAACCTATTCAAAAGTTATTGAAGTTGACGCCCCGTTAATAAGTTCGTTTAGTTTAGATCAGAATTTCCCAAATCCTTTTAATCCGGCAACTAGAATTAAATTTGCATTGCCAACCGAAAGTAATGTTAAACTATTAATAACAGATTTGCTGGGACAAGAAATTACTGTTTTAGTGGATAAAGAAATGAGTGCCGGAAATCATGAAGCAGTTTGGAACCCGGATAATGTTTCTTCGGGAATTTATTTTTATACTATAAATATTTCTTCTCTCGATAAAACTGAGAGTTTTAGCAAAACGAAAAAAATGATTTATTTAGAGTAATACGAAGTAATAATAGTTGAACCCAAAAAGCCGGCTGATGCCGGCTTTTTTAATTTTAAAGAATTTTATACTTTTACTAATAATTACATTTGTCGTTATTTACAATACCGACATTTGTCGCCTGGTAAAATTTACCTTTATTTATTTGTTTCCGGATTTAGATCATAATACAATTTAATATATTCTTTTACTACTTTCATCGATCTTCCGGTTATTTCTTGTATTG
>JABFGH010000047.1 GCA_013112585.1 Ignavibacteriota bacterium | reverse complement strand
CAGCCACTTGGAACGGAAGCAGTTGGGCAGAATATAATTACGAATATTTTTACGCAAAGGGAGATACAGTATATCCATTAAGAGCGGTATGGGGAAGTTCACCGGAAGATGTATGGGCAGTAGGTGACAACGGCTCTTTGATTCACTGGAATGGGATAGAATGGATAAAAATTAAAACTGATATCACAGAGGACATTTCAGCCTTATATGGAACTAATCAAAATGATATTTATCTTGCAGCCACATCAGGCAATCACAGTGCTTTGTATCATTACAACGGAACAGAATGGCTTAAGCAAAATGACATTTTGGGAATGTATGCGATAACACTGTGGAAGAAACCAGGCGGTAAATTAATTATTGGAGGAACAAATTTTGTTGAATACACCAATCCAACGTATCAGCAAATCAACATTCATGGAAGAACAAGAGGTGTAATAAAAGTGTTCGGCAGCGACCACAACAATATTTTTACAGCCGGAGACTTTGGAGAGATAACACATTTTGACGGAAAAACATGGGTAGACATCAATCAGTTTGAAGTTCCTAATGGTGTTTACAGAGTATTGCGTTCTGTCTGGTGTACAGAAAAGAAAGTATTTTTAGTTGGAGTTGACCAAAACAGAGCAATAATAATTAATGGTACAATTAACTAAGTGAGGGTATTATGAAAGTAAAAATTATTTTAGCAGTTTTGTTATTTTCTTTTAATGCGATGGCACAGTTACCTGTTCAAGTTAGCAATAATGGATACAAGCAGGTAGAATCATCAATTGCAGTACATCCGAGTAATTCAGATATAAGTGCAGTAGCAACAATTGAATTAATACCAACCGGCAGGCAATGTCTAATCTATTTATCTTCGGACAATGGCATAAATTGGACATTAAAAAAAAGCATAAATAATGCAACCGACCCGGTAATTGAATTTGATAATAATGGGAATTTATTTTTTACTTACTTACATCGTTCAGAGTTCGAAGTTTATATTATAAAGTCAACAAATTTAGGTGTAACGTGGTCAGTACCACTAAAAGTTAGTAACGTAACAGGTTATGACGAAGCAGATAAGGAGTGGATAGTAATTCAAGGTTGTCGAGGACCATTCCTCGACAATAACATGCTGATTTTGTAATTTCCACTCACTGCAAACAATAATAATTGAGAACGGAGAAATCAAACTACTTTATTCATCTAGTAAAAATGTAAAGCCGGGACAAAAACGCTAATTCTGGATTCATCGAATTGTTGATGAAGTAATAAGAGATATTAAAATGTTCTGGGCTAAATTGAAATATATTCATAATGATCATGAGATAGTTTGAGTAGACACTTAATGTGGTAGAGAAGAAATAGTTTAATTTTAATCTGTCGAGGAGTGGTCCTTGACAGTCATTTAAGTCAACTAGAAAAATGATTCTTTTAAAATAGTGCCAAATATCATTGGTTAGAAAACAAATTATTTCAAACCCGGTTAAATGCCGGGTTTATTTCTTAAGATATAACGATTTTAAATGGGTCTCTTTTGCCAGTAATTGAATATTAAACTATAATAACAAATACTTCAATAAATAAAATTATTTTACCAGAAAGCTATTATCACTCGGTCAAGTTTAGAGAAATACTATTCAAAACCGAAAGACTGCTTAACATCCAATCCGCGTCTCTGCATTTCATCGATTATAACATTTCCGGGCACAGCTTTTTCAACCGGCAGTGCGCCCTTTTCAATATCGCCTCTCGTAGCGAGTATTGCTATTGTGGATGAGTGCCAGCCGGTTAATCTCTGCATTGCAGTTAATCCCGTCTGCTCATCAAACTTGTCAATCAATTCAATTTCTGCTGAAGCATTTTTACCATCTTTTTTACCTTTTGCAATTACCTTAATAATTCCAATGTCCTTAAAATCTTCCCGGTAAATTTTAGGTTCAAGCAATGCGTGATAAAAATCGCGGGGAACAATTTGTTTACCATTCACCTCAGTTGGATCAAGTTCAAATAAGCCAAGCTGTGAGTAGGCTTTAAATTGCGACCAGTGACCGGGGTAGCGGAGTGTTTTATTTTCAAGTGTTTTAAGTTTTCCTTCCAATGTCCATGGCAATGTGGACAAACCGCCGGAAGTTACCGCCGCTTCAAGTGTTCCGAGAGGTTCAGGAAAATCAAGTGATTCTCTGCCTTCAAAGCATGGAACTTCTGTTACCTTACCATCTTGTAAAAAATGTGCAGACCCGAAATACTCATTTGTTAAACCATTAATGTTAAAACTCAAATTATAATTCCAAGGCGGGGTTGGGTTTTGTGTTAGTCCGGCGCCATAAGATTTAATTGTTTCCGGCTCATCAAAAAGTGAAACGAGATGCATAATAAAAGATATGTTCATTCCCGGATCCATTCCGGTATCGGGTACAATACTTATGCCTGCTTTCTTTGCTTCTTCATCAAGTTTTAATTGGTTTCTAACAACCCGGGTGTTGCCGCCCATATCGCAAAAGTTCGCACCTATTTCAATTGCAATTTTCGACAGCTCTAAATTAAAATAATAGGGAACAGCACTTACAATTGAATTAACACCTTTCAGAACGGAAATTAATTCACCGCTGTTTTTTACATCTACATTAAACGGCTCGCAGATTTTTGATGAAGTTAATTCGTTAACCTTATTTGCCGCAGTTTCTGCCCTATCAATATCGTTATCAATCAGTAAAACTTTTTCAGCTTCGCCAAATATTATTAAATCGTAAGCAGATGAGAGACCTTGTCTGCCGGCGCCGATTACTCCATATTTGAAACCCATATCATCTCCGGTTAAAAGAACATATTGAACTTAAAAATAAGGAAAGTGAGAACAATAATTTATAATAATGAATAAAATAAAATTAATTTTTCTCGGTTTTATTTTTCTTCTATTCTAAAAGTATGTTCAATAGTTAATGCTTTTTCAAGCATGGCAGTAACGCCGCAGTATGTTTTAAGCGATAATTCAATTGCACGCTCAACATCTTTTTCTTTAATGTCTTTTCCATAAAAAACATATTCCAAATGAATTTTTGTATAAACCTTTGGATGCTCATCTGTCATATCTGCCGAAATTTCAATATTAAAATCATCAAGCTGCACTCTTTTCTTTTTAAGAATTGAAGCAACATCCATTGCGGTGCAGCCTGCCAAACTAAGCAGCAGCATTTCTTTTGGTCTTATTCCTGCATCACTTCCTCCAACTGATTCAGCAGCATCAATCGGTACCCAAAAATTAGAATCTGTTTTTCCTACAAATGTTAATCCGTCGACTTGCTTTAATATCCCTTTGTGTGTAGTCATTTTTTTTCCATGTTAAATTCTTTTATTTATGTTTAGATGCCTAAAGTTACGATTGGATTTAAAATGTGAAAAGTGAAAAGTGAAAAGTGAAAGGTGAAAGGTGAAAGGTGAAAGGTGAAATGTGGAAGGTGAAAGGTGAAAGGTGAAAAGGAAAAAGGAAAAATTAAAAAGGAAAAATTAAACCCGCCTGCCGGAAGGGCAGGAAGGAAAAAGTGAAGCCTGCCTGCCGGAGTGAAAGGACAAATTTTTGCTAACAAATAGCAAATAACAAATTTCAAATAACAAATAACAAATAACAAATAACAAATAACAAATCTCAAATGACAAATTTCAAATAACAAATAACAAATAACAAATTTCAAATAACAAATCTCAAATGACAAATTTCAAATGACAAATCTCAAACTTTGAATCTGACATCCGATAGGCAATTTTGTAATCCTACCTCCGGTAGGCAAGCTTTCAATCTTTCAATCTTTCAATCTTGTAATCTTTCAATCCTTTAACCTGCCAACCTGAAACCTGAAACCTGCAAAACAACAAGTAACACTTTCGATTATAAACCTAATATTATATATTGAACTTTCAAATTAGACGTTATTTAACCCCTATTTTTAAGGTAGTTTGTGAGACTCAAAACACTGATTCCAAAATCTGAAGCGAGAAAATTAGTTGTAGAGCGCAGGACTGAGATAAGTCATTTTGAGATAAAGAATAAAACAAAAGAGATGATAGAAAATTTATCCTCAATAGATGACTTTGCATACGCTAATAGTGTTTTTTGCTATGTTAACAGCCGTCCCGGTGAAGTAGATACAAGAACACTAATTGATTACATGGTTGGTCAGGGTAAATCTGTTTTTTTGCCAAAGCTGAATAAAGAGACAAAATCATTTCGCAGGTTTCATTTTACCGGATGGGATTCGCTGGTAAAAAACAGTGAAGGCTATTGGGAACCGGCTCTTGGCTTGGATGAGGACTTAAGTGATATTGATATAATAATTGTACCGGCACTTGCTGTTTCAACAAAGGGGCAGCGTATTGGTTACGGCGGCGGGTATTACGACAAATTGCTTCACGATATACAAACGCCTAAGTATGTTTTAGCTTTTGAGTTCCAACTGTTTAAATATATTGAATCAACACCGCATGATATTAGGGTTGATAAAATTATTACTGAAAGAAGAATTATAAATACGAAAGATGATTTTGAGTACCATACTTAGTAACTGATTTTTTTATGAATGAAGAGAATAAGAATAAAATAAGTTTTGAATCGTTAGAGAGAGTTGACGATAATTTTAATGATAATTTAGCGCCCCGGGAAAAAACTAAAAACAATAAAAAAGTTCTTGCAGGTGTTTGTTCCTCAATAGGTGCAATGTACAATATCGATCCCTTTTATATCCGACTCGCATTTATCTTTAGTCTGTTTATTGGCATTTGGGGTGTGGCAGGTTACCTGGCAGCCGCAATAATAATTACAAAAAATGATTTTTTTAGAACGGCGAATTTAGGGAATAAAAAAAGCGGTAATCCGTTTAGACTAACTGCGGTAATACTTTTAACAATATTACTTGTTCTAATATTTTACATTGCCGATTTTCTTGAGTTTTTCTTTCAGCCGATATTATTTGGTTTCTCAAAAGATTTAACCCTGTTTATTCTTTTACTGACTGCGGGAATAATAATTTTAATTAAACGAAAGCAAATTGATACAGGCAGAAATGCCGATAGAAGTGAAAATTTATACCGCACTATTTATGATAAAAAAATAAGCGGCGTTTGCGGCGGGTTAGCAGTTTATTTTAATCAGGATAGTAACTTTATAAGATTGCTCTGGATATTATTTTCATTTTTAACTGCCGGCATTGGAATAATTATTTACATCATATTTATGGTAATAGTACCCGCCGAAAATTTAAGCGAGGAAGTAAATGGCTAATAAAATTTTACTAAGCTTGGTTTTAATTTTAATGAGCTTCCTCTTCTTTATAAAATTAACAGGTGAAGGTAATATCAAAACAATAGAAATTTTCGCTGTCGGTTTTATTGCATTCGGATTTCTCTCGGTATTTAATAATCTCGGTAAAGGGAATAGGGGACTGCTTTTTATATCATCCTCACTTTTTGTAATCGGATTCATTATCATGATAGTGTATAGTTCCGAAATCCACTCATACGAAAATTTTACATTTGCCTCATTGCTTGTTTCAGTCGGCTCATCATTTCTTATTCTCTACATCGATAATCCCAGGGTTAAAGCTTTTATTTATTCGGCAAGTTTACTTTTAGTTTTAGGATTTTTAGCCGCTGCAAATTCCAGCTTACTCGGCATTGTACCACTGGCTAATAGATACTGCAATTCGCTGCTAAATGTTTACCCGGTTTTCATAATCATTTCACTTGTTATGATCATTTTTAATAATCGAACAAGAGCAGATAAATAATCAGCTGAAACTTAATTACCCATCAAAATTTAACTCCATTATTCATTATATTTGAAAATTAAATTTTACGAATAGATTAACCATAGGACTTAATTTTTATGACATCTAATGAAATACGAAAACAGTTTTTAGACTTTTTTGAAAGTAAAAATCATAAAGTAGTTGATAGTGCACCTGTTGTTCCGTTTGATGATCCGACACTGTTATTTATAAATGCGGGTATGAACCAGTTTAAAGATGTTTTTTTAGGAGCCGGAAAACGTGATTATACGAGAGCCGTAAATACTCAAAAGTGCATTCGCGTAAGCGGCAAACATAATGATCTTGAGGAAGTTGGAAGAGATACCTATCACCATACTTTTTTTGAAATGCTGGGCAATTGGTCCTTTGGCGATTATTATAAAAAAGAAGCAATAGAGTGGGCTTGGGAATTGTTGACAGAAGTATGGAAGCTTCCTAAAGAAAGATTATGGGCAACAGTTTACCGAACGGATGATGAAGCCTTTGAATTGTGGAAATCGCAGACAGACATTGACCCAAAGCATGTTTTAAGATTTGATGAAAAAGATAATTTTTGGGAAATGGGCGATACAGGTCCGTGCGGTCCTTGTTCGGAGATTCATATAAATTTAAGTGATGATCTTGAAAATGCTGATTTGGTAAATGCCGGTGTACCGGAGTGTATTGAAATTTGGAACCTTGTATTCATTCAGTACAATAGAGATGCCGAAGGGAAACTTAATGAACTGCCGAGTAAGCATGTTGATACAGGGATGGGGTTCGAAAGAATTTGTGCAGTTCTGCAGGAGAAAGATTCAAACTACGGTATCGATATTTTTGAATCACTCATTAATAAAATTTCCGAATTATCATCAACAAAATTTGAAAAGGAAGATGACAAAATTGCAATGCGCGTTATTGCTGATCATGTGCGTGCATTGTCGTTTGCTATTGCTGATGGAGCAGTTCCGAGCAATGACGGCAGAGGTTATGTGCTGCGGAGAATTTTAAGAAGAGCTGCCAGATACGGAAGGAAGCTTAATCTGAAAGAACCGTTTTTGTTTAAGATTGTTGAGACTCTCGTTAAAAATATGAGTGATACATTTCCGGAGTTGAAGATAAATCAAAATAATATTGAAAGAATTATTAAGGGTGAAGAAGAAAGCTTTAACGCAACGCTGGATAGGGGAATAGAACTTTTTGAGAATATTGCAGAAAAAGTTATTGATGCCAATCGTACAATTATTGATGGTGATGATGTTTTTAAACTTTATGATACATTCGGCTTTCCGGTTGATCTTACAAATGTGATGGCTGAAGAAAAGGGTTTATCAATTGATGAAACAAAATTTAATGAGTTGATGAAGGAACAGAAAGACCGTGCTCGTAAATCAACGAAAGAAAAAACCGGCGAGGCGAGTATTGCTGTTGAAACTTTAGACGGATTCAATTTACAAGATAATTCCGCTACTGAATTTACCGGCTACGATGAACTCGTTTCAAAATCAAAAATAGTTGGTGTGAAAAAAGATGGGAAGAACACACTTTTAATTTTAGATAAATCACCATTTTATGTTGAAGCAGGCGGACAGATTAGCGATACCGGAAAAATTAAAATTGACAATCAAGAATTTAAGATAATCAATGTTACCAAGATTGATGATAAAGTTATTCACGTAGTTGAAAACACCGGTGAAATTAATTTGACTAACGGTAAAGGGGCAACAGTAACTGTAGATAAAAAGCGCCGCTGGAATATAATGCGCAATCATAGTGTCACACATTTTCTTCATGCAGTATTGCGCAGTGTGCTGGGCAGCCATGTTCAGCAGGCAGGTTCGTATGTTGGTCCCGATAGACTTCGCTTTGACTTTACCCATTTTGAAAAAGTAAGCTCTGAACAGTTGAAAGAAATTGAAAATATTGTGAACGAAAAATTAAGAGAAAACTTAGCCTTGAGTCATCATAAAAACATACCCTTTGAAGAAGCGAAAAAAATGGGTGCAATAATGTTCTTCGGCGATAAGTACGGCGACAGTGTAAATGTGGTTCAGTTCGGAGATTTCACATTGGAATTCTGCGGCGGTACTCATGTGCATAATAGTTCGCAGATTGGTTTGTTTAAAATTGTTAGCGAATCATCAATTGCAAGCGGAGTAAGAAGAATTGAAGCCGTTACCGGTGAAGGAGTAGAGAAATTTATTGAAGAGCAGGAATCCAGAATTCAGAATTCAGAATCCAGAATAAAGGAATTACAGGATGAGAAGAGAAAGTTGGAAAAAGAATTGGCTGAACTTCAGCTTCAGGAAAAATTAGGCGGCATTGAAAATATAATTTCAAAACCAACTGAATTAAATGGGATAAATATTTTTAAGGGTAAGGTTGAAGCTGCAAATATGGACGAATTAAAATCGATGGGCGATGAACTCCGAGAGAAGATGAAAAGCGGTGTGGGAATGCTAATATCGGAAGTAAATGAAAAAGTTGGAATTGTTGTAGTTGTTTCGGATGATATTATAAAAGAGAAAAAACTTATGGCAGGAAAAATTGTAGGCAACGCCGCTAAACTTGTTGGCGGAGGCGGAGGCGGAAGACCTCATCTTGCAACTGCCGGCGGAAAAGACGTAACAAAAATTGATTCCGCAATCGATGAATTTGATTCTATAGTTGGTAGTTTTCTTTAATTTCTTCCGATTGATATTCATCACAATATTAATAAATGTGTGAATACTTGTTGAATTTACACTTTTCCTTTAGTAGATTCTTGTTTAAAACATTGCTCTTGTTTATTTATACCACAACCAAATTTTAAATGTCAATTCATGCAATGTTAATTGTTTAATATTGAAAAATATCATTACTAAATAAATTAACCTTTCCAAATACCTTGGAGTTATAATGAAAAAGAATAATCTTATTACTGCAGCTTTAGTGTTAGTCGTTTTTGCTTTCAGTTCAATTAACGGGCAATCTTTTAAGTTAGGTTTATTTTCGGGCTATGGTTCTTCATCATTTGAAAATTTCGACGATAACGCAGGTACCATTCCGGCAGGTGTTCAAGCATTGCTTTCTTTGGATAAAATGAAATTTGGATCAATTGACTTGGGTGCTGAATTTGGTTATTCAGTTGTTCCTTTCACATTTGAGGTTCAGGAGCAGGTTAATCAGCAGATTTTTAAATATGATTGGAAGATCAAGCAAATGATAATTGCTGCTTTAGTAAAAGTTAAATTTTTAAAGAAGAGCAGCGTTCATCCTTTTATTAGATTAGGCGCAGGCTTGTATTCCGGAGGTTCAACTTATGAGTTTCCTGATGATGTAAAGCAATTTGCTCAACAGAATAATATTACCTTAAATGAAGAGTTGGATATTGAAAGTGCTTTCGGTTTTAATGCCGGTGCAGGAACAGATATTCAAATTAGTAAAACAGCAGCAATATTTGCTGAATTTGTTTATCACATTGTGAGCAGAAAACCTGAGGGAGCACCAGAAGCCAACGGTGCAAATAATTGGGCTGTACAGGTTGGTGTTTTATTTGGTTTTGGTAAATAACAGGCTTTTTAACTGATGGCTTTTTTAAGCATAGTATAAATTTTTCGGAGGAATTAATGAAGAAATATTTAGTTACAGTTTTAATTCTTTTTACAATAATTGTTACCGATACTTCAATTGCTCAAAAAAACAAATGGGTTGTTGGCGGGAAAATTGGAATGAACATAGATGCAGGCACAGGCGGCGGTGTTGCTTTACAAATTGGTCCTGTTGGGGAATACTCATTAAATAAAAATATGGCAATAGGATCAGAGTTTACTTTAAACACTTCTGTAGGAACCCCTGTGGGATGGGTAAACTACTTTAAGTATTATTTTGATGTTCGCGGTTCTAAAATTAAACCTTACGCTCATAGCGGGCTTGGACTTGTTTTTGTTACCGGCGGACCATTTTTTACAATTTTATTTGGCGGCGGTGCAAATTTTCCAATTGCAAAAAATTTATACATTCCTGCTGAATTGCAGATAGGACCGGTTTTTTATAGCTATAGTACCGGTGTACAAGGATTCGGATTTGCATCTCAATCAGTTAGCAATACTCGCTTTATCATTAATATTACATCAGGAATTAGATACTATATTAATTAGTAAAAAATTAAGTTTAAATAATTAATATCGAATTAAAATATTGTAAGTTTTAAGTACATTTAGTACCTTTTGAAGTTAAGAAAGCATATTATTGATTTATTTAATTACATAACACAAACCAATTTACGGAGGAAACGTGAAAAAAGTATTAGTTATTTTAGTTCTATCATTATGTTTAGTTGGAATAACTCAAGCCAAAGATAAAGGTAAAATGGCTGTGGGTGCTAATGTTGTATTATCATTGCCAATGGGTGATCTTGGTGATGCATACAAAATGGGTTTTGGCGGTACTGCTACTTTTACCTATAGAATTGCTAAGCAGATTGATTTAACCGGTACAGCCGGATACATCACTTATGGTGTTGATAGTGATAAGATTGATGGTTCATATTCAACTATTCCTATATTATTCGGCGGTCGTTATTATTTTATGCCCGGTAAAGTTCAGCCTTATGGTACTGCTGAGTTAGGTCTGCATTTTACAAGCGCAGATGTTGAAATTCCTTCTCAAACATTTGGCGGTTTCACGATTGGCGGAGGAAGTCAATCTGTTTCTGCAACAGAATTCGGTTTCGGATTCGGCGGCGGTGTTTTAGTTGCCCTTAGTAAATCAGCTAATATTGATGGAACTGTTCAGTTAAACTTTATTGGTGGTGAATTAACCCTGTCAATTGAAGCCGGTGCTTCATTTGCAATAAATTAATTTTTAGTGGGCGGTATTTTTATACCGCCTATACTTTTTTCTTTCCTGTTATTCCCTTAAAAGTTATTCTAACCTTAAAAATTTTCTCAGCATCCTTTTCTAAATCATCCAAAACTTTTTTATAACCTTCATCATATTTTTCGGCACTTAATTTCGATAGCTGGGATGTACCCCCTTTTTGAAGCCAGGCATCTCTAAGTACCTCTTTCCCAATTTTATCATTTTCAACTTCATTAATAATTTTTGATGATACATTTTCTAATCCGGCTTGCATCATCCAGTTTTCAATATCTTCCCATGCGGGGAATCGTTTCAGGTCATCTTCATACGTTGAATCAAAGTAATCGTAAATATACCATTCATCATTTTCACAGCGCGGGTCAACACCAATTATTGAGATAGTACCGCCGGGTGAAAGATATTTTTCAATATCCAGTATAAATTTCTTTTTGTTTTGAAAATGATGTAAAGCATTCATACAAAAAATAAAATCAAATTTGGAATTAATGAAAGGGAGATTATTTGCATCGGCGTTGACCAAATTTTTACAGCGGTTTGCTCTATATGCTTCTTTGAGCATCCCTATGGAATAATCAAGACCAACTTTTATTACACCTTTAATATTTATAGCATCCAACCAGTAACCTGTGCCGCAGCCTACTTCTAAAATATTCTTATAATTATTTCTGCTGATTAAATAGTTTAACTCATTACGTATTTTTGCCCACTGATCTTCTTTGTAGCGGTCATCGTAGGATGCGGAAATTTCGTTGTAATTTACTTTTGTATTGTTCATGTTCTTCTCATCCATAAAAGGGTTGTGTGAAAATAATGAATAAGCTGCTGAATCAGCTAAAAAGATTTTTTCTTATATACTCCCACAGTTAAACTTGCCTGTCCGGTAGGCGGGTCTGTGAGTTAATTTAATAACTGAATCGTTACTTAGTTTCAAAAAACGAGTTAATAACAAATTGAATTAACAAACTTGCCCCTCCTTTAAAAGATTGTGTAAATGGTTGAAAAATACATTAACCCTCGATTTCAATCGTGGGAATCGAAGCAAAAAAATAAACTATGTAACTGCTTCAGTTTATGCACCATGGTGTACGGTATTAGTAGTTTTCAAACAGCCTCTTAAATGCGGGGGATAAAAACTATCCCAAGAAACCCGGGTTTTAACCTGCCTTGTCGGTAGGCAGGTCACATATTCTATTTCAAATAACAAAAAAATCTTATACAAATATAATTTAACTTCACCTGAAATTAGAAAAATAAAATCACACAATAAATTAAATTTGCTTCTTTTGTCCTATTAAATGTACATTTATATATAGCATTTTTGTTTACAAGATAATGTAGTCATTTATTCATGAAAAGAAATTTGTTACTCTGGGTCTTATCGTTTATTCTTACTACTGCAGCGGCAGTTTACCAAAGAACAACCGGACCAACTTACCCTATAAAAGGCAGCGCGCAGCTCGAAGCAACAGCTATCGACTATAAATTTTTAAGGTCGCACAGCACATCATCAAATTATCAACTGGCTCTCTTTGCGGCTGATACAAATATTGCAGGCACTTTGTATTGGCGTAGAATTAATTCATCGGATGATTGGTTTGCTGAAAAAATGGTTCGAGTAAATGATACATTAACTGCGGAACTGCCCAAACAAAAAGCGGCGGGCAAACTAAATTATTATATACAACTGCAGTCGGTTAATGACGAAGTCTTTTTACCGGCAAGTAAATCGGTAGTGATTAGATTTAAAGGCGATGTTCCAACGGTTGTTTTAATCTTTCATATTATAGGAATGTTTGGAGCAATGCTCCTTTCAACCAGAACTGGATTAGAGTATTTTAACAAGGAACCAAAACTAAATAAACTAACTTATTGGACTTTAGGATTTTTATTTGTCGGCGGATTGATACTTGGTCCCATTGTGCAGAAGTATGCTTTCGATGCCTATTGGACAGGCTTTCCGTTCGGGCATGATCTAACGGATAATAAAACCGCAGTAGCATTTTTAGGATGGGCAGCCGCATGTTATATGTACCGCAGATCTAAAAAACCAGCAAAATGGGCTTTAGGCGCTGCTGTACTTTTATTTATTATTTATCTAATTCCACATAGTGTTTTGGGCTCGGAACTGGATTACAACAAAATTGAAAATCAAAAAAACAATAGTAGTAAAATTATTAATGAAAAATTGTAGGTGTTTTATGCAGAAGCTAATTAAAACGGTATCGATTTTATTTTTATCGGCAATAGCAATATTTGCCGGAGAAGGATCGCAATCATTTTTATCTCTCCGCCCAACAGGTGTTGAAGATTTTTTAAGTAAGCATAGTGAATTTGACGGCAGGGGAACAATAATATTTGTGCTCGATACGGGCGTTGATCAGGGAATTGAGGGACTCATAAAGACCTCAACCGGTGATGTAAAGGTAATTGATGTACAAGATTTTACCGGTCAGGGCGATATTAAACTTTTTGAAGCCGACTATGAAGAAGATGATGGCATGCATTATTTTCTAAATGAAGATGAGAATTTAAAGGTTGCCGGCGCAAATAGTTTAAGTCTGAAACCTATTGATGATCAGTATTTTATTGGTGTGCTGAATGAAAAACTTTGGACTAACTCAAGTTCAGGTGCGAAAGATGTTAATGGTAACGGCAGATTCGATGATAAGTTTCATATTGTTGTTTTTGAAACTAAAGCGGCGGAAGAGCAATACTGGGTTGCTTTTTTTGATTCAAACAGCGATGGAGATTTATCCGATGAACTGCCTATAAGAAATTACAAGGAAAATTTTGATTCATTTGAAATACCTAACGAAGCAGGATTAAGCAATTTTACAATTGGGTTGAATATTTTTCCCGATGAAAAAAAAGTAAACTTTCATTTTGACGATGGTGCACACGGAACACATTGCGCCGGTATTGCAGCCGGTAATAGTATTGGGGGAAATGAATTTAACGGCGTTGCACCGGGTGCAAAGGTAATAAGCTTAAAAATTGGAAATAATAATTTTTCCGGCGGGGCTACAGTTACCGAAAGCATGAAGCGAGCTTATCTTTACGCGGATAAAGTTTCCAAGGAAAGGGAAGAACCTTGTATAATAAATATGAGTTATGGCATCGGGTCAGAAATTGAAGGGCAATCAGATATGGAACTTTTCTTAGATGACCTTCTTAAAAAAAATCCTTACTTGTATGTTTGTACCTCAAACGGAAATGAAGGACCGGGAATTTCAACTGCCGGACTTCCTTCTTCAGCCAAAAGGGTTTTTTCATCAGGAGCCGTACTAACAAAGGGAGTTGCCGCAGCAAATTACGGAAGTGTTATTGATGATGATATAATTTTATATTTCTCATCACGCGGGGGAGAAGTGCCTAAACCCGATATTGTAAGCCCCGGTGCATCTACTTCAACTGTACCTAATTGGGAAGACGGCGATAAGTATTGGGGAACAAGTATGGCTTCACCATATACAGCCGGTGTTGTATCTCTTTTACTTAGTGCAGTTAAGGTTGAATTTCCGGATATTAAAATTCCTTCGGGACTGCTGTTTAAGGCAATTAGAGAAAGCGCCGTTAAACTTGATGGCTACACACATTTAGATCAAGGCAGCGGATATATAAATGCGGTTAACGCACATCAAACTCTTAAAGATTATATCAAAAATAATGAAGTTGAAAAGTATGAAGAGTATTCTATTAGTACTCTTGCACCTAATATGCCTAACGGCAGCGGCGAAAGTTTATACTTACGCAACGGTAAATATTTAACGGGAAAAGAGACCGTTTCATTTTCTATTAATAGAGATAATGTAATCAATAAAGATAAATTTTATAGAATCTATAATTTGTCGAGCGATAGTGACTGGCTGATTCCAATACAAAAAAATGTTTACATACGTAATGATCAGTCTGCTTCTGTTCAAGTTAAATTTGATGTTGACAAAATCAAGAAACCCGGCTTATATAACGGGCAAATAAATGCTTATAGGTCCAAAGGGTCAAAGATTAAAGAATTCAGTTTAATGGCAACGGTTGTTATACCTTATCAATTTACATTTGAAAATGATTTTAAAAAATCATTTACCGGAAGCTTAGCACCCGGAAAGATTGAAAGATATTTTATTGATATTCCCGCCGGAGCCTCGGCAATGCGAATTACTCTCGAATCAATTGAAGGGAAATATGCAGGCAGCAAGTTTAGAGTTCATGATCCGGATGGAAGGCGTGTTTATGTTTCGCCGACATTATATGCATTGGATACCAAAGAAAAAATGAACCATACAATTTATGATTTGAGTCCGGGCGTTTACGAAGTAGTGGCAACGGGTTTTTACAAAGCTAAAGATACTTCAAACTATAAATTGAAAATTGACTTTGAAAATGTTAATGTTGTTGAAAATAAAATTTTAACTGCTGAAAATAATTTTATTGAAATAATTAATAATTCAAATAAAGTAAAAAACTTTACTGCAAAAGGTCTTATCGAAGGAAAGGAAAAAGATTATACTGTTAATATTGCCGGAATTAAAACAATACCGTTTGTAATGACTAAGGATATGAGCAAGAAAGTTTTTAATTTATCATTAAGCAAAAAGGAGTATAATCAACTAACCGATTTTGCAGCTTTAGTTTTAGATGAAGAAGATAAGGCTGTGGCTAAGAGCAGTTTGTCTTATAGAGAAGGAGAATTAGTTTTCAAAAATAAAAATTATAAGGACAGCACAAATTATAGATTGAAACTTATCCCCGGTTTTGTTCATGCCGAAAGTTCATTTTCACTTGATCTAAAAGAAAAAACATATTTTAGAAACAAAGAGAGTTTTAAAGTAAAAAATTCGGGCAGCAGTATTATTTCAATTTATCCTTCTCAAACTCAAAAATTAATTTGTGAATATTATATGCCGGATATACTAATTGACGCAGATGAAATATATTTTGGCAGAGTAATATTAACACCGAAAACTAAAAGCAATATAAAACAAGAATTACCTGTTCATATTAAATTATCAGAGGAAGCTATATGAGTGAACAAGAAACAAATGTAGTAAAGGGACTTCCGGAAAATGCATACGCCGAACTTAAACCGGGTGAAGAGTATGTTCCGATAATGTCGCCGCATAAAGAATACCCTGAAGTAAATCTCTGGTCGGTATTGTGGGGACTTGTTATGGCAGTTCTATTTTCCGGTGCGGCAGCCTACCTTGGTTTAAAAATAGGTCAAGTGTTTGAAGCGGCTATCCCTATTGCAATTCTCGCTGTTGGATTATCAACAATGGCAAAAAGAAGTAAAGCATTAGGCGAGAATGTAATTATTCAATCTATCGGTGCAACTTCGGGAACGATTGTTGCCGGTGCAATTTTTACCATGCCTGCACTTTATATTTTAGATTTAGAAGTACAATTCTTTCAAGTATTCACAGCCTCTCTTCTTGGCGGTTTTTTAGGAATTCTGTTCTTAGTTCCTTTCCGTAAATATTTTGTTGCAGAGATGCATGGGAAATTTCCTTTTCCTGAAGCAACTGCAACAACCGAAATTTTGGTAGCAGGAGAAAAGGGAGGTAACCAAGCCTTTATTCTCGTTATAAGCGGGCTCATCGGCGGTATTTATGATTTTGTTGTTGCAACATTCGGCTGGTGGAGTGAAACCTTCACTTCTAAAGTTATTCCTTATGGTCAGGATTTAGCGGATAAACTAAAATTGGAATTTCGATTAAGTATAAGTTCCGCAATTTTAGGTCTTGGTTATATTGTCGGATTAAAATATACAGCAATTATTGCTGCCGGTTCATTTGTAGCATGGTATATGATCATCCCGATATTTGCATTCCTCGGGGAATATATTGCAGTACCTGTTGGAGCCAATGTTGATTTACTCATCAGCAATATGTCGCCCGAAGATTTGTTTGATAATTATGTTCGTCACATCGGTATTGGCGGTATTGCAATGGCTGGTTTAATTGGAATTATTAAATCATCCGGCATTATCAAAAAATCTTTTGTACTTGGATTTAGAGAATTATTCGGAGCGAAAAGTACTAACAACAATTTGAGAACACAGCGCGATCTGCCGATGAAAATTATTGCTGTCGGGTTAGGGTTAACGTTTATATTAATTTTTGTATTCTTCTATTTCGGAGTTGTTAATAACCTGCTTCATGCACTTGTTGGTTTAGTGATTGTAATGATAATTGCATTCTTGTTTACAACAGTCGCTGCCACTGCAATTGCTATCGTAGGTACAAACCCGGTATCCGGAATGACATTAATGACTTTGATTCTCTCGTCAGTCGTTCTTGTTTCCGTTGGGTTATCAGGACCCTCCGGCATGGTAGCTGCACTTATTATTGGCGGTGTTGTTTGTACAGCACTTTCGCAAGCGGGCGCATTTATTACCGATCTTAAAATTGGTTACTGGCTCGGCTCATCTCCATACAAGCAGGAAAAGTGGAAGTTTCTCGGAACGGTAGTTTCTGCGGCAACTGTTGCAGTTGTTATGATGATCTTGAATGACACATACGGCTTTGTTGGGGAAGATAAGTTAGTAGCACCTCAGGCAAACGCAATGGCAGCAGTAATTCAGCCGTTAATGTCAAACCAGCCCGCACCCTGGATGCTTTACCTTGCCGGAGCTTTTATGGCGCTGATATTAACTATGATCAATGTTCCCGCGCTCGCATTTGCATTGGGAATGTATTTGCCGCTTGAACTTAATACCCCATTATTAATCGGCGGATTAATTTCGCACTTTGTAATTACCAGAAGTAAAGATGAAGCATTAAATAAAGCAAGAAAAGAAAGGGGTACTTTAATCGCTTCGGGATTTATTGCAGGCGGGGCGCTATTCGGTGTGCTTAGTGCTGTATTGCGCTACTTTGATTTAAACTGGGTAGATAAAGCTTGGATAGAATCGCACAGTGCAGAATTAATTGCGATAATAATGTTTGCAGCAATTAGTGCTTATTTTATTTGGGATACTTTGAGAGCTAAAAAGGAATCGTAGTAAATTTGTAATTTTGATTATGATGTGAAAACAGAAAAACCCGACTTTTCTAAAAAGTCGGGTTTTTGCATTTAAAGTAAAACGGATTGCTTGTTCTGAAGGAATCGCCATACGGCAGTCTGTTAATTTTATACGCAGATTGCTGCAATGTGACCCCTGTGGGGCAAGCAATCCACGTTACATTTGAGTTGCTAATCTGGTTCTAAAAATAGTTAAGCAAAAACTCCCGAAATAAATTTCGGTTTACAATTAATCTCAAAATTAATTAACTAAGTGCATTGATTTTAATGCCATGCCGATTGAGGTTTCAATTGAATAACGATCATTTAAATTGCTGATAACAAGAGTAGAAAACAGTTTTCTTTTTCTACCCGGAATTATTACTCCGTAAAAATTTTTTGCAAGTTCAATAAAAATATCCATTTTGTAACTCCGTAATCTTGACTAACTAACTATCGAACAAAAAGATAATTTGTTGAAGTGCCATAAAGAAATTGAGGCTAAGTTCTAATGATAACAGCAATTATTCTTCAACCCCTTGTATGTTGAAAGTTAATAATGGAAAAATAGTAAAAAAATAGTTAAGTATGGAAAAGGAGGAATACCCCTTGGTCTACGAGACCGACCCGGAGTTTCTTCTTTTCGTCAGGCAAATAGCGTGGAATAACCTGGTTGTAAGAAACCGCATAGGACAAGGA
>JABFGH010000046.1 GCA_013112585.1 Ignavibacteriota bacterium | reverse complement strand
GTGCTCAATATTCTTTTATTAGCGATTTGACACCGCCTGAGGTTTTATCCGCTGCGATTTTGAATCCCACAAAAGTTGAAATAATATTTTCTGAAGCTATTTTAGAAATTGATGTTCAAAACATAAGTAATTACAGTATTAACAATGGGATAACAGTAAGCGAGGCAGAAGTTGAAACTCCAACGAAAGTTATTTTAACAACATCCGAACATACTTCCGGTAATTACACTGTTACAGTCAATAACATAAAAGATTTAGCCGGAAATATAATTTCCTCCTCTAACAACACAGCTAGCTACTCCGTACAAGTAGATACAATACTGCCCGACTTGATTTCTGTAGAGGTTCTATCACCAACTAGTATTAAAGTCATATATTCTGAAAAAGTACAAAAATCGGGTGCGGAAAATATATCAAATTACTCGATTGATAATGGGATTATTATAGTTAGTTCCTTGCTTTCTCCTTCAGAAAAAGAAGTAATTTTATCTACATCAGAACACGCCGGAGGCTCGTACACCATAACGGTGAATAATATTCTCGACTTAGCCGGTAATATGATTCAGCCTAATAGCACAAAACAATATAATGTTGAGGAGGATTCAGTTTCTCCAGAATTGACCTCAATTTCTTTAGTTGACAAGAACACTCTTGAGGTTTTCTTTTCTGAACCAATAAATGAAACTGATGCAGAAAATATTTCAAATTATATTATTGAAAGCGGTATAACCATTAACTCAGCGAATTTAGCAAATTCAACAAAAGTAACACTTACCACCTCAACACATGCCGTTGGTGAATATACAATTATGGTTTCTAACATTCATGATATTTCTGGAAATGTGATAACTTCGAACAACTCATTATCTTATAGTTATTTCCCTGAATCGCCAAAACCAGAATTGCTTTATGCTTTTGCACCGCAAAATAATCTTGTAGAGGTTGTATTCTCAAAACCGGTATCGCAAGCTACTGCTGAGGATATCCAAAACTACTCAATCTCAGATAATATTAATGTAATTAATGCTATACTGAAGAATTCAGGAGAGGAAGTGAGTTTGGAAGTTAGCGAACTCACTGCGGATTTCCATTATACTTTAACAGTTGAAAATATTCAGGATTTACAGGGTAATACAATTAGTCCCGATTCAAATTCTACTGTTTTTTGTTATCTAAATAATCCCGGACCAATTGCGCTTTATGATTTCACTGAAGGTATGAATAGTAATATAGTTTATGATATATCATGTAATGGAGCTCCACTTCATCTAACAATTTCAAATCTATCAGCAATTACTTGGTTAGAAGGAGGCGGGATGTCAGTAAATTCCAACGTAATAATCAGTTCTGATATTGCAGCAAAGTTAAATAATAATTGCAAACAAACCAATGCGTTAACTATTGAAGCCTGGATAAAACCGGCTAATTCTACTCAAAATGGTCCTGCAAGAATTGTTAGTTTGTCTAATGATCGCTCCAACAGAAACTTCACTTTAGGACAGGGTGAAGGGTCTAATAATACTTATGGATATGATGTGCGATTAAGAACTAGTGCAACAAGCAACAATGGTGTTCCATCGGTAACCGCAACTTCACCTGCTATTACGACAAATCTTACTCATGTAGTTTATACTCGTAGTTCTGAAGGCGAAACAAAAATTTATATTGATGGACTTGAAAGCTTTTCAACTACTTTTAACGGCAATCTCTCAAATTGGGATAATTCATTCAAGTTAATTCTTGCAAATGAAATGACCGGCGATAGACCGTGGTTAGGTAGCTTCTATAAAGTAGCTATTTATGATAAAGCACTAGATTCCGATGAAGTGCAGACTACATTCACCGAATTTAATAACACAATGCTGACTAATCTTAGGGTGTTTCTTGAAGGACCTTATAACTCAGGCAATATGTCCACTAATTTATTAGACGATCAAGTTATTCCGCTAGACCAGCCTTATTCAGCAGAACCATGGAATTATGATGGGTATGAGCGTGTTGCTGAAATTCCGAATGATATAGTTGACTGGGTACTTGTAGAAGTTAGAAGTGATGATACTACCATAGTAGCAAAACGTGCTGCATTTTTAAGAAAAGATGGTAAAGTCGTTGACCTTAACGGAATCAGTAATGTAGCGTTTAAGGATTTGGCTTCCGATGAATATTATATCTCAATTATTCACAGAAATCATCTATCAATACTCAGCGCCGATAAAGTAAATATCGGGAACCATTCGCAGCTATTGGATATGACCAAAGCTGAAAATGTTTTCGGTAGTGAAAGTGTATCCGATTTGGGCAACGGTGTTTTTGGAATGTATGCCGGAGATACAAATTGTTCCTCGATTATTACTTATGCTGACGCAATGGGAATCGTTCAGAAAAACACTAAATCAGGCTACAATATTGCTGACGTAAACTTATCAGGCATTGTAACCTATGCGGATGTAACACATGTAGTAAATAACAACACTAAATCAGCAAACTTTAAAGTAAATAAATAAATTACAGGTAGTATGATGAAAAATTTAATAAACAAATCATTAATAATCTTGATAACATTATCTCTATATTCAAGTATATTTGGAGCAAAAGAAGCTCTGCATACTATACGAGATTTTGAAATTAACGATGGCATTTTAAGATTCAATATTTACTCATTGAATACAGATGAAGAATTTGCAGTTGGACCAACAACCTTTGCAATAAATTATAATGAGTCTGCTTTAACAAATCCTTACTTAACAAATATAAATAATAAATTTACCGCAGGTTCAATTGGATACGGCGATATGTCTGTTGTATTATCCGGCGGAAGTATTTTGATTACAATAAATCACACAGGCGATCATGGCAGCAAATTAAATTCCGGAAGTACGTACGGCGAATTAATTTGTACTGTTGGATTAAACATTGTTGATATATTGGCAACGGCTGAAATAAGCTGGAACATAGTAAACAGTGCAATGTTTCAGCCTAACTTCGGATTACTAGATACAGAATCCTTCAATGTTGTCGGTGAACCAAATCCTCCCCTGCCGGTTGAACTTAATAGTTTTAATGCGAGCATTGCCGGCAACTCAATCGAATTAAAATGGCAAACTGCCTCTGAAATGAATAACATGGGTTTTAGTATTGAACGAAAGATTGAAAATGTGGAGAGCAAATGGGAATCAATTGGATTTATAAAATCTATCGGAAATAGCAGTGAAGCTATTGATTATTCCTTTCTTGATAAAAATCCAATAGGCGGAAAAGTTTTTAGCTATAGATTGAAACAAATAGACTTAAACGGAACATTCGACTATTCTGATGTTGTGGAAGTTAATTATACCCCCACTGAATATACTCTTCATCAGAATTATCCGAATCCTTTTAATCCATCTACAAAAATTCGGTTTACAATTAAACAAGACTCAAATGTTAAATTAACAATTTACAATCAACTTGGACAAATTGTAGAAGAGATGTTAAATAATAAATTAGATGCCGGGTATCATGAAATAGAATTTGATGCAACCGGTTTTGCAAGCGGAATTTATTTTTACAGTATTCAAGCTGATAATTTTAACGCAGTTAAAAAAATGGTACTACTCAAATAATAATTATAAAATAAATCTCAGCTATAAAAAAACCCGATTTATTTAATCGGGTTTTTTGTAATCTTTTTATGTTTCTTAATTAATTATATCTAAACCAAGATAAGTTTAATAACTCCTCATCAAAAGATTCAAACATACCATCACGATAACTAATTTCATTCAATTTTCTAATTATATGCATCTCATTACCACTCGTATTAACTAAATTATCTGAAACTCTAACCAACTCAAAATCATGACCGTCGGAAGTAACTATCTTTGGTCTGTTCACTGAAATATTCAACTCACGCTCTTCATCCAAAGCAGTTTGTAATTCATTATCTGCTAAGTTCATACTTTTTCTCTTTTTGGAAATTAAAAAGAAAATAAATACTGTATAAGCAGGGATGATGGCAACGTAACTTAAAATTTCGATATAATTTGTTAAAAAGTTCATCAATAATATTCCTTTGTTTATTACATTTATTCCAAAGGGTGTGCCATTAGTCTTTTACTTAAAAAATGCGTTTTTAGGCGTATTTCTAATAAATGACAGTCTCATATTGAGAATGTGAGGTATTCCGAGACAACATCTTTTATTATTGGTTTTCGATTTAGGAATTTGAGATTATTTTGAGGTGCGATAAAAATGCACCATTATCGTTTCAAAGTTTTGAAATTAGTTATAATAATGGTGCTAAATAAAATTAATCAATACAAAAATATGAGGAATGTCTATTTTAAGAGCACTAACTTTTTAATATCAAAGTTGGAGCCCGCGGCAATTTTATAATAATAAATTCCAGAGGATAAATTCTCTGCATTAAACTCGATTTGATATTTCCCTTCTGCTTGTACCATATTTACAAGAGTTGTTACTTGCTCTCCCAGCGAGTTAAAAATTGAAAGGTTAACAAATTCTTTTTCTGAAATATAATATTCGATTGTTGTTGTTGGATTAAAGGGATTCGGATAATTCTGCTTAAGTTCAAAATCATTTGGTGACAATTCAACTTCAATAACTTGTGAATAATCATACTTACCATCAATATCAATCTGTTTTAATCTATAGTAGAGAGATCCGCTGCCTGTTAGGTTTTTATCATAAAACGAGTAAACTTTGGGTGAATTACTATTTCCGCTACCCATAATAAATCCTATTTTGTTCCATTCTTCTGAACTTAAGTTTGAAACTCTTTCAATTTCAAACCCATAATTGTTTAATTCAGTTGCCGTGTTCCATCTAAGCAATACCCCGTCTTTCATTAAGGTGCCCGTAAAACTGGTTAGTTCTACTGGTAGAACGTAATCAATTATGTAAGTAATCTGATCGTACCAAACATTCGCCATTTTTTCGTAACCACTGCTATTGGGATGAGATCCATTCGCCATATCTGTTGAATAATCTAAGGCAGATTCCATATCTACAACATAAACATAACTGAGGGAGTCAAAATCCTGAAGCTGAATATTTAATGCAGTTGTCGAGTCTATAAAAGATTGGGCAACAGTCGAGTCTCTGTTAATTATTCTTGCCAAAATTACAATTGCATCAGTAGCTGCAGCATGAATGCTATCTAGAACTGTTCCTATACCTGTTTTAATAGGTTCTGTTGATTGCCCAGCAGGATTAGTTATATCATTTGTACCCATATGAAGTAAAACGATATCGGCTGGATATCTGCGTAGATAATTCCCCACACTATCAACTAAAGGTGGTCCAGGGTAACCGCCTATGGCATTTCCATTAACTCGTAGTCCGGCTAATCCCTGATGATAGCGGTCATAATCTGGTGTTGCTGGTACTTTTGGGTTCAAAGAATCACCAACAAAATTGACCGAATAGCTGTTTAGTTCTAATTTCTTATATAGAAAACTCCGATAACCACTATCAGCTGGAGCATCCCCATTATCTTCTATACCTTTGGTTATAGAATCCCCAAGGGGTAAAATTGTGACTTGCCCATACCCCTCATTAAATGAGAAAATGGTAGCTAAACTCAGAATTATAAATACTTTGTAAATCTTTCTTGAATTAATTAAATAATTTTTCATATTATATTTAGCCTTAAACTGTAATCAAATTTATTTACTATTTAAGAATCGTCTTGGTTTAAATAACCTTTCAATTTTAATACGGGAGTCATAATTTTTAACATATTTTCCTGTACTTCTTCCGTTAATTCTGTTGCAAACTTGTAGTTCATGCTTTTCACGTCTGCATAGTGTATACTATCCAAACCGCTAGGATCGATTTTTAGAAATTCGAAAACTTTATCGAGGTGGAGTTTAGGATTAGAACAAAAATCCTCATAACTCATTTCAAATAAGTTAATAGTAGAATTATTTTTTTTCATATTCTCTACTTCTTGTATGCTTTTAGACCAAAGCTCACACATCTTATATAAGACTTGCTCAAACGAAGAATAATAATTTCTGCTGCGAAACTCATTTTCGTTCTTTTTAATTTTTGCAACTTCATGCTTTGCATACGAATATGCTACTGCTCTGCCATCTCTATACAGATTAATAAATTTTGCATTGGGAAACAACTCAAGAATTTTGGGGATCATAAAATTTAACATAACATTTTTGTTAAGGAAAATTTTTTTCCTTCTAAATAGAAATTTATATGCACCGAAAACACTTTTTAATCTTTTTTCATAATAAGGAGTCCAGTCTGAAACTGACAGGGATGTAAATTTGTGCGGATCGAACCAAAATGGTGGTCTGCTCAAATCAGTCTCAATCCATGGATATGATTTAGGGTGCCAATACATATTGCCCTCTACCGGAAATGCAGCAATATCATTGTGTTTTGAAAGTATGTGAAGGAGTTTTGTTGTACCACTTCTCCCGAGTCCAATTAAAAAAACCGGATTTTTAATTTCATTTTTAAATAAATTACCGCAAGCAGTTATAATCGGCAGTCCAATTTTTTTTGATAGTTTATTATCTATTAAATCTTGTTTTCTCATAATGTAAAGGTTAGTGATCTATTATTATATTATTTTGAGACAGCAAATGATTGTTTTATTTGCGAAAAAATATTTTCATTCAAGTAATCAGCAAAAACTGAAGAAAAGATTTTTGCTCCCGAATAGCATAGATGGTCACCATTGAGAAAATCCTCGTCTTCAAATTCCCCTAACAATACTTCATAATCAGGGTTATATTGTTCGATACCGTAAGTCTCACTTAAATCTTCCATAATTTTCTTATATTCATCAAACCTAGGTTTACTTTTGAAACACTCTAAATATGCAGGATGCATTGGAGTGTTTGCAAATACAACTTTGATATCTTTCTTTCTCAGATACTCAATTGTTTTAATGAAATAATCTTTTTGTACTTGTACAAACTCATTACTTAAGAAAGCCCAGTTTTTTGTACAATTTGTTAGTTTGGCGTAATTTGAAAAATGCTTAATATTTTTAAGATATCCATTATCGACTCCCACTACATCACGATCAACGGTACCGCTTGTTTTTCCAGTTAAAATTTTCTTAAGTGTAGGCTTAAATAAATAGCCCTTTCTACCTGCCGAAGTAAATGATTCAAAACTATCACTTTTGATGAGTAAAGGAATTAAATTTAAAGGGTTTTCAATAAAAAAGGGTGTAAATCTACCATCGGAAACCATGAAATAAAACATATTTACTTCAGTTCCAAGAACAACTAATTTAGGTTTTGGGGAGCTGCGTTCTATTAAATCTTTCGTTAAGTAATATCCTTCAAAAGGTGACATATTATACACACCAAAATTAAATGCAGAATATCCGAGTTTCTCCTCAAATACCGCCGGAACAAAGTTATCTGCTGTTTGTGAATCCCCTATGAATAAAATATCAAATCCACTTTCACTATTATATTCAGATTTACTTTCAATAAATGCTTTGTAATCAGGCGGTCTGCCGATATCTAAAATTTTTGATAAAGCCTGATCAACTAAAAAAAATATTACTAAAAAAATAACCAAACGAACAAAGAATTTTTTCATATCATCAATCTTTAAAATTGGAAATAAATAAATTCCTTACCCCCTTGACCACCAAGGTAAAGAATAAATATTGTGATAAAAAAGTAAACTGACCAACGTATATAAGTTGGTCTTGCGGAAATATATGTAGAAAATTTAGTCCCTCTCTGTAGTAGATGAAATATTTCCATAATTGCAATTACACCAAAATTAACTGCAAGACTAGAAAAACTAATTGAGTTGTTCAACAGATTATCCAAATCAATAACAAATAGATTACCAATAATTGTAAAAGCATCGCCAAGATTATTTGCTCTAAAAAATATCCAGCTAAAATCAACTAGAACAAACACAGTAAAAACTTGAATAAGTTTTAATACAAAACGATTTTGATTTAATTTTAGCAGACTAATAATTTTATTTCGCTGTGAGTTTGTGACAATTGAAAATATTAAATAAAACCCATGTAACGCGCCCCAAATAACAAAAGTCCAATTAGCTCCATGCCACAAGCCGCTGACTAAAAATGTTATAAATAGATTATAATACCATCGCCATTTTACAACCCGGTTACCTCCGAGCGAAATGTATAGATAATCTTTAAACCAAGTAGAAAGAGAAATATGCCATCTTTTCCAAAATTCGGAAATTGATTTAGCAAAGTAAGGCTTATTGAAATTCTCCATCAAGTCTATTCCAAGTACTTTAGCTGTTCCGATTGCAATATCAGAATACCCGGAAAAGTCGCAGAAAATCTGGAATGCGAAAAATATTGTTGCAATTAATATTTGCAGCCCAAAATAATCATCGGGATTGTTATACACCAGATTCACATAGTTTGCTAGTCGATCGGCAATAACAATTTTTTTGAAGAATCCCCATAGCATCAAACGTAGTCCATCAACAACCCTATCATATTCAAATTTGTAGTTTAACAAATTTAGTTGCGGCATTAACCGGGTTGAACGTTCGATTGGACCGGCAACAAGTTGAGGGAAAAATGCTACATATAATGCAAATTTACCCAAATGCTTCTCCGGTTCTTTCACTCCCCGGTAAACATCTATTGAATAACTTAAAGTTTGAAATGTATAAAAAGATATACCAACAGGAAGTAGGACATCAAATGCAGGAGTGTCATAAAAAATATTAAATTGACTTAATATGTCTCTGAAACTGTTACTAAAAAAATTAAAATATTTAAACCCAAATAGAATCCCTAAGTTTGTAAATATACTTAGTATGAGGTATTTTTTCTTTTTTGCTTTTGTGGAAACCGATTTCATTCTGAGAGCAGCAAAATAATCTATTCCGGTAGAAACAAGAATCAAAATTAAATATTCTGCTTTCCAACTCATGTAAAAGTAATAACTAGCCGCTAAAAGCAGAATCCATCGCCACTTATATGGTGTTGCAAAGTATAGTACAAGTACTATAGGGAAAAAAATTATAAAATCAATTGAGTTAAAAAGCATAATTATGAATTAAGTATTCGGTTTTAAATTCTATTAATTAAATCTCAATTGGAATATCAGATTTCTTCAACAATTGTTTTGCTTTAGAAATTGTTTGTTCATCTAACTCTTCCAAATACTGTTTGGTCTTTCCTGACCGTGTATGTGTACCCTTAAACTTTTTTTCAGCCTCTTTATTGAATGCAATTACACTTGATTGATTAGTTTCTTCCGACATCTTTTTAATACTATCAAACGATGATATTTCAATACTTTTTTTTAAGATATTTTCATCAATAGGAAATTCTAATTTTTTAAATGCATCTAAAATAACTTCAAATGAATCTTGTTTCATTTCTTCATAGCATAACACAACATCACTCTTGGGAACAGTTTTTATGTAATGATAAATCCAGCGGGGCAACTCAGCCAAAACAAAATAGTCAATGTCAGAATATTTTTCTCTTTCAGTATCAGGAACATTATAGTGAGCAAACGGAACTGTTCTATTGCCGAAAAAATGGTATGATGAAATTAAAGTATCTAAAGGATTGCGGTAGATGTAAATAATTTTATCAAAACTATCAAATATTTTTGAGTATGGATAATGGGCTCTCACAAATACCGGGAATCCTTGTTTATACGGCTTGAAACAAGTTTTAGGATATTGTAATTCGTGAGGTTGGCATTCATCTAATTCGACATATGTTAATGTTTTTTCAGCATTGTTGTTGAGAATATTAAAATAATTAAATATGATAAACCTCGCCCATGTGTTTCCACTTTTAGGTATTCCTGTAAATAGAATTGTATCTTTTACATTTAATGATTTCATGTATTCTAAGATTTTTTTTTCAGCAGAACTTAAAAAATGAGCGTGCATATCCGAGATAAAATTTCTGAAATAAATACTTTTTCTAAAATTGAGAGGTATCAACTTAATTAGTTTATTTTCTATTCTATTTAGTTTTGACATTAAATTTTTTCGATTTTTATTATTAACATTATGCTTTAGAACTATCTAATACTCTTTGAGCAGCATTTTCACCGCTAATAAATGATTCATCAGTCCAAAAATATTCCCATTCCCCATAACGTCCGCAAACAGAAATTTTTATCTCATCGAGGTAATCTCTAACAATTTTAAGTGATTTTTTTCTCTCAAGGTCAAATATTACTTGTGCGTAGGGTATAAGCCATCCATTCTTGAATGTTATATTATCATCTTCTTTAATTAACCCGCATCTTTTTAAATCAGTAATGGTGGTTTTTATGCAATTATCTATTGACTTATCAATAGGTTTATATTTTTCGGAAAAATAGATTTCAGCCTGAATACTACCTTTCCCATCAGGTACATTATTCGGTGAGAGCATATGTGGAAAACTTAACCGTGTAAAAATTATATCTCTATCGTAAAAATAGCTCCATGTTGCTTCTGAAATATCAGATCTATCTAGACCAATGTTAACCACTACACATTGAGTACATGCAAGTTTAGAAGCAGCTTCAACAATATTTTTTGGCACTTGTTTTATTATGGGGATTAATTCTGTCAAGGGGATTGATGAAATAATTGAGTCATATTTTTCTATAGTTCCATTTTTAAATTTTATTGTTTTACTATCTGCATCAATTTCAATTGCTTTATGATTTATTTTGATATTTGCCAAACTTGGTAGAGGATTTAAATAGGAAACAAAACCGTTGTGAGTAGGATATCTAAAATTACTAACATAATGTACTTCCGGTGTTGAAGGTGATAGAGCGCCTCTAATAACCTCTTCAAGGTCGGGTTGATAAAGTCTAGGTCCTAACCAATCAATACTCATATTGGAAGCTTCAGTAGTATGATATTTAAATCCATATTCCATTGGAAATGTTTCTGCAAATACTTTTCCGTAACTGGCTTTTAACCAATCTTCGTAATTATTAATTTTAAGGTTGTTTGCTTCCAATTGTGAAAACTCTAATAATATTTTAACTACTAAATCATTTGGCAGCCCGTATAAATTACACTGAGCTGGATGTTTTATCCATTGACCTTTCCAATAATTATTAACATAAGCCTTAATAGTTTCATATTCTCCCTTAACCGATTCAGCAAAAATCTTCTGAATCCTCTCATCGTTTGTAAAAGAGATATGCGGCCCATCATCAAAAATGTAACCGCCTTCAAAATAAAAAGAAGTAGTGTGACCACCCAGGTAATTGTTCTTTTCAAAAATAATCGGATTTCTTCCTTCTGAACTCAATCTAGACGCGGCACCATATCCCGCCATTCCTGAGCCTAAAATTACAATGTTTTCTTTTTTCAATTCTTTTAAATTATTTAAATTAACATGTTAGAGATTCATCAATCATCAAATAAATAATACTACTAGAAGTATTTGACTTTTCTGTTGTTTTTTTTTCGACATGAACTGAGACTTCAACAATTAATATGCCAATAAACATAGTTAAATATTACTCAAAATTTTAATTTTTAATCTAAAATTCAAATAATATTTTCTAAGCTTCCTCATGCCTCATTTTATATGTAACAAAAAATACATCATGTCTCAAATATTAACACTTTGAAAATTTGCACACAAGAATAATCTTTAATCAAATGCAGAATTTCACCTTCTAATTTA
This sequence comes from Ignavibacteriota bacterium, assembly GCA_013112585.1. Taxonomy (GTDB): domain Bacteria; phylum Bacteroidota; class Ignavibacteria; order Ignavibacteriales; family Melioribacteraceae; genus IGN16. The sequence goes on along the minus strand of JABFGH010000046.1, from coordinate 6,969 downwards.
ACTAGCTGGTTTTCAGAAAAGATGCTTTCTCATATCAAACCTACAAATATCAAAATATTAGTAAAATAGTGTTTCACCACAATAAGGTCTACTTTTTCAACAAAATTTACATTGACCTATCTGAATCAAGGTTCTTTTTCCACCACTCTATCGTATGGTTAATTCCTTCCCTATTATTAAATTTTTGTTCCCACTTAAGCTCATTTTTTAATCTGTTTACATCTGCAACAACTAAATTAGTATCACTTTCAGATTCACTAATGGCTCCAAAATTTAATAAATTTTCTGCGTTAAGATTTATTGCAGCTAATTGTACTAAATCTTTAATTTTTATTGGATCACCTGATGCAACATTTACAACTCCGTAAAATTCACTTTCCATCAAAAATATTAATGCGTCTGCGGCGTCAATTACATTTAAATAATCACGAACCTGATTTCCATGAGAGCAATTTGCGGTTTCATTTCTTAACAATGAATTAATTACGTAGGCTATTAATCTTTTAGGATTTTCATAGGGTCCGTAGACGAAAAAAACACGACCCCAAACATAATTTAATCCAGATATTGCCGAATATGATTCCACTAATTGACGTAATACATTTTTGCAAACTCCATAAATTGTATTTGAATTAGTTGGAGTGAGGGTCTCGTTACAATAACCATATTTCCAATCGTATTCCTGACCAGAACCAGCAATCACAACTTTTTCTCCTCCATTTTGATGGAAATTCTTTACTAAATTAAAACTAGATTCAACCCAATCAAAGTTTTCCAAAGCCATTGCCCATTTGCCCGGACTAACGAACCATGCAAGATGTATCAGAAACTGTGGTTGAACTTTCTTTATAAGAGCAGTTACCTCATCTGATTTCGTAAGATCACAATTATGCCAACGAACAGTTGGAAATTTTTCTTCCATAGAAACTTTATCAACAGCATGAACTTCATAACCTTTACCGAGAATGATTGGCAAGATATTTTGACCAATAAAGCCGGATGCACCTGTAATAAGTACTTTTTTCATCTGTTATTAACAATACTAAAATGTGAAAAAATATTTTTTAATGTTGTAATCGACTCTTATAAAAATACGTTTACTATAATTTTTCGAATCTATATATCTGTTTTTCTGTAATCGTTCTAACATCTCCGCCCCTTTGATAATCACGATACCACTCAACGATCCATTCAAGTGCAGTTTGTAAATTTGTTTTAGGGCGCCAATCAAGTAGGGCGTTTGCCTTAGAGCAATCGAGCTTTAGATAATTTGCTTCATGGGGGTTTATGTTGGAATCCAATTCCCATTTTGCATCCTGTCCCCAAAGAGAAACCAATTTATCCACTATCCAAGAAACAGGTTTTGCATCTTCATCAGTTGGGCCAAAGTTCCAGCCTTCTGCAAATTTAGGACCTTCTTCAAAAAGTTTTTCAGCTAAAATTAAATACCCATTTAACGGTTCTATAACATGCTGCCAAGGTCTAATTGCGTATGGACTTCTAATTATAACAGGTTTATTTTTTATAAACGTTTTCATAATATCCGGTATCAGTCTATCCTGCGCCCAGTCACCCCCACCGATAACATTACCTGCTCTTGTGCTGGCGATTGCTACTCCGTGTTCGTTATATTTATCAATGGGAAAAAATGACCTTCTATATGAGGAGATTATTAATTCAGCACTTCCCTTGCTTGCAGAATATAGATCATGACCTCCCATTGGTTCAATTTCACGATATCCCCAATGCCATTCTCTGTTTTCATAACACTTATCTGTTGTAATGCAAATAACTACTCTAGCTGATTTTAGACTTCGAACTGTTTCGAGCAATATTGCGGTCCCCAAGACATTTGTTTCAATAGTTTCAATGGGCAATTCATAAGATAATCTTACCAGAGGCTGTGCTGCAAAGTGAATAATTATTTCCGGATCAAATTCTTGAGCCGTTTTTTTAAGTGAGTTGATATCTCTGATATCTCCTACAACAGATTCCATACCATTGACAACATTTGCTAGATTAAAATGGTTTGGATCAGTTGGCGGGTCTAAAGCATATCCTAGTAGCCTTGCACCAGCTGATTGTAACCAAATTGAGAGCCAACTCCCTTTAAAACCAGTGTGACCAGTCAACATAACTTTTTTATTTTTCCAAAAATCTTTATTCATTACCAAACCTTCCAAGGTGCTTTCCCTGATTCCCAAAGTTCTTCCAATTTATTTTTATCTCTTAATGAATCCATTGCGTACCAAAACCCATGGTGTACAAAAGCTGAAAGTTGATTTTCAGCTACAAGGCTTTTGATAGGATCGTGTTCCCACATCATTTTGTCAGATTTTATGTAATCAATTGCTTTTGGTGACAGAACAAAAAAACCCCCATTTATCCATCCACTTTCTCCTTCAGGCTTTTCTTCAAAAGAAGTAATATTCTTTTGTTGATCATCAAAAATAAGCACACCATAGCGTACCGGAGGTTGAATAGCAGTAACCGTAACAAGTTTGTTATTCTCTTTATGAAACCTTACTAATTTAGAGATATCAATATTACTTACTCCGTCTCCATAGGTGAAACAAAAATCTTCTTCACCTATATACTCTTTCACCTTTCTTAATCTGCCTCCTGTGCCAGTATTTTGTCCCGTATCAATTAACGTTACTTTCCATGGCTCTGCGGTGTGTTTATGAATCTCCATTTTATTGTTTTCGATATCAAAAGTTACATTGGACTGATGGAGAAAATAATTAGCAAAATACTCTTTTATTACGTACCCCTTATAGCCGAGGCAAATAATAAAATCATTAAAACCATAGTATGAATAATATTTCATAATATGCCATAATATGGGCATGCCGCCAATTTCAACCATCGGTTTAGGACGCAGAGTGGTTTCTTCAGACAACCGTGTACCGTAACCTCCTGCTAGAATAACTACTTTCATTTATATTCCTATTATTTTTTAGTTTATTTTAGACATATCATACTAATAAATTTTTACTTCAGGAATGGGAACTATAAATTTACCATCCCATTCTCTAATGTAACTTAATTGTTCCATAATTTCTTCCTTCAAATTCCATGGAAGTATAAAAACATAGTCGGGTTTCTCTTCTTTTATTTTTTCTGTAGAATAAATAGGAATGAGTGAACCCGGCAAAAATTTATTTTGTTTATGGGGGTTTCTATCAACCGTAAAATTAATAAAATCAGTTTTTATACCACAATAATTCAAAAGAGTATTTCCCTTTCCGGGAGCTCCATAGCCTGCAATTTGATTGCCCTTATTTTTAATATCAATGAGGCAGCTTAAAATATCTCGCTTTGTTTTAATTACTTTTTCTTTAAAATTATTATAGTATTTCATGTCGTAAATGCCGGCTTCATTTTCTTTATTTAGTAGTTCTTTAACGTTTTTATTTATTTTGAGAGATTCATTCTCAATATGCTTGGCATAAATTCTAAGAGAACCGCCATGAGTTTCAAGTTGCTCGACATCGAACATGTTTAATCCTTTATCCTCAAATATTTTTGAGACTACTGAGAATGAGAGATAAGAAAAATGTTCATGATAAATTGTATCAAATTGATTATCTTCAATCAATCTCATCAAATGTGGGAATTCCATCGTTATTATTCCATCGGGTTTTAATAAAATTTTCATACCTCCAACAAAATCATTAATATCTGGCACGTGTGCTAAAACGTTGTTGCCTAATAATAAATCAGCAGAGCCATATTCGTTTCTTATATCATTTGCTGTTTTTTCACCAAAAAATTTTATTAAAGTTTTCACACCTTTTTTTTCCGCTGCTGCTGCAACAGTAGAGGCGGGCTCAACTCCTAATACCGGGATACCTTTTTCTAAAAAATACTGAAGCAGGTACCCATCATTACTTGCTAATTCTACAACATAACTATTTTTATTCAATGAAAATTTATCTGTGATTGTATTAACATATTCCTTTACATGCTTTAACCAATACTCCGAATAAGAAGAAAAATATGTGTAGTCATTAAAAATCTTTTCAGGACTTACAAACTCTTCTAATTGAACAAGGAAACACTTATTGCAAACATAAACATGAAGCGGATAGTGAGGCTCCATTTGATTTAATTGGTCGGGGTATAAAACATCGTTGCAAATCGGTGACATTGCAAAATCTGCAAAAGTGGTATTTAATTTATTTCCGCAAAAGCGACATTTTCCATGAGTTGATAAATTCTGCTGATTCATTTTTCTCCTACAAATAATTTACTTGTTTGAGTTCTATTGCTAATAAACCATATACGAAAATTTCTTTTCTAATAAGGAATATGCTCAGACTCTACAAATAAAAATTCAAAAAAATATTTAAAGTTGAAATTATTAAATTTCTTGAAATATGCAAAATCAATAATATTTTTGGAATTGATAATCGGTTAACAATACTTGAGAATTATTATTCAAATAAAACTATGACTTTTCTTTTAAGATTTGTATGTATTGCCTAAATCCATAATATATATCAACTAGCAAGCTTTTTGTTCTTAAGACACTCCATTGAAATAATCTTAGGTAACAAAACAATTTTTCCTTAGTATTAAGAGGCGCTAAACTTATTGATACCTTATTCTCAAATAACCACTTCCAACGTGGTAGTTGTACTCGCCATTTTAATTTTGGGTCATAAAATGCTGCAATTTTTGCGGGAGTTGGATTAGCTTTATTAGAGGTTCCAGGATGTTTTCGGTGCAAGAATAAATACTCATCTATTTCGAAAAATTTGCTTCTTAACGCTACTTCGGATAGAATAATTGTATCTGCAGCAGGAAATTTTCCTAATAACCTTGTCTGTTTAAGTATATCTCTTCTAAACAATCCTAAAATCGGTATTGCCCATCGTGTTGTATATCTAAATGTTTTTAAATAATGTTTGTAGCGATCATTTACAGATTCTTCATCCAAATGAAGCATGTCTGAATATCTTATAAGTTCATTACCTCTCTCATCAATTACAATTCGTTTTGGATAAACAAGCCCGTAGTCTTCTCGATTTTTGAATGTCTCTACACACTTTTTGAGATAATCCTTCAGCAAAACATCATCGTGGGTTCCCCATTTGAAAAACTTACCGTTTGCAATTTCAAAGACATAATTAAAATTCCAAGCAGCTCCTTTATTATTATCATGTCTAATATAATTTATTCTTGTATCGCGTTGTGCATATTCTCTGCAAATTATTTCCGTTTTATCACTTGATCCATTGTCAGATATTATTAGTTCGAAATTTTCAAATGATTGAGTAAGAATTGAATCGACAGCTTCTTTTAAAAAATTTTCTCCATTATAAACCGGCATCCCGATACTTATAAGCGGGTCAACATGTTTCATATTTTATTTAATTCCTTTCGAAATAATTAGCATAGCTGTTATTATAAAGTAGACTAGAAATAATATAATATTGTAAGTGAATTATATCATTATTCACTTAATTAAATCAATATCCTAAATCACAATATACTATTAATAATTAGTTATTAAATTTACGTTTAAGAGCAAAATTTAATAGATCAATAACTTTAGTAAAAATTCATTTGGCTCAATTGAATATAATTAATAAAAAAAAGCATGTTTATTAAAGACATGCTTTCTTGTTAATGCTATTACTTTTGAGTTCCACTCAACGAGTAAAAGTTATTTCAACAAAATCATTTTTTTTACATCGGAAAAATTCTCAGTTATCAGTTGATAAAAATAAATTCCACTCGGAAGATCTTCAGCATTAAAATCAACTGAGTAAGCTCCGGATTTTAATTCTGAATTTACTAAATCTACTATTTCCTCTCCGAGAATATTAAATACCTTTAAATTTACATTTCCTCGACGGGGAATAGAAAATCTAATTTTAGTATTGGGATTAAACGGATTTGGATAGTTTTGATCTAAGCGATAATCAGAGGGAGTATTTGATTTTTCGTTTTTTACATCAGTTATATTTGAATAGTTAAACAACGAATCAACTTTTTGCTGAGATAACATTGTATTATATATTGAAAGCCTATAAAATTCACCGAGCCATGGTCTATCATTTGTTGCCTCATTTGCAAGAATTAAAGGAAAAGAATCGTCCCAATTTGAAAAATCACCCCCTAATGAATCGGAAATAATTTCATTTGAATTTAAATATATTTTTGTAAACCCTTCACTATTTCTGGTGTAAACAAGATGTGTCAACGATTTTGTAACAGAACCCGGTTCTGTTGATACTGATGGTATTCCATTACTGTTTGATTCTGTAGTTCTTAACCTAACATCATAAATATCATAAAGCCCATCAGTGGTGGATTGACCCAAAGTAAAATTTCTACCGAATGAATTTGCTGATAAAGAAACTATTCTTGCCGGACCGCTTTGTTTAAGTTTTATAGGTTTCAACCAAACCTCTATGCTAATTTCACCTGAAAGCACACATGCATCTACAATTTTTGTGGGTAAATCTTGAGAGATAATTTTAGTGGGGGATATGACAGCCAAGCCATTCGGTTTTAACCATTGCACACATGTTATGTCTTCAATAGCAAGATTAAGCGGTTCACCGTTACTAGACCGATCATATACGATGGTCGGATCCTCACCCTTAAAAAAATCATATGTGGATAATAACAAAAGATCGGCATACTCAATAATAGTGTAATTAAGCCTATTAAAATTTAGATCAATTATATTACCTGCCAAGTCTTCAATATTTGAAACTATAATAGTGTAATTACCAGGGTTGTGCTCCGAAGTTGTTAAACTAACTTCGTCTGTCGATGAAAGTACCGCAGTTAATACTTCAACATCATTGTCTATATTGTAATTTTGTATTTCCTCTGCAGATGTTTTATTAATAGGCTCTGAAAACTTGATACGCAAAGACGTATTATCTAAAACTTCAACTGAATGTAATATGGGTGAAATTAAATCCGGACTAAAAGAATATTGAGCAT
>JABFGH010000045.1 GCA_013112585.1 Ignavibacteriota bacterium | reverse complement strand
AATAGTAAATAAAACTATTGTAATTGTAGGTAATAGATTTTTCATTTCTCTGCCGTTCCTCCAAACATTTGCTAAACAATAGCAAGAGTTTTTAACTCTCGATTTAAAATAAGTCAAAAAAAAAAAACACAAGCAAGTCTTTTTTAATAACACCCCTTATCTCATAAGGTTTATGTTGCTCATTTTTTATTTGTTAAGGCTTTGCGGGAAGGTAAATGAATTAAAACCTGCTTGCTCCAAATAGATGCCTATGGCACCGGTAGTCAGGTTTCAAAGGAAAAAAAAATTAAAAAATTGTTTGCCGGTATTTGTAATTGACTAATAGCAGAAATTCACTAATCGTGTTTGTCTTTAAAACAGAATATCAAATATCGAATACTGAATACGAATTATGATTTTTTAATTTCTAAAATTTGATATTCGAAATTCGGGGTTCATTATTCATAATTGCTCTTGCTTATTGTTTTTACCATCCTTGTTTTCGACAATGATCTCCAAAGATGTAATCTCTTCCAGAGATTCTATCTTAAAAAAGTTTAATAAAAAACCGCTAATCATAATCTGAAGAGCGGTTTTAATAATTCTTGTTCTTTATTCTAACTACTAAATTCTAACTACTAACTCCTATTTTAAAAGAATCATTTTTCTAGTTGACTTAAATGACTTATCAGATTCAAGTGAAGATACATCAACTGCATAAAAATAAATTCCCGATGAAGCTTCAATTCCGTTCCATAATACTTCATGATTTCCGGCGGAAATAACTTCATCAATCAAAGTGGTAACAACCTGTCCGATTGTATTATAAACAATTAGTTTAACATTACTATCTTCAGGAATTGTAAAATTTATTTTCGTAATCGGGTTAAAGGGATTAGGATAATTTTGTTCTAATTCATAACTAAGAATTTGAGTATAATCAACTTCCACTATAGTTGAATATTCAAATGAACCATCAAAATCAATCTGCTTTAAGCGATACTGTAAATTGCCGTCAATAGCTTTATCCATAAAGCTATATCTTTGAACTTCAGCAGTTGTTCCTTTCCCATTGACAAATCCCACTTTTTCGTACTTTGCACCATTAATGCTTCGTTCAATATCAAAGCCCATATTATTGGTTTCAGTGGCTGTTGTCCAGGTTAATTCAACCAATCCGTCAACAATGCTTGCGGCAAAACTGACAAGCTCAACCGGAATGATCATGTCAAGATCAGTCTCAAATGCTGAACGACCATGAGTTGCAGCACGGAGATATCTGTTAAGACCAATTTCCACATAATCAAAATCCATTACGGGAACAAATGGAAAGTCTTTCCCCTCACGCTGCCACGTTGTACCGGCATTCGTCGATCTGTAAACTCCAAAATCATTTGCAGCGTAATAATTATTTGTGCTATCCGGATCGATGAAAAGATCATTGTGAGGTACATCCGGTAAATTGCCCGATACATTGGTCCATGTTGAACCGAGATCTGTAGTTCTATAAATTTTATTACCGGCAGAAAATCCGCTTCTAACTACGAACATTGTATTTGCATCCGTTGGATGTGTAACAACTCTTGTGATCACTCTATCTGCACCTGGCACATTTCCAGTAACATTCGTCCAGGTAAATCCTGCATCTGTAGATACTTTTATATCTCCATTACTTGTATAAGATCCGCTAGCTGCAAAAATCATATTATTGGGATCGACCTTACTTTGTGCCATAGTGTTTATATTATCGGAAGTTGCAGCATTGCTGGCAATTACATTAAAATTACTGCCTGCATCAGTTGAACGATACACGCTTGTATTTGTAGCATATAAAACTTGATCATTTGTTGGGTGCTGAAAAAATGGAGTTATCCAGCTGCCGCCGGTACTAAAAATCCATGAAGTAGAAGCACCGCCATCTGTACTTTTGTACAGCCTGCCGTTTTGAGTTGCAAAATAGACATTGTTAGAATTTGAATGATCATAAAAACATTCCATTCCGTCACCGGTTGTAACAAAATTCCATGCAGTTGCACCGCCGTCGGTAGTTCTAAAATTACCGTTATCCTGTGCACCCCCAACCATGTTATCCTTATCGTTAGGGTCCGATGCCATACGGTAAAATTGAATAGTACCTATACCTTTGTTTGCCGAACTCCATGTTGTGCCGCCGTCAGTTGATTTGTAAACACCGCCGTCGCAGCCTAAATAAATATAATTTGTATTTGAAGGGGCATAAACAATTTTATGAATATCAACATGGGAAGGACTGTTCCATGCAGATGTGCCGGGTGAAACTCTTTGAACATTTAAAGATGCACCATCTGTTGCACGGTGAAGTTCAACATTCCCGGTAAAAAAATCATTTGCATCAGATGGATTTGCGGCGATGCACAAATCATAAAACCCTTGATCAACCCATCCGCTTCCGTAATTGCCTCCTAAATTTGCACCGACTGAAATTTGAGACCAATTCGATCCGGAATCTGTGGATTTGTAAACTCTTGTATCACTTACGGGGAAAGCATTTGTATAAATTATTGCATAAAAGGCAACCGGGCTTGCCGGGACCAATAGAGATAATGATTGAGTTATTTGAATTCTATCTATGTCGCCTGTTGAGGGTAAACCGGTATTGCTTTGTGTCCAGGTATTACCGGTATCAGTTGAAACTTGAAAACCTGCCGACGATAAACCGCCGCCCATTGCTGCGTAAACTTTTGTTGGAACCACAGGGTCAACAATAATATCAAAAGCATCACCTGCATTTAATGTTCTTGTCCAGGTCACACCTGCATCAGTACTTTTCCAAACTCCTTCATTAGTAGGAAAAGCTGCATGCCAGTAACCGCTGGCTAAAGTTGCAAAAACAATGTTTGAATTATGCCTACTTACTTCAATATCCGAGAAATGTGTTACTGTTCCAAATCCGTTTGAAATATGTGTCCAAGTAGCTCCGGCATCGGTAGATTTAAATAATCCTCTCCCGTCGTAAATTGTTGTATTAAATAAAAACATAGCTTCGCCGGCTCCCGCATAAACCACATTCGGGTTGTTTGGATCAATTGCAATTGCACCAAAAGTAAGTGAAGCTAAAGTATCGCCAATGGCAGACCAGCTTCCGCCGGCATTGGTTGTTTTCCAAATTCCGCCTGCGGCAACACTAATATAAACAGTCATTGGATCTGTGGGATGAACTGCAATTCCCCTTACCCTGCCGCTTAGTTCTCCCCATTGCAGATGGGGTGAACTTGCTGTAGATAAAATTCCATCCGGACCAATCTTGTTCCACTGTAATTGAAAATCATTTGCTTCTAAATCAAGCTGTTTCTGTTTTTCAATTTCTTTGGATCGTTCGGAATAATATGTATCTATGGGAAAAGTACCATCGGGATTTTCTCTTTGTCTGTAAAACCATTCAAGCCGCTTGAATGAATTTTTGTCTCGGACTTCGTCGGGAAGTCTATCCCAAATGGATTTTTGCTGAGCGTATATTTCTACTGAAAGGAAAAGAGGAAGCAATAAAAGGATAAGTAGCTGTTTGATGGTAAATATTTTCATACTGCACTCCTTAAAATATTATTAAAATATAAAACTCCTCCATAATTATAATATGTGTTAAACCTTGCTTTTTGAAAGTAATAATTCTGACGGAAAGTTAAAAGGATTTTTTGTCGTATTTGAAATTATTTAAGTATTGAATTTTCAGCTCTCAAATATTGTTTTTATACCATTTTGCCGGCGAATTGTTTTTTATCAAATCATTAGGAAGAATAATAATTCCTCCATCATTCTTCGGAATCGCAATGATAAAAACTTTTATCTCAAATCATTAAATTTTATTAACAGCCCGATGAGTTTGAATAAAGAATAGCAAAACAGGTAACGTAGTTTTGGGAATGGGACATGGTAATTTGAAGCGATTTATCCTTATCAACAAAATCTTTAAGATTGCCTAATAATTTAACACGCGGCAGTCCCGATTTTTCATTATAAATTTCAATATCCTTCCAGCGGAATCCCTTGCTCCATCCGGTTGCAAGGGCTTTTGCAATTGCTTCTTTGGCGGCAAATCTTGCAGCAAGATGCTGATACTTATTTTTTTTATTAAGGCAGTATTCCTTTTCGGTTTCTGTAAAAATTTTGTTTATGAATAAATCACCAAATCTATCAACGCTTTTTTTAATTCTATCAATTTCAATTATGTCAATTCCAATACCTAACACCATATCAATAACCTATTGCTTTGCCGTAACTTCTTGGGTCAGCTGCACCCCAGAAAATTTTATTTTCATTATCAATTAAAATACCCTGTGCCCTGCCAATTTTGGTAATCTTTCCGAATTTGTGTCCCCTTTTGTTGAGTGCATTAATTGCATCATTATTAAGTACAAACTTTTCATAATAAATTTCATCGGGATACCACTGATGATGAATCCGCGGCATGTTTATAGCAGTTTGAATATCCATTTCAAAATCAATTACATTTAGCACAACTTGAATTACAGTTGTAATTATTCTCGAACCGCCGGGCGACCCGATTATTATAAAAGGATTGCCGTTCTTTAAAACGATTGTCGGTGTCATACTGCTTAGCATTCTTTTACCCGGCTGAATTGAATTAGCTTCACTGCCGAGAAGCCCAAATTGATTAGGTTCACCCGGTTTGGCACTGAAATCATCCATTTCATTATTCATTAAAAACCCTGCACCTTCAACCACAATTTTATTTCCGAATGTTGAGTTTATAGTTGTGGTAACACTAACTGCATTTCCAAATTTATCAATTACACTGTAATGTGTAGTTTCCAAACTTTCCTTTTTTAGGTTTGGATCAATACCGGGTTTAATTTTTTCTGAAGCCACTGCTTCTTCTATAATACCTTCAAATATTTCTTCGGCGTATTCTTTTGAGGTTAACCATTTTTTTGGTACAGGATAAAAATCTTCATCACCTAAATGTTCTGATCTATCTGCATAAACATATTTAAGTGCTTCAACAAATCGATGAACAAAATTACTGGAGCCCCAATCATTTTTTTTAATATCAAAATTTTCCAAAATATTTAATGTTTGAATAAGAGCAATTCCGCCCGAAGAAGGGGGTGCCATAGAAACTATTTCATACCCGCGATAATTTCCTTTCACCGGTTCACGTTCTACCGGGTAATAGTTTTTTAAGTCTTCTAATGAGATGTATCCGCCGTTCTCCTTCGCTTGCTCGGCTATCAGCTCGGCAGTTTGTCCTTCATAAAAACCTTCTCTGCCCCTACCTTTAATTCTTTTTAGCGTTTCTGCTAAATCTTTCTGTGTAAGTTTATCACCTTCATTAAATTTTTCACCATTCTTTGTAAATATTTTTTTTGATGAAGAATATTGATTAAACCTTTTATTATAGGCATTAACAAAATCTACCATGCGGTAATCCATAATAAAACCTCTTTCAGCAAGCTGAATAGCAGGTTCAATAATTTCTTCGATAGACATAGTACCATATTTATTCAAAGCTGCAAGCATTCCGGCAACGCTTCCCGGTACTCCGGATGCTGACCAACCTTGAGTACTTAACTTCGGATCATATTTACCGTTTTCATCAAGGTAAATATTTTTATGAGTTGAGGCAGGAGCTTTTTCGCGATAATCAAAAGTAGTTTGAGTACCATCTTTTTGATGAATAACCATGAATCCCCCGCCGCCCAAATTGCCGGCAGATGGATGAACAACAGCGAGAGCAAATCCAACTGCTACTGCCGCATCAACTGCATTGCCGCCGCTTTTTAAAATGTTTACTCCCACTTCGGAGGCTAATGAATGTGCTGAAACCACCATTCCATTTTTACCTCTAACCGGTTCGGGTGCCTCAGCAATAATATTTGTAAAAACTAATAGAATTATTATGACATTAAAAAATATGCGCATCAACATTTACACCTTCATTTTTAAGTTGTTCAATTAATATTTCAGTAAGGGTTTTCACTTGCGAAATTGTAACTTTCAAATCATCTACTAATTGTTCATCGTAAAGCAGTTTACCAATATTGTTTTCTTTGTTCGTTACTTCGGCAGTCAATTTATCTAATTTCTTAATTAAGCTATTTGAATTATTAATTACATGCCGCATTTCGGAAACCGTTGCGTTAATGTTTTCGCTATTATCTGTAATCAATTTATTAGCAGATTCCGCAAGCTGATTTCCCTTTTGAAGCAGTTGGTTCAAACCTTCTTCGTTACTGTCAACAATCTTTGAAAGTTTTTTTGATAGTCCATTTAAGTTAGATAGACTGCTTTTAATATCATTCTGTAAGTCTTTATCGCTCAAGAGAGTATTTATAGAAGTAATTGTTTTTTTAGTTTCAGAAACTACTTCAACCAGGTCATCTTGAACTTCACCGAATACTTCCATAGCAGTAGCCAAATCGCCTACAAATTTACCCTGCTGCAATTTATTTAGGTCCATCAGTTCACCGGAGTTACCCGGGTTTACTTCAATCTTCTTCCCGCCCATCATATCAAGCATAACTATAGAGAACTCGGCATCGGTAAAAAGTTTGGCATCTACATCCAGCATGGCAGAAACTATAACCTCATTATCAATCAATTCAATTTTTTGAACATGTCCTTTTCTAATTCCATGCACGGTTACTCTATCGCCTTGTTCTAAACCGGCAACGGAGTTAAATTGGATTTTTATCATTTGATCTTCACCGAACAATTGAATATCCTTTGCCCAGCCGAATATTAATAGGAAGCCGATTATTCCAAGTATAGTAAGCACACCGACTCTTATTTCAGTTTTACGAGTATCTTTCATTCTTTAGTTTTTCCTTTGAGTAAAATTCAACATTATTCTTCTTCACTCTTTTCTATAATTTCTAATTGAACTTTATTAATTCTTTGGCTTTCCACCTCATTAATAGTAAATCTAAAATTTTCATATTCAAATACATTTCCCTCTTCGGGTATTGATCCGGCAAGATTCAAAATAAATCCTCCCACGGTATCATAGTCATCATTCTCCGAAGAAAAATCGTATTCCAGCAATTCGTTCATTTCATCAATAGGTACTTTACCCAATAGAATAAATTTCTTTTCACTTATCCTGGTAATTTCCAATTCTTCGTTATCGTATTCATCTCTAATTTCGCCGACAATTTCTTCTAAAATGTCCTCAAGTGAAATCAATCCTGCCGTACCGCCATACTCGTCAACCACAATTCCCAAATGCATATTTTTTTCCTGAAATTCATGCATCAAGTCGCTAATCAATTTAGTTTCAGGAACAAATAAAACTTTACGTGCGATTTTACGCAATGAAAAATCGTCTTGCGAATCTTTGCTTCCTAAATGGGGCAGTAAATCTTTTGCATAGATTACACCGATAATATTATCCAGACTATCTTCATAAAGAGGTATTCTACTATGACCTGATTCGGTAATAATATTCATCAACTCATAAAATTCAGTTTCAACAGGAATTGCAGTAATATCAACTCTCGGCGTCATCACTTCTCTGGTTGTAACGGTTTTAAACGAAACCAAACCATGAATTAATTCGTGTTCATCTTCTTCAATAGTTCCCCTTTCAATACCAATATTTGCAAGCTCTGCTATCTCAGAGTGAAGTATTGCATTTTTAGCCCTATTAATTTTTACTTTTGAAAATGCTAGTTTAAACACATCGGTTATAATTTTTGATACGGGAAAGATTAAAACGCTTACCCAGTAAAGTGGTATGGCAATTATTTTTGCAAATATAACAGGATGTTTAGAAGCAAAAACCTTGGGTGTAATTTCACCAAAAATTAAAATAATTATTGTAAGCAGCACTATTTGAACAAGCAGCATTAAATCAGTCGATACCTGCCAATCGGCGGCGAAATCAAGTGCTAATGTAACTGCTAAAATTGAGGCGGCAACATTAAATATTGTGTTGCCGATAAGAATTGTAACAAGCAGCCGACGCGGATAATCGAGAAGGTTAATTATATATCTCCCCGACAAACTTGCAGAAAAGTTTAGGTCTTTAACCTTTTTTTTATCGATAGAAAATATTGCTACTTCAGAACCGGAAAAAAAAGCTGAGAAGAGTACAAATAGCGCAAGTAGAATTAAGCGGTAATACCAGCCAACGTCCAAATATTTAATTCATCCTAAATTATTATACTGCACAATTAAAACGGTAAATCATCTTCGGTGTTTGGTTCAATAGGTTCTGATTTTGAATTACTACCTGATTGATAATTCCCATCGCCACTATCTAGAGGAATAATGTTAAATTTATCTGCAATTACTTCTGTAACATAAATTTTTTGTCCCTCTTTATTTTCGTAATCTCTTTTTGATAATCTTCCTTCAACATAAAACTTTTTACCTTTCTTAAGATTATTTTTCAAAAACTCGGATGGACTAAAAATTACTATATTATGCCAGGTTGTATCATTTATCCAATTTCCTTCTTTTCCTTTATAACTATGGGTTGTTGCCATAGAAAATGAAGTAACTTCAATATTAGAAGTTGTAAACCTATGCTCAGCATCTTGACCTAAATTACCAATTAGTTGAATTCTATTTAATGAGAATGCCATTGACCCTCCTATTATTTAATTGATTTATTTTAATTAATAAGTTATCAAATATTGCTAATTTTGCAAGATAAAATCAAGTTTTGTTTATTAAGATTTTTTAAGAGAGTTTCTATCTTTTACATCATCCGAAATTTCAATTTTTCTAATTATTAAAGCCGCATCACTATAATCATTATTAAGTTTTAGGTTTGAAATTATTTCTTCTGCCTTAAATCTTGAATTATATATCTCCGACTCGATTAGATATTGATTTTTATTGCTATCGAACTTTTTGACCAAATTAAAATTAATTTGGGAACTATGCCCGTTAATGAAACTATCGGCATCAGCTTCATTGTCTAATATTTTTACTCTAATAATATATTGGTAAGTAAAACCATAGTTAGATGAAAGGGAATCAAATAGAACAGAGTTTTGATTTTCCCGCTTCTCAATATTAGAAGCTGAACAAGCTGCAATTAAAAATAAAATAGTAATTAAAATTAAATTTTTCATAAAAATAGAAAAGGGATGGAAGAACCATCCCTAATTGAAAATTTTAGTTGATATAAATATTATAATGCGTAGTTAAAATTAATACCAAATAAATGTGATAGTGATTTGTATGTACCGTTAAATGCTACAGGTACAGGGTAGCCGGCATCTATCTCAGAATCAGATATTGTGCGATTTACAAATTTTAGGAATAAGTAAGCTACATCAATTGATAATGATTCTGTTAGCATATAACCAAACCCTATGTTCAAACCAAGTCTATCTGAATCAGGTAAAGTAGGTTCAACTAATCTATCGGGAACGGGATTCGTGTCATATAAAATTCCGCCTCTCAGCATAAAGCTTTTTGATAACTCGGTCTCAAATCCTAATCGAAAAATATAATTGTTTTTATATTCTCTCGCTGCTGCAGATCTTGCTTTTGGTCCGGCGGGATTAGCCGGGTCAGCAGGATACTCTTCAAAGTTAACTGCAAGAGTATCATAGCTTGACCATCCTGTCCACTGAATATCACCCGTAAGAGTAGTTTGATCAGCAATTTCTGTTGCAAAACCTGCGGTAACTGTCATAGGTGTAGTTAATGTGGCATTAATTGCACCGGTTGGTAAAGGAATACTTTGTGGACCGGCGAGCGGATGGTTAAAGTCCAAAGTGGCAGGTGTTGTAACAGCATCACCTTCAAACTCAAATTCAACCTCACTTCTTACACTGATACCAATTGACGATTTTTTATCATCAGATATATAAAAGAATCCGGCTGTCCATCCAAGTGCAGTTCCGTCACCTTCTAAGTTTGTTTGTGCATCAGGCTTAGGCTGCTGAGTAACAGGATCTGCAAGAAACATGTTACGAATAATTTTCACATCACCCATTGCATAAACGAAACCGCCGCTTAATGAAAGATTTTCTGTTACTTTATAAGCCGCCACCAAATTAAAGAAGAATGTTCTCAATTCAGTATCGACTGCAATATAACGACCAACCCATGTATCTTCCCATTTGGTACCTAAACCATAAGGATTGTTAACAGAAAATCCGAGGTAAAGTTTATCGGTTATTTGCTGTGTTAGATAAAAGTTAATCGGAGTAAAAACCTGACTCTCCATTTCATATTCCTGCTCAGCCGGTAATAATGGGTTTGATGTTCCTTCGATACCGGTAAATTTTGATTGAGGAAGAATAAGAGTTGTACCTGCACTAATGAATGTACCGTTTAATTGTGTAATACCTGCCGGATTAAAATATACCGCTGATGCATCATCGGCTAATCCTGTAAACGCACCCGCCATTGCCATTGCTCTAGCACCATGCTCGTTAATTTGAAATCCGCTCGAAAAAATATTTCCGGTGGCTATTGCAAAAACTATAAGTATAAAAAGTAATTTCTTGATCACTTCTCCTCCTGATAATTGTGGTTGTTTTATTTTGAAATATTCATGAAACATTATTTATAATAGTACAACGTGAATATGATAATCAGACATCAATATATAAAGGATCATTCTATTTTCAAAATAATTTCATCCTTTTCAACGGACATGCCCTCCTTTTTGTTTACCTCTTTTATAATTCCGGTAGCCGGTGAAATAATATCATTTTCCATTTTCATTGCTTCCAAAATAGCAATCGATTCACCCATCTCAACTTTATCACCTGTCTTCTTTTTTAACTTGAGAAGTAGTCCCGGCATGGGAGCTTTAATAATATCGTTACGGGAAAGCCGCTGTTTTTGATTTAGATATTCTACAGCTTTTTCGCGTAAGCTGGTTCGTACCGTGGTTTCAAAATAATTTCCCGTCACTAAAAAACTATATTTTTCATTTGATAGTTTGGTTGTTGTAACCTCAAACACTTTGTTATCTAATCTTAGTAAATATAAATGCTTATTTACTTTTGATAATTCAACGGCTAACTTTTTCCCGTCTAAAACAATGTGATTATTTGTTACGCTAACAATTCTTTTCTCTTCACCAACTGTTACAATAAAATCATGCATCTTCTTCACTGTCCCAATTGTTATTTCCGCTGCAATTATATTTACTCGGCATTAATTTATTTTCTTCGGCTTTTAATAAAGCTGCCATAACTGTAACAACATCATTTATCTCTTGCGAAATATTATTTTTCCATTCACCCGGCTGCAGAGATAAAAATTCCTCATCAATAAAATTAATAGTAAAACTGCTGTCTAAAAATTTTGGATGATTTAATACCCATCTACATGCACCCATGTTTGTTATTACTCCTGCAATCTGATATTCACCTAGTGCGCGTTTCATGCGTGCAATTGCCTCATCTCTTGTTTTACCCCATGCAATTAATTTTGATAGAAGAGGATCATAATAAACTGAAACTTCAGTTTGCAGATCAATTCCGCGGTCAACACGAATTCCTGGTCCCGAAGGCAAGCGATGATGAATTATTGTACCAATTGAAGGAGCAAAATTATTATCAACATCTTCTGCATAAACACGGCATTCAATTGCGAAACCTTTATTGGTAAATTCGTTTTGTTTTATTTTCAGTTTTTCGCCGGCGGCAATTTTAATTTGTTCTTTAACCAGATCAATACCCGTTATCATTTCAGTTACCGGGTGCTCAACCTGCAGTCTGGTATTCATTTCCAAAAAATAGAAATCTTTATTTTCATCCATTAAAAATTCTATAGTTCCGGCATTAAAATAATTGCAGGCTTTTGCGGCATTAATTGCGGCAGTAGTCAAATGTTTTCTAGTTTCTTCATCCACAAATGCCGAAGGGGCTTCTTCAATTACTTTTTGATGCCTCCGCTGAACAGAGCAGTCTCTTTCGTATAAATGTATATAATTCCCGAATTGGTCTCCCAGAATTTGAACTTCGATATGCTTAGGATTTTCAATAAATTTTTCAATGTAAATATTATCATCGCTGAACGCTTTTTTAGATTCGTTTTTTGCTCTCTCGAAAGCATTTGAAAATTCGTCACTTGAAAATACTTTACGCATCCCTTTTCCGCCGCCGCCTGCCGCTGCTTTCAGCATTACGGGGTAGCCAATTTTTTCGGCAATCTCTTTCCCCTCTTCAATTGATTGAATCGGATTAACCGTACCGGGAACAATCGGCACTTTACTTTTTTCCATCAATCTGCGCGCAGCAGTTTTCTCTCCCATCAATTTTACCGATTCGGCTGATGGACCAATGAATGTAATTCCTGCTTCTCCAACGCTATTTATAAACTCAGCATTTTCAGATAAAAACCCATACCCCGGGTGAACGGCATCTGCGCTTATTTTTTTTGCAATTGTTAAAACTTTATTTACATCAAGGTACGATTCCGAGGCGGGAGAATTTCCAACGTGGTAGGCTTCATCAGCCGTTCTAACATGAAGCGCATTTTTATCTGCATCGGAATATATGGCTGCCGAAATAATATTCATTTCTCGACATGCTTTAACAATCCTAACAGCTATCTCGCCTCTGTTTGCAATTAATATTTTTTTGAACATAATCCGCTACTTAAATTCAACAATAGTGATACCCTCTCCTCCAAACTCAATATCTGCAAGATAATATTTTTTTACGCTATCATGATGTTTTAAAATTTCATGAACAGTTTGCCTTAAAACGCCTGTGCCCTTGCCATGCAGTATTTCAACTCTGCCTGCGTTAGATGCAAATGCATCATCAATATAACGAATAACTTTGTAATCAGCATCTTCAGGTTTATATCCGCGTATATCTAAAGTGCTTGTTTCTATAACCGGTTCAAAGTTTACCGGGCGGTATTCATCGGCATTTTTCTTTTTTAATTTCTGCGGATAAAGATCATTGAATTTCACTTGCAGTTTCATTGTACCGCTAATAATAGTTGCTTTATTTTTCGATTCATTAAAATCTAAAAGTTCGCCTTCAATATTTGTATCACGAACTTTAACGCCATCCCCTTTGCTCAATTTAAAATCACCTGCCGCCATTTCTTCTTCTGCCGCTGGCAATAACTCTTTGGATGTTATTTTTAGTTCTTCAATCTTTTTTCTTTCATCTTTAACTAAACTTTTCTCAGCATTAGATTCTTTTATGTTTTTAATCGTCTGCTCAACTTTTTTATTTACATCTTTTAGGAATAGGTCTGCCTTGGTTTTAGTTTCCTGAAGAATTTTTTTCTTCTGTTTTTCAAGTTCGGTAACTCTGCTTTGATACAAATTTGTTAAACCTTTTAACCTGGCATTTTCAACTTCCGCCTTATTTAACTGATCACGGTATGTTTTGGATTTTGTTTCAAGCTCGACTAAAAAATCCTCAATCTTATTTTTATCAACATCTAAATATTTTTTGGATAGTTGTATAAATTCTTTATCGAACCCAATTCGTTCAGCAACTTCAAAAGCGTAGCTGGAACCGGGTAATCCTTGTCTGAATAGATAAGTGGGAGTTAAGTTCTCTAAGTCGAATTGCATGGAGGCATTTTCAAACCCATCAAGATCGTGTGCAATTAGTTTTAATGAGCCGTGATGAGTTGTTGCAAGCGTAAGCGTCCCTTTTTTATTAAGGGTAATCAGAACTGCTGTAGCGAGTGCGCTTCCTTCGGCAGGATCAGTTCCGGTTCCTATTTCATCAACAAGTACAAGACTTTTATTTGTGCTTTCAGCAATTATTTTTTTAATGTTGGAAAGGTGCGAGCTAAAAGTGCTAAGGTCATCTTCAATTGATTGTTCATCGCCGATATCAATTAGAATTTCATTAAAAATGTGAAAGTTGCTATCAGGATCAACAGGAATATGAATCCCGCACTGCACCATTAATGCTAGTAATCCAACTGTTTTCAGCACAACAGTTTTACCGCCGGCATTTGGACCTGTAATTAATATCACTCCATTTTTATCAACTTTTAGGTTAAGAGGTATTGTATTTTTGCTGCCCAGTTTTTTAACGAGTATGGGATGCCTGCCATTTATAATCTCTAACGGCTTGTTTTCTAGTAGCGAGGGAAATGATCCGATAACTTCAATTGAGTATTTAGCCTTTGAGAAAATGACATCTAATTCAGCAACCGCATTTAAAGATAAACGCAAGTTATAACTTTGTTCACCGATAATTTTTGTGAGGTTTTTCAGTATCCGTTCAATCTCTCTTTTTTCGGCGAATGATAGAGATAAAATTTCATTATTCAGTTCAAGAGTTTCTTCAGGTTCAATGTAAACTGTCTGCCCTGTTGCAGATTCCGAATGGATAAAACCGCGAACATGACGTTTGTGTTCCGATTTTACCGGAACTACAATTCTTCCATCCCGCTGCGTTACATATTCGTCCTGAACTAAGTATGACTCACTTAATTGCTTGAGTAATTTATTAACAACTCTTCTTAATCGTGAACTTTTATCATTAATATCATTTCGTATCTCTTTTAATTTCTTACTGGCATTATCAGAAATTTCACCTGCATCGTTAAATACACTTGATAGATGATGCTCAAACATTTTATCTACAAAAAGATTTTCGCAGAATTTTGACTGCAGTAAAGTTTCTTCCGAACGGGATTTGAGAAAGTTAAACAATTTGCGTGAAGTAACTGCCAAAGCGAGAATATCCTTGATATCCTTAATTGTAAGTACAGTACCTTCAATTGAACTTTTTGAGAGTGAATTTGAAACATCCGGTAAATATTCAAAGGGAGGAGTATCATTTTCTATTAAAATATTTTTTGCTTCACTGACAAATTTACCGGCTTCTTCAATTTCCATAATCTCCTTAAACGGCTTGGTATTTAATATTTTTTCTTTACCGTTATTGGTATATGAGTATGAAGAAATAAATTCTAAAACTTTTTTAAATTCTAATTTTTCTATTACCTTGTTTTCTATCATTTATTCAATCGTTTTCAGTGAATCTGATACCTTCGATCTTAGTGAGTCAACATCAAGTTCAAAAGGAAATTTATCTTTTCCTTCAATATAATCATTAAAGAATTTTTTAGTTTCGTATTGTGTGCCGATTATTAAATCAACGGTAGTCGGTACTACCATATATACACGCTCGTATGAAAATGATCCCATCCGATCAGAGCTATCCGGGAAGCTAAAAATATTTAATAAAAGAAACATGGCACTTAAAAAAAATATCATTTGTATTGTGCCTGTAAGTCCGCCAAGAAAATGGTTTAGAAATTGACTTACTTTATCAAGAGGGTGAACAACTCGTTTTAATACTGCCGCTATAAACATTACTAATATAAATATCAATACACCTGCAACAATTTCTGCCAGTTGAAGTTCGTTATTGAGCAGAGGTTTAATAAAGTATCCAACCGGCTCATAAAAAGTAAACGCAAGGAATATACCGGCTATCAATCCGAAAAGTCCAATTACTTTTCTAACCAATCCATCTTTGTAGCCGAGTACAAAACCGATAATAACAAATAAAATTATTATGGAGTCTAAATAGTTCAATTATCAGCTCAATACTTTTTCAACAGCAGATTTTACGGCTTTTCCATCAGCGCTGCCCTTCAATTTTTTAATTGCTGCAGGCATAAGTTTTGCAAAATGACTTTTATCTTCAGCTCCAATTTCCTGAGCAATTGCTTTTACTTCAGCAATAATTTCCTCTTCACTCAACTGCTTTGGAAGATACTCCTGGATGATAGCAAGTTCAGTTTTTTCTTTGTCTGCAAGATCTTTTCTATTTGCGTTAGAAAATTGCTCAATTGATTCAGCTCTTTTTTTAGCAGCAGAAGTAAGCAGGTTAATTTCCTGTTCAGGAGTAAGTTCCTTTTCGGCACCACTTTTTTCATGTTCAAGAATTAAAGCTCTAATTGAACGTACAGTTTCCAATCGAATTTTATCTTTCGATTTCATCGCTGATTTTAAGTCGTCTGTTATTTTGTCTTTTAATTTCATTTTATCACCTTAAAAAAAAAGGCAGGCCATTAAAAATAACCTGCCTTTAAAAATATAGTTTACAATTAATATTTACTGTCTAAGTCTCGCTGAATAGTTAATTCTGCGTGCATCAACTTTACGAAGCTCCTGCTGAATATCCGTTACAATTCCCATATCTGAATTTACATCAACACGGAAAGACACAACCACTTCAGGAATATCAACTCGCTTTTGATACATGATAGGACCAATTTCATTCATATTAACCAAATTATCGTTAATCTGAATTTGACCGGTAGTGCCAACCCAGATGTAAGATATCAATCGTTTATTTTCAATTTTCTCAATGGCTTCAGCCTCGGGCAGAGTATACTGTACGAGTACATCAACTTCTCTTAAAGTAGTTGAGACCATAAAGAAAAGCAGCAGCATGAAAACAATATCCGGCATCGAAGATGTTGGAATCTCTTGTTTAGTTGCCGCACGTTTTTTTTGAAATTTCATTCTTTATCCTCGTTTATTTTACAGATTCAGGTTCTGCCAAAGAAACAATTTTTGGAATCTTATCCTTAACATCGCGGCTTTGCTCATCATTAAGATCATTAAATTTCTGACCGTAAGTCTGCATTGAATAAGCATCTCTTACTTCAGCATACGCTCCATTAACCTGGTCCAAAGACTGAATATATAAGTTATAGTTAGTCTTTCTATCTGTCTTAACAGATACAACTAATTTACTCTTTTTAGGAACATCAATTTTACTTGTTATTCTTTCAATTAAGTTTTCTTTAATCTGCGGAATTGCAATTACCTTACCGTCAAGTAAAACATCTCCGTTTTCATTAACCAAAAGTGCAGCCATTCGTTCTTTTGAAATAGGTGTCACATCTGTATCTTCAACGGGTTCCGGTAATACGAGTCCAATACCCGTATCAACATCAATTACGGTAGCCACTAAAAAGAACAATAGTAAAAGAAACGCAATATCAGCCATAGACCCGGTTGGAATTTCCGCGCCTTTATTTTTATTTTTTTTAATTTTAACCATGGTTTAACCTACTCAAGATTAATTATTTATTGGCTTTTATTTCGTATAATGCGTCAATTAGTTCTATTGAACTCTCTTCCATATCTCCAACTAATTTGTCAATACGAGCAACAAAGTAGTTATAAAACACCTGAAGAATAATAGCTGATACAAGACCAAATAATGTTGTTAACAAAGCAACGGAAATACCGCTTGCCACAACACCGGGAGAGATTTGTGCAGCATCTGCAATAGCGTCAAATGCTTCAATCATACCTTGTACAGTACCGGTAAAACCAAGCATTGGAGCGATTGTAATAAATGTTGAAATCCAGATTAAACCTCTTTCAAGGAATCCCATTTCAATTGCACCATAAGCCATAATAGCTTTTTCAGCAGCTTCAACACCTTCGTCTGCTCTTAAAAGTCCTGCATGAAAAACAGAAGCGATTGAGCCTCTTGTGTTTTCACAAACTTTCATAGCTTCGTTAACACCGCCTTTTGAAAGAGCGTCTTTTACATTCAAGATGAATTTCTTTGTATTCATGCTTGCGCGTGAAAGTGTCCACATTCTTTCAAATGAAAATCCTAATCCAAGAACCAAACATGCAAGTATGGGCCACATAAAACCGCCGCCTTGAACAAATTTTTCTTGTAGGTATGATAACGGTCCGCCGTCAGCTGCTTGCGCAAAAATATAGGAAACAAATCCTGTTAGTTCTGAAAATTCCATAAGAGGTAACCTCCAAAGTTATTTTTTTTATTATCTAAATGTTTTTTGTTTATATTCTAAAATTTACGGTGAATAAGATTAAGGATTTAATAAAAAAAAGTCAATGAATTATTTTTACATTAAGGTACTATTTAACCTATATAAAGTTAATTTTAACATTTTTTTAGTAAAACAATACTCCGTTGGTTATTAGAACATTTGTAAAATTTTTAATAAATCTTACTCAACTAACTTATTGTAAATTTGTTGTAATAACAACATATAATATGTACCACAAATAAAATTATTCAATAATTTTTAATTTAATTCCAACTGCAAAATGATCACTGAAACCGCCGAGATAATTTCTACCGCCGTAAGTTGGAATTGAAGCACCTTTATACCTGCCTTCTTTTGTAACGCTATAATCAAAATTTAATATCTCGAAAGTACCAGGCTGATAATACAATCCGGTACTGTCCAGCAGATCACCCGAAACAATAATTTGATCAAGCATATTCCAATCACCTTGATATAGATAGGTTCCTTGTCCTTCTTCAAATAATTTATAAGAAAGATTGTAAAGCTCAGTATTTGGGAAATCTAAAACTTCTTCTCTATCAAAACTATTATTAACTAAAAGTGTGTTTGAAAGGGAAATATTCTCAGGCTCATCATTAAAATCACCGAGTATAATAATATTGGCAGAGATGTTTCTGCTTATCACACTATCAAAAGCAGCCTTCTGAACTTCTGCGGCTCTAATTCTATTTGGTTCTGATCTCTCCTGTCCCCCGCTTCGTGAAGGCCAATGATTAACAAATACAAAAAGTGTATCTCTTCCTCCAACTAAAAGCTCCGATTCAAGAATATATCTTGTAGGTCGTTTGCTATCTAATTCTATTTCATGTTTACTTTTACTAAGCAGTTCAAAAATTTCAGAATTATAAATCAGACCATTATCTATCCCTCTTTTATCAAGCGATTCTTCGTAAGCTATTTTATACTCTTTTTGATTATCAACCTTGCTTAACAATTGACTGAGTAAACGTTCATGTTCAACTTCCTGCACTCCAAGTATATCGGGTCCCTTCCCGTCGTTCATATCCTGAAATAGTTTTGCTAAATTGTTGATTTTGTTTTCAAGCCTTGTTTCAGTCCATTGCTTTCTACCGTCCGGTGTAAATTCCTCATCATTTTTTTCAGGATGATCAATTGTATCGAACAGGTTTTCTAAATTCCAGGTTGCTACAAAAACTGTTGTGTCAAATTGATTATTAGCTTCACTTTCACTGCATTGAATTCCATACAAAGAAGCTGCTAAAAATATTATTGTAAGTAGAGCCCAATTTCGTTTTAACATATTTAATTCTTTTAAATTAGTTATTGGATTGCCAGAATTATTATATTCAAA
>JABFGH010000044.1 GCA_013112585.1 Ignavibacteriota bacterium | reverse complement strand
TAATAATAAGAGTGTTAATATGTTGATAGAGACAACTTCTTTTATTTTTAAGTTAAAATCATAATTAAAACACTGTTTATAATGTTGATAAGTTTCGTGTAAAACGCTGCTAAAAACATTCTGTTTATAAATTATATATTACAAACATAAAACCAACATGTTATCAACAGTAAATTAACAGATATTATCTTAGAGTTTAATAATCATCTTTTAATTCAAGATTCCATTGTTTAGATTAAAATCTATTTTTTTTACAGTTTTATATTTAGATAAAATATTTTATTTGAAGATTTTTAAATGAATTTTTAACATGAAAAAACTTATTCTCAAATTATTAAAACAGCACTATGTTGGAATAATTGAAAACTGGATTGCAAAAATACTAAAAACTTACCGCAACAAACTTACTGAAGCACAGATAAGAACTTTTGTAAAAAGCAGTTTAAATATTACGATTGAAGTTATTGATAAAGCTGATTATACAATTGCCGATCAGTATTTAATTGAAATATATAATTTATTTAGAGAAGCAAACTTAAATCTTCTTGAGGTAAGTCAGGTTTTTAGTGCGGGCAGATATGCTATATTAAATTTTATTGAAAATGATGAATCATATAAAGATGACCCTCTTATTTTACTTGGTTTTCTAGACGAAATTTTTGAGCAAATTTTTGCGCGTTACGGAATGCTGCACCAAGAAGCACAAATGCGGCAGTTGGAGTCTGATAGAGATCGTCTTGCCTCAAAGCTCGATATAAATCAGCGTAATCTTAAAAATATACTTCATGTTTCAGATTCTGCTATAATGATTTTAGATGCCGATGAGAAAATAACCTCGTGGAATAAAGGTGCTGAACATCTATTCGGATATTCGGAAAATGAAGTGCTGGGTAAGCAAAGTTCCTTTTTAATGCCTGATGAGGAAAAATATAAAAAAGAATTAGAATATATAAAATTAGAAACAAGATCATCGGGGTACGTTAAACTTACAGATACCGAAAGAGTAACCAAAACAGGAAGAAGAATTTGGGTTGATTTGAGTGTTGCAAAACTGCCGAGCGATGATGGAAACTATATTGGAAGAACTGTTATTATAAAAGACTATACCGAAATGAAAAGACTGCAGCAGCAAGTAGATCAATCAGAAAAGTTAGCAGTTATAGGTCAGCTTGCAGCGGGTGTTGCTCATGAAATAGGCAATCCTCTCACTTCCATATCTTCACTTGTACAGATATTACAGAGAAAAACTAAAGAAGAATTTACATCGCAGCAGCTTGCTATTATAAAAGAGAACATTGATAGAATAACAAGAATTGTTCGCGAATTGGTTGACTTTTCCCGCACTCCGAGTCATGATAAACAGTTTATACAAATTACAGATGTTATTAAAACTGCATTGGGAATTGTAAAATACGACAAACGGGTTAAGCGTGTTGATTTTATCACCTCATTCGATCCTAATATTCCCGCTGTTAAAATTGTACCTGACCAGCTTCTTCAAGTTTTTGTAAACATTTTAATTAACAGTCTCGATGCAATTAATGGCGAAGGAAAAATAGAAGTAACAACAAATAAAGATGATGAATATATTTATATTGAAATTACAGACGACGGATGCGGAATGGATGAGGAAACCGTTAATAAAATTTTCAATCCATTTTTTACAACAAAGGAAGTCGGCAAGGGTACGGGATTGGGTTTATCGGTTAGTTATGGTATAATTAAAAAATTTAAAGGCGATATAATTGTTGATAGCCAAATAAATGAAGGAAGTAAGTTCTTAGTAAAAATTCCAATGATCTCGGATGAAGATAATTAATCTATTAAATTGTTTTGTTGGATAAGTAAATTATAGTGTGAGATTACTTTGTCGTCATAAAACGACTACTCGTAATAACAAGTTAGTGGTGACGGATGAAGAAAACATAAAACTGTCATTGCGAACCCGTCAGCCGACGGATGAAGCAATCTCAAATTAAAGATAGAAAAACATGATCTGAAAAATGAAAAGTTATTACGTTTATATTATGACTAATAAAAATAACACAGTACTTTATACAGGCATCACAAATGATTTACAAAGAAGAGTTTACGAACATAAAAATAAAATTATAAAAGGATTCACAAGTAAATATAATATTGATAAACTTGTTTATTATGAAGTCACAAATGATATAAATTCAGGTATCAAAAGAGAAAAACAAATTAAAGCAGGCTCACGAAAAAAGAAAGTAGAATTAATTGAAAAGGAAAATAAAAACTGGGATGATATAAGTTTTTAATAAAACACTATTGCAGAATTTTTAAATGAAAGCTAAAAAGAAAAAATTATAATTGTCATAGCGAATTCCGATATTCTCCGATAGATATATTCGGAGCAGGCTTTATCGGGACGAAGTAATTTCTGGTTTGAGATTACTTCGTCGTTAAAAGGCAACTCCTCGTAATGACAAGTTAAGAATGTCATTGCGAACCCGTCAGCCGACGGATGAAGCAATCTCTAATGTGAGAATACTACGTCGTCAAAAAACAATGACTCGTAATGACAGCCGTGAAATGTCATTGCGAACCCGACCAATGCTTTTCGGTCGGAGTGAAGCAATCTCCGAATAGAGATTACTTCGTCGTCACAAAACGATTCTCAGCCAAAACTGTTCTTCGATAAACAGGGCTGATAAACTCGTAATGACAAAATATAGGTGTCTGCAGCAATAAATAAAAAGAATAGAAAGTCAAAATATTTAAAGAGGAAAAATAGATGTCAAAAATATTAATAGTTGATGATGAAAAAACAATACGAGACTCATCAAAATTAATTTTAGATGAAGAAGGATACGAAACAGAATTAGCAGCGGACGGACAAGAAGCGCTTGAAAAAATTAAAGAATCCGATTTTGATATTGTTATAACAGATATAAAAATGCCCCGCTTAGACGGCATTCAATTATTGGAAGAAGTCTCAAAAATTTCGCCCGATACATTTGTAATTATTATGACTGCGTATGCTTCTGTTGAAACAGCAATTGAAGCATTACGAAGAGGCGCTTACGATTACATTTTAAAACCAATTGAGTTTGATGATTTAATAATAAGAGTAAAACATTTAATAGATTACAGAAAATTATCTTTTGAAAATAAAACTTTGAGGCGCAGAGTTTCCCCGGAAGGAAGTTTTCAAAACTTAATTGGCAAAAGCGATGCAATGAAAAAAGTGTTTAGTTTAATTGAACACGTTGCACCGACAAACAGTAACGTATTGATTTTCGGTAAGAGTGGAACCGGTAAAGAACTTGTTGCAAAAGCGATACACGCAAAAAGTAAAAGAAAGGACCAAATATTTTTACCAATAAATTGCGGAGCCATTTCGGAAAATTTAATTGAGAGTGAACTGTTCGGACATAAAAGGGGATCGTTTACCGGAGCAACGGAAGAGAAGCAGGGCTTATTTAAAGTAGCAGATGGCGGAACTTTATTACTCGATGAAATTGGCGACCTGCCATTGAATCTTCAAGTTAAATTACTTCGTGTAATTGAGGACAGACAATTTTTACCTGTGGGAGCAACAAAACCGGTATCAACTAATGTGCGGCTGCTTGCTGCAACAAACCAAAACTTATTTGAGAAAACTAAAACAGGGGAGTTCCGCGAAGACCTTTATTACAGACTAAATGTTGTTGAGATCAATCTTCCCTCATTGAATGAACGCAAGGAAGATATAGCGCTGCTTACTAATCACTTTATAGAAAAGTACTGTAACGAAATGGGTAAAAAAGTTATAGGCGTAGATAACGAAACAATGAAAGTATTGATGAATCATAATTGGCGCGGCGGAGTAAGAGAGTTGGAGAACGTTATTGAACGCGCTGTTATTTTTGCAAGGGATGAACAAATTACAGTTGAAGACCTTGCCGATAATGTTCGCGGCAGTATGGAGTTCCACGGCTATCCCGATTCCTTAAAAGAGGCTCTTAAAAACTTTGAAAAGGAACATATTTTAAAAGTCATCAAAAAATTTGAATATAATAAAGAAGAGGCATCCAAGGCGTTAAATATTGGCTTATCTTCCCTTTACAGAAAAATGGAGGAGTTGGATATACCAACGAAGACGCCGAAAGAAAATTAAACTAGCAGACAATATTATTTGCCTTGCTTTTATAGAAAAATTTTTGTTTTATTTCTTAAGACTTTAATCTCTTTTTAGAGTTAATAGCAGCAACTTTTAGAGGCATCATTAAAATGGAAAATTTTCTACCCACTGTTACAATATTTTTATTTATAACTTACCTACCTTTGGATAAATTTAAGCAGCAAAACTTCAAGCGAGTAACAACCAAAAAACAGTTTTACATTTTGTTGTAAAAGCATGATAAATAACTACAAGGAATGAATAACTGAATAAAAATAAAGATGTATTATGAAATAAATTGTAAATATACCAGTTGGAAAGAACAGACTAATGATTAAATATTCCCTAATTATTATTTCATTTTTCTATTGTGTTATAGTAAATATGCACGCACAGGATTTTCAAGTTAGCATGCATGGCGCAGCTGGGTTTGCACCAGATATTGCTGCTGATTCATTAGGTAATTTTATTGTTGTTTGGAGCGATTACCGAAACTCTTACGAGCATGGAGGTAGCGATTCTGGTTCGGCAATATATGGTCAACTTTTTTCCAATAACGGGAGTAAATTTAACGATAACTTTAGAATCAGCGAGAATACATTGAAAATAGGGAATCGTGTTCCCTCTGTAGATATGAATTCACAAGGTGATTTTGTGGTTGCCTGGCATAAATCAAACCCTCAAGTATGGGGGGATACCGATGTATATGCGAGAATTTTTAGTAAGAATGGCTTTCCCAAAACGCATAGCTTTAAAGTCAATGATGATACTACAAGCAAGTCTCAATTAGATGCCAAAGTTATTCTTCAAGATAATGGCACTTTTGTAGTTTGTTGGGCAGACCGCCGAGATGGGCCCTTATTTTCATACGCACAATTGTATGATGCTTCAGGAGCGCCGATTGAAAAAAACTTTAGAACCAATGTTAATGATGTTGAAGACCAAGCTCATATTAGTCAATTTACCGACGGCAAATTTCTTTTCAACTGGAATAAATATATGCAGGTTTATAATAAAGATGGAAGCCTATTTAGCGATGTAATTGATATTGGTGTTGTTGGGCAAAGTTTTGCCAAGGGAGCTGATTCTATATTAACTGTTTGGGTTGCCCCATTGGGAAGAGAAGTTTGGGGAAATTTTTTTGATCTTGACGGCAATCAAATTGGTCAACCTTTCAGAATAGATAACGATTCTGAGGCTTATAAAAGCGGAGCAGACGTTGGTTTTTCTAAAGATGGAACTATAATTGTTTGGCAAGATCATAGGAATGATTACCCAGGAGAAATTGGGAATGGCGATATATACGCTCAGAGATTTAATTACCTAGATAAAGCTTTAGGCGAAAATTTTAAAGTGAACCACGAGCCTAAGGAACTTACACAAAGAAATCCTACAGTAATTATGAACAATAAACAGTTTATAACAGCCTGGTTGGAAATACATCCCAAATGTTCTCCTGAAGGGACAATAGGAGTTAATCCCTCTCATATTCTAGGAACAATACAGGATTTTACTTCACCTGTGCCTGGTGTAATTTTTGGTTGGGAAACTTTGCAAGATAGTTGTGATAACGGTGGGGAATACATTCCTTCTAAAACAGAAATATTCAACAATTATCCAAATCCTTTTAGCAGAGAAACCAATATTAAATTTTCTCTTTCTGTGAATGGTTTTATTGATATGTCAGTTTATAATATGTTAGGGGAAAGAATCACAACATTAATTAATGCTTATAAAGATGCTGGAAGCTATCAAATAAAATTTGATTCATCTAGCTTAGCCAGTGGAGTTTATATAATACTGCTTAAGGGTTATAACTTTATTCTATCGTCAAAGATGATAGAAATACATTAATAACATAATAAATTAAGGAGGCTTTATGAAAAACCTGAAAGTGTTTTTTATTGTTTTATTTGCATTATTTTTCTCAACCACTAATGCTCAGGTATTTGTAGAAGACGGTAAAGTTATGAGTAATGAAATAGTTGTAAAATTCAAGAAACAAGTTGTAAAGCTAACAATAGGTGAAAAATATGCCTCGGTTAACAATATAACTGAAAATGGAACAAAGTTAAAAAATTATTTAAATCAATTTAATGAAAAGATAATCTTTGAGAAAATGATTCCTGGGGCTAAATCTAGCGATACCTTGTGGACTGATTCAAGAGGGATGGTAAAGAGGCTTAACGATTGGTCACAGGTTTATATTATTAAATTTCAAAATCCAAAAGAAATTGCAAAACTAATAGAACAAATTAAAAAGGCAGTAGATGTTGATTATATTGAACCTCCAGTACAAATTAAAAATGATGAAACCCCTAATGATCTTCATGGTGAAGGAAATCAATGGTATTTAACAAAAATACAAGCTGAAGAAGCTTGGGATATTACACATGGAAATGGAAATGTGAGACTAGCATTAATTGAATCCAGTGGTGTTGGTGATCACATCGATATTGATAATAAAATTGTTGCAGGAGAGCCTGGAACCAACGGTGATCATGGTACAAAAGTAGCCGGAGTAGCCGCAGCAGAAACAGATAATGATCAAGGAATTGCTAGCCTCGGATGGAATCTAAGTTTAGTTCGTATGAATAGTAGCAATAGTACAAATCTTGCTGCGGATATACGTAATGTAGCTGACCCTAATCTTTCCTATCAGGCAGATATAATCAATTGTAGCTTTAAAACAGTATTTAAAAACCCAAATGATACTTATTATTCCTATAATTATTCGTCAGTGGAAAATGCTGTTGAAGACGCACAAACTTTTGGAGCACTTGTTGTTGCGAGTGCTGGAAATCCGCCTAATACGGGAGACGGAGACCTTGATGTCGTTCCGCACGCTCAATGGCCGGCAGCTTATTCAGGCGTCATAGGAGTAAGTGCAACAAATAGCAGCGATCAATTCCCCACTGGGTACAATTATGGTGCACATGTTGATGTTAGCGCTCCTTCAATTAATATCTTGACCACTGGGGCTAATAATAGTTATGTTTATGTTAACGGCACTTCATTTGGCGCACCACTCGTCACTGCATTAGCAGGTTTAAGCTGGTCAATAAATCCGGACTTAACAGCAACTGAGCTTGCCAATCAAATCTACGCATCAGCCGAGGATCTTGGAGCTGCTAATTGGGACCAGTACTATGGATATGGCAGAATAAACGCAGAGAATGCAGTTCATAACCTATATGTTCCGCAAGCTTTCTCAACAATTCAAGCCGCATTAGATGTAGTAGCGCCTGGTCAAATAATTCAGATAATAGGCACACAAACGCTGGTCAACGATAATATCACAATTCCTTCTGGAGTAACATTAAAGATAAATACTGGAGCAACTGTTGATCTTGGTGGTTTTGCAATACTATTAGATGGCGGCGTTATAGATAACCAAGGCACTATCAATGGCATAAAAGCATATCTAAAATCAGGCAGTACACTTAAAGGTTATTTTCCATCAATTCAATCAGCAATAAATTACTCTTCGGCAAAACAAACAATAGAACTACTTAATACTACATATAACGAAAGTATCTCAATAACAAACAAACCCAGGCGAACTCTAAAAGGAACAACGAACTATGGCTCAATTATCAATGGCAACATAACGGTTACTAATTCTGATTGGGCTTCTCTACAAAATCTTAAAATGCACGATTATCATACAATTACTATTAATGGAGGTACTAGAACTGACCTCTCATACATAAAATATATGGCAAGCAGTACTTTGGTAAATGTTTATAATGGTGCATATACAACTATTGGAGGTATTGAAGATGGTAGCGGCTCAACATCACCGGCAATTAATTGCAGCAATACCTCAGCGAACATCATGGGTGTAAACATAACTGATTATGACTTTGGTGTATGGGCAGCGTCCAACTCTTCAATAAATGTTACTACCCAAAGTTATTTCTGTAATAATTTAATTGACTTAATTACACAAACAGGCGGTTACATTTATGCCAGCCATATTACTTTGAGCGCCCCTTGGCCGCAGAGCATATCTGGGAATATTTCTAATGGTGGTGATCTTGAACCCCCATGTACACAAAAAATTGGCAAAGCAAGCTCATTAACCTCTAACTCTAAAGATGATCTTTTTCCAGTTGGATTAATAAATCTGAATAGCGAGTATCTTCAACTACTCAACAGAATCAATTTAGAAAATCGAGACAATCCAAATTTTAGTGTGCAAGAGTAC
Organism: Ignavibacteriota bacterium; assembly: GCA_013112585.1. Lineage (GTDB taxonomy): Bacteria > Bacteroidota > Ignavibacteria > Ignavibacteriales > Melioribacteraceae > IGN16. The sequence continues at coordinate 11,323 of JABFGH010000044.1, read as the reverse complement.
AAGCCGGCGTTTTTAGATTTAATCAGCCGCTATAAACTGTTATTGAAAAAAGATTCCAATAACAAAACAGTTAATGCAATTTTTTCAAAACTTGCTCACTGCTATTATACTATTGATGAAAAGGCGTTATTTAAAACCTACTTAGATAATTTAATAACAAGTTCAAGTTTCTCTCAGTTTTTGCCTTATATAAATCGCCATTACATTGATTATTATGTAGAAGATGGAGAATTTGAATCAGCAATTTCAATAGCACAACAAGTCTTTAACTCATCTATCGTAGATGATGATGTTAAATGTGAAATGCTGTATGAAGAAGGTGTAATATTTAAATACTATCTAAACGATATAGATAAAGCTATGGCAGCTTTTGCTCAAATAGTTGCTAAATATCCAAATAATAATTTGTACTATTTTGCCAAAACAGAACTGGAATCAGAAAATGCGTTTATAGCAAAGAAAACAGATACAATAAACAACGAGGAAGTATCAGAATATGCAACAGCGGTTTATCCTAATCCATTTAATCCATCAACAAAAATAACTTACAGCATACCTGAAAGAGGAAATGTAATATTAAAAGTGTATGATATTTTAGGTCGTGAAATAGTAGAACTTGTAAATGAAGTAAAAGAGAGCGGACATTATCAAGTTACTTTCGATGGCGGAAACCTTAACAGCGGTGTATACTTTTATACAATTCAGTCCGGGCAATTTACAGAGACAAAAAAGCTTTTGTTAGTTAAGTAATAGGTAAAGAAAAATCACAGAGAACACAAAATGTCTTATCTTGATTGAGAACCATCCAATTAAATTTTTGTGAACTTTGTGAATTTCTTTGTGCTCTTAGTGGTTAGTGTTTTTTAAACTTATTCTAAAAAAAGGCTGCCCCAATTGAGACAGCCTAAAATAAAAAGTAGAATTAAATCTTCTTATACTTCAACATTATTGGACTTAAACTTTGCAGCGATATACTCCTTATTCATTCTGGCAATATTAGTAACAGAAATTCCTTTCGGGCATTCAGCTTCGCATGCATAAGTGTTTGTACAACTTCCGAACCCCAGTTCATCCATTGCCGCAACCATTGCTTCAACGCGTTTAAATCTTTCCGGCTGACCTTGAGGCAGGTAGGAATACTGAGCAACCTTTGCGCTCATAAACAGCATAGCCGAAGCGTTTTTGCAGACAGCAACACAAGCGCCGCATCCAATACATTCAGCGGCATCCATAGCCATTGCAGCGGCATCTTTTGGTATCGCTATATCGTTTGCATCGGGCACTCCGCCGGTATTGATAGAAACATATCCGCCTGCTTCCATAATTTTATCAAGTCCCGATCGGTCAACTATCAAATCTTTAAGCACGGGAAAAGCTTTTGCTCTAAATGGTTCAATCCATAAAGTATCGCCGTCGTTAAAATGACGCATATGTAGTTGGCAGGTTGCTATTTTGGGCACGGGTCCGTGCGGCTGACCATTAATAACTAAATCGCACGTACCGCAAATCCCTTCACGGCAGTCGCTTTCCAGGGCAATCGGTTCTTCACCTTTTCTTTCAAGTGAGTCGTTAAGCTCATCAAGCATTTCCAAAATTGATGCATCTGTTGAAACGTTAATATCATAATCAACAAAGCCGCCCGGGGTCTTAGGACCCTTCTGGCGCCAGATTTTCAATTTCAAATTTATATTATCAGCACTCATTATTTGTAACTCCTTTGGGCTAATTTAACATATTCAAATTCAAGATGTTCTTTATGAAGATTCCATTTACCTACCTCTTCAAACTCCCATGCGGAAACGTGAGCATAATCTTCATCATTTCTTAAAGCTTCCCCTTCTTCGGTTTGATATTCTTCTCTAAAGTGTCCGCCGCAAGATTCGTTTCTATCAAGCGCATCTCTTGCCATTAACTCTCCCAGTTCAAGATAATCGGCAACTCTGCCTGCTCGTTCTAAATTTTGGTTAATGTCTTTGTCCGATCCGACAACTTTTACACTCTTCCAAAACTCTTCTCTTAAATCGGCAATCTCTTTTATTGCTTCTTTTAATCCGGCTTCGTTTCTTCCCATGCCTACCTTGTTCCACATTATTCTTCCAAGCTTTTTATGAATTTCATCAACAGTTTTATCGCCGTTAATTGAAAGAAGTTTTTTCATTAGATCATCAATTTTATTTGCTGTTTCATCAAACTCTTTATGGTCTGTTGAAAGTTTTTCAGGTTTATCGCCGGCTAAATAGTTACCAATAGTATAGGGAATAACAAAGTAGCCATCGGCAAGTCCTTGCATCAGTGCGCTGGCGCCAAGTCTGTTTGCACCATGATCGGAAAAGTTTGCTTCACCGAGCACAAATAAGCCGGGTACATTACTCATCAAATTATAATCAACCCATAAGCCGCCCATTGTGTAGTGGGGAGCGGGAAAAATTTGCATAGGTGTTTTGTAAGGATTATCCCCGGTAATGGTTTCGTAAATCTCAAAAAGGTTACCGTATTTTTCCTCAATGATATGGGCGCCCAGCCTATCAATCGCATCCTTAAAATCTAAGTAAACAGCTTCCCGTCCCATCACGCCTCGTCCTTCGTCTGCAATTTCTTTAGCGCTTCGTGATGAAATATCTCGCGGTGAAAGATTTCCGAATGATGGATATTTTCGTTCGAGGTAATAATCTCTTTCCTCTTCAGGAATATCTTCAGGCTTTCTGGTATCACCTTTAGATTTTGAAACCCAAATTCTTCCGTCGTTTCTTAAACTCTCACTCATTAAAGCAAGCTTGGATTGGCTTTCGCCTCGCAGCGGTAAGCACGTTGGATGAATTTGTGTGTAGCATGGATTTGCAAAGGCTGCTCCTTTTTTATGTGCCCGCCAATGTGATGTGGCGTTGCAGTTCATTGCGTTTGTTGAGAGGAAGTAAACATTAGCATAACCGCCGGTACAAAGTATAACTGCATGGGCAGAGTATTTTTCAATTTCGCCGGTTACTAAATTTCTCGCAACTACACCTTTGGCAGCTCCGTCAACGGTAACCAGGTCGAGCATTTCGCGGCGGGTGTGCAATTTTACCGTGCCTGCTTTTACCTGTCTATTTAAGGCAGAGTAAGCGCCGAGTAATAGCTGCTGCCCGGTTTCGCCGCGTGCATAAAAAGTACGCGAAACTTGTGCCCCGCCGAATGAACGGTTATCGAGCAAGCCTCCGTATTCTCTTGCAAAAGGAACGCCCTGCGCAACGCATTGATCAATAATGTTATTGCTTACTTCAGCTAATCTATAAACATTTGCTTCGCGCGCTCTAAAGTCGCCGCCTTTAACAGTATCATAAAACAATCTGTATACAGAGTCGCCGTCATTCTGATAGTTTTTAGCGGCGTTAATTCCGCCTTGTGCTGCAATGCTGTGGGCACGTCTTGCACTATCGTGGAATGTTAATGCGGTTACATTGTACCCCAGTTCGCCTAAAGTGGCAGCGGCAGAGGCGCCTGCTAATCCGGTTCCAACTACTATAATATCATATTTTCTTTTATTGGCGGGATTCACAAGATTCATATTAAACTTATGATTTGTCCACTTTTCGGAAATATGTCCTTCGGGTATTTTAGAATCTAATTTAACCATTAGTTACCTCCCTGGAAAAAATAAAAATAAATAGGCATTAAGGCGAAACCTACTGCGATTATAATTGAGTAAACATTTCCTAAAAATGTTATGAGTGGAAAATATTTTTTATGATTCCACCCAAAAGTTTGAAATGCACTTTGGAAACCATGGTTGAGATGAAAGCCGAGAATAATAACTGCTAATATGTAAAAGCCGACATACCATTCAATCTGAAACCATTCAACAACTATATTATAGTAATCGTGCGAAGTTGTTTCGGCGTGACCCGCAAAATTAAACTCGTACCAAAAAGTTGCTAAATGCAATACTAAAAAGATAAAAACAATGCCTCCGGTTTGAAGCATTAATCGGGAAAATAAAGTAGAGCTTTTTGATTGTGCATTTACTGCGTAGGTTTTCGGGTTGGCTTTTTTATTTTCAATCCACAGCTTTGCGCCGTTAAAAATATGAAATATAAAAACTAAAGCGAGACCAACTTCAATAACTCTTATAAGCGGTTTAATAATGTCGAGTGTTGCCACATAACTGTTAAACGCTTCGGGTCCTCCGAATAATGTTAGGTTGCCTACCAGGTGAAATAATAAAAAAAGCATTAATCCAATTCCGGTAACAGCCATAACAAATTTTTTTCCTACAGATGAATTCAAGCTTTTTAAAAGCCAACTCATTAAAGACCTCCTGAATTTTGAAAGTAAAAATTGATAAAAATATTTTTTGTGAAGTGTAACTGCAGCATTATAAATTTGTCAGATAATTATTAGTAAAAATTAAGTTTATTAGATGTAAATATCAAAATATAAATTTTTTCTTTTTCATTCTTTATTTTATCAATAAACAATAGATCTATTTTATTAATTTTCTAAATATAAAGAGAAAATAAAAACACACTTCTGTATTCTACTCTAACCGGCTCTAAATAAATTTCTTAATTGCAAACACCTTATTTTAAAACAAATTAAGCTTTTACTAATAATGTTTAATTATACTAAACTTTTTCAAAACCTTTGCGATAATAATTTTAGAATCTTACCGATTTATTGAAGGGTAAAGACTTACAGTTGAAGCAGAATTTATAGAAAGTCTTTAATAAAAATAAATAGAGAAAAATATGAAGCTATCACAAATCATTGCGGTTGACGAAGAGTTGTGTGTCAACTGTCATCAGTGCATTTCTGTTTGTCCTGTAAAATTTTGTAACGACGGAAGCGGAGACCATGTATCGCTTGATCCCGATTTATGTATTGGATGCGGAGAATGCTTAACAGCATGTACACACGGAGCAAGAACAATTGTTGACGACCTTGAACAATGGATTGCAGCATTAAAGCGAAATGAAAATATTGTTGCTGTGGTTGCACCGGCAGTGGCTGCAAATTTTCCTGATAATTACTTAAAGTTAAACGGCTGGTTAAAATCAATTGGGGTAAAAGCAGTTTTTGATGTTAGCTTTGGAGCCGAGCTTACGGTTAAATCTTACCTTGACCATTTTACGAAAAACAGCCCCGAATGTATTGTTGCACAGCCATGCCCGGCAATTGTAACGTACATCGAAATTTATAAGCCGGAGCTAATAAAACATTTAGCCCCTGCAGACAGCCCAATGATGCACACAATGAAAATGGTAAGAGAGTTTTATCCGGAATATTCAAAATCAAAATTTGTAATTATTTCTCCATGTACAGCTAAAAAGCGTGAGTTTGATGAGGTGGGTATTGGAGATTATAATGTTACAATGAAAAAACTGCTGGAATATATGGAAGAAAATCATGTTCATCTTTCCGGTTATCCATCTAAAGATTACGACAATCCTTCTGCAGAAAGAGCGGTTTTGTTTTCCACGCCGGGCGGATTGCTAAGAACAGCACAAAGAGAATTACCTGCTGTTGTAAATATTGCCAGAAAAATTGAGGGTCCGGAATTGATGTATGAATATCTCGAAGACCTTTCAAAAAATATTTCTACAGGAGTAGCGCCAAAATTAGTTGACTGCTTAAATTGTGAACTCGGCTGCAACGGCGGCACAGGTACAAGGCGTGATAAATCAATGGATGAAGTAGAATATTATGTTGAAAAAAGAAATTTAGAAATGCAGGAAAAGTATAAATCGAAGTTTCTAAAAAAACCATCCCGCAGAAAAATTAGAAAAGAGGTTGATAAATATTGGAAATCCGGATTATACAATCGAAGCTATATAAATTTATCGGGCAACTACACAAGCAAAATAAAAATGCCTAACAAAGCAGAGACTGATAAAATTTATAAACAAATGTTAAAAACCGAAAAAGAAGACATCAGAGATTGCGCGGCATGCGGTTATGATAGCTGTGAAAAAATGGCGGTTGCTATTTACAATGGTTTGAATGATAAAAAGAACTGCCACACATATCTCGAAAAACTTGAATTATATTTTGAAAAGAATTTGCCTGAAGTACAAAAATTTTCTTCAGGTGATTTTTCAATTTCGTTTTTCGATGAAGGGAACACAGAGGTTGCAAAATTCTTTAAAGAGTTTAATCTATCTATACAAAATATACGAGAGATACTGAAAAAAATAATACTGCATGTAAACCAAACCGCGGAGGCGTGTACTCAAATATCTTCTAATTCCGAAGAGATGGCAGCCGGGGCACAAGAGCAAAGTTCGCAAGCCGCTGAAATTGCAGGCTCTGTTGAGCAGATGACATCTACAATTTTTCAAACAACACAAAACACAACCAGGGCGGCAGAAAATGCCGAGCGTGCCGTAAACATTGCTAACGAAGGCGGAAGAGCAGTTGATGACACTGTAATCGGCATGAACGAAATTGCAATGGTTGTTAAAGCAGCAGCGGAAACAGTTGAAGAGCTTGGTAAAAACAGCAATCAAATTGGCGAGATCGTACAAGTAATTAACGACATTGCAGATCAAACAAATTTACTTGCACTTAATGCTGCAATTGAAGCAGCACGCGCCGGTGAACAGGGCAGAGGCTTTGCCGTTGTAGCTGATGAAGTACGCAAACTTGCCGAACGAACATCGAAAGCAACTAAGGAAATTTCAGAGAAAATTACTAAGATACAAAAGGATACCGGTGTTGCCGTTTCTTCAATTGAAAAGGGAACCGAACGTGTAGAAGAAGGAAAAGTTCTCGCTGAAAAATCCGGAAAATCTTTGGACGAAATTATTAAAAGTGTAGGCGAAACAGTTCAGGTAATAAGTTCGGTAGCATCTGCCGGAGAAGAACAAGCAGCTACATCTGAAGAGATAAGCAACAGTATTCAATCGATAAGTTCAGTTACTCAGCAAACAACTTCGGGAATTGAAAACGTTGCACATGCAGCAGAAGAATTGCAGCAATTATCTTCAGAGCTTAAAATGATGGCTAACAAATTTAAAGTGGATAAGGACCAATCGGTCTCTCCCGAAATGGATTATACTGTTAGAAAAAATGGAAAAATAATTCCATCATAAACTTGATGATTAAATTAACCCACAGCCTCTTCGTCTGTGGGAATATGAATTAAAAATAGAATATCATAAGTTGCTTCAGCAGCTTATTGGTAATATTAGCGCCGTCTTTTAATGATGGTAATTACCACAACAAAAAGTGGCGAGGCTTGCCTTTGCCGGCAGACAATCACTAAACTTTTGGGTTAAAACCCACAAAAAGATTGGCGAAGATTCACAGCGCTAAAGTACAATGTTATTTTTTAAAATTTATTATAGGAATAACTGTAAGATTCCAACAATATTTCTCGTAGAGTAAAAACATTATATTTTAAACAGAATAATTTTTATTATATTTGAAATAGTTCTTAAACATTTTTACGGTGACATAACTTAATAGGGAAACCGGTTAAAATCCGGTGCTGCCCCGCAACTGTAATGAACGCTAATTCTTCTGCAAATACCACTGTTCAAACCAATGGAATGGGAAGGTGCAGAATGAAGTTCAAAGCCAGGAGACCTACCGTAATAATTATTCATTAATCAACCTTCGCGGGATAGGTTGGATTACAAAAATGGTTCGGTTTACCCCCCATTAAATTTTCCACTCCCACGAAGTTACACTTAATTATAAGGAGTAACTTCTATGAAACATTTATTCAATATTTTATTTTTTATCATTCTACCCTCGTTACTTTTTTCTCAATCCGATTCAATTAATGTTGAACTGAAAGAAATTGTGGTTACGGCAACAAAAACCGAATCACCCCAAATTAGAATTGCAAGCTCAATAACTGTAATAAGTGAGCAGCAAATATTAAATACCAATAAAAATTCAGTGCTGGAAATTTTACGTGACGTTGAAGGCGTTTCAATTGCGCAGCAAGGCGGGCCCGGAAGGTTAAGCAGCGCCTACATTCGCGGTGCAAACCCGGATCAAACACTTGTTTTAATTGACGGTGTTGAAGTCAACGATCCCGGCTCGGCAAACAACTCTTACGATTTTTCTTCATTGCAGACAGAGAACATTCAGCGGATTGAAGTTTTGCGGGGACCTCAAAGCACTCTTTACGGATCCGATGCAATGGCAGGTGTAATTAATATTTTAACAAAAAAAGGAAAAGGCGAGCCTAAGTTTTCATTAAGCGCAGAAGGTGGTTCTAACAATTACTACAAAGGCGCCGCTTCCGCTAATGGTGAGTTCAAAGGGTTTAATTATTTGCTTAGTTTTTCCCGATTGAAATCAGATGGTTTTTCTGCAATAAACAAAAAGTATAACAATGCTGAAAAAGACGGCTATTCAAATAATTCTATCCTATCAAAAATCGGTTACAACTTTAACGATAAAGTAGGGGTAGATTTTATTTACAAATATTCCTTTTCTGAAGCCGAGCTTGACCAATCAAGCAAAACCGGCGATGACCCAAATTATAATTATGATTTTGAGCAGCAGCTTTTAAAGGGCAATGTAAACCTCAATTTGTTTGAAGGAAAAGTAGATCAGCGAGTTGGAGCTTCGTTTACAAAAACTATTAGCAACGCTGTTGATGAGTTTGATGAATTAAATCCTAATACTTCATCAACAAATTATACTCGCGGCAATAGAATTAAATTTGATTTTCAAAATGACTTTCACATACTGGAAAACAATGTAATTACTTTAGGATTTGAAACTGAAGAAGAGAAAGCGGAAAACACTTACTCATCAATCTCAGAATTCGGTCCATACGAAAACGCTCTTCCACTGAGCAAGGTAAGAACAAGCAGTGTTTATCTGCAAGATCAAATTAATTTTGGAAACGCCTTATTTATAACAGCCGGGGGCAGATACGACTCTCATGAAAAATTTGGTTCTGAAATTACCTACAGAATTGCAGGCACTTATCTCTTTTCAAAAACCGGAACAAAAATTAAAGCAACATACGGAACCGGTTTTAAAGCACCTGCATTATTCGACCTATTCGATCCATCATTCGGCAACCCTGAACTTGAAGCTGAAAAAAGTCGCGGTTTTGATTTTGGCTTTGAACAATTTTTAATGAATGACGTTCTGCATTTCGGCGCAGCTTATTTTGAAATGGATATAGATAATTTGATCGGGTTTGATGAAAATTTTAAAGCGGTAAACATTAATGAAGTAAAAACAAGCGGTGTTGAAATGTTTGCAGCAGTGCCGAATATTTTTGGTATTTCTTTCAATGGGAACTATACTTTTACTAACAGCAAAGATAATAGTACCGGCAGCCCCGACAACGGATTGGTATTACTGCGCAGACCGAAACACAAACTTTCACTAAACTTAAATTATAATTTTAATGAAGCCCTCAATTTTAATTTAGGATTTCGATTCGTTGGCGAAAGAGAAGACAAAGATTTCTCCACCTTTCCGGTTGAACGGGTAATATTAGATAGCTATTCCATTGTTGACTTTTCCGCCGCTTATAATATTAATGGTCTTATCAAGGTTTACGGCAGAGTAGAAAATTTATTCAATGCTGATTATGAAGAAATTCTGTTTTACGGAACAATGGAAAGAGCAGGGTATTTGGGTGCGTCATTAAGTTTATAAGCCTTTGATAATATATGTTTTGTCATTGCGGACCTCGATTCTTTTCATCGAGGTGTGGCAATCTCTCACTTTTAGTGTTTGGCGGTTTTTTTATTTGTTCTTTTTTAAGATTGCATCTCTGCAAGAGATGAAATCTTTGGAAAGCATTGTCGGCAGCGTTGGTTAAAAACATAACCACAAAAAAGCAATAACGAATACCGAACACAGATTTTTGAATATCGATTTAAAAGACAATGCGCCTTCTTCGTTATTCATCATTCTATATTTGATATTTCTTTTTCTTGTTTATTTAGAAATTTTACAAATAACTAAAAATTTTAATGTTGGTCTACAATACGCTTCCCAAAGATCCTATCTTCAAAATGCGAAGATATGATCTTGTTTATTTTAAGATGGAATCTCTGAAAGAGATTAGATCTTTGGAAAGCACTGTCTGTCTATTTATTTTTAACTCATACTTCCGATGAAAAAGAAAAAATGAAAATCAGTAACCCCTATTCGGGCTTGGTCATTTTTGTAATCATCAATAATCAATCATCGATAATAAATTATTGGTTGTTTGCCAAATAAGCCTTGTTGAAGTAAATTACAAAGGACAACTCATATTATTAAAAAAGACTTGCAAGTTTTTTTTTTTTTGACATATTTTACATAAAGAGTTTAAGCTCTTTATAATATTGCCTTGGAATACGTTTGGAGGAACGGCAAAGTAATGAAAAATCTATTACCCGCAATTTTTATTCTTCTCGCCATACTTGGCTTTTCTTGTGATACGGCTGAGACGCCGGTTGATGATAGAAAACTTTCATTAACTGTTGAAGATGTTTCCTGTGTTGAAGCATGGATAAAACTGAAAGCTGAAAATTTAGCACTACCGGCAATGGTCAATATAGCGGCTAACTCCACCCAGGCAAAACAAATTATACTAACTAAAAACGACACCTTACTAATAATAGATTCTCTGCAGTCAAGTACAACTTATTCTTTCCAAGCAGTTACCGGAGAAATACAGAGCCAAATGGTAAGTGCTCGGACAATGGACACAACAAGCCATGATTTTACCTGGCAGACTTTTGAGTTCGGAGAACATAGCAGCAGTAACTTAAGAGATATTGCAATAATTGATGAAAACAATATATGGGCTGTGGGAGAAATTTATATGAAAGATTCGCTTGGGCAACCCGATCCTCATGCATATAATGCGGTACATTGGGATGGGCTAAGTTGGGAGCTAAAAAAATTACTGTTTTACACTATATGTGGACAAACGAGCTTATCATCATATCCAGCGAAAGCAATACATGCATTTAATGAAAATGATATTTGGATTGCTGGTGGAGGGAGACAATTGGCACGAATAAGCGGAACAGTTCAAATGGATAAAAGCTGTCTTCCATTTTCAATGTCAATCAACAAACTCTGGGGCACAAGCAGTAATAATTTATATGCCGTAGGTAATGAAGGAACTATAGCGCACTACAACGGCAGTCCGTCAGCCGTCGGATGGCAGAAGATAGAAAGCGGAACAAACTTAGACATATATGATATATGGGGAGATTATAATGAACAAACTGGAGAATATGAAATTTTAGCTGTAGCAGCAAAACTATTACATAGTGCAGATCGGGACATCTTGAAAATAGCAAAAAATGGAGTTGAAAAAATAGATGAAACAGGTATAGATTGGTCACTGCGTGGCATATGGTTTAAG
>JABFGH010000043.1 GCA_013112585.1 Ignavibacteriota bacterium | reverse complement strand
ACTAAAGATATTCCAAGAAAATTAAATAAAGAAAACATAAATAAAGCTATAGAAGATTATTTAGAATTGTTGAGGGATATTCCGCTTAATATAAGTGCCAATAATATTCTTCAACTATTAACTGATTTGAAACGCAAAGAGTTGAATGCGGGACCATACCCTGATGTTACTCTCTTTGAAGCTGCAAATCGAATTATGACTGACCTAGTAATTTTATTTGGAGTTAAAAAACTTTTAAATGGTTGTATTAGTGAAATTAATTTTGATGAGTATGAAGTTGAGTTTGGGCATGAAAATTTTAATGATAATGATATAAAAGCGTTTGATGGAAGAATAGAATTGATTGGAGAGGCCTTTAATGTTGCCAAAACATTTTTTCAACCAAAAAAAAATAAAACACTAAAAAAAATGAGACAGCAGCAAAAAAACAATGAAAAATTATTGCTGATATATAATGCAGATGCAGTAAATAAGAATTATGTTGCAAAACCAAGAGAGAACGAATATCACCTTCAAGTAAAAATAGAGTTTGATTAATATGAAATTAAATAATCCTAAGATAATTTATTTCAAAAAACTGCCGATTGAACTTTACCAAATTTTAAAAGTGGAAGAATTAGTGAACAGCGGCGGTGAGGCAAAGCAATATATTGCTGATGGAAAAGTTATGATTAATAATTCAGTTGAGACGAGAAAAAGGAAAAAGGTTTTTGCAGGTGACTTTATAACATTCAATGAACTAAATTATTTAGTCGAGGAGTCGGTAAATGAGTAACGATCAAAAAAATAATCCGCTGCATGGTGTTACTTTGGAAATGATACTAAACCGGCTTGTAGATTTTTACGGCTGGGAAAAATTGGGCAAGCACTTTGACATGAATTGTTTCAACAATGATCCTTCAATCAAATCATGTCTTAAATTTTTAAGAAAAACACCCTGGGCAAGGGAGAAGGTGGAAGGTTTTTATCTTTACTACGGTAACCCGCCATGGAGAAAATAAATAGATGAATAAACACACTCTTCGTATTATAATTACCGACTCCGGTCTCGGCGGACTAAGTGTTGCAGCAAAAATTGAAAGGGAGTTGAGAAAATTAAGAATGGGCAGCGACATCGAACTCATCTTTTTTAATGCATTGGCAGACAGCAATTCAGGTTACAACCGAATGAATAATGAGGAAGATAAAATAAACACATTCAACTCAGCACTTAATGGAATGGTTAGCCGATTTGATCCTCAATTGATAGTAATTGCATGCAACACACTTTCTGTAATCTACCCTAAAACTAAGTTTGCTCAAAAATGTAAAATACCGGTACTTGAAATAATCAAAGCAGGAGTGGAAATCATTTATAAAAATCTTAAGTCAGATGAAAGAAGTGCTGCTGTAATTTTAGGAACTGAGACTACTGTAAATTCACGAGTTCATCAAACTGAACTTAGTAGTAGAGGAATTCCAAAATCTAGAATAATAAATCTGCCATGCAAATATTTAGAAAGTGAAATTCAAAAAGACCCTAACAGCCATGAGGTAAGAAATCTTATTGCTGAATACATTACCCAATCGTTAGAAAAAATTGAAACTACAGCAGAGAAAATTATTTTTACACTTTGCTGCACCCACTATTCTTTCAGCAAAAGTATTTTTGAGAAAGAAATTAAAAAAAGAATTAGAACAAAGTTTGAGATAATAAATCTTAATGAAGAATTGATTAGTGAATCACTTCTTCAAATCAAGAAATTTCTGAAAGCCAATAGCGGCATGGGTATAATTAAAACTAAAACAATCTCAAGATTTAAAATGCCCCGTGCTGAGCTACAAATTATAAGCGGACTTTTAGAAAAGGACTCTCCTTCTTTTGCAGCGGCACTTCTAAATTATGAGCAAGACAAACTTCTTTTTAATTTTCCTGCCTGTTAAAACTGTTCTAAAAAAGAATCATTTTTTTAAAAATTTTTAATAAATGTAATTAAAAATATTTTATTTTGTTTTCGCTGTTCAGATGTTCCCGCAGTAAATAATTATTCATCAATAATTAGTGAGGAAGTATCATGAAAAAATCTCTTCTAGTTTTACTTTTCTTTGTCTCAACTTCTCTTTGTGCTCAAAATAATTGGAATCTTGTTTGGAGCATGAATGAATTACCATTTCAGCCTCCTCAAATAGGTTCAGAGATGGCAATTGTTAAAGCAGGCTTTGATACAGATGAAGACGGCTTCGGCGAATTCCTCTGTGCCTACACCGATTTGGATTCTAATTTTCTAATGATGTATGAAGCCTCTGCCGACGATACCTATGATTTAGTTTGGTATTGGAAATATCCTATTCCGGCAAATACTTTTGCAGGAATAGTTGTGGGCGACATGGATAATAACGGGGTTGTGGAAATTATTACTACGATGCCTTCCGTTGTTGGCACAGACCCAAATCCTGATAGACTATGGGTATTTGAATGGAATGGGGTGCAGGGAGAAAACAAGTACGGCAGATATACCGGCGATACTTTTACTCCTACAAATACATGGAATTTTAATCTTGCTGATGGAATAGACTTTAGACCATACAGTTTAACTATTGAAGATATTGACAATGACTCGAAGAACGAATTAATAGTAGGAGTTAGACAAAGTGCAAATCTCGGGTCAAGTACACGTGAGGTTCTAGTTGCATCCGTTACAGGGTTATTTTCCGGATTCGGATCTTGGAATGTTGAATATAATTTCCAGGATAATTTTGGCGGTTCATTGTATAGTACAACAACCGGTGATTTGGATGGAGACGGCAATAGAGAAATCTATGCTCTGGTGTGGAATGAGTTTACATTTAGAATTCTTGAATGCCTCGGTGATCAAAATTATGTTGAAGCATTTGCAGTTGATAATTTTACTCCGGGTATTGATCATGGCGCTGTTGATGGAGTCCGGGTTGCAGATGTAAATAATGATGGTGTAAACGAGTTATATATTGCCGGTACCGAGCCTAACAATGCTTTATTTATTATTACCGGTATTAATGATGTAAGTGCCATTACACCGGCTGATATAAATGAATTTTATCATATCCCTGTTCAGGCAGGCGGTAAGTTTAGATCTTTAAGTATTGCCGATTCCGACCAAGACGGAAATTTAAGTTTACTTATTGCCGGCGAAAGAAATGGACAGATTTTTGACCTCGAGTATAATGGCAGCGGTGACCCGGCAGATTCTGCAAGCTGGACTTTAACAGTAGCTTACGATATTTTTGAGCATAGCGGGCTTTCACCTGATAGTGCATCTACACTGACACCCCGTTTCTTTTACGGCTCACCGGCAAGTGATATGGATGGAGATGGAAAGAGTGAATACGTATTTGTAAACTACAGCACCGACCATGACGTTTGGACTGATGATGCTTATGTAAGAGTAATTGAGTCTGATGTTGTTACAAACGTTAGTGATGATTCCATTTTACCAAATACAATATCACTTAGTCAAAATTATCCTAATCCATTTAATCCAACAACAAACATTTCTTTTAACTTAGTAGAAGCCGGTTTTGTTTCTCTAAAAGTTTATGATATTCTAGGGAATGAAGTTGCCAATTTGGTTGAAGGTGAATTAAATGCAGGTAAGCATAATAAAATATTTAATGCCCGTAATTTAACAAGCGGCGTTTATTTTTATACTCTTACAGCAAATAATTTTAAAGAAACAAAAAAGCTTATGCTGATGAAATAAAAATATTTAGGGGGCTAATATGCTTAGCCCCTTTTAATATTAAAATATATTCTTAATAATTTCATAAGCCCCCACATAAGTCCCGATAACGCTTCCCAGTCCGGCAAAAATAAAAACTAAAAAAATTCTCAACAATTTATTGCTCCACCAATTTTTTACTTTACTTGCATCATCAACGGCAGATTGTAATTCTTTAACAACCGGCGGCTGAAAATATGCTTGAACAAATGCGGCAACATAACCGGCGCCTATAACCGGAGTTAAACTTGTAATTGGTGCTGAAAGAAATGACGCAATGATTGTAAAAGGATGAGCAAATGCCAGCAATGCACCTATTGCGCAAGGTATACCGTTTGCAAGTATCCAAATAAGAGCGTTATCACCTGCCGCCGCTGCCCCTTTTGTATAGCCGATATAAAATATTGAGCCGAGTATTATAAGCGGAATACCCCAGCCGATAATCTTGAACATTTTTGACATTGGCGGAATTTCTTCGATTTCCTTTAAGTCAACTTTATCTGTTCTATCAAGCTGTTCAAGAATTCCGGTTACATGTCCTGCTCCAACAACGGCAACAATTTTTTCTCCTTCGGCTTCATTTATTTTTGCGGCAAGGTAAGTATCGCGTTCATCGATTAATACTTTTTTTAATATCGGCATAGCATCGCCAAGTTCTTTCATCATTTCCGATAGTACATCTTTCTGACGAATCTCGATTAATTTTTCTTCTGATAATTCCTGTTTATCAAAAACACCTGCTGCACCTGAAACCAAAAACTTTAGTTTCTCCCAAAACGTCATCGAGTTCCATGCACGGCGTAATGTTATTCTTACATCGCGATCACATAAAGCAATTGGGATATTGTTTTCTTTTGCAGCATTGGCGGCTTCAAGTAATTCAACTCCGGGTGTAACACCTAATTTTTTACCCAGTTTTTTTTGATAAGAACCTAATAATAAATTTATAAGAAGAGTGCTAAGCTGCTTCTGCTTAATAATTTCTTTAAGATTTAGTGATTCCCATTTTTTCTTTTCCGATAAAGCTTTATAACGCTGCTGATCAAGTTCAACACATACTGTGTCGGGTTTTTCTTTTTCGATTATTTCTCTTACTAAATCTGCGGAGCTTTGTGAAATGTGTGCTGTTCCAACAAGAAATATTTTTTTATTATTTATCTCTTTTAGATGTACGTCACTCGGGTACTCATTAATACTAACTGATTCATTATTCATTATTATCTTTGAATTAAATTAAAAGTGGAGCGCAAATTATTAAAAAATAACCTGCGCGTCAATTTATTGGGGTGGGTTTTCCGTTTATTTTAAAAGCATAAATTTTTTAGAATTTGAGAATTTACCCGCTTCGATTTTATAAATATAAACCCCGCTTGAGATTGGAGTGCTTAGTTTTGAAAAATCAAAACCTGCAGTTTGCTGTCCTGCCTCTTTCTGTTCATTAACCAGGATTGCAATTTTATTGCCGAGCATATCGTAAACAGTTAAGTTTACGAATTCACCCTTAGGTAAAAAGTATTCAATTGTTGTTGAGGGATTAAACGGATTTGGAAAGTTTTGACTCAGCTTATAATCTGCAACTGTAATATTATCCCGGTCAACAGATGTAACAGAAATGATATCTTCCATAATCCAATTGTTAGGATCAAAAATTAATTCCACCGGTTCACCTTCAACATTAAAATTAAATGTTTGATTTTGTGCGTCATTAAAAATTCTGTAAGTTGAATCTCCCACCGCGGTTGTAATTTTTATTTCAATAGGCATAGTAAAAAATGTAGGGCTGGTATTTGTTTGCTGAGATAATTGTAACTCAACATTGTAATTATCACCGCCGGTATTATTGTAAAACCAGTTGTAGGAATACTTAGGGTAGTTTTCACCATAAATCCATTGAGAGAAAAAATAGTTTAAGTTTACTCCCGATACATCTTCCGCAACTCTCTGAAAATCTTCAGTAACCGCAGCGGCATACGCAACTTGAGGATCAGATGCATAAGTTTTCATGATATCGAAGAAAGTATCAGTACCAACCACACCGCGCAGCATGTGCAAAACTATTGCGGCTTTTGCATAACTTCTTGCGCCATTAAAAATTTGACTTGTGCCGCTGATGTCACTCAAATAAATGCTGCCCACTGCAGATTTCGCACGACCCCACTGTCCGGGGTTTCCCATTTCCTGAATAATAAAATTATCATAAGCTGCTTTGCCGTATGCTGCTTCCTCAAAAACTCCTTCCGAATAAGTTGCAAAACCCTCGTTAAGCCAAATGCTGTTCCAATCGGCGCATGTAATTTTATTGCCATACCATTGATGAGCAAGTTCGTGAGCAACTAAACCCTCGCTGAATCCGCCCATAGATGAAATAGTCTGGTGTTCCATTCCGCCGCCCCATTCGAATTGGGCATGACCGTATTTTTCCATAATGAAGGGATATTCTCCGTACTTCTCCGTAAATACTTCAAGCATATCAATAGTTCTATCCAATTTAGCTTTAGTAGAGGGAGTTAAGTCTTCAGGATAAATGTAATGAATTACAAGCATCGAATCGGTAGGGGAGTAATGAAAGTAATCCTTATATTCTGCATAGTTTGTCATTGCAAGTGAAATTAAATAATGTGCTATCGGATAATGATTTTTCCACTTATAAGTTTTTGTCCCATCGCCGTTTGTTAAAACTTCTTCAAGCGTTCCGTTAGAAACTGAAACAAAAAAATCATCAGCCGTTACCCAAACATCGGAGGAATCAGCCTTGTCGGCAGGGGAGTCTTTACAGGGAAACCAATCACTTGCACCGTAAGGTTCGCTCAGTGTCCAAATTATAGGCTGGCTGTTATGCGAATTAAACTCAAAACTACCGAAACCGGAACTGCCGGGTCTGCCTTGATAATAAACAACTACCGAAAAACTTTCACCCGCGGAAATTGAAGCAGGCAGCGTTACTTCTAATTTATTTTGAGTGTGTGAAAACGCTAAATTTTGATTGCCGGTTTTTACCGAGTCGGTTGTGAGATTGTTTTGAAGATCGAGAAAAAAGTTTTGAAGATTATTCTGCAGACTTTTACCTTCAACGGTTACTTCTCCTTTCAAGTATTCGGGAGTGTATGTAATATTCAGATCTAACTTGTAATAAGTGATATCAATTTTATCGTCACCGGGGTAAGCTGCTTTAAATAGTTTAACGTTACCGTCAACATGCTTGCATAAAGTTCTTTCATTTTGTGCTGCTGAAGATGAAAATATAAAAATCATTATTAAAAGTAATTTTATGGTGTGCATAGTAATCCGCATATTTTAATTTTATAATAAATTTATTGAACGAATATTTAATAGTAATATCAATGGACAATTACGGTGCTATTTCTAAAAGCAATTAAATTCTAATCAACATTAATTTCAATTTCTAAAAATTTCTGATCAAAAATAAATTTTGCATCATCATAATCGGCAGGACCAAATGATGCTGATGCGTTATTTGAGAAGCCGTAATCCTCCGATGGAATTCCTAAAAAATTTCTATCGATTTCACCATCATCATCTTCATCATGATAAACTTTAATTGCATATTCACCGAAGGGCAATTCATCAAAAAGATGCTCAGCTTTATTATCAGCAATTTTTATATTCGCAGACCGGTAAACAGTTTCGTATGATTCATAATCCTCTCTTGAATTTGAAAGTGCTACGGCAATTGTGCCTTCATCATTTTCAATACCAACAACTGTTAATTTTAGTTGACCAATTTTAATGCTGTCAATATTTGTTTGAGCAAAAATTGAACTGCTGAAAAAAAGTAATACTCCGGTCAATAGTTTAATCATTTATTCTATCCTTAATCAATTAACAACCTTGTTCAGAAAAATATAAGGATAAATTTAATTATAATTTTTTGAAAATGGGGGATAAAAGAGAAGCATGGATGCATGGCTGAAAGGCTGCATGGCTGAATGGATGCATGGTTGAATGGTTGAATGGTTGAATGGTTGAATGGTTGAATGGTTGCATGGTTGAATGGTTGCATGGTTGAATGGTTGCATGATTGCATGGTTGAATGGTTGAATGGTTGCATGGTTGCATGATTGAATGGTTGCATGATTGAATGACTGCATGGAAACTCGTATTTATATTATTAGTTTTTCGATTATTCGATTATTCGATTATTCGATTATTCGATTACCGATTTTCGTAAATACTTTTGCCATTTTACATTTCACGTCTCTACTCTCCTTTAAAATTTTACTCCCTTATAATAATTTGGTTGAACCGCTCTGCGGTTCGATGTTTTTCTTCCTTCTTTTTTCTACAAACATTTAACCCCTAACGGGGTTATAAACTTTGCAGTATTAATTAATTTATCAATTATTTGTTTAGTTCAAGTCAATTTTTAATAAGTTAAACTCTTATTCCGAACTCGTTGTAGTAACTTCCCGATTACGAAGTAGTCGAATATAAATAATCATAGGAGAAACCTGTGGAATAAATGAAGCAGTATAAAAATACAGTCCCAGCGGGGTTGAAGAATAATTTTTGCTATAATTAGAATCTTGCCTATGATTGTAAGGTTACTGGGTTGGCTGTTTGCAAGATTGTATTACCGGTTGAATTTGTACACAATCTCAATTAATATCAGAATTAATTTCCATTCTTTTAAGTCCGCTTGGAGTTGAATATTTATAGCATATCAAATCTCACTATTAGAAAAACTTCGCAGGAGCGGCATACAAATTTTTGAAGAATAATTTCACTACTCTGGAGTTCTATTGAAACTTCTTAATCATGTTTCTATAAAAATTTCATCCCGCCGGGATTATTAAGATTGAAAGATTATCAAGATTGAAAGATTGCAAGATTAATAGATTGCAAGATTATCAAGATTGAAAGCCTGCCTACCGGAAGGAGGATAAAAATTTGAATGATGGAGAATATTGTGAAGAATATTTTATTTTCTTGTTCTGGATTCTGGATTCTGGATTCTGGATTCTGCCCTTTCACCTTTCACGTATTAAATGATTATAAATTTTTGTTTCGGGTCTGAATACAAGCCATGCGAATGCAAAATAATCACCATGAGGAATGCGTTCTAATTTTTTACCTTTGTACTTGCCTTCAATAGCTTTGCCGGTAATTGTCCATTTGCTATTTGTTTTATCATCAAAAAACCAGCCCTCGCTGTAGGAAAAATTTAATGTATCATTGTCAATAATTCGGTTAAAAACTCCTGTTGAACCGGTTGCTTTGGAGTCTTCTATAATTCGTTCATCCAATGCCGATACTGCACCGCTTGAATGAAAAACAGCAATTTTGTATGAACCCGGGTCATCGTTAATTACATTTTTATCTTCGGTAATTGAATAGGGGTAAGCGATTGAAACCTCCGGCAGTTTAACGGCAATAACTTTTTCATTTGGTTTAAGTCTGTCGTCATCCGGTCCGTCAAACATAAATGGTGTTTGATCAATATGGTCATAACCGATGTAAGGATTTAATCCATATTCTCTTTTGAATCCCGTTTCATTTGAAAGAACTTTACCATTTGGATAATTATTTTTGAACTGCTGAAAAGAAATAATTTGAGAAGGAATAAGTTCTAACTGTTCGCCGAGCATTTCACCAACAATTGCCTCGCCGGTAAACTGCTGCCAAAAACTTTCTGTTATCTGATCATACATTACCATATCAGAATTTCGGAGAAGTCCTGAAACGCCGAACATATTTTCCATTCCTTTTGTTCGGCGATTAAAGACCAAAGCGCTATAGCAAAGGGGACAAAAAGTAACGGTCACTAAAGTATCGGAAAGTTTATCATTGACTATCTCGTGCCAAATTAATATTTGCAGAGGATATGCTTTTGCTTCTCCATTTATTTCTAGCGCAATTACCGGCTCAATATCAGCAAGCCAGTCATCTGCTTCATGAGGATCCACAAATTTGGGATTCATAATTGCAGGAATTCCATCTTTAGGCGGTCCCCCCGACCGCAATTCTTTTAAGTCAATTTTTGTTTTATCAAAATTAGTAATCCAGTTAGGAAATGATTTTAGTATATGTTCGTTACCATTTTGTGCTTGTATATTTTCCTCAATTAGAAAAGCAATAACAGTTAAAAGTAAAATACTTGATAAAAGTAATTTCTTCATTTCGTTTCCAATCTAATTATTTGCGATTGAAGTGTTAGGATAAAACGCTGCCCACGCAAACCAGTAAGCTATAAATGCTTTTGGCGAATCTAATTCTTCTCCCGTTCTGCTGCCCTCAACAGCTCTTCCAAAAAAATCCCATTTATTTCCTTCATTATCTTCCATAACTATTGGCAGCATATTTTGCAGCGGCGTAAAAACTAATTGTTTTCCATCACTCACATTCCTGTAAAATGCTGCTGCAAAGTTCTTGTCAGAATTTCCTATCACTACAATTTGTTTACCGTTTATTGTTTCGTTTGATATAAAATTTTCATTACCGAAGCTGCTTATTTGATGTGCAATTGCATCGCTGCCGTCAACAATTCCCAGTACACGCAGCTTTGCATCTAATCTTTCATCATTAGTACTGACCGGGAATAGAAGTGAATTATGATTTGTTCTGTAATCACCATAAGGGTAGGAGCCATAATTGCGTGAAATGCCCGTATTAGTAGAAACTACCGAAGCGGCGGGATATAAGGCTTTAAGGGTTTTCCATGTCGTTTCAATAATAGAGTATGTTTCTGCTTCAGTTCCTATCAATGATCCGTTTACACTTTGTACTTCCATTTGCGACCAATTACTATTAGTTGCTCTATCGTATGGAATTAAATTTGAGTTGTAAAGTAAACCGCTTACACCAAAAGTAGTTTCAGTGCCGTTTAATATTCTGTTCCATGCAGTTGCCGAACCGGTTAAGGGGCAATAAGTAATTGCAAATTTGTGATTATCAATTCCGTCATTTATTATTTCATGCCAATCAAGTATTGCGTGAGGATAGACTTTTATAGTATTTCCAAATCGTATGATAATTACAAGATCATTATCATTTAAATAACTTATCGAAGAAATCGAAAGCAGTTCCGGATTTTGTAAAGCCGGAATTCCATCTTTGCCGGGACCGCCGTCAAAAATTTGATCTTTGGGAATTAACCATTCTCCGGATACTCCATCGCTGCTCGAATCTAATACATTATCACAGCCAACAATTAGAATTGCAGAAAAAAATAATAGTGCGATTGTATTTTTCATTTTACTATTTGCCTTTCATAATCTTAGAGGATTTGATAATCCTCCGATACTTATAAATAATGATAATGCAGTTGTAAATGTTGTTGTTAATTGGGTTCCCTTTAATTCTCGATATAGCGGAAGTTGACTTGATAAACGTGCGGTTAAAGTTTGGTAAATTTTAAAATTAATACCGGGAACCAAATAGAGCCAATTGCCGCCTGTATTTGATATATCTTGATCTCCAAATTCGTCCGGATTGGTATTTCTAAATCGTGCAAATAAAGTAAAATCGATAAATGTATCTGTCCGATACCCAAAACCAATAGATGAAATAAATTCATTCCCGAACTTGTATCCGCCTCTATTAATTCCAAATCTTTCGTTAGTGGAATTAATTTTATAAGAAGCATTTATAAATATGTTAAGCGGTAACTCGACAAATAATTTTTCAGAATAGTAAGCCCAAAAAACTCCATCCCATGAGCCTGTTCCGGGCTGCATATCCGCAGGCAGTAAAATTTCGCCCGAGGTTATTTCGGATTTACCAAGCGGAACTTTAAGACCGGCTCCAAAGGCTAACTCGCGGTTATCTAAAATATTAAGTGAAATTAAATTATATTTCAGCATAATAAGCGCATCGCCGAAACCCCGCGAACTCAATTCATTACTGATACCATATATCGGGTCAATACTCCTCGTCTGATTTACAAACGAAAAAAGTGCAGTTAATCTAAAACTATTTGTTATTCCATAATTAGTTTCAATTATTATGGATTGTGTTAATCTTTCGCGTGTATCATCGTTTAATTTTGATGCACCGGCATAAACGCTGTTAAGTGAGTTATACTCGTAGGTGATACCGAACTGCCAAACTCCTTTTAAACTTGTTGACATTTCGAGCGAGCCGAGTATGGGTGTGCCCGCCGTACAACAGGCTTGCCCAAAGCTAGCTTTATTAAGTAGTAGTATCAACGATATGATTTTAAGCAGTTTCAATTTTTATTTGTAAACTAAAATTTCATAGTAAATCTTACTGTCGGCTTTAAGACAAAGAAAAACAAAAGTAGGGGAGAACAGATTGCACTTAATATGAGTAATTGAATACAAATATTCATTGTATTTATTTATAATGTTACTAATATTAAATCAACAGCATAAATTTCATTTGTGAACAAAATAAACTTTAAAAAATAGTTAGGAAACAAAGTGGCTGAAAAATCAAAACTATGGTATTTAGAAAATTTTAATCTTTTTGAGAACTTAGGAAAATCGGAGTTAGAGCATTTAAGTAAAATAACTTTGATGCAGGAAATTTCAAAAAATCAGCCTATTTACTTTGCTCATGAACCTTCAACTTCAATTTTCCTTCTTAAAAAAGGCAGAGTAAAACTTACAAGAACATCCTCCGATGGTAAAGAGATGATAATTGCCTTAGTTAACCCGGGTGAAATTTTCGGTGAAATGGCTGTTATTGGCGAAGAAGAGCGAGTTGATTATGCAATTGCGATTGACAATGCACTAATTTGTGCAATCGGTAAAAATGATTTTGCAAAATTTGTTGAGAGAAACTCAGAATTAAATTTGAAAATTACAAAATTGATTGGATTTAAATTAAAGAAATACACAGAACGGATTGAAGGTTTAGTTTTTAAAGATGCTTCACAGAGGGTAATTACATTCATTTTAAACTTTGCCAGAGAAAACGGAAAACGAATTGGTGAAGAGATTTTTGTAAAACCTTTTTTAACTCATCAAGATATTGCCGAATTAACCGCATGTTCGCGTCAAACAGTAAATTCAATTTTAACAGATTTACGTGAGCAGGAATTAATTAATTTTGATAGAAAGAAATTAATTATAACTGCGGAAAATGAACTACAAAAAAAATTGAATTAGTTTCTTTCTGTCACAGATGCGACAATTTAATAATAGGGCTTTTTATATTATGAAAATAAAAAATGAACTTTACTCTATTTATTACCGCAGATTGTTCGACATGCGAAAAAGTTGAAAAGAATTTAAGAATGATACTAAAATCGAACTCACGATTTATTCTGCATGTCGAAAACATTGATAAAGAAAATCCGAAAAATATTGTAATAGTGCCTGCACTTTTTATTGAAGATAAATTATTTGCCTATGGAGAAGTTGATTACTACAAACTGACAAAATACGTTAAATCGACTAAGTTCTAATTATAACAGCAATTATTATTCAACCCCGCCGGGTTTGCGGTTCTATGCGATTTCGTTTATTCCACAAGATTCACGGCGCTGAAGCACCGTGCTATTATCTCTTTTGCATAATTCGGGTTAAACGGTTTTTTAATTTATTTATTTCTACTAGTTTTGATGGATGTCAAATAATGTTAATGCAATTGTCATTTAGCCGACAGCGAATTAGTGCAAATATTTGGAACTTTTTTTGATCTAAAGCTATTAATAGGTAATAGATTTTATCCCTAATAAAAGGAGAGCCAAAATGCTGAATAAACTAAATGATGAAAATAGTCGAAATCCCTTGAATGACTTAATTAGCGACGAGATTTATTCATTGCTGAATGAAAGAGGTTTGATAAATGAGAAATCCGTTAGAGATTATATTATTCGTAACAAATTTAAAGCTATGCGAGATAATAAAATGAATGTTGGTGATGCAATAGAGGCGTTACGAGAGGAGTACCCTTATCTTCAATTCGATTCGATTAGAAAAATTGTTTATCATAAAGATAAATAATTTGTAAAGTGGTTTTTGTCAACCCCGGCTGAAATTTTCAGTCGGGGTTTTTTTATGTCTAACATTTTAATGTCAATCCTTGGCTTAACTTTTGTAAATGTATATTAAAAATTGCTGAATCTGCTAATTTTTAAGAAAAAACAATCATTTTCTAATTTTGGAAAACTTTTTCGGTAATAATTGCTGAGAAATAATTGATTCTGCCAATAGCCAAAAATTTTAAGTGAGTTTAAGATGGATTCATTAGGAAAAAAGTTATTCATACCATTTATACTTTTTGCATTAGTTTTTATAGCCGTTAAGGTATTTCCCGAAAAAACAATTGAGCACCCCGCCGGAGTTTTGGTGAAAGAACCTCCTGTTCAGGTTGTGCTTGATCCGCCCATATATATAGAAAAGGATGATTACATAATTACTGCAAAAGCATCGTTTAATCTAAAAGGAAGAATATTAAGTATTGAAAACTATAGCACCGGGCGAGAAAGCGATCTTTCGCCAATAGATTTTGCATTAGGCTGGGGTCCAATGTCGGATCAGGCGGTTTTAGATAAAATTGAAATTTCACAAAGCAGGCGGTGGTATCGGTGGGAAACAGACAAGTTTCCAATTCCCCGCAGACAGATAGAAATAAACAGCGCCAACATGCATATTATACCCGCAAACGATAAAGTAGAAGATAAATTGAATGACCTTTATCAGGGAAATGTAGTTCAATTGATAGGTTATTTGGTTTATGTTAAGGGCAAAGACAATTGGTTCTGGAAAAGTTCTTTAACAAGAGAGGATACCGGAAATCATGCATGCGAAGTGTTTTATGTAGAGGAAGTTACCCTTTTAATTTAATTACATATTTTTATTCACAACAAATTATTGGTTGTAAGAATAGGACATAATGACTATTTTTCATTAAAAATTTAGGAAAAGAGAATGAGAACAAATAAAACTTTTTTATCGGCAATAACCGCAATACTTTTTATGGTTTTTATAAACACAATTAATGCTCAAACAAATAATTTGCAGGCTGCCTCAGGCGGTGAGTATATTTTTAATGAACAGAATTTACCCTGTTTAACCGAGGATCAAAGAGCAGAAATAGTGCGGTTAAATAATGAGTCCATTATGAAATTAAAAGCTGAAGGAAAACTGACCGATAATCCTAACAAAGCTGCATCAAGTCAATTTGGATTTCCGGTTAAAGCGGCATCATCACTTCTCGATTTCGGATTTTACGGTATTTCTAATTTTATAGATCAAGACCCAAATTTTCCTGATCAGCTGTTAGACTACATGGGCGGGCAGAGGACATACGATCTTGAAAACGGATACAATCACAAAGGTACGGATATTTTTACCTGGCCCTTTGGATGGTATAAAATGGATAATGACGAGGTTGAAATTATTTCTGTTGCTGATGGGGTAATCATAAATAAATTTGACGGTAACTTCGATAGAAACTGCGGGTTTGGAAATGGAAATTGGAATGCAGTTTATGTTCGTCATACAAATGACGAAGTCGTTTGGTACGGTCACATGAAATCCGGCTCGCTTACCTCTAAAGGAATCGGCGATACCGTTTCAGCCGGTGAGTATTTGGGAATCATTGGAAGTTCCGGCAGTTCAACCGGTCCCCATCTTCATTTAGAAGTGTATGATAGTTTTAATCAATTAATTGATCCATGGTTCGGAACTTCAAATCCAACAATCACAAGTTCATGGTGGGCTGAACAGAAGCCTTATTATGATTCAAAGATCAATAAAGTAGCAACACATTCTGCTTTCCCTGTTTTTCCTGCTTGTCCTGAAACTGAGATAGTAAATTTTAAAGATGAATTTGGTCGCGGAGATACAGTTTTCCTAGTTACATATTATCAGGATCAGCTAAAAAATCAGAATTCAGACTATACCGTAACTACACCGGAGAATACAAATTTGTGGCAATGGAATCATTCAATGGATGATGATCATTATGCGGCGGCTTGGTGGGGCTGGTATGTTATTCTGCCTGCTAATGCATCTTTAGGGGAGTGGAAATTCAACGTCTTTTATGAAAATACAAGTTATACTCACAATTTCACTGTCACCGACTCACCAACCGGAGTTGCCGATAATGAAAACATTGTAACTGAATTTTCATTAGAGCAGAATTATCCCAATCCGTTTAATCCGAGTACAACAATTAAGTATTCAATTCCGGTCTCATCTTTTGTCACACTAAAAGTGTATGATTTGCTTGGAAAAGTAGTAGCCAGCTTAGTTAATGAATCAAAGGCTGCCGGTAATTATAAAATAAACTTTGATGCGAAATCGTTATCAAGCGGTATTTATTTTTACAAAATAGAAGCAGGTAATTTTAATGCTCAAAGAAAATTAGTATTGCTGAAGTAGTTAAAAATTATTTGTGAATACAAAACTAAACCCGTCAATTTGGCGGGTTTTTTTGTTCACGTAAAGTAAAAAATTACAATGTCATTCATTTGCGGCAATACTTGTTTTTTTAATATGTATTTCTTACTATTGCAAAAGATATGATGTCCTATATCTCACATCAATTTAAATATTGATTTCCTAATAATATCCTATCGTATTGAGCTGCATTATTGTCCCGTACAACGTAAACTGTAAACATTCTAATTACTATTAAAATTTATGCTTCAGTAGGAAAAGAAGTTACAACTTAATTTAATTAAGAAAACCCATTTGGAATCATAATGTAAAATTTGATGGAGGTAATTTCTCTCAACCGGAATAAATTTCTTTAGAATTGAACTTGCTGCTTTTACGAAACGCAGAAGATCATATTACTTAAATAATATTTTATGAATTCATAGGAGTAAAGAAGCCAGGCTTTTTGTTTTTCTTTTTAAGAAATGCTTTTTTCAAATTGTTCTTTAAAAAATCGAAATTGATTTTTAGCCCTAAAAATTTTTTAAGTCTAAACGTCTTCATAAAACTGTTTCGAACTAGTAAGCAACAAAATAAAATTAAATAATAAAATGGAAAATTTATTGGGAAACTGCCATGAAACAATTTATTTCAATTTTTATAATGCTAATCAGTTCTTATGTTATTTATTCACAACCCTTTCTAGAAGATTTTGATTCTGCTCCTCCGCCCGCCTTACCACCCGGCTGGACCTCTATTAGTTTATTTGGGTTAAATGGTCACCCATGTACTGGTTTTGGTTTTGATGATACGTGGGTCGTTATTGATGAAACTGATTTCGGTACTTGTTTAATGGATCCGGTTACTACATCAGCATCAACAGGTACAAATTTTGCTTTTATCGGTGATGTAGGATCCACACCTCCGGGAGATATTGTCGAAGATGTGCTCTTTACACCTTTGCTGCCCGGACTTTTAATGAGTGAAACATATGATATAAAATTTTCACTCAGAAGAACTGATAAAACTCCGGATCCTACTACTGCAACGGTGTTTATGAAAATTCAGTTCCTGCCGGATGATGGCGATGGTATACCTGAGCCGGGAGGTGACGACGGACCCCTGAAAGATATTACTGCAATTTCGCTTACTGACGGCGTGGATGAGGCATGGGCAGGATTTACTGTTCCTTGGACTCCGCCGGCAGATGATGATTTTTTTGTAGGCTGGCAAGCCTTATGGAGTGAAGCCGGTGAAACCGGAATTTGTCTTGATGACATAGAAATAAGCGGCGCACCACCATTGCCGGTAGAACTATCTTCTCTGTCTGCAAATTATAATAATGGCTCGATAAAATTGAACTGGGTTACACAAACTGAAATAAATAATTATGGTTTTGAAATTGAGAGGAAGTCGGGAATAAAAAGTCACAATTCACAATGGGAAAAAATAGCGTTTATCCAAGGTTACGGAAATAGTAACTCACCTAAGAATTATGCTTATGAAGATAAAGATTTTGCTTCCGGGTATAATTCTTACAGATTAAAGCAAATAGATTCAGACGGCAGTTTTGAATATAGTAAAAGTATAGTAATTAATGCTGACGCGATTCCGGGCAATTATGCACTTGAACAAAACTATCCCAATCCTTTTAACCCGAGTACAACTATAAGCTTCACTCTCCCGAAAGCCGGATTTACTACATTAAAAATCTATGATATGCTGGGTATGGAAGTAGCCAGCTTAGTTGATGAAGAAAAACCTGCAGGACGATTTGAAATTGAATTCGAGGGAAAATTTTTATCTGCCGGAGTTTACTTTTACGAACTTAAAACAATAAACTTTAGTCAGACAAAAAAATTAATTTTGATGAAATAAGAACGCTATAGAAAATAGTCTAAGTTCTAATTATAACCGCAAATATTCTTCCACCCCTCCGCAATTGCGGGGGCTATTATTAATTGGGACGTATAAGTACAATCGAATCAGTTGGTGAACTAGCTTCAATTTTATCTTCCGCAACGAATGATCCTTTAAATTTTACGGTACCGCCGGGTCTTCTGATATTGAATTCAACTCTACGGTTATCAAATCTGCCGCAAAGATGAGCACCATTTATATTATTGTCCGGGTCGTCTTCTTCACCATAAAAAATTCCGGAGTTGAGTCCTATATCATCGGAATCCAAAAAAATTGTATGATTGCTGCTGTTCTGCACTTGCCAAGTATTCTGAAAACTGGGGATAAACTGGGGGTCCCCTCCGGTTGGTTCGTTTGTCTGCTCACAGGAAATAATTAAAATACTTACAGCAATTATGATCATCAATTTATTTCTAATTCTCATATTACACCTCTTACTTTATCTTTCAACTTTAATAAAATAGCTTCAATTCGTTTATCCAATATCGGCAGTCTTACTTCGAGGTCTTTAATTATCGATTTGAGCTCACTTTTGATTTGTTCCTTTAATTCTTCAACTTCATCTTCATCAGATACAATTCCCCTATTTATTTTATTCATATTTACAATGGTCTCATTTAGTCTTAGAATGTAAGGTTTATGAATTTCATCTATAGCGTAGTTGACTAACTGCAAATATTCCTCGGCGTACGCGGGATTGTTCCAATGGGTTTCGATTCCGTTATAGTTATCAAATTTTTTATTATTCAACTCAACAAACAGGTCGTTATATTTATTGACATATTTTATCAATTCGTTTAACGCCGCCTCATCTTCAAGTGCTAGAGTTTGGTAATCATTAAAAATCGATTTGACATCTTTGAGAGCAAGAATATACCCACTCAGATTTATTGAGATGCCGGAATAAAGCTTTTCACGCATCTGTTTTGATGCTACTGCTTTCAAAAAATCTTCTTTACTGAAATTATAATTTTCGGAAAATTTTTCCGTAAGCTTTTCCAATAGCTGATTTGCTTTCAGATCGGAAGAGTCGATCTCTTTCAACAGTTTTTCAATTGCTTCTATCTTTACCAGCAGAGAATTTGCTGCTTCATCCTCATTATTATTAGAAAAGACCACGAATATTTTTGAAGTGAATTTCTCATCGGTCGGAATAGGCAAACGATTATCGAGCGGAGAAATAATCGACCAGTTTTTATCTTTTAATTCAATTTCGGTAAAACTAATATCAGCCGGAACCTCAAACTCAAATTCGCCGCTGCTTGTTGTGGTTATCTCACCAAGTGAAACAAACCGAATTGTTAGGTTTGACACAGGGTTTTTATTCTCGTCGTAAACTTTGCCTTTAAGCATACGAATCTGAGAATAAAGATTTATCGAGCAGATAAGAATTAATGATATGAGAGAAAATAATTTCACAATCTAATCTAATTTGATGATCAAGGGTTGATTTTCAGGTATGGTTATATAATCTCTGAATTTAACTTTACCTTCATTTGATACGGTCAAAAGTATTGATGAGCCGATGGAAAATGGGAGTGTTGTTGTAAAATTTCCTTCTGTATCAGTAGTGCATGCTGCCAATCCGCTATTAAAATTGAGTGAAGCTTCGGCAACAAGATTTCCATCTAAGTCAATTACAGTACCTCTTACAATAGTAGAATCTTTTATCTCAGTCAACTTTAGATAGATAACGCGGGACTTCGGTATTTCAATCTTTTTACTACTTTTTGTTCGATATCCTTCTACCCTCGAATTTATTAGTATTTCAGATTTCAAAAATTTTGAGGGCAGATCTGCAAAGATAACTTCACCGTTTGAATCTATCTTCCTAACCAGACGCTGAGATCCCAAATCCAAAATAATCTCCCCATTGGTGATTATTTCATTATCCGGCTCCGAAGAAATTCTAACGGTAAGAGCAAATGTATTTTCCGGTTCTGCAAATACGAATCCGCCTATAACTACAAGAGCAAAAATAACAACAGGACCTGTGAGTTCTAATCTGCCGAATCTATTTTCACCGCTATATTTTGCGTATGAGCGCATAGCACCAAACAGAAATGCAGCCGTAAACAAACCAGCCGGCAATAATGCAAAATAATAAACAGACTTAGTGATACCGAATTCGGTTAAGCGCGCACTGAAAATAATAAATGCAGCGAATACGGCAAGAGTTAAAACAAAACCGATCAATGATACAAACAGCCATGATTTTTTATTTATTTTACTGCTGTCTCTAACTCTCATAATTACCTTACATACTTATAGGTGAATCAAAGTAAGAATAAAAAAACAAAAATGTAAGAGTAATTGTCCGATTTTAGTATTAAGGTCCAGAAACTTTTACAGAAGTAATTTATCAAGATAAAGTTAATTTGAATGATCCAAATCCCTTTAGGTGGAGTAATTTGAGCGGCGGTGTGTATTTCTATGAATTGAAATCAAACGAGTTACTTAAATTCAGAAAGATGAATTTGCTGCGTTAAATATTTTAACATTCCCTAATTGCATAAAAAATATGGGGTCGCATTTACGACCCCAATTGATTTACCCTCTCGACAAAAATCTAAT
This sequence comes from Ignavibacteriota bacterium, assembly GCA_013112585.1. Taxonomy (GTDB): domain Bacteria; phylum Bacteroidota; class Ignavibacteria; order Ignavibacteriales; family Melioribacteraceae; genus IGN16. The sequence continues at coordinate 194 of JABFGH010000043.1, read as the reverse complement.
CCCACAATAATTTTAGATTCTTTATAAACTTATAGTAATCCACAATTATAAATTTTTGAAAAATTATTTACAATAGTGTCATTTGTCCCCTGAGGTCTTTTTAATCATTTTTTGCTTCCTCGGGATTTAAATCCTTGTATAATTTAATATATTCTCTCACAACTTTCATTGATCTTCCTGTGATTTCTTTTATG
>JABFGH010000042.1 GCA_013112585.1 Ignavibacteriota bacterium | reverse complement strand
TTTTCCTTCTAAAACCGAGTTTATTACTTTTATTTTAAAGGATTCACTATACTTTCTTTTTTGTTTTTTCATACTTTTGTCCTGGTTTTTGTTGACTTTTTTAGTCAACCTATTTCAGGACTATACACCGGCTCATTCCCAATTTAACCCCCGACATAAATGTCGGGGCAATTTAAAACTAAATTGTGAAAAACGAATTTGTTTAATCGATTCAAATTGAAAAATTATTTTTTTAAAAGTTTTTTATAAATAAGTCCGCCAATAGCGCTTAACACTATTAGAAAAAAAAGCGTAGTTGAAAAACTTTTTAAGATGGAAAATATATTAGTAACATTTGCCGTGATTGTTGAAAAGCCCGGATACATTACGAGCATAATAATTATTCCGATGTTTTCAAGGTAATCAAAAAAACCGGCAATTAGCGGGACGATACTAAGCGCAAAGAGTTTACTATTTGTCTTTAATATTTTCTTAAATAAATAAAACAGCATTAAAGAATAAGTTAAAGCAAATAAAAGTGGATAAACCATATCAAGCGGAATTTGGTAATACAGATAAGCTTGCCTGCCTTCGCTGCCCAAAGTATCCAGAAGAGCCTTTGCGTATTCAGCGGAGTAACCGGTTGGCTGCAAATCAAAAAGTTCCATCCCATTTGCATAATTCATTACATTGGGAATGGTTACGAACAGCATAACAAAATAGACTATGATAGCTGCTGTAAAAAATATTAAAACATTTTTACCTGAAGAGTATTTATCAATAGTTGTAAGAATTTTGTTGAACAGTTTATTCATCATGTTTGGTTGAGACTCCCAAAATATCTAGTTCAATATTTTTCAGCAATTCTTTTGTTTCATCAATTTGATTGTCATTCACTAATATTCTTGCCGGTTCAAGTAGTGGTCGTACACCTAAAAAGTTTTCTCCAAGAATATGGTAATCGATATTTCCATCATCGAGAATAGATTTTATAAGTGCAATATCACCCTGGTTTAATGTTGATAAAATCTCGGTGTAATTATCTTTGATCAAAACTTTTGGAGGAGTAAAATTAAAATCAATTAATGATTCACATTCGGGACAGTGAACTTTTCCCTTTTCTTTCTCTGATAACTCCAATTCGCTTTCACAATTAGGGCAAACCATATTTAAGGAAATATTTTCCCAGGCAAATTCATCTTTTAATTTTTGCTGACACTCTGAATTTTTACAATAGTAAAACTCTTTTCCTTCATCTAAACAATCTTCACAAAAATCTTCTTTGCAATTATTGCAGATTGTGTATGCTGTTTTGTTTGGGTGGTTTTTGCAATTGCTCATTTAGCCTCACGATGAAAAATGAATTATTTGATTAATAATATTTATAATAATAAAAGCCTTTGAATAATCTTTGAAAAAACTTGTTCGGGTCATTGCGAGGAGTCCGTCGGCTGACGGATTCCGAAGCAATCCGCCGAAAAGTGAAAGATTGCCGCATCCCGATAAAGCCTGCCCTCGAAAGTATTTATCGAGGGAACATCGGGATTCCCCCGAAGGGATTCCTTTGGAAGCAATGACAAAACATATGTTATTCAAAGGCTTCTAAAAATAAAATTGTCACGATCAAAATCCTACAATACTAATATTTCCTTTTCCCGTGCTTAGATTTATCTGTCCGGAACCGTTACCAAGTTTACCCGATAATCTTGTAGGAATCCGCACTGAATCACTAATTGAGAGTCCCGAAGAAAAAATTGCACCATCATTAGTTTGCGCCAAAAGCATTGCTGACGTTGAGGAAGGTAATCTAAGATTAATATTTCCGACTTCGATATTAATCAAGCAAAAACCGTTTTCCGGCAGCGCCATTTCAACATTAACATTTTCACCGCTTCCGTCAATCGTGCAGTTTCCATCATGCCCGGTGATGCTTAAATCGGATAAAATTTTACATTCAATATTTGCTTGTATGTAGTTTATTATGCTTACACCATCAACATTACGAATTATGCAGGGGATGCTGTTGGGCAATGTTAGCGAAAGGGAAGTATTAGCGGAATTTGCAGCGGGAGGAATTTTGACTGAAATATATAATGTATCGGATAATTCAATTTGTGATACAATTATTTTTTCAAAAATATCATTTGCATTCTTATAGGAGGCGGCAAAAACGTGTTTATCCAAAAACCAGCCAATATTCATAGTATCGGCACTCCCTTCAATTATTAAGGGACCGGTTTGATTTTCAATAACTATTGCTTTGGAATTATTAAAAGTGAAGTTACCCGACTCCCTCTCATTATACTCGCGCGTTGGTTCTGTAATTGTTTCATCTTTGCTGCAAGAGGTAATGAAAAATATTGAGAGTAGGAAAAATGATAAGAACGTTTTCATGTTTATTTCCCCGGTTGCTCTAAAATATTGTATAACTCATCTATATCTTTTTGCAGTTCAATAGTTTTGGAAATTGATGTTACAATTTTACAATAAGTTTGAATTTCTTCCAGTGAAAGAATTCTACCCTTTCTATCCTTCAACCATTTTGAACAAACCTGGTATCCGCCTATTTGATATTCCCAAACTTCTTCCTTTATTCCATCAAAATATTGTTCCTTATTTAACCAAACTTTTCCATCGTCACGTTGAGCCCCGTCGAAACGTGGTTTTTCAACTTTGTTGTTTCCGCTAATGGGGAACTTGGATATTGTTTTTTCTAAAGTTTTAGATTTGAGTAAATGTAAATCTGCAAGCTGTTTGCCGAGTTTACCAAACTGCGTAAATAACTTATAATTTTTTGTGAAGGGAACACGGGGAAAATCAATCTTTAAAAATTCTGCGTATTTAGTTCTATAAATATTGCTGTAAAGAACTGAGTAGATATAATAAAAAATTTCTTCCGGTGTAATATCTTTCTTATAAGAAATTTTTAATTCTTCAAATAGATCCGGATTTATATTTGGTTTTTTCTCGCCCGATTCGTGTTCGCTGAATAAATCAGTTTTGTCCATATTGGGATAGATATAAAGCGGTGCTTGTTGAATTATTCCTCTACTGCTGAAAAATGTTCTATTATCAACCATGTGTTTACTAACCAATATTTGACTAAAATATTCTGAGGACGATACCTGGCGCATAAAACAAAGAGAAATATTATCTTCCAACATATGCTGCATTATTTCTTTTCGTGATCTTTCAATCATTTCGTCATTATAAAAAATCCATTGTACATCAAAAGGTCTATAAAGAATTTTTGTAATAGATTTTTTCCAATCTTCATCCTTTCTAAGCTTAATTCTTCGTTCACCTATTTTCCAATTTTTATTTTCCTTTAAGCCATAAGTTTGTTTTAATAAATCATTATCAAAGTTTTTATCAAGAAATTGTTTAATTCTTTTTTTAAGTTTCTTTTTATCAACATCAATTACAAAACTATCCCTCGAAGTAACGACACCCACACTATTGAGAGGAAATATGTCAGTAATTTTTTCAAACGATTGATAAATCTTTTGCAATTTTTGATCTTGCGGAATAAAAAGAAAAAACTCTTTTTGCGGTTCAAGTTTATTCCATTCAATACTTTGGATAGAATTATTATTCAGCCAATCATATTTTTGTTCACGTAAACCAAACACTTCCGAATGAAAAACTTTAGCCATAAAAAATCTCCAATATTATAATTCAAAATCCGTAATTGAGAATTGCAAAGCAATTCTCCTCAACGTAAAAATCCCTCCTGTACAAATCCCCTCTTGAGAGGGGACGATGCGAAGCATCAGGGGTGTGTTAAGAGTGCTTAGCAACCCAATCCTCAATACTCTTAACAACGCCATCAAGATTATAAAAAACCTCACTATCATCAAACCTAATAAAACTAACGCCAAACTTTTCAATTTCCTTCTGCCGACTTGCATCCCGCTTCTCGTTTCCGTAGTGGCTTTCACCGTCAATTTCAATAGCAAGCAGTAATTCGCTGCAGTAAAAATCTACAATGTAATTACAAATGGGTCTCTGCCTGTGGAAGTCGAAACCTAAAATCTGTTTTCCTTTCAGGTTGTTCCATAGTAGCACTTCAGATTTTGTGCTGTTGTTCCGCAGTTTGCGGGCAAGTTGTTTTAGTTTTGGGTTGTAGGGTATTATTTTTCTTCTCGCCATTTTTTTACACACCCCTAAATCCCCTCTCAAGAGGGGACTTTCTCACTCTCAGGAGAGGACTTTTTATTATTAAGCGTGGACTTTTAATTTTTTGGTTTTTTTATATTTGATCATAAATACAATTGCAACGCCTTGCTGAATATCAAAAACATTTTCGTCTTTACTTCCATCGGGCGATTTTTCTTTCTTTAAACTGTTGCCATGTAAATCAAGAATATAAATTTCATCAAAACTATTCATCAATGATTTACGCATTCCTCTAAATGTAGGGTTATCGAGATAACTATGATTTGTAATAAATCCTAAAACACCTTCGCCAGCCTGGTCAATTTTCCATTGAGAAAAACGGATGAACTTAACGTAATCATCCTGAAGCCATTTAGGATTTTTTTCGCCAAGTGATTTGCCGTCAATTTGATAGTATTCTTTTATAACATCGGAAATCCATACTCCTGTATTTGAGGAATGACCCGAGTAAGGAGGGTTGCCGAGTATTACGAGAATCGGTTCCTTTCTTTTAACTTTACCCGCCTCATGGCTTTCATGGGAAAGTGATGACATACCCGGAAATTTAGATTCATCAAGTTCTTTCATTTCAAGTGTGTTCGTCAGGTAATATTTTATACGTTCATCATCTTCCATTCGGTAACCAAGTTCCTCAAGCAAAAACGACATTTTCATATGTCCAATTGCGTAGGGCGCCATCATAAGCTCAAAGGCGTAATAATTCTGCAGTACTTGTTCTTTAAGAAAATTTTTAACTGCACCTTTACCGTACTTGCTCTCAAATTCTTCAACGGCAGTTTCAATTGCTTTTGCTAAAAAACCCAGCGTTCCTCCGGCAGGGTCAAGCAGGGTAACATTTTTTGATGCAAGTCCATCGGCAATATTAAATTTATCTTTAAGTATTTGATGAAGCGAACGAACAATAAATGAAACAACCGGTTCGGGTGTGTAGTAAACTCCCCGCTTTTCTCTTGTTGCCGGATCGTAAACTGAAAGAAAAGTTTCGTAAAAATGTAAAACCGGGTCACTGCCTTTTCCTTCATGATAATATTGATCGAGAATTTTTTTGGCGTCCGCTGCCGATAACACTTCGGCAATATCATCAATAATTATTTCCATCTGCTGCGGTAAATCTTCCAAAGAAATAAATTTAAATACATCTCTCAAAATTCCAATAGATTTAGGAATAAATGAGAAGGCTAACTTTCTGTTAAAATCTTTATTAGCCCGCAGCCTTGCAGCAAATAATCCGTATGTAATTGTTTGAGAATAGAGATCGGCAAATTCATCTTCACTAATTCCGGCAATTAAAAATTCTTTAAATGCCTCGTAAAAACCATGAATTGATTTTGTACCGCTTTTTAATTCTTCCCGAACAATTTCATCCTTTAAAAATTTAGTACGTTTAGCAAGTTCTATTGCCAATGATTTTGCGGTAAATTTATTTGGTATTGAAAAATCTAAAAATCTTTCGAGCAGTTCAAAAAGTTTGTCTTCATTTTCGAGAGGGGGAACAGTTGAAAGTTTTTTAATAACAAAAGGGCGGGCAATAGAAATCTTATCAACTAGTTCACCATCACGGTACAAACGAAATTCGGTAAAGTTAGTTAAAATAACATTTGGAAAAGTTGACAGGTATCTTTTAAGCTGTTCTGTTTCTTCAATCTTATCTAAATCAGTTCCTAAATTTTTTGCTTCAATGTAGCCAATAATTTTCTGCTTCCCATCCCAAATTCTAAAATCGGGGTTCCCGGCTTCTGTTTTTTTTGGAAGGATTGTAATATCAATCTTTTTTCTTTTCCGCCCGGAAGATGTACTTTTATTAGTTTCAGAAAAAACCGAAATAAGATCTGCAAGATGCGTGTAATATGATTCTTCTCTTGCATCGCCTTTTTGGTGAGTTTTAAAAAGATTGGATAGATATTTTTTCGTCATATTAAACCGGCATAATGATTAATTTAAAATAAAAGATAATTGAGGTAATGCCTATTTGTAATTTCAAAATAATAATAAAATTACTGCCCTAAAATAACGATAATGTTTAAAAATAAATAGGTCACACCCAAACCGGATGTGACCAAATGAATATCTTACAATCCTTTACTATCAGCAACCTTTTTCAAATTTTCATGAATTTTAAAAAGTACGATCAGTAACTCGCAATAAATTCTAATAACAAGTGCGCCGAGAGCAATAGTTAATAGTCCACCTAAAACACCCATAATTCCTGATCCGCTGAAAATCATTCCAAGTCCTGCAATTGCAATACCAATAAGCATAAGCCAATAAACAAAGGTAATGATTTTAGGGGTTACCATTGAATCGAAGTAAAGTAAATCTCTCATGTTATTTCTCCTAATTAGTTATGTATTTCAATTCAGTAATTTATTTTAATAACTACCGATTGATTTATTAAAGATGGAATTAACAATAATGGAGATATGTTTGAAGTTTTGAAACTGCTGATAAATTGGTCTGTCTGTTTCATGTACAATTCTTTAACTATCTATATAAATTATTAAATCATTATACCAAATTGATTTCTGTTTTCTGTACTTAACTTAATCAATAAAAAATTCATTTTCAATTAAGCAGTAATTATCAAGTGTTATTTTATTTTAAGTAAATCAATAAAAATTTAAACTAATTGAAATAATCGAGGATCGAGAACCCAGAATCCAGAATCCAGAATTGATTTTAGATTACCGACTTTCACAATTTGACTTATCGACTCCTCTACTTCTAAACTCCTAAACTCCTAATCTCTTAACCTTCCAACTTGAAACCTGCAAACCTGCAAACCTGCAACCTTCCAACCCGCATTTCATTTCGATAAATAAAATATTCTTGTTGCTCAATAACTATATAATCGATAATTTATAAAACAATACCTCGTGTCCTCAATAACTTTCTGTTATTTATGTCATAAAAAAAAACTAAAAACCCGGGGGTAAAATGAGTAAGCAAAATAAAGTTAGTTCAAAAAACAAAAAAGATGTAAGCGTTTGGATGTTATTTGCGGCAGTCTTTTTTGTAATAATGTTTTTCTCGTGGTACTTTTTAATTTTTGTAAAAAATAATGAGCAGGCATTAACCCAAAAGAGCTTTCGTGTATTAACTCAAATAGCAAAAAATTTTGAGGATAGGGAAAATAGTTTTCGTATAATTTTTGAAAATAAAAAAGAATTCAGAGACAGCCTTTTAATAGAAAGGGCTGATTCGGGTCCTGCAGAAAAACCGGTAAAATATCTTTCGGGCTTGGAATTAGAGGCAACAGATTCATTAAGCAAGGACTATTTTTACTTCAGCCGGGATTATAAACTTTTAAAGTATTACGCCGATTACGGAAATCGTTTTAAGCGTTTTTCAAAAAGTGATACGCTGTTTTTCAAAATTAACAAAAATGATTTTTTTAAACCTCTTGAGCGTAAAGATGTTTTTGAAGGGTTATTAATTTTGAAAAAAAACTCACCAAATAATAAATCGGGTAAAATGGTTTACAGTACAATTGAGGGTGATATTGAATTAAATAATCTTGATAGTCTCGCTGATGCTTCAAAACATTTATCATCCGGTGTAATTAAAGAAGTTGAGTTATCGGGAGTTGATTATGTTTTATTTTTGCGTCCGGTTAAATTAAAAAATAACGAAGCGTATTACATTGGGGGGGTAATAGGTAAAGACAAATATGTTCAGCAGGCACGGTCTATCAATCCATTTGTTGCCATACTTCTATTAATTATATTTTTCATTTTTCTCTTCAGCATACCGCTTATTAAATTAAAATTGATCAGCAAAAATTCCATGCTGAAGATATCCGATCTATTGTTTTCGGCGGGTTCAATAATCTTTATAACCTTTTTCACATTCTTAATTGTACTAAGTCTGCAAAATCATTTACAGAGAAAAGCAGATGAAAAGATTCTTCTAAAATCACTTTCCGATAGTGTCAGCTTAAAATTTACTCGTGAAGTATCCAGGATAAGCAGCACTCTGGATTTGTTTATTGAGGGAAAAGATATCTTTAAGAAGGAGTTCGTTGTAGAGTCAATTGATATTTTTAATTCTGCATCATCTATTGAAAGAAAGCAAATTAAACTAAACAAAAATGCTTATCCTTTTTTCAAATACCTTTACAAAATGAATAGTGATGGGGATCAGGACACAATTATTTCTTCCAGAAAAGGAACGCCGGTTAAAAGTAATTACAGTTTCCGAAAATATTTTAAAGAGAGCGGCGAGTGGCGGCTGAACGAAATGAAACTGATGATAGAGGCGATTGTGTCTAACACGAGCGGCGAAAAGTTAGGTGTAATTTCTAAACGGCATAGTGATGATGTTTATGCCGCAACTTCCCGGCTCACATCGGTTATAAATACTATACTTCCGCCGGGTTATGGTTTTAGTATAATTAATAGTGATGGTGAAGTAAAATTTCATTCGAACAGCGATAGAATGCTGCAGGAAAACTTTATTGCCGAAACAGAAAATTCGGAGCAGCTGCTTCAGGCAATTTATGGAAATCAAAAATCTTACTTTAGAGTAAAATACTTAGGAACCTTTCACTCGTGTTATATACAGCCATTATCAACTCTGCCGCTTTACATTGTTACTTTTCATGATGATACAATTGCAAACTCAGTTAAACTTCAAATTACATTTTTAACATTTATTTTTACCTTCGCCGTCCTTCTCCTATTCCTAATGCTCGTAATTGGATCGCGTTTGGTTACTTTAAAAAAATCAAGACTAAACAGAAGTTTTGATATTGCTGCATGGCTTAGACCTGATAAAACACTAATAAATAAATATAGAAAAGTTACAGCAGCAAATTTTACCGCAATTATAATTTTAATAATTAGCTACTTTTTTTCGAGCGCGGTAAATACAATATTTTTATTGTTCCTTTTTGTAATTACCCAGTTGGTCTTCACTTATACTTTAACTCAGTATAATTCTTGGCGGCATTTTAGAAAAAATCATTTAGCCGGGGCATTATTTCCCTCATCTATTTTTATATTTAGTTTATTCTACTACGCAAATAAAGCTAAGGCTGATTTTGATGTTTTAATTATTGCCGATCTATTGTTAATTGCTATCAATATAATTTTAGTTATTTCACCAAAAAATATTTTTTCAAAATGGTATGAAGTACGCACATTTTACCTGTATCTCTACACATGGGTTTTATTTATTCTGGTATTACCAACACTTATCTTTTTTACAATCTTTTTTAATTTTGAAGTAAAATCTGAATTAACATATAATCTTTTTAACTATGGAATTAACAGCGGGGAGCGTAATTATTCGTTTGATGAATTTTATAAAAAAAATATTAGAGAAGAACTTACTCCCTACAAAAATGAACGAAAGAATAAGGGGATTTATTTTCTCAAATATTTAGAACCCTCAAACAGTAATGAATTTAACACTGCCAGCGAACAGGTAAATACAGGACTCGATAATATCCTGCACTTTATGGAGCTTAATCTCGATAGCTACGGCAGTGAAAGAAAAAGCTTAATTAAATTAGGAATGGATGATGCCGGAAAAGCTGTTATTAAGCGGATGGGTAATACTACATATTTAAAATATTCACCCGAAAGAATTCATTATTCCGATAGTTCATTTAAAAGCTCACTTTATTTTAAAGGCACAAGTTCAAAGTTCGGATTTAACAATTACGTAAGTTTTATTTCATTCGCTTTTATTTTTCTGGCAATTCTATTTCTGTTATTCAAGATAATTAAATTTACTTCGGCAAGAATGTTTGGTACCTCAATTGAACTATCAGCCATTAACGAAAAATTTTCCGATGTTCTGAAACAGCGTTTCAATTCCGGCTACAATTTGATGGTGCAGTTCCCAAGCCGCCATGAAGTAACCAAGCTTTCATCTATTGAAGCAAAGGAATTAAATTATGATGATTTAGACCCTGCAGCGGCAGATCCATTTAAGGATTGTAAAGAGAAAAATATTATAAATAATATTCACATCAATATTGAAAATCCGCAGGCGGATATTAAAAAATTTGAACAGATAATTAAATGTATTGAATTCCGCCGGATACAATTTGTTTTAGTTTTTGATTGTAGTTTCAAAAGTATAATTGATAGAACCGATGCAAAAATAGAATTAGAAGAGAATAGTGAAAAGTTAAGTCTGCTAAAAGAACTGCGAAGCCTGCTTCAGTCAGTTAAACATATTTTTGTTCATTTATATGCGCCAATTTCCGATAATGAAAATTTAAAATTAAATATTCCATCAGATGCAAGAGCACCTCAATTATATAAACTTATTTATGATGAATTGAATGTTTCAAATTATTTAAGAGACCATCAATTTAAAGCCATCAGTGATTTTGTAAGCAAACTTGAAAAAACCCAAACTAAAAATCCGGTTGAAAAAATTATTCTCGAAATTGAAGAAATGGCGCATGGCTACTATGAAAGTATTTGGTCTGCCTGCTCCGATAAAGAAAAAATATTTTTATATGATCTTGCTGACGACCTTGTTTTGAATGATAAAAATAAGGAAGTGATAAAAGTATTGTTGTACAAAGGACTAATAACAAATAACCGCTACTTTGATCTTATGAATAGAAGTTTTAGAAATTATATAATTACAAAATTTGAATCGGATGAAACCAGGAGAGTTCTAAAAAAATATTACGGCAAGGGGCAGTGGTCAAATTATCGTGCGCCGATAATTCTTTTAATATTAGCACTTGCATTCTTCATTGCATTCCAGGAAAATATTCTCAGCAATCTAACATCAATTATTACATCTATCATTGCAATTATAGGTTTAGTAACAAAGCTTTCCGGTCTGCTGCCAACAGGCTTAGGCGGCAATTCCGGCGGCGGGGGAAAGTAGCTATTATGATTAGTAAAAATTAACATCAAATATGATATCATTGAATTGTTGAAATTAAAATTTTGACTTCAAAGTAACGTAGATTGCTTGCAATCTGCGTATTGAAATAACTGATTGCAAGCAATCCGTTTTACTTTTTTATCAACTCTTTCCAAAAATCTTGCTCTTTCCATTCTTTCAAAACAATTTATTTTTATAAATTAATGTTGTAACAGATTAATATTCACATCGTCTTAATTCTGTAGATATCATTTAAATATATTATTAAAAACTTTAGAGGTAATAATGAAAAAAGTTTTATCGTTAGTTCTTTTAGTACTGTTGGCTCTTAACATTTATGCAGAAGATGAAACTAAAGATTCGAAAATGCAGTCCTCAACATTCAGTGGATTAAAATGGCGGAACATTGGTCCGGCTTGGAATTCCGGCAGGGTATCCGACTTTGCGGTTAACCCAAATAATTTTAATGAATACTATGTTGCTGCATCCAGCGGAAACTTATGGAAAACAACTAATAACGGAATTACCTGGAAAGCAATAGGGGACACACTCCCTTACTCACTTGGAGTAGTGGAACTTGACCCGAATAATTTTCATGTAGTCTGGGTTGGATCAGGAGAGAACAACCATCAGCGCGCCTTAGGTTATGGTGATGGAATTTACAAATCTACCGATGGCGGAAAGTCGTTTACAAATATGGGTTTGCGGGAATCTCGGCAAATTGGAGAAATATTAATTGATCCGCGAAATTCCGATGTAGTTTATGTTGCAGCGGAAGGTTCGGTATGGGGACCCGGCGGGGAAAGAGGCTGCTACAAAACTACCGACGGCGGTAAGACCTGGGAAAAAGTTTTAGAGATCAGTAAACACACGGGGGTTAACAGCATGGCGTTCGACCCAAGAGACCCGGATGTAATTTATGCTACAAGCGAACAGCGCAGAAGACATGTCTTTACAAAAATTGGCGGCGGTCCCGAATCGGCAGTTTATAAATCAGTTGATGCCGGCAAAACCTGGAATAAGATTATGACCGGTTTACCAAGCGGTCATATCGGCGGAATGGATATTACCGTTTCAACTGCCAATCCCGATTATATTTACTTAAGTATGGAAGCAAGTAAAGAGGACGGCGGATTTTACCGCTCAACTAATCGTGGTGCTGACTGGAAAAAAATGAGTGATAAATTTGCTCAAGGGCAATACTTTAATGAAATATTCTGCGATCCGGTTGATGTTGATAAAGTTTATTTAATGGATGTTGTTTCAGTTTATACCCTGGACGGCGGTAAAACTTGGAGAAAATTAGGATTGAAAAATCGGCATGTTGATGATCATGCATTATGGATTAACCCCACTAATACTGATCACTTATTAATTGGCGGTGACGGGGGCATTTATGAATCGTATGACATGGGAACTCATTGGGAGTTTAAATCAAATCTTCCTGTAACACAGTTTTACAGAGTTAATGTTGATAATGAATATCCATTTTATAATGTTTACGGTGGCACACAAGATAATCAAAGTATGGGCGGTCCTTCACAAACTTTAACTAACGATGGCATAGTAAATAGCGATTGGTTTATGACTGTCGGCGGTGACGGATTCTTTCAGGAGATTGATCCGACTGACCCAAACATAGTTTATTCCGAATGGCAGTACGGCAATATTGTTAGGTATGATAAAAAGAGTGAAGAATTGTTGTTAATCAGACCGGAACCGGGCAAGAATGAAAAGACTTACAAGTGGTATTGGGATACTCCCTTTTTGATAAGCCCCCATGCGCACACCCGCTTATACATTGCTGCCGAAAGAGTTTTTAGAAGTGAAGACCGTGGTGAAAGCTGGGAAGTTATTAGCGGTGATTTAACTACACAGACCGATAGAAATTCATTTAAAGTAATGGATAAATATTGGAGCGCTGATGCTGTTATGAAAGATGTCAGCACTTCTCAATACGGATTAATTGTTGCGATGGCTGAATCTCCCGTAAAAGAGAATTTAATTTTTATCGGTACTGATGACGGTTTAATTCAAATTTCTGAAGATGCAAAAACTTGGAAGAAGGTAAGCGGATTTCCTGATGTGCCTAAGTTTACTTTTGTAAGCGATATTCTTCCATCACGTTATGATGAGAATGTAGTTTATGCGACTTTTAATAATCACAAAATGGATGACTTTAAACCTTATGTTTTGAAGAGTACCGATAAAGGAAATTCTTGGAACTCAATTTCAGGCAACCTTCCGAAAAATGGTGCGGTAAATACTATTGTAGAAGACCCTGTAAATAAAAATTTATTATTTGTCGGCACCGAGTGGGGAGTATATTTCTCCGTTGACGGCGGCGGTAAATGGATTCAATTGAAGAATGGTTTACCGAGAGTAAAGGTTCCCGACATTGTTATTCAGGAAAGAGAAAAAGATTTAGTGATTGCAACATTCGGCAGGGGATTTTATATACTGGATGATTACTCTCCATTGCGAACTGCATCAAAAGATTTGTTTGAAAAAGAGGCACACATTTTTCCAATTGACGATGCATTAATGTATCACATGAAAGGAAATAAATACGGGCAAGGTTCTGCATACTTTAAAGCTCCCAATCCCGAATTTGGTGCTGTCTTTACTTATTACTTAAAAGATGTTCCAAAAACCTTAAAAGAATTACGTAAAGAAAAAGAGAATAAGCTTTTTGAAAATGGCGAAAGAATTCCCCAGCCGAGTTATGATGAAATTAGGAAAGAGAATGACGAACTATCCCCCTATTTAATTTTTTCAGTTACCGATGAAACAGGGCAAGAGGTTAAAAAAATTACGGCTCCAGCCAAAGCGGGAATTAACAGAGTTGTTTGGGATCTAAAGTATGACCACATTTATCCGATAAAATTGAAGGATAATAAATTTGACCCGACACCAAAACCTACAAGCAGCTTACTGGCTTTACCGGGCAAATACAAAGTAGAAATGAAACTTGTAAGTAAAGGTGAAGAAAAAAGTTTAGCCGAGCCGAAAGAGTTTAAAGCTGTTGTGCTTAATAATACTACTCTTCCTGCGGCAGATAGAAAAGCAAAGGTAGCTTTTGAAAGAAAAGCTCTTAAACTCGCATCGAGGTATATTGGTTTAAGAAAACAGGCGGAAGATTCTAAAGAGAAATTAGAGTTGATGAAGCAGACTGCAATCACAACTGCGGGGCTTGATTATTCATTCATTCAAAAAATTGATAATACTGCGCGTGAAGTCGATGACTTGTTATTTAAATTTAAAGGTCAGCCTGCAAAGGCGAGCCTGGAGGAAATACCACCGGCAACAGTTCCTCTTAATTGGAGAATTGACCACATGGTTGACCCGACTTGGGAATCAACTGCGAGTGTGACTAAAAACCAAAAAGTAGCTTACGAAATTTTAAGTGAGAAATTACCGGGAATAGTTTTACAGCTTAAAAAAATAGTTAATGAAGATTTAAAATCAATTGAAGCTGAACTTGATAGGTACGGTGCACCCTGGACACCGGGTAGAATTTTACCGAAGAAATAAAACTTGTTAAGTGAGGATTAAATAAATATCCGGATTGCAGAAATGCTTTCCGGATTTTTTATTCTAATTAATAAACTTTTTATAATGTTCATATCGTTCAAAAATCTGTTCAACATAAGTATATGGTTCAGCGCCTTTTACATAACCATACTTAACTACTGGGTCATTAAAATACTTTGGGTAACTCAAGTTAAGCAGCATCTTATCTACATTATCATCCCAGGTAAATTTTTCGTTACCATGTTTCTCGGCGAGCTTTTGTGCGTCAATAACATGATTAATTCCGCAATTGTAAGAAGCCATTGTAAATTTGATTCTCTGCAGTGAGTCTTGTATCTCATCAAATCTATTCCAAAGTATTTTTAAATATTCAGTTCCGCCCCTAATGCTTTGTTCGGGATCAGTTCTATCGGTTACGCCAAGTTCTTTAGCTGTTGCCGGCATAATTTGCATTAAGCCTTTTGCTTTTGCCCATGAAGCGGCTTTCGGTTTAAACCTTGATTCCTGGTAGATTAATGATGCTAATAATCTCCAATCCCAATTTATTTTTGCCGCATGCTTTTTGATCAGTTTATCATATTTACTAATTTGATTTTTATTTAAACTAAAAAAATCACTCTTTACTCTTTTTCTAATACTTCTGCTATTCTTAAAATACTTGTTGTAGATTACAAAATAATCAACTTCGTTTTTCGCTTCTTTGAGCCAGTCATTTGCGGCTTTTAGTAAATTATTAGAATTTGAACTAACAGCCCAAGCAATTCTTTGTGAAAAACTTATCGGCACTTTGATATTAAGAATTGGGTAATATGCTTTATTTATACTGGCAATATTTTTATCGGCTACTGTGTATTTTATTTTTTTATCAACTACCATCTCAATAATTTCATCTGTCGAAAAATTTCCTTCAAGTGTATCGATAAAGATAGTACCGCCAATTTCTCTCGATAGATTTTTAAGTCGATGCAGATAAGCTGAATTTTTTCTAACCGAAACTGTATCCCCGATAAGTTCGATAGCATCATGTATTAAATGCCTCTGAAGCGTACTCCATTTCATAGTCCGCCAATCATCGGGCTGCCGCTGTACAAGCACTTGATTTGTATAGTAGAGATAATCGGTAAATGCAGCTCTTTTCTTTCTTTCGGAGGTAATTGTTAAACCATGTGCTACAAGATCAATATCACTGTAATTTAAGTTGTAGATAAGACTGTCAATATCCTGAGCAATATTAATTTCTAATTCCACACCAAGATATTCGGCAAACCTTTCCAATAATTCATATTCAAATCCCATTGGTTCACCGCGGTATAAAAAGTAACTGGTACTGCTGTATGTTGTTGATACTCTCAGCACACCTTCTTTTTTGATTTCCTCTAAATCACGAGAAACTTTTGGTTTTTGTTCTTTTGATTTGGGGTGGTCGGATTGACATGAAGATAAAATAAGAATAGATAAAATTAAGAATAGGTTTGCGGTGAAGATTAAAGTTGTTTGAATTGATTTCAACATAGATAGCCTTTTAATAAGAACACAAACTTTACTAAGCTAAAAGATTAAAAGTGAAGAATCAAGTTTTGAATTTTTGAAAATATACTTTTTAAAAAGAGTTCGGAATAATCCGAAAATTATCTAAGGATGAATGCAGAAAATATTTATTTTTAAATGGGATTAACATTTCGATAACACTTCATCACTTTTCGCAAAAATAGATTAGCTCCGGTTTCACAAATCCAAATTTATATAGTTCTTCATCGGAATAATGTTCAATAAAATTATCAGCTATAACTTTGAATCCGGATTCTTCCAATCTATTTTTATAATCCAATCCGTATAACCTGACGTGATCAAATTGCCCGAATGCTTTTTCCCGTTCTGCTTCCGAAATGATTGAAGGATCTTCATAAGTTATTTCTCTTTTGTAATCAATAGGCACCTGAAAAATTCCCCAGCCGCCATTTTGCATAACTCTAAATAGTTCAGCCATAGCTAATCTGTCATCAGATATGTGTTCTAATACATGATTACAAAGCACAACATCAAAAGTATTATCGTCAAATGGTATATCTGTAATATCAGCTTTTGTAATTTTAGTATTTGATTTATAATGATTGTACTTGTTGGGAAATAGATCGCAAGGCGTGTATTCAATATTTTTTAATTTAGTAAACTCATTAAAAAATGGTTTTTCGGGAGCAAAGTGCAGCAGCTTAATTTTTGAGTTTGAATTCAGCAGTTCAGTATTATCGGCAAAGTATTTCCACAGTAGTCTTGTTCGTTCCAGCGAACCGCAATTTATACACCTTGCATTTTTTCTCTTTTCTTTTCCAAAGTCGGCAAAAACTTTAAATTTAGATTTACAAATAGGGCATTCAACATTACTGCCGGAGTATTCTTTTAATTCCTTCTTGCGCCTATAGTTCAGGTATATTCTTAGAACAAAATCAGGAAATAAATTTTTAATTATACTTTTCGCTTTCATAGTCGGATAGAGCATTAATGATAGATTTACTAAATCAAAATTTAATAGATAAGAGGTTGGAAACAAATTTCTGATGGTTAAAATCTGCCTAATTTATTAACCCGGGCATTTAACGGACATTACCTAGAAAAAAATAATTTTAAAGGGATTGATTCAAATAAAATTAATCTGTCAAATTTATCCAGCCGTACTTTTTGACAAAATCATTTATCGGATCGGGATTGTAATCACTCATTGAATTGTATCGTTCCTTAACACTGTTATGAATATATGTGTGTTTATAAATTTTTCTAATACGTTTACCCATCAGTTTAAAAAACCCTTGATACTCCTCATGCTGTTCTGCTTTGCTGTTTCCCTTAATATTTTTTAATAAGTGATCTTCAAAATTTAAACCTGTTTTTTTAGCTTCATTAATCATCCACTGAAGGGGAATGTCAGAAAGTAATTCACCCTTTTTATTCGGTTTGTAACCGCCGCCGACATCAGCATGAACCCCGGCAAACCAAACTTGTTTCAAATCCATTTTACTTCGCTGCTTCCAAATTGTAGCTTCAAAGTCATCTCTCTTTTCATCAATTGATAATGCATGACGGGCTACATCAATGTTTGGTCCTATTTTATTATCATGGAATAAATGTTTTTCATTCAAAAAGCCAAGCATACGTATGGGAATGCCTAATGCCCCAACAGTATCCCAAACGCCAATAAATTTTACTCTAACATCGTAATCAACCGAGTATTTTTTTCTATAATTTACAGAGTATGGGTCGCGCGGATGTATATCATTGTTCTTATAAAGATCATAAGCTTCATGAGTTCTATTTGCATATTTGCGCTGAAGTATTCCGCAATTATAAATTAGTCCCGATAAACTTCTTACCGTATATGCCCCGCGGCTAAAACCGAAAAAGTAAAGTTCATCACCGGGATTATAATTTTGTACAATAAATCTATATCCATCGGCAATATTTTTGTTGATGCCAGAACCGAACGCTCCTGCTGTTGTAGAATCATGATATGATCCTAAACCCCAATCATAAAATACAACTTGTTCCGTTCCGCTATTATCAATCGGTGCGAGTGCACGCGCAAATTTTAATACGTTTGTCGGAAAGTCTTTTGATAAATCTTCTTCAGGTTTATTCCAGGTGCCGTCGGCACAAATTATTATTCGTTTCAATTATTTCTCCCATTATTATTTTATGTCCAATTATAATCGGGGTAACGGTAAGTATCTGATATTAACATAAAAAATTAGATTTTAAAATACCATTGGTATTATTAAACCGTCAAAATAAAGTTAGTTCTTAAAAAATGAATTTTTAAAACTGAACTCTTTATATTTTTTGATTATTAAAACTTTCCCTAAATTCTATTTATGAAATTTGATACAAAAGCTGAAATAAAAAACCTTATTCAAATAATTAAATCTTTGGATAAAAAAGCTGTTACTATTTTTATTAGTGTGGCTGCATTTCAAACTATATCGTGGTATTACACATCCCGCAGATTTTTCAGAAAGAATTTTTACTACCAGTATTTTCAGGATAACCCGGAAGTGAAACTATACGAATATATGTATTGGTTTTTTTCTGAATTAGTGCCATTTGTTCTGCTGCCAATTTTAGTAATAAAACTTTTCTTTAAGGAAAAAGTATCAAATTTTGGTATGAGTTTAGGTGACTATAAAACAGGTTTAAAACTTACTCTTATCTTTCTCATATTTATGCTGCCGCTATTATGGTTTGCATCATCGCAGCCCGATTTTGCGGCAAAATATCCTCACTTAAAATCTGCACGCGAATATTGGTCAATCTTTTTAATTTATGAAATCGGAATGCTCACATATATGTTCTCGTGGGAATTTATTTGGCGCGGCTATATGCAGTTCGGGCTCGAAGAAAAATTCGGGTACTATGCAATTCTTATTCAAATGATACCCTTTGTAATTTTACATAACGGCAAGCCCGAACTTGAAACATTCAGTGCCATACTTGGCGGAATAGCACTCGGCATTTTAGCATTCAGAACGCGCTCGTTCATTTACGGGGTTCTTGTACATTTTGGAATTATGCTTGGAATTGATTTGATTTCTGTTGCTCGTTTTAAGTCGGATGATTATGGAATTGGAATAAATTCACTCTTTAATTTGATATCAAAAATATTTTAATTTGGAATATTATAAATAGTTATAGGAGTAAAAATGAAATTTACATTAAACGTAGATCACGTTGCATTTTTAAGAAATGCACGTGCAGAAACCCAGCCTGACCCGGTGACTTATGCACTTATGGCAGAGCAATTTGGAGTTGACGGAATTGTTGTTCACCTGCGCGAAGACAGGCGGCATATTACTGAGAGAGATGTTAGACTTTTGCGCGAAATGATTTCCACTAAGCTTAATTTTGAGATGGCGGCTGATCAAGATATAATAGATATTGCACTCGATATTCAACCTGAACTTGCAACACTTGTACCTGAAAAACGTGAGGAGCTAACAACCGAAGGGGGATTGAATGTTCTCGATAATCTTGAACACTTAAAAGAAACTATTGAAAAATTGCATGAAGACGATATTGCAGTATCTCTTTTTGTTGAGCCCGATGTAAACAGTATTGATGCATCTGCTGAAATTGAAGCCGACTTTATAGAAATACATACAGGTACTTTTGCTAACGCTGAAACTGATGAAGAGATGCTTGAAGAACTTGAACGAATTAGAGTTGCCGCCAAACATGCTAATAAATTAGAACTTGGAGTTAATGCCGGTCATGGTCTTAATTATCAGAATATTAAAGATTTTAGAGTGATTACAGATATTGATGAAATTAGTATTGGTCAAGCTATAGTTGCCCGTTCGGTATTTGTCGGTTTGGAAAAAGCTATTAGAGAAATGTCTGATTTGATAAGAGGATACTGAACAGCATTGGTTCAAAGGTAGGTAATTGAACTGTAATGGTTCAAAAAGTAAAATGAACTGATATGGTTCAATATTGTCAAAATGAACTAATATGGTTCAAAATTTATATTGTACTTATTTAGTTCAATTTGTATATTTCCACTAATAAATAATAATTGTGAAAACAAATGAAAAAGATTGTTTTAATTGGGGATATTGTTGACTCGCAAAAACTTAGTAACCGGGCAGGTGTACAAAAAAAATTAGAAACAGTTTTTAATTCAATTAATAAAAAAACAGATAATTTAAACTCGGCTTTTACAATAACTCTTGGAGATGAATTTCAGGCTGTCTTTTCAAATGCGGATAATATTTTTTACCTGCTGCAGCGTATTGAAAATAGTATCTATCCCGTAAAAGTAAGGTTCTCGTTAGGTGTTGGTAAAATTACTACCTCAATTAAAAAAAAGGCTTTGGGTATGGATGGACCGGCATTCTATGCTGCACGCGAAGCACTAACAAAATTAAAAGCAGGCGAAAATAAAATCATTTTAAGCGGAGATATAAAAGATATTGATCTGCTCAATAGTACATTAAATTTAATTTCATTTCTGAAAATGAATTGGAATAAAAATAGATCGCTTTGCATGGAAATGATTTATACGGATACTCCTATTAAAGAAATTGCAAAAAAATTAAAAATATCGGAAAGAGGAGTTTATAAAACTATAAGTTCGGGCGCTCTTAATACTATAAAAAATATTACAAATAATATTAGTGCTAAAATTAATTCAGATTTATAAGGAATAATCTTGGAATTATTTTATACAATATCCGTAGTGTTTATCTCACGATTAATTTTTCTCTTCAGAGATGAAGCACTTTCGATTAAAGATGCAGTAATAAAAGCTGTGATAATGATTATTCCTCTTTTAGTATTTACCATTAATCTACACCTAATATTATTTTTAATAGCTGCCTTGATTATTATTACCGGATTCTATTTTATTGAATTAAAAAAGAGAGCAGCGGTTCTTAATGTTTCGCGTGTAATTGAACTGCTGCTAATTTTAATTGCTGCAAATATTTTATTCTCAAGTTCATTCGAAATTACTTTTAATGAAAATGTTATTGCAAGTATTAAAGGTTTTAAGAAATATTTTAGAATAATGGAATTTATTTCAATTGAAAACATGGAATATTTCTGGATAATGTTTTCGGGCGTATTATTTGTAATGAATGAATTAAATATTGTAATTAGAATTTTATTTGAATTGTTCGGTTTAATTTCTAATGGCAGCGATGAACAAGTTACTGATAAAAATGAACTGAAAGCCGGAAGAATTATTGGAATACTCGAAAGAGTGATAATATTTATTTTAGTTATCGCAAATCAGTATGGTGCCATGGGACTTGTAATTGCAGCAAAGGCTTTCGCACGTTTCAAAGCTATGGATGAAAAAAACTTTGCCGAGTATGTTTTAATAGGAACTTTGCTCTCGGCACTTTTAAGTCTTTTTAGCGCAGTGATAATTAAAACTATGTTAATGTAAATATTTCAGTTTGAAGCAGTAATAAAAAAATGATCATCATGGAGTTTTCATCTGTTGAAACAGAAACTTAGTCCGGCTCAGTTAAAAGTAAAAAGAAAATTAAATTACCATTACAAATATTTTGATTTCACAAAAATATCACCCGATCCTTTAGAATTCCCGCATCGATATAACGATTATCACGACATAGAAATTTCAAGTTTTATATCTGCCATTTTTGCTTACGGAAATATTAAACAGATTATAAAATCCTTAGAAATTATTCATGCCGCCATGGGAGAAAGTCCATACGAGTTTGTAATAAACTACTCTGAAGAAAAAGATTCACAAAACTTTAAATTGCTGAAGCATCGATTTTATACACCCGATGATATCAATAATTTATTTTTAGGATTACAAAAAATCTATTCGGTTTACGGATCGCTAAAATATTTATTTCTTCTTTATTACTTTGAAAAAGATACCAGCATAAAAAACAGCCTTTCCTTTTTTGCAAAAAATCTTTTAAGTATTTCTACAAAAAATAAAAAAGTCAGCAGGGGAATGAAGTTTATGTTTCCCGATCCGGCTTTGGGAAGTGCATGCAAAAGATTTAATCTATTTTTAAGATGGATGGTGCGTAATGATGACTTAGATTTTGGACTGTGGTTTGAAATTGATCCAAGCAAGCTGATTATACCGGTAGATACACACGTTGCAGCAATTGGTAAAAAGTTAAGATTAACGAGAGGCAAAATTATAAGTTGGAAAATGGCAGAGGAGATTACAAACAAATTAAAATTGTACGATGCTGATGATCCGGTAAAATATGATTTTGCAATTTGCCACATAGGTATGAGGAAAATGGATTTTTGAAAATTCAAGAAACCCAACTTATCTAAGAAGTTGGGTTTCTGATTGAATAATAATATCATTTAAAAATGCTCTTGCTTTTGGATGCAATTATTAAAATTTTGCAGACCTATATATTTGTGTCTTATACACATTTGACGCTGCAGTAGATCCATAACTTT
>JABFGH010000041.1 GCA_013112585.1 Ignavibacteriota bacterium | reverse complement strand
CAGCCACTTGGAACGGAAGCAGTTGGGCAGAATATAATTACGAATATTTTTACGCAAAGGGAGATACAGTATATCCATTAAGAGCGGTATGGGGAAGTTCACCGGAAGATGTATGGGCAGTAGGTGATAAAGGAACGACCATACATTGGGATGGAGTTGAATGGACAAAGATTATAGGCGGTACACCATATAATCAAAGTGATATCTGGGGCATTAACTCTCATAGTATTTTTACAGTTGTATTTAGTCTTTCGAATAATTCACAACTGATTCATTACGATGGAAATGTATGGAATAACCTAATGGAAATATTACCTGCAGGCAACAGAAATTTTAGTTCAATTTGGATGGATAAAAGTAATCAAGGTTATCTAGTTGGAAATACTACAATTCAAATTACTGATAATAGTTACAACACAATAAATATAAATCAATATGGCTTTTCAACGAAAGTTAGGGGGAATGGAGTTAATGATGTATTTATTATAAGCCAACGAGGAAGAATATATCATTTTAATGGTAAAACTTGGATTTACTATCCTGAAGTTGAAGATAATTTAGGGAGATTGAATGAATTGAATGGTATAGCAATATTTGAGAGATCTATATTTATAGTAGGACATTCAGAGAGAGCATTAATATATAAAGGAGGTAGACAATGAGAAAAGTTTATTTTTACATAATGCTATTAGTTTTAGCAAATAGCATTTACGCACAATTCAACGATCCGTTATTATCAACACAAAATAATCTATTTGCAATCGAAGTGCCGACAGTATGGCAGAATAGGACCATAGGAGAAAATAATATAGTGGTCGCAGTATTTGGTATGGGGGTGGATATTAGCCATCCAGACCTAAACGATAATATTTTTATTAACACAGATGAAATACCGTCAAATGGTCTTGATGATGACAATAATGGTTATGTCGATGATATTAATGGATGGAATTTTTACGATAATAACTCAAATATTTTGCCTTATGTTCTTAATGACGATAATTATTACCATGAAACCAAAGTTGCCGGAATAATAGGTGCAGAAATAAATAATGGTGAGGGTATCATTGGAGTTGCACCGGGCTGTAAGATTTTACCAATAAAGTTTTATAAAAATGCTACTGCTGTAAGTGAACCGGATTTTAGTGAAAAATTGGCAGCGGCATTTAATTATATCGCTGCTTTAAAAAATCAGTTTCCCGATAAAAAATTTGTTATAAACTTTAGCTATGGTTTCGACAATGCTGAATTAGATGAGCAAATAGTTACTTTAGCAATTGCTAATTGTTTGAGCAATAATATTCCTGTATTTGCTTCCGCAGGGAACATTACCGGTAAACCGATCAAGTACCCGGCTAACTTATCAGCAACAATTTGCGTTACTGGTGTAATAGGTACAAATTCAAGGTTGTCGAGGACCATTCCTCGACAATAACATGCTGATTTTGTTATTTCCACTCACTGCAATCAATAATAATTGAGAACGGAGAAATCAAACTACTTTATTCATTTAGTAAAAATGTAAAGCCGGGACAAAAACGCTAATTCTGGATTCATCGAATTGTTGATGAAGTAATTAGAGATATTAAAATGTTCTGGGTTAAATTGAAATATATTCATAATGATTATGAGATAGTTTGAGTAGACACTTAATGTGGTAGAGAAGAAATAGTTTAATTTTAATCTGTCGAGGAGTGGTCCTCGACAGCCAAGAATTCAGTATTCGATATTTGTTTTTTGTTATTTGTCAATTGTCATTTGTTTTTTGTCATTTGTTATTTTTCATATGAATTAAAAATGGAAATTTTAAAACAAATACCTTGTTCTTTATAAAAATAAATTTGTATTATTGCACAACAAATTTTGAAAGAAAAAAGAAAAATGAAAACATACTTATTACATCATCATCATGAAATCAGAAACTGCGATGGCGGATAGGTAGAGCTATATATAATTTTATATTAAACCCCGGTCCCCACCGGGGTTTTTTGTTTTTAAAAAGGAAAATAATTATGGAAAATGGAAATCTAAAAATTGCGGTGCAGAAAAAAGGACGGCTTGCAACTAAAACATTTGAGTTATTAAAGCTATGCGGAATTGATGTTGAAAATAATTCCGAAAAATTAATTGTGACTGCAAAAAATTTTAATCTTGATATTCTTCAGCTACGTGATGATGATATACCAGAGTATGTACAAGATAGCGTTGCCGATTTTGGAATTGTTGGGGAGAATGTACTTCAGGAAAAACAAGCAGAGTGCCGCATTGTTCAACAACTTGGATTTGGTAAATGTCAACTTAGAATAGCTATTCCTGAAAATGAATCACTCAATAGAATAGAAGAACTAGAAGGTAAAAGAATTGCTACATCGTATAAATACTTGCTTAAAAATTATTTGAAGAACAAAAATATAAATGCCAAAATAATTGAATTAAGCGGATCCGTTGAAATAGCAACATCATTGGGAATAGCTGATTTTATTTGCGATATAGTTTCAACGGGAACCACTTTAAAAATGAATAAACTTAAAAAATCATTTGTGGTTTTTAATTCACAGGCTGTTCTTATTGAATCAAAAAATAATGATATACAAAATGGAAAACTAAAACTGAAGCAAAACTTGCAGATGCGGATTGATTCAGCGTTAAAAGCAAAAAAATCAAATTACCTTATGATGAATATCCCTGCCGGCTCATTAGAAAGAATAGTTAAACTAATTCCATCATTAAAAAGTCCAACGATTTTAAGTTTAGCCGATAAGAACTCATTAGCAGTTCATGCCGTTATTCCAACTGAAACATTTTGGGATATTGTTGATGATCTTAAAAATGAAGGAGCGACCGGAATTCTTTTACAACCAATAACCAATATAATTTTATGAAAACTTACTTCTATAATAAATTAAGCAAGAGTAAAAGGGAACAGCTGCTTAAAAGATCAGCAGTAAACTTTGAGGGGATCTACAAGATTGTGAAACCTATTTTAATGGATGTTAAGAAGAATGGGCTAACAGCAGCAATTAAATATTCTAATAAATTTGATGGTGCTACAGATAAAAATTTACTCGTTAATGAAAATGATATAAATAATGCTCACAAATTTTTATCTGCTGATGTTAAACGAGCTATTAAAAATGCATTCAAAAACATTTATAAATTTCATAAAGAGCAAGTACCAACAGAATATATAATTGAAACACAACCCGGCGTAACTTGCAGCAGAAAATATTTACCGATTGAAAGTGTCGGCTTGTATATCCCCGGAGGTACGGCAGTTCTTCCTTCAACACTTTTAATGCTGGGCATACCTGCTTTAATTGCAGGATGTAAAAGAATTATTGTTTGCTCCCCGCCTAACGATAATCAGCTTCATCCGGCAATCTTATATACTGCAAATCTCCTTGGCATTAAGGAACTTTACAAAATAGGCGGAGCACAAGCAGTTGGATTAATGGCATTCGGTGATGAGAAAATTCAAAAGGTGAATAAAATATTTGGACCGGGGAACCAATTTGTTACAGCAGCAAAAAACCTGGTGAGTATTGATCCTGACGGCTGTGCGATAGATATGCCCGCGGGACCAAGTGAACTTTTGGTCATCGCCGATAATTCAGCAAATCCAAAGTTTGTTGCGGCAGACTTACTTTCTCAAGCGGAACATGGAAATGATTCGCAAGTGATTTTACTTACTGACGAAATTGATATTGCAAAGAAAGTTATAGCTGAAGTTAAATGTAAAGCATCCAAGTTGGATAGAAAAAATATTGTAAAGAACTCTTTGAAAAATTCTTTTATTGTAGTAACTGAAAATATTGAACAAGCAATTAATTTTTCTAATGAGTACGCACCGGAGCACTTGATTCTTTCCGTATCAAATATTAGAAAGTATGAAAAACTTATAACTAACGCAGGTTCACTATTTCTTGGTAATTATTCACCGGAAAGCGCAGGTGATTATGCTTCCGGCACAAATCATTCATTACCTACTTCCTGCTATGCTAAAACATTCGGCGGTGTTACAGTTGAATCATTTATGAAAAGTATGACAACGCAACGATTAACAAAGAGCGGATTGAAAGATTTATCTGAAACAATAATTACTTTAGCAGAACTTGAAAAACTGGATGCGCATGCAAACGCAGTTAAGGTGAGAATATAATTATGAATCTAAATGATCTTGTAAGAGAAAATATTAAAAAGTTAAAGCCATATTCGTCCGCACGCGGAAAGTTCACAAAAGGAATATTGATGGATGCGAATGAAAACCCCTTTAGCAGTGTAGTTGAGAATATCTCAGCAAACTTAAATCGTTACCCTGATCCAAACCAAATTGAACTTAGAAAAGTTATAGGGAAATATTTGGGAATGGAGTACCAAAAAATATTTGTCGGTGTAGGCTCCGATGAAATTATTGATCTACTGATTAGAATATTTTGTAAGCCCGGAATTGATGAAGCATTAATTTTTGAACCGACTTACGGAATGTACAAAGTTGCATGTGATATTAATGACATTAAAATTAATTCGGTTTTACTGAATGATGATTATCAAATTGACCTAAGTGCAGTCAGCAGAGAAATTATTAATAGATCAAAAATAATATTTCTTTGCTCACCAAATAATCCAACAGGTAATACTTTAAGCGCTCAATCCATTCTATCAATTTGTGAAAACTCAAATGGAATAGTTGTTTTAGATGAGGCTTACATTGACTTTTGTGATGATCAGAGTCTGATCAAAAAAAATGAGAGCATTCCAAACCTTGTTATAATTAGAACATTTTCAAAAGCATGGGGATTAGCCGGAGTGCGATGCGGTTATTGTATTGCCGATCGAGAGTTAATTGATTGGCTTCTCAAAATTAAAGCTCCCTATAACATTAATAAATTAACGGAGCAGACAATTATTAATTCAATAAAAAATGCAGATCAAAAAGATGAAAATGTGAAAAGAATTTTAAGTGAAAGAGAATTCTTAATAGCCGAATTAAAAAGTCTTAAAGAAGTTCAAAAAGTCTTTCCCACAGATTCAAATTTTATTCTATTTAGAATTAATAATGCATTCTCTATTAAAAATAAATTAGCGGACAAAGGAATAATTATCAGAGATAGAAGTAATCAGCCATTGTTAGAAAATTGTTTACGCGTAAGTGTTGGAACGAGAGAAGAAAATAAATTATTTATCACAGAGTTAAAGAAGGTAATATGAAAACTATTTTAATTGATTATAAGTTTTTCAAACTAAATAAATCAATTTGTTCAGGATTGATAAGCGGATTAAATAAACTAAGCAATCATTCATTTAAATTGTTCAGCAAAAATGAAATCCCATCTAACCTATCGGAAATATTCAATTGTGAAGATATAACCATTTCTGCGGCAGAGGTTGATCTTAAAGCGGATTATATTATCAGTGCTGAGCAGGTAAATGAGATTGATTCAAAAAATATTTTTGTAAACGAGAAAGGCAAAATTAAAACATTTGCAGATGCCGCTTATAAATTAGTTTATCATAATCGAACTGCGAAAGTAAAACGAACAACAAATGAAACTGATATTGAACTTGAAATATTTTTAGATGGAAGCGGCGAGAGCAATATCAGCACCGGTATCGGCTTTTTCGATCACATGCTTGAGCAGATATCAAAACATGCCAATTTAGATTTAACAATAAAAGTAAAGGGCGATTTACACGTTGACGAACACCACACAGTTGAGGATGTTGGGATTTGTTTAGGTGAGGCAATACTTAAAGCATTGGGCGATAAAAAGGGAATTCAGCGCTATGGCTTTCTTCTGCCGATGGATGATGCGATAGCAGAATGCGCAATTGATTTAGGCGGAAGAACCTATTTGAATTTCAATTGCAAATTCAAACGTGAGAAAGTAGGGGAGTTTCCAACAGAACTTGTTGAGGAGTTTTTTAGAGGTGTCGCCGTATCAATGAAAGCAAATGTGTACTTGAAGGCGAAAGGAAAAAATGAACATCATAAAATTGAAGGCATGTTCAAAGCATTTGCAAAGGCACTAAATGAAGCGCTGAGAATTGATTCGAGAAATAATAATTCAATACCATCAACAAAAGGTATGCTATGATTTTGATGATAGATTACGGGGCAGGCAATACCGCATCAGTTGCAAACGCGCTCGATGAAATTGGAACTCAATTCTGCATTGCAAAGAATATTTCCGATGTAAAGGAATATGAAAAAATAATTTTACCCGGTGTCGGTGAAGCTAATTATGCTATGCAGCAGCTGCGCGAAAGAGGATTTGTTGAATTGATTAAGAATTCAAAAGTTCCCACCCTTGGAATTTGTTTGGGTATGCAGTTGTTTACGGAATTCTCAGAGGAAGGGGAAACCGGTTGCATTGGATTAGTTAATTGCAAAACTATTAAGTTTTCTAACATGAATGAAAAAGTTCCGCATATGGGTTGGAACAATGTTAACACTAAAAATGATAGCATCTTATTCAATTCAATCAAACAAAATGAATATTTCTACTTTGCTCATTCATTTTATGTGGAAGAGAGTAAATATGCAGTTGCATCTACAAAGCA
Source organism: Ignavibacteriota bacterium (assembly GCA_013112585.1). Lineage (GTDB taxonomy): Bacteria > Bacteroidota > Ignavibacteria > Ignavibacteriales > Melioribacteraceae > IGN16. The sequence continues at coordinate 21,831 of JABFGH010000041.1, read as the reverse complement.
TGGTATTGAATTCGCGTCTGCAATAGAAAATAAAAATATTTACGGTGTGCAGTTCCACCCGGAAAAATCCGGTGCTGCCGGATTGCAATTAATAAAAAACTTTGGTGAGTTATGAAAATTATACCGGCAATTGATTTAATGAATGGGAAAGTTGTAAGACTTTCAAAAGGGAAATATGATTCCGAAATAATTTATAATGAAAATCCCGTTGAGCAGGCAAAAATATTTGAAGATGCCGGATTTAAGAAAATTCATATTGTTGATCTCGAAGGCTCAAAAGTCGACGGCAGTCCGAATTTATCTGTGGTTAAAAATATTATTCAAGAATGTTCAAATGTACAAATACAATTCGGCGGTGGTGTAAGAACTTTTGAAAACGTTAATACACTTTTTGACATTGGGGTTCATCAAATAATTATCGGTTCGGTTTCGGTTACGAGTCCAAATACAATGGAAGAAATTAGGAAGGTGTATGACCCGGAAAAAATTATTATTGCCGCCGATATCAGTGAAAATAAAATTGTTATAAAAGGGTGGACCGAATCGACAAAATTAACTTTGAATGAACATATTAAAAATATGAAAGCATTAGGATACAATAATTATTTATGCACGGATGTTTCAAAGGATGGAATGCTTGCCGGACCAAATATTGAACTTTATGAAAATATGCAGATTGAATTTTCAGACATCAACATTATTGCATCAGGCGGGGTGAGCAGCCGCAATGATTTGGTTGAATTGAAGAAGTTAAATCTTTATGCCTGCGTTGTTGGTAAATCAATTTATGAAAATAGAATTACACTGAAGGAGTTGAAAGAAATTGCTGACTAAAAGAATAATTCCTTGTCTGGATGTTAAGGACGGAAAAGTTGTAAAGGGAACCAACTTTATAAACTTGCGTGATGCCGGCGATGCGGTAGAACTTGCAGAAAGATATTATCATGAAGGTGCCGATGAACTTATCTTTCTTGACATAACCGCGACTGAAGAAAAAAGAAAAACACTTCTTTCACTTGTCGAGAGTGTCGCCAAAGTAATTCGCATACCATTTACCGTTGGCGGAGGTATTAGTAAAGTAGAAGATATTGAAGTATTGCTGAAGGCGGGTGCTGATAAGGTTTCGCTAAACTCTGCGATTGTGCACAATCCTAATTTAATAGTCGAGGCATCAAAGCATTTTGGCAGCCAGGCTATTGTTGCGGCGATTGATGTTAAAAAAACATCCAACAGTTTTACCGTTTACATTAGTGGTGGTAAAGTAGAAACTGATCTCGAAGGATTTGACTGGTGTAAAAAAGTTGAACAGCTTGGTGCAGGAGAGATTCTTTTGACTTCGATGGATAGCGATGGAACTAAAAATGGATTTAACATTGAGTTTTTAAAACCCCTTGTAGAATCAGTAAACATTCCGGTAATTGCATCAGGCGGAGCGGGAACGATGGAACATTTTTACAATGCTTTTAATGAAACGAATGTTGATGCGTGTTTGGCAGCAAGCTTATTTCATTTTAACGAATTAAAAATTGCTGATCTAAAAAAATATCTTTTATCAAAAAATATAAATGTGAGATTATGATAAACATAAATGAAATTGATTTTACAAAGCTGAACGGTTTGGTGCCTGCGGTAATTGTTGATAAAAACTACAACAATGTTTTGATGCTTGGTTTTATGAATAAGGAAGCGTTAGAAATTACGATTGAAAGCGGTCATGTTACCTTTTTCAGTCGTACAAAAAATAGGATTTGGACAAAAGGGGAGACCTCAAAAAATTATTTATTGGTTGATAAAATATTTACTGACTGCGATAATGATTCACTTCTAATCTATGCTTCTCCGCAAGGTAATACTTGTCACAAAGAACAATACTCATGTTTTGGAATTGAGCGAAGTGATAAGAATAATTTTTTATTCTTCTTAAGTGAGTTAATAAAATCCCGTAAAAAAGAAATGCCGAGTGGCTCTTACACTACTTCACTATTTGAGCAGGGGATAAATAGAATTGTTCAGAAAGTCGGCGAGGAAGCTGTTGAGACTGTTATAGCTGCAAAGAATGATGATAAAGAGGAATTGATTAACGAGGTATCGGATTTGTTATTTCATTTGCTGGTGCTGATGGAAGAGAAAAATATTTCATTGCAAGATGTAAATAATAATTTGATGAAACGGCACAATAAATAAAAGGGCTGTTTTAAAATTTGATTTCATGTCATTGCGAATTCCGATTCTCTTTATCGGAGTGAAGCAATCTTTAGTTTGGGATTACTTCGCCGTGAAAGGCAACGACTCGTAATGACAAGTGCGATAATGTTATTGTGAATTCCAATGTTCTTTATCGGGATGAAGCAATCTTTGGTTTGAGATTACTTCGCCGTGAAGAGCAACGACTCGTAATGACAAGTGTGAAAATGTCATTGTGAATTCCAATGTTCTTTATCGAGTTGAAGCAATCTTTGGTTTGGGATTACTTCGCCGTGAAGGGAAACGACTCGTAAAGACAAGTGCGAAAATGTCATTGCGAATTCCGATGCACTTTATCGGAGTGAAGCAATCTTTGGTTTGAGATTACTTCGCCGTGAAAGGCAACGACTCGTAATGACAAGTGCGATAATGTTATTGCGAATTCCAATGTTCTTTATCGGGATGAAGCAATCTTTGGTTTGGGATTACTTCGTCGTGAAGAGCAACGACTCGTAAAGACAAGTGCGAAAATATCATTGCGAATTCCGATGTTCTTTATCGGGATGAAGTGATTTTTAGTTTGAGATTACTTCGCTGTGAAGAGCAACGACTCGTAATGACAAATGCGAAAATGTCATTGCGAATTCCGATGCACTTTATCGGAGTGAAGCAATCTTTAGTATGAGATTACATCGCCGTGAAATGTAACGGCGAAGTAATCACATAAAATAAAAATTTAAAACAGCCTTTAAATAAATAAAGAACAATTATGATTGCGGCTTGATCATTTCTTCAAGATGCTTAATATATTTTTCAGGTCCGCCCGGCTGATATCCTGTTGTTCCGATCCTTTCACCGGCAGCATTTATAATTAATATTGTAGGATAGCCTCTTACTTGATATTTATTCATCAACGCCCTGTTATAATCCTTAACTTCCTGGCTTTGTTCAATACTGCGCGGAAAATCCAGCATTACTAAAACTAAATTTTCGTCTGCATACTCTTCAAACTCTTTCTGCTTAAAAACTTCATCGCTTAATTTGATACACCATTTACACCAGTCAGAACCGGTAAAGTTGACAAGCACAGTTTTATCTTCTTTTTCAGCAATTTTAATTGCTTCTTCAAGGTTATCGTTCCAGTCTAATTTATCTGAATCATCACCTGCCTGAACATTACAAGCAGCTAATGTGAAAAGCAAAGATGCGATAAAAATCCATTTTACATACTTCAAAGTAAATCCTCCGATTATTTTTATTAATTGTAAATTATTGGATGTAAATATAAGAGAATAGATTCAAAATTCATTTGATTAATTTGTACCCAAAGCTAGAGCAAAACATATAAAATTAAATTACCTCAATCTTAATTCTTCTCCCCAAACTTTTTGCATATCTTCTAAGAGTAGATAATCTAATATCTTCAGCATGATTTTCAATTCTTGAGATAACAGATTTTTTTGTCTTAAGTTTTCCTGCGAGTTCTTCTTGCGTTAAGCCAGCCTCCTGCCTTAATTGTTTTAACAAGACACCTACTTTAAAATTTTGGTAACCGATGTCATAATTCTCAGCGAATTCTGGATCTGTTATTTTTCGTTTTGATATGTATTTTTTCAGATCACTCATTTAATTTTCCTTTTTAAGTACTCAATTTTTCTTTTTTCAGCTATTCTAATTTCACCAATTGGTGTTTTCTGTGTCTTTTTTACAAAGCCGTTTGTTAGGATAAAAATGTTATTTGAATCAAAAAACCCTAGTAGTCGAAATATATTTCCAGAATATATAACTCTAATTTCCCAGATATCATCTGTGTTTTTCAATTTCTTAAAATATTGTTTTGCCATAATATCAGTTTCTTCAAAAACTTCTAATACCCATGTAATTTTCTGAGCTTGTTTTCCTGTTAGGGAATCTAGAAAAGTAATTATCGGACATTTCCCTAAAGATGTTTTAAAGAATTCGATATTAGGCATACGTTAAGTTAGCAAATAAGCTAACCCATTTCAATGAGAATTTTAATCAATTCTACTAAATGAATTATCAATTTCTCTTTCGAATACAAATGTTTTGTTACCGCCAAAAATTGTATTCACTGCAACTGTTACGGCGTAGGCTACTCCGCTATAAAGTAAAATTACTAATCCTCGAAAATCTCCGGCACTTCCTTTGTCAGTAGCACTTGCAAAAATTACACATGTTAAAATAGCAACAGGAATTCCCATAAAAACACCATCAAAAAAACCTCTCGCAGCATCTCTTAAACTTATAGAAGAAACCATTTCGAGAGGAAATGTTTCATATCCATTTGTAAGTACGTATAGGGAATCATTTTTAATATTGAGAGAACTTGGATAAATTTCTGTCCCATCAACAAATTTTACAAGAGGGGAATAGGTTCTGCTCAGGTTGTTAATTTTTTCGATGTTATTCTCAGGATCATTTTGCTGTACATAATATGTGCTTGAGCAGCTGTTAAATATGAGTCCGCTTAAAACTAATGCAATTATTGTTTTCATATTTTCCCTTTCCCGTTTTTTAATCATGCAAATTAAATCCCATCAAATAATCAAAAGCATGATATTCCTTAGCAAATATAGAATAACAGTGTCCTAATTTCAAAATAAAATATTGTTTGCCGTAAAAAATATTGTACCAATTTTGACTGATTGACAAAATAAGATATAATGTCTAAATTTATTCATCCAGCAATAAAGACTTCAAAAAATACTTTAAAATAAATTATGGAGGAAACAGATGAAAAACATAACTAATATTTTTATGATACTTTTTCTTTTAATTTTCACGATCAATATCTCTGCTCAGGAAGAAGGTGAAGAGATGAGTGCGGAAATGAAAGCCTGGATGGAATACATGACTCCCGGATGGGCACATGAAATGATGGCTAAATCTGCTGGTGAATGGACCGCAGAAAACACAATGTGGGAATACCCCGGTGCCGAGCCGATGAAATCGGGCGGAAAAGTAAAGAATGAGATGATATTGGGCGGTAGATATTTACAAGCAACTCATAGCGGAACAGTTATGGGAATGCCCTTTGAAGGATTAAATCTTAGCGGTTATGATAATCATACCAAAAAATTCATCAGCATTTGGATAGACAATATGGGTACCGGTATTTCAAAATCGGAAGGGACTTATGATAAGAAAACAAATTCAATTAATTTTACAGGAAATATGATTGATCCCGTAACAGGGAAAAATATGACCTACCGGTCAGTTGCAAAGATGATCGATGATGATCATCAAGAATTTGTAATGTATATGAAAGATAAGGATGGTAAGGAATTTAAATCTTTTATAATGAAGTACACGAGAAAATAGTTAATTAATTCCTTACCCTAAGAAATAATTGCACCGACATTCCTGCGCGTCCGACAGGCGGGTATGTCGGTGACACTAAAACTCAACAACTAGAAGAGTTTTTCCATAGGAATCCTTTGGATAACCCAAATATTTACCTTGTTTGGCTAAAACCATAATTTATCTTGGAATAATCTATGGCATAAAGAGGTTGTGTGAAACTACTAAAACCGTACGCCCCGGCGCATAAATTGAAACGGTTACGTAGAGTATTCATTTTTTAGTTCTATTTCCCACGATTGAAATCGTGGGTTAATGTATTTTTATAATTTTCACACAACCTCCAAATGCCGGAGTTATTATAAAAAAATAAATTTACTTTTTGTTTTTTATCTCGTAACCCAGCCATTCTTCTAATTTATCATAGATCAAATTTCTATCAGCCTCATCAAAATGTTTTATGCGGGTTTTGTGAGAGCCTTTCTCTTTTACCATTTTCAAACAATTTGTATTCTCTTTTAAATCTACAGCACTTGAACTCCATGGATCATACTCACCGTAAATGAAGATAATATTTTTAGCATTGGTTTGAATAAACTCATTTACATCCAGCATTATTTTATGATTTGAAACCAAGCTTTCATAATTAGGAGCAAATATTTTACTCGGAGCAAAATCACCGCTAATTGTTGTAATTAAATCTTTGAAGGGCGCTAAATCATAATTGTAATAACCCAATTCTGTATATGCTTGATAGAAAAATGGTTCAAGTCTTTTGATGTTTGCAGAATCAAGATAGCTGAGGGGAGAGCCTTTTGTGAGATGATCGAATAATAATAACGGGTCGGTTTCATTTACCGGAATGCTTTCACAATCTGTTCCTGCCCATTGCCAAAATGCAAATGAATATTCAAGCACAGCATACTCTAAAGTTTTTTCTAATCTCATATCAAAAGTATAATTATTCTGTGCTGCATATTTTTTTAGCAGAGGAATAATTTCATCTTTATGTTTAAGAACATCTCTCTGAAAATTTATTATCTTTTCTCTACACTTATTATCCCCAACATTCCTCAAAAATTCATGAAACTTAGGATCTTCTTCTTTAAGATTAAGGGGACCAACATAAGCAACAGTGGCATCCATATCATCGGGATAAAAATAATTGTAGTACATTGTTGTTTGTCCGCCTTTACTGATACCTGTTAACAGCCAGCTATTTTTGTAAATAGTCTTAAGTAATGTAAAAACTCTATGCTGATCAGCGGCGGCTTGTTTTATATTCAAATATTTCCAATCAAGTGAGTCGGGGACTGAATCACCAAAGTAACGATGCTCAATAACAACTTCATTGCATTGAAGCAGATCGGGGAGTTCAGTGTGACTGCCTTTTTTGATCTCGTAGCCATTAGTTTCATAAACCATCGGCAATGAATAATCTCTATGGTTTAAGTATAATTTTTGTTTGAAGGTTTTACGATTTCTTGAATCAAAATGATCTAAAGGTTGAGAAATGTAGAGAACATAACTTTTATCAAATCCCGGCTCAGTTTCAATTTCATTTAATTCAAAACCATTTTTTATCAAATGATATTCATAAACATCACTATCTGATGGACAAATGCAGCCCTTTGAAAAAAGTAACAGGAAAATAAATGCAATTATTTTAAAGCAGTTTAATGAAGTTTTCATATTGATGACTCCGTAGAAAAAAGCCCCGAAGATATCGGGGCTGAATTGTTTACTATTTTTCTTCCATAAATGGATAACGATAATCTGCAGGAGGAATGAAGTTTTCCTTAATTGTCCGCGGTGAAACCCAGCGAATCAAATTGAGATAACTGCCTGCCTTGTCATTTGTACCCGATGCTCTTGCACCGCCGAATGGCTGTTGACCAACAACCGCACCGGTAGGTTTATCGTTGATGTAGAAGTTGCCTGCTGCATTAACCAATATCTTATTAGCTAACTGCACCGCATCTCTATCATCTGCAAATATTGCCCCCGTAAGTGCATATTCAGATGTCTGATCACAAAGGTGAAGCGTCTCTTCATATTTTTTATCTTCATAAACATAAATTGTGAGAACGGGACCAAAAATTTCTTCTTCCATAGTTTTGAATTTAGGTTTTTTTGCCAGAATGACCGTAGGCTCAATAAAGTAACCTTTTGAATCATCAAAGTTTCCGCCGAAAATAATTTGAGCATCTTTTGATCTCTTAGCAAATTTGATGTAACCTGTAATAGTATCAAAAGCAGCTTGATCTATGACGGCATTCATAAAGTTAGTAAAGTCTTCAGGGTCACCCATCTTAACTGTTTTTAATTCTTTAATTAATAATCTTTTAGTTCTATCCCATTTAGATTTAGGAATGTAAGCTCTTGATGCCGCTGAGCATTTTTGTCCCTGATACTCAAAAGCACCGCGTATAAGTGCTGTGGCTACAATTTGGGGGTCTGCTGATTTATGAACAACTACGAAATCCTTACCTCCGGTTTCACCAACTATTCTTGGGTATGATTTGTATTTGGCAATATTATCGCCAACAGTTTTCCACATATTTTGGAAAACAGGAGTGCTGCCTGTAAAGTGTATGCCTGCTAAATAGGGCGACTTCATTACGGGATTTCCTACCTGACTGCCTGAGCCGGGAATAAAGTTAATTACGCCATCGGGCACGCCGGCAGCTTTAAATAATTTCATCAGCCAATAACCGGAATAGACTGCACTTGATGCCGGTTTCATCAGAGCAACGTTGCCCATTAACGCCGGAGCGGTAGGAAGGTTGCCTGCAATTGATGTAAAGTTGAACGGGGAAACTGCAAATACAAACCCTTCTAACGGTCTGTATTCCATTCTATTCCAAATTCCGTTCGGCGAATGCAGCGGCTGTTCTTTATAAATTTGCTGTGCGTAATAAACGTTGAATCTAAAAAAGTCAACTAATTCGCAAGCTGCATCAATTTCCGCTTGGAAAGCATTTTTACTTTGACCAAGAATTGTTGCAGCGTTTATTGTATTTCTCCAGTAAGGTGTAGTTAACAGATCAGCTGCTCGTAAAAATATTGCAGTTCTTTCATTCCACGGCATTGCAGCCCAGGATTCACGTGCTTCGAGCGCGGCTTTAATTGCCAGGTTAACTTCTTTTTCACCGGCTTTATGGTAAACGCCAATTACTTTTTTATGATCATGAGGAATAACACATTTGCCGGTTTTTCCTGTTTTAATATTTTTTCCGCCGATAATAACGGGTATTTCAATTTGCTGACTCTTAAGTTCCACTATTCTCGCTTTTAGAGATTCCTTTTCAATGGAACCCGGTTTATAACTTGATATTGGATCGTTTGGCGGTAATGGAATGTTGAAAATTGCGTTGGACATTTTGAACTCCTTATTAAAAATTAATGCTTAAATAATTTTAATTAAAAAGCTTTTTCTTAAGATGTACATCAAAAGAAAATAAATTATAGTTAAACATAATCAATTAATTATATCAAGCGAAGTAAAATCCTAATCGAATAAATATTGTTATTATTTTTATTCTATTATGGTTAATTAATTGAGTTAGATAAATTTAAATATTAGTATCAGCCATAAATATTCTGAATTTATTTACTAAAATGTTAATAATTACTTAAATTTTACTTCAAATAATTTAAACTAATAAATACTATATATGTCTGAACAAAAAACAAATTTACTTAGCAAATTAACAGAATGTATTGAAATCGGGAAAGCGGAATTAGACTCACCATATCCGCCGAATTTAAAAGGAGAAAAGGGCGCATCAGAATATACTGCTGAAGCACTTGCACTTGGAATTCCGCCTCTGGAAATATTGGAAAAGTCACTAATGGTAGGTATGAAAAATATCGGTGATAAATTTTCTCAAGGTAAAGCGTTTATCCCAAATTTACTTATTTCATCTAAGGCAATGAAGGCTGCGATGGTGCACCTGAAACCCTACTTTGATTCCGGTGCGGCTAAAATGAAGGGTACATTAGTTATTGGTACGGTTACAGGTGATTTACATGATATCGGGAAAAACATTGTTAAGATGGTTATGGAAGGGAACGGTTGGAAAGTTATCGATTTGGGAACGGATACGTCTGAAGAAAAATTTATTGCAGCAGTAAAAGAAAATCCCGATTGTATTGTTGGGTTAAGTGCATTGCTCACTACTACAATGCTTAATATGGAAAAAATTCTAAATTCAGTGAAAGAAGTAAACCCGAAAGTTAAAGTTTTTGTAGGCGGTGCTCCGCTATCGGAACAGTTCTCAAATTCGATTGGTGCCGATGGATATTTTCACGATCCGCAAAGTTTAGTCGATTATTTAGAAAACAATAATTAGAAAGAGAACAATGATTAAATTTGAAAATCTTACCAAAGATAAAGCTAAAAAACTGCTGCACTCTCATTTACCTGAAAGCGTAAGTGAGTTTTTAGAAAAGCCATACACACTAAGTGAAAAACAGATTCAATATTATCAAGAGAACGGATTTGTAAAACTTGAGTCAGTAATTGAAGAAGATAAACTTTCTATTATTCGACAAGTAATTCAATCGTCAGTGTTATTAAGAAAAGAATCCGATAAGCGGACACTATCCGAAAAATCTAAATACGAGCAATCATTTCTTCAATGCGGATACCTTTGCTGGGATTTTCCGGCAATGAAACAAATAGTTCACTCAAAAAGATTGGCGGGAATTGCAAGAGATTTAATGCGTGTGGATGGTATTAGACTTTGGCATGATCAAGCATTGTTTAAAGAACCTAATGGGGGTGCTACGTCTGTTCATCAAGACAGCAGCTACTGGCCCATTGCCGAACCTCAGTTTACAACAACCACCTGGATTGCTCTGAACAATGTTACAAAAGAAAATGGGTGCTTATACTTTTATCCAAAATCTCATTTAGCAAAAAGGGAATATGTTGACATATTTAAAAATCCCCATCAGCCGGAAGCTGCAAAGAAATATCATAAGGAATATGTTCCATTAAATCCGGGTGATGCAACATTTCATTCCGGTTTAACTTTTCATGGTACTGATGCAAACAATACAAATAAAATGCGTGAAGGAATGACAATCATTTACTTAAAAGACGGCTCTACTTTTGATGCATCCGATGAAAGAAATACTGCTCATAAATCTTGCAGCGGATTAAAGCATGGTGAAATTATTAAAACGGAGTTTACTCCACTACTTACTGATTAAATAGAAGATCGAATAATATGAATCCGAATATTGAAGAATTTGTAAAAACTTTAATAAGGCAAAAAGCAGACTACGTTCCGATTGCAGAACTTGGTATTCATCCAAATATTAAGGCGAAATTTATTGGAAGAGATATTGAAACTTTAGAAGACGATATTGAGTTTTGGCACAAAGCCGGTTATGATTATGTGAAAATTCAGCCGGGCGCTGATTTTAATCCCTCCCAAATTGGGATGGCTGAGAAAGAAACAGTAAAAGGGGATAGGGGATTTTCTTTCAACTGGGCAAATGAAAATGAAGGAGTTGTTTCATCAATTGAAGACTTGGAGAAATATGTTTTCCCGGGCAAAAATGATTTTGATTATTCTAAATTTGATAAAGTGAAAAGTCTGCTGCCGGAAGGAATGGGAGTTGTTGGGCAGTATGGTGATATTTTCACAATGACCTGGGAGATGATGGGTTTTGAAAATTTTTCAATGTCACTTTTTGAAAATCCCGACCTGATAAAACAGCTCAATAATATTCTCGGTGAACTTGTTTTAAGCATGTTCGAACATTTTGCACAGCATGATTCCGTTGATGTACTTTGGTATAGCGATGATATAGCCTATACAAACGGCTTGCTTATGTCGCCGGAAATTCTTGATGAATATTTTTTCCCTTGGTTGAAAAAGATTGGTGACCTGGCAAAAAAATATAATAAACCGTTAATCTATCATACCGATGGAATTTTGTATGATGTAATGGATAGAATTATTGATTGCGGAGTAAATGCGCTTCACCCGATTGAACCAAAGGCAATGAAGTTAAGAGAGGTGAAAGAAAGGTACGGTAATAAATTAAGTTTTATCGGCTCTATTGATGTTGATTTGCTTTGCCGGGGGACAGAGCAGGAAATTATTGATAAGGTTAAGGAAAATATTGAGGCTGCAGCGTATAACGGCGGCTATTGTGTTGGTTCGGGCAACAGTATTCCGGAATATGTAAATTTTAATAACTATTTAACTATGATTAAAACTGCTAAGGAAATCGGCGGCAAATAAAATAGCACTTCGATTTAGACTTTAAACCATCTCGAATTTGATCTTGTCAAAATTAAGTAAATGAAAAAATGGAATTACTATGACAAGCAAATCACGAATAGCTGTACTAATCATTTCAATATCCCTGGTAATTATAAGCTGCGGAACGGAAGCAGTTAAAAGTCGATGGGCAGATGACCTTAATGAGGCAGATTGGCGCAAATCATTAAAATATTTTGAAGATGAAAAAATATCAATTGCTGCTATTAATAATGATAAGGAGATTCAGATATTTATTGCTTCTGCAGAACGGGCTCGTATAATGCAATTTTTATCTCAAGGATTTACCGCTTGGATACAAAAAGAATCTGATAATAATGATATGCTTGGAATAAAATATCCGGTGAAAAAACTCGGAAATGATCCCCAGAAATTTATGGTTGAACACCGTGATGCAAATGCTGAGCCACGAGATCTAATTGTGAAAATGATAAATCAGCAAAATGAATTTTTGTTGGTTAATGAAAATGATTTTCCTCTTGGAGCATATCCGCTTAAAAATGAATTAGGAATTGAACCTACCTTACAATTTAAAATGAGCCAGTTAGTTTACTCGATCAGAATTCCTTTAAATAATAATGATCCGGACAGTTTTGAGATTAATTATTTACCCGGTGAAATAATGAATATAAATTTTGAAATTGAAGTTCCTGAAAGAGATAATGTTGGAAGAGGAAGCAGAGGAAACGGAATGCGGGGAGGCGGAAGAGCCGCGGGAGGAAGAATGGGAGGCGGTGATCGTAGTGGAACGATGAATAAAAACCGACCTGAACCAATTGATCTAAAATTGCAAATTTTACTTGCAGCAGACTAAAAACTTCGTATACAAAAACTACATTAAAAATTAATTCTCACCTTCTTATAATTTTAAATTAAACTTTAGATAGTTCTATCCGATAATAACGTTGAAGATGAATAGGTTTAAATATTTATCTGAAAATAATATTATCTAACTAAAGACGGTCATTATTCCGTTAGCTCCAAGGATAAGGAGCAGATCGGAATTTAAATCTAAGCAAAAGGAGTTGCGCTGTGAGACCACTACTGACATTACTGTTTTTTCTGCATACAGCAATCTATCCTCAAATTGTTGATAAAGTTCTAATCTCGGGTCTTACCGGTTATGAACAGCACGACAAAAATGTTAAACAGGCATTTGAACAAGGTTATTCCAGCTACGACGGTACTATTTATGAAGGTGAGATTACTTTGTTAGCGCAAAGCATTTATAGTTCATTTGTTTACGCTAGAGACAGCAGCTACCAAATGATGATAAGATCAACAACGGGGTTATCAGCGGGAATCTACTACTCAAATTATTTTCCTACAGTTAAACTTATTATGCCTTCGGGCAGTAATAATTTTCAGCTTACATACAACGGAGATATAGAAACATGCCCCGTAATTGTAACAGGAGCGGGAGTTAGCTCGAACTGCACCGGTTACAAAATTGATTTTTATTCTATCGATCCGATTACAAGTGAAAATCTATCCAGTTATTCTAACGGGTTTATAGCCGGACAAATTGCATTTATTGCTAATTACCTCGAATGTTCAATAGAAGATGCAAGAATACTTGCCAGAGAAAGAGGAACACAAAGTGGTGAGTGGGATTATTATAACGGTTACGGCAAGGTTGAAGTATCAACAATTTTAGAATCTCCCTTTCCTGTTGAGTTATCATCCTTTACAGCTGAGTACAAAAACTCCAAAGTTATACTAAGCTGGATAACCCAAACAGAAATAAATAATTATGGTTTTGAAATTCAAAAAGCTGAATTTGATAATAGCGAAGACAATTTAATTTGGAGAACAATCGGCTTTGAGACTGGTAATGGTAATTCCAATAAACCTATCGGCTATTCATTTGTTGATGATAAATATATATCTAAGGGAAAATACTATTACAGATTAAAGCAAATTGATAATGATGGTCAATTTGAGTTTTCAGAAAAAGTATTAGTTCAATCAGATTTGCCTGATGAGTTTACTCTGCTTCAAAATTATCCCAATCCTTTTAATCCCGAAACCCGTATCGATTTTTATTTAACTGAGGAAGAAGAAACAGAATTAAATATTTTTGATATGTTAGGCAACAAGGTTCAATGCTTAATTGATGAAAATTTAACTTCCGGAAGACATTCGGTTATGTTGAATGCAAAAAATTTAGCGGCGGGAACTTATATTTATCAGCTTAGAGCAGGTAATAAAACTCAAACAAAAAAATTAGTGCTGCTTAAATAATACCTAATTCGGGTATATCATTTTAATTCGATAAATCTAATTAATTTTTGTATTTAATATTTACAATTCCAATTAGCTCTAAAATAATTTATTTTAGCCGGGTAATAAATTGTTTAAATACTAATCTTTAATTAGGTATAATTTGAGGAATAGAAAATACAATAGAATTATTTTAATATTATTTCTAATTCTATTTTTTATAACCTCACTAAATATCAATCCGCCTGAAGGACTAAACACAACCGCTTGGCGCACTTTAATTGTTGCTTTTGTAATGGCAGTATTATGGATAACCGAGATTATACCCCTGCCGGCAACTGCGCTTCTTCCATTAATATTATTTCCATTGCTTAATATTGCGAGTATCAAATCAGCCGCTGCACCTTTTGCTCATCCTCTTATATTTCTTTTCCTCGGCGGATTTATAATTGCACAAGCAATGCAAAAGTGGAATTTGCACAAAAGAATTGCGCTGAATATTATATCGGTGATAGGCACTAAACCAAATAGCATTATAGCCGGGTTTATGGTAGCCTCTGCATTTTTAAGTATGTGGATAAGCAATACTGCAACAGCTTTGATGATGATGCCGATTGCTCTCTCACTTGTTCAATTGTTTAAAAATGACAAAGTAGAAATAAAAGATAGAAGCAATTTTTCACTCGTTCTTCTTCTTTCAATTGCCTACTCATGCAGTATTGGCGGTGTGGGTACATTAATTGGAACTCCCCCCAATGCATTAATGGCAGCTTATTTACAAGATAATCATGCAATAACAATCGGCTTGGTTGAATGGATGCTGATTGGAATTCCTTTCGTTTTAATTTCGCTGCCAATAGCTTTTGTAATTTTAACAAAAATTATTTTTCCGGTTGAATTAAAATTAAATGAATCATCAAAGTTTATTAATAATGAAAAAGAAAAACTGGGTAAAATAAGCAGCGAGGAGAAAAATGTTGCAATTGTTTTTGCAATCGTTGCGTTGTTATGGGTTAGCCGACCTTTGCTTACAGGCTTCGTGTCTAATCTTACAGATACCGGAATAGCAATAGCCGGAGCAGTAATATTATTTTTCATTCCTTCAAAAAATAGTGATAAAAGAATAATGAACTGGCGAGATACTGAAAAAATAGCCTGGGGCATTCTGATCCTTTTTGGAGGTGGATTATCATTAGCATCCGGAATTCAGAATAGCGGATTGGCAGAATGGATTGGTAAGTTATTTTCTGGATTAAATAATGCCCCAACAATATTGATAGTTTTACTAATCACAGCCACAATTATATTTTTAACAGAATTAACAAGTAACTTAGCTACAACTGCTGCATTTTTACCAATTGCCGCCGCGATTGCAGTTCAATTTAATGTTGATGTTTTAACATTTGTTGTTCCCGCAGCAATAGCGGCAAGCTGTGCTTTTATGCTCCCGGTTGCAACTCCGCCTAACGCAATTATTTTCAGCAGCGGAGAAATATCAATTAAGCAAATGGCACGCGCCGGTTTAATATTAAATTTGGTTTTTATAGTTATTGTTGTTTTGATAAGTATGTTTTGGGGCAGAGCAGTCCTTTAAAATAAAATGAGCTCCCAATGTGAGAGCTCATAAGTAGGGAATAGTAAAAAATTATTTTACAACCTCCACTTCTTGTGCTTGAGGTCCTTTTTCTCCTGATGCAACAGTGAACTCAACTTTTTGCCCCTCTTCAAGAGTTTTATAGCCTTCGCCGACTATTGCCTGGAAATGTACGAATACATCCTCTTTGTCTTCACGTTGGATGAATCCATAACCTTTGGAACTGTTGAACCATTTTACGGTTCCGCTTTCGCGTTCTGACATGGTACTGATACTCCTAAAATGTAAAAAACAAAAGAACTTTTTGTTAGATAATCTAACTCAGTTCAACCAATTAAACACTCTCTTGCGAGAGACGTTTTAGTTAAAAAGCATTTAACTAAAACTATTTATCATTAAATATTGATAAGTTATTAAAAAGATAGATAAAAAATATTTAAAGATAAAATTAATGTGAAATAAAAAATAACCGCAGAAATTATTATTGCGGCTACCCCAAAAATATTTTCAAACTTATTTTGGTATTTATTTATGTTTTTTATCAACTAATATTTATTTTAGGACAGTAAGATATAATTAAAAATAACTGAATATTTTTAGATATTACTTCTTGCTACATTATAACAGCATCAAAAATATTTATAAAATTATATTCGCAGTGCCGTAAAGTAAGTACATTTGATTCACCTAAAATTAATAACAATAAATATTGGTTGACTATATAATATGGAACAGTTACAGTTATTAGATTTTATTGTAGTAATCATTTTTTTCTTAATCATTTTTGGAATAGCAGCATACTACTCTAAAAAAGCAGGCAAAGATACAGGAGAATTTTTTCTTTCGGGCAGAAACATGCCTTGGTACATTGCAGGTACAGCAATGGTTGCCACAACATTTGCTGCCGATACACCGCTTGCAGTTACGGAGCTAATTGCAAAAAATGGTATTGCCGGCAATTGGCTCTGGTGGAATATGGCAATCGGTGGAATGCTTACGGTTTTCTTTTTTGCAAAATTATGGCGGCGTGCAGGTATTGTTACTGATGTTGAATTTGTTGAACTCCGCTATTCAGGTAAAGCTGCGGCTGTACTTAGAGGTTTTAGAGCCTTGTATCTCGGGCTGTTTATGAATGCAATAGTAATGGGCTGGGTAAACAAGGCAATGGAAAAAATATTTCATGTTACACTGCCTGAATTTGATCCCTTTACGCTCGTGGTAATCTCGGCATTAATTATTGCAGTTTATGCTTCTGCTTCCGGCTTACTAGGAACTGCACGAACTGATAGTTTTCAGTTTGTTTTTGCAATGGCGGGCTGTATAATTTTAGCAATTATAATTATCAACCTTCCTCAAATAGGCAGTATGGCAGTACTTAAAGAAAAATTAGCTCCGCAAGTTTTAGACTTTTTCCCGAGAATTGGTGACGTAACCGTGGAAGGAATTACCGGCGGAGCAATGGCAATTTCAGTGGGTGCTTTTTTTGCGTTTGTTGGATTACAATGGTGGTCAAGCTGGTACCCCGGAGCAGACCCCGGCGGCGGGGGATATGTGGCTCAAAGAATGATGTCTGCTAAGGATGAGAAACATAGTCTATTTGCAACACTCTGGTTTACAATAGCACATTATGCATTACGCCCTTGGCCCTGGATAATTGTTGCACTCGCCGCACTAATAATCCTGCCTCGTTCCGAAAATGAAACTGTTCTAAAAGCTGAGAACCCGGAACTTTACGAGCAGGTTGTTGAAGTATATAATTCCGATGGAATTAATAAGCTGGATGAACAAAATAATTATTCACCGGAGTTTTTAGATTTTTATGAAAAATATGAAAACACGGTTGATCCCGGTGTAATGTACCCGAAACTAATGATAAGATATTTACCAAGCGGTTTGCTTGGGCTGCTTATTGCCGTATTCCTTGCCGCTTATATGTCAACTATCGCATCACAATTAAACTGGGGAACCTCCTACATTGTAAATGACTTTTACAGACGATTTATTAAATCGGATGCTGATGAAAAACATTATGTTTTGATTTCGAGATTGTCAATAATTTTAATGACAATATTTTCGTTAGCTGTAACAAAACTGTTTCTACAGTCAATATCGGGAGCATGGGAGTTTATTCTTAATGCAAGTGCCGGAATGGGAGCAGTGCTGATTTTACGCTGGTATTGGTGGCGGATAAATGCATGGTCGGAAATTTCAGCAATGATAGCACCTCTTATAATTTATCCAATTGCAAAATATGTTTTCGGTTTAGAATCACCGATAACGCTTTACCCGATTGTTTTAGGTACAACAATAGTTTGGTTAGTTGTTACATTTATAACAAAGCCTGTTGAAGAAAATAAACTTTTAGAATTTTATCGGCGAACAAGACCGGGTGGAATTGGATGGAAAAAAATTGCAAGTAAACTACCGGATGTTGTTGCTAACCCGGAATTGAGTAAAGCATTTGTTAACTGGCTGATGGGTGTTGTGCTGGTTTATTCATTTTTATTTGGAATTGGTAAGGTACTGTTTGCTGAGTATTTAGCGGGACTTATTTACTTTTTTGCCAGTATTATTGCTATTGTTGTGCTTAATAAAAACATAAACAAAGTTATTAAAGAATAATTTACTTTAGATATTTTTATTTTTAATAAATGTATTATTTTTATTCGTTCTTTTTATAAGGTTATGAATAAAAAATATTTAAGCTTAGATATAGTTTAGGCTGTTATTGCCGCTTTAATTTAGGTGCAGTATTTAACTGTCAACAATTGTCGGGTAATTTATTTTTGAGTTATCAACTTTCCCGGATGCAATTCGTTTATTGCTTAATATTTTCTGTACCTTTAGTAGTTAGTTAATTTAAAATTTCAAGTGCCTTTTGCAGTACATTGTCTCTTCCACCCTCTAAATAATATTCCGGTTCGGGGTAAACTAAAAAGTCAGGTTGAATTCCATTAGTATCATAGAGAGCACCTGTACGCTGATAAGAAACCATTGAAGCATTTCTCACTTTAAGTTTAGAGTTGTTAAGCATAAACCGCATTGATCTTGCACTGCCGCCTCCGCTTGGTGTTCCGAGCAGTTTAATATTTCTTCTCATATTCTTTAATGCTCCTAAGAATATATCGGTTGCGCTGAAACAGCCGCCGTCTAATAATACAATAATCGGTTTGTCATAGTGGTATTGCGTATCATTCTTATTTTTTGAGAGAACTACATAATGCCAATCGCTGAATTCATTTTTGTTAGGCTGCCATTGAGGTATAAAAGATTCCGCAAATTCATTAATAGTGTTTCGTTCTTTTTCACTCCATCTTTCATCATCAATTTTATATGCATACCTTGCAGCAAGATGATCTTGTCTAAAGTCTTCAAAAAGACGATATGCACAAACATTGGCAATTGATGGTTTATCATCTGCACTCAATAAGTATTTGCTTAGACTAATCAGCGCAGCTCTGGAGCCTCCGCCGTTATTTCTTACATCTATTATCAGCCCGTTAGTGTTTTTAAATTTCGGCATCCATTCTTCCACGTCTTCAACCGCACCTCCGCCGGTTAAAAATGTAGCCAATCGTAAGTAGCCGATGTTTCCTTCCATTATTTTTGATTTACTAAAACTGATATTTCTCGTCTCCGGTTTTTCCGTGAGAATTGGAAAGGAGAGCGTGATAGTGCGGGTAAAATCTGCGGAAAGTAATTCAACTTTTACCGAATCTTTTAATGGAAACCCAAATTCACTTCTAACATGATTGATATTTTTAAGCATTTTTAAGGCGTAGTAAGTTCGGTATTGATTAGAACCGGCGGCGCGAAAATCATCTGCATAATTTAACCAATTTTGAATGTCGATATCATCAATTTTTATAAGATAGGGGAAACCTTCATAAAGAAAAGCAGAACGATCATTTTGATAAGCTGCTCTCCTTGTTCCTATTGAACTAATCGAGAATGGTAGATATCCCTTTATTTGTGTCCGAGGTGAAATACTTGCATGGCAGTCAATAAACTGTGCCATTATTTTTTGAAGCTCCCAGGCAAATTGCTGAACTGAAATTCCGCTTTTACATTTTTCTTCTAGAAGTTTAACAGCATTTTTATAATCAAAATTATTCGCTTTAAGATAGGCGAATTGTTTTTCTAATCTTACTTGAAAATATTGAAGGTCTTCCTTTGCTTCTTCAAATGTTAAATATTCCGGTGCACTCTTTTCAATATTTTTTTCTTTATCTAATTCCGATTGTAAAATTGCCTGCCGATTTTTATATGTCATTTCAACATCAAATAAAGTTATATTCTCTTTTGTAACAATATCAGCGAGAAGTAATTTAACATAGTCACCCGGCGGATATCCCATGAGTGTTAATACTTCGACTAAATCTTCGTTAAATCTTTTAACTGCATCGACGCCATATTTACCATTGCAGAAAGTGATTATTTCAATTGTAGGAATATCATTTATTCCGAGAAGCAAATACCATGTAGTATCGATTAGCACTTGCGGATATTCGCTAACTTCTTCCTTTCCCCAAATTATTTTTGAATATGGAGCAGCTTTTTTATAATTCTGAGGCAAAGCATTTGAGCAGATCAGTAATAAAAATAATGTGTTCAGAGTGAATAATATTTTCCGGTTAAATTTTACTGAACTAATTTTCATATCAATGCTCCAAATTCAAAAGTTTAATTTACTAGGTGATTTAACGTTGCTAAAAATTGTGATTATCAAAATAAATAATATTTGGTAACTCTGCGAATGCATACTTTAGAATGGTATTGAAAAGGAAGTAGAATGAACCGATACTTATATAATTCCAATAGAAATTGAACTAGACGAAAACTTTTGGACCGTTTAAAACTAACGTGTTATCGATTAAAATTTTTGGTTGCCACATTATTAAATCGTAATGTATTGCAGTTTTTACATTACCTCCCAAAGTAATACTTGTCCCAATTCCAATATGGCAAGTTGATATAACGCCTTCATCTTCTAACATTATGCCGCACATTATGCAGTTCGGATTTAAGCCGACTCCAACTTCGGCAATGTTAAAAACGTTATTGTCATGAAAACTTTCCAAATTATCCCTTAGTATTTCTGCCTGCCTTCCTCCTTCTATGCCTGTGATAAAACCATTTTCCACATTAAATTTAATTGGTGATTCGATAATACCAATGCCGAGATAAGGAATGCTTGCATCACAAACTATGGTTCCATTAGCTGTATTTTCTAACGGTGATACATTTGCTTCAACAGTAGGCACAGTAGAAAACTCACCCGGTTCAACTATACAATAGAGAGCATTTCCTTTTCTTCCATTAATTTTCATTTCAAGATCAGTTCCGCCGGGAGAGGTAAGTTTAAGCTTCGAGCCTTTTGTAAAAGAGTCAGCCACAGCTTTACATGTTGGTTTCAATTGTTCAAAGTCAGCAGTTATTCCGCCCCTTATCATCATCTCCTCGGTAAAATCTGTCATCACAATAATTCTAGCATTGGAAGCTGCTGCATTTTTAACTGCATTAGTATGAGTAATAGAAAAACTGACAGGGATAAAAATTACATCGGCTTTAGTCATAGCAGCCGCAATTGGGGATGGAGGTTCCTGACCGGCTCTATCACGAGGCTGCATAATTGAAATCATTGTTTCAGCTCCTCTATCAATTGAAGCTGCCGCAATTGATTCTGCAATTGTAAGTTTATCAAAATCGGTGACTATTAAAACATTTTCTTGTGACTTAACTTTTGTACAAATATCAACTAAAGTTTTAGCACCTTTCGCCATTAGTAAATTTTTCATGATTGCAGTTCTTATTTTATAAATGTTAGGTAAATCAAAGAAATTAATTGCGGCTAAATAATTTGCCGAAATTTAAAACAAAAAATAGTAATAAATGAATAAAGCAGAAAAGCCCGAAAACAGAAGTAATAACTGTGATCGGGCTTTTATTTTTTCTTGCGGAGAGGGCGGGATTCTCCGCAATATGGGAAATAGTTCCTTTACAGCCCAAAAACAGCTCTTTTTACAAAAGTGGTGTCCAAAAAGTGTCCAACAAAAATTATTTTTATTTATTTTGATTTGAACTTGCATTTAAGAAACTTTATTAATATAATAAGATATACAAGTATTATAATGCAACTTCAGCTACAGCATCGTTAACAAATTCAGTGGTTAATTATCCTGTCGTTGAGTTCCTACATAAACCTTT
>JABFGH010000040.1 GCA_013112585.1 Ignavibacteriota bacterium | reverse complement strand
AAAAATTATTATAGCAAAAAAAATTCTATCCATCAGCTAGCTGATGGATAGAATAAAACAATAATCTTGAGTATGTTTAGATTACAAAATAACTTAAAAAAGAGTCAACCTTTTTCAGGACGCTTCAAATAAGATTGACATTCGAGGAATTAAAGACAACAAATCGTTTCAATTCTAGTATAGTTCAATTAAAAGCTATCTTTAGCACCGAGTCAGATTACCCAAGATATTTCGTTTCAATTCTAGTATAGTTCAATTAAAAGTTAATGAAGATCCCGGTCGTAAAACAAGGGTGTGGCGGTTTCAATTCTAGTATAGTTCAATTAAAAGCGGTGGTAATTTCACTCTCTTTCGATTCAAGGTCGGTTTCAATTCTAGTATAGTTCAATTAAAAGTCAGTTAAGCTACGAGCTTGACGAAACAAAGAGACGTTTCAATTCTAGTATAGTTCAATTAAAAGAGCTAAAGAACAAAAAGCTTACGCAGATAAAATATGTTTCAATTCTAGTATAGTTCAATTAAAAGCTTTTTAAGCGGGGGGACACTTGGACTCCATCAGGTGAGTTTCAATTCTAGTATAGTTCAATTAAAAGTACATATTTTTATAAGTTATCAGGACTCAGCTCTAATGGTTTCAATTCTAGTATAGTTCAATTAAAAGATACCTTAGCCGTGAAGGATCTATTCCGGTAGGTATATAGTTTCAATTCTAGTATAGTTCAATTAAAAGGACATTTTAATAAAACAGTTATTGAGAAAATAAGTTTCAATTCTAGTATAGTTCAATTAAAAGTCACATTGGCTGTAGTAGTAGGTGGTGCAGCTGGTGGTTTCAATTCTAGTATAGTTCAATTAAAAGTACATCTACAGATTACGCAGCTTTAATCTACAGTATGGTTTCAATTCTAGTATAGTTCAATTAAAAGAGAGCATTGAAACGTGGCTCCGAAGAAACTGACGGAATTAGTTTCAATTCTAGTATAGTTCAATTAAAAGTGATTTGAAGGCGAGGATGTTTCGCGTGAATGTTCTTGGTTTCAATTCTAGTATAGTTCAATTAAAAGCAAAGCTCCGCCCTCTTGAAGCAAGCTCGAATAAGGTTTCAATTCTAGTATAGTTCAATTAAAAGACATTGGGTGAAGGTGTAGGCTGAGAGGGAAAAGGCATAGTTTCAATTCTAGTATAGTTCAATTAAAAGATATTATAAAGCTCACAAGAGCAGCTGTTTCTGGATGTTTCAATTCTAGTATAGTTCAATTAAAAGCAAAGTACTTGAATAATGCTGGGCAAAACCACAACAGTTTCAATTCTAGTATAGTTCAATTAAAAGAGAGAAACAACCATATTTGCTTGAAGATTATAAGTTTCAATTCTAGTATAGTTCAATTAAAAGTCATTAATAACAACACTTATTGTATTAGCTGTCAGTTTCAATTCTAGTATAGTTCAATTAAAAGATTTATCAGCAGCGGTTGTGCCTTCGTTAAACAGGTTTCAATTCTAGTATAGTTCAATTAAAAGTTATAGATCACAGCAATTACGCAGCGCTCGATCTCGTTTCAATTCTAGTATAGTTCAATTAAAAGACTGAACGTCCTGAAGATTTAGAATTAATCAATAAAGCGTTTCAATTCTAGTATAGTTCAATTAAAAGACTTAAAAACAGCTCAAAATCAAAGGGGTGACTGCGAAAACGGGCTAAAAACGGCATTTCGTCGATCCCTTATTTTTTTCTTACTTACAGTACAAAAATAGCTAAAATTAAATAAAATTACTAATTTTATTCTTCTCAATGCCCAAAATTTTCTTATCGACGACATTTACAGTTCTTATGCAGTAAAATATTACTGAATCTTCTTTTTTGTTTATTTTTGAGCTTAATTCCGCCTTTAAACTTAAATACTGACTATTTGATAGTTCTCCCTCAAAAACCGAGCATTGTACCCAGTATAAATATTTACGACAGGTTTTAAGTACCTTAGGCAGTCTTTTGTGCGAGGCTATATCATAAACTAAAAGGTAATACATTTTGGTTTACCATCTGGTTTTATAGGCGGTGTATATTTTTTCTTTTTTAAAGTGTTCGGCTAATTTATAGCATTCTTCTCTTACAAGTCTTTTGTATGATAACTGTTTATCGGTTTCCCGGTTTTTTATTGTAGTTGTAATTGTGTTTTCAATTTCGCGTGTAAATTTTTTCTTTGCCTCTTTTTTTATTCTGCAGAAACCATTTTTAGTAAAGTAATCTTTTTCTGTTATAATGTTTTTGTTTATTACTTTAAAAATTGCGCGGTCGGTAAAAATAGGTTTAAATATATCAGCAATATCAAAAGAAAGACTAAGCTGTGCATCGGCTGGTTCGTGAAGAAATCCGATTTCGGGGTTTAGTCTGGTATGATAAATTTCGCTTAAGCATACTGCGTAAACTATAGCGTTGCCGTAGGAAATAAGGGAATTAATAATATCAGGCGGGGGGTTTTTAATTCTCTTGTTAAAGTTTAAAGGGTAGTTAAAAATTTCTTTCCATGCGGTGTAATAAACTTTTTTTATTGCTCCTTCAATACCCATTAGTTCGTTAATATATTTACAGCTTTTAATCTGCTCTTTAAGGTCGGTAATATATTCTATAAAATCGCTTAAAACAGCTTTTCTGTTTTGATGGTATTTAAGATTAGCAATTGTGTTATGTGCTGCGGCATTTACAAATTCCATTGCTATGTGCATTCTTTCGTTACTACTTAAAAAAGCCTGCGCTTGTTTAATAAGTAAACTACCGGAAACCGGTTTACCTGCCGATAAATAACTGCCTGCATAACGGTTTTGGTAATTGAGTATGTGCAGAGGAATGTTGTTTTGAGATAAGAAATATAGGAACCGCGAGTTGAAATGGAGGGAACCCACAGCAAATATAGCCTCTATGTTTTCAACGGGTATATATTTCTTATCTCCGGAGGGAATTACAATTTCATTTGAAAGAAAGTATTCGTTTTCTCTTTCTTCTGTTTCGTATTCGTCATCTTCTTTAATAGTTTCTACAATTATTGTGTTTGAATTGCGTTTTATTATTGTATCGGAAAAAAGGTAGATGCTTTGTTTCATTGCCGGCTCCTTTTTTATTTTAAGTGCAAAATAAATAGTCGGCAGCATTTTTAATATTTAAGAAACATTGCGGAAATGTTGTTATTTGCCTTTCATTTGCCCTTTTAATTTTTCCTTTTTCTTTTTCACCTTTCACCTTTCACTTTTCACACCCAAGGAGGCTGAGTTGTTTTTTAGTAACGAAGCCGGTGACTGCATTGAAAAACCATTCACGCAAAGCCGCGTAGCCGTAAAGAAAAGAACCGGCATCCAGCTTGCCCGCCGTTATTGTTGGTGAGCAGCCAGGACGGTTGTTTCGATACATGCCGCCAAACTACGGCGGCATACTCAACCACCTTTGTTTGTTTATTTTTTCTTTTGCCTTTTTAATTTTTCCTTTTTCCTTCTAACCACCAAGGAGGCTGAGTTGCTTTATTAGTATCGTAGCCGGTGACTGCATTGAAAAACCGTTTCACGCAAAGCCGCGTAGCCGCGAAGAAAAGAACCAGCATCCAGCATCAAGTATCCAGTATCAAGAATCCAGCAGCCAGGACGGATGTTTCGATATATGCCGCATAAAAGCAGCGGCATACTCAACCACCTTAGTTGTTTTTAATTTTCTCTTTTGCCTTTGTCCCTTGCGGCGGGTTGTTCTGTTCGTAGATAATTGAAAATTTATTATTAGAGGCGCTTATCATGTAGTTTGTACTGCCGTAAATTTTATTGCTGCTTATTTTATATTCTGTGTAGTAATTTTCATCTTCAAATAATTCTTTTAACTTACTATTAATTTTAGATCGTTTCGAACGGAAGCTTTCTGCATCAAAGCCCTTTACCCACCAGGGGTTTAGCATGTTTTCCATAAGATGGTATGCGGGTATGTATTCTTCAAGTATTTCTTTAATTGATTTGCCGAATTGGGGTGATGTAATTTCCTGTATTGAACATGCCGGGTTTTTTTCGGTATTCCGTTCAACCAATTTATAGTATAGTGCAAATTGCAGCGGTTCTAATTTTATAGTTCGGTTATCGAAGGATATTTCACGGGTTATTGTGTTTATTAATATTTTCCTGTTATCTGAAATCAGCTTCAGTTTGTTTTGTGTGTATTCAACAAACTGGCTGTATGTTTTTGAAAGGTATTCTTTTTTAGTAAGTGATGAAGTAATGATAGACCGCAGACGGACAAAAGGAATTTCTGAAAGCTGCAATGCTTTATCTTCTTCCAATGTTACAGGGTAAAATCCTTTGAACTCATTTTCTTCACTGGTAAGAACATGAAGCAGTTTATCATTTTCCCGCCCGAACATCGAAAGAGCGTTAGCTAAATGCACACTCATTGTTTTTCTTCCGCCGGATATAACACAGTAAAGCACATTTTCCGGATCGGAAGTTTTTCTTTTAATAAACTCGGCAGTTTTATTTGGAAAAAGAATATTCTCTTCATCTGTTCTTACATCAAAAAGTTCAACGCTTTCTTCCTTTGTTACGATAATGTGTTTATTGTTTTGTGTAAACGCGGGCTTATCAATTTTATATTTATTGCAGAGGTTTTCAATTTCAGTTTTTAAGGGAATCTTGGGTGTAAATTCTGCAGGGTCTTTTCCCTCAATTACTTTTTTACCACGCAAGGTTGTTAGTATATAAATTTCGTCAATTTTAATTTTCCTTTGAACAGAAAGTGAATAGAGAGATTCTGTAACTATTTGGGGTGTGAGTCCACTAACGCACACTAGTATGTTCTTCATAAAGAGTATTCTCTAAATTTTACAAACTTAAATTCTGTTAATTTTTTTCCCTCAATGATTTTACTTTTTCTAATAGTTGTTGAAGCAATGCATGTTATATTGTTTTTTAAGAGCAGGGTTACTAAGTTAAAAACAAAAGTATGTTCCCCCATTAGGTGAACTGCATTGTTCTCGTCAGTTAAATTTTTAAATTTCTTTAGAACTATATTTAGATATTCTTCTGCAAGTTTATCAATTTCCAATTCATCTGCATCGGGGTCAATCTCCGGAAAGTGTAAATCGGCAATAAACTTAAAATCCTTTTCAGCGGCGGTTTTTTGTTTATCGCTCCATAAAGCTGATGGGTGGTTTGATAGGTTTAGAAGCATTTTACTAGGGATTATTATTTACGAAATCGTGTCGACCATATTTTCTTAAATAAAGTTTTTTGTTTTTAAACTGACAACTTATTCTATCACCTTGATTTATTCTGAAATGACCTACCGGAACATTATCTATTTTAGTACTTTTATAATCCTCATAGAGTAGTCCACCATCTTTTTTTAGGACCGCAACATTATTATTGTTACTGCGTAGTAAATTAGAAACTTTTGCTAACGTTTCTAAAACCGTAACTTTTTCCCTTACATCAATAATGTTATCAAAGCATTTTTGAAAGCTCTGCTCATAAATTAAATTAGGAAGTTCAACAAGATTTTTTAGCAATTGGTATTTAACTTTATTCCAGACTAATTCGCCCCAAACAGAAAGAATTATATAATCATCAATCCGATCAATGAGAGATTCATGGATTTCAGGGAACTCATTAAAATTTAATTTTTCATCAGCTAAGAGAAGAAATTTAGATAAATCATTTTCAAAAATTGAGTTATCAATTTTAATTGGCAGTCGAGGAATTTCTATTAGTTCAGCTGACTCTGACTCGAAAATGTAAATAATTTTATCGGCGTAGAACATGGCAATTGTATTTAAGTAACCTTGCAAACTTTTAAAACCACCTGTTAAATTAAATATTATTTGGTAACCGCTATTTTTGTAACCAGCTATTGTTTCGTCAAACCACTTAAGTAAATTTTTTATTCCTTCCGAAAAAACTTCTTTATTTAATGTTGTTAATTTGGGTACTGTATATGGTTGGCATGCTATATTTTTGACACCTAAGAAATTTGCAACAACTTCTGCTGACTTTATTCCTTGCAATGTATCTGTGCTAATTAAAAAATGAAAATCATTTTCCGCAGAAGAAAGATCCTCATTATAAAAGCCAAGTATTCCATTTAACTCTGCACTTGCTTTTCTTATAACAGAATTATCCGAGCTATTTAATTTTTCTGAAATTGAGCCGAATAATTTTTCGATTAGTAATTTAATTTCTTCAGGACAATTTTTCTCTTTATGGTTTGAATGCTGGTTTAACAAGTTACGCTCTTCTTTTGTAGCAGGATTTGTAATCAGACTCGTGCCTATTGTAGATACAATTAAACTTTTCATAGAATTAACCTGTTAATTTATTTCAATTCCATATTTTAATATTCCAGTTACAATACAATTATTAAAATTAATGCTGTTCAATTCTCAAAAATTACTTTACCATTTAATTTTGCTTCTTGTATCATTAAGGTTGAAGTATTTGCCCACTCCTCATCGGAGTAGTAAAGAATATCGAACGGTTTATTTGTTAGTTTTACTAATTGTCTGTTTAAGCCTAATAACTTTTTTATTCTCTGCGAGTAAGTTTTATTTGCAAAATCCTTAGATACCAGGAGTAAATCTATATCACTATCTTTATTGGCAGTGCCTAAAATTTGCGAGCCGAATAAAACTATTTTATCAATAGTTACATTTTTCCTATCGGCAAATAATTCAATTTCGTTTTTTATTTTTTCAATTTCTTTTTTAGCCACTTAATAATTCCTTTTGCTTTATTAACCAATTGCGTTGTTTCACTCTTTTTAAATTCTTCCAACACTTCGTTTAAGGTATCAGGATAACGCGAGGGAACACTTTTTTCATTAAGAAATTCAATAAATTCATTTTGAGTTTCAGAAAAACCAAGTTTGCTTTTATTTTCAATACGCTCTTGAAGTAAAATAAGATTATGAGTACGCGGCGGTTCATCTTGGAGAACATGTGTGTAAATTGATTTTAAGGCTTTTTCTAACGACAGGTGCGTCATAAAAATTGCATAGATGTACCTTCCTGCATTCAGCATCACATCAGCAGTATCAATATCATATTCTGCCTGCAGCATCCATTCTTCAGCAGACTTTAGTTTTTTATTATCGTTGGTCATGATTATAATTTACAATAAATTTGCTTTAAGTGTAAACGCAATTCCATTTTGAACAGCGTTAGAATTATAATCGCTAAAGCTTGAAACTGCACGACCGTAAAACTCATTTTTAACATCGGTTATAAAACAACCGCTAAATTAATATCGCTATTTTCATTGGCAGATTTTTTTGTTTGAGAACCAAATTGAAATGCTTTTTCGTAATCCACATTATTACGCTTTAATTCTTTTAAGTAATTTTCTATTAATTTTTTAATTGCGTTTTTGTGGTTCTTTTTTTAATAAATCTAATTCAACCTTCTAAAATTTTTCTAATGCTTTTTTATTAAATGACTTAATTGTGATTCTGCATAATTTTTATCAAAACTTTTTTTATCAACCTTTTTAACAGGTTTCTTTTCAGCTTTGGGTTTATTTGTTTTTTCTAATTTAAAAATTTTAGCAACATCATTTTTATCTTTATCAAAATAAATTAAACACCAGCCAATTGGCAGGTTTGCGTTTTTAGATTTATCATAATAAAATGTTCTTGTTATCGGGGAATCTTCTTCTACAAAATCTCTAAATTTTTGACCTTTCTTTTTGCTGTGTTTCCAGAAACCTAAACCTTTCCTAAAATCTTTAAATTTTTCCTCATCGTAATTAAATAAAGCTAAACCAATTGAATTATCAAAATATGTTTTTCCTCCGCCAATCCTTAGAACCGCAAACATGTTATTGCCAAATTTAATATTACTTTTTAATTCTGTATAGAAGCTTATTATATCCTTAAAAGTTTCTTGTAATTTTATTTTATGTTGTTTTCCATTTTCAATAAATTCCTCAAATCTTTTTAATTCAAAATCAATAATGTCACAAGAAAATTTATTTGCCATCTTAAAAACATCATTATATGTGTTTTCATTTATGCCTTGCAAAAAATTAGCTTTAAACTTTTTTTCAATTTTAAGCTGAAAACTTGTTATTGTATTATCATTCAATACTTGTTTCCAACCGCTTGTTTTGTGGTGGTCTTTAACTAAATATTCAATGAATAATTCAATAAATTTTGTATCACTCACATCAATACAATTTGAATCGCTTATTTGTAAGTGTCTAAATTCATGTCCGTCAGTATCGCTTTCAAATGAATTTAATTTTTCATTCACAAACTTTTTGAGTTGAGTATTATTATTTTGAATTTCCTGTACTAAATAATTATAAAAAATTGCAGTTCTAATTGCGCCTTTAATTGTGCTGCCGGGAATAAAAGGTCTGCCGGCAGAAGAAATAAAAGGGCTTACTTTATTATTTGCCAAACATCCTTCAATTTCAATTTCGCTTTTTGTGAGGTTGTTCAAATCTACATTTAGTTTATCTTTTATAAATGATTCCAAATCGATTTTTTTCAATTTAATTGCTTGAACATATTCATCTATTAGCTCTATGTCTTTACTTAATACTTCTTCAAACTTATTTTGATCAATAATTTTAGCTTTTGAGTTTTCAACAACAAAATCAGTTATTGGAGATAAATCACTTCCTTGATCATCACCAATAAAAATAGGTGTAAGCGTTGTAAGGTTTAATTTTTCAATTACATATTTATCAGACTTCATAATTTATCCTAATGGTATTGTAAAAGCTTTTCCGTTTCTAAATACTTGGTGATTAGAACCATCTTCGGGTGTAACATTTACTAAACGCCCTTCAAGGTTACTATTTGCAACCGCTCCCTCGGCAATCATTCTAACTTGTTTCTTCCGGTATTTGCTATATTCAGGTTTTAATTCATCCTCATCTTTCTCTGTATCTAAACCAATAGAACCGCCGCCTCTAATTATAACTTCATAATAACTTAAGCTATCAAATTCATTTTGTGTCTTGGGATTAAAAATCGAAATTAGCATTTGCGTTTTGGCTGGTTCATTTAAATTTATTTTGATTTCAGATTCAACCAAATCTTCAAAAAGCCCTTTACCAGCCGATCGTTCACCGCCGATGCCTTCATTAACCAACACTCTTAAACAGGTAAAAAAATCACTTTTTTCTTCTTCATTACATTTAAGTTCAAACATAAAATAAAAATGCGGCGTGAGAATTTGATTTTCTTCTTTCCCTTTTAAATTAACCGGAGTAAGCTGTATATCAGTTTCATGATAAAATGAATCGTCCTGTGATTCTGAATGAACTTTAGTCTTGGGTGTTACAATTTCTGCAATAAAATTATTAATTGGATTATTGTAATTTAATTCGTCCTTTGTTACAACATAAGATGAGCCAATAATAGAAAAGTAATTTTTATCGGTAAAGCTGACTCGAATTTTTTGATCATCTTGAATATTACTTTGTAAATAATTGAACACACCGGCTGAAATAAATTTTATTTTTTTTTCTTCTTTAATATTACTGTCGGCAACATAATCAAGCTCAGGTTTAGGTAAAAAATAAATATTACTGCCGCTTTTGTTAGTAAGCATCGGAAAAGCCGATGATATTTTTATTTCACCTTTTTCAAAAAGTTTTATAAATCCTTCTGTATTATCAAATATTTTTGAATGAGTATTTATTAACGCTGCAAACAAAGTATCCGAATGAATTATTTCATCTGTTTCATTCAATGAGCCGGCGCCAAGCCGGAAAATTGAATAAGGTTTCGTTTTAAGTATTAATGCATTCATTTTAAAGCTCAAAAGTTTCTAATGTAACAGGTTCATTTACTTTATATTGTTCTACAGTTCTTTCGCCGTGTTTAATATTTATAAATTCAATTTTGCCATAACCTCGTGAGCCGCTTCCGCCAATGTAGTCATCTTGCAGAAGTCTAATTGCCTTTTTAATTTCTGTTAAATGCTCTTCTTTCTTGTTATCATCAAAAACATTATAGATAAGCTCAAAATCAAAAATTGCTCCGGCAGGTACTCGTTCTATTTGTCTAGGACCGGCACCGGCAGCTGTACCTGTTTTACGGTCTATGGTGTTTTCCCATTTACCTTCTGTATAATCTAATTCGAGCTCTGAGAATTCGCCTTCTTTATTAAGCATTTCATAAGCATTGCTTAAAATTGAATCGCGAACGATTATTCTAGTTATTAAACCTTCTTTATTGCTAGCCGAAGGAGATTCACCAAAAATTTCTTTTATGGTTTTATTGTCATTTTCCGGTTTTTCGGAACCATCTTCCTTTGCTAACATAGAACGTAATTTTCCCTTTAATGAACTTCCGGGAATATATGGAATTCCGGATGCATTTTTAATTACATTAGAATCTATGCCTCCAATATCTAAAGCAGTTTTAGAACCGCCAATGTGGAGACCTGTAACTGCTTTAATCTGCCCCTTAATAAAATATTTTGCTATAAGTTTCATTAGTCTTTACCTCCTAGATATTTATGATAAGCAATAACAGATTCAAAGAAATTTTGAAACTGTTTCAATTCACTCTCATTTTTTACTTTTTTAATTTGTTCATCTAAATAATCGATTAATTTTTTCATCCCGCCTTTACTATTTGGTCTGCCATGTATATAGGCTAATTTTGGTCGTAATAAATATAGCTCTTTTGGCTTTTTTAAGGTTTTAACTTTTGAATAGATATTTCTTAATTGACTTGATGAAATTCCATCTTTTCTTGGTCCCAAGAGGGCTTCAATGAGTGATTTTAAATTATCCAAATATTTATTTTCGTCTTCCCTTTCTTCCAAAAGTATTTCACCTTTAATTATTGCGTAATAATTAGCCCCATCGTGCTGTTTATTGTAATTACCTGCCATATCATTTATCTCCTATTAATTTTCTGGTTTCTAATTCAGCCCAGCGTGCAGCCACCGGGAACATTTGTATGCTAGTTTCTTCACCCTTAAAAGCTTTAAAGAATAAATTTTCATATTGCTTAATAATTTCCTCTACAATTTTTTCTATTTCTGCTTTGTTTAGATTTTTACTACTTACATTCGATAAATCTCTTAAGTAATAATTAAACCGCCAAACTTTATGATTTTTTATTTTACCATTAAAAAGCGCATCTTTTTGGATTGCTGCAAAACCAACTGAGCTTTTTTGAATTTTATTTATTATTGCTCGATTATTATTATTTAATTCAATTACGTTTTTTATTTTGTTTTTAAGTTTTTCAGCTTCAATAAAGTCATTCCAACTTAAAACTGTATCAAATACAGAAACTGCATTTTTAACTTTTTTATTCGATTTATAACCCCTTCTGTTTTTTGCATCCTCTAATCGTTCTTCGGCTAAACGGGCAATTTGTGTAATAGGGTACTTTTCATCAACAATTAACAGAGACGCTGAAAGTGTAATGCCGGGATGTGCAGAAACAAATTCCTTAAATTCATTTCTCATCATTATTGCAAATTCAAAAATAGAATTCCATGCACCGACCACAAAAAAATCATCCCCGCCTGAAAAGATTGGATAAATTCTATCTCTATACTTTTCTGATTGCAGTAAAGTATTAACATATCCTTCAAAAAACCATTGCAATGTTCTCGATAAAAAAGCTACTCGTCCGATGGTCGGATTCTCAATTCCATCCTTAAATATTTTTCCAAGATTATCAATATCCATTTTAAGCACGCCGAGTTTTTCAGTGCCGGTATCTATTTCGGCTAAACGTGCAAATCTTTTCCACGGTATAATGGATCCGATAGATTCACCTTCTTCAAAATCAAAATCCTCCCCAAATTGTTTT
Organism: Ignavibacteriota bacterium; assembly: GCA_013112585.1. GTDB lineage: Bacteria > Bacteroidota > Ignavibacteria > Ignavibacteriales > Melioribacteraceae > IGN16. The sequence goes on along the minus strand of JABFGH010000040.1, from coordinate 16,723 downwards.
TTATTACTTTTATTCCATTTAGGTAAATCTTTTACGGCAAAATGAAAACTCTCATGGGTTTCACTAAAGTTAGTCTGATTAAATAATACCCCTTGTTTTTCAAATGGTGAGGTTCTTAATGTTACTTGATAGTTTAATTTTCTAAATATTTTTTCCCACTCACTTCTATTACTGTTTTCGTTATTATCTAAACCGATATAAATGGAGTTTGCTAATTGCAAATCTTCCGCAAGCTGATCATATTTACTCTCACCCTTTAATTTTTGCGGGAAAGGTTCAAAAATGTTCTCTTTCTGTAAATCCTTAAATTTTTGTTTTTTTGAAACATTTGTTCTCTTCACCGCACGATCGAATACATTGCCGAATTTTTCAAATTCATTAAAATCTACCTCTGTAAATCCCAGTGATAGATAAAGGTTTGTCTCTTTCAAAACCTCGGCAATTTCCGTCTGTAATTTATTTATTGAGTTTTTTCTATAATTTGGAGCTAAAATGAAAAAATTACCACCACCGTTATAAAGTATGTTAGCCTCTTTTAATTCGAATTGCTCAACAATATATTTTGAAATAACCTTAGATAAAATCTGAATAAAATAAGATCGCCCTTTTAGGCTTTTAGCAGCCCTCTTAGATTTTACATTAAAAATAAAATCTTGTATTCCGTTAACATTACCGCAAATTAGCATCGCCGGCTTAGTTGTTAAATTATTTTTGTAATCATTAGAACATATCTCTCGTTCTTTTCCTTTATAAGCTCCATTTAAATATTCTTCAAAAAGGCAAACAGCAATTGCAGCAGCGGTTCTTGAGTGATCGAATAAATTAATATCGGCTTTGTATAAATAATCTTGGTTATTAATTTTTTTTGGTGATTGTGCAGGGACATGGGAAAGATGTTTTTCCATTAATGAAAGCAGCCCGTCCTCAGTTTCAATATTTTCAATTTCCGCTAAAAAAGAATTAACTAGTTTGGGATAAAGATTCTCTTCAGCAGTTTCTTTCTTAACAGGAAAGTGTCCTTCTCTTTCTGTATGAATTGAAGTTGTTTCTATATAAGCCTTATTTCTCTCTAATTCCGAATTTGAAATCCGTTCAAAATTAATATCATTAAAAGGTGATTCTAAATTGGCAAGAAAATAATCAACCGGTTTAAGCTGTTCATCTTTTTGTCTTTCGGAGGATGCTAAGTCATCTGCAATTCTTATAATTTTTTGTAATACTCCTCTTTGGTCAATTGAAAGATAATTCTCAACTTCTTTAGGGTTATCATTGTGGTGGTGCAAAACTAAGTCTAATATTGCATTAGCGTTGTTATTAACAAATTGTTTATTGTTTAAGTATTTTTCTATAAACAATGCAGAGTATCTTCGATGTGCGTATTCTTTTGAAGCCTCCTTAGTATGTAAATACTTTTTAGCATCGTTTTGCCATTCGGTGTTTTTCTGCCGTTCAATAAATTTACCTATATCATGCAAGAGTGCTGAAATATAGACTTTATCCTTATCTGCCATTTACCATCTCAATTTTTTATTCAAAATATATTTTGCAAAAACAATAATTACTAAAACCGAAACATTGCGGAAACATTTCTATTTAACCGCTTCTGCCATACCGAAACCCATACTGTTCTTTTCGCCGAATCCGCATTGATAACCAATTTCCATTAATGCGGTATCTCCTTTTAAACTGAATGGAGCTTCTATTCCAATAATATCAATCGGGTTAAACTCATCCTTAGTTATTGAAAATTTTTTAGCTAAAGATTTTCCGGATGATATTTTTTTCTTCACATAATTTTCATCCCATGCTATGGTAATACCTTCTCCGCTGTATTTTTTATTGTGTACAGCTTTAAACTTATTAGCAAGGTTGCCGTTAAGTACACGGTTTATTTCTTTTATGTTATCGTTATATCTATAAAAATACTGACTCCGTTTCCCTTTATAATCAGCTAAGGTTGAAAGCACCATTGGAGATAGCATAATAAATTTAGTGTCATAGTTAAAATCGGGGATTGGTATTAGTTCGGCTTGATCAATTATAAATTCTGTTTTTATATAATCGGAATAAATTTCCAGCTTCTGTTCTTCAAAGGTGCCGATCAAAAAATTTTTTATAAAGCTTTCCACTAATGGCGAAGTGATATAAAGATAAACAACAGGCGAGCGCAGAATAAATTTATTTCTTTCAATCCACACTTTTTCAAAACGTAAAGCAAAGTTAAAAAGTTTGTAAGTTCTTCCGTTTTGCTTAAAACCTATTTCATGCAAAAAAGCCGAGAACTCCTTTGAACCGAATTGAAGTAGATTATAAATTGCCGCTGATAGTTGGTAATGATGATTGATTGAAAGTTCACTAATTGAGTTTACAGCCCTAAGTTTAATACGTAACCGCAATAAAACGCTCTCCTTTTTTAAAACTTAAATACTTCCGGTGCATAATAATATAATTTCATCTTTTTGTAAAGCAAAAAAAAGGGAAAAGCAGAATAAAGGAGTGTGGGAGTGTAGAATGAATGTTTCAGTAAAACACACAACAAAGGTGGTTGAGTGTGCCGCCGTAGCTTGGCGGCATGTATCGAAACAACCGTCACTAACTGAGAATGACTGCATGGATGAATGATTGCTTGGTATGCTGGAACTAATTTCTGGCAGATTCGACTTTCGGCATCTTCCCCCCTTTATTTCGATACATCTCAATAAAAGGCATTGGGATCACTCAATAACTGGCTAACATTTTTATGTGAAAAGTGAAAGGGCGAAAGGAAAAGCAGAATGTAGGAGTTTAGAAGTGCAGGAGTGTAGAATGGATGCTTCAGTAAAACGTACAACAAAGGTGGTTGAGTATACCGCCGCAGGATGGCGGCATGTATCGAAACAACCGGACTGGATACTGGATTCTGGCTCTTTTCTTTGCGGCTTTGCGACTTTGCGTGAAGGGCTTTTTCTTTGCAGTCACCGGCTTCGATGCTAAAAAGCAGCTCAGCCTCCTTGGTGGTGAGAGGCGAAAAAACAGAATGAAGAAGTTTGAAGTGTAGGAGTGTAGAATGGAGACTTTGGTAAAACGCACAGCAAAGGAGAAAAGGCAAAAGGAAAAAGGAAAAATTAAAACAACAAAGGTGGTTGAGTGTGCCGCTGCTTTTTGCGGCATGTATCGAAACAACCGTCACTAACTGAGAATGACTGCATGGATGAATGAATGCATGGATGAATGATTGCTTGGTATGCTGAAACTAATTTATGGCAGATTCGACTTTCGGCATCTACCGCCTTTACTTCGATACATCCCAATAAAAGGCATTGGGATTACTAAATAACCGGTTAGTATTTTTTTGTGTGCTGGGTGAAACCTGCCTGCCGGTAGGCAGGAGGCAAAAGTAAACTGCGGAATGCAAAATATTAATGCTGAGCTCCGTCGAAGCATCAATTCTAGTCTTGCCACGCAGTCTTTTTTGCGGGGATAGTTCAATTAAAAGCTATTACGCAAAATGTAAGGATTATGTCCTGAAAGTTTCAATTCTAGTTTTACCCGCCATTTTGCTGGGCGGGATAGTTCAATTAAAAGCAGATTAAAAAAACATATTCAATTCCATATTAAAGGTTTCAATTCTAGTATAGTTCAATTAAAAGAGCGGCCTTGAACGTTTCAATGATAGTATCTGTGCTTTTGTTTCAATTCTAGTATAGTTCAATTAAAAGTAATTTACGGATGTGAAAGACCAAGAGAACATAAAGTGTTTCAATTCTAGTATAGTTCAATTAAAAGCAATTGTTGGCGGATTTGGTATCAGTGACATAAATGTTTCAATTCTAGTATAGTTCAATTAAAAGGAAGAATTTTGGTAAACAAATACACACCAACAACTTCGTTTCAATTCTAGTATAGTTCAATTAAAAGAATGAAGGATGAAAAACTTTATTTGGGTATGAACTGTGTTTCAATTCTAGTATAGTTCAATTAAAAGTATATCTTTAAAACAACTGCAAGAACATGCTATAAAACGTTTCAATTCTAGTATAGTTCAATTAAAAGCAATGTTTACGCAGGGCGGTTTTTGCTCCTAATGTTATTGTTTCAATTCTAGTATAGTTCAATTAAAAGACTCCGGTAAACGTGTTACTGAATACAGCTATAAATTGTTTCAATTCTAGTATAGTTCAATTAAAAGTTGTTGCCCGATGAAATCACCGTCCGTGGGGTAAATCTGTTTCAATTCTAGTATAGTTCAATTAAAAGGACGACTGCATTTATAGTCTTTGTCATTCAATAAGTGAGTTTCAATTCTAGTATAGTTCAATTAAAAGATTAACTTACTAATTGATGCCAACGAATCAAAAAGGTTTCAATTCTAGTATAGTTCAATTAAAAGTATTGCTACGTCTTCTTCAGCTTCCGCTCAATTAGTTTCAATTCTAGTATAGTTCAATTAAAAGATAAATACGTTTATGAACACAACACCGATAAATATCGTTTCAATTCTAGTATAGTTCAATTAAAAGAGATATTAAAACTACAACAGAAACTACCTATAAAGGGTTTCAATTCTAGTATAGTTCAATTAAAAGTGTTGGTAAATTAGTTGGTAATTGCTTCGATATTGTTTCAATTCTAGTATAGTTCAATTAAAAGGTTACCGATACAGTTGCAGCAGATGAACTAAAAGACATGTTTCAATTCTAGTATAGTTCAATTAAAAGACTTAAAAACAGCTCAAAATCAAAGGGGTGACTGCGAAAACGGGCTAAAAACGGCATTTCGTCGATCCCTTGTTTTTTCTTTCTTACAGTACAAAAATAGCTAAAATAAGCTTAAAAGAGCAAGTGAATTTTAAAATCGGCAAAAAAATATTGATCGACGACAAATTAAAAAAAGCGGCAGACAACCTGCCGCTAAAAATTATCACAAATTACATATTATTTTTTCTTGCTTCAACCACCGCAATTGCACTCATGTTAATTATATCATCAACCGTTGCGCCTTTCTGCAATACGTGAACCGATTTATTCATTCCCATTAAAATTGGTCCTATTACAGTTGCCGAGGTTAAGCGTTCCATTAGTTTGTAGGCAATATTACCCGCGCTCAAGTTTGGAAAAACGAGTACATTTGCTCCTCCTTTAATCGGACTGAAAGGGAATTCCTTTTCTAAAATTTCGGGTACTACTGCTGTGTCTGCCTGCATTTCTCCGTCAATAATAATATCGGGTCTTCTCTCCTTAACTATTTCTGCGGCATGTTTCATCTTAAGTGAGCTTTCGTGTTTAACGCTTCCAAAATTGCTGAACGATAACATTGCAACCTGGGGAACGATATCAAAGTCTTTTACTGTATCGGCGGCACTTATTGCTATTTCGGCTAATTGCTCGGTTGTTGGACTTAGATTAACGGAGGTATCAGCAAAAAAGTATGCTTTATGGTTTATAAAAACTATATGTAAACCGCCTACAATGTTAACCCCTTTTTTTACTCCAATACATTCCAGTGCGGGGCGTATTGTGTTGGGGTAGTTTGTAGTTAGTCCGCCAATTAAAGTATCCGCATCGCCCGATTCCACTACCATAGAGCTGTAATAGTTCGTCTGTTTCATTAAGTCCATTGCTCGTTTTTGAGTTACTCCTTTGCGGTGTCTTCTTCTGTAGAGTATTGTTGCATAGTCTTCACATTTTTTACACGTTTTCGGGTCGCGTATTTCAAAGTTGCTTTCATCAAAATCAAGCTGCTTAATTCTGTTTTTAATTGTTTTTTCATCACCCACCAAAACAGCTTTACCAATTCCATCTAAAACAACTGCGTTTGCTGCGCGAATAATTTTCTCTTCTTCACCTTCGGGGTAAACAATTGTTTTTGGATTTTTCTGTGCTTTATGAATCATTACTCTAACTACTTCCTGCGAGAACCCTAATCTTTCCTGAAGTTCTTCTTCATAAGCAGTCCAGTCTTCAATAGGCTCGCGTGCTGCGTCGGAATCGATAGCCGCTTTTGCAACTGCGGGCGCCACCTTCCATAGCACTCGCTGATCGAATGGTTTTGGAATAATATAATCTCTGCCGAATGAAAACTCCTTACCGCCGTAGGCATTAATAACAGCTTCGGGAACTTTTTCTTTTGCAAGGTCAGCAAGCGCTCTAACGGCTGCCATTTTCATTTCTTCATTGATTGCTTTTGCTCTAACATCAAGTGCGCCTCTGAATATAAAGGGAAAACCAAGCACGTTATTTACTTGATTAGGAAAGTCGCTTCTCCCGGTTGCCATTATTAAATCATCTCTAACTTCAACTGCATCGTAATACATTATTTCGGGATCGGGGTTAGCCATTGCAAAAATTATGGGGTTATCTGCCATAACTTTTACCATGCTCTGCTTAACTATTCCCCCTTTTGAAAGCCCTACAAAAACATCTGCGCCGGTCATGCCTTCTGTTAATGATGCATATTTGTTTTCCTGCGCAAAAGCTTTTTTGTATTTGTTAAGGTCTGTGCGTTCTTTATGCACTAAACCTTTAGAATCGAAGATGTAAATGTTTTCCCGTTTAGCCCCGGCTTCAATGTAAAGGTTGCAGCAAGCAATAGCCGAAGCCCCCGCACCGGAAACAATAATTCGCATCTCTTCTAATTTTTTGCCTGCGATTTCGGCAGCATTAATTAATGCCGCGCAGGAAATTATTGCAGTACCATGCTGGTCATCATGAAATACCGGTATGTTCGTGGTTCGTTTTAACTCTTCTTCAATCTCAAAACATTCGGGCGCTTTTATATCTTCTAAATTAATTCCGCCGAATGTAGGTTCAAGCAACTGTACTGTTCGTATAATTTCGTTCGTGTCTTTCGTTTCAAGTTCAATATCAAAAACATCAATATCTGCAAATCTTTTAAATAGCACACCCTTACCTTCCATAACCGGCTTGCCTGCTGCCGCACCAATATCCCCTAAACCTAAAACAGCAGTACCGTTAGAAACCACTGCCACTAAGTTACCTTTTGCTGTGTACTTATAAACGTCTTCAGCGTTCTTATGAATTTCCCGGCAGGGTTCTGCAACACCCGGAGTGTAAGCCAGGGAAAGGTCTCTGCTGGTATAGCAGGGCTTTGATGCAATAACTTCAATTTTGCCTTTTCGTCCTTCACTGTGGTAATTTAATGCTTCTTCTTTTGTGGTGCTCATTTCATAATCCTCATGTTTAATAGTAGAAACAGATGATTACATCGACTATACCAAAATCATCTTTCTTTTGATTATTTAAACTATTGTTTTTTTTGCTAACAAGAAAGCGGTGTTAAAAACTAAGGTGTTTTATTTTAGACCGGGTTACTGGATATACAGCAATTGAAAGGCGGGCTTAATAAAAAAGCTGTGTTAAAATACAAAAACCGCACACCACGGTGCATAAGCCGACACGGTTACGAGGAGTTTCTATTCCCACGATTGAAATCGTGTGTTAATGTGTTTTTAAACCTTTAACCCGAATTATACAATAGAGAAAACTGCACGGTGCTACACCCCGTGAATCGTGCCCGTCCGGCAGGCGGGATTGAACAAACACAAATATTAGATTTTAACCCAAATTGTTTTAGGACTGCCTACCGGCATAGGCGGGCTAAAGCCCCTTACATAATTTTAAGATCAATCACCGTCATTCCTACCGGACGGGCAGGAATGACGGTGCAATTACAAATACATTTTTTTTAGATATTACAAACTATTTCTAATGCATAATTCGGGTTTAACACTTACTCTTAAGTAATTTGTTAATTGCCTACAAAGAGTTTTAACTGTTTTTATTAACAAACTCCCATAAGAGCTAAGTTGTTTTTACAATAAATGACCCAATGACCACGAATGACGACAAATGATTTTTTAAATAACAACTGAATTACAATCGAATTTAAACCGAATAACTCTTAGAACTAAACCTCCATTATTTCGGCTTCTTTGCTCTTAATAATTTCATCTATAAGCTTAGTGTGATTATCGGTAACTTTCTGTACTTCACCTTCTGCATCATGCCGCAGATCTTCTGAAAGTTCTTTCTCCTTTTCGGCTTTCTTTAATTGATCATTTGCATCTCTTCTAACATTCCTGATTGCTACTTTATAATCCTCGCCGAATTTTTTAACCAGTTTTACAAGTTCTTTTCTTCTTTCTTCTGTTAAGGGGGGTATTGGTATTCGGATGTTTGTTCCGTCACTTACAGGATTCAAACCTAGCTCGGCAGTAAGTATAGCTTTATCAATTACACTTACCATGTTTTTATCCCATGGAGTAACTGAAAGTGAATGTGCGTCAAGTACAGTAACATTGCCAACTTGATTAAGGGGAGTAGGGGTTCCGTAATAATCTACTTTAATGCTGTCTAATAAAGCTGTGGTAGCTTTACCGGTTCGTATTTTAGAAATCTCATCTCTGAAAGCTTCAATGGTTTTATCCATTCGTGATTTGGCGTCTTTAATTATATCGTTCATATTTATACCTCAAAAAAATTAATATTTTACTAATCAAAATCACCTACGGCGGTACCTATTTCCTCGCCGCTTATAACTTTTAAAAGATTGTCTTCCTTGTTCATGTTAAAAACAATTATTGGAAGACTATTTTCCTTACAAAGACTTATTGCCGTTGAGTCCATTACTTTTAAACTATCTTTAAGAACATCTAAATATGAAATTTTATCAAACTTTTTTGCATCATCATTTTTTTCGGGATCGCTGTCATAAACTCCGTCAACCCGGGTTCCTTTCAATATGCAGCATGCTTCAATTTCAATTGCGCGTAATGAAGCCGCGGTATCTGTACTAAAATATGGGTGTCCTGTTCCTGCTCCGAAAATTACAACTCTTCCTTTTTCAAGATGACGGATAGCCCGCCTTCTAATATAAGGCTCGGCAATTTCGTTCATTTCAATTGCGGTAGAAAGGCGGGTGTACATGCCAGCATTTTCACATGCGTTTTGCAATGCTAAAGAGTTTATAACGGTAGCAAGCATTCCCATCTGATCGCCGGTAACCCTATCGATGCCTTGTGCAGATGCGTTTAAGCCTCTATAAATATTACCGCCGCCGATTACTATTCCAACTTCAACCCCAAGTCTGTGTATCTTTTTTATTTCGGAAGCAAAAAAATCGAGCATTTTCGGATCAATTCCATGACCCAATTCCCCCATTAATGATTCACCGCTAAGTTTAAGTAAAATCCGATTATATTTAACATTTTCATTCATAAAACGTATCCAATATAAAAAAAAAGGTCTTATTAAAAAATAAGACCCTTTTTAAGATTATTTATTTTCATCACTCAGATGAAAGCGGTAAAACAGCTTAATCTCTGCATTTGATGAGTATTTGTCGTTGTGTTCTTTTACTAAATCTTTTACCTTTTTGGAATTATCTTTAACAAAAGCCTGCTCAATTAAGCAGTTTTCATCATAAAATTTTGAAAGTTTACCGGAAGCAATTTTTTCTAATATTTGCTCAGGTTTACCTTCCTTGCGTGCAATTTCTTTATAGATTTCAATTTCTTTATCAAGCACCTCTTGAGATACTTCTTCCCTTTTTAGAAATCGGGGATTCATTGCCGCAACCTGCATTGCAATATCTTTTGATAATTCGGCTAACTCGGTTTTTCCATCATCGGAAACATTATCTGTTCTAATCAATACGCCAAGCTTTGAGCCATGATGAACGTAATCAGTTATTAAACCATTCTGGGCAGTTTCAATTTTGAATCTTGATATTTCAATCTTCTCGCCAATTTTTCCCGTAATATTCGAAAGTTCATCGGCAATAGTATTTCCGTTAGCATTAAGTTTTAAAAGGTCATCAACACTCGCCGGAGATTCTTTAATAACAACATCCATTACAGTATTGGCAAAGTTTATAAAGTCATCGCTCTTAGCAACAAAATCGGTTTCGCAATTAACTTCTAGAATAATTCCTTTATTATTATCATCCAAAATTTTTGTTAAAACAATACCTTCATTAGCTGTTCTTTCGGCTCTTTTGGCTGCAACTGAAGCACCTTTTTTACGAAGTATTTCAATTGCTTTTTCAAAGTCGCCGTCAGCTTCGGTTAAAGCTTTTTTGCAATCCATCATTCCGGCGCCGGTTTTTTCTCTTAATTCCTTTACCTGTTTTGCATTAATAGCCATTCTTAAAATTCCTTATTTATTTTCTGTATCTTTTTTATCGTCTGTCTTTTCTTCAGTCTTCGGTTTTTCTTCTGATTTTTTTTCAGTTTTTGGTTTCTCAACTGCGGCTGGTTTTTCCTCTTTTTTCGGTTTCTCTACAGAAGCCGTCTTTTCTTCGGTTTTTGGTTTTTCTTCAGCAGCTGGCTTTTCTTCTTTTTTATCTGAATCAGCTTTCTTTACAGTTTCATATTTCTCTGATTTTTTTTCACCTTTAGAATCAAACTTCACTCTTCTTACTCTCGGTTTACCCTCTTTTTTATTAGATGCTGATTCTTCTTCGCGCTGTTTTTTGATTTTTTCTTTTTCTGCAGCTTCTTCCGCTTTAAGCTCTTTTGCTTTTGCATTGCCTTCAATTATTGAATCTGCCATACGCTTAGTGATAACTTCAACAGCTCTTACAGCATCATCGTTTGATGGAATAACATAATCGATATCATCTGGATCGCAGTTTGTGTCAACGATTGCAAATATCGGAATATTTAATCTTAACGCCTCTCTAACTGCAATAAATTCTTTTTTGATATCGACAATAAAAAGCGCACCCGGCAGCCTGTTCATTGTTTCAACACCGTCAAGAACTTTTCTTAATTTATCTCTTTCGCGTGAAAGAAAAAGTGTTTCTTTTTTAGTTATTTTTTCAAAAGTACCGTCCGATTCCATCTTGTCGATATTCTGTAATCTTTTTATACTTTTTCTAATTGTTTGAAAGTTGGTTAACATACCGCCAAGCCATCTTTCACTAACCCAATTGCTTTCGCATCTTTTTGCTTCTTCGGCAATTATGCCTTTTGCCTGTTTTTTTGTACCTACAAAAAGAATTTTTCTGCCCCTCGAAACAATATTCTTCATACTTTCTGAAGCTTCTTCAATTGCTAATTGTGTTTTCTTAAGGTCAATTATATGAATCCCATTTTTCTCCATGAAAATATAGGGTTTCATTTTGGGGTTCCATCTGCGGGTAAGGTGACCGAAGTGTGCTCCGGCTTCAATAAGTTGAGTTATTTCAACTTTTGCCATTTTTGTACTCCTGTTTTTCTTCTACCTTCTTCTACTCTGCCTTTAATCCCTATTTTTTAGGCGGGACACAGGAGGCAGATCCGAAAGTATGATTGATAATAAAATGGGCAGCCGATATAACTGCCCTGTTCTTTAAAAATTTTAAGTAATAATAAAATACTATCTTTTTGAGAACTGAAATCTCTTACGAGCTTTAGGTCTTCCGTATTTTTTACGCTCAACCATTCTCGGGTCTCTTCTTAGTAAACCTTCAGTTTTAAGTGCGGGTCTAAATTCCGAATTTATATCAACTAATGCTCTTGCAATACCAAGTCTAACTGCTTCGGCTTGACCTGAAACACCGCCGCCGCGTGCATTTGCAATTACATCATACTGACCTAATGTTTCAGTAACCTTTAATGGTTGTTCAACATCATCTCTATGTTCTTTCTGTTTGAAAAAATCTTCAAACTCTCTTTTATTTATCGTCACCTTACCTGAACCGGCTCTTAAGATTACTCTTGCTGCAGATTCTTTACGGCGACCAACAAATATTTTATCAGCCATTAACTATCCTCTTATAAACTTAATGTTTCTGGTTGTTGAGCTGCATGAGGATGTTTATCTCCTGCATACACTTTCAATTTTTTTATTAACTTTCTTCCTAATCTGTTTTTAGGAAGCATTCCTTTTACTGCATGATGAATTACAAACTCCGGTCTTGAACTTTGCATCTGTGCAAAAGTTTTTGTTTTACCTGCACCGGGGTAACCGGAGTGAGTAAAATAAGTTTTTTGTAATTCTCTTCTACCGGTCATTTTAATTTTATCGGCATTTAGCACAACAACAAAATCGCCGGTATCCATGTTGGGCGTAAAGATTGGTTTTTCTTTTCCGCGTATTACTCGTGCAACTTTAGCAGCTAATCTTCCAAGCACCTGATCTTGTGCATCTATCACGTACCATTTTCTATCAGCATCTTCGGTCTTAATAAACCTTGTTAGTTTTTCCTGCTTCACTACTTAGTCCTCCAATCAACGACTTTTTTACAAAGACTACAAAAATATTCGTTTAATATTAGAATGTCAAGATTTTAGATCATTTAAAGTGTTGATTTTTAAATAAGTTATAGGCGAAGTCTAATAATCTATATGAAACGTATTTTTATAATTCAAATGATTTATTTAAACAGGTATTAATTATTTTATTGCTCAATAAAAATTTTGGGGAAACTGTTTTATTAAAAACCAGAGTTAAAAAAATTAAATTCCAAATCTCAAATGACAAATTCCAAATAACAAATTTCAAATCACAAATGATAAATTTCAAATGACAAGCGCTTCAAGGTAAAGCATCAAGTATAGTGTGATGAGTTTTTAATACCAATTCTTAAATTCGTTATTGTCTGTAACTGCTTAGTTCAATTACCAAAAAACAGCAAGATCATTTCTTCGCTTTTTGAAGATAGGATCTTTGGAAAGCGTTCTAATTGATTATTGGTAATTATCGATTTTCGCCTGCCGGTAGGCAGGATTCCCGATTTTTGATTACTAATCTTTTGTTATTCAAAACTCAGCGTTCATTATTCGTTATTGCTTTTACATTTTTGTTTCGATATTCAAAATGCCGACAATGCTTTCCAAAGATTTTATCTCTTACAGAGATACAATCTTAAAGAAGTAAAAACAAAAACCGCCAAACAATTTTTTGAAAGGCGGCTTTGAAGTTTTTATAAATTAGTTTTTAAAGTTATTATTCTGACTACTGATTCCTGCCTGACCGGCAGGCAGGTCTGGCTTCTTACTACTTGAGAAGCATCATCTTCCTACTTGCTGCATAATCATTACTCTGAATTCTGTAGATGTAAACTCCACTTGAAAGTTGACTTGCATCGAAATTAACTTCGTATCTTCCTTTTGCTTGTGTGGTATTCACAAGTGTCATTACTTCCGCACCAAGTATGTCATATATTTTTAGACTTACATTACCAGCACTCGGAATTTGATATTTAATTGTTGTTGTTGGATTAAACGGGTTTGGATAGTTCTGAGATAAATCATAAGTAGTTATTTCTCCGGCTCCGTTATAGTTTAAGGTAACTGCTCCCGTTTTTTCTAATAAATTACTTTCACAGAATATTGTTGCTAAGTTCGGATCTGCTTCAACATTGTAATCAACAACTAATTTCATTTTTACTGTTCTACTTCCGATGCCTTCGGTTTCAATTATGTAATTAACATTATCATATACCTCAAGATTATTTTCATCAAAGGTAACATTGTCATACGTTCCCAAAACTTCATTGTTTACGTTATCAACTAACTGAACTTTGTAATTAATAAAATCTCCTTCCTCAAGTATTTGTTCTTCTTCTGATACTACACCATATTTTACTGAGTACGCAAGTTGAGAATTATTATTTACTTCGAAAGGTAAAGATTCAAGATAGCTGTTTAATGATATTAGATCATTAAAGTTTGTTGTGTCTGAAAGTGGTTCAAACTCTATTACTTCTCCATCTAAAAGAATATCATTTAGTTCAAAGAAGAATACACTTTGGTTGTAGTTGATTAATCCTTCTCTTCCTACTGATTGAAAATTTGCTGCCAAAACTTTTTCTTGGCTTCCATCACAAGAGTGTTGTAAATTTTCAATATGTTCCGAACGGACAAGTTCATATGGCAGTGCTGTATTGTCAAGACCTATCGTAAACATATCGTTGACCGCATCACCATTGCATAAATGAATATCCTTGCCTACTGCATCGCAAATACCTACAGGGCTATAGTTTATACGTGTATTTGTAACTGATTTATGCCCGCTAATTGTTGGCGAACCTTCCGACCAGGCAAATGCATAACCGCCTATTGTACCCGACTCATTATAGTTCATGCTAACTGAGTTTGGATCATTGCCATATTTCCAGAAGCCGGAGTTCCAGTAGCTTGAATTTCTTCCCCGGAGTATTACTTTCTTTACGATTGTTGTACCTTCAATACCAGAAGATTTTGAAAGTTCACCTTCTCCCTCATGCTCAAATACTTCTTTCTCACCAACCCAGGTTAGTCTTGGTAAGTTATCATCCATAACTACTAGCGAAGGTGAATAGTTTTTAGTATAGCCTGAACCAAGAGATGCTTCTTCAGGTGCAGAAAATGCACTGATTGTACCTGAAGAACTTAAAGTAAGTTGAGAATACTCTATTTCTGAATCCCCATTCTGCCATGCAATGTGATAAGTTTTGTCACCGGATGTTACGGTTTTAATTGCTTGTATTGTTGGGTTTTTAGGTATTCCTACATTTGAACCGGGTAAGAAATTGTTTCCATTGTCAAGGTTATAAGTCTCAGTGATTATGGGAACCCCGGTCTCAGAAATTTCATATACTCTGTAATAAAGACCCTTCCCCCTTACTTCGGGATGATCGCCCGGATCTGCCCATACAACAACAACATCTGATTTTCTACTTTCTTTTTGAATTACTTTTACTACAGGGCTTAAGTTACTACCTGCATCAATTCCTCCCTCTCCAACATCGAAAGGTGCTGGAAGTGAACTTGCGGAGCCATTGCCGAAGACATGCTGCAGTTTAATTATTGTGTAGCCCCCGCCTTGATCTTCTTCATAAACAACTGTTAGTAAATCAGTCCACGTAGAGTAATCAAGTGAAGGATTTTTTGCAGTCCAACTTGCACCTGATGGACCTATTGGTGAACCACCATTATCAATTGTCCATGTTAGACCTTCATCTGTACTTCTCTCTAACCATATTTTTCCCATGCTTTCGTAAACAGTGTACATATTTCCGCTTGTTGTTCTTACAAATTTGCGTTGGCTTGGGCTAGCTAAGGCTTCTGCGCTGTTTGTAAGCTGTGTGCCTTTTAGGTTGGCTTTTACTTCCGCGTTTGCACCTGTAAACACAACTGCTGTTGTTTGTGAGTTTGGCGATTGCAATGCTGCATTTGTTGCACTCCAGTTTTGAAAGTAGAACTTATGTGTTTTACCGGTTTGGTTTAAGTAAATATCTTGAGGGGATGTTGCTTGGACGGAGTAATAAGGACTACCTTCTTCAATAAGTTGATTCAAGAAGATGCCTTGATAACCGGAAGTTGTAGTCAAATCAAAACCAACTTCTGTTTTCCAAATAGGATTCAAACCGCGGTTCCGCGTACCCTTAGTATCAGCCAAATCCTGAAGCCATGGATCTTTTAAGCTTATTTCACCGGAAGTTGCAACAATAGCTCCTTCAAGAAAATTATTTACATAAGAACTTTTCGCCTCTTTAAAATTGGCGGTTAGTTCCTCTAAACCATCTTCAATAATTATATCAGTATAGTTTTGATAGGATAGATCAGCATTCCAATTGTTGAATTTTTGATTTGAGGAAACTACAGTTGCTGCTTGAAACGATTCAGTATTGGATATTCCAAAAGTGTATGGATGACCTGAAGCTCTATTTACAAATATTTCATCTTCAAAATGTCCAACTTGACCAAACTCTACTCCATTAGAATATTTTTGCCTTACAGTTACTGTTTGAGCAGGCGGTGTGTATTCAACATAGAGCTTGACTTGCGCAGCAGGAATATAATAATTTATACCAACTGGTTCCGAAGTATTAAATACACCTAAAACTAATTTATCAGCGGTTAGTGCATTCTGTAAAGCCGTAATCATATTCGGAAATTGAGTTGAGTTAATCGTTAAGACTTGATTCTCCGGTCCTAGTAAAGATGCCATTTGCGGCACAGAGGTCCAGTTATTCCAAATAGATTCAAAGTCTGGACTTGTCACACTAATGTCGGTATCAAATGCTCTAAATATTACTGTCATATCAATAGAAGGATAAGAATGCTTTGTGTACAAATAATTGATTTCGACATAATTTATTATGGAACCATTCGGGATTGCATTCTCAGGTATATTCCATTGGTAAAGGAGCCTATAGGCTGTATTAAATTCTTTCCCGATGAGAGAAGTAGAACTTGCACCAAGTAGTTCACTTCCACCTATTTCCGATCCCGTATTGAATATTTGCCGCCTGTAATCATTTATATTCGGACCGTATTGGCTTTGACTATACATGCTTGAAAATAAGACAGCAAGCATAACAATCTGAAACAAAATCTTTTTCATTTTAACCTCCAATTTTTGCTTAGGAATAACAGAATCCTATTTAGTTGAACAAATTGATTCTTTTTTTCTGTCATAAATAACCTCCTAATAATTTTCCGTTTTTTGTTGGAGATTTTGTATTTTCGCAGTACAAATAAAACGGGCTTGCCATTTGCTTGCTAAGCAGTGGTTAGCATTACGTGCGATAGCCAATTTTATTTGTTCTACCCCGGTACCTCCAATATCGGGGTTTTTTATTGAAATTTTCTTTAGCTGTTTTTCCTCCTATCTTTTTCCTAAATAAAGTATTGCTTTTCCGTCATTCGATCCAACTATACAACATGTTTTACCATCGTATGCTACTTTTGTTAATCTTCCCGTTTCCGAGGAGTTTATACTTCCGCGAAGACTCTTCCAGGTTTTACCGTTAA
>JABFGH010000039.1 GCA_013112585.1 Ignavibacteriota bacterium | reverse complement strand
GCCTTCCCTCATACTGCACTTCATCTTCTAATTGCTGCCATTCTTTTTTGCGGGTCATTTTGTTACGGAAATCTACATACTGCTTTGCCTTAATCCTTGCACCATCTTTGGTAATTTCAGTTTCAATAGTATAAACATCATACCCTACGTTTACTTTATCAGTGATTGATTGTTTTAAACTGTATTCACTTACAATATTTTCATTAAAAAATGCAAATGTTCTTTTATCTGGTGTTGCAGTTAGCCCAATCATGAATGCATCAAAGTAATCAAGCACCTGCTTCCATAAATTATAAATTGAGCGGTGGCATTCATCAATAATTATAAAATCAAATGTCTCAATTGGTACTGCTGAGTTATAAACTACTTCATCAATTTTATCTTTAACAATTTTTGTTTCGTAAGGTGAATCATCTTCAAGACTTGCATCGAGTTCTTTTCCTTTTAGTATTGAATACATACGCTGGATAGTACTTATGCATACCTGCGCTGATGGATCGATAAAGTTTGACTGCAATCTTTGAACATTGTAAAGCTCTGTAAATAATCTCTTATCATCATTGGGTTTGTATGCCTGGAATTCCTGCTCGGCTTGCTTTCCTAAATTTCTTGTATCAACTAGAAAAAGTATTCTTTTAGCTTTTGCAAATTTTAGTAACCGGTACACTGAAGTTATTGCGGTAAAGGTTTTTCCAGCTCCTGTTGCCATTTGAACTAATGCCCGCGGGTGATTTTCTGAAAAGGATTTTTCAAGATTAGTAATAGCGTTAATTTGACAACTTCTTAATCCATCTTTGTTTAATTGTGGAAATGTTTTTAATCTTGATCTGAGTGAAGTGTTTGCACTTATGTACTCATACAAAGTTTCAGGCTTAAAGAATTGAAATATTTCTCTTTGTCGCGGCGCTGGATCTCTTGCATCAGTGAAAAATGTTTCGGTTCCGGTTGATTCAAATTGAAAAGGCAGGTCCTGGGTTTTGATAATGAATTTTAATTTATCGGTTGCGTAGCGTTCTGTTTGGTCATGTACTTGGCTTAGAGTTTTACCTTCCGCCTTCGCCTCAATAACTCCAACAGGTCTTCTATCAACAAAAAGTATATAGTCCGCAGCACCGGATTGTGTTGGATATTCTGTTACGGCAATACCTAATTTTGAAGAAGGGTTAAATTTATTGAATGACTGAATTGCCCAATCAGCGGCAATAAGCTGCTTGTCTATATTTTGCCGTGCTCTCTGTTCGGGAGTAAGATTAGAATCACTCATTAAAACCAGAAATTAATAACATTAAAAACACTCTATATTATTTATCACAGAACTTAATAGTATTTCAGATTTATTTGCCAAATCCCTTGTGAATGATAAATTTATTCTATCATTTAACAATCACTAAATAAAACTAAGATTATTTTTTTATTAAAGCAATAAATGGAACTGCAAATATAATATATCAATCCATCTGCTTATAATTATTAATTTTTACGGTTTACAAGCAGTTATTCTACTTGTTCGTTCCAAAAAACCGCCAAATATCTAAGCACACAGAACAAGTGAGAAAGCTGCATCCATTTTATTGGGTGCGCTTTCTTTTATCCTTCTGATGTGTGTGGGCACTTGGCGGTGCCTCTGGACGGAGGTTGTGATGATTGAGGGTCGCACCCTTTTTTATTTTCATACCTCCATCAACCAATTAAGTTTTCAAGCTTTAGTTAATCAAATATCAGGGAGGATAAAATGAAATCTATTTTTCTATTCTTAGGGTTTTTGATCTTCGTCTTTGGATGCCGCACAACAGTTGAGGATGTCGATGAATACTTTAATGAGGGCAACTATGAAGAGCTGTGTTATATAGTTGCAAGGGAATGCAAAGAACCCAGAGAGAAAAGAGATGATAACATCATTAGGCATGCGATAAAGCTTCTTCTAGATAATAAAATTAAAATGGGTGTTGTATTCTTAGAAGACCTTTACTGGGACGGGCAAATAGATTACATATATGAAAGTATGATAATAGATGGGTTTAATCGAAATGGGCTAATATTTTTGAAGGTTAAAAAACTTTGTGAAGAAAATTATATTTCAGATGCGATGGAGAAGATGATACTTCGCAGCAAGGATATTTCTGTCTATCAATTATTTGTTGCAAATGACTTAAAAGAAAATAACCGCTATCCGGATAAAGATTTTTTTGAAGCTATAAGAACTACTTGTAGTAGTGATACTGAAATAATCAACTGGCTCGATGATCTGAAAATTGAAATGGCTGAGTTCGAAGCTGAGAGGGAATTGCAAAGATTAAAAGATAAGATTAAAAATCTTAAGATTGAAATTTACAGTCTTGCAGAAGTTGTTGTTCAAGACAAAGAATTTTGGTCTGATGTAATTACGATAAGAGGTTATATACTCAAGCAAATTAGTGATTCATTCTATAATGATGGAGCTTATTATCGAGCTTACGAAGTCAGTTTGGATTATGATGATCTACACAGCCTTCTTTATACTTCACAGACGGTGTTTACTTCAAGAGGGAGATTTTCTTTGGATGTAAAATTGCTGCCGGATAAGTTTGCAGCTAAAGTAAAAGGCGGGTTTACACAATATTGGAATGTATATCTTGAAGTTAGTGAAGAAAAGTATGAAGAACGTGATGAGAATTTAAGGAAATATAGAGAAGCGGTTGAAGACTTAAAATATTATAAAAAAGAGTTAGCCTTACTTCAAAAGTAATTAAAATTAAATTTATTAAAAATTGGGGTCAAGTTATTATGAAAATCTTAAAAGCGATAACACAGTTGTTGATTGTTGTATTACTTATATCATGCGGCAGTAAAGATAAGCATGTTGGGTACTGGCTAGGAAAGAATAGTGATGATGAAGTCTTTGGTCTTCATCTGGCGGAAGATGGGAAAGCAATCGTTCAAATTGGTACTACTGTATATGGTCCGGAAATAAGAAGGGGTGGCCGAATATTTGAGTTAAGGTATAAGATCGATGATAATCCCGACCTAGATTATCCTATTGTTGAAATTGCAATATATAATAATCCTATGTCACAGGCTCAAGATTTTATGATATGTACTTTTAAATTTGTTGATGATAAGAAAGCTTTGTTAATTATTTTTGCAAATCATGGTAATAAATGGTCAGAGTATCAGGCTATTGTTACTAGGGTTGAATGAAGCTATAGGGTGGTTTAGAAATCTTTTAGAAAAAAGCTTTGCAGATTTTATTAATTGATTTTATAAAGTTATGGCTTTCGACTAAAGGTAGCCTGCTGTTTTTACTTGTCCCACAATACTTGTTGTGGGACTTCTGCCCTGTGAAATACCTACTATTATTAAAACAGTTATGCTCTTTTAATCTTTAATTTTTCTAGCAGATATTCTGAAATTACTCCGATTGATTCAATCGCAAATTTAGCTTCATTATTTTTTAAATCTGGTACCCAGGGTCGTCCGTGACCACTTCCTTGCTTATTACGAAGAGTGTTTAAAGAGCAAGCGAGTTGATACATTGCTCGTTCAACTTTGCACCTTGGATGTTCACCTGACTTTTCCTTGTGCTCTGGCGTTGATAGTTCTAACGCTGAAAAAGCCTGCCCCAATAAGGTTGGAAAATTATCTTTTCTCGGATATGTCCCCCATAATTCTTGTAGAATATGTGCTGATACTGCCTCGAGTAAATCTTTACTTGTTCCTACTGAGAGGGCTGCATCTTCAATTCCTCTCTTAGCTCTATCTACATAAATTTGCAATGCCTCTGTCAGTTGTTGACCAGACAAATTTTCTAATGTTATTGGAGTAATTGTTCCGTCCTCTAGAAATAATATATTAACAGACTTAAATGCATCACACAGATTTTTTATAGAATCTTCACCAACATAATTTGGAGAAGCCTTCCGAAATCCACCGCAACCTTTTATTAAAGAAATTAACTTATAACCAAATATTTCAACATCGCTTGGTTGATTTTCCAATCCCCAGTATAAAACTGAACGAACTCTTTTTAACTTACCTACAGGTGGTCCAGAATTGTGCGGGTCTCCACCTGATAATTGACAACTTTGAATAACGTTCTGAATATCAGAATGACTTGGATCTCGTCTTTCCTTTTGTGCATCATCAACTAACCTTGAAAGTGAAACTATTATTGGATCATTTATGGGAATTTTATCCACTATCATTATCCTAGTTATTATTTAGCAGTCTAGCGGCGCTTTGCATTAAGACATTACAATAATTTAATTATCAAATAAATTCTTGAAAAATCTTTATGATAATTTGTTAGTAAAAATTCCTACTTATAATTATGTAGCTTTAGTAAAAAATCGATTAGATTATTTGGTTGAAAATCCGGATTGTTCAATCCCATTTGATTCCACAAATCAAATATTTCCTTCTCCTTTTTAGAAACATCTCTTCTAACATATTGACCCTTTGGACATCCTTTTGTCTTGAGAGCAACATTTATATTTTCATAATTAATAATGATTTGAACACACACTTGCTTACCTTGATATCGTCTATTATTGATTTGTTGGTTTATCCAATCGGAATCGATTGAATCAAGTTTTCTTTCACTACTTCCAATTTTAATTGATATCATTTTTGTCTCTATTTTATAAATTTTGAATAAACTTAGACCAAAAGTATTCTGCCGCTTGTTTTGGAGTAGCTTTGTCTGGAACTTTTACATTGGAGAAAAAATCAGGTCCCAAAGGTTTTAAATAAAGTGAATCTAAATCTGCTTCTACACTAATTGAATCATTCAATGAATTGTCTTGATGAATATCAAACCCACCCTGTACATAACTTATTGAATTTGAAGACATCATTCCGCCAATCCATATTTTACATTGGTTCCTCAACGCCCCTTTTAGATAAACTTTAGCAACAAATTTATATTTAGTAATTTCATCATAATCGGTTTCAACATCGTTAACTTTTGTGGGAATCATCTCTAGCGCATTTTTAAAATATTCCTTAATTGTGTTATAGGTATCTTTTAGAAATACATCCCTTTCTCTCTGGGAAAATTCTCTTTTAAATTTTGGTATAAATATTTCATCTTCTGTATACTTAGTATCTGCGGTAATTGTTTTTTTCCCTAATTTTACTAAAATAAGATTTGCTATTTCTTCAATTGTTTTTTCTCTTAAATCAATATAGCCCACTGTTGAAGGAATCCCCGGTATTTCAGTATCATCGATTTTAATCGGAAGTATATATTCTTTGCTTTCTCTAAAGGCACGTTCTTGAGCACTTTGTCTCTCAATTGTAGTCCATGCTTTTGCCGCATAATGTTTTGAAAGAAACATTACACAATATTCGGATTGCTTTGAATATATTTCCGAAAGATAATCGTACAAATTTTTACCCCATAATTTCGATTGTTCAAATTCATCATAAAATACTTTCACAGATCTATTTGTCAATAGCTGTGAAAGTTGCTGTGCATGTTCTCTATCTTCGCCTGCAAAAGATATTGCGATATCATATTCAAAAGATTTCATATTTTTCCTATATCAAATGAACGGTGTGTTATATTCAAACTCATCCGTAAATTTATTTTTATTCAACAATCAATTTAATTTATTTTACAACATATTTTTCAATTCTCTTGACTTATTACTTATTTAATAGTTGATATGCTATTCTAATGACAGCCTCTAATGCTTGTACATTGACATTGATTCCCGGCTCTTGTTAATGCTAATTGTTTAATCATGGGAGTAAATACTAGTGGTGTCTTGCCTGAGGTTCCATAAGTTCCGGTTTCAGAATGACAATTTTGACATAAAACTTGTGCATTATTAATATCATTTCCACCATCTCTCCTAATGTGATGAATTTCTAAATTTGACTTTCTTGTACAACGTGTCATTTTAAACCTCATATTTTTTGTTAAGATTTAGATATTATTTGCTTTATTATTTTATTTTGTTCTTCAACTTGTCTAAGAATTTTCTTCATTACTCCAATTAATGTTTCATCTAAAATTGTCCTTTCAGAATATTGATTTTCGAAATCTATTTGATAGTTAATTTTATATTTTTTCCCATCAGAGTCTGAAAATTTTATATTGAAATCAAAGTTTTTAATTGCATCCTTTTTACGGGGTTGAATAATAGCTGAAATATCAGAAACTAAATTTTTTATTTCTTGTCCTGGTGCTAGAAACTTTTGTTTTAATAAATGTTTATAATTTCCACTTACTGACTTAAATTGTAAGTATTCAAATCCATCACTCATTTGAATTTCTACATCTAAGGCTGCCCTTTTCCCATAGTTTTTAACAGAGAAATACACAAAGTTTTCTTCTTTATTAAATGACGCCACTACATAAGGACGTAATTGTTCTTGAGCTAATCGATTATTAGAATGATAAGAAATTAAGTATTATTCCCTCGTTAGTCAAGAATCCGACATGAATTAAGTTTGTCAATTTTGGGCGCACTAAGCTGGTTAGTGAAATTTAATGGGAATAAAAAACCGCAGGTTAAAGCTGCGGTTATATGGATAACTAATATTATTATTTAATTTTACAAATACTTAAACCGTAGTTCAGAAATTATGACTTCTATAGTTCCATTCACTTCAGCTACTAAATTTATAGAAGACAACTCATCTTTTAGGATATTTGAAAAAGAGTAAAATTTTCTATTATTAGACTTTAGTAAAAATTGAATATCACATTCTGTATTAGGGTTTAAATTAATTTTCTCCGGGTCCATAGCTATGAATTCAAAGTTAATGTTTTTTGAAGTTATCTCAATTGAATTAGAATCGAAATAAATATTAGTACTACCAAAATTTTCGATTTTCAATCTAATATCACAAAATATTTGCACAGAATCATAGAAATAACCGGCATCCATTCTTAAACTAATACCAAGTAAACTATCAATTGTACAATATTCCACTTGCTTAGAATTATTATTTACGAAAAATACTGGAGATTCCTCTATCGGTGGCACTCCAATAAAACAAGCTGAAATAAAAATATAAACTAGAAATAATTTTATATACAAAATAGTATTCTTCATATCTATTAATGCAATATATTCAAAATTTCCAACCGTGCTGGTTTAACATTATTACAAATAATTGTCGAAATAAGAACAAATATGAGTTGTTGGTTAATGGAAAAACACTATACTCCTTAGCTTGTACTCAACATTCCGAAAGACCTTCTAAGAAAACGATTATGTTCAAAACTACACATAAAAGAACTAAATATTCTTTTTGGGACTCAAAGATACATGAGGTACATTTATTTTTTCGCCATTTACAAACAATTTTAATTTTAACATTAAAATATCATCTATAGGAACCTCTTCAATATCTTCCCTATCTTGCGTTCTAAAAAGTAACTTAAATTCTGTTGTGTCCGCTACATTTAAATCAAATTTTTCAAGATTATCGACAAAGCTAAATTGATAATAATTAGATTGTAATTCAATATCTTCAAAAGAAATATGTAAACCGTTCTTCCCACTATTCTTTAGATTTACTATCATCGTTGAAAAAATAATACCCCTTTCATCTATCCTAAAACAAACACTATGTCCCTTAATATTAACCTCCAAATCACTTTTTTTTTCTAAGAAATAAAAATTAGAGTTATAAGAGCTATCATTCATAATATAATAATGAATTGCTTTTGAGTATGGCAATTCATGACAACCCACAATAAAAAACGTAATAAATAAAACGTGTACTAAATATTTTTTCATTATTATTTCTCCAATTTATTAAAGATAAAGAAAAATCTTACCTTGTAAAACCTCCATAGATAAACGCAGCTTGATTGGCAGCTCATTCAGAGTTGCCAGGCACCCAGTAATTTCCATGAAATAATGAATTACCTAATAAATTTGCCCATCCAGAATCTATCATTTGATAATAGTGCCATGTTTCATACAAAGTCCCGTATCTCAAATGATCTTCAGAAGTTTTAGGAATATAAAGATTCCTTCCAAACGCTCTTCCTCGGTTATGGCCTATCAAACTAAGGAAACCACCTCTTCTGTATACCGGGGCATATTCGTCCACACCATTACCAACCAAATTCATATCACTAGCCATGTCAGCTAAACCTTCATTTGTTCTTGTATCGTTATCCTCATTCGGGTTAAATGCTGGTCCAAATATTAACATCATAGAAGCAGCATGCAATGCCCCGGATGCAGCACTTTTCTGAATACCCATCAATCACAATCTAGATTGAATTGCAATGCTGAAGTTTTTACTCTCTTTACAATAACCTAAACCAAATTGAACTTTACTAATAACTGAATTAGTGCTATTATATTTAGAAACCGATTCTTCAAGTTTATTATCGGCAATCGATTCAAAAATTATTGACACCAGTGTTAATCCTCCTCCGACAATGAGCATTGTAGTATATCCATCTTTCCACTCGCCTCCACTTCCTAAATATCCTCCTAATGGCCAACCAATTAAAAACCCACCCGGATAACCAAAAATCTTGCTAACTGTTGAGTTTGTAGTATAACTATTCAAAAGATCTAATGATTCTTCATTATTGGACATAATCTCTTCCAAATTATCGACATCCAAATCTACATAACTGATGCTATCTGTTGAATATTTGTAACCAGAAAAAAATGATTTTTTGAGAAATATACTTTGACTAAACATTGTTGAACTAATCATTAGAAAAAATATTAACAGATTTAAAGACCTACTCATGAATGACTCCAAATAATATTTTATATTAGTTGCTTTACAAGCATTGCACTTTTACCATATTGTTATACAATTAATACTAATTATTATTTTTGTTGCTCCTCTAAAACACCATTGACGTGATCTTGGTCTAATCCGTACCAGTTACCGGTAGCTGCATCAACAATTATAGGAACTAACCCAAAAATTACATCCAGTACAATCCATCCTCCACCGACAGAATTATTTAGTAGCACAGTTCTAGTTTCATAACCTTCTTTTCTAAACTCTATGGTATAAGAATTTTTTGATTTTAACTCCAATTGTACCGGGGTTGTCCCTAATAATGTACCATTAACATATACTTTTGCACCTGTAGGATCAGAAGAAAAACTTACGTCGTCTGTTGATCCCTTAAAAATAGTAGCACAACTACTAAATACCATTGATGTGATTGCGATGAAAGAAAAGAATAATCCTAATTTGTAAATCTTTTTCATTAGTGACCTCATTAAATTAAATAACAATGTTCGTTTATAGTGATTTAAATTATATTTAGTTGAAGTAGGAATTTTCAGAATTTATATGGTAAACTAATTTCTTTTTTGATACCATTTTTATCGTATTCAACAACTAGATTATATCGTTTTCCTCCAGACCTATTAAAAAATAACATACCAGAGTTCACCATCTTAGGTAAGATCATCGAGTCAGAGAAGGAATGTTTTGTAACTTCATCCTTAAAACTCTTATTTGTATTTTTTGCTCTAAAATAATTAAATGCTCCAATAGGCAATCCAACCGGTAACCATAAACTTGAGGACTCACCATTTTCTACTGTTGTTGATCCGAACCATAGTAAGCCCCATAGCCAATATGCACCCGTTGCTAACGACATTCTATCTGCGACATCTTCGGCTGCAATTTGGGAAATAGGTTCGTTGTTCGCTATTCCGCGTAAATAGATATTTGAATTTTTAATTGAAATTGTATCTTTTGATATATTATTAACCCGGAGTTTTAAAATTGTTATGTTCATATCTTCAGCTTTATCCTTAAATCTTCCATTGTCCCCTAGTGGTTGAATCCCAACCGAAACTTTTAAATCTTCATTTTTAATTTCAGCATCTCCAATCGACTCTAAATTTGAAAAACTAGTAAAGGAAGTGGCACACCCGGTTAACGAAATTAAAATAATAAATAAGAACAGCGATACTCTCATTATTTCTCCTATATTTTATGAATTTGTGCTCATTTGAATTTTTTAAAAATTGATTTATACCCAGCTTCGTCAAGTCATTCACATTGCCAAAATATCTTCTTACATTACCGCTCTTCCATTAAAAGTCTTATCTACTTAATTTATTTTATCTAAACGTGTTTTAAATATTTATTTTTTGATTATCTGATTTATCAATCTTAGTTCTTCTTTCAGCCTCGCATTATCTCCATAAACTCTCTGTGCATCTTCCAAAATATTTTTTGCCTGTTTATATTTACTTTTTCTTACGTATTCGTATGAATACTCAATTATACATTGAATTAGTGCGTTAACAAGCATTGGGTCATTATTAAATCTGCCCATTCCTTCTTCAATAATATCTTGCGCTTTAACAAATTTTTTTTTGTCAATTTGCTGCTTTGCTAAATTTATATAAATATACATTGCATTTTTTTTCATGAATGCATTATCGGGATCAATGCTTAAGGCTTTGTCAAACACTTTTTTGGCTTTCATAAGATCTGTATTAAATAAGTCGGTCTGATAAACATATTTAGTAGCTAATGAAGCAAAATGGTCTTTAACTAAATAATTATCCGGAACTCTTGTTAACAATGTATCTGCAATCTGGAATGCATCATCATAATTTCCTCTGCTTAGCAGTTTATCCGAATACAGTACAGATACTTTAATAAAGTACTCTTGTATAAGAGGATCATTTTTATCCTTCACAGAAAATGGTTCAATTAATTCATAGGCATTTTCATATTCTCCCTGTAGAGATAATTTTTCAGTCCTTGTAAGGATATTTATTCTCTCCATTTCATTTATTTTTTTAGTTGAGATAGAGTCATTTGAAAAGTAGAAGTAGGATCTTGAAATAAGAGTATCTGCTTGATCATATCTGAAATTTATGGTATGATCATTTACTAATTCTTGAATAGCAGCAAGAACAATTTCGTCTAGGTCTTTAACCTTAATATTTTCATTGAATAATATTTCGATGCTCTTTTCAAATTGTTCAAGATCATCACCGGCATCAACCATCATCATTGAATATAAAAATGAGAAGGTTTCCTTTATGTGAGATAACGAATCATTAAGCTTATACGCTTGGAGGATATAGTTAAAAGCTTCCTGTTTATTTTCCTTTATAAATTCATCAATAGCATAATTATTTATTAGTAGCGGGATTAAATCTTCTTTTGATATTTCTTCGGCCTTAGAAACATATTGGTTATATATCTCTGCTGTACCAAGATTTGCAATATCTTCTTCTGTTATAAATTTATATTTTAATTGGTAGTTAATTATGTCTTCCAGTTCAGAATTAAAATCAAATCCTTCATCTGGGTCGGTTATCTCAATTATAGTACTATGATTTTCTTGTTTGGTTTTTAAGTAAATATGTGTAGGAGTGGAGTAAATTGAATAATCTAAACTAAATTGCTCACAAATCGAAACATACAAAATAACACCTGTAATGCAGTCAAAATTTCCATTAGATATTAGTGACGATATTTTTGTTGGGCTTACATACCTTTTAAATATATTCTCATGTAAATATTCAAAAACAACTCCATGTTTATTGATCTGATCATCATCCGGATCAATTACATCTTTTAGGTCTATGATTATATTATTGTACCACGCTGCATAATCTAATTGAACTTCCGCGGAGTCAAGATATTCTGAACTCAACAATTTTTCGAAATAAGAAAGTCCAATTTCCTCATTCTGTGAGTGGATATAATTTGAAAGAAACAATAAGAGTAAAAGAAGTACATTTTTCATTTAATAGCCTTAATTCTTTTGCATCAGTTAGAGAAACAAATTCAACACGTAATTTTTATTTACTGCTGTTTCATTTTATTATGCTAAATACTTTCAATTGATTTATTACAATTTTATTTTCTGAGAAACAGTCGTCAACAAGATCTTATCTAATGTCCCTCCATTTTTATTTATTCTATTCCTGCCCACTCAACTAGTATTCCCCCGCTAATACTATACGATATTGAGTATTCAGAATTGACCAGATCTTTTGAAATAGCTGGAGCTACGATCATACTGACATTTTCAGTTAATTTTAACTTCAGATTTAAGTCAAGTGCGATGCTTCCAGCGTTTTGTAAATAACTGTCTTCCTTTCGACGATAATAGCTATTGTACTTGCTCGCACTAACAAATCCATAAATAAAACTAAAGGATGGAATAAGTGCGACGTTTTGATTTTCGTATGCCCTAATTGAAAAGTCAGCACCTACAGCAACTCCGGAGTTTGATTTATCCGCTTTTACCCTTGAAGAAATATAACCGACTAAAAGTTTAAGGTTACTGAAGTTGTTTCTTCTTTTAATATTGTATGCGATGTAGAAAAGGTATGATGATGAAGAATATTCATCGTTATTATCAGTAAGGGTTGCATTTATAAATTCTCCAGAAAAATCCACTACACCTAAGACGGACGCACCGAAAGATGCACCATTACCGGATAATATGCTGTTCGTTACATAACCAAAATTGGCATTAAATCCTGATTGGTTTTCATTTAGAAATTCGCTTTGTGCAGATAGAAATATTGGTATACAGAATAAAACCAGTAATTGCCTCACTTGCCCTCCAAAATAAAAGAAAAATATTTTTTACAATAGTTTCCGTAAAACCGCTCCAACAATATTAATTCCTCTATCAAAATATAATAAAATCTTTTTATTAATCAATGCTAAATCCTTATTTTATAATAAGTTAGACTGTCCTATATTCATCTATAATTACTATTAATCTATAATCACAAAAATATATCTAGACTTTATTTTTGAAAATTATTTGGAATAAAAATATTTGTGGAATGTTTAATTGAGGAGCAGTTACTACCCATTGAGCATAGGTGAGTAATGAAATCTTTTGTTCGAAACTATACCGCCATTAGTGACGATGGCAGTACAAAGAGTACTTCTGAAATCTGTTATTTAAAAACAGACTTCAAATTGATGTGAATTATGAATTTCCCCTGTATAAACTAATATTTTAGAGACTCTTATAATTTATAGTAGGATGTAGCTACTTTACTGCTAGGAATCGTTAATCAGGGAAATTCTAAGTAGATTGATTCACCTGTTGTTATGCTGTAGAGACCAATTAGTAAATAGCGGAATGACAAAGAAACTTAGTGTCATTCCCACGTAGTTAGGAATCAGACACGTGCTTTGTGGATTGACTCCGTTTGTGTTGCGCTTACCGGAAGGACGAAGCAACCAAGTGTCATTCCAACTTGCCTGGAATCGGACATGGACTATGTGAATTGATTCTGTAGTCGTCCAAAAAGCGGACTCCGCAGACCTGTCCGCCGAAGGTGGAATGACAAGACCAACTAAGTGTCATTCTCGGTTGTCAATAATCAGACACGGGCTATGTGAATTGATTCTGTAGTAGCTACGCTCCACAGATCTATCCGCCTAAGGTGGAATGACGTAATTGATTGGCTATTCACGATTATAAACTTCAATCGCTTTTTCAATTTTGCCTGATTGTTTAAAATGGAATATCCAAGAAAGATTTATAGTAGCGCTACTTATTTGTTAACCAGCTAATGAAGAAGGAGAAACAATAGTCTAAAAATAAAATCTTCATGGTCTGTCCCCGCTGGATAGGAAAGTGTTATATCAAAAAATTTTGGAATCAATACATACAGGTTGATTTAATTATTTTTTTACTTCAGATATTACTTAAATGCTCTGCTAACTTTTGAATAGCTGTTTCGCATTTCTCTTTATCCATTCTCTCAAGATTTTTTAATTTCCATTTTACGGAAGGCATTTGACCGATGTTCTCTAAATTCAGCAATGCCCAATCAGGTCTCATCTGTTTAAACGATAAAAGAAATTCTTTCTCTAAACTTGTTAGTGATTTATTTACTGTTTTGACCAAAATGTCAAATGTAATATTCAATTCTTTTAAATCAATTTTTTCATCTGTCATTCCCTCAAATTCCTGCTCATAAATTGGACCGATATCTTTTTGATTTGGATTCAACAGTTCTACTATTGGTCTATCGTGACTAATTAAATACACTAAGAACGCCTTCCTAATTTCTTCACTGAATCCCTCATTGTCCAATAACAACTTCACATCATACAAATCTCTAGGATGCTGTCTATCCAGAGCAGCACAAATCTTACCACCATATAAATCTGCTATTGATAAGCACCGAGTCTTAAAGAAAACTTCAAATTTGCTTTGAGCTTTTTCACAAAGCGAAAATATTTTCGGTTTATAAACTGATCCACGAATTACTGTATTAGCTTCAATTTTAATTACAGCATCATTATTTTTTATAAGTAACCCTCCTAAGTACTCTGTCCCCTTAAGTTTTTGTTCTGTAATATTGGTGGTAATAATTTTATGTCTTACGGATTCACCAATGTGTTTAAGTTTTTCAGTAATACCATTTAAAGTTTCATATCTATCTTTAATAGGTAAATACACCAAATCAATATCCACTGATAAGCGGGGCATATCTCTTACAAAGAAGTTGATTGCAGTCCCGCCCTTCAAAGCAAAATCTTTATCTTTATTTATTATTGGCAGCACTCTCAAAAGTAACTCAACTTGTTTTGAATAAATATTATCCATTGAATTCCCTGGGTATAGTTATGTTATATTTTTTATCAAGCGCACCATTTTTAACAATTAATCTTTTTCCATTACCGAAGTTTATTTTAGACAAGTCCAGGTCCTCAACCCAGCTATGATTTTGTTTTTCAGCCATCCACATAAATAGCCGCTTTACTTTTATCGAATTGCACTCTTCAAGCAGTTGCTGGACATATTTTGGTCTTAAAGAAGTTAGGTTTTCCATAACTAAATAAGCCTCTTCAAATGATTGTACTTTTGGTACTAGAAATAACATTTCCATTGCCGCAAGTTCGTTTATTGAAACTTTTACTTTTAAGTTATTTACTGAAACAGTACTAGTGAGGGAGTTACTTTTGTAATTAAACAAACTTGTCTTAACATAATTTATTCGATTCATCCAGTTTTGATTTGTAAACCATTTCGGCAAAGTTTCTTTTCTATTTCCGAATAAGTGAATAACTTCGCCCCCTTGTTTTATGTAGTGCCCATAACCCCTCAGTTCTATCGCTGATATTCCTCCAGGATGTATCCCTAAACCTTTTTGTTCCTGAAGAGCTTTAACTGCGCCAGTCCATTCTATTGTATCACCGGCTAGTTTAAATGCGCCATACCCCAGAGACTCTAACCATTTACTTGAAACATATTTCTTCATTAGATCTTTTTGATACCCTGCCTTATTCAGATAAGAGGAGATCCTTACAGTTCCCCTCTCCCATTGTTGTATCAACTGGTTTATTTTTTTCATGTTAAGGTAGCTCCTGGTCTACTTTTAGTAGCATTTTTAAACATATGCGATTTTGGTTTATAAATGTAGTTAAATGTTGCCTAACTATCAACCTTTGCTCACATATTTAAACTAGTTTGTTTTTGGGAAGTAATTAAATAGAAAAGTTACCTGTTCATTGATTCCGGACTCTCTCTGCTCGCCAAATCTGTCCGCCCTGCCAATGGCAGGCAAGCTTAGGCGGAATGAAAAGATCAGTTAAGTGTCATTCCAATCGCCGCGGCGAATCGGAATCAGACACGGGCATTGTGGATTGATTCTGTAGTCGTCCAAAAAGCGGACTCCACAGACCTGTCCGCCGTAGGTGGAATGACAAGACCAACCAAGTGTCATCCCGACTTGTTCGGGATCGGACACAACACTTGGGTGAGTGATTCTGTAGTCGATAGCCTCGATAGACCTGTCCGCCAAAGGTGGAACGACGAAAACTATTAACTAACTTCCATTATAAACTTCAATCGCTTTTTCAATCTTTCTGGATTGATTAAAATGAAGTCAATCCTAATAGAATCTTAGTTGGACTAATAATAAAATCAATCATATTTATTATTCCCCCATGTAAGGTCAAGGTACTAGTTTATCAATTAGTCTTCGGACCCAACTCTTGCATTAGTATGATCAACATGTTTTTTTTGTTATAAACTAATTTCTAAATTATTCATACAATTCAATTGGAAATAAGATTTATAAATAAACCAAGAATACAATTACATCAACCTGACATTTAGTGTTATTTGATTCGCTTGTTTTCGGATAAACGAAAATTCAAAGGAATCTCAATTCCAATTAGATTATTATTGTCAATTATTGACATTCTGAACGATGTTTTGAGAAATTTCGAATCAACAAATATTATTTTATTATTCTTAAGCTTCCACTTACCAGGAGAAATAGGCAAACAATTATAATTGTAAATAAAAGAATGACCCTTATTTAGTTTTAGTATAAAGTGGTCAGGATATTCATAATTTAAGAATTTTTCGATTAATGTATAGCTATTTTAGATTTTAAAGTTATTGCACATTTTATCTAGCCAGTATTTACATCAAAAAATTTTATGTTGGAAATCGAACATAATCCTTATAAATCCAGTTCTTTATACAACCTAATCAACAGAATTCAAAACTATAAAAACAATTATTTTACTCAATTATCAAAAGAATAGGTGATAGGTCAAATTCTTTCGTAACAATTCACAATCTTCTCGAAAAAAAATTTTGTTTTATTTTCAAATTAATGTAAACCATAGAGTATCACTAATCGAATAATAGCGGTCTTTTTCACTTCCCTCTCCCAAATAATAAAGTAAGGCTTTATATTTACCTGGTTTCAGAACGAAAAAATCTGAAATATCCTCAATTATATAAGAATTCACACTATCACCAGCTTTTAAATTATATTTTGCGTTATAATTATTTAATGAATAGTGATATCTCTCTGCCATATAATTATTCTTTTCATCGATGATTACCAAATATGCAGAATTTAATAAACTTAATGGGATAGAAATTTTCTTATTAACTTTAGAATCATTTTTCAACATCACTTTTGCATAAATGCCTTCCTCTATTGTATATTTTTCGTTTAGAATTATTTTAATCGACAGTTTCTTTGATTCAACATATCCAAACTTTTTTGGATTTTTAACAAATATTTGGAACCCCAATTCCTTATCTGAATTTTTAGGTTGTCCACAACTAAGAAATATAGATAACAATAATACTAGTTCTATCCTTTTCATATTTACCACCAAAATGTATACCTTCTACTTAAATTATAATAATTTATTTTAACATTATCAATTAATTTCAAATGTGGATTGTTCAAAGTGTTTGGTCCTATTTTTCTGAAAAGAGCCTGCTTATTTATTTGAAGATACCCGGAGTTCAATATTTCCGCCTCATAGCCGAATTTACTATCTCTTAACAAATGTTTGAATTCCAAATTAGAAAATTTATCAATATTGTCGATAATCAATTCTCGAGAATCTCTCAAGAAAGTATTTTTTTCACTACCAATAACCTCGTGAAGATAATGACCGTAATATTCATGTGCCATTGTACCCCTGAGACTTCCACCACCGCCTTCTCCACTAAATGCCCCCGGTCCTATTTCTATTTTTCCGTTAGCCCTAGTAGTTCTTCCACTAGCATTCCACATATCTTTGTTGTACTTAAAGTCCCCGTTCAAATTCCATCTATTTTTTACAAAATCTAACAAATCTTGATGGCCGCCATACTCAGAACTTAATCCTTTTGCTAATGTACTTTCCCATTCATTTGCAACAGATGCATTCGAATTAAATCCAAAGCCTTCAACTGCATTTAAAGAGTATTCATATAGTGACATAGAACCTGCCGAAATACCGCCAATCAACATTCCGTTAAAAAAACCACCTCCGTTTCCTTGATTCAAAATATTATTCAACCCTCCGGTAATTCCCCCCGAAGTAATCCCTGAAGCAATATTTTGTAAGATATTTCCTCCACCAAATTGACCAAGATACATCCCGGCCAAACTAATCATTGCACTTTTTAGCGCTCCAATACGCCCGCCATTTATTAGTCCTTGGAAAATACTAGAACTTACAGAAGCAATACCCAATAGGGTAAAGAAAACTTTTCCATCCTTATCAATTCTAGTAATTGGATTATTCCCGGTATAGGCAAATGGAGAAAATCCTTGTCCTGCCGGATCTACTCCATAAAAGAGTGCTGCTTCACTATCATAAAATCTTGCACGGAAGTTATGCAGATCAGTTTCATTATCAAACTCCTGCCCGGTAAATTTATAGTCTGTTCCCTTTGTAATGCTCTCGTTCATTATCCCGCCAAACGGCATATAATTATAATGAGCTTTTCTATTTCCTAAATCATCAACAACTAATCTTGTTGAGCCAAGATGATCTTTCACTGTAAAATACCAATCGCCATTTTCCTTAAAAGCAATTAGTCCAGTTGGTCCGTAAACGAATTGTCTATTGGTTTCTTGACCAGAAATATTGTAATAATTGTACTCAATTAGTGGATATGCAGACATTCCTCGAACGTAAGCGGTATAATCAATTGGAATGACTGGTGGGTCGTCCTTAACTATCCCGGTTGTAACATGTTTTTTTAGCACCCTCTGGTTATTCTCTCCATAGCTGAAGAAAGTTTCATTACCTTGATTATCATTTACCTTACGAGTTTGATTAAAGTAAAGATCATAGTAAAAATAACTTAAGTTTTTTGTTGAAGAACTAATTACATTTCCATTTGGATCATAAGTAAATTGAGTACTGGAAGTGCCATCAATGTTTTTAACCTTATTTTTGCCCGTATAATATGTATAGTCATTCGTTCCGCTAATAGTTCTAGACAGATTTAGTAAATTACCATTAGCATCATACGTAATCTCGCTTCCCGTACCTATATCATCATAACCCACCGCTGAATTATCTGCCACTTTCATTCTTCCCAAAGCATCATATTTATATTTCCAGTTATGGTTAGGACCGGCTCCATCCCAACTTATACCCATAAATTCATAATTAAAATCTACTTTCGATATTTGTCCGTTATAATATCCAATTCCGGAATACCCGTCTGAAGTATAACTAATTGTTTCGGTAAAAGACTTATCCTCATAATTTGTTGCTATTTGCGTTAGCCAACCCGGTGTATTATAGGAAAAGAATGTATTAAGCTTACCATCGCTTACCTTTTCCTGCAACATATCTCCATTTATTCCATAATAATACTTGGCAAAATAATCAGAATTTGTTGTAGTTCCAATTTCCTTCATGCGCCCTAACTGGTCATAGTTATAATGAAATTCTTCAGGTATAGATTCACCAGTTAATATGTAACTCTCTTTTGTAACTTGACCGCCATTATTATATTCATAACTTATTGTTTGGTCCTTCCCTGAAGTTCCATATTCTGAAATTACTATACGTTTTGTTTCAACATTTCCAAATAAATCGTAAGTATAGTATTCCGTAACATCTGCAGTCCCATCATCATCATTATTTATTTCTACTTTTTCGAGTACTCCATGGTCACTTACACCAGTATCAAAAGTTTTATATGTGAATTTCTTTCTCCAGGTATATTGTTCGTTCAATGGCCAGGTTTTATCTTCCGCATATATTTCAAGATCATCTCTATCCCAATCATAAGAATGCAGACCTGTTTCCAAAATTCTGCCTAATTCATCATATTTTTTGTAAACTATTTCTTGGGTCGGTGTTTGAGATGCACCATTGGCGTCCATTTCAAAGCGAACTCTACCTAATCTATCATAAACTATTTTAGTTTCTCCTGCATCAGGTGAAGTCGATTTTAATAACTGTCCACTAAAGTCATATTCCATCGTGCTGGCATAATCACCCGGGAAACTATAAGGAGGTAATTCCTTTTCATTTGGAGGATTAACTCTTACAAGATTTCCAAATGTATCATAAACAAAAGATGTATAAAGCGATACTACTTTTTCTGTTGTGCCATTAGGGTATTTTACAGAAGCCTCATCGTAAGCATCCTCTATACCTATTTCCGTTGGCTCCGCTCCCGGAATAAATGACAATTCGTAACTGACATTTGCCTCAACGTTAAACCTTATTTCTCCACTGCTGGCCAATGTGGCAACTTCTGTTTTAAACTTATCATTTATTTTTACAGACGCTCCATTGAAATTTGTTGGGTCAGTTACATTAGTATACTCTAAAATTGCTGTTCCTGATAATGGAGCAATAAACGTATTCACTTGAGTTCCATTTGATGCTATCGCACAAGTTAAGTAGCTATCTGCTTGTATAGGAACCGGAGCAGTTTTTTCCGCAATAGTTTTTCCGGTTTTATCTTTTAATTCGTATGAAATGTTATCATTTGGATCAGTTGTTTTAATTACAGAGTATTCAGTTCCGTAATCTGGAAAATACATTGTAGCATTCTTTAAATATTCAATTTTGGTACTATGATGACCCACTCTAAAATCATTCTCATTTAATCCACTTGGACTTGGTAATCCATATTCAACTGGGCGGCTTAATGGTGATAATTCAAATTTGGTGCGATTATAAGGGTAAGGTGTATTGTTTGTTGTAGCGTCGGCTACTAATCCGGTCATAACACCAGTCCCTTCATCAAATGAGGTGACAAAATTTGGTTGAAATCCTAACCAAGATGATACCCTCGTAGTTTTGGTTTCCACAATAGGTCTATTAATATCATCATAAAGGATTTCACTTATCAATGTTTGGTTGTATGATTCCTCTGCCTGTGTTTGTAGCGTTTTTCCCATTCCATCTGTATATGTAACTGAATGGATTGGATCACTATACACCATTAGATCATCTATCAACCACTCTGTGCTTCCTCCAACACAGTAGTTATAAAAAGCGATTTTCTGAATGCCTGTTGTTGAGTGATTTAATGTTATATCATTCGCTACTGGAACGCCATTTACAAAAAAACTTGATTTTTGTCTATCGATGTCTACAACAATTTTTAATCTATAAGTATCTGCCGGTTTTATCCAATCTGCAAGTATTGTCCAAGGTTGTTCATAATAGGTCTTCCAAGTATTTAAGCTACTATTGCCGGCTGTATAATAAAAACCTGTCCACACTGCTGCATACCAAGATCCTGAAGATTCAACATCAAATCGGGAATCACCACATGCAATTCCAAAGTCATGCGAAGTTAATTTTTGGGTATTTCTTACACTCACTTCTATTGCAACTATTCCTTTTAATTCATATCCCAAATCCAATTCCAGCGCATCAGCAGAATAGTTTTCACTATCTCCTAATCTTGTATGTTTTAACATCCCATCTACAATCTCCCATGTTGTTTCAACGCCATCATTATTCTGGTGGTCAAACTCTTCCCAGTTATACAAACTATCATTAAAACTGTCGTAATAACCTTTTGTTCCATTAATTGCTGTTTGCATTGAAACATTTGGATCTGTTGAGCTATACGTTCCGGTAGTTGTTCGATCACTTGAATAGGAAGCTGCTACTGTTGACAAAGGAACTCCGGTTGGACCGACAACACCCACTGGCTGATTTAATGAATTGTGTACATACTGGACAATATTTCCACTGGCGTCACTTTCTGCAATTTTATAATTGAAATCCTCATCATAAGTTGTACTAGATGCAAATGCATCAACGGGATAAACTCTTACATTATCCAAATAAAAAGTTGTATTATTTGCACCACCCCATCCGCACCAGGGTGCCCTAAATATTAATCGGCAACCTGTCGCTTGTGACCCTACATCCCATTCTATAGTTGCATGTTCCCATCCATTTGTAATAGAATAGTCCTCTGAAAAATCTACCGGATTTGACCATCTATAACCTATTACATTCAATTTTCCAAGTGTAACCTTATAATCAAATTCTACAATATATTTTTGATTGGGCTCTTGGGTATCAAGCCACTTGTAAATACCAGCACCGTTTGAAGTCAAATTTTCAATTTCTACTTTCTGTGCTTTTCCGCTTGGAGAATCATGACTAATAGCGTATGTGAGAGTTCCGTTTCCATTATGGTATTCCTCAAATCCAATCGCAAGTTCACCTGTAGACAATCCTGTGTTTGGTGTGTAAAATTCTTCGAAAGGTTCAACAAAAACCTCGTAATCTTCCGCATTGCTTATCGAAGCAATGGGTAATGATTCATTATATCCGTACTTAGTAATAGTGTGAATACCGTCTGCGTCCTTAGTTTCTATTACATTTCCATTTGAAATATCAAGACTTATTATTTCAGAGGTTTTTAACCAGTCACTCGTCGGCGGCTCAGAAGCTCCGGACCATGAATCGAAATTGAAAACATCACCTAAAGCTGCGGTTGATATTCTAACATAACTTTTGTGCGGTGCCCAATCATCACTTCCCCAATCTTTCCATGTCGTTGCAGATATGCCAGTAACTGTAGAATTGTTATATGTTTTTGTTTGTATTACAGGGGTTAAAATATTGTTACTTTGCAGATAAGAATAACTCCCCTCTTCATATGCATATAGATTCTCTGATTTGAGTGTTTCTTCAACTCCTAGTGAATTATAGTTTTTTGTTTCAGTCGATCTGAGTAACCCATTGCTAGAAATATAGATGTTCTTCGTTTCAGCATTTAATCCATCTGTTGTGGAAGTGCTCTTCACAACTCTGCTATAATAACTTTTTTCGGAACCGGTTGTTTCTTCAAATACATTAATATATTGATCACTAGATGATACTAATACTCCGTCCTTATCATATACCCTGCTTGCATATGGAGCTCCGGTTAATAACTTATAATTATCTTTTGCATTATTTAAGCCTAATTCCTGAGGATATGAAACTTCAAAATTATCGTCAGACATTCCGTTATAAAAATAAGTGTCTGTATAGCCATAAGGATGAACTGACTCTGAGTTATTATTTGTTCCAGATCTGGTTCTAACTTTATTAAACTGCGCAACTGTTCCTGAAAGGTCTACTGTGGCATCTTCGGTAAAGTAATTGAAGGATGTAAATTTTGTTGTGCTGCCTTCAAAAGATTGAATTTCTTCAACTACATATTTTTGCTGAGGATTAGTATGTTTGTCATTGACAATTCTATATAGTATTAATTCTGTGCTAGCATCAAAGTCGCTATAATTATGAACTACAAAAGTATTTGCACTGTTTAAATTTGCTTTGAAATTTGCATATGAAGACGGATAGACTGTATTATTTAATACCTCCCCATTTTTAAAGAAAATCAGTTTAGATGAAATACTTCCATTATTACTATAATTATATTTTATATATTTTGCTCCCGAAAAAATATAATTTACTTTACTAATTTCAGGAATTGTGAACGCATTCTGCCAAACACCATTTTGTTGCTTATAGTAAATTTTATCTCCCCATGAATAAAAATTATTACCTGCTAAAGCGCGTGGCGATGTTAATGAACTAGTTAATGTGGTATTGCTCCATTGAAGTGAATTTGGATTAAATGTGAAAATGTCCCAATTTTCGTCCTGTGATGAAACTCCATTCTTATCCAATACATAATCCTCACCAAATGACATATGTGAGTACGTGTAATTAAGCGAAGGGTCTAATGGAGAAATTATCCAATTTAATCCATTGAATCTGAGTGCTTGTCCATTATAATTATCATCAGATTCCTTCATTCCAATCATGGCATTAATATTGTAAACCCACGACCCATCATCAACAAACCCTGGTGCATCATCAATATTAAATTGTGTATAATCCTCATTCCATGAATAGATTTGTTCTGCTGGTCCGTCTATTAATCCAACAGTATAAAAACTACTTGGGTACCATCTTCCTTTTCCTGCTAAATTTGTTTTAAACGAAAGATCCTTTTGGTTCTTTAATTGCCACTGATTATCATAGTTTAATAGATAAAATCTAATTTTATCATTTGCTGAGTAGTAATTGAAATGTGCAGTTAAGTAATTTAAATTAGCAGAAATGTATATGCTTTTTCTTACGAATTCGCCTGCTATCTTAATAGTTTGTTCATTGAATGTTAGTGTATTTGTCCAATTATTATTCTCAATAGAATAAGCATCGACATAAGTTAGATCGCCGTATGAATAACAAATCGCAGCAAAATTATCGCCTGTTCTTAAATCTACATCAGAATTGTCTATTTTATAAATGGTTTGTGTATAAGGCCCTGACCATCCACTTCGTTTTGTTTCATCTCTATGAAACAATCTAAGTGTAGAATTACTTCTTACATTAGGGTTTGATAAAATTGCAAAAAAATCTTTCTCCATGGAAATATTATAATTCTGAAACTCTCCGTCCATCTCAATATCGAATCGTCCAAGATAAGATTCAATCCATTCTCCATCCCATTCATAGACATAAAGTTTTACTTGATCTAAAGTATTTCTCCAACTTACTACAACATAGTCTTGATGTAACCAAACAAGTGG
This sequence comes from Ignavibacteriota bacterium, assembly GCA_013112585.1. Taxonomy (GTDB): domain Bacteria; phylum Bacteroidota; class Ignavibacteria; order Ignavibacteriales; family Melioribacteraceae; genus IGN16. The sequence continues at coordinate 11,313 of JABFGH010000039.1, read as the reverse complement.
TTTATTATAGCCAGTAGGTCGTGATATTGTAAAACTTCTTTCTGAATTATCAATAGTTTTTAATGTGTAAACGTATTTGATATACCCACCGGAAGCTAGATTTATTTTTTCTAAAGCACCTTTATTTGGGGAATAGGTCCTGTAGTCAAAGGTCACTCCCGGAACCACTTCACCATATTTATTTTCCTTTTTAATGCCTGAAAGATACCTCTTAAATAAATTGCCCTCTCCTGCAAATTCATATTCAAGCTGTAACTCATAAAGTTTTTCAGTGCTGTTTTTGCGCACTTCAATATGATCCAAGTATTTTTTTTCATACCTCTCTTGGTAAGCATCAGGTTCATTTGCTAATTCTGTATGCGGTTCCTGAAATTCAACATTTGCGGGTGTACTATGTAGATTGCCAACACCATATTTATTGCCATATATAAATTCGATCTCATTCCCAAATGCATCTGTTATCATTTTAAGATATGATGCTTCGGTATGTTTTAATGTACCATGAGCACTTGCATTCCCTACGAACTGTTCTACATTTTCATATTCATAAACAACTTCATCTCCCCATGTATTTACCATTTTTGAGAGATTCCATGCAATTACTTGCTGCTGTTGCCCAGTAACTAATGAACTGCTTCCTATCCAATTACCCCACTTTATAATATATTGCAAAGTACCTCTATTGCTTGAGTTATCTCCAAACACTAATGTCGTTCCATCTTCTTTTATTACTTCCCAAATTTCTGTTAGCTCATAATACGTAATTTTCCAGGGCATATAATTTTTGGTTTTATAAGTCTTGGAATTCGCTGTACTCCCGATTTGAATTAATTTGTTATTAGCGCCACCGTCACTCAAATAAAATTCATCATCTTCTCTTGCACCTGTTTGTTTATTATCAACAATTATTTGCGGAAAACTAAAGCTCCAGCCTAAGCCTAAAATTCCGGTTGGTGCTTCCAAATTCCATGTATCAAATATATTCTCAACATTTGATGAATAACTAATCGATACATTAACTCCTAAACCATTTCTACCAGGAAGGCTTACTAAGTTCATTGGTACAGCAACATCACCAGAGAATAAATTAACGCTATTTTGAAGTGCTCCCAGATTATCAGCATCCAATTCAAATGGATTTATTTCAGCTGATCTAGTTGGTTCTTCAGTAGTGCTTTCAATGCCTTCAGTTTGGTAAGTTGAGTTTGGCTCTTTAATTATTTCTTTTTCAGTAATATTTTCCTTGTCGTAAACTATATTTTCCTTTTCTACCGGTGTTTCGTTTTTTTTCTCAGCTTTTTCTTGAGCATAAAAAGTGGTTAAGTTTAATAGAAGTAAGATTTTGATTAACACAATTAGATTTTTCATTTTATAACTCCCGGGTTTAAAGAATTTATTTAAAATTTCATTTTTTCTTTTTTACTTATAGAAAATTAATTGATAAGAAAAGCTAAATCATCAGCATGAATACTCTCGAATTGAATGATTAATGGTATGTTTTATAAGTACAATTACCCTCTTGATAGAGTATTTATACTTACTGAAAGGGAATGTTGGAAAGTTGGAAAGTTGGAAGGTTAATATGGTTAGAAGTTGAAATGCAAAATGGATAGAGTAAGAAGAGATGAATTAAAGTTAGATCATAATTGAAAATAAAATCTAAAAGTAGATGCCAGTCAGATTTAAATTTCTACGAACAGATATTCTTCTAATTTAGGAAATCCAAAAAAAATCTTAATTCTATTTTTCTAGTTACTTTTGCTAAAATATTTATGAGCAAGAACCATCATCTCAGTTCTTGAGTTTACTTTCAATTTTTTCTTTAATCGTATTCTGTAGTTGTCTATCGTCCTTTTGCTCAATTTTAATTTTTTTGCAATTTGAGTACTGGTAAGACCAAAATTTATAAATTTTAGTATTTGTTCTTCACGGTAGTTTAATAAGGGTATTGTATCCTTGTCCATACATTCTTGATTATTTTCCAATCCCATCATTAAATCATTGCGTCTATCAGCACTCAAGTAATTGTCAAAATATTTTCGACCTTCAAAAATCTCATGTATCGCATAAAGAAATTCACCCTCGGTAACATCCTTTGAAATTATACCCTCCACACCTAGATTTAATGCAAAGCTGATCTGATCATCTTGAAATTCTTCAGCTAAAAATAGTATTTTCACATCAGGATTATTGTCTCTTAAATAAGTAATGGGATTTTTTGCCTCTTCAAAAACTTGTTTTACGTCCGTAACTATTATATCCGGATTTGAATTAAAATAATGACTTGAAATATTATCACCAACCCCGATATCGCCTACAATTAAAATTCCGTCATCATCATTCAAAATTTTTACAAGACTTTTTCTGAACAGATAATAAGAATCTGCAAGTAACAATTTAATTTTTCTTTTAATTCCCATAAGTCCCTCAAAATTATTAAAACCTTTAAAGTAACTTCCCATCCTTCAATAAGAAACATTATTTATTAAAAAACTTTATTCTACTTCCTCTACAACAGAATATGACATTGCATATTTTATTAAGTCAGATAGTGATGTTAATTCCAGCTTCTGAAATAACTTAAATCTATAATTATCGATGGTCCTTTTTGATAGACCTAATTCTTGAGCAATTTCACTACTTTTATAACCTTCTTTTATAAAATCAAGTATTTGTTTTTCTCTGAAACTATGCTTCAGAACTTTTGGGATAGGACTTGAGTAATTTGTTTTAATTTTAGCAGCAGATTCATTTTTTATAAAACTGATTCTATTACTATAATATTTTTCACCATCGTAAATTTTCTGAATCGCAAATACCAACTCATCTTCTGTAATATTTTTATCAACTACCCCATCTGCCTGAGATTGAATAGCTTTGCATACCATATTGGGGTCTGTACACCCTGATAAAATTAAAAATTTAGCACCTACATCTTTATTTTTAATTGATTTCATTACCGGTACAAGATTCATTTTTAATGACAATACTTCAACCAAAACTACGTCAGGTAATATATTAAAGTAATTTTGTTTTAATCCCTCACTACTTTCTGCCTCCCCCACCACTATAATATTTTTATCATCTTTAAATAATTTGATAATACCTTTTCTAAAAAGATAGTATTTGTCTACTATCATAAGTTTAATACAATTATTCAATTTCCGCCCTCAAAGGTTGATGAATGAATGCTAAAAACTCTCTTTTAACCTCTAGCTTGGAATAGTTAATTAAACAAAGACTATTCATCAAGCATTGGTTCGTATGAATTTGAAAATAGTATTTTTTGTGATCCCATACTCTGCTACCTCCAAATGTTAAAAATACTCGTGTAATATTTTCAAGGTTAAAATAAAAAAATCTTGACTTATTTAACAAGTTAATTACGCAGAAGTTGTAAGTCTATAGGTAGTTCTACCTATTTCATGGTATAAATACTCTACTTGTTTTCATTAATTCTTATGCATCGTGAGTATATGTACTGATGATAACTTGATTAAATCAACTTATGTTCTGTTTGAAATAGTTAACGGATTATAAGTTGAAGATTTATAAATTATATAGTGGAAAGAGTGGGGATGAATCAGGGTATGTGCTTTCATCAGTTTTAATTGTTGGAGTACTGCTCACAAGTTTTTTGATGAGCTTGTTTGTGATAATCATTGCTGTCCAAAATTCAGCTTTAAAAAGATTAAATAAAAAAAGAATTGATCTTGCCTGTCAAAGTGCTATTCAGAAAATAATTTCAGAGGATAGAACTGAATCATTTATTAAAGAGAATTTATTCTTCAAATTTGATTCAATTACTGTTGAGGCAAACTGCATTCAAAAGGGATTATTTCAAGAGATCCATGTAACTGGTAAATATAAAGGTGACTCTTCTCAAGTAATTTACTTGCTAGGAGGGAAACCATCCGAACCATTCTCAAACGCATTAATTCAATCAAGAGGGAACTTGCGAAGCACGGTTGCTGGTAATACTTTTATAAATGGTAGCATCTTGGCAACCAGTAAAAAATTTTCGGTTGGACGCATCACCGGGCTTGGAAGAACAACTATGCCATTTTATAAAGGGACAATTACTTCTCTAGACTCAATTCTATCTCAACCGCTTACCGATAGCTCATACATTAGATTATATGATTTCGAAAGTCATCACTCAAAAATAACCACTTCACTTGATTACTATTTATTAAATGAACCCAACTATTCCAATAGAGATAAAGAGGTTAATGAAATTAATGTTTACGAATTGGAATTAGATGGAAAGATAAATTCTCAAGAATATTCACCAGCATACAGAATATTCGTAAAAGGTATAACAAAAATAAATGAGGCTGCTAATTCAAATATTGATTTAGAAATATTCTCTGATTCTACTGTCACTATTGAGGAATATGTAAACTTAGAGAACTGCATAATAGTTTCAATGGATAAAATTTACATTAATAAAAACTCATCATTCCGAAATGTCCAGTTCTTTTCAAAGAAGGGAATCACAATTGATGGATGTGAATTTTTCTATCCCAGCATTATTTCCGTTAATGGTGAGCTTAATGAATCTACTAGAGACACTTCAAACCTTATCATTACTAATAGTATTATAAATGGAATGCTAATTCTAACCTCGAATGTGATAGGTTTGGATGCAAACAAATCAAAAATCTCCGTTGATAAAAAAAGTCTGGTACATGGAATTATTTATTCAGAGAATTATTTAGAACTCCACGGAAAGCTAAATGGCACGGCATATACTTACAACACATACTACTACAAAAAGCCGACCGAGTATATAAACTGGCTTGTTAATATTTCAATCGATAGATCAAAATTGGATAAATATTTTCTTCTACCATTAGGATTTAAGCAAAATTTAAAACTGAAAATACTTGGTGCAGAATGGTTGCATTAAAAGATGATTCAGGATACTCAATTTTAGAAACATTAGTAAGCATAACCATTTTGGGTTTGATCGTAGGTATTACCGTATTGATGCTAAACGGCATTCTAAAAAATCCAAAACTATTACTTATTGATGAAGCAATTAATCTGGTATACAACGAAATTAATTTTTCTATGAGCAGTAAAACCTTAACCGATACAAGTTATTTCAATAGAAGCGGTAACATAAAAGTTGAAAGAAAGATCATTCAGTCGCATAAGACTTCAAAGATTATTGTTAATGCAAAATTTAAAGGAACAAATAAAATACTAGTTTCTATAAATACTATCGTTTACAATGAAAGTGATTAAAGTAAATAGCGGATTCACACTAGTTGAAATACTTATAGGAATGAATCTTTCATTCCTCGTTTTTACCATTTTGGTTTCAACATTTTTACTGTTGGGTAATTTTATTAATACTTCTACAAAAAAACTTGAAGCTAGAAGAGAGCAAAATTTGATGCTTCATATTCTTGATGAATTGTTTTATAAAACTTCCGCTTTTAGTATATCTCACTCTTTTAAAGACTCCATTACTACTATTGAATTCAGCGACAGTAAAATTCTGCAATTGTTAAATAATGAGATAAGTATTAATGGCGAAAAGTATTTAGCAAATATTCAAAGCTATTCGTTGACTATAAACACAGAATTAGAGCAGATCAAAATAGGTAGTAGAAGTAATCTAAATTATGTATATAGTGAACTCCTCGATTCTAATATTTCCTCAAATAGTATAGTAAGTCTCTCTATAGAAATAAACTTTCCAAAGAAAAAATATTCTCGCTATTTCAAACCAAATCAATTCTCGATAAACCGCTTTAAGGACATTCATAAAAAAAATGCTTAACAGTATAACACATAAGGATATTATTGAGTTTAATAAGACGATGAGTTTGTTGCTAATCTCTAAAATAAGTATAACTCAGGCTCTGGAAATACTAATTGAACAGATAAAGAATACCAATTTTCAGCAAATAATAAAGAAAGTATTAAATGATGTTACTAGAGGGAAAACGCTATCAAATAGTTTTTCCAAATACCCCAAACTTTTTCCACCAATTTACATAGCTAACATTAAGATTGGTGAGGAAACTGGAAACATTGCGCGAGTTGTGTCAGATTACACAACATACTTAGAGAAAAATCAAAACTTAATTAGGGATTTAAAGAAAGCTGCAAGATATCCTATACTTGTACTTCTAGTATCAATGGCAGTTATCACTTTTATGGTATTTTTTTTAATACCAACTTTTCAAAATTTATTCTCGTCAACAAAAGTGAGTTTGCCTTTTGTAACACAGCTAATAATTGATTTAAGCAGATTCATTGAAAACCATCTTATCTGGCTTATTTTAATTTTAGGCGCATTAACTTCAATAATATTTAAATCAAAAGACTCTATCGCGTTTAAGAATATTATTGACAGACTATTATTAAGAACACCACTTGTTTCGAAATTAATAATCAAAAATTTAATGGCTAGGTTTGCATTAAGTATGTCAATTCTTTTAAAAAGTAGAATTACTCTCTTAGAGGCATTAAAGATTGCAAGAAATACTTCATCAAATCATATTTTCAAGAAAGAAGTTGATACAGTAATAAAGCGGATAATAAAGGGTGAATCTCTTTCAGCAAATACTTCCACTTCAATACTGTTTGATAAAACCTTTTCTCGTTTACTATTTGCAGGTGAACAAACTGCCGAATTAGATAAGGTTTTCGGAATGATAAGCGATTACTATGGAAAAGAATTTGAGTATCAGCTAGATGTAATTACTTCTCTGATCGAACCAATACTTATTCTGGTCATAGGAGTAATTGTAGCGATTATCCTAATTGCAATGTATTTACCAATGTTTGACCTAATAAATTATTTTGGAGTTTAATATGTTTTATAAAAAGATTAAAAATTCAGATGGATTTTCACTTACTGAATTATTAGTAGCTCTGGTGATTATCGGAGTTCTTGTTTTATTGGCATTGCCAAAGCTGCTACCCCTTGTAACAAAAGCAAAATCTACTGAAGCCAAACTAAATTTAAAGCAAGTACATATGCTTGAAAAAAGTTATAAGTTTGAATTTGATAAGTATTCAGATCAGCTCGCAGAGATAGGCTTTGAACAGGAGACGTTAATTACAGAAGGTGGGCAAGCAAGGTATAAAATTGAAATTTTATTCGCAGACTTAAAATCATTTAGAGCTCTAGCGACTTCTGTGGTTGATTTTGACGACGATGGTGTTTTTAACGTCTGGGAGGTAACTGAAGCTGGAGTTGTAAAGGAAATAACGGGAGACTAAAAATGAAAACAACTAGAAATAGACTACTAATTATTTTAATCACTATTCAGTTTTGGGGCTGTTCCGCTGTGGATACTGATGTTCTCCTCAGAAAGGAATTTGACGGTCAATCAATTGCAGTTATAAATTTTACTAAAACAGGCTCAACACTCCATTCAAATCTGGGAAGCATAACTGCAGACCTCTTGACAGAGGCTTTGTTTCTGAAAGGGCGATACAATTTAATTGACAGGTCAAAGGTAAATGAGGCTCAATTAAAACTTGAGATTAAATCACCCGAATACTTATCCAAAGAAAAAATCACCGAGATCGGTAATTTGCTCCAAGCCAAATATTTAATCTTAGGCGATATCACCATTAATAATCCATCGAAATTTATTAGTGATAATAATGATACTGAAATGTCATTAGTGATTAGACTAATTTCTACTGAATCTACGACATTAGTTGGTATGGCAAATAGTACTGTTAATTATAAGGATGACATAATCAATTCAATCAAGCTTTGCGTAAATGAAATAGCTGAGGGCATGAACTAGAATGGAATTTAATATACTTATACTTTTAATAATTGCTGTAGCTTCAGTAATTTCGAATTTATGTCTTACCTATTTTTTAAAGCAACATTCAAATTATGATGTAAATAATAAATCTACACGTATTTCATTTTCGTCCCTCTCTAACCGATTTGATAATGTTAATAGATTTGAAAATATAATTGCATTAAGTCGGTCTTATTTAATAAGATTCCTTTCTGTTTCATTATTTCTATTAATCGTTGCAGTACTCTTGTATGGTGATGTTGGCTTATCATATGAATTTTTATCAAAATTTACACTTCTAAATCTATTGTTAGTTATTGGGATTGTAGACTTTTTTACGCTCAAGATCCCAAATAAACTTATTATTCTTCTCTTCATTTATTTCGTCATAATCCAAGTATTCAATGTCTCGAATACTATTGTGATAAATCTAATAACAACTATTCTAATTGTTGGACTTTTTTTAATGGTCAATGTTTTTACCGAAAACCGCAGAGGGAAAACTTCAATAGGCTATGGAGATATAAAACTTATTGGAATGCTTACTTTAATTTTTGATGTACCACTTTCAATAATTGGGATATGGTTTTCAGCATTAGTTGCACTACCCGGTTTCTATTTCTTAAAATTTGTCAATAATAGATTTAGATATTCTCCCAAAGTGCCATTCGGATTTTTTATTTTTTTTTCTTTCGCACTCATAATCATTTTTCAAGACTATTTTTTGGAGCTGTGTTATAAATATGGAGTTTAAGTCTGAACAATATAGTGTTGCTTGTAACTTGGTCTCAGCTGATCTGGCAGTTGAAAAAAACATTTTTCCTTTTAAGTTGGAAGACAATCAACTAAACATTGCTATCACAAATAAAAATGATTTTAATACAATCAAAGACCTTGAGTTTATTACCGGTCTGAAAGTTGTCCCAACAGAACTTTCATTGCCAAAAATTCGGGATATGATCAGCTTAGCTTATGGTGATAAACAAAGGACATCGATTTCAGATAAAAAAGTAAATAACAATGTATTATCTGAATGTTCCAATATTGAGTTTGTAAACAATATTATATCCGATGCTATTAAATGTGAAGCCTCAGATATACATTTCGAAGTTTACAAAACCGGTGCCCGGATTCGTTTTAGAATTGATGGATTTCTACAAGAAATTTCTGTGCTTCCTAATTCAAAGTTTATTCCCATTCTCAGCAGGTTAAAGATTATGGCAAATTTGGATATTGCTGAAAAACGAAGACCGCAGGATGGCAGAATAAATTTTGAATATCTAGGTGAACAGATTGATATAAGAATATCAAGTTTGCCAACAAGCGCCGGTGAAAAGATTGTGCTAAGAATTTTGGATACTTCGAAAGTTCATCTGGATATAAATAAAATTGGATTGAATGATTCACAATTAAAAATTTTTCGAAAAAATATTTCACTCCCTTATGGAATGGTACTGGTTACTGGTCCTACAGGAAGCGGGAAGACTACAACCTTATATTCGGCACTGAGGGAGATTCATTCAATAGAAAAAAATATTTTAACAATAGAGGATCCAATTGAATTTAATATTGAAGGAATTAATCAGAGTGCGGTTAAACATGATATAGGTTATGATTTTGCAAGCGCACTAAAATCGTTTCTAAGGCAGGATCCAAATGTAATTATGGTTGGAGAGATACGGGATAGAGAAACTGCAGAAATTGCAATAAGAGCCTCACTTACAGGGCATTTAGTATTTAGTACATTGCATACTAACGACTCTCTTTCAGCAATCACAAGGCTTGTTGATATGGGTGTCGATCCATACCTGGTCTCATCCTCCTTAAGAATGATTGTTGCTCAAAGACTTGTGAGAAAAATTTGTAAGTGTAATAAAAAGCATATTGGAAATAAGTTAAATGAAGAATCAGGCTGCACAATATGCAATAACACCGGATTTAAAGGAAGGACGGCTATTTTTGAAATACTTGAAGTAAACGATGACCTTGCTTACTTAATTTCCAGAAATGAAAGCAATAGTAGTCTGCGTGATGCTGTTAGGAAAAATGATTTTATTTCGCTTAGAGATTCTGGTATGGAAAAGGTTGAAGAGGGTCATACAACAATCGAAGAGGTTCTTCGTGAAACTATGTTATAAAGCATTTTTTATACTTGTTACACTCTTACTTACTCCTCTTTCAGGGTATAGTAATTCAGCAAATATTTTTGATTCGACTTCTGTAGAAAGCAATGTTAATGTTCTTCAAACCGACAAAGGGATGCCGCCAAATAGTCAAGTCATTATTCCTAGTTTAAATTATAAGGATGCTGACATTCGAGATATATTAAAATCTATTGCCTTAGAATATCAGACAAATATTGCAATTGATAATCAAATAAATAAAAGAATTACAATTTCACTTTTTGACCTTAGAGTATTTGATGCCGTTAAAATTATTGCTGAAGATAATCACTTTGATTTTAAACATGATTCACTAAGGTTTACAATTTCAATGAAGACTCCAATAGTAAACAAGGAGGAAAACAATTCTCTATGCGAAATATCAGTGATCAAGGATATGCTCAATATGAATTTAAGAAATGTAAGCATTGAGCAATTTGTTTCAACGCTACATCAAAAAACACAAAAAAATATATTGATCTCAAACGGTGTTCACGGAAATCTTTCTGGTAGACTTAGTAATGTTACTTTTGAAAAGGGTTTAACACATATCCTCAATAATAATGGATTTAAATTGACTGAGGTTGATTCGTTTTACTATATAGCAAAAATTCAAAACGATGATATCAACAATTCAGACAACTTGCGTATTGCTGATAGCAAGGTGAGTATCTCAAATGGAAAAGTTTCATTGAATATCTCAAAAGCAAAATTGGACAATATTCTTGATGAATTATCAAATAAATTAAATCTCCAAATGATAAAACTTATTGTTCCTGAAGAGGAAGTAACAATAAAATGCAGAGAAATTGATATAGAAACAGCAATCGACTATCTATTTAGGGGGACAGAATATTCTTATAAAATTGAGAATGGGGTTTATATTATTGGAGAAAAGAAATCCAACAAATTGAATTTGACAAGGCTAATAAAATTGAAATATTTACGAGCTGAAGATTTAGTGATCCCTGCAAATGTTACTGCTGACCTTATATCTTCGGTATCAAAAGAGCATAACGGCATAGTTGTTACCGGAGCTAAGGAGGATTTGCTTAAGATTATTGAATATATTGAATCGATTGATAAACCTGTTCCACAAGTGATGATAGAGGCATTAGTAATCGATTATAATTTGGATAACATTTATCAGTTCGGACTTTCAGCCGGTAATGGCGATCCGGCAGCAGGAGCGAAGCCGGATAAGTTCTTTCCCGGTCTAGATGTTACTGTAAGCGGATCTCGAATTAATAAAGTGCTTAAAGATATTGGAAGTGTAAATATTTTTGGTAAGGATCATAATATTTCAAAATTAGGTAACCTGTCGGATGACTTTTATATAAATCTTAAAGCTATGGAGGAGGAAG
>JABFGH010000038.1 GCA_013112585.1 Ignavibacteriota bacterium | reverse complement strand
ATATCAACACTATCTCTTTGGTTACTCGTTTATCTAAATCCGTGGTCAACCAGTATCTTGATTTATTGCCGGCTGACCAATAAATTTGTTCTTACACTCTTTCCTTTGGTATCATTTGATACTATTTAACCACTATCATTTTTTTACTATCAATAAAGCCACGCCCTGAGCCTGCCGAAGGGTCTCCTGCCTGTAGCTGATAATAATATACACCTGAAGCTAGATCACCTGCGTAAATTTCAATTTGATTTTCTCCGGGACTCATCTGTTCATCAACTACTGTCATAACTTCTTTACCCAAAGTATCATAAATTTTTAATGTTACATATAGTATTCCGTTATTCGTTCCGCCTTCAATTGGCGTAAGTTGCGGAATTGTAAATTTTATTTTTGTCGTCGGATTGAATGGGTTAGGATAATTTTGCGAAAGTGAAAAACCATCTGGTTTAACTAAATCATCAATCGATGTTGCAACCTGACCTGTGTATTTATAAACTGTCTGTCCACCGGCATATCCCAAAAGTTCATTCACAAAATAAAATCTATTTATCCTCGTCCCAAAATTTGCAGGTGACCAAGTTTCACCGCCATCGGTGGTTTGATAAGTGGTTTGTGAACTATTGCCTCCAATCCAGCCGAGAGTATCATTGGCAAAGCCCATCCCTTGAACATAATATGGAGTTTCGAAAAATTGTTTTTCAAACCAGGTATTACCGCCGTCGGTAGTTTTAATAAAATTTACAGGTTCACCAACATTTCGCTGGAGAGAAATGTAGCCCGTATTTCTTGATGGAAAAGAAATTTTCCAAGCCCACTCACCTTGCCTGCTTGATAAATATTTTTGTGTCCATGTACTTCCGCCATCGGAAGTAATAAGAACAACTCCGCTTGATAAGGCATGTTCGGAGTTGGATAATCCTACAGCAATACCGCTATCGGGAGTGAAGAAATGAACATCAACTAAACCTGCTGACAGGAAACTCATATTTTTTGAAGTCCAGCTTATGCCTCCATCTGTACTCTTCATAAAAAAACTTGGTCCGCGTACTCTGCCGACAGCATAAATATGTAAACTGTCAAGCGCATGCATACCGCAGACTCCCTTGCCTGTTTCGCCGCTTATATTTTCTATCGGTGCCCAGTTCTCACCGCCGTCTGATGTTCTGTAAATTAAATTGGAGTCTGTAATTTGTGAACCGCCATATTCATCGGGACCTAGATTCCCTGCAAAGCCTAAATTTTTATTCGTAAAAGTAACGCTTCTCCAAAAAGTTGAATCGCTATTTAACATTACATCCCAGGTATCTCCGCCGTCAGTTGTTCTAAATCCCTCACCTGCACCGCGCACAACCCATCCATAATCCTCATCAATAAATGATGCATCATTAATTCTTGATCCAAAAGGAGCGTTTGGAAGTGTTTGCCAATTAGTTATTATTTGGGCTTCCATAAGAAATGGGAGAAGTAATAACATTATTACTAGTCTATTCATTTTGTACCTACTGGTTTATTGTTTGAATCTGAAAAGATAATACGAAATAAAAATAATTTTAAGAATTATAAAAAAAGAAACCCGCTTATAACGGGTTTCCATTAAATTTAATATTTGCTCATCATTTATTTTAAAAATATCATCTTTTTCGTTTCTACAAATCCTCCTGCTCTTAGTTTGTAAAAATAGATGCCGCTAACTAAGTTAGAAGCATCAAACTCAATTTCAAAAGTCCCAATTGGTTTTTCTTCATTTACTATTTCAGCTATTTCGTTCCCTAGTACATCAAAAACCTTTAGATTTACATGAGACTGTTTTGGAATTGAATATGAAATTGAAGTTGTTGGATTAAATGGATTTGGGAAATTTTGTTCAAGCACATAATCTTTTGGCTGATTTGAAATTTCATTTTCTACATCCGTTGGTGACAGATCAATAGTTAGTGAATCTCTCCAGTAAACAATTCCATTACTGCTTATTTCTAATTCAAACTCAACGAGTCCACTACAGCTGTGGTAAAATGCAAAACCAAATTGTTCTGTTTTGCTTTCGCCTGGTCCAATATCACCAAAACTTGTATTGTTCAAATAAATTTCGGTTACACACGAATTTTCCGTTTTTAATTTGGCTTTTACATTTCTTATTGTCTTTACTGATCCGTTATTTCTTAGGGTAAAATCACCGAGCCCTACAGTAGTATTATTTATATTTACAACAGAGTATGATTCAATAATAATTGGACCTGCTGATGTACAATGAATGTTGAACGGAAGTAAATGCCTGCTAGCATTTAATGAGAATTCTATGCTATAAACATCTTCGGGCAGTGAAGAAAACCATTTTTCACCACTCCACAAGCTACTGCTAACTGTTCCAACATCATCAAGTCCATTTTCAAACAACTGAATTGAATCTTGATTTACATTTTCTTCACCGTTTACCACAGCAAATACATTTAATTGATGGTTTTCAGGATTTTCTATTTGAGCAGCTATTTTAAGACTATCACCATTGGGCAAAATATTCTTCGAAGAAATTCCAGCTGATACAATCCAAAAATCACATGGTTTAAAAACAAAGACTTCTGAATATACATCAGTAGATTCAAGTCCACCACCGCCAACTAAATAGATTTTTCCATCTATTGAAACTGATGAGGGAGCGTGAGCAATACGACCAACAGGCATGGGAGCTTTTGGCGTCCAGGAATCTGTCACCGGATCATATTCTTCTACAAGAGATAGAGCTTCTGTCGGCGGGTAAACTTCTGCACCTCCAATAACGTAAATTTTTCCATTTACAACACTCGTAGTATGCCCCCATCTTGGAGTCGGCAAGGGTGATTTTGTTGTCCAGGAATCAGATTCCGGATCATATACCTCAACTGTCGATATACCAGTACCGTTGTATCCTCCAATAACATAAATTTTTCCATCTACAACACAGCACGAAACACCCCATCTTTTTATCGATACCGAAGACTTTGTAGTCCATGTATTTAAAACAGGATCGTATACCTTTACGTCATTGTACAGTCTATTAATCGGCCAATTTCTTGCGCCAGCAATAACATATATCTTTTCATCAATCACTGCCGTTCCATGCCCCCATCTAGCTTCCGGCATTGGAGATTTAGTCTCCCAGGTATCAGTTGCCGGATTGTATTCCTCTACTGCTGGAACAGTAGATTGAGATTGTGAAGTATTATATCCTCCAATGGCGTATATCTTTTGATTTACAACATTGCAAGTTAAAAAACTTCTTGCAGTGAGCATATCTTCCCTTGCTGTCCAGGTATCAGTTATTGGATCATAATCTTCCAAAGTTCTTGAATTTGCTTGTTCGCCTCCTACGGCATAAATCTTTCCGTTCACCATTCCAACAGCATGCGCATTTCTTGCTGTCGGCATATCTGTTACTTGAGACCATTGTGCTTTGGATTTGTTGCAAATTAAAAGCGACAGTATTAAAACTATTATAGTACTAAAATTGGTTTTGCACATTCTACACCTCAATAAAATTTTGTATTGTTCCTCACACAAATTTATTGTTGACGACAGTATTCATCTATTTTATCAGCAGCATCTTTTTAGTCTCAACAAAATCACCAGCACGCCCAGGCGTGTAAACTTGCAGACTGTAAAAATATATTCCACTCGTAAAATCACTAGCATCAAATTCAATTTCATATGTGCCTGGTGGTTTGGGTTCATTAACTAGGTCTGCAATTTCGTTGCCGAGGATGTCGTAAACTATAAGTTGAACGATCACTGATTCTCGATTTTCGATTTTCGGCAATTCATATTTTATTTTTGTACTTGGATTAAACGGATTTGGGAAATTTTGCATAAGTGCAAATTCATTTGGCTGAGTTGATGATTTATTACTTATATAAGTAACTACATCAATCATTAATGTATCTCTCCAGAAAACAATTCCGCCACTGCTAATTTCCAATTCAAACTCAACTATTGTACATGCGCTGAAAGTAAATGCGAATCCAACTGCAACTGTTTTACTCTCGCCAGGTCCAATATCTCCAAAGTAAGTATCGTTTAAAGTTATTTCAGTTACGCATGTATCTGATGTTTTTAATCTCGCTCTTACATCTTCAATAGTTTTCTCTGAACCGGAATTTTTAAGTGTAAATTCAGTTAAACCTCTTCGGTTTTCACTGATGTTTACGATAGTATAGGATTCTGTTTCAATTGGACCTGTTGTAGTAAAACGGGATTGAAACCGGTATAGATTTGTTGTATTATGCATCAAGTCATTTGTGTAGAGTGAAGTGTTGTAATAATCTATATCCAAACCGGATAGGAACTTTGATCCTCCCCAATAATTGTCATTAGCATCTCCATCGTTATGCATTCCATCATCGTATAATTCTATTGAATCCTGAAATGCGGATGAATCAGCATTGAGAAGAGCATATACTTTTGCAGTATGGTTTTCCGGGTTAACGAGCTGTGCATTTATATTTAGCGTACCTCCGTTTGACTCTATATAATTTGGATAAATATCAAATGATTCTGCATAAGCCATATCCACTAAATGATTTTCATAATCTTTAAAGAAATTCCAAAGTTCTGAATTAAAATTAATATCCCTGTTTATATTCCCTTCGTTAGACCACCTGTAATCTGGATGCGGATTAGCACCTGGGGGATTATGTCCTCCATCAATTACCCTATAAAATTCAATTTGAGCATTGTTTGAAAAGTCCTTGTAGGTTCTTTTTTCTACAGTACATCCGTCTGTTGTATCAACATCCGGCAGCATTACAGAGGTGTAAAACGGATTACAATTATTATTCTGCACCCAAAAGTCAATAGTTTCGTCAACCGACCACATCATTGGATATGGTCCACCGTTGTAGTGAACTAATACATCATCCGTACCATGGCAAAAAATCATTGGAAGATTTCCCAACACATTATAACGTTCTAATATGGGATCTATTAATACGCCTGCCACAGAACCGAATGCAGCAAACCTATGCCCGTGTTGAACAGCCAGCTTTAATGTCATCATCCCGCCGTTTGAATATCCGCAGCAGTAAATACGGTTTTTATCAGCACTATAAACCGAGATTATTGTATCAATTAATTCTGAAATAAAACCAACGTCATCAATATGTGTATGAAGCGGCGGCCAACTGCCGTATATAAGCCCAGTATTAAAGCCGGGCCAAACAGCATTTGGATAAACCGCAATAAATCCGGCAGTATCAGCAACGTCATTCATTAGTGAATATTCCATTTGCCATTGTGCGTTGTCTGTATAACCGTGCAGATTTAATACTACCGGCATATTTGGTTCATAACTTTGTGGAAGGAACACTATGTAGTCCCGTGTTACTCCATCAAATTCAAAACTGGCGTTTACAACTTCTTGTGAAAAGTTTGTTGATGAAAACAAAAAAGCAAATAGAAAAAAATGTAAGATACTTATTTTCATAATTTACCCACTTTTATGTGATTAGCTTTCATTACTTGCCGATGAAAAAACCATTCAAAAAAATCTCACTTAAGGTTTTTTTTATAGAACTAAGTTGAGCAAGTTATTTTCCTTCTCTAAAATAAATTCCTTTCTTTTGTAAAATAGTCCCTCAATAAATCATCGTTTTACTGATGGACAAATTACTTTGTGTAAACTCTATTTAATCAAGATCATCCTTTTCACTTCTTGGATTCCGTTGGCTTGAACTTTGTAAAAATAAATTCCACTTGCTATCTCCGAAGCATTCCATTCCACTTTGTGATTTCCTGCTTGCATTTCTTGATCTAAAAGTGTTTTAACTTTTTGTCCCATAATGTTGAAGATATCAATTCTAACCTGTGTTGCTGCAGCAATATGAAATTCAATAGTGGTTGATGGATTGAAGGGATTTGGATAATTATTCAAAACCTTTAAATCTTTTGGTAAATTTTGTTCCTTTATAGTTCCATCTATTTGGTTTTTAAAAAGATCGCGAAAACGAAACCAACGTGGATGAATGCGGATTTTACCTGTGCCATAATATGGAAAGGTAGAAATTACAACAGGTCCACCCTCATACATAATACCGCCTTTCCATTTCCTGAACTGCCTGTTCGTTTTCGTGACTATGCCTGCTCCGTCCCACAATACGTCTGATCCGGGAGGATCTGATGGGAATAAGCTTTGACCTTTACTGAATCCAGCCATGAGTAGATTAGCGTCCGGATTAGAAGCAAGTCCTCCAGAACTGTCCGGAGGAAGAGGATCTGTATCATAGATTTCCCACCTAGCAGTATAAAAACTCACGACAAAGTCTGCATGAATCAGATCAGGAGGTCCCTCTGGGTTAAACCACCATAATATATAACCAACTATATCTCCTTTAAGAGGTGCTTTCCATACAAGCAATCTTCCATCGTCATCCAATATCTCTAAGTGGGCAACAAATGAATAATCACATATACTTCTCATCGGGCTCTTGTGATGATTGCTGGCAACTGTAGCTTTAGAGAGCGCTGGGATTATAATAAAGAGTGCCAGTAAAGTTGTAATAAATAAATTTCTATAATGTTTCATTTTACCTCCAAAATTTTTCTGCCGCCTGGAAGGCGGTTTATGAATTAAGACGATTATCTTCTTTGAAATATTTTACCTTTAGTTGTGTAGAAAAATCCATTTGCTAATATCATTGTGTATTTCCATTTAGCAAACGAACCTCTTACATCTCCATCAACTCCAACACCATACACCGGTGCTACACCACCTTCAGGTGTAACTTTACCTCTAAACCACATTTTCCATTTCCCCCCGTTATCATCTACTATAAGTTCTGCAGTGCCCCAGCTTTTTCCGGTGCCGTCCTCGTTAAGCAGCATACTGAAATGCCAGATAGTTGTTCCAGTTACGCGCGGATCCGATGCTTCATCGTACCATTCCGATTTTATTCCCCTTATCAATGTCTTGCCGTTTGGCAGTACAGTTGTTGTCCCCGGGTCAATATCCCTTACAAAATTGCATGTCCCGGTAAAGTTTGTTCTACATCTTTTTTCAAGTGCCTCCGTTGGCTGGTCATTTTTTGTTACATCCGGTTCAATAGGATTATTTTCCGTACAGCCGAAAAATATTAGTAATGCACAAGTAGCGAAAAATAGAACTCTGAATCGTTTCATTTTTACCTCCTTAATACAATTAGTTAATTATTTATCCTCAGCAAATTTATTGCTGTTATCTTTCACTTTTGTTTTCTGTGCAGCATTTGTTTTGTTTCGGCATAAAGCTGCTTGGATTTTTTTTTACTTGTATTTTTGTTTGTTAATTCAGGATCGGTAAGCTTAATCTGATAGTAATATATTCCAACAGGCAAATCGTGCCCCTCATATTTTAGCTCATAAGTACCTGCTGCCTGAATCTTATCTACCATTGTTTTTATCTTCGTTCCCTTTGGATTAAGCAAAATTAGGTTAACTTTAGCAGAAATAGGGAGACAGTATTTTATAACTGTCTTTTCCCAAAAAGGGTTTGGAAAATTCTGACTTAAATAAAATTCTGATGGTATTAGCTCTTCCATTTATTCACAATCCAAAAAATTCTCAAATGCATTCTGTTAAATAGTAAAATTATGGAAGGTGGAATTCTACCAGTCTCGTTAAAATTACTTTCAATTTCGTAAACCTAGGGAGGGAATTTTTGTGTGTATTAAGTGTGAAAATAATTTTGTGTATATTTTGAGGGGCTAACGCCAAATTGTTTTTTAAAACATTCGGAAAAATATGCTGGATTGCCGAATCCGACCTCAAATGCTATTTCAGAAATATTGCCGGTTTTATTCTCCAATAATTTTGCGGCTTTATTAAGTCTTGCTCTTTTGATCAGTTCACTCGGCGCTTCACCGGTAAGTGCTACTAATTTTTTATGCAGAGTTACACGACTAAGTGCAATTTCACCGGCAAAGAATTCGACACCAAATTCCGTGTTGGAGATATTCTTATTTATCACATCTAAAACCTTTTTTAGAAAATCTTTATCAAGAGAAGTCAACTCCTTAATGTTAAAACTGATTAAACCTTCCTTTTGGAAATGATCCCATAGTTTTTTACGCTGATCAATTAAGTTTTTAATGCGAGCTTTCAACTCCTTAGCATCAAAAGGTTTTGTAATATAGTCATCTGCACCAGTTTCTAAACCCTCAATTTTATTTTCAGTGCCTGCTTTAGCTGTCAGTAAAATTACCGGAATGTGGCAGGTTCTTTCATCGAATTTTAATTTTTCGCAAAGTTCAAATCCGTCCATCTTCGGCATCATAATATCGCTTACAATAATATCCGGCATATTATATATTGCTTTTTCATATCCATCCTGCCCGTCAACTGCTTCAATAACAGAATAAATACTATTTAAGCATCCGCTCAAATACATTCTTAAATCTAAATTATCTTCTACAATCAATAATATGGGCTTACCGGAAGTTCCATTTAAAAGCTCCAAATCAAGATTATTATTTTGATATTCATTTTTTTCCATGGAGGATATTTGAGGAATTTTTTCATCAAATTTTGTTTGTATTACTTTTGCATGCTCAATTTCTTCATCAATTATTTCATCCTTTTTAAGATGAGCTTTACCCAAGGGAAATTTTACGATCAGCGAAGTTCCCGCTCCCTCTTCACTTACTGCTTCAATTTCTCCGTTGTGAAGTTCAACCAATTCTTTCGTCAATGCTAAACCAATGCCTGTTCCACTTTGTGATGAATTATGGTTTACTTCAACTTGATAGAAACGGTCAAAAATTCTGGGAAGTCTATCAGCAGGTATTCCAATTCCTGTATCAGATATTTTAACCTCCGCAAAGTTTTCTTTCTTTGTTAATTCTATTTTAATCTGTCCTTCCGCTGGAGTAAACTTAATTGCATTTGAAAGTATATTGTTAAAAATCTTCTCCGCTTTTTCTCTATCGAAATAAACAATAATTTCTTCATTAGCAGAAATGAATTTTAAACTGATTTTTTTACTCTCTGCTAGCGCGGCAAATGACAATATAAAGTTTTTGAAAAAAGAAACTAAGTCGCTCCTTATCGCATTCAGCCTCATTGCGCCGGCTTCTAATTTAGATAGATCCATTAACTGTGTAACCAGTTTGTCAAGTTTGTTTGCATTTCTATAAATCAGATTAGCGTTTTTAAAATTTTCTCTTTCGTTTGTCTTATCAATTATTTGCTGTACCGGTCCTTTTATTAATGTGAGCGGTGTTCTGAATTCGTGAGAAATATTTGAAAAGAAGCGTGATTTAACTTTATCCAGCTCGGATAATTTCTTGAAGTGTTCATGTTCTAATTCAAGTCTGTACTTAAGATTTTGCTGATTTAAATAAAACATTGCCGATGCACTAAAAACAAAAAGTGCAAAAACTACATATATTAAATACGCCCACCATGCTGCCCACCAAGGAGGTAGAATAGTAATTTTAATTGATGCACCCTTCGTATTCCAGACCCCGTCATTATTTGAGCCTTTTACTCTAAAAACATATTCACCCGGATCAAGATTTGTATATGAAGCAAACCGGTGTTCAGAATTAGTGAAAACCCATTCGCGGTCAAAGCCTTCCATTTTATATGCGTACTGATTTTTTATGGGTGCAGTATAGTTGAGCGCTGAAAATTTAAAAGAGAAAACAGACTGATCGTGATTTAAGATTATTTCATTGGTTTCGGTGATCGTTTTCTCAAGCAATGTATTTTTCTTCGGTTTTACAGTTTTATTAAATAGCAAAAATTCAGTGATAACAATTTCAGGAATATTCGAGTTGCTTTTTATACTATCAGGGAAGAACGAACTAATTCCGTTGGGTCCGCCGAATAATAGTTCGCCTTTAGATGTTTTCAAACATGACCGTTTGTAGAATTCGTTTCCTTGAAGACCGTCAAACTTATCATAGTTAGTGAACTGATTTTTGCTTACTTCAAACTTTGATAATCCCCTGTCTGTGCTAATCCAAAGATTTCCGCTGTCATCTTCCAGAATTCCGAAAATTCTGCCGCTCGGCAGTCCGTCCTTTTTATAATACCTGCGGAAAAAATACTCGGGATTATTTCTATTTTTGTTTTTAATAACTTCCAATTTGTTCAAGCCCAACTCAGTTCCAATCCAGATTGTGTTACTTTTATCTTTGAAAAGGCAAATGATATAATTGCTGCTTATAGAATTTGGATTATTAGGCTCGTGGGTAAAATGCGAAAAAATATTTTTTCCCACATCAAATTTATCCAGACCACTGCCGTTTGTTCCAATCCATAAAGAATTATCATTTTCAAAAAGAAGGCAGGTGAGGTCATTATTAGCAATGCTGCTGGAATCATTTTGGTGATTTTTAAATGCTGAAAATGTTTCAGTCGCGGTATCAAACTTGTAAAGCCCAAAACGGGCGGCAAGCCATAAAGTGTTATATTTATCCTCCGCAATTTCCTGAATAAATAACGTAGAAAATAGATTAGGGTTGTCCCGGTTAAGTAATGCAAATTTTGAATAAGGGGAGAGCATATTAAATAGAGTGAATTCATTTTTAGTTTTATTAAATTTAATTAAACCTTTTCCCGCTACCCCCATCCATAATATTTCGGGCGACTCCACAAATTGATGAATTGATATAATGGTTGTGCGGCTGGATTTATCACCCATTGGATTTCTTATGTTTTCAAGGGAATAATAAGTTGACTCACCTGTTCCTGTTTCAAGCGATATTAGTCCTTTGGATCTTGTTCCTACCCATAAATTATTGTTTTGTTTATCTTCATGAAGAGGTAAAAACTCAGTGTTATCTGATAGATTTACACTGTATTCACGGTTTAATAATTTGCGGAAACTATTCCCTCTAGTATCAAACTTACTTATTCCGCCGCCCTCTGTACCCAACCAGACTATTCCCGTTTTATCTTGAAATATGGTTATTATTTTATTAGATGGAATGCTTTCAGGATTACCTGCATCCTTTAAATATTGGAAGAACTCTTCTGACTGTTCGTTAAAAATATATAAGCCATAGCCTGTTCCTATTAAAGATTCTTGTTGAGAGATTTTAATAATTGATTGAATTCGATCAGGGGTGTTTACGAGATCAGGATGATAAGCAGTATATATTTTCTGATTAATATTAAATCTAATCAGTATTTCAGTACCTCCCATCCATAATATATTATCATCAAAGGGATCCAGAGAAAAACAAAAAATACACAAACTGGGCAGTTTGCTGAAAATCTTTTTACTCCAATTTTCTGATTTATCCGTTACCCTCTCCTCAAAATTGATAAACTGTTCCTCTTTCCTATCAAAAAGACTAATGCCTTTGCACCATGATGATATCCACAAACGTCCCAATCTGTCTTCCATTAAATATCGAATTTCATTAGATTTTAATGATAACCCAGTAAGCGGATAGTGCATATACGTTTTAAATTTTGGCGGTTGACTGCATTTTACTTTTTGAATTTCCGAAGTATCTAATAGTGCTAATCCATCTGCCGTACCCATCCAGAGGTTTGAATCGCGGCTACAGACAATTGAGTAAACAGTATTGCTTGGCAAACCGGATGAATCTAGCGGATTGTTAAAGATTCGATGAAATTTTTCCTTTGCGGGATCAAACAAATTCAGTCCGTTTGAAGTGCCGATCCAAATGTTTCCTGAGTAATCCTCACATATAGAAAATATTAAGTTATCACTAATACTATTAGAGTCACCATAGGTTGAAAAATATTGTGTAAACTCGTATCCATCAAATTTATTCAATCCGTTGTTCGTTCCAAACCACATGAAACCCTGTTTATCCTGCAGGATGCAATTAACGGTATTGTTGGATAACCCTGCATCTATGTCCAGCGTTTCAAACCGGATATTTTTAGTTTGAGAAATTATTGAAGAAAGGAAGAGTAGTTTAAGACAAATTATTTTAAAATACTTTGCCATTTTTATCTCCGCGCAGAGACAGTTATATCTATCTATTATTTACTATAATTTTTAGAAAAAGTATCCCTTTGCAGAATTTAGAATAACTTCACCAGGCAGGAGGGGCAAAGATTACTAAATAATATAAAAGTTGGAGTGAAGTGTCAACTAAAATAAAATGAGTTGTAAAGTCTTTTTTTAACGCTTTATTAAATATGGGTCAAACACTAATTTCTGTTCAAACAATACTCGTATCAAAATTCTCTAAGGTTTCTTTCATGTATTTCAAATACTGTCCGCCAAGCATTCCATCGACTAATCTGTGGTCATGACTTAGAGAAAGATACATCATCGGTTTAATCGCGATTGAATCTGCGCCGTCAATTTCAACAACAACGGGTTTTTTGATAATTGTTCCAATACCAAGTATTGCCACTTCGGGCTGATTGATTATCGGCGTTCCAAACTCAGTTCCGAATACACCATAATTTGTTATGCTGAATGTACCGTCAACAATATCATCAGGTACTAATCCTTTGTTCTTCGATTTTTGTCCTAACTCAGCAATTGATTTTGCCAACCCTCGAATATTTTTTTCATCTGCATTTTTAATATTTGGAACGATCAATCCGTTCGGTTCAACCGCAACAGCAATACCAAGATTGATGTAATTCTTCACTACTATATTTTCACCGTCGATCGAAGCATTCATTAATGGGAATTCTTTTAATGCGCGAATACATGCATAAGATATGAAAGGCATGTAAGTAAGTTTAACTCCTTCACCTGCAAATTTACTTTTATTTGCTTTCACAAAATTGTAGATCCTTGACATGTCAACTTCTATCATTGCAGAAACATGAACGGAAGTATCGCGGCTGTTTTTCATATGATGCATAATTCGTTTACGGATATTATCCATCGGGATGATCTTAGTTCCCTCACCTGCTTCAAGTTTTGGTGCAGGTTTACTTTCTCTACTTTCCTGCTGAGTACTTTCTTTAACAGGCTGCGCAGTCTTTCCTTCTTTTCGGTCAGAGATGTAATTTAAAATATCTTTTTTCGTTACTCTTCCCTGAACTCCGGTTCCGTTTATATTTTCTAACTCATCAAAACTTACGTTCTCTTTGTTAGCAATATTCATAACCAGCGGGGAGTAAAATTTATTTGAATTTGGTTTAGCAGATTTACTTTGAGTTTGCTGAGGTGCAGGTTCCGGTTTTGTTTCTTTTACTTCAGGCTCTGTTTTTTCTTCAGCTTTCGTATCAACCTTTTCTTTAGGTTTTACTAATCCGCCGGAGGTAGAAACTTTTGCAACGATAGTATCAACTTCAACTGTTTCATTTTCTTTTACAATAATTTCAGCAAGAGTACCTTCAACCGGTGAAGGAACTTCTGTATCAACTTTATCCGTGCTTATTTCGTAAAGTATTTCATCACGTTCAACTTTGTCGCCAACTTGCTTGTGCCATTTAATAATTGTGCCTTCCATTACAGATTCACCCATCTTAGGCATTGGAATATCTATCAACTCTCCGCCGACTTGAGTTGTCGACGGTTCTTCTTCCGGGGGTTCAGCAGATGCTTCTTCAACAACAGCACCGTCGGCTTCAGTTTCAATTACTGCTACAACCGAATCTACTTCAACTGTTTCGTTTTCAAAAACTTTAATGTCAACCAGCACACCATCTTCGGGACTCGGAATTTCTGTATCAACTTTATCTGTACTTATTTCAAAAAGTATCTCATCCTTTTCAACTGAATCGCCTTTTTTCTTATGCCATTTAATTAAGGTTCCTTCGTTGATGCTTTCGCCCATCTTGGGCATTATTACATCCACTTTCATTTACTATCTCCTCGAATATAATTTCTGCTTAATAATTCAATAATTCTTTTACTGCGTCATAAATTTTTTCTTTGTTCGGTAAAATTTCTCTTTCCAAATTAGGATGAAATGCAATTGGAGTATCTGCCGCACCTAATCTTTTTACCGGACCATCTAAATTTTCAAAACAGCTGTCGCTTATTTTTGATGCAATCTCGGCACCGAAACCTGCTGTTAAACTATCTTCATGTATTACAATTGCCTTACCCGTTTTTTTAACTGAATTAAAAATTGTTTCCGTATCAAGCGGGGCTATTGTTCTAATATCAATTACTTCAGGCGAGTAGCCTTCATCCTTCAATCTTTTTACTGCAAATTTAGTTTCGTGAACCATAAAGCCATAAGTAACTATTGTAACATCATCGCCTTCTTCAACAATCCTGGCTTTACCAAAAGGCAGCAGGTAATCTTTATCAGGCTCGGGTACTGTTGAATGACTTTGACGATATAATCCTTTATGCTCTAAAAATAAAACAGGATCATTTAGCCGTAATGCTGTTTTCAGCAAGCCTTTAGCATCGGCTGCGTTTGAGGGATAAGCTATCAGCAGACCGGGCATGTGCGCAAAAAATCCTTCAATGTTCTGACTGTGATACAACCCGCCTCTAATAAATCCGCCTACCGCAACGCGAATAACAACCGGTGCTTCGAATTGATTATTTGAACGATAGCGGTACATCACAAGTTCATCGCGTATCTGCATAAATGCAGGCCAAATATAATCACCAAATTGAATTTCAACACAGGGTTTTAATCCGGCAAGCGCCATACCAATACCCACACCGGCGATACTAGCTTCAGCCAGCGGCGAGTTAAAAACTCTCTCTACGCCAAACTTGCTGGTTAAATTTTTTGTTGCTGAAAATACTCCGCCTTTATTTCCGGCAACGTCTTCACCAAAAACATAAATTTTATTATTACGTTCCAACTCTTCATGAAGCGCATGATTGATAGCATCTACCATTACCGTAGGTTTGCCCTCGGGTTGGCTTTTTTCAAATTCAAGTTTATCATGTGTGCCGCTTTCATCAAGTACATATCTTTCGGCAGTTTTAGGATCAGGATCATCATGTTTTAATGCCCAATCAGCGGCTTCGTTTATATGGTTTTTTATTTCTTTAATTAATTCATCAAAGGCTTGCTCAGTTAAAATATTTTTTTCGATGAGCTTATTCTTATATTTTTCAAGCGGGTCTTTCTTCAGATCTTCATCAAGTGATTCTTTAGTTCGATACTTTGACTGATCGTCCGAAGTTGAGTGTGAAAAAAGTCTTACTACATCAGCTTCAATCAGTGCGGGACCTTTACCGATACGGGCATACTTGAAAGCAGATTGTGCAACGGCATTCATTTTCAGAAAATCAGTGCCGTCAACTTTTTGTCGATAAAGGTTTTCATAGCCTTTCATCAATTCCACAATTGATCCGCCTTTACCGGCATTTTGATCTTCTATTGGAACAGAGATTGCCCACTTATTATTTTGAATTAAAAAAACCACAGCAAGTTTTTCTCGGCTTGCCCAATTTACAGCTTCATGAAATTCACCCTGGCTCGTTGTGCCGTCACCGCTGCTTACATAAGTAACAGAATCAAGTCCTTTTCTTCTATTCGCTAAAGCTGTGCCTACAGCTTGTAAAAACTGTGTGCCTGTAGGACTCGATTGCGTTGGTACATTAAATTCCTTTGTTCCCCAATGGCAGGGCATTTGTCTTCCGCCGGACATAATATCATCAGCCTTGGCAGCTTGATGAAGAAATATATCCTCCGGTTTTACACCAAGTGCAACCATAAACGCAACATCACGGTAATATGGATAAGCCCAATCATTTTTTGCATCCATTGCAAGACCAAAGGCAATCTGTGCTGCTTCATGACCGCCCGCGGCAAGGTGAAAGAATCCCTTACCCTGCTTAATTAAATTATGAGACTTTATATCAATCTGACGCGACGTGTACATTAAACGTAATACATTCATCAATTCATCTTTTGTTAAACCTCCAAAGTGGTCTAACTTACCCGTTGGGGCTTTACCATTATTTTTTTTACTCATAATCTCAGTTTCCGATACTTTACTATTTCTTGTCATAAATTTTCCTTTTCTATTTTCTATATACTAACAGAAAGTGAATCTTTTTTTTTCGCTATTATTTCATCGTATTCAAAAATATCTTTAAAGTGTTTTAAAATTTTCTCATGAACTTCGTTTAAATTATGTTCATTGCCAAGTTCCTCTTTTAAAGAAGTTACTTTTTTATCTGTAATACCGCAAGGAATTATCCCTTGAAATAAATCCAAATTGGTATTTACGTTAAAAGCAAAGCCATGCATAGTTATCCATCTGCTTATTTTAATTCCTATCGCGGCTATTTTTCTATTGTCAATCCACACTCCGGTTAAACCTTCCGCGCGCCCGGCATCTAAACCATAATCATTACAAGTTCTAATCAAAACTTCTTCCAAGCTTCTTAGATAAAGATGTGTGTCTAACTTCCATTCCTTTAGATTTATTATCGGGTAACCGACAATTTGTCCCGGTCCATGATAAGTAATATCGCCGCCTCTGTCAATTTCAAAAACGGTTATACCTTTCTTTTCTAATTCACTTTTATTGAATAATAAATTTTTACCATCGGCAGTTTTACCCAAGGTATATGTATGCGGATGTTCTAGAAGATAGAAAGTATCCGGCAGTTCCCCTTTCAATCTTCGCTGAAGCGTATCTTTTTGTAAATCCCAAGTTTCTTTGTATGAAACTAATCCAAGATCAACAATTTCGCATTTTCTATATGTGGATTGCTTCGTCATATGCGTCTGCTGCTGCTTCCATTATTGATTCGGATAAAGTAGGATGGGCGTGAACTGTTTTAATGATCGATTCAAAAGTAGCTTCCATAGATTTTGCAAGTCCAACTTCTGCAATCAGTTCAGTTGCTTCCGAGCCGATAATATGTGCACCGAGTAATTCGCCATACTTTGCATCAAAAAGTAATTTTACAAAACCTTCGCGTTCGCCGGATGCCGCTGCTTTGCCGCTTGCAGAAAACGGGAACTTACCTACCTTCAATTCATAACCTTCTTCAATAGCTTTTTCTTCTGTCATACCTATACTTGCAATTTGCGGCTGGCAATATGTGCATCCCGGAATTGAGGAATAATCTACATTAACAGTTTCCAAACCTTTAATTTTTTCAACACAAGTTATTCCCTCGGCAGAGGCAACGTGAGCAAGCCAAGGCGGTCCAATTACATCCCCAATTGCAAAAATGTTTTTCACATTTGTCCGGTATGTCCTTCTATCGGCAACTATGTGATTCTTAAATGTCTCGATTCCCAATTCTTCAAGACCAATACCTTCAATATTTCCGGTTACTCCAATCGCGTTTAGAACTTTATCGGCAATTAATTCTTTTGTTTCGCCATCCTTCGTAATTGTAACGTGAACTTTTCCATCCTTAACTTCTGCTTTGTCAACAGTCGTTCCGGTGTATATTTCCATTCCCCGTTTTTTAAAAGATTTTTCAAGCACATCCGAAACTTCTTTATCCTCAACGGGTACTAATCTATCAAGCATTTCGATAATTGTAACTTTTGTACCAAGCACATTATAGAGGTAAGCAAATTCAACTCCAATTGCTCCGGCTCCGATTATTATCATTTCCTTAGGCTGTTCTTTAAGAATCATAGCTTCGGTACTGGTAATAATGTTTTCCCTATCAACGGGAATAGCCGGAACAGTTTTGGATCGAGCTCCGGTTGCTAAAATAATATTGTCTGCGGTAATACTGTCAATACTTTTTCCTTCATCGTCAAAAATTTCAATTTCTGTTTTTGATTTAAGTTTGCCGAATCCTTTAATTCTTTCAATCTTATTTTTTTTGATCAAATAATCTACACCGCGTGTAATTTTTGTTGAAACATTTCTGCTTCGTCTTATAATTTTTGTAAAATCAAAACTAACGCCTTCAACAGTAATTCCAAAATCTTTTGAGTGATTTAAAATATTATCATACATTTCAGCATTTTTAAGTAATGATTTTGTAGGAATGCAGCCCCAATTCAAGCAAATGCCGCCCATATTATCTTTTTCAATTACAACAGTTTTGAACCCAAGTTGAGCCGCTCTAATTGCCGCTACATAACCGCCGGGACCGCCTCCCAAAACTGCAATTTCATAATTTTTACTCATCGTTTTTTCCAATATTTTTTAAGAAGCATAGAAATATAGTTAAGAATTAACATAAATGAAACAATTAGTCTTTTTTGAAAAAATAAGTCGTGGTTTGATGATGAATTATTGCTGAAGTTGCGAAAATGGATTGAAATTTTAGTTTGAAAGGCTAAATTCTAATTATAACAGCAATTATTCTTCAACCCCGCCAGGGCTGTAGTTATATGCTAGTTTTTTCAATAGACTTCACCTACGGTTATTTATTTTCTACTGTTTCCTAGTCGATAAGTTACTGCAATGAGTTTAGTGTAAGAGTTTAACTCATTAAAAATTGACTTGAACTAAACACTATTTAAAAATTAATCAACACCGCAAAGTTTATAACCCCGTTAGGGGTTAAATGTTTGTAGAAAAAGAAGCTAGAAAAACATCGAACCGCAGAGCGGTTCAACCAAAATATTTAAAGGGGAAGTTTAATTCTAACAGCAAGTATTCTTCAACCCCGTCGGGGTTGCGGTTATATGCCATTTCCTTTATTCCATAGGATTCTCCTATGGTTATTTATATTTGACTACTTCGTATTCGAGAAGTTACTACGACGAGTTTACTGTAAGGGTTTAACTCATTAAAAATTTACTTGAACTAAACAAATAATTGAAAAATTAATCAACACTGCAAAGTTTATAACCCCGTTAGGGGTTAAATGTTTGTAGAAAAAAGAAGCTAGAAAAACATCGAACCGCAGAGCGGTTCAACTAAATTATTGTAAAGGGTAAAATTAGATCAAAGAGGCAAAAATTTAATAATCATGAATAAAATTAGTAGTAAAAGTTGACAAGCAAGAATGAACCACAAAGTAGTTTAAATAAGAATTAATTATTGCTGTAATTCATAGAACTTAGCCGTTCACATTATCGAGAAGCATAAAAGGAATAGCATTCCCAACCGATTTATTATCAAAAATTTTATGCTCAAATTCACACACTTTAACTAAAGGACAAATACCGCATCGTGGATTTTTAGGAACACATATTTCCCTGCCGAGCCTAATTAAATTTGTATGAAATTGATGTGCAATTTTTGCGGGGAATTTTTCATTTATTGCAGTGAATGTTTTATCGGGGGTTTTCGTTTCAACTATTCCAATTCTGTTCAGTGTTCGATGAACATGTGTATCCACGGGACAAATATTTCTATCTAATGCAAACAACAAAACGCAGCTTGCAGTTTTAACACCTATCCCTTTGTAGCTTGTTAAATCTTGTATCGCTTCTTCATCCTTAAAGTCATTAATATAGTCAAGCGAAAGTTTACCGGTAGTAGAATAAAGACCCTGAAGAAAATTTTTTATTGCCGTCGATTTTTGAAATCCTAAACCGGCAACTTTAATTTTATTCTCAATTGTATCTCTTCTTGCAGTGCGTACTTCATCCCAATTTTTATAGGCTGCTTTTAGGTTTTCAAATGCCCTGTATGAATTTTTATCATTAGTATTTTGGGAGAGTATGGTGGCAATAATCATATCTAAGGGGTTAGGCAGTTTTGAATTGCGCGGAGGAATGCCGAATTTTTTGATTAGTAATTTGTTTACAGCTATTATTATTTTTCGTTTGTCGAACATAGTTCGGGATATAATAAGACTATAATAATTCTTAATATAATTTATCTTGGTCGTATTTCTACATTATCAAATATTTATGAAATACAAAATAAAAAATATCTTGGTAATTGAATTGTTTATTTTTCGTTCATATCCTAAAGTTGAACCGCTAACGCGGTTCGAATTATTCCT
Source organism: Ignavibacteriota bacterium (assembly GCA_013112585.1). Taxonomy (GTDB): domain Bacteria; phylum Bacteroidota; class Ignavibacteria; order Ignavibacteriales; family Melioribacteraceae; genus IGN16. The sequence continues at coordinate 17,779 of JABFGH010000038.1, read as the reverse complement.
TCAGAACTTACCTACAAACATTCGACCGCGATGCGGTCAGACATAACTCCAGCGGAGTTCAATGTTTGTAGCTGATTCATTTTTTTTAAACAAAAAACCACGTTAGTGGTTCAACGTTGCCTGCTCGTATTTATTAGATAAAAAAAGAGGAACCGCAGTTCCTCTTTGTAAACCAATATTTGATTATCGTAATTAAAAAACTAAACCAAAATCAAAAAATTGTACGTTATCAAATAAACCAAAATCTGCATAAGCGTAGTTAACAACAATTTTTAGATTCGGGGCAAATTCATATTTTATACCGCCGCCGAGAGTTAAGCCTTCTTCAGCTTCATCATAAAACAATGATTTGTAACCAGCTCGTAAAAACAATGTTTCATCATAAGCAAATTCAACACCTGCATTAACGTACTCAACATTGTCGTTAGGATGAGCAGCGTCAAGCGATGCTGTTGCTCTTAAGAATCTAGTTTCCAAAACATTCATCGAGAGACCAATTCTAAACGAAAGCGGCATATCAAATGCATCCATATCGTAAAGAGACTTCACATTATTTGGACCCGTATCAATGTTATCATCAGGATCGGAATTAAATTGAATATCTCTTCCATCTAACTGCATAGATGTACCGAAATTAGAAATTGCAGCACCGATCATTAAATCATTAAAAGGTGTGCGGTAAAGTGTACCAACATCAAAAGCAAATCCGCTTGCCGTTGAATTCCAAATTCGTTCCTGCACAAATTTGGCGGTGAACCCGATCGAGAATCTATCAGTAAGCATTTTTGCGTAACCGACAGCTATCGATATAGACCCTGCATCCCAGGTTCGTCCGTCACCTTCAGGGTCTTCAATAGTTCTAACCTTATCTTCAGGAATTCTGAAAGAGGTAAAACTACCGAAAATGGTTCCCATTCCTCCAAGGTTTATTGAACCGCCGGCAAAATCATAATCCATTTCGGCAATCCAATTTGCATGATTGAATGATACTTGACCGTTGCTTCTGCTAGTAGCAATACCGGCTGGGTTCCAATAGATGGAATAAATATCATCCGGTATTGATGCAAATGCTCCGCCCATACCAATTGCACGGGCACCGGCACCTATTTTCAAGAACTGAGCTGCTGTAGTGCCCACTTTGGAAGTAGTGCCGAACAGTTGTGCATTTACATTTGATGTAATTGCAATACTGAATATTAGAGCTATTGAAGTTATAAAAATCTTTTTCATAAAACTTTTCTCCGTAAAATTTTGATATCCATTATCGGACATCTATTATTTTATCACTGCAAATCTTCCAATTTTTTCGCCTACGTTCGGTATATCAACGTGGAAAACATAGACACCATAAGCAACTCTCTGTCCTTCAAATGAAAGTAAGTCCCATCTTGCCAGACTCGAGTTATCGTTTTTTTCAATTGTTTGAACCAACTCGCCTGTAATTGTAAAAATCTTAATTGTACATTCAGGCGGTAAATTTCTAAATTGAATATCTCTTGCCCCTCTTGTACCCGGTAATAATCCGGGGTCTTCGGAAAGACTAAAAGCTACATAAGGATTTGGTACAACATAAATTTCATTCAAATTAGCACTTGCAACCTCAGGCTTATATTCAACTCCTTTGGTTTGGAATGTGTATTTATCTCCTGACTCGAATGGTCTATTTGTTTTAACAAAAAATACATCTCCGGCTTTTGGCAATACTAATTCGCCATCAACAGAATCAGGAATGCTGAACACAATTTCATAAGTCGTATTGAATTGCGGATCATCACCCGGAGGCTGAAGAATTATAGGCTCCTTCCAGTCCCACGATCCATTAAGAGTATTAATTCCTTCATTTATAAGGAAGTTACCTTTCTCTTCAGTATCAAGAACATATTTAATATTGAATGGACAAACAACTTCACCAAGCTGCTGGTTAATTGTTGTATCACCAATATTTTGCCATGTACCGTCTGCAAGTGTATCGAGGTCAAGGAATCTAATTTCCCACTCACCTCTGATATCGTTCTGTGCACCTAGTGTTGCCTCACGTACTAAAGCATTTATATTGATATCTGAATTATTAAATTCTGAATCTTCAACATTTAATTCAAGCGGTTCGTTTTGAACGAAAACTTTTATTCCGTCAAAAACCGGATTTGAATCTTCGTTATCTATTCTTTCACTATTGAAAACAGGGAAATATTGATAAGTTACAAGATATTCTTCACCCTTTACTAGGGAGCCGATTGATGCTCCTTTTATTTTTCCGTCAATAGGTTCTATTACATATCTATCGGCAGGAATAACACTTCCGTTAAGGTCGGTAACAACTGCACTTTCGGCAATAAGATTTGACTGCTTAAGAGTAACGAATACTGTATCGTTTGATATAAACCTATCCATAAAACCGGTTGAATCTTTTATGCTATAAACTGTAGGGCTGGCAAAGTCAATTGAATATATTTTATCATCAACAACTGCGGCATCATTTAATATTTTTAATAAAACATCGCCGGTTGAATTACCAACAACTTGATTAGGTTTACCTAATGTACCGGCTTGTGCACTTACCAAGCCTTTGCCTGCAGGACCTGGAATAACCTGCACTGTATTTTCTGCAAATGTTAATTCACCGGTAATCGGGTCTCGCGAAATAACAGCTTGATTTTCAGTTGGAGGCAGTTCCTGTCCCGGACGAATAATACCGCCATCGTAAGCAACAACTGCATAAAAATATTTTATACCGTTTGTAACAGTTGAATCAACATACTCGTGGACAAGCCCGCTGTTAGTTCCTACATCATATTTAATTCCTCTTCCGAGGTATTCAACGGGATGCAATCCTGAAAGTGAATCAACAACATCAAATTGGGCAATGCCTTTACCAAGGAAAGGATTACCAGCAGCATCTGTTATAGTAAATACATCGGCAAATGTGTAATCGCGGCTTCTGTAAATTTTATATCCTTGAAAATCCATTTCACCGGAGAGCGGGTCAACTGAACTTTCAGATCTATTATCCCAGTAAAGTGTTACTCTTCCATCTCCGGGAACTGCGGTAACAAGGGGTTTTGCAGGAGGCTGGGCAAATCTATAATCTGCTTCCAATATTCTAGTAGAAGTTTCTGCATTTAGAATAAGTTCCTGTAAATCATTACTAAAAAGTATAGCCATTGAAAATCTTTGCGTTTCTCCCTGCTCTAAACTGAGAGGACCTGTACCAAAGTTAAATACGTTATCTCCCGGCTGTTCAAATTCTACTACAAGCGTATCACTTGACAACCATTCCCACATAAGGGGATCATTTAAAGGAACGTTTGGAAGTCCATTAGTATAAATCGCAGCATGAAAACTAGTCAGACCAATTTGATCAGATTCTGAGATATCTCTTAAACCAAAGTTTAATTCTGAACCAGCCCATTTGTAACCGGCAATTCTTTCATCTGAAATAGGTTCGCTTGGGTCATATCTCCCATCTCCGTCAATATCCAAAAACCAGCCTTGGGATGGTAAGCCATCGCCTTCACCGTAATCGGGACCTGGATAATTCGGGGAATCAGGACCAATACCGTCAATTCCCACATCATCTTTTAGGGGGTTCCAGTCGCCGTCTTCATCACCTGCAAAGCGTGCTTTAGGCTCACCGTAAACAGCGGTGTATTTTGCAATATCGGCTATTCCTGTAAACCTGTTTTCTTCGTCAATAAATGTTCCGGCTGAGTTATCCGGAGTTTCATCAATTATTCCATCATCATCGTTATCTATTCCGTCATCTGAAATTGATGGTGATTCTAGGAACTTCCAACCAAAGTAACCGGTTGGTCTTCCGAACATACCCACCGGAGGATCATCCCATGAGTAAACCATGCTTCTCGATCTCTGCGGAAATTCAACATTCTGTTCACTGTTGCCAAAGGGATCAACAAAACCTGAAAAGTCATCGGCATAATCAGAAGGACCGCCAACGTGCGGATCACCATGCATACCAAAGTAGTTAAGCGGAAGAACTTTTTCACTTGCATTAGTTACCTGGTAAACCAGAAACATTATATCCTCTGCAAGTGGATTGTTAAACTGAATAATTCTCACCGCCATATCAAGTCCAATTCCTCGTTTACTTGAATCGGCAAATGGGAAGTAATCAAATTCTCTGTTAGTAAAATCATCAACAACAAAAAATACTTCTTCATCGGGTGCGGTTGCCTGGTCTCCTAAAAATGCGGGCCATACATACCTGCCTATATCCTCATCATAAAACTCCGGGGGCCAGCTATCGGGTTTACCGTCACCATCGGTATCGGGTGAATTCAAGCGTGCAATTTCATCTTGAGTTACATCTACATAACCATCTTTAGGAAGCCATCCCCATTTTTCGGTACCATCAGGCGAAAAATCTCCCTGACCGGTTCTAATAAATGAGTCGGATACAATATTTAATATTGTTCCGGAATCACTTCGAACCTCTGCTGCTGCCAAAGGACCGAATTCAAAACCGTACCCAAGTCCCTGCCAAACAAGGTCGGCAACATTTCCTAATCTATTTGGTTCACATATTGAAGCGTAATTAAAAACTATTGTTGTAATTTTATTACCGTTAATTATTGATTCCTTAATAATGCTCTGATTACCGGCTATCTTCAAAAATTCCGGCATCAAATCACTACTGGGATTCCTAAATAATCTTTCAGCGTCAGCCTCGGATAATCGTTTAAGATCAATATTACCATCTTTATCTTTAGCAACCTGGGCATAGGTACTTCCGGCAATAATAAGACTGACAGCCAGTAATATGAATAATTTAATTTTCATAATTAATTCCTTGTTTCGTTTAATCAAAAATAATCGAGAATCCTAAACGTACTTCCCTAGGACTGCTAACATTCTGCGGTCTTGCATAATAATTATCTATAACACTTTCACTAAACAAGCCGGCTTCCTCTCGTTGTTCAATTCTATTACGAATATTATTGAACTGAGATGCTAATGTTGTTTCTTCAACAGCAGATAATGCTCTACCGCTGCTGGAATAAATATATATTTCATTTTCAGTATCAAACAAGTTGTTGATTTGTAAAAACACAGAATAATCAAATGAACCAAGTTGGAAGAATTTTTCGAACTTCAAGTTGATATTCCAGTTTGTTGGACGTGTTGCAGAATTTTGTTCAAACGTTACTGCTCTATTTTCAAATGAAACTGAAGGTGTGTATGGAGTTCCGGTTTGGAAATACCCTGTAAGTCCAAGTGTCCAATCATTAGGTTCAATTAAGTTGATTGTTGCATTAATAATATGCTGTCTATCAAAATCCAGCGGCACTAAAAATGTTTCGGTAAGTTTTCCGGTAGATTCACTAAAAAATATTTCAGCTTCTGGTTCGGTTCTATTTCCCTCGGCAATCTGGAAAGTATAATCTAAACTACTTTGGAAAAGTGAATTTTGAGAACGTCTTTTAAAAAGTGAAATAGTAACACCTTTTACATTTGAATAAGCAAGATTTGTGAGTATTCTAAACTCTTTACCATTAGTAGTAAACACTGTCTGATTTTGAATGTAGTTAGTTACATCTTTATAATAACCCGAAATCTCAAGTCTTAAATCTTCAGTTAACCCTTGCTGCAATCCAAGCTCGTACTGAACTGACTTTTGCGGTTTAACATTTGGGTTGCCGAATGTTGGTCTGCTCCCTAAGCGAGCAAAGAAATGCGGATTTCTGTATAGCGATGAAAGGGAACCATTTTGATAAAAGTGACCGTATGAAAATCTAATAATACCTTGATCGGTAATTGGATAAGCAACACTTATACGAGGTGAAAACAGATGTCTAACCTCTGCTTCTTCTAAACCTTTTGTAAGTGTACCTTGCAAATCTTTTTTAAATTCACCTGAAATATTCGGATTGTAAGATGCATTAGGATCAAAGTATTCATAACGTAAACCTGCATTAAGGATAAGTGATTTTGCTAATTCGATTTTATCTCTGAAATAAGCTGAAAAGCTTTTTGGTTTACGTGTATAATTTGTATAAAGTGATGTATCAACAGGCACTCTTCTAAAGTACTGAGTATTAGGATTAAATAAATCAGCAGTTGTAAGAGCTGCATAACCGTCATCAGCAGTAGGATCAACTTTACCTACTTGAACATTATACGATTCAACATCAAGTTCAAATATTCTTCCTTCAAAACCGAGCTTTATCTCGTGAGTTTTAAATAATTGAGCTGTTAAATCACCTTTAACGCCGTAGGCTTTTGTTTCCCGGTTAAATCTTAAATTATCGGTACCGCCGGTTAAGAAAGCAGTGTTGCCAATTGTGCGTGAATAAATGTTCGATGGTAAATATCTTTTATCAAGAGGATTTTCAAATTGATAAAATTTACCTTTGTTGTTTGAGAATGAACCTTTAATAGTATAGAATAAATTTTGTCCTACGGTATGTGTAAAATCTAATGCATGATACATTGCATCAGAGTAAGTTGTACCGCGTGCATCAGGTAAAAATCTAGTTTGGAAAGTACTGTATGATCCGCCGCCTTGAGACTCGGCTTCTTCATAAACTACTTCATATTTAACTTTTAATGTAGGAGTAATTCTATAGCTGATATTACCTTGAATATTTATATCTTCACGCTGATTCAGGGCAACAATCTCTCCATCACCTGTAGGTTCTCCAACAGCCACAGTAGTATCCGAGTTATAAGGATTGAAGTAATATGGGCCGCTCGACGAACCGAACCTTGGGTCTTCCTGCGGAAAACTTCCAAGTTCCAGGTAAGAGTCTGTCATATTATAGAGCCGTTCACCATAAAGGCTCCCGCCGAAATCTTCATAAACACCGGAAACAAAAATGCTTACATCTTTCAATCCGGGAATAGGACCTCCGAAAGTTGCTTCCATGCGTTTTCTATTTAAGGGATTGATATCATCAATGTTAAAAAATAATTCATCTCTCGGGGTGATATAATCTCCGCCGTAACCTCTCAAACTGAAAGTATAATCACTTCCGCCTTCCCGAGTAACATAATTGACTATACCGCTAAGTGCGTTTCCGTACTCGGCACTAAAAGTACCAACTGAAACCGACACTTCCTGAACTGCGTTAGTTGCGAGTCCAATCGATGATGAGTTACCGTAAGGATCATTTAGCGATACACCGTTAAGAGTATATGCAACCTCATTTGAATAACCGCCGCGGAAGTGGAGTTTACCGTCGTTCCCTTGAACTACACCGGCTTGTAAACGGATTAACTGAGATATTTCGGTTACCGGAAGTTCATCAATAGTTTCGGCATTAATTGAAACAGTGGGGTTTGTTTTATCGGAAGTGATAAGAGGATTTCTTTCACCTTGAACGATAACTGCTTCCATTTCAATCGATCCTGAAGAGAGTTCAAATTCCAACCGTGTTGTAAAATCAGTTCTTACCCGCACATCGGTTATAGATTGCTTCTGATAACCAACGATTGATGCAGTAACTGTGTAAACTCCCGGCTGAACGTTTAAGATGGTAAAATTACCTTCCAAGTCAGCAGCAGAACCCATTGTGGTTCCATTGATAAAAACGTTTGCAAATGGGAGACCTTCCCCGGTTTCCTCATCGATTACCGTACCGGCAATTTTACCGGAACTGGCAAATACTGAGATTGCAGAAATGAAGAAAAGGGTAAAAAATAGTAGTCGATAAAATCTCATATTTTATACCTCAAATTTGAGATTTGTAAATTAGTTATTTTCATATTCATAGATTGTTTTATCTCTAGAACAATTCGTGCTAAAATAATACAGTGAAAGTTATTATGCAAACTTGCCTATTCAAAAAAGCTTATTTATAGCTATTTAAGTAAACATTTCCTGTTATAAAAAAAATACAGTTATTGAAAGTTTGAAAAAATTAAATAAGACAATTGGTAATATGATTTTTGACTGTTAAATTGACAATGAAATAAAAATTGTATGACAAATATTTACGGAGATTTATATGCCCACTTTAATGGTTAGCGTTTCAGGTATTAGGGGAGTAATAGGTGACGGCTTAGACCCTAATACAATAATAAAATATGCCTCAGCTTATGCAGCGTTTTGCGGTAAAGGTAAAATTGTAATCGGCAGCGATGGAAGAATTTCCGGCGGAATGGTTAAGCATGCTGTAATAAGTGCGCTAACGGCAAAGGGCAATGATGTTGTTGATATAGGTGTTTGTCCCACACCCACTGTTTTATACAATGTAAAAAAATTAAATGCAGTCGGTGGAATTCAAATTTCTGCAAGTCATAACCCTAATGAATGGAACGCATTAAAATTATTAAATAATGATGGCGAATTTATGACCGCAGCTCAGAATAAAGAGATGCTGAAATTTTTAGATGAGCCTCAAAAATTTGAATCTTGGGATAATTTAGGAAGCGTTGAGTTTTATGAAGATGGTTTAAAGAATCATATTTCTGATGTGCTTAAGATGAAATACATTGATCTTGAAGCAATTAAAAATCGAAAATTTAAAGTTCTGCTCGATTGTGTAAATGGAGCCGGCAGTTATTCAGTTCCTCAATTTTTAAAAGAACTGGGATGCGATGTTATTAAAATCAATTGCGAAAAAACAGGCGTATTTCCCCGGCTACCGGAACCGATTCCTGAAAACTTAACGGAAACTATGGAAGCAATTAAAAACAATAATGTTGATATTGGAATTGTTGTTGACCCTGATGTTGACAGGTTAGTTTTACTCACTGAAAAAGGTGAACCATTTGGTGAAGAAAATACCATTACACAGGCGGTTAAATTTATACTTTCAAAAGAAAAAGGAAATGTAGTAATAAATTTATCAACAACACGCGGAGTAGATGATGCAGCAGCCGAAACGGGAAGCAAGGTTTTTCGGTCGCCTGTGGGTGAAGCTAATGTTGTTGAAAAAATGAAAGAGGTTAATGCAGTTATCGGCGGCGAAGGAAGCGGCGGTGTAATTTATCCCGCGGTGGTTTTCGGCAGAGATGCATTAACAGGAATTGTTATTATGCTTCAGCATTTACTTGAGTTCGGCGGAACTATGAGCGAGTTAAAAGATGCACTGCCCCAATATTTTATATTAAAGGATAAAATTAATGTCTCCGGTAAAGACCCGGATGCAATAATTGAAAAGTTAAAAGAAAAGTTTACTGAACAAAATCCAAATACTGATGACGGCTTGAGAATTGACTTTGATGATCATTGGGTTCATTTGCGTAAGTCCAACACAGAGCCGATTATTAGATGTATCGTTGAAGGAAAAAATCTAAACGAAACACAAAAGTATATCGATAAGTACTTTGCAATTGTGAAGGAATTAGTGTGAGAAGCATGGCTGAAATACTGGTTGCAAGTTGCAGGTTGGCAGGTTGCAGGTTGGCAGGTTGCAGGTTGCAGGTTTGAAAGTTTAAAAGATTAAAAGATTGCCAGGCGAGGGTTAGGCTGAATAGCTCTACTTTTTATATTACAATGAATTGTAACTCGAAATTTATTTCGAGATTCACACAATAAATTACAACCGAATTACAAATGAATTACAACCGAATTCCAAACGCTGTTTTAAGATTGCCGCGTCATCCGTCACCCGACAGACTCCTCCCAATGGTCTTGCTTCTGAATTCTGGATTCTGAATTCTTATTTTTGCTACCCTTAATTAAGATGCGAGCGTTTCTTAAAATATGAAAACAGTGCTTTATCGAATGGTGTGGTTGTATCTATTAAATTATATTCAATACCAAAACTCAAACATTCCTTCTTAATCTTGGCAAGGTAATCCTTCATTGTTTTCTGATATGCCTTTTGAATTTGGTAAGGCTGTGTTGACATTTCTTCATCAGTTTCTTTATCAACAAAAATTGCATCTCTGCCGAATGCAAAACTTTTCTCTATTGGGTCAAGCAATTGAAAAACTATCACTTCATTTTTTTTGTAATGGAAACGTTTGAGTGCTGATAAAATTAAATCCGGATCATCAAAAAAATCAGAAATAATAATTACTAGTCCCCTCCTTTTAATTTTATCGGCAATTTCGTTTAAGCAATTTGCGGTCAGTGTTCTATTTGAAGGTGTAGTATTATTTATTGCTTTTAATAATTCCGGTAAATAAATTTTTGCGGATTTTGGTTTTAGATACTGCTCAATTTTATCAGAGTATAATGCAAGTCCGACGGAGTCTTGCTGCTGCATCATTAAGTAAATTAAGCTCGAAGCAAGAATATGCGCATATTCAAGTTTAGTAATTTCAGCGTCATGTTTGTAGTCCATCGATTTGCTTACATCAACTATAACATGACTAATTAAATTTGTTTCTTCTTCAAACTGCTTGATAAAATATTTTTCACTTTTTGCATAAACTTTCCAGTCAATATTCCTGATCGGGTCGCCCTGCATATATGACCTGTGTTCACTGAACTCAACACTAAAACCGTGATACGGACTTTTGTGCAGACCCACTTTGAATCCTTCCACCACCATACGGGCTTTAAGTTCAAGCGAGTCTAATTTTGAAACTGTGGCAGGGTCTAAATATTTTCTGTAAGATTTAGAATGATCGATCATTGAGCTTTTGCAGATTTGCTCTGTAAAATTTCTTCCGGGTCTTTGCCCAAATTTTCTAATTCAGATTTAGCGGAAAACGCCAATTCACTATCGGGGTATTTTTCAATAAATTTATTATAAATTTCACGTGCCTGATCATAATCTTTAATATCATTTGCTAATATAAAACCCGCCATAAACATTGCCTGTTTTGCATCCTTATGCTCCGGGTATTTTTCAAATACCTGTTTGTAATATTCTACAGCTTTTTTCATGCTTTCGCTTTCTGTAATATTTTTTACAACCTTGCCATGGTAGAGCTTGCCGATTTCTAATATTGCGCCTTCGGTATATTTACCGTTAGGATACTTTTCAACAATCATTTCAAAATTTGTTAAAGCCTCTGTATAATTTTTCTCGTCTATATTTTTTTGTGCTTCATCAAATAATTCACTTTCCGTTTTTGTACCGCATGCTGTTAAAAGAATTAAAAATATAATATTAGCACTTAAGAAGATTTTTTTCATTTCACTACCATTTTGTTAAAAGTAATCATTTACTATTCTAATATACTATCTATTAAAAAATGAAAAAATATAATAATAAATATTTTTTTAATGTGAAAAGTGAGAAGTCAAAAGTGAAAGGTCAAACCTGCATGCCGCAGGTAGAGGTAAAAGAATTTAATTGAAATTCTTTTCACCTCAAGAAATAAATTTCAGGTTACATTTGTAAATCGAAATTTATTTCGATAGCCGCGAAAATTAAGAATTAATCCAGTAATTATAGCGCAATCTAATCTTAAAATTCTTTCAACCTTCCAACCTGCAACTTGAAACCAACGACTTGGATCCAGAAGCCGGAGCGATGGAATGAGGGGTGCAACCATGCATGGCGGTTGTTTCGATACATCCCGCATAGCGGGATTACTCAACCACCTTAGATTCAGAATTCAGACCTGCCCGCCGATATTTTGGCGGGATCCAGAATCAAGAATTCAGAATCCAGAATTCAGAAATCAGAAGCAAGACCATTGGGAGGAGTCTGTCGGCTGACTGGTGGCGCTGCAATCCCAAACTGCGTTTGGAATTCTGTTGTAATTTATTGTAGAATCTCGAAATAAATTTCGATTTACAATTTCATTATGATTTTAAAATGTATAACTTCTCAAACTAACCCTCGTCTTTCAATCCTACCTCCGGTAGGCAATCTTTCAATTTTGTAATCTTGTAATCTTTCAATCTTTTAATCTTTTAATCTTTCAATCCTACCAGTGGTAGGCAAGCTTGTAATCTTTCAATCTTTTAACCTGCAACCTGCAAACCTGCAACTAAATACTCACCCTGCTACTTTTTTTCCCAGTCCCTCAACCATAATTTTCATATCTGAGTGGATTTCTGAAGGACTTTTTTTTCTTTTTTTTTTGGATGGATAGAGTAAGAGTGAATCTTCCTCAATGTCAAAAGGAAAGCTTAAAATTGTGATATTCATCCCCGATTTTAACCCGGTTGAATTGTATTTACTAAAACCTGATTCATTAACCGAAAGGAATGAGATATCCTTAGATGACAAAACGAGCCGTGACAATGTTAAAAACTTAACAAGCAGATTCTCGCTGCATTCACTGCTATTTTGCATTGGTGTAAAGGGCTGTGGAATAAAGGAAGAAAAAACACAAAAATCTAACTCCAGTTCATCACAAAGAAAAATATCATTTACCATATCCCCGATAGTTTGATTCGGTAAACCTATAATGCTGCCGCTGCCTACATTAAACCCAACTTTTTTAAGATAGCTTAGATGCCTTAATCTAACATCCAAATTCATACCGTTATGAACTTTAGAAAAAAGCTGCGGATTGGAGGTCTCAAATTTTAGCAGATAAGAATCAGCACCTGCAAGTTTCCATCTTTTATATTCTTCAAAACCGCGCTCACCTAAAGATAGTATGATAGAAATATCCGCTTTTTGTTTAATCGAATATATAATGTAGGCAATAATATCAGTATCAAAATAGGTGTCTTTGCCCGATTCTAGAACAATTGTTTTTAATCCAAGATTTGATACTTGAATTGCCTTATTTATAATTTCATCAGCAGTAAATCTTGTTCTATCGAGCGAAAAATTCTCTTCACGCAAATCGCAATAGTTGCAATTTTCTTCACAATAATTAGAAAAATTTATCTGTCCGATTAATTTAATCGAATTATCAAAATTACTAACAATTTTATTTTCAGCGTCATTTATCAATCGGCATAATTCGGATTCGTCCTCTGAATTGAAAAGACGAATTAATTGCTCTCGGCTAAATAATGTATCGCTATGTAAGGCTGAATCAGTTAACAAATTACTTCATATTTTATAAATCAAAAACGGGACTCTATTTTCTCAAATAGTATTTTTTCAATAAGCGTACCATAAAAGAAAATGTTAATTTTTAGCTGAAAAATGATTTGTTAAGGTTATCAATTCTTAAAAACAAGAATGATAATTTTGAATTGGAAAGATATGAGTGATTAATTTTGTGTAAATAATAACACACGCCCACCTTCCGTCAATCTGGACTTACGCGGCTGTCACCAAAATTCAATTGTCAACACGAGTCCGTCAGCCGACGGACGAAGTGATCTCATTCATAAGTTAAATTTGGAGATTGCTTCTCCCAAAAGGCGGTATAGCAATGACATTACCATAATTTTGAATGAGGTGAATAATGGTGTGGATAAAAAAAAGCCGGGTGTTTCAACCCGGCTGATTAATAATCCTTTCTACTGACTACTAAATTCTAACTCCTAACTACTTCATTAACATCATTTTCTTTGATGATACAAAGTTTGTTCCGTCAACACCAATTGCTTCAATTGTGTAGAAGTAAACACCGCTTGATAGATTTGATGCATTGAAATCGATTTCGTAATAACCGGCTTCCTGTATTTCATTTACAATATTTTGAACTCTACGTCCAAGTAAATCATATACAAATAATTTTACTTCACTTTGTTTCGAAAGCTGATATTGAATTTTTGTTGATGGATTAAATGGATTAGGATAATTCTGTTCAAGTTTAAACACAGTTGGACCTGTATATTTAATAAAAATATCTTTTGTGAATGTATTATCCAAATTATCTTTTATCAACAAACTTATTTTTTCTTGCAAGTTTATTTCTGCGTCTCGAGCTGCATCAAAAGTAAATACAGCCGCCTGCTCCTCACCGGTTAATGCCACCCTAATTTCAGTTGAGCTTAATGAAATATATTTACTATTGGTTAAAGCATAAATACTTGCTTGAGATAATTTTTGAGTGTTTTCACTTTTATCAGAAATTAACGATAGAATTATTTGATTATCCTTAGAGCCGGGTTCTACATTGTAAATTGTTTGGCCTATTAAATTAATGGATAGAGTAAAAATGCATAACACTACTTGAATTATTTTCATTGAAACCCCCTAATTTTTTACAAAAGTTCTAACATAGTCAATTAAGTATTCACCATTAATGTTCATTAATGCATAACCCTCACTTGTCATATATTGCGTTCTTCCTTTGTAATAATCTTCAACAGCAGTTAAAAAACTATCAAGTTCTTGCTCTGCATTTCTGTAATTGCTGTCGTCAATATAATCATAGGTATTATTAAGTTTTGTTTTAAGACTGCTCCATACTTGATCCTCAATACCCGGTGTACCAATCCAATCTAAACTCTCAGCCTCATCACCCATATCTATCATGTTATCAATAAATGCTAATGGGTCAAATGGGTTGGGGATGGTTTTGGGGGCTATTGTGCGTCCTTGGAATGAGTTTGTAGGTAGTGTTGCTAAACTAGTATTTGTTCTACTTACGCTGCCATTCCATCCAGCCAAATATGAATTAACAATGACTGGTAAAGATTCAACAGCTTCAATCACAAATTCAGAACTTTGCTCACCTGGGTGAATATAATTACAGCCAGCGCGAGGATAGTTCTTCCAAACAAATAGCGAAAATGAGTTTAGAGTTTTCCAGGAATATCGGGTTGAAAGAAAATTTATACTTTCAATTTCTTGATCAATAGCAAAAGTATTAATATTTTGAAAACGACCGCCTACACTATTAATAGTATAAATATAGGTTCCATTATTACAACTAGCACTTATATTAGCATTAATAAAATTCCTAGGCACAACTGCCATTCCTTGGGGCTGCGGAGTATCCGGCCACCTGCCATATTCACTTCCATTCCATGAGTAGGTTGTAATAATTTCTTCATCTTGGCTCCGATCAAATTCACCAACTTGAAGTTCCCAAATACCATCTCCCTCAACATCCACATAAGAAATCCCATTTGATACTTTAGTTCTAATTGCTGAATATCCAAGTGAATTGGTTGAGTTTATTAGTACCCCGTCGGTTCCATCCCAAGTCAGTATTAAATAACGCAAATTTGGAATTCCACCCGCTCCTTGAATCCAACTGGATATGATTTCCACTTTCCCATTATCATTAATATCCTTTATTGACCAAATGATTCCTGGTGTTTGATTTCCCTTAATGCCATCGGTCAGAGGTGTGGTCCAAAATATATTATCATTTTTATAAATACCAATTAGACAATCTGAGTAATCAGATGTTATTATATCTCTATTGGAAGCTGTGAACACAATACTAGCTAATAATGTATTATAAGGATCCTCAAAGGAGTCATAGCTTGGATAAAATAATGGGTCCATACAATCCCCAAGACTACTTTCGACATTTAATACTGAGCCTAATTGAAAAGAATTTTGAGTAAGCGCATCTAAAGCAATTTGTATTTCTACCCTAAGTTCTTCAGTTACACCTGGAAGTTCAACCTGTGCATTAGTGTTTATAAATAGAAATATGGTTAATAATATATAAGCTATTAGTTTTTTCATTGTTGCTCCCTCATTGGAAGATAATAAAGGTTTGAAAAATCAATTAATTCTTCTGCATAGTCTGCTGAATTCCATTCTTCATAAGTTCTAAAGAATACCTCATTATGACCATCTGTCCAGTCAATTCCATATACATCTTCATTAGCAGGAAGTACTTCTTGACGCACTCTTATAAGATTGGACAGAATAAATGGCCAATACACACTTGGAATACTGAGATATTCAGGAGCATTTTCTGGATTTGTCCCGTAATCAAGATTATGTTCAGCTGTAGTATACATTAGTTGTAGTGGGCTATACGAACTTGCTATCCTAGATTGAGCCATTCGATTATCCAAGCCTACGCCTAAATAGCTATCTCTCATAAACTCAATAAAATCAGTATTCACAAATGTATTATTAATTTCAGGATCATTGTCTTCTGTGTCTAAAGAAAAATAGTCATAAACTTCTTCCCTAATTAATCTATATTCTTTACTGGGTTTATAATATATAAAACTAAACAATCCAGTTGTGGGGCTGTATTCGCCAAATAAACTTTCACCACCAGGTGGTTCATTATGAA
The DNA here is from genome assembly GCA_013112585.1 of Ignavibacteriota bacterium. Lineage (GTDB taxonomy): Bacteria > Bacteroidota > Ignavibacteria > Ignavibacteriales > Melioribacteraceae > IGN16. The sequence goes on along the minus strand of JABFGH010000038.1, from coordinate 1,789 downwards.
CTAATTTAGAAAATTGTTCTATGAACCACCATACAGAATGCGGCGTATTAACATAATCCATATACCTTAAATTTTGATGGTCAGTTGGTACTTGATGGCCAGAACCCATATTATTCTCAGTAACCCAAAAATGTCCATCTTCGTAGTCATGAGCAAGGTTAGTCCATAATTCAGCGGACCATGGTTCATATCTGAAAGGTGGATACAGCATATTATTTATGAGGGGAGATTCTTTATGAAAATGAGCCTTAAAGTACTGAGGAGGTATACCAAATTCACCACCATATTTAATACAAATATCATCGACATTATAAGTTACTCCATAAATATCAAGAGCCATTCTTCTAGCTATTGCATTTGGAGAATTACCCAATTGGAATGGTCTTACAACTTTTAATAGTATGCTAGTTGACCTAACCGGGTTCGAATTTAAGTCATTTACTTCTAATTTGACGATGTATTCTTTATTCTCTTCATAAAAACGTCCAATAATTCTAATTAATCCCGAAGGCAAAAGATTTGCAGGTGGATTTATAGATTGTGGTTTCTCTATTTCATAGTAAACTCCCAATCTGTCTCCCACAACATTGCTAACAACCCACTCTACATTAGTAAGAGCACCGGTAGAAAGTGTTGGTCCATTGGCATCTGTAATTATAATTTTGTTCGGATCTGATGGATGATTCAATGTTTCAAAATATTTTGATTCGCCAAGCAAAATTTCGTGCGTTGGATCTGAAGGTATATAATCAAGCGCGTTATAATGTGTATACCCAGGCACCGCTCCTCCCCATTGCAAGCACTCTTCTGGTGTTGGTGCTGGAGGACAGTCGACAGATAGCAAGAACTCATTTCCAGCATTTTTTGGTTTATTGCTTTTATCATAGCCATAACATGAAGAGCCGCATGCTTCAAATTTTAATATAATTTCCGTAGTGCTGATGTTAAAATTATCTTCAAGTTTAAGGTTAATGTTAACTATACCATTCGCATCCATTTGAACAATATCTGAATATCCACCAGCCGGATTCTCAAAACTGCAATATTCACCGCCGTATACTATAGAAAATTCCATAACCTCATTTGAATTTTCGGGCGGGAAATTATAAGGGTAAAATATTCCATTATAATCTTTGTGCCCACTTGCAAATTTACAGTTTCCCCAGCAACTAAATCCTCGGCATCATAATTAAATATACCTGTCATCCAAAAATGTAATTCTTCGGTACTTTTTGATTCTAATTTTACATTTTCCCTGATGATAACTTGTGCTTCTATATTTTTAGAAGACACCATAATAAAAAGAAATAGTAAAGCAAATTTAATGAGTGTTTGGAAGTGCCGGAATTGATAGCTGCGTGATGAAAAAAACTTATAAATAGTTTTTACTCTCATTACTCCTCCTTTATCAGTTTGTGAAATTTCTCTAAAAGAAATTTGCGAAAAAGTAAAAATTAAAATCAAATTAATATTTAGATATTTTAATAGTTTAAATTTAAGATGTATTGTCTGATATTATGTTTGTTCCAAAAGTAAGTAATAATACACACCCCTAAATCCCCTCTCGAGAGGGGACTAAAGGGGTGTGTAGTTTTTGATTCCACATAAATTCTTAAGCGTGCATGTCACAAAAATACAATTGTCATCACGAGTCCGTCAGCTGACGGACGAAGTGATCTCATTCATAAGTTAAATTTGGAGATTGCTTCTCCCAAAAGGCGGTATAGCAATGACATTACCATAATTTTGAATGAGGTGAATAATGGTGTGGATAAAAAAAAGCCGGGTG
>JABFGH010000037.1 GCA_013112585.1 Ignavibacteriota bacterium | reverse complement strand
TCCCAGATGAACTCTCCTTCCGAACTTTTTATTTGTTCTCTTGCTAATATTCTACGACTTTTTCGCATTGGTCACCTCTGTTGTTTTTGCTAATTTAACACTTTTGAGGCGACATTTGTCGTTATTTTACGAACAACATTTTTTTTGTTAGATATTTATTTTCAAATTCCAGAGAGTAAAAGTAAACTCCGCTTGCCAAATTAGAAGTTGAAAAAAATGTTTTATACTCACCAGCAGCTTTAAAATCATTTACTAATGTCTTCACTTTTTGACCCAGTATATTATATATATTCAATTTTACCAATCCGTTTTTAGGTATTGAATAAACGATTGTAGTAGAAGGATTAAATGGGTTTGGATAATTCTGAAAAAGAGCAAATTTGTTTGGGGTTAGACCGGTTTCCTTTGTATCAGTAATTAATGATGTTAAAGTTTCAAATCTAAAAATATCATCTGCTGTTAAGGGACGAGTAGTAAGCACATAATTTATATCACCCGAATTAGGCATGGTTACATTGCCTGCCGGAACTTCAGAACTAACCATTGCATGAAGTACAAATTGTGTTGGGTCATACTGCGGCGGTGTTAAAAAACTTATCGGCTCGCCGGGGTCCCACCTGTTATTTTGATTTACTCCAACTTCGTTTACAAATAATTCCACCCTTTCGTTATCAGTACTGTTCCATCCGTAAAAGGGAGTTGCTACAACTTTTTGAGCTGAGATTCCATAAGCAGTATCGAGTGGTGAGGCGTATGTACCGTCCGATAATGTGTCAGTGCTTCCCCACCGCAATTCTATATCTATTGGAGCTAAGCTGATATTACCTGCCGGAGAACCAACAGTAAAAAGTATATTTGTACCGGAAACATTTTTGAAGTACGAATTATCAACATCGAGCCTTAGGTTTAATTCCGGAATAAACTCAACAGCAATTCCCTCAAAGATGTCAGTCAAATAAAAAAAACCCATCCCCTTATCAATTGGGAAATCAGAAACTAAAGTTGTGTTCGTATTTAAATTTTTAATGCTGCCCGTAAACTTATCCTCACCTGTTACCGCAAAAGTTACTTCATATTCATCTCCTGTAACTTCAGATGAGTCAACTACATAAACACTCATGCCGCTTGTAGTTCTTCCGGCAATATGCTCGTAGGAACTTGGAATTAAATAACCTTGCGGATTAGTAGTTCCAACCCGTCTTGTAAATATTTCATAATCATCTGTATCAATCCAGCCTGCCCATGTTACAAGTATTTCATCCTCCTCACCTGTAATAAAAGTCGGTTCCCATTGGTACCCTTCCGTAGTCACATTAACTTGAGTTTCAAAACTAAGAGCGTTCAATTCAGAGTTAAACAATTTTGTATATACACCCTCTCTGCTTCCATCCTGCCGCCAGCTTGACCAAACAACTGAAACATTCCCGTTATTATGCTTTGCAATTTTAGGAAGCCACTGATAATTAGCAGTAGATTTATTTACTAAAATTTCGTCACTAATTTTTTCTGCAGAAGAATTAAACTTCTGCATATAAATTCCGCCGTCATGACCGTCTTGTTCCCAACTGCACCAAACAACGGCAAAGTTTCCATCAGAGAAAGTTTCGGCATCAGCGAACCATTGATAATCATCTACGTAGGTGTTGACTAAAAATTCATCAACCGCTATTGTTCCATTTGCTTCAAATATTTTTCCGTAAACACCATACCCCGGCGGGCTTGATGCATCCTGCTTCCATGATTCCCAAACAATTAAAAATTTACCATCATTAAAATGCTGAATAACCGGGCGACCCTGACTGAAAAGTGTTGTGGTATTGACTAAAACTTCTGAACCAAGTTTTTGTGCATTATTATCGAACCTTTGAGCATAAACTCCTTTATTACTTCCATCCTGATTCCAAGACTCCCAAACAACAACAAAACTGCCGTCGCTATTTATAGAAACCTCCGGTTTTGTTTGTGAATATTCAGTAGTTGTATTCACTAAAAACTCACCGCCGATAGGTAGGTTGTTCTTAAAAAATTTTGCTTTAATATCAAAAATTGAATCACTTGTCTTAGTATGCGAAGCCCAAACAATAATAAAATCACCATCTGCATTCATATCAACAGCCGGTCGCTCCTGCTCACCTTGCGTAACATCATTTACAATTACTTCAGTTCCTATCTTGTTATCATTTGTATCGAATAACTGAAATACAATATCACTTTGCGAATTTGTGTTGACATGATTTTCTGAATCCCAAACAATTATATAATTGCCGTTTATATCTTTTGCAATTTGGGGATCTCTCTGGGTTGAATCGGAAAATGAATTAACTTTGAATTCAAATTGCCCGAATGCAGAACCGCTAAATATTAAGATTATTAAAATTATCTTTTTCATTTTCAACTCATTATTTCATTTGAAAATCCATTAAGGGATAAGTGCTTGCACCGGGAACTGAATAGTGCCACCACTCACTGCTGTAGATATTAAGCCCGGCAACATTAACCATAATAGAACGAAGCAGCTCTCGATTATTAATAACATTTTGAGGAAGTGAGCTATAGCCATGTGCTGCTTGCGGACTAAAGTCATCGAAGGCAGTCGGCATATCTAACTCCTCGCCGGTTGCCAGATCAATAAGTGTTAAATCCACGGCACCGCCCCGGTTATGCAGTGAGCCGGATGAAGGGTTTGCAATGTAAGTTGAGTTTGGAAAAATTTCCCAGAACAAATACTGAACTGCTCGCGGTCTGTATCCATCCCAAATTTTTATGCCTATCCCCGCCGGGTAAGAATTCCCGTTAAAGTTTCTAATATTTCTAAGTGAGTCTTGCGCCAGCTTTAGTGCATTTGCTAATTTTAAAACTACAAGTCCCTCATTGGCAGTATAAAATTTTGGTAATTCCATTTCGCCGATTTGCGGGATGTTCAAAAATGAATGATCGGGTGTGCTGTATCGTAAATCCATTACGATGTCATAAATAATATCTTTTGGATTCACTAATTCATCATCACCCACTTGCCCGTAAATTAGAACAGGCAAAAGTATAAAGAGTAAAACTTTTTTCATGATTAGTTCTCCTGTTTAAATTTCAATCCTTGTTTTTACTTTTATATATTTTACCATCATTAGCGGCAGAAAAAATGGGTCCGTTCTCTTTTTTTTCAATATAATTAATTGATGAAGATTTTAGACCTGCACCATATGATTTCCAGTTTTTTGCTCCATCGGAAGAAATAAAAATTCCCATTGATGAACCGGCATACATTTCTTTATTGTTTCCAAATTTAATTGTTGAAATAAAACCCGGTGGTGCATTTAATTTTTCCCAGTTATTGCCGTCATCATTAGAACGATATAAATTATGTGATCCACGAACTACATAAAGGTTGCCTTCTAAATCATTAGCAATACAATTAATAGTTCTATCTAAATCTGCACCTATGTTACAGCTATAAAAAGCTTCTTTCCTAAACAATCCATCATTAACGCTTGTCCACGTTGAACCATTATCATTTGACCGATATAACCCTTCCCCCCACACCGAAACAAATAAATTTCCCTGCATGCTTCTAAACAGCTTTTGAGGTTCATTTGGAAGTGTTGTTGCAGAAACTACCCATAGACTGTCATCATCATGTTTCATAATAATATTTCCAAGTTCACTATATCCATAAGTTTTAAAAGTATGTAATACTACTTTTGATGTATCAAGATTTGAATTATTAAATGAGCCCTCCCTTGAAATTGCTAAGTAAGTAGTTCCATCTGCTTCAATATGAATATTCTTTATATGAATAGCATTTGAATAATCGGTTAGGAAAGCTCGTACATCCTGCCAATCTTTCCCCTTATTTTTAGATATATATAAACCGGAGTACCCTGCAAGAATAACATTTTTATTTTGGGGGTGTATTGCAATGGATGAAAAAGAATAAGCATCTTTAATTGGAAGTATTGATTTTGACCAAGTTAGCCCCTCATCTTCTGACCAAACTAATAAGCTATCATCTCCCACAGCCCATAGTGTACCACTTTTCTCAATTGTAAAATATGATAAATGATTATTGATCGGAGATTCGACCTCTGACCATACCTCTTCATCAAGTATATTTTCAGGTATCATTGCTAAAAGCCTGGGCAAGGGAATTCGATAAAGACCTTTGTTAATAGTATCCCCATAACCGCCAACCGAAGCAAAAACATAATCATTATAACGTAATAAAGCACTTACTTGATTATTACCAAACCCAACTTTAAACCATTTGTTTCCCTTGTAAGGCAGTATATATAAACCATTGTTCGTTGAAACAAGAATTTCACCTTCAGGTAATGCCAAAAGTTTAAAACACCTCCACGCATCTAGCCCATTTATTAGTGAATTGAAGGTAACTCCTCCATCAATAGACTTTGCCACTCCATCAAAGGAGGAATTAATAATAAAAATCTCGCCCTTCGAAGTAGAAGTTGGACTTGTATCAACATATTCAAACATATCAAGTTCGCGTACTTTTTCCCAAGAAATTCCCTGGTCTTTTGATTTGTAAAAACCGTCCTTATAACCTACTTCAGCTTTTACCAGTAAATTGCGATCCGGATCGAACCCAATTGATTTTATAGATAAATTTGGTTGGTATTTTCTTGATACATAAGCTTTTTTGTATTTGTTAAATTCGAACCAAGTTTTACCACTATCAGGTGTTTGAAAAGCCGAGTCAACTAATATTCTATTCCAAGACTCACCTAAGTCTGAGGACCGCCAAAGACCTCCACCTTTAATCCGGTAATTATTCCCCCGCCCTGACTTTTTTCAAGGTCAACATGCTTACTGTTAGCAGCAACTAATAATGAACCGTTTTCTGTTGCTAAAATATTATTTATTGATGAGTCAATTAAACCATGATTACTTGCCCTTCGCAGAATGTTCATCTTATTATCACAAATAAAAACACCATGTATGCTTGTACTAACTGCAATAATATTTTCATTAGGAAATGCCATACCGTTAATTGTTGATATATCAGATAAATGTTCCCAAGATAAACCCAAATCATCCGAAGAAAAAACACCTTGCCAATCCGTGGAAACATAAAGTTTATTATCCGGACCCTCTTTAATTATTTCAATACCATAAAAGCTGGGAACTATTTCCTCCCAAGTTTCACCACCATCACCCGACAATATCAAAAAATGACGTTTTCCATTAATGGCAACGATTGTATCTTTTGATAATCTTGCCCAGCATCGTACATCTTCGATCAATGGATTTTTAATCCATGTCCAACCATTGTCTGTAGATATATATTTATCATCTGGTTTATACAAACTCAATTTCAAATTCCTGGTCGGAGTAATTGACATATGTTTATTTATCGCTTTTGGAGTTGGCAATACTTGCCATGTTTTAAACTCATCTGCTGATGAAATCCATTCTTGCGAACTGATCTTTAAGAACATTAAGGAATCTTTAATTTCAAACCAATTGACTTGATAACCTTTATCCAGTGCAACTTTTATTTGTGACCAGCTTTCCCCATTATCGGTGCTTTTAATTATGCTTGAAGAATCAAACCGCATAAATAAATTACTTTCATCATTACAAAGCAATTCCCAAGATTTGCTAAACTTCTCTTTCTCTGAAGGAGTGCTGCCATAAGATAATTCCTTCCAAGTAAGTCCACTATCCGCGGAAGAATATTGAGGTCCATAATATTCTTTTGAGTAAATCATTCCATTATTAGAAACAACCAAACTTGTAATGGAAACATTTGGATGAGATGTTTTAACCCAATTATATCCTTTGTCATCAGAAATATAAACTCCGGTTTCCACCCCGGCAATAATTCTATTACCTATTTTATTTAATGCATTTACAACATTATTGCCTACACCCGAGTTGGATTTATACCAGCTTTTACAATAATTTTCAGAGCGATAAATTCCTGTACTTGTTCCAAGAATAATTATATTATCATTTGTTGAGATGACGGAATTTAAGCTGCCGAGAGGTGCTGTTATATTTTCCCATCCCTCTGTTTGAGAAAAGGTAATTGAAGAAAGGGAACATAAAAGTATAAACAAATATTTTTTCATTTTCAGTTCCATAGTGCCTCTGAGCCCCTAATTATTTTTTTAGTCATTTAAAATAATAAAATGAAACGACCGCAAATTGACCAACAGTATTTTATCCTGCTTTTATTCTTATATCAACAGCCTGTATAAAATTATGCTCCGATATAATTAACGGATTAAAATCAAACTCTTCGATATTATCATTTTCTATAAACATTTTTGCCGATGACTTAATAACATTCTTCAGTTTATTCATATCAATCGGGTCTTCACCTCTTACACCTTGAAGTATTTTTCCAATAGCGGTCGAGTTAATCATATCATCAATATCATAGTCGGTAAGGTATGCTGATTTTATTGAAGTATCGCAGATCACCTCTACATACTTACCTCCTGTTCCAAACATAATAATTGGTCCGAATGAATAATCGCGGAAGCCTCCTATTAGAATTTCATGCTTGGCTTTTAAGTATGGCTGCACAAGAAACTCCTCAATTTCAAAATTATACTTTTTGAAATTTGCAGTAATTTCATCAGCTGCTTTAATAAGTTCTTCTTTATTTTTAATATTTAATTTTACTGCATGCAATTCCGATTTATGGATAACCTTACTATTCATCCCCTTTAAAACAAGCGGAAAATATTCACCGTTTAGTTCTTTGATTGTATCAGGTGTAAATATCATATTTTTAACAATTGGGATATTGTAATCCCCGGCAAGTTTATTTACTTCTTCTTGTTTTATAAATCCTCTGCTCAAATCATATTTTCTAACACCGGTATTAATATTAAAGTTGTATTCATGTTTCTTTTCAGAAAGTCGTTTTCTTGATTCTTCAAAGAACAACATGTTAGAGAGAACTTCGGCGGGGTCTTCGGGATTTTTAAAGATGGGCATTTGTTTTTTTGAATACTTGCGATAAGTATCCCAGAACTCCGGAAGCGGCATATCCGTTTGAAGAATTGGTTTAGAAGTTTTTACATCCGATACTGCTTCTACCACATCAAATGGCTGAACCATAACCGGTTCAACAAAAATGTTTATTACAGCATCTACATTATTATCCTCTGCTGCAATCTCTACAACCTTCTTGTAAGTTTCTGCCGTGGCTCCAGGTAAAAGATCAACGGGATTTTCAACACTTCCTTCGGGATGAACAATTTCCTTCAGTTTTTCTTTTGTGCTTTCCTCAAATTCTGCTAAGGCTAAATTTTCAAGTTCCAGGTTGTCAACCGCTAAAATTCCCGGTCCGCCCGCATTAGTTATTACTGCAATTTTATTTCCTTTAGGAATCGGGTAATTCTCAAAACCCTTTGCAGTATTGAACATTTCGTTAAGGTTCGTTACGCGTAAAATTCCGAATTGATTTAACACAGCATCAACAACCATATCCCTGCTGCCCATTGCACCGGTGTGTGATGATGCAGCTTTCATACCGGCAGCGGATTTACCGGCTTTTAAAACAATTGCCGGTTTTGTTAAATCACCGCCGATATAACTTTTGATAAACTCTTCGCCATTAACAAAACTTTCTAAATAGAAAGTCATAGCCTTTATGTTTTCATCAGCTTGCCAAAAGTTAAGAATGGTATTTTCATTTACATCGGCTTTATTTCCAACGCTGATAAAATGGGCAAACTTAATATCAGTTTCTCTAAGAGAGTTTAGCACAGCCGCACCAAGCGCACCGCTTTGTGATAAAAATCCTGTTGAGCCTTGTTTTGGTTTTTCGGCAACGAAGGTAGCATTTAATTTTGTAGAATCTAAAGTATTAATAACACCCATGCAGTTTGGACCAACCATTTTGGCGCCGGCATTTTTAACTTTTTGAACAATCCTATTTTCAGCTTCCTCCCCCTCTTTGCCTACTTCTCTGAAGCCTGCTGTAATAAGCAGAATAGATTTAACATTTTTTTTCAGCAGAGTATCAATTGAATCTTCAACAAATTGTTTAGGTACAACAACAATTGCCAGATCGATAGGATCATTAATTTCATTAATACTGTGATAACACTTATAGCCTAAAATGCTTTCTGCTTTTGGATTAACAGGAAAGAGTACACCGTTGAAGCCAAAGTTGCTTATAGTTTTTAATAGTTCGTAACCGATGCTTTTTTCTTTTGTAGATGCACCGACTAAACAAATTGATGAGGGATAGAAGAAGTTCCTTATTTCTTGATTCATAAGCTCCAACCGCTTTTAGAGAATTGATTTCTTATATCAAAAAATACAGAATATTAAAATTATAGTCATGTTGTTATATCACTCTTCTACCATTTAATTAAATATTGATTGACTATAAAAGATGTATTATATTTTATTTATATCTAAATGAAAGGGCTTGTATGAGCGAAGAAGAAAAATTATTAGAATTTGAAAAAAGAATTGAAAACGGCGAAGTAATTGAACCGAAAGATTGGATGCCGGAAAGATATAGAAAACAATTAATTAGAATGATGTCGCAGCATGCACATTCAGAAATTATTGGAATGCTGCCGGAAGGCAATTGGATTACGCGCGCACCAAATTTAAGAAGAAAACTGGGTCTGCTTGCTAAAGTGCAGGATGAAGCCGGACACGGACTTTATATTTACAGCGCAACAGAAACCTTAGGTGTTGACAGGCAAGAATTGAATGAACAATTACTTAACGGCTCGGCAAAATATTCCAGTATATTTAATTACCCAACTTTGTCATGGGCGGATATCGGTGTTATCGGCTGGCTTGTTGACGGCGCAGCTATTGTCAATCAAACACTGCTGGCTAAATGTTCTTACGGTCCTTATCAGCGTTCAATGGTTAGAATTTGCAAAGAAGAAAATTTTCATAAAAAGCAGGGCTATGAAATGGTTTCTACTTTAGCCGGAGGGACAAAAGAACAGAAAGAAATGGTGCAGGATGCAGTTAACAGATGGTGGTGGCAGTCACTTATGATGTTCGGTCCATCTGATAAAGATTCACCCAATTCTGCCGAGTTGATGAGATGGAAAATTAAACTAAAGAGTAATGATGAGCTGAGGCAGCGTTTTGTTGATTTAACTGTTCCTCAAGCTCGTGTTATTGATATTGAAATTCCTGATCCCGACTTAAAATTTAACAAAGAAACCGGGCACTGGGAATTTGGAGAGATTAACTGGGATGAGTTTTGGTCGGTTGTAAAAGGCAATGGACCAATGAACAAACAAAGAATGGCAGCCAGACGCAAAGCACACAGCAAAGGTGCATGGGTTCGTGAAGCCGCAGAAGCATACGCAAACAAACATAAAAATTAGGTTATTGATGAGTGACAAAACAAAAGATACCGAATGGCTCTTGTGGGAAGTTTTTATTCAGCCGGCAAACGGTGCCCCACATGAACACGCGGGTAGTTTACACGCAGTTGATAGTGAGAATGCAATTCAAAACGCGCGTGATGTTTATTCGAGACGCGGAGAGGCAATAAGTATTTGGGTTGTACCTTCTGATTGTATTACGGCTACTTCACCCTCCGAAAATGGTCCCTTCTTTGACCCGGGAAATGATAAAGCTTATCGTCATCCAAAATTTTATTCTGTTCCAAAAGGAAATAGAGGAGGATGATGGAAAAGAATATTACTGAAGAGTTGCGTGAGAAAATTTTTGAATTCTTCTTACGGCTCGGTGATGACAGGTTAATTTTAGGACATCGTTTATCTGAATGGTGCGGACATGCTCCAATTTTGGAAGAAGACATAGCATTAGCAAATATTGCTCTTGATTGTATCGGGCAGGCAAATGCAATTTACTCCGTTGCTGCCGAACTTGAAAATAAAAATAGAACCGCGGATGATTTAGCTTTTTTAAGGCATGAACGTGAATTTAAAAATCTGCAATTACTCGAGCAGCCGAATGAGGACTTCGCATTTACAATTGCACGTCAGTTTTTTTATGATCAGTATTCATTTTTACTTTACACAAAACTAAGTAAATGTAATTACGATGAATTAAAAGCAATTGCTGTTAAATCATTGAAAGAAATTACATATCACTTAAGGCATAGTAAGCAATGGATAATTAAACTCGGCGACGGCACCGAAGAAAGTAAAAATAAAATTCAAACAGCGATTGATAATCTTTGGATTTTTACAAATGAAATATTTTTTATTGATGATCTAATAATTGAATTGACAGATAAAAATATTATTCCTGATTTAACCGGTATTAAACAAGAATGGGATAACGCTGTTAAATCAGTATTTGAAGAAGCAACACTAACAATGCCCGACACTAATGATTTTGTTAGCGGAAGCAGGCAAGGCAGGCATACCGAATATTTAGGTCACCTGCTTGCCGAAATGCAAATTCTGCCCCGTTCATTTCCAAATGTAAAATGGTAAATATGAAAAAAAATAAAAATGAAATATTAAAATTGCTGCATGATGTTTTTGACCCTGAAATACCTGTCTTAAATATAGTTGAGATGGGAATTGTAAGAGATGTGATTTTTGAGGAAGATGAATTATTAATTAAGATCACTCCTACTTATATGGGCTGCCCAGCAATGAATGCGATTGAAAATGATATTCTTGATATCCTCTTTTCCAACGGATTAGAAAATGTTAAAGTAAAAACAGTTTATTCACCTGCATGGACAACTAATTGGATGAGTGAAGAAACTAAAAATAAATTAAAAAAATACGGAATTGCACCTCCGCGGGAATCATCGGAATTACTTGATAAAATTGAATGTCCTTTCTGCAATTCAGACGAAACAATTTTAACCAGTGAATTTGGTTCAACAGCATGTAAATCTTTACATTATTGTGATCATTGCCATCAGCCCTTTGAACATTTTAAGTGTATTTAATATTCATGGAAAAATTAGATTTTAGACCGGCAAAATCGAAAAAAGAATTCAGAAAGAATTATGAGCTTCATGACCTCGCCGAGTATCATGGTAAAAATCTGCTTACTCAATGGGGAATTAAATTTAATGAATTCGGCAAGGACAAGCGCTATGAAGCTGTTTGGGAGAAAGGGAAAGACAAACCCGATTTAGTTTTGCTGATCAATAACAAAAAAGTTTTTTTAGATTGGAAGGGTAAAAAAGGAAGCAAGTGGCTTGCAAATAAACGTGCCGTTGAAGCGTATGAAATGTGGAAAGAAAAATTTAACATTCCGGTTGTAATAGTGTTTTTTGTTTTTGACAATGACAAAAACATCAGCGATAGAAGAATTGCCTTACTGGGAAATCATCCTTACAACTTATCAACCGGTAAGCAATGGGATAAAAATAAAACTGTTGAGTTTATTAATGCACTGCCGCATTTTTCAAAACAAAATTTACTTAATCTAACATCCGAATAACCAAACCAAAAATATTAATTTATGAGCGACAAAATTTATAATGAAATAGAAACAGTCTTTCAGCGATCGAACAGCTCGGATGAATTATTTGATGCGCTCCAACTTGCCATTTCAAAAAAATATAACAGTCCTGAACTTTACAAAATTCTGTTGGCAAATCCGGCGCTCTCAAAAGATGAATTACAGATGTTTACAGAAAAAATAGCCGATGAGTTTACAAACTGCCGATACGAAATTTATTATTGGACGGCACAAATATTCGAGAATAATTTTACCGATTATTCTTACTTAGAAAGAGCTATTTACTACTATCAGAAAGCGGCTATATGCAATCCTGAAGAATGCGGTCCCCTTCTTTCCGTGCTGCAGTTATATAGTTATGATATACCCCTGCCTACTAACGAAACGATTATGCAGATTGTAAATATTGGTATTGAAAGCGTAAAGCTGAAAGCAAAACTATATTATGCAATGGCTGAACATTTTAGAAAAGTCGGGAATATGGAACTGGAAAGAAAATATAAATCTATTGCCGAAAAAGCTGCTCACAATGAAAATCAATAGTAATAGCCGATTGTAAAATAGAAAATAGTATCACCCCATTTAATTACATTATCTAAAAGTGACCTTTGAATTATAAAACTTTTTCCAACCGAAAAATCCGCCGGACCAATTGGTGTATCAAGAGATAATGTTAACCCGATACCGTGGCGCAAATCCTTAAATCTGATCTGCTCCTTAACCGACCAGATAGAACCCAGATCATATCGTAATCTGAAAAATGTATCGAAAAAAAGTTGGAAAGGAGAAACGAATTGATACTCTAATGAAGTCTTAAAAACCTGCCTTCCTCTAAACTCATCTTCACGTAAACCAAAAAAGTTCTGCTGCCCGCCAAGTGAAAACTGCTGACTGAGCGGAAGTGTTTCATCTGCAAACCCAAGTGCAAATTTTGGAGCAAGAGTGTGATTACTGCCAATGCTGAAATAACCAATATAATCAAAGTAGAATTTTGTAAAACCTGTGGCGGCGTTAAATACCGATAGACCGGTTTCGTAAAAAGCATTTACCCTGCTGCCGAAAGTTGGATAAGGAAATTTATTTTGTGAATCTATTGAAAGAGAAAATTTTACTGTTGCTAAATCTTGTTTATAGGTTTTTTCTGCCGGGAAATCAAATTTATTTTTTATTTCGTTCCTTTCATATTTTGTTTCAATAAAAATATTTCCAAACCTCTGAAATTGAGTACCAACCCCAACTGAGCCGCCGAGATAAAGCTGCCTGTATTCTGCAATCTTTTCGCGCCTTATTCTATTTAGGGAAGTTGACGGCAAATTACTGTAAACATTTACATCATCCAATCTGAAATAGCCGCGCAGTTTGTAAGTCAAATAAGTATCAAAAATTCTATTGGACCTGTGTTCTAACATAAGTGTTTTTTTTCTAGCACCATAGAAAAGTATGCCGCCTAATTCTGTTCCGGTTCCAAAAACATTTTCATCTCTTATATCTAATGATACTTGAGTAAAGTCTTCGTTGTCAATCCTTAAACCAAATCTCACCAGGCTCGATATTTTTTCATGCACAATAATATTTAATTCATTGATTTCATTTATGCTGATAATTTTTACATCAACACTTTCAAACAAATCAGTTGCTCTTAAATTTGCTAAACCAGTTTTTAATTTTTCAATGCTCAGGTAATCATTTTCACTTATCGGAAATTCTCTTAGAATTACATCCTCATTAGTTTTTTCATTTCCGGTTACTACAATTTTATTTATAATTTTTTCGGAAATCTTTATAGTAACTGTGCTCAATTTTTCATCAAAATTTATTGATTCAATATTAGCAAGTAATAATCCTTCATCCCGATAATGCTGAACAAAACTAAGTGCTGCTGTTAATGTTTCATTACTATTATACGGTTTACCTTTAAGAGAATTTTTTGTTTGATTAATTATTTTATCACTTATCGATGTACACCCAACGATTTCAACATTTTTAACTACCGGATTTTCTTCTGCAATAATTTCTATTGTTGTTGCTTCAGCTTCACTTATTTCTAGAGATAAGGATTTATATCCGCCCGCCCTATTCAATAAGGCAAGTGTGTAAAGCAATTGCTTGCCCGAAACTTTTTTATAATTATTTAAAACATTAAAGTGTTCGAGAATACCTTCATCCCTGCTGATAAATGTAAAGTTTGCATACTCCTTATCACCCGCCTCAATATTTTGCAAGTATTTCTCTTTGAACTTTTCAGCTGCACGCTCAACAGTTTTGTAGGAACGTTTGTAACCACCGGAAATTAAAGAGTCAACCTGATCAAAACTACTATTTAAATAAATATCCTCAACCGGTTTTAGAACAACATCAGCAGATGATAACTGTTGTTTATTCAATTGCAGCATTGGAATACTTATTAATTGGTCTGCCACTTTCCAAGGAGTTGCCAGCTCTTCGCTGCTGTACAAGGGACTTGTGGCATCGGAAGCAATAATAAAATCACTCTCCAATTCTTTTGCAACATCTACAGGAATATTAGCAACCAACCCGCCGTCAACAAGCTGAAGCGTATCCATTTCCACCGGCGACAGTAAAAACATAACACTTGAGCTTGCCCGCATAGCAAAACCGAGAGAGCCTTCGTTTAGAATAACTCTTTTACCGGTTACAAGATCAGTGCATACAGCATTAAAATTGTATAGTAAATTTTTAAAAGTTGTGTTTGTTTGTATTGGAGCATTTAATGTAAGCAGAGTTAAAAAGTTAGATACTTTCTGCCCGGTTGAAACAGAGGTAGGAAGAATTGGTTTCAACCCGTCTAATCGAATAACGAATAGAGCTTTATCATTTGTGATTTTTTGGTCATAAAATTGTTCTCTCCTATCCATATCACCGGCAGAAAAGAAATCATCCCAAGGTGTTTTCCTGGCAATTGAATCAATCTCATCGATAGAATAACCTGCAGCATAAAGTCCGCCGATTATACTGCCCATGCTCGTACCAATTACATTTTTAATAGGAATATTGTTTTCTTCGAGAGCCCGAAGAACGCCAATGTGGGCTAAACCCCTTGCACCTCCGCCGCTTAATACAACAGCCGCATTGGGTTCTGCTGCATCAACATACCTTATTAACCCAAAAGGTAATTCCTCCGGAACGAGTTTAAGGGTTAGTGTAGTTTTATTTTGCGGCAGCAGCAATGATGCCGCCGCAAAAAATATAAAACTAATTGTATGTAATCTTATTTTCATTTCTGAACAACCGGCGGTTTTTCAGACAATTAAAATTTCTTTTTCTTTTTGGCACCTTGCTTTTGCGCTTGTGCCTGCTTTTCGGCAGCATCCATCATCCTCTGCATAAATCCGCCGCCTTTTTTCTTTTTAGGATCTTTAACAGGTACCAATTCACTATCATCTTTTTTATTGTTGATGTAATACTGCTGCATAATTGAGAGCAGGTTAAAAAGGAAATAGTATAAATTTAATCCTGATGAAAAACCCATAAACATAAAAGTGAACATAACGGGCATCACATAAACAAGTGCTTTTTGGCTTGGATCTCTAACACTCATCTTCTGCTGGAAGAACATTGTAATACCGAGCAGTAAAGCCAAACCGCTTATTTGATCAACGCCGAATAGAGGAATATTGAACGGCAGTGAATAAATTACATCCGGTGATGAAAGGTCTGTTATCCACCAAATAAAAGGCTCGTGCCTAATTTGAATTGTAACACGGAAGAACGCAAACAGCGCAAATAGAATAGGCATCTGCAGGAGCATAGGTAAACATCCGCCCGCGGGATTGATCCCATAGGTGGAGTATAACTTCATCGTCTCCTTCTGCACTTTCTGCTGATCATCTTTGTACTTCTCTTTCAGTTCAGCAATTTTCGGCTGAAGAAGCTGCATCCTCTTCATCGATTTATAACTTTGCTTTGTGAGCGGGTATAAAACAATTTTAATAATTATAGAAAAAACAATTATTACAAATCCATAGTTTGGAATAAATCTGTGCAGAAAAGTAAAAAGAGGAAGTAGAATATATTCTGAAATTGGTCTGGTAATTAATTTGAGTCCAAAGAAACTTCCAAAATCATAAATCTCTTGAAAGTTTCTATCGTATGATTTTAATTTTTTATAAACCAGAGGACCAATGTAAAGTTTAAAAGAATCCTTCTGATTATTCAAACCTTTGTAAGGTACTTTATATCTGATACTGTAAAATTCTCTTTCGCCGTAAACTTTATTCGGTGTGTTTATTCCTTCGAGATATACTCCGCCATTACTGTTTGGATTATCGGGCGAAATAATTGCGGTAAAGTATTTATTTCTTACACCTGCCCAATCTACAACTCCATTAATATCTTTAGATTCCTTATCCCCCATTGATGAGGCATCAATTACTACCTGCTCATCGCCTGAGTAAGCACTTACATTTGTATAAGTTGCTTCATCAACCGAATTTTGCTCAACAAAATTTATTCCGTTATCCCACATTACATCATAACTTAACCCGCTTATAATATCATCTACATTATTTAACTCAACCTCAAATTCAGCAGCATATTTATCACCATAAAATGTATAATGCTTTTTAATAAATTTATTCGGACCAAATTTGTATGTGTAAGTTAACAGAAGCGAATCATCGGTTTCGATATTAAACTTATAGCCCTCTTGCTCTAATTCTAAAGTTAGATCGGCTGTGTTAACCAGTTGTCCGTCTTTGGTTAAAAAGACAATATTAAGCTCGCTGCCTAATTGAGAATTTATAAGCTGCACATATTTTTTGTACCAGGGGGCATCTTCGGGAAGGTCTTTATAATACCATGTATTGTATTCTTTAAGAAAATAACGTCGTAAGCTTCCGCCTTTGTTCGTAAGCTCAATTATTGCAACATCACTTTCAATTGTAATAATTTCTTCTGCGGCATTATTAGCATCTGCAAAAACCCCGGTTAATGCAGCAGTCTCCGGTTCTTCAATTTCCGGTGTTTCTTTTACTATTGGCTGAGGTGATTGAACTGCTGTATCTTTTGCAACAAGTGTTGAATCGGCATTTCTTTTCTGATTATCGATCGGCTGCGGTTCCGGCGCATTCATATAAAACCAAATTACCAGAACCAATCCTATTAATACGAAACCTATGGTTGATTGTTTATCCATTTAATATCCAAAATTTTCAAAGTGTATTTTTAAACCGGTTGTTAAAAATAGCTTTAATAAAATATAAAAAGTAAAAATATTATTTAATTGGAGTGAAAAAGCTGAAGTTGATTTTCGGCATGAAAATGATACAGGAATATTGATGATACCATAACGATTTTTAATAAGCACAATTATTAACCTGCTTGAATAATTTTATTCATAAGATTATCTACCTGCGGCAAAACATCATGCAGTGTTATCTTACGTTTATTCTTTTGATTGATGGTGTTAGGGGAAAACACTAGAAAAACACTAATTTTATTTTCTGAAGACCAGTCAGTTAGCTTTTTTTTATTTAACCGGTAAGACTCTCTAAGCAGTCTTTTAACCCGGTTTCTCCAGACTGCAATTCCTGCTTTTCGATGAACGGCAAAGCCTGCTTTTACAACCGGTTGTTCAATATTTTCAGATTTATAAATATTAACCTTAAATTTTCTATCATCGGAATAAATTACTGACCCTGCCGAATAGACTAAACTAAATTCTTTTTTACTCTTGATTCTTTCTATTTTAGAAAGACCAAACTCTTTCAAGATTAATATTCGTCACTTACTGATAACTTGCTTCTGCCTTTTGCTCTTCTTCTAGCTAAAATTTTTCTGCCGTTTTTTGAAGCCATTCTAGCTCTAAATCCGTGCTTGTTTTTTCGTTTTCTATTACTTGGTTGAAAAGTACGTTTCATTTAAATACCTAATTTTTTCCAAAGAGTACAAAACTAAATAAAATGAAATTAATAAACAACCATTTTGAGGTGAAAATTGATTAATTGATTTATTGTGTTTTCTGCAAAATCTTTAATTTTCGTACAAACTCACATTTCATGGGTGTCGAGGACCATTCCTCGACAATAAACGAATGATTTTGTAAATTCAACACACACCAATTGCAAATAATACTTAAATCAAACCATGGGATTAAGAAACAGAAGTTTGTTCAGTGAAGAGCAATTCTATTTTGTAACAACCACAGTAAAAGGTTTTATTCCGGTATTTGAGAGATATGATTTCTGTGACATACTGCTTAATAATATAAAACACTATCAGCAAAAGCGTGAGTTCATTATTCTCGGTTACGTAATTATGCCAACTCATTTTCATTGGATTGTAAAAACAGAGCCTTCAAAGGGAACTATATCTGACATAATGAGAGACATAAAGAAATACACGGCATGGGATATTTTAGAACAATTGGAATCTGAGAAATCCGCACTACTAAAATCATTTAGTAAAAATGTAAAGACTGGACAAAAACGACAGTTTTGGATTCATCGTTTTGATGATGAAGTAATTCGAAATCATAAAATGTTCTGGGTTAAGTTGAAATACATTCATAATAATCCAGTAAAAGCCGGCATGGTAGAAATAGCTGAGGAATATAAATACTCGAGTGCAAGAAATTATGCTCATAATGATCATAAGGTAATTGCGGTAGATACTTTATGGGGTGGAGTAGAAATAGTTTAATTTCATTTGTCGAGGATTGGTCCTCGACAACCAAGAAAGCATCAAAAAGCTTAATAAACAGCTTTATTTAAGATATTTAATCCTAATTGATTATTCTTGACATTTATTCTAATTTTACTATTATAAAGTTACTATGGTTTGAAATCTTGAGGGAAAAATTCTGACTATAGTATCGAAGATCTTTCCTACATATTTTCAACTTCTCTCAAGGCGAAGAATGATAGAAAAGTTTAAGTTCAGTTTTCTATTACAATAATTGCTTGGAGGAAAGATGAAAACTATAACACATCTATTTTTAATCATTTTATTTCTTCTGCCTTTTCAAATGTATTCTCAATTAGAGAAACAGGGCAAGACAGATCTTAACTTAGATGAGTTATTAAAGGATAGGTCAGAATCAAATACTTTTAATAATCAAAAAGCCAGTGCTGAGATTTTTTGTAAAAGCAGTACAAATGGATATTTATTAGCAGAAAGGCTTTGGCAAGATTGGAATGGTTCAGATTGGGTTAATTACCGGAAGGATAATTACGTTTACGATGATAATGATAATTTAATTGAGAACATTCAACAAAAGTGGGATACTTTCCAATGGCTGAATGAACATAAGTATTCATATTCTTATGACGAGAATTCTAATTTAATCGAAGAGGTACTCCAGAATTGGGATGGCACAAATTGGCTGAACAGTGAGAAAAAATCATTTGCTTATGATGCCAGTGATAATTTGATTGAAGAATTAAGGCAAAATTGGGATGGAGCTAATTGGGTGAATTATACTAAGATAGACTATACTTACGATGAAACTAAATTGATAGAAAAGTTATGGCAATTTTTCGATAGTCCAAATTGGGAAGTTGTTTGGAAGGATACTTATTCCTATGATAGTAATAATCTAATTGAATTGTTATGGCAGTTCTGGGATTCTTCCAATTGGGTAAATCTTGTAAAAGAAAATTACACTTATGACGGGAATAGCAATTTGATCGAAGAATTACATCAGGATTGGGCTGGACCTAATTGGGTGAACAATGCAAAGTTTGACTATTCTTACGATGAAAATAATACCCAAATTCAATCTTTAAGATTTGATTGGTATGTTGGCTCTTACTGGAGGAATAACACAAAGTACACACTAACCTATGATGGCAATAATAATTTGATTGAAAGTTTATCGCAAAGGTGGGCTTCATCTAATTGGGTAAATGATAGGAAGTTTACATATTCAACTATACTTACTGAAATTGATCATTGGAACAATGTCCCTGAATATTTTAGTTTATCAAATAACTACCCTAACCCATTTAATCCGGCAACAAAAATTACATTCACAATTCCTAAAAGAGCCAACCTAACATTAAAGGTATTTGATGTATTAGGAAGCGAGGTGGAGGAACTGGTAAAAGGTGACATTGAAGCAGGCAGTTATGAGATTAACTTTGATGCATCAGAATTAACAAGCGGAATTTACTTTTACAGAATTCAAACTGAAGATTTTACACAGACTAAAAAGATGTTGCTTTTGAAGTAAATTAGTCCCTAAAGAAAATTTAAAAGCCCATCGTTTGATGGGCTTTATTATTTTTGCCCTTCCATTTAATAGCAATTATTGATTATGTAATTTGCAACAACGCCACATTCTCAATATGAAAAGTATGCGGAAACATATCCACGGGCTGCATTTTAATTAGCTCGTAACCCCCTTCGCATAGGAGTTTAACATCACGGGCTTGTGTTGCCGGGTTGCAGCTAACATAAACAATTTTCGGCGGCTTTAACTTCAGCAGATCATTTACCGTTTTAGGATTCATTCCTCCTCTCGGAGGATCAGCAATTACTAAATCGGGCTTTGGGATTTTATTTTCTTCAAGTTTTGGTAAAAATGATTTATTCAAATTTGCCTGATGGAAATGAACATTCTCCACATCATTATTTTGCTTGTTCATTTCGGCATCGTTAACCGCCGGTTCAACATCCTCAAATCCATGAACAGTTTTAACATGTTCCGAAATAAAAAGCGAGATCGTTCCGGCACCGGAATAAAGATCGTAAACTATATCAGTCTTTTCAGGCGAGGCAAACTCTAATGCGGTTTGATATAATTTTTCTGCCTGCATTGTGTTCGTTTGGAAAAATGAATTTGCGCTTATGCGGTATTTATATTTTCCAATTATATCATAAATGTACCCGCTGCCGAAAAATACTTTTTCATAATCTCCATATGCGACTAAAGCTTTTTTTAGATTTATATTATTTACAAAAGTTGTTACAGCGGGAAATTTTTCTTCGAGCTCCAGTGCGTATTCATTCAACAATTTTTCATCTTCGTATGATGTTACTAAATTTACCATCAAGTCATTGGTCAGCTTCGAAATTCTTATAACCAGATTTCTTAAAAACCCTTCGTGTGTTCTCGTCTGATAAATAGAAATATTTCTTGATCGGAAAAACTCTCTTGTAAAAACTACAATCTCCGCACTAATTTCATTTTGCAAAAAACATTCATTCAAATTAAAAACTTTATCGAACATGCGGGGAATGTGCAGACCCAATGCAAAGTCTCTATCATCAAATTTTTCTTCAGAGCCGATCTCATCTTTGGTAAGCCATCTCTTATCGGAAAATGAGTACTCCATTTTATTTCTGTAAAACCAAATATCCTCGGCGGCAATTATCGGCTCAAGCTTAAACTCATCAAACCCGCCTATTTTGTTAAACACTTCTGCAACCTGTCTTCTTTTGTGCGCTGCCTGCACTTCGTATTTCAAATTCTGCTGCTTGCATCCGCCGCAAGTTCCAAAGTGTATGCACCTTGCTTCAACTCTATCTTCCGATGGTTTAACAATTTCAACTGTCCTTGCTTCTATGTATGATCTTTTAACCCGCCTGACTTCGGCTTTTACAACATCGCCGGGATAAGCGCCTTGAATGAATACAACTTTTTTTCTTTCTTTATCTTCATCAACTGCAACTTTGCAAATTCCTTTACCTTCAAATGCGTACGATTCTATTTCAAATTCGTGTATCTCGCCTTTCTTCAAAATTATTTCTTCCTCATAATTAATGCCTGGAATCCAACATACTTTTCAGCTCCATGTTTTAGGAACACGTTTGTTTCATGACTCGTTTTCTTCAACAATTTCTTATAATAACTTTTTTCGTTGTCGGTTAATTCTTTCTCGGTCTCTTTAAGTTTGTTTTTGCCGATTTTATAATATTCAAACAAGTGGTGTGTTAAATTTTTGCTTTCATTAATTACGAAATTTTTCTGCAGATAATAATCATTCAATTCACCTTTAAACATCGGTTCCAAATCAGAATCTTCAAACATTATATTTATAAAATTTGGTATCTCTTTTTCCAGTGTTACAATTTCGCCCACACAAAAAATTCCGTTAGGCTTTAACAAACGCTTAATTTCTTTGATTATTCTTTTTCTTCTTTCCGAAGTAATTGATGCTTGAGCGTAAACCAGATCGAATGACTCATCATCAAAATCCGTCACTTCAAAATCCATTACCTTAACATTCACTTCATCCGCGCCGTCAAGCAGTAATCTTGAGTTGATAAAAGAATCATAATCTTCAACAATTACATCAACATTTGTTTTTGAATTTTCTGCAAGCTGCAGCGCAATAAGTTCACTCGATGAGCCTATAACCAGGATTTTCATTCCTTCAACATTTTCTTTTTCTAAAAGAAATTTAACCTGTTTATCAAGTCCCGGTAATAAAACTAACTTTTCATTTTTCATTGTATCTATTCTTTATTAATTGAGAACCCAAAATAATAGAAATGATGCTGCAAAGCGAGAAGAGAATAAATCCAAATTATGTTAATTGTATTTCAAATATGATTTACGTTCAAGATCGGCTAAGGCAATTTTATAATCAATAAGTGCATTCAAACTGTTCGATTTAGCTTTTGTTAATCTCAATTGCTCTTGCGAAAGTTCAAAGCTTGTAATGTTTCCTGAACGAAAACGCTCCAAATTTTGCTCGTAACTCTTTTCAGCGATCTCTACCGTTTTGCTTAGTACTTCAACTCTCTTTTGGGATGAATTAACTCTGTTATAAGAAGAGATAATTTCATTCTTAATTGATTCTTTAAGATTGTTGTAGGCAAGAACGCTGTTCTTGTAATTTGCAACTGCGGCTTCAACATTGCGGCTGTTTTGTCCCCAATCTAAAATTGGAACGGACATTGACATCACAACGCTTCGTGAATCTTGAAAATCGCGAAAGATGTACTTAAATTTTTCATCGTTTTTATTAATGCCGTAGTTCGCAAAAAGGTCAACGCGTATTGTTCTTCTCGCATCAATTTCATCAATGTTCATTTCGTTAAGTTCAATATCCGATTCGGAGTTAAGCAGTTCCGCCCGGGCTTCAAGCGCATGTTCAATTGCTTCATCTAAATCGACATAAACGTCACTAAATTCTATATCTGCTTTAACATCAATGACTTCACTTAATTCCAAGCCTATTAAAAACTTAAACTCATTTAATAGTTCTGCAAAAGTTTGTTCGGTGCGCAAAAGTTCATTTTGACTTGTTGCAAAATCTACTTCTAATTGAAGTGATTCAACTTCGGGAATTAGTCCGGCTTTATATTTATTTACAGCGGTTCTGTAAGTTTCTTCAGTTTGTGTCACTTCGTTTTTTGCAATCTCTACATTCTTTTTTGCCTGGTAAAGTCTAAAAAATTTTGTTGTTACATTAAAAATTATTTCCCGTTCGGTTTGATTATAATTTCTTTCCGTTTTCTTCAGTCTAATTTCGGCTCGTTCCAAATTGGCTTTTTGATTATTGAAAACAAAAAGGGGCTGCCTAAGCTGAATGCTTAAATTAGAAAAATAATCACGCGTGGTTCCGCTAAAATCGTTGAACTGATCTCGCCCAAGCATTTTACCGACAATCGATACAGTTCCGTTTGAAAAAAGCAGCGGCTGGGTTACAAACAATCTTCCCTCAATTGTTGTGTTGCCTACTTTGTAAAATTCTTCATTTCCTGTAGCAGTGTTAAACTGACTTACTAAACTTCTTTGGTAACTCGGCAAATCGAATTGCAAATCGATGGATGTACGCAGCCCGAGTTTTATCGCTTCTAAATTTTTGCTTGAACTTTCTAAATTATATTTAGCGCTTTTGATACTGTAGCTTTCACCAAGTGCAATTGCAAGTGATTCATCTAAGGTTAATACTTTTTGCGAAAATATGTTTGATGAAAATAGAATGATTAAAAGTAGAGATTGAATAGTTCTCATTTTCGATTTTCCAAATTTATAATTTTTGATTGTGAATAAATATCTAATATAGTTTTGGGATCTTATCATATTTTCAATGTTTATAGGAACTCATATTGGAACGGCTGCCCGCATGGTTGTAATCCCTCAAAAAGAAATTTACTTTAACTGGAGATTGCTTCATCCCGATAAACCTGTCTTCGAACGATTCAATCGGGGAACATATCAGAATTCGCAATGACATTAATTTCATTTTGCAATAGCTCAATTTAAAAATTTTGAATATCAATATAGCTTACTCATACCGTAATGATTCAATTGGGTCTTTGCTCGCTGCTTTTTTAGCCGGGTAAATTCCAAAAATAATTCCAATTCCGGCAGAAACAAAAAAAGCTAAAAAAACTGATGGAAGTGTAATAGCAGTACGCCACTCAGCATAACCGGTAATCATTGATGTAAGCAGAAATCCGACCACAATTCCTAAGATACCGCCAACAATACTTATCATAATTGATTCGTACATAAATTGGGTTAATACATTTTGCCTTGTTGCACCAACGGCTCTTCTAATACCAATTTCTTTTGTGCGTTCCATTATATTGGCAAGCATAATATTCATGATACCGATACCACCTACAAGCAATGAGATTCCGGCAATAGCACCCATAACAATATTAAATATTCTTTGAGTTTTTTGTTTTTGTTCAAGCAGCTGTTCGGGAATTATTATTTCAAAATCTTCAACTCCATAATGCCGCCTTGTTAAAATCTTTTCAATCAGTTCACCGCTTTTTCCAATTGATTGGTCATCCTTAATTTTGATTGCGAGCTGATCAACATAAGTTCTATCAATAACTTTTGCATCTCGGTCGCCGCCCCAGAAAAAGAAAAACTCATTATTTTCTTCTTCTTTAAATCTATCCAGTTTATTAACTGATGTTGTATAAGGTATATAAATATCATCGTTAAAATTTCTAACTGAATAATCACTCTGAGCAGTTTCTGTAATATTTTTTGCGGCAATAACTCCAATAACCTCAAACCATAAATTTCCTATTTTAATTTTTTTTGAAACGGCATCCACGTACTTAAAAAGTTTTTCTTTTATGCCCGAACCGATCACACAAACGTTTGAGTATGATTCCAAATTAGATTGATTAAAAAATCTACCCGACGTAGGATTCGAATTGAACATCATTGGATAATTCGGCAGTGTTCCAATAATATCCGCAGTAATTATTTTGGATTTAAACGTGACTTTGTTTTTCTTTTTAATAATTGGTGTTATGTATTCAACTCCCGAATGTATTGCCATAATTGATCTTGCATCATCCATGCTAAGTCCGCGTGAAAATGAAGCCTTGGATTTTTTTGAACTGACATTACCCTGAGTTCTGTTGATAATAATATTATTAGTGCCAAGCAATTCAATTTGTTCAAGAGTTTCCTGCCGCGCGCCTTCCCCAATAGACATCATTGCGATTACGGCTCCAACACCGAAAATTACACCGAGCATTGTAAGCATTGTTCTAAGCCTATTTGCCCTTAATGCAATCAAACCAATTTTTATATTTTCAAATTCCCTCATAAATTACTCGCTGATTGAAGATTCATTTCCCTTTTGATCGCCTTCACTTTCTTCAGAAGGGTCTTCCAGCGCAACAAGGTCACCATCTTTTAGTCCTTCTTCAATTACCATAAAATCTTCGCTCTTTGCTCCAAGTTTAATTTCAACTTCATCGTAAGATGATCCGTTTATTAAATAGGCAAAATATTTATCCTCCTTATTAAAAATTGCTTCATGAGGAATGAACAATACATTCGGCACTTCACTTATTAATACTTTATTGCTTGTTGTCATGCCGGGTCGTAGTATCTCCGATTTATCAATAATATCAACCAGTACTTCAAAAACTTTAATGTTCTGATTGTTGTCCTTATTCTTACCAACTGCAGCTATATCAGAAATGCTGCCCGTAAAACTTGAGTCCTGGTAGGCATCAAGAGTAACAACAACTTCCTGCCCGACTTTAACTTTACTAACATCAACTTCATTAACAAAAGTAACACTTTCCATTAGTGATAAATCGGGTAATTTAATTATTGATGCACCCCGCCAAGGTTGGTCACCCACAGCAAATTTTTTACCCTGGTTACTCCAATTTTCTCCATAAATAACAAGCCCCGGAGCAGGTGCAATTAAAATTAATTTTTCTAAATCATTTTGAGCTTTATTCAAATCACCTTTCTTTTGTGAAATTTCAAGTTCCATTTTTGAAAGTTCAGCTTCTTGAATTATTTTCTTCGACTCATACTCCTGCTTAGTCTGCAGATAGCTTAATTCATTTTTTTGATGCTGCAAATTTGTCTGCCGTTGTTTCACATCTGCTTCAAATTTAATCTGCTCCAATTCAAGTTTTGATAATTCAAAACTAAGTTCCGCAGATTTTAACTGTGATTCCATTTGAGCCATTGAAGAGGTTTGATTAGCAACTAATTTTTTTTTCTCCGAGTATGCGATATCCAGGCTTGCTTTAGCATCTTTCATTTTAATTAAAGCTTCCGAAGGATCAAATCTAGCAACGGTATCTCCCGGTGCGACAATCGTTCCTTCAGGAATTAAGTAAGTAATTTTAAGTGTTCCCCTAATTCTTGGTGCAGCTACACTTATAGATTTTTTAGCTCGCAATTCACCCGCTTCGGTTATGGATGAAGTAAAATTTTTACGCTCAACCTTAAAGGTTAATAGATCAGATTTGGTTGTAGAAGAACTAAAAAATGAAATAATGATCCAGAATAATAGTAGGATCAGTATTGCAAATAGTAATTTGCTGTTAACGAATTTAGGAAGATTATAGGGGGTAAGCTTATTATCAATAGTATTTGAAATACTTGTCAACTTATTACCACTGCCAGTTCTTTCGATCTTATCCGGAGTAGATTCTTCACTCATAGTGATTCAAATATTAGTTTTTGTTTTAGGAAATTAGAATATCAAACTTTTATACAGTCAATTTTATATTGTTGTTTCTATTTATCAGAGTAAAATTTATTTAATATTGAATTTAATATTAGCCCTAATTGCTTTTTCATATTAACAAACTTTAGCTTAATAAGAATTAAAATAAAATGAATTAGTGATTAACAAAATAAATTAAATCATCAATTTATGCCATGTAAAAATATGGTTGATTGGTTATAGTCATTAAGGTAGATTGCAAGCGCAAATGATTAAGCCAATGCAAATATTAGAATTTTGTACATCGCGCTCATGGGGCGGAATGGAAATGCGAGTGCTGCAAACCTCAATTGACTTACGTGCACTCGGACATAAAATAACTGTGTTATGCTACCCCGATAGCTCACTGCACAAGGAAGCTGAAGCGGAAGGATTTGACTGCTTTGCCTTACCTTTTGGAAATGGAATTCATCCCCTGCTGATTTTTAAGTTGAAGAAGTATCTAAGCAAAAATAGTTTTGATCTAATACATGTTCAATTTTCACGCGACTTACGCTTTCTAATTCCGGCATTAAAAAAATCATCCAAGGTTCCGGTTGTATTGACTAAACGGGTAGGTTCATATATTAAGAAGAAAGATATTCTGCACAAGTATTTATACTCAAGGGTTAATTTAGTTTTAGCAATCTCGCAGGTAATAAAAAATAATGTAATTGATACATGCCCGATAGATAAATCGAAAGTTAAGATTCATTACAACGGGATAAAAATTGATAAATATAAATCGGCACTGATTAAGCGGAATGAAGTTAGAGAGGCAATGAACGCATCACCAAACCATTGCGTAATAAGTTTGATGGGTAGATTATCGCCGGGTAAGGGTCATGAAGATTTTTTAAATGCTGCGGAAATTATTTTAGAAGAATTAAGCGATGTTGTTTTTTGGGTAGTCGGCAGCGCAAGTTACGGTGAAGAACAATATGAACAGCAAATTAAAAAAATAGCAGGCGAGTTAAAAAATAGTGAGAAAATAATTTTTACCGGATTCCGAAAAGATATACCCGAACTAATTGCAGCTTCCGATATTATTGCTGTTCCCTCTCATGCCGAGGCATTCGGCAATGCAGCTATTGAAGCAATGGCGGCAGCTCGTCCAGTTGTATCATCAAATACCGATGGGCTTATTGATATTGTTGTTGAAGGGGAAACAGGATTTAGAGTACCTGCAAAAAATCCGGGCGAACTTTCAAAAGCTATTATCGAATTAATTTCTGATCCCGAACTTAGAATTAAATTTGGTGCTGCCGGGCAAAAAAGGGTTGAAGAAATGTTTAATGAAAGTAAACAGACTAAAAAATTAGAAAAAACTTTTATGGAACTAATTGAACAGAATGATTAAGAAAATTGAAGATAGATTTAATATTATTTACCGTTATCAACTTCCATTTATTTTTTCATGGTTTAGAAGAAAAAAACCTAATCATCAAATTAAAAAGATTTATTTCTATCCTAACCTTCCGCATAAAAGAACAATACTTTATAAAATTTGTAAACATTTAGGAATTAGAATTGCCCGATCAAGTAAGGGTGAAAAGCAGATAAGTTTTTTTTGGGATGACAGCACAAAGTTTGAAAACACAAATTTGATAGACAGCAGAAGTTTGAATAGTGAATGCATAGATATCAGCAAGCACAAGGTTGATACGGTTTTTAAAAATGTTTTCGGTTATGATCTTTCAATAAATCCTAAACAGTTTATTGGAGAATGTGTTGTAAAATCTGATGAGAATGCAAAACATGACGGACGAATTATTCAGTGTCCTATTAAGGAAGCGGAACCGGATGTTGTATATCAAAAATTAATTGATAATAAAATTGATGATAATTTTGTAAGAGATTTAAGAGCACCCATTATCGGGAATGATATACCATTAGTTTATTACAAAATAAAAACGACAGAGCTGCGGTTTACAAATGAAATTGACCGCGTTGAAGTTCATCAGACAAGCACTGTGTTTAATGATAACGAGGTTGAAAGCATATTAAATTTTAGTAAAGCAATGGGGTTGGATTATGGTGAGTTAGATATTTTAAGAGATAATGAAAACAACAAAATTTACATTGTTGATGTAAATAAAACTCCTTGGGGTCCGCCAAATACAATCACAAAAGAAAAAGCAAATTATGTTATTGAAAAAATGAGTGAGAGTTTTTTGAGCATGCTCTTTGATTTTTAAGTAGAAGACGCTTAGATGATTCCTCGTGGAATTTTATTTCATTGCCCGCCATTTACAAACTTGGAGTTTCAGCCCCATGATACCACCATTTTGCCTAAAGCCATTTAATATTTTTCATTACTCTTCCACGACCTGAAGGTCGTGGCAATTAAAAATCTCTATTACTTAAATGCAAATTACAAATTTTGACATCATCCAATTGCCCCGGCATTTATGCCGGGGACTTATGCAAAACCAAATTTTGGGGCTTTAGCCCAATGACTGTAGCCATTTTGGCTAATGGGATGTAATCATATGTTCATCATACCGCAGCCTCTTCATCCGTTGGAATTAAAAGGTAAGACAACATCATTAACCAGTTTACTGGTTTATTTCCTGGCTTCTTTGATTGCAGCAAACCCGTGAACGGGTTATGACTTTTGGGGTAGCTTTTCTCAATCCAATGGTTAAAACCATTGGTTAATAGATACATATTTGCTAATTCTTATTAATTGTTAACCAACGGATTTATCCGTTGGTATTACAAGGCAAGACAGCAGCATTAACCAGTTTACTGGTTTATTTCCTAGATTCTACATTGCAAAAACCCGTGAACGGGTTTTGACTTCTTGGGTAGCTTTTCACAATCCAATGGTTTAACACCATTGGTTAATGGATGCATATTTGCTAATTCTTATTAATTGTTAACCAACGGATTTATCCGTTGATATTACAAGGTAAGACAACATCATTAACCAGTTTACTGATTTATTTCCTGGCTTCTTTGATTGCAACAAACCCGTGAACGGGTTATGACTTAATTGGCTATCATTCACAATCCAATGATTAAAACCATTGGTTAATATTTTTCGATCAAAATTAATTTCCTACCTTCCACACAGCGTCATCATGCCGGGGGATTTATACAAAAACTAAATTGAGGTTTTAGCCCAATGATAGCTTCCATTTCGGCTAAAGCCGGTTTGGGTGGGGTCATCCTTCCACGACCTGTCACATAGTGATTCCTTCGGAAAAGGTCGCGGCAATTTGTTATTAAG
Organism: Ignavibacteriota bacterium; assembly: GCA_013112585.1. GTDB lineage: Bacteria > Bacteroidota > Ignavibacteria > Ignavibacteriales > Melioribacteraceae > IGN16. Next base: position 8,592 of record JABFGH010000037.1, on the reverse strand, counting down.
AAATAATTACTCTAAATATTTTTTTACATCACATTAAATTAAATCTTCAATCGCCAAAATAATTAAAAATTACATCCTGCCATTGGCTTTCATTAGTTTTTTCAAGAAGTATCTGATTAACTTTTTCCCTTATTTTACTTCCGCTCGGTAATGAAAATCCATAATGCTGCGGCTGCAGATTTGAAGGCAGTACTTTTATTTTTTTATTCAAGTTTTGTGATTTAATAAGATACTTTAAAATCGGGGCATCATAAACAACGGCATCAATTTTGCCTTTTGCTAAAGCGTTCACTGCATCAATCGGCTTATCAAAAAGTTTGCTAACCAATTTTTCTCCTCTTAAAAATTCTTCGCTCGAAGAACCGTTAACACTTCCAACATTAGCACGGCGCAGATCATTTAAACCCTGAATTTGTGAATCGAGCTGCTTTACAGTTAATGCCGATGTTATTGCGGCGGTAATACCGGAAATTATTATCAAAGCGGCGAACATCCAAATTAGACCAACAATTCTTCCGCCAACAGTTTTCGGAGCCTTATCACCATATCCAACCGTTGTCATAGTAACAGCAGCCCACCAAACTCCTGAAAATAAACCCTCTGCAGTGCTTCCTCCAAAATCTTCTTTGTTTCTTCTTCTTTCAAAAAACCAAGCTAAAGCTCCAACACCGCCTAAAATAGAAAGAAGTATTAATAGAGTTCCTAAAAATTCTGTTGAAAGAAATCTGCCGATAACAGAAAAAACACCACCCTCATCTTTTGCCGGAACAGCAATTGCTAACCCGGTTATATAATAAGGATGAGAAAAATCAAATATCTTTTCACGATCGGCAGTTATGGTTAAAGGAGAAACACCAATATCTACCTCACCTTTTGAAACCGCATCAATCAAACCTTCCAAGTCGTATTGCTTAATTGTGTATTCAACATTCATTTCATCGGCAATTTCATTCCACAATTCAAATGAAACCCCTGACCATTTACCATTTGCTTCTTTTACAACAAATGGTTCCGCAATTTTGGTACCTACAATAAGATTTTGGGAATGTGTTACTGATGAAATAAACAACAACACAAATATTAAACCTACTCCCATATTTGTTTTTTTCATTTACAGACCTTAAACTTTTTGAACTTATTAATTACAAAGCTAAAATGTTGAAGCATTTATGCAAGTTTGTATTTCTAAAATTATTTCAAAACGATCATTTTTTTTGATGCCGAATAATCATCATATAAAAGTTGATAAATGTAAATACCTGTAGATAGATTTTTAATGTTAAAATTTATTTTATGATTGCCGGGGGAAAGTGATTGATTTATCAACTGTGCAACCTCATTACCAAGAATATCATAAACATTCATTTTAGTTAAAAATGAATCGCCTTTTTTACTGTTTGGCAAACTAAATTCAATTGTAGTTTTAGGATTAAAAGGATTTGGATAGTTCTGCATCAGCCTGAATTCATTTGGAATTATAGTATTGATAGAAGCTGAAGTTATACCGGGGAAAGTAAAGTCAGCAACAACAGGTAAATGATCCGAAGCGCTTGTTGCATCAAATTTATTTAAGTTATATGCAGTTAAGGTATCCTCATCCATACTGTTGGTGAACATTGTGTATGAGTTTGTTAACTCCATTACAGAACCGGAATAGAAAATAAAATCTAATCTTCCGGGACCAAAGTTGCCTTCATCGTACCATGTAAAAACATGCGGGGAATTTGTGACCTTAGGTTTAGCATCTTCAAAATTTCCGCCGTCCCAATCGGGGTTAAAGTCCGGTCCATATTGAGACTCATTAAAAATATCACCGGTAATAAAAGTATTTAGCTGCCTTGCAAGCCCAACTAAATTCATGTCACCCGCAATTAAAATTGGTGTACCCTCCGTAATTGGAATTTCTCCAATGCCATTTTTAGAATTTCTTACAAAAGCCATTATTGAATCAATCTCCTGCTGGCGTTGAAAATCATTATCACAGCACGGCGGATGCGCACCAACTACCAGCAGTTCGGAATCATACCTTGATGTTAAGTCTAACAAAAAAGCACCATTGCCGTCAATTGCACTTGATGCAGTTACCGGAAATTTACTAACAACAATTATATCATTCCCTTGTTTGGAATTAAACCAATGTTCGCCGTCATTTGAAGGAATCATTGTTTCTATAAGGTCTGCTGTCTGCTGAGAAGATTTATTATAAATTTCTTCAAAAATAATTATATCGGGTTCCGCCGCTTTAAATATTCTGGTAAAGTGGGGAATGTTAGATGGATCAAATAATCCGTCGAACTCAACATTATAAGTCATTACCCGTAAATCGCCATCACTCTTTTTAACTGAATAACTATGAGAGTATTCCGGCATAATAGAATTAAAATTATACTCAATACCGCCGCTTTCGTCCGGCAGTTTATCCCTTCCTGAGCCATTATCCTTAAGAACAACCTTAATAACCGGTGAACTAAATAGGATACCTAAACCGGGAATGTCCGTGTTTCTGTTCAAGGATAATTCAAAAGTATTTGAAGTTACTGTTGGGGCTGCTATTACACCAATATCCTCATGCCTTATGTTTTTTGTGATTCCATTTAATCTAACAGTACCTCTTCTGCTTCCAAAAGTGTATTCTAATTCTGCACCAATTCCTTCAACTAATAGTCCTGTTGAAATGTTCTCATCAGTATCGATATAAAGTGTAATTGAGTTATTGGATTGAAGATTAATTTCTGCTCCAACTTTAATGTTTAAGAACAAATAATCTTCATCATTTAAAATATAGATATCGCTGAAATCCAAACTACCCGATAGCTGATCACCAATAGCATCTTGATAAATCGGCTGAACTGTTGACCAGTCTTCAAAATTCTCATCTATTATAATACGCGCGGGCTGTGCAATTACGGATGCTGCTAAGAGTAATAAAATCAGAAAAGCTGCTTTTACAATATTATTCATAATTAACTTTTTTACCATTTAAATAATTGAATGATTTTTTTAAAAAAATTACAAATAAATGTAGTAAATTAGTTTCAGCACTAAAAACAACTAACATAAAATACCAAATAAAAATTGTAGATAATTTATTGAGGGTTTTAATGAAAACTTATTTCGAGAAATTATTTGAGTTTAACTATTGGGCTAATTCTGTAATTACTGAATGCTTAGCTAATCAAGAGAGCAGTGAAAAAGAATCAATTGAATTATTGGCGCACATTCTATTAGCAGAAAAACTTTGGCTTAGTAGAATTCTAAAATCGCCGAGACCAATAATAAAAGTTTGGTCAAATTTATCAATTAGTAAATGCCGTGCTCTTGCATCTGATAATCAATTGGAATTTAGAAAATTTCTTTTGAATGCAAGCGAGGAAAAGCTTAATGAGGAAGTAGATTATAAAACTTCTAAAGGTAAAATATATAAGAATAAAATTTCGGATATACTTACGCAGTTAATCACGCACGGCTCACATCACCGTTCTCAAATAAATTTACAGATAAAACAAAACGGCGGTGAGCCTGCCGGTGTTGATTATATTACATTTATTAGAGCGGAGAATTTGTAATTATTCTGCTTAAGAGAGAACGATTTACTATGCTGCGGGAAGTGTGAAGAAAAAACTGCTTCCTGTTCCTACTTTACTTTCCACCCAAATTTTACCTTTATTTTTCGTTACAAATTCTTTGCATAACAAAAGCCCAAGACCCGTCCCCTCTTCACCTTCGGTGCCCGGGGTTGATTTGTTTTGATGCAGCTTAAATAATTTTGGAAGCACATCTTTATCAATTCCAATGCCTTCATCTTCAACCGTAAATTTAATTTCACCATCTTCTTCATCTGAGGAAATCCACACTTTTGAATTTCGCTCTGAAAACTTAACCGCATTTGAAAGGAGATTTCTCAATGTAATTTCCAGCATTGTTTCATCGGCTGTTACAAATATATTTTCGTCAATATTATTTATAATTTCAATTCCCTTTTTCTCGGCAATAACTTTATAAAGTTCTAAAACTGTGTTGACTATTTTTGCCGCATTAATTTGGGAAGACTCATACTTAATTTTACCGGATTGGATTCTTGACCATTGTAATAAATTATCCAGCAAATTATACATACTCTTTGCCGATTTGTAGATGTTATTAAAATTATCCCGAAGCTCATCTTTAGTAAGCTTTTCAAAATCGTTGTAAACATATTCAGTAAATCCGTAAAGAGCAGAAAAGGGACTGCGGAGATCGTGCGCAATTATTGATAAGTATTGATCTTTATCAGCACTTAAATGTTTTAATTCATTTTTAACTTTGATAAGTTTAGCATTAAGCTCGGAAATTTCAGCCTCGCTCTTTTTCATTACTTCATCATTCGATTCAATTTTTTGATTCAAAGCCTCAATACTTTTTAGTAATTCTTTTTCGTGCGAAGTATCTAACCCAATTAAAACTGCTCCTAAAAACTCATTGTCTGAGTCTCTTTCTATTATGACGGAACCGGAAATATTTTTTGTTTCTTTTTCTCCAAAAATTATATCTGTATTGAATTCAAATAAGTTCTTACCGTTTTTCAAAGCAGTTTCCAGTTCAGTTCTTAATTGCTCGGAAAAATCAGAATCAAAAATCTCACTAAACCAATTGGAGTTTAAAACTTGATCTTGTTGTTTGCCTATTAGGTTAAGCAAATAGTTATTTGAATAAACCAGACTTCCCTGCTTGTTTATTTTGGCAGCAGCAAAATTTACATCATTAAAAATTTCGGTAGATTGAACAGCCGAAGCTCCTGCTGTTCCACCTCCATTTTCATCTTCAAATAAATTTAAAAACAGTAAATGCTGATCATTACTGAATCGCGGTACTATTCTATAGTTTACTTTAAAATTATTATTCGATTTGTTGCGTATAAAACATGTACCTTCACTTTTACGCGACTTAAAGAATTGACCAAAGATTTTTAAGTCCGTTTCACCTTCGGGCACAATTAAATCGCTGATATTTAGTTTTAAAAGTTCATCAGGGGTATATTCAATAATGGTTTTTGTTTTATTATTACTTTCCAATATGTTTAGTTCAGCATCCAAAACAAGTATTGCATCATTCGAGTTTTCTACTGCCGCTAAAAATTTTCTTTTATGATGTTCGTAATCTTGTTCATTCTTTTTCAAATCCGAAATGTCTGTCATTACGGAAAGAGCAAAGTCTTCATTATTTATTGTAATCAGCGAAGAAGAAAGTTGAACATTCTTTTTAGCTCCATTTGGCAGGCTGATTGAAAGTTCGCATGATTGCGGCTCGTTCGTTAAAAAAATGCTGCCCAAATGAAAGGAGAGTCTATCACCCGCACTTTCGGATAAAAATTCTGTAAGCTTTTTATCTATTACATTCTGAGTTAATGCACGCAAATATTTAAGTCCAACTGCATTTACCTCTTTAATAACAGTGCTTTTGTTAAGCACAAAATAACCTACCGGCGCGTTTTCGAAAAACTTTTGAAAATCTTTTTCCACGTAAATTTCTGCTTTTTATAATTGAATAATTTCCTAAAGTACTGCTCTCTTAAATTTATTTTCTTTGATAAGTAATATTAAAACTTATCATTAAAAATTTTAGTTAGAATATATTAAAGTTCTATTTAATCTACCATATTCTACGGTCTTTAATTTTTAGTTTTAAGTGAAGGTATAAAATAGATTTAAGTAGTAAGGCATCAGTAGAATTTTTATTTTTGTTAATAATTTTATTCTTCCAACAAAGCATTGTAAAATGAATAAAACATTAAAAATAATAGGCAGCCTTTTAACACTGCTGGTTTTATTGCCGATTATCATTGTAGTTACTCTCCAAATAACAAACCTTTCCGAAGATGAAGAGAGGATTTCCAATATTTATCAAAATCAGCTTCAATCAATTTTATTTTCGCTAAACCAATACTCTGAAGATTTTGTGAGCAGTTGGAAAAATCAAATTAAAATTATGAATATTAATTTTGATGGGGAGATTGAAAACAACGAACAACAATTAAATAAACTATTAAGTGAAAACAATGCTTTGATCGGGATCTTTTTAACGGGAGATGCTGATTCTGATAATCATCAATATTACACGATAAATAATAGCATCGATAAAAACATTATTGTTGAAAATATTAAAAGTGAAATAAGTTTAAATACATTAAAAATAGAAAAGCTTAAACGATTTGATAAATCAGGTTATGATAAAATTGAACCACTGGGGGAATTATCTGATCCTAAATTTTCATTGCTGCTGACAATACTTAACGAAAAAGTAATTTGCATTATGGTTGTGGATGCCAAGCAATTTATAATCGATAATCTATCACAAAAAATTCAGCAGGCAACGCAGGAAAATTTTGTTATAGCGGCGGGTAAAAATGAATCACGAACAACAATTTATTCAACTGATAAATTTGATTTTGAAAATGAGAACTTAAGTCTTGCATTATGGCTTTTCCCTGATTACAATATCAGCATTCAATTAAAAGGGCAAACGATAAAAGGTTTAGCAAAAAACAGATTGTTCGATAATTTTTTTATTCTAATAATTTTAAGTTTGGTTTTAATTTTTGGACTCTGGTTTGTCTTCAGACTAATTAAAAAAGAAGTCCGGCTTGCACAAATTAAATCGGATTTTGTATCAAATGTTTCCCACGAATTAAGAACACCTTTAGCTTTAATAACCATGTATGCAGAAACCTTGGAGATGGGAAGAGTAAATTCAGATGAAAAACGAAAAGAGTATTACAGCATAATCAGCAATGAAACAAATAGACTGAGTAAAATAGTTAATTCAATTTTAAGTTTTTCAAAAATTGAAGCAGGCAAAAGAAAATATAATTTTGAATTTATAGATTTAAATGTAATTGTTAATAATTCAATTTTAACATTTGAGACTCAATTAATGAATGAAGGGTTCAAATATAATTTCGATTCATTTTCTAAACTTCCCGAAATAAAAGTAGATAAGGAAGCAGTTGCTGAAGCGGTTATAAATTTAATTGATAATGCAATAAAATACAGTAATGAAAAAAAGGAAATTCAGGTTAGAACCGGTACGGATAAAAACTTTGTTTTTGTTGAAGTGATAGACAATGGTGTTGGTATTTCAGCGGAAGATCAAACTAAAATATTTGATAAATTTTTTAGAGTGACTACGGGGGATGTGCATGATATTAAGGGAACCGGTTTGGGTTTATCGCTTGTAAAACATATAATGGATGCTCATAAAGGAGATATACAAATTCAAAGCAAAATTGGTAAAGGCAGCACTTTTCGATTGAACTTTCGGGTATAAAATTCATTAAAAGATTAAGGTAATAAATATGAAAAAAATATTAATTGTTGAAGATGAATTAAACATGAGAATGGGATTAAAAGATAATTTAGAATTTGAAGGTTACCAGGTTGATTATGCTGAAGATGGGCAAATCGGTTTGGAGAAAATTCAAGTAAATAATTATGATTTAGTTTTGCTTGATGTTATGCTGCCAAAAATTTCCGGCTTTGATGTTTGCAAAAAAATCAGAAAGGAAGGGATTAACACGCCGGTAATTTTACTCACTGCAAAAGGTGAAGAAATTGACAAAGTGCGGGGTCTTGAAATAGGCGCAGATGATTATGTTACAAAGCCATTCAGCTTACGTGAGTTGTTAGCTAGAATTAAAGCTCTCTTGCGCAGAACTGAAAAAGACACTACGTCGAATGAAAAGAAGGATGACATGCAAATAGGTAGAATAGTTGTAGATTTTAACACATATACCGCATTTGAAAATGGAAATTCAATTTCATTTTCACATAAGGAATTTGAGATAATAAGTTTCTTGAAAAAAAATATAAATAAAACTGTAAGTCGGGATAGTTTATTAAAAGAAATATGGGGCTACGATGCCCACCCGACAACCCGCACAGTTGATAATTTCATACTGAAACTCCGCCAAAAAATTGAACTGGACCCCAACAAGCCGAAAATAATACTAACCGTTCATGGAATTGGGTATAAGATGGTTGGTGATTAGAACAATAATTTCTCTTAATAATCAAACCACTTTTAACCTAATTTTGATCAATCCACTCCACTAAATTAAACCTATTTAACCCAAGCAAGTGTAAAGAAAAGTTTGCATTGTCAAACAATGTTTCCACTAATTTGGGCTAAAATCGATGTATTTATTGCAGGTAGAAATGGAATTTATATAATGGACAGACTCATCTTATAATGATATTGGTTTGATAAAAGCGACTTTTCCAGCCTTTTTTTAATGTATTCGATTTTACCTTTAAAATAATATTATATGGCACTAAAAGTGATTACGCTCACAAATAGAAATAAGTAATAAAAATAGTGACAATACTCACTTTAAGAATAAAGGTTTTATCATGAAAAATAATGGAAGTTTACTCCCCCAAATCTCAAAAGTACTAATGATTGTATTTTTGACAGCTTCAACTATTTTTTCCCAAACGACATATTATATATCGAATAGTCAAGGAAATGATTCGAATATTGGGACAACAGAATCAACTGCGTGGAAAAGTTTGGATAAACTTAATAGCAGTTGGAATTTAGTTCAACCTGGTGATAGTG
>JABFGH010000036.1 GCA_013112585.1 Ignavibacteriota bacterium | reverse complement strand
ATATCAACACTATCTCTTTGGTTACTCGTTTATCTAAATCCGTGGTCAACCAGTATCTTGATTTATTGCCGGCTGACCAATAAATTTGTTCTTACACTCTTTCCTTTGGTATCATTTGATACTATTTCAGCAGCAGCATTTTGTTTGTCTGCCTAAAATTACCGGCAATTAATTCATAAAAATAAATACCACTTGAAATCCGTCGGTTGACGGAGGATGCATCAAATTCAACTTGGTAAGTGCCCGCAGATTTTTGTTCATTTACTAAAGTAGTTATTTGATTACCAAGGACATCATATACTTTTAATGAAATAAATTCTGACTGCTGAATTCTGAATTCAATACTTGTACTCGGGTTAAATGGATTAGGGTAGTTTTGAGAAAGTGAATAATCACTAATTATCATTGGTTTATTATTATCATTTATTCCAACCGTAAGAAGTTGGTCTGAAATATCGAAGTTTTTATAAATCCAAGCGCACTCTGTTTGTGCACCTCCTCCATCAAAAAGAGAAACACCAATTTCAGTATCCCACAAGTACATAAAATGTATAATGTATTTACCATCATTGGTCATTTCTATGCTCTTTGCAATTACCGGGAATACATCCGATTCAGATTCTGTTCCTGCTACCTTAAAGGGTGCCGACCAGCTTAGACCGTTGTTTGGAGATACGGAGCAGTAAATATCGGTAGCATAGGATGTTTCACTTTCGCTGTTGGTAAGCATTACAAATTCATCGTTTGCAATTTCGGGTTTCTGCCAAATTACAGCTAAAACACCATCATTACTAACAGCTATACTTGGATAAGCATTCCCAAGACCATTGCCCGGTCTCTTACGCCAAGAGAGGTTTGTATTACGACTTATGGCTGGTGAGGATAGCTCAATAAATTGTTGTTCAACATCATTCCAATATAAGAGGGGATATATCGAATGATCAACGCTGTCAGGATTTGCATCACTCATTTTTACGCCGTAACCATTAAACACTGTATGAAATTTACCATCAGAACTTAAAGCATTATTGAATTGACCGAAATTCTCTACTAAGTAGTGATAACCGTCTGCTGAAATATCTGCTTCATTTACAATAATATTAGTTGACCATGTAGTTCCTGCATCAGTACTCTTTCCCCATGATAATGCACCGGAGAAATATGATGGGTTATCCTCGCCTTCAATAAATGCAAACGCGATTATACTTGGATCATTGGATAAAGCGGATAGCGAAATTTCCAAACTGCCAAAATATTGCCCGACCAAAAGTTCCGGGAAAGAGGCTGATTCTGCAAAGGTCTCTCCATCATCTGTTGAAACATATAAAGCTTCAGTACCGCCTACATAAATGGTATTGCCACTTTTTGCAATTGATGGAATTCCAGCATCACCGATATTAGCACCGTTAAAATTGCCGCATCCTTGACATGAATCTTTTAAAAACCATGTTTCAGTACCAACAATGGGGTAAACATTTAAGGAAATATATGCTTTCCCATCTGTCCCGTTTACCACATCTTTAACTGAATTATTTAATTGAGAACTGCCTAAAAAGCCGGATGTCTTTGAAAAGAAATTATATTCAAATCCACCATTATCATAAACAAAATGAACACCATTTTCCGATACTGCTAAACGCTGAGGCATAACACTATTACATCCATGGTCAAATAATGTCCAGCCGAGAGTATCACCCACGGTTAGAATTTTATCAACTTCGGAATCATTAGAAGAAATGGTTCTCTTTTTTGAATTTGCTATCATGTCAAAATAATTCAATTTTTGAGAGTGCAATACATGATTATCTAATGAGGTTCCATTCCTGTTAGACTTTTTAGATGATTTTTGATTTGAAAGTAGATTATTGCCAAAGAATAAACTGCCGCTCAATACAATTAATACTAATAGCTTTTTCATAAATACCCTCCTAAATTAACTTAATGTTATTTAAGTTTTGCTTGAATTAAATAAGCAAATTTTATAGAAGAAATCAAGTTATATTTCAAGAAATCAATTCAGACTAGTACTCTTTTAAATGGGATTAGGGAATTGAGTTTGCAGCCAGCTTTATTTATTATTATCCGAAAAACTTAAAGCCTCCCATGAGAGGAGGCTCCAACGTTTAATAAAATTTGATTAAAATTGAGCATTTCGAATAAAGTTAAAAAGACCGAAACTTAGCCGCCTCGCCCTTGCCCGCCTCGATTTCCACCGCTATACCCGCCGCCGTAACCACCCCTTTGATTGATGGGTGTAATTATCCTTGATAATTGAAGCGAAATCAACCATTCGAAATTTTTCAAACGCTTGGCGCAATTCGTCTTCATTGACTTCCCGCGACAAGTTACCTACATAAATATTTATTTTGTTTCCCTAAGGCATGGATGATAAATTTACTGTTGCGCTATTTTTAAATTGGCAGTTAATAATGCTATGCCAATTAATTGCATGCTTTATAAATTACAAAATAGTTTGATAGAAGAATCTATCTATTTATTCTTTCTATTTTGGTTTTGTACTGATTTATAAAATTTGCCAAGTTCTTTATCGTGTTTCCGTTTTTGATGGTAGGATCTATTATAATGTTCCGATTCTTTTTTCATTTTAATGTAATTGGTAATTCTCTCTGCCGTAATTGATCCGTTCTCAAGTGCCTCTAAAATTGCACACCCTTTTTCATTTGTATGAGTACAGTCATTGAATTTACAGTCCTCCGCAATAGATGCAATTTCATCAAACGCAGAGTTCAATCCGTCGTTGATATCAAAATTTCCAAGCTCACGCATTCCGGGTGTGTCAATTATCAATGCGCCATTTTCAAGTTTAAGCAATTGCCTTCTTGTAGTTGTGTGCCGTCCTTTGCTGTCTTTTTCTCTAACATCGTTTGTTTCCAAAACGTCTTCTTCAATAAGATTATTTAACAAGGTAGTTTTACCTACACCGGAAGAACCCAGCAAGCAGTATGTTTTTGCCGGCGTTAATAAATTTTTTATTTCAGAAATTCCCGATTCGTTTTCATTACTGAAGGGGATTATTAAAATTTTAGACATTATTTTTTTGATTTCATCAACTTTACTTTCTACTTTATCGCTACTAATTAAATCCATTTTACTTAACAGAATTACCGGTTCAATATTGCTTTCGGTTATCATTGCAATGTAGCGTTCCAATCGGCGTATGTTAAAATTATTATCAAGTGATTGAACAATAAAAGCAGTATCTATATTTGCCGCAATTAATTGGAAGTCAATTTTTTTACCTGATGATTTTCTTTTTAGTAATGATTTCCTCGGAAGTATATCATGTATAACCGCAAAAGAATCATCATCAAAATATTGAACATAAACCCAATCGCCTGTAGTAGGAAAGTCTATCTGAGAATCGGCATCGAATAAGAACTTGCCTGTAAGCTCACCTTTAATTTCAGATATGCCGTTAGAAACTATGTAGTTATTTTTATTAACCGCTGTAACTCTCGCGGCGTTAAATCCATTTGAATTATTCTGTTCAAAATAATTTGCAAACCAACTATCAAAACCTAAGCTTTCCATTTGTGTCCGCATTTCATGCACTCAATTTTTCTATTTGTGTATGGATAGTTTGACATAAATAGCCCGGTAAAAACAAAAACTAAAATAGATGTGAATTTACTATACTTTGTATTTGCTGAGCCGCAGTTTGGGCATGGAGGAATTACATTTTCTGATGTACTAAAATTACTATCGCCGGATTCCTTTAGTAGTTTAATTGCATGCTCGGCATCTGTTTCTGCAACGTGAAGTTTTATACCGCCATAAAGTCCCACAATACCCGAATAAAGATTACCTATATTATTATCATAAAGAAAAGACTCTATCTCGTAATCCTTAAGCAGAGCCTGAGCTAAAGCAGCATCTGTTTCATGATTGTAGCTCGCTATTTTTACCAATCTCTCACTCATGCCGGCATTCCGGTAAAAAATTAATTTTCTTCCGACAATTTTTTCAACTCTTTTGCTTTCTTTTCTTTTTCTATTTTCAAAGAATCGATTTCCCGCTCAAGCCTTTCTTTTTCTTCAATTTTCGTCCGCCGCTGTTCGTCAAGCTGCTGCTCTAATTTATCCTGCTCCTGCTTGTACTTATTGCTATTATTGGATTCGCAGGAAAAGAGAGAGATTGAAGAAAATAATATGAAAAACAGTATGAGAAGCTTGTTCCTAACTTTAACTGAAGTGAAGGGATAGTCATTGCAAGTGGTTTTCTCCTGCCCCTCCCGCAGCAACATTTTGCGGGGAAACAATCTGGAATTATAGTGAGATTGCTTCAACCCAATAAAGTACGATTGGGTTTCGCAGTGACAAGTGAAAGTTTTTATAAAGCTTACTAATAATTTTCGATACATATTTTTCCGCATTATCTGTTAAACATTTTACTGATCTTCAAAATTTGGATAATCAATATAACCCTTATCACCGCTGGTATAAAATGTATTTTTATCAGCCTCTGCAAGTGGATACCCATTTCTAAAACGATTTACTAAATCGGGATTAGCGATAAATGGAACTCCGAATGCAACTGCATCAGCATGCTGACTTGCTATTTCTTTTTCAGCACTTTCTAAATCGTAATTACCGTTTGCTACCAAAATACCTTTGTAAATATTTCTGTAATGGCTTATAACATCTTTAATAAAGTAGGGTTCATCAATTATTTTTGCCGGTCTGGTTAAATGTAAATATGCCGTATCGTAATCGTTCAGCTTATTTACTATATAATCAAAAGTATCTGCCGTTTGCTCATCAACCCAAATACCGGAAGCGCCGTGCATCATTGGGTTTAACCGGATTCCTATTTTATTTTCAGGAATAATATCTTTGAGTGCATCTATCACTTCAAATAAAAAACGGGATTTATTTTCATTGCTTCCCCCGTATTCATCTGTACGTTTATTGCTCACATTATTAAAAAATTGATGAAACAAATATCCATTCGATGCATGAATTTCTACTCCGTCAAACCCTGCTTCAATTGCATTTAAAGCTGCCTGTTTAAACTCATTAACAGTTTGCTTTATTTCATCCACCGTTATTTCTTTAGGCGTAACACTTTTAAGCCTGCCGTTATAAGTGCGAACATTTTTATTTGGATTTATTGCCGAAGGAGCAAGAGGCAATTTTCCGTTTAATAAATCTGGATGTGAAATCCTGCCAACGTGCCAAAACTGAACAAAAATATGTCCGCCTTTATCATGCACTGCACGTGTAACTTGCTTCCATGCTTCTGTTTGGTTTTCCGAATAGATACCGGGAACATTCACATAACCGACTGAGCGTTTAGATACTGAAGTTCCTTCACTTATTATCAATCCGGCTGATGCACGCTGACTATAATATTTTGCATGACGTTCCGTAACAACTGCATTACTGTTGTCTGCTCTGCTTCGAGTCATCGGAGCCATAAAAACTCTGTTAGATAATTTTAAGCTGCCAAGTTCAACCGGTTCAAATATTTTTATCATTAAACTATCCCAAAATAAAATTCATTAATAATTTTAACCCGGCAGTTCGTAATAAATTCCTGCATCAGGACCCAAAGGAATTCCCAGCAAAAGCCAAGCGATTAGAAGTACAATCCAAATTAGAAGAAAAGCAATTGAGTATGGAACCATTGCTGCTATTATAGTTCCAATCCCTGCTTTGGGGTCATACTTTTGCACAAACGCAATTATTAGTGCAAAGAAACTCATCATAGGTGAAATCACATTTGTAACGCTGTCACCGATACGGTAAACCACTTGAGAGAGTTCGGGTGAGTATCCCATTATCATAAACATTGGAATAAAAATAGGTGCCAGTATTGCCCATTTGGCAGATGCACTGCCCATAAGCATATTTATTGCTGCGGATAGAAGAATGAACAAAATCATAAGAGGAATTAAACCGATATCCATGGACATAAGGAGACCGGCACCCTTTACAGCTAAAATAATTCCGAGATTACTCCATTTAAAGTAAGCGACAAACTGGGCGGCAAAAAATACAAGTACCAAGTAAGTAGCAAGTGTTTTCATTGATAGAGCCATACCGTCCATAACATCGGAATCGTTTTTAAATTTGCCGGTACTGAAACCGTAAGCAAGCCCGGTAGCGCCTGCAGTTATTAAGAGCATTGCAACTACTCCCTTAATTAATGGAGATGAGAGAATGCCTCCATCGGTTCCCCTAAAGAAACCCTCTTCGGGCAAAACTCCAATCAATGTAATTATGAGAATAACGATAAAAGTGATCGAAGCCATCAGCAAACCTCGTTTTTCCTCTTTGGAAAGATGATCCATCTTTTGCTGTTCGGCATCTGTTTCACCTTGGTACTTTCCTAACCTCGGTTCAACAATTTTTTCTGTAACGAATGTACCGGCGAGAGCAATTATAAAAGTTGAAGCAACCATAAAATAATAATTTGCAGTCGGGTTAACTTCATAACTTGGATCAAGAATTCGCGCTGCTTCTTGTGAAAGTCCTGCCAGCAAAGGATCGACTGTACCGATGGCAAGGTTAGCGCTGAACCCGCCCGAGACCCCGGCAAATGCTGCTGCCATTCCCGCAATTGGATGTCTTCCCACTGCAAGAAATATTACTCCGGCAAGAGGAATGAGTAAAACGTAACCAACATCGGAAGCAATGTTTGAAAGTACGCCTGAAAAAACAATCACGAATGTTAGAAGGTGTTTGGGAGAATTTAATACAAGCAGACGAATGATAGCATCTATCAATCCGCTTTGTTCGGCAATACCGATACCGAGCATTGCCACAAGCACAATACCAAGCGGTGCAAAGCCGGTAAAGTTTTCTACCATCTCCAAAAGTATTCTGTGAATACCATCATGCGATAAAAGATTAATTGGTTTTACAATTTCTTTTGTACCGGGATGAATTACTTCCCAGTCTAAAAAATGACCAACAGCGGAAAAAAGTAGAGCAGCAACTGCAAATAGTGCAAATAGTGTTGCCGGATGAGGTAAGGCATTGCCTATTTTTTCTGTCCAATTTAATGCCTTCTGAAAAAAAGAAACTTTGTTTTGAGAATTATTCATATTTACCGGAGTTTTAATTTGAAAAATCTTAGCAAAGATATTAAAAGTTTTGTAAGTAAAAAAAAGGGATTCAAATATTTTTGAACCCCTTTAATTGTTTCACGCTATTTCAAAATTTATAATGAATCAATAATTGCATTAAATGTTTTGCTTGGTCTCATTTCACTAAATGCTGTATTATCATCCGGCATGTAGTAACCATTTAGATCAACAGGCTTGCCCTGCGCTGCAATTAATTCTTCATTTATTTTATCTTCATTTTCTTTAAGTTTTTTTGCTGCGGGCATAAAACGCTTCTGTAAATCTTCATCCTTGTTTTGGTCAGCTAATGTTTCAGCCCAGTAAAGAGCGAGGTAAAATGAGCTTCCTCTATTATCGATTTCATTAACCTTGCGCGAAGGAAATTTTCCATTCTCAAGATATTTTCCAATAGCAGCATCTAACGTTTCTGCTAACAGTGCAGCTTTTGTGCTTCCCGTTTTTTCAGCAATCAGTTCAAAGGATGGTACTAATGCGCAATACTCGCCAAGCGAATCCCAGCGTAAGTGATTTTCTTTCAAAAATTGATGAACATGTTTTGGAGCTGATCCGCCGGCACCGGTTTCAAATAAGCCTCCGCCATTGAGCAATGGAACAATCGACAACATACGCGCGCTCGTTCCGAGTTCAAGAATAGGGAAGAGGTCGGTTAAATAATCACGAAGAACATTTCCGGTAACAGAAATTGTGTTAAGTCCTTTTCTTACTCTTTCCAATGTGAACTTCATTGCATCAACCGGTTTTAAAATGTGAAGTTCAATATTTGAAGTATCGTATTCCGGCAGGTAAGTATTTACTTTATTAATAATCTCGGCATCGTGTCCGCGATTTTCATCAAGCCAAAAAACCGCAGGTTCGCCGGTGGCTTTAGCCCTGTTTACCGCTAACTTAACCCAATCTTTTATTGCAATATCTTTCGTTTGGCACATTCTAAAAATATCACCCTGTTCAACTGCTTGTTCTAAAAGAGTATTTCCTTCTTGATCAGCAACAACAATTTTACCCTCGGATTCAGCTTCAAATGTTTTGTCATGTGAGCCATACTCTTCAGCTTTTTTTGCCATCAATCCAACATTTGCAACTGCGCCCATTGTTGCGGGATCAAACTGCCCGTTCCGTTTTGCATCTTCAATTATTTCTTTATACATAGTTGCGTAGCATCTATCGGGCACCATTGCAATGCAGTCCTGCAATTCATCATTCTTGTTCCACATTTTTCCGCCGTCACGTACTACATTCGGCATGGATGCATCAACAATAATATCATTAGGAACGTGTAAATTAGTTTTACCTTTTCTTGAATCAACCATAGCAAGAGCCGGTTGAGTTTCATACACTTTATTGATATCGGCTTCAATCTCAGCACGCTTTTCTTCAGGCAGTTTTTTTATTTTCTCAAGTACATCCGCTAAACCGTTATTTATATTAGCCCCCACTTCAATAAGGGTATCGGCATGTTTATCTAATGCATCCTTAAAATAAACGGAAACAGCATGACCGAACATAATCGGATCGGAAACCTTCATCATTGTAGCTTTTAGATGGAGAGACAAAAGCACATCATCTTTTTTAGCTTCTTCAATTTGTTCTGCATAAAATTTACGAAGAGCGGCAGCATTCATTACAGAAGTATCGATCACTTCACCCTGAAGCAGAGATAGGTTCTCTTTTAAAATTTTTGAATTTCCTTCTTCATCAATAAATTTAATATCAACAGAGCATGGTTTATCAAGAGTTACAGATTTTTCAGATCCATAAAAATCTTTTTCATTCATATGTGCAACTCGTGCTTTGGAGCCGGATTCGGGCCAGGGCTTCATCATTTTATGGGGAAATTTTTGAGCAAACTTTTTAACTGAAACTGCTGATCGTCTATCTGCATTACCTTCGCGCAGTACAGGGTTTACCGCAGAACCGAGAACTTTAGAAAAACGTTCACGCAGTTTTTTCTCTTCATCAGTTTTAGGCTCTTCCGGAAAGTCAGGAATATCATATCCTTTCTCTTGCAGCTCTTTAATTGCTTCCTGAAGCTGAGGTATGGACGCGCTGATGTTGGGCAGCTTGATAATATTGGCTTCCGGTGATTTTGCAAGTTTGCCAAGCTGATCTAAATAGTCCGGTATTTTTTGTTCTTCCGTTAAATTATCAGGAAAATTAGCTATAATTCTTCCAGCCAATGAAATATCACTCGTCTCAAATTCAATTCCAGTTCCTTTTGTAAACGCCTTTAGAATCGGTAGTAAACTGTAAGTTGCTAATGCAGGGGCTTCATCAATTTTGGTGTAAATAATTTTTGTATTACTCATCGTTTCCCTTTTATGATTTATTGTTAATCTTTTTGAAAGTAAAATTTAAAATAAGAATCTTTATCTAAATATTGAAAATATCAGCATTATTATTTTTACAAAATAATATCCTTTACTTATAATCAATTAAAGTTTTTCCTAAAATACATTTTATCTTATTTAACAAACTGATATATTTGAATCATGAAAACAGCATTATTAATAATATTCATATTATCTGCCGGTTCAATATTTGCGTGTCAGAATTCAGTGGTTAATAAATGTTCAACCTCGCAGGCAACAATTGTTGAACTCTCTCAATCTGAAACTGACGATTGCTGCAGCGAATATTGTTTTTGCAATTGCTGTAATCATATAAGTATTAATATTTTAATCAACAATACTAAAGTTGTTGATAATAATATGGTGCATCCCCACTCAAATATAAATCAAAACATTTCAGGTTATTTATCTCTCCCATGGCAGCCGCCAAATTTTTAAGATTTAATCTAATACACAATAATCTTAAAATTTAATATTGGAGTTTTTTATGATTCGCAAGTTTTTACTGCTTAGCATTTTTATGCTTAGCTCAATTATTTATTCACAAAATAATATTAGTGGAAATGTGGCAGATAATGATTCGGGCGAAAGCCTGGTTGGAGTGAATATTATAATTGTTGGGACTAATTTTGGAACCACAACAGATGAAGATGGAAATTTTATATTTACGAATATTCCAAGCGGAAATATGGAAATTAAATTTTCTTACGTCGGCTACGAAGATTTAGTAATTGAAATAAATTTACCCTATTCTGAAAAATTTATTTCTGTTAAAATGGAAACACATTCGGAGGAACTGGAAGAAATATTTGTTAATGCAACCAGGTCATCCAGAACAATAGAGAATGAAGCCACACGTGTTGAAGTAATTGCCGGTGAAGAGATTGATGAAAAAATTAGTATGGACCCTTCAAATATTTCTATGATGTTAAATGAAAGTACCGGTATCCAGGTTCAGCAAACATCTGCGTCAAGTGCAAATAATACTTTTAGAATACAAGGCTTAGATGGTAAATATACTCAGCTATTAAAAGATGGCTATCCTCTTTATGGAGGTTTTTCCGGCAGTTTAAGTCTAGTTCAAATTCCGCCGTTAGACCTTAAGCAGATTGAAATTATAAAGGGAAGTTCTTCAACACTATACGGCGGCGGGGCTATCGCCGGACTAATAAATTTAATAAGTAAAGTGCCTCAAGAGGAGAGAGAAATATCATTCTTAATAAATCTTACATCTGCATTGGGTTTAGATTTGAGCGGTTTCTATTCTCAACAATTTGATAAGTATGGAATAACGCTTTTGGCGACGAGAAATACACAGAAAATATATGATAATAATGATGATGAATTTTCTGATCTTCCGGAAATTGAACGTTATACAATCAACCCAAAATTCTATTTTTATTTTGGTTCAACTAAAACTTTAGAGGTTGCCGGAAGCTTTTCCACAGAAGATAGAATTGGCGGTCATCTTGATGTGGTTGAAAATTCTAATACTCCGAATTTATTTTTTGAAAAGAATGTTAGTAAGCGGTATTCTTTGCAAACAAAGTATAGTTACACAGGGGGAGAAAAATATTTCTCAATTAAAAACAGTATTAACTTTTTTGATCGCAAGTTAAGTATCCCAAATTATTTGTTCAGCGGTGAGCAATTTTCTACATTTTCCGAAGCAGTTTATAAATTCACCACAAAGTATGGAGAGTGGCAGTTTGGATTAAATATGACTACGGAAAAATTTAATGACCGCAGTAATGCCAATACAGATAAAGGATTTACTGATATTACGTATGGATCATTTATTCAAAACATATATGATCTTTCAAATAATTATTCTTTAGAGACCGGGTTAAGAATTGATTACAATGATGATTATGGTCTGTTTGCTTTACCGCGAATAAATTTTCTAATGAAAATTTCACCTAATGTAACAAGCAGAATTGGCGGAGGTTTTGGTTATAAAATTCCAACTATCTTTACAGAAAAATCTGATGAACTTGCCTACAGAAATATATTACCAATTGATAAAGACCAAACAGATGCTGAAAAATCATACGGACTTAACTATGATATAAACTATTCAACAATTTTATTTGATAAACTAGTTTTCTCAATCAATAATTTATTTTTCTATACAAGAATTTCTGATCCGCTCTATTTAGAATTTCAGTCCGCAAACAATTTGTATGAATTTAAATCATTAGATGGCTACAATGATACTAAGGGAGTTGAAACAAATATTAAATTTTCTTTGGATCACTACAAACTCTTTGCCGGTTATACATTTACAGAAGTTAAAACCCATTCAAATAATTCCTCTTCAACATTTCCATTAACGCCTAAACACCGGTTGGGAATTGTTCTTATATATGAAGTGCATGGAAGTATGAGAATTGGACTTGAGGCATATTATACCGGTAAGCAAAAATTAAGTGATGGAAAAACCGTAACTGATTTTTGGATCAATGGAATTATGATTGAAAAGAGAATTGGAAATATTAATCTTTACATAAACTTTGAAAATATTTTTGATACTAGGCAATCTAAATATGGTCCAATGTTTACGGGTACTTCAGCGGAACCAAATTTTGTAGAGTTGTACGCACCGACTGACGGGAGAATAATTAACGGCGGTGTGAAAATAAAATTGTAGAGTTAACATTATTGATTATTATTTACCAAATGAACCACCTGATATAGGTGGTTCATTTATAACTCGTAATCTTCATCATCGGTTTAGTATTTCAGTTCAAAGGTTTTCCATATTGCATTTTTTAATTTTGATTCAACATCAAAATCTTTAGCGTATTCTTTCCAATTGCTAACAACATCAAAAATTTGCTCAATAATTATTTTTGGTTTTTTGATGTTCATTTGAATCGCTACTTCCAGCAAATCATCCTTTGTTATATTTTTCCTTTTACCGTTAACACTTAATGCATGCTGACTAACCCACTCACTACCAGGACGGTATGCATGGCAAACATCAAAAGCGGGGGAGAGGCTCCACTTACTTGATTTATCCATCATGAATGCAAAATTTTTAGTATGGTCATCACAATTTTTTGCCATTACATTAAACACCATTCTTCTATAGAGCTGATCTGCTTGAGGATATGGGAGGAGCAAAATCCTCATTGTTTCGAAAAGCTGTTCGTAACTGTAAAAATTAACTTCATTAAAATCATAATGCTGCATTGCGCAAAAACTTTGTAAATGAATTTTATCATTATCGGGAGTACGGTCAAATCTCCGAGTCATAAAATGTGCACGGTTATTTTCTTCAAGCAATCTGCATTCGGTCATTTCAATACCGGCATCCACTGCCATTTTGTGATATGCCATTTCAACCCGCCCGTAACCACTGGAAGATCCAAACTGACTGTCTCTTACTCCGTCAAATTTGATAAGCCAATGGGAAAATCCTTTTGGCACTTTAGTCTGTCCGCTTCTTACCTCACCGGTTTTTGTATTGTAGGCAATAACTGCCTTTGCCCTGGCACCGCCTGCTGATGTTCCTACTTTAAGAATATCTATCAAAGCCTTTTCTTCATTGCCGGCAACATTTGTAGAAAAATTATTTCTTGCTGAAAGTATTTTATTCGCGACATTTATTAAACTATCAATTTCGATATTGGTTGATTTAGCAGCAGATTTTGGAAAAGCAGGTTCTACTTCTATGGCACCCATTCCGCGAATGCCAATAAAGCAAAGCAATTCAACAGAATTTAAACTGTTTGTTGGTCTTCCCTGTCTTGTAAGCCAAGTGTTTATTAGTGCATT
Organism: Ignavibacteriota bacterium; assembly: GCA_013112585.1. GTDB lineage: Bacteria > Bacteroidota > Ignavibacteria > Ignavibacteriales > Melioribacteraceae > IGN16. Next base: position 30,396 of record JABFGH010000036.1, on the reverse strand, counting down.
GCCGTATTTATCCGGCAGCAAATCTGCAACTAATCCAGGCAGCCCTTTAAATGTTGATGTACCTCGTAGTTCAGGAAATGAAAATACTTTTCCTGCTGAATTTTTAATCGGCATCTTGATTGGTGCTAAATTCCAATTATGCTGCTCAAACTCAGGATAGAATTCAAAACTGCCGATCTCGCTTGTTGAATCCCACGCAATTGCACCGACCGGTTTATTCCATATTTTAATTTCCGCCGCAGTTATCATTACCACTCGGAATTGTAAAGTTCATTCTTTTCACTAACACGGGAGGCTCGTTTTCTTTTTTTCTTTTCGATCTTTGCCAATTTTAACGGGCTAATTTGTTCTTTAATTTCAAAGTTTTCGAGAACGTATAGTTTATCAAGCGCGCGAAGTAATTGAATAAGTGTAATTGTATTTGAGCGTTTGCCTTTTTCAAATTCAACCAAAGTAGTTCGGTTGATGCCTGCTTCTTCGGCAAGCTTGTTTTGAGTTTTATTTTGACTTAGACGATGATGCCTAATAAATTCGCCAATGTTCTTAAGAATTGCTGCATCACTTTTAATACTAATGTCGGAAGTATTCATCATTAACCTTGTTTATTGCTTTTAATGTAGTTTTTACACAACAAATATATTATTAAATCCGAATTATTACAAGTTTTATTTGCTGTAATGTTGTAAAGTTCCAACATTATCTGTTCTAAATATCTTTAATGATGAATAAAAACAACATATTCATAAATTTAATTGTATTAAATTTGAAGGTTAAATTGAGGAATGATCATTTCTCAGAGTCACTCAGAAAATCATATTTTGCTTTACGCTCATTCCATTTTTTTCGAGCGTATTGCTGCATATCCGTAACCCTATCGCCTTCATCAACAATTTCGATACCGAGTAAAGTTTCAATTATATCTTCCATTGTTACAATCCCGTCCATACCGCCGTACTCATCAATAATAAGAGCAATGTGTTCCTTCCGCTTTAATAGAATTTCCCAGCAATCAAAGACCGGCAGAAATTCGGTAACAACAGCAATATCTCGGGCGATTTCTTTCAGTCTTGTATTTCCCTTACTTTCCGTAATTTTTTGAAATGCAGTTTGGCGAAAAATATATCCGGTAATGTTTTCCTTATTTTCACTGTAAACCGGAACTCGGGAAAAATGAAGAAAATTTTTATCGTGCAGAAATTCATCCACAGTTAAATTTTCATCAGCGATTTTAACAACAATTCTCGGTGTCATTATTTGAGAAACTTTTATTGTTTTTAAGTGAATTAAATTTTGGATTATTTTATTCTCCTTTTCCTCAAACACTCCCTCTTTTGTTCCGATGTTTGCCAATGCCGAAATTTCACTTCGGCTAACGGAAAATTCATTCGGATTCTTTGCGAAAATTTTAGCAATATATTCAGTCATAATAACAAGGGGATAGGTAAAAATAATCATCACGTGCATAATTTTTCCGGAGATAAGAGCAAGGTTACGCCAGTAGCGTGCGCCAATAGTTTTAGGAATTATTTCAGAAAAAATTAGAATTAACAAAGTTAATACTGCTGAGATTATACCGAAATAAAATTCTCCAAAAAGCTTGGCGGCTTGTGCCCCAACTCCTGCGGCACCAACAGTGTGTGCAACGGTATTTAAGGAAAGTATTGCAGCTAAAGGTCTTTCAATATTTTCTTTCAGTTTGATGAAAGTCTTTGCAGCAGTAAAACCTTTATCCAGTTTAACTTTAAGAAAAGTTTTTGTAGTTGAAAGAAGTACAGACTCCATTACCGAACAGAGGAATGAGACGAATAGAGCAAGGAATAAATAGAAAATAAGTAGAAACATTGAATGCTTGATAGTTTGTGATTATTATGAACACTAAGGTAAAAAATAGAAAGGTAAATTGTATGAAGATTTGAACTTAAGTAAAGAAAATTTTGAACAAAAGTTTACCGGGAGTTGAACCCCCATTTTTTCAACAGTTTTATTCTCTTCCCTAAAATCATCAAAGGAAAGATTGTAAATGTATTCGGCAATTTGATTCATGGCAACCAAAATATCTTAGAGATACATTTTATATGATCTGCTTTTCTTTTTCGCGCAGAGGGGGCAGAGATAAAAAACGCAAAGACTGCAGTGAGAAGATTCTAAAGTTTTCCTGCTAGGTCAACCTTTTCAATTTTGTTTTAAACGATAGTTCAATATTTTGGAATGCTTTTAATCCTTATCTGCACCCAGCAATGGCAGATGTTAAATTTTATGATAAATTAATTCTGCATATTTTTTTTTTGGCTCTGTTTCATTTTCAATATATCTATTCGATATTTCAGAACGGGCACAATGTTGTTACCCAATGTTCTTTGAATATTTATCCATACATTACAGCAGAAAGGATTACAAACCTTATCAGAAAAAGGAAATAACCAATGATTACTGACATCGAAGTAAACAAGCCGGAGCCTATTGAAATTGATAAAAAAATTAAAACGTTTAAACGCGGTACTGAGGCTGCATCTGCGATAGAGGCTTTAAACGAAGGTGAATCGATACTAATCTCGGAATTTTATAATGACGGAATATCTCTTCTACATGATCTGCACAAATATTTAAAACTAAAATTACCTAATAAAACTTTTAAGGAGCAGCTTAAGTATCGTTCAGAATACTATAAACTTTCAAATCTAATTTTATTAGAAATTATCGATCAAAAATTATGTGTAAAGAAAGCTCCGAGTATTGGCTGGTTAGAAAAGTTTTACCCGGAAAATAATCATTTCTTTCTGACCTTTCCTCAAATACAAGGATTGAATAGTTCTTGGCAATGGTACCAAAAGGGGATTTCTATACCTGTGCTTCGCAATAAAATTCACCCTTACTACGGAACATACTTTCCAACACGTTTTGAACATTTAGTGCTTTTTGACAATTGGCTGAAGCGATACAAAGGATTAAAGAAATCAGCTATAGAAATAGGAGTTGGGTGTGGTGTACTCTCCCTGCAAATGATACAGCACCATTTCCAAAAAGTGTTTGCAACTGACATAAATCCTAATGCAATTGTTGGATTGATAGAATTTATGGGAACAACTAAGCTTTCTCGAAAGATTGAACTGGATTTTGGACATCTCTTTGGTAAGTGGGAAAAACAGACGGAGTTGATTGTGTTTAATCCGCCCTGGCTTCCGGAAATTGATGGGCTGAGCAGCATTGACAGCGACATTTATTACAATAAAACCTTATTCCCGGAATTTTTCGCTGAGGCAAAAAAAAGACTCTTACCTGATGGGAAACTGGTACTCATATTTTCAAACTTAGCTCAAATAACCAGTTTAACAACAGAACATCCTATAGAAAAAGAAATAGAAGAAGGAAACAGGTTTCAATTAGAAAGATGTTTTAAAAAATCAGTAAAAGCTGCTTCGAGTAAAACAAAACGAGATCGGCATTGGCGTTCAGCAGAAGAAGTAGAACTTTGGGTACTGACCCATATTTGAGTTTTGATATTGTTAAAGAGTTGTTGAATATTGGGTAGCGGTGAGTATATTAAGCGTTGGGAATTTAAAAATGCATTTCATTTTCAAACCGCTGATATGTTTATTAATTGTACTCGCTTTTAATTTAACCACCTTCTGCCCAATAAATTATACACATTGTTAAGCACTGGCTTTTCTCTTTTTAATCTTTTTACTTTTCAAATTTGCAAAAAGTTTTCATTTGTGTTCAACGTCGGCAAGACATACTCTTTTGCAATTTTGGTTTGGTGCGTTGGCTCGTGTGAATTGCAAATGTGTATGGTTTTGGGGCTGGCTTACTTTTTCTTCTTATTTTCCTTTATTAACTTTTTCATTTCTCTGTCAAAGTCCGAAATGTATTTTTTATCCTCGGTTTCTCTATATTTTTGGTATTCATTATTTGCTTTTTCAATAGCTTGGTTATGACTTACAGTTCCCACATTTTTCAATAACTTTTTTTCACTAATTTTGAGAAAGTCATCTAATTTCTGAATCCAGTCATTCATTTTCATTAATCGTCCATTTGTAGCCTGTAACTCAGCAAAATCAAGATATAGAGTAACAATTAAGTTAAGTTGTTTAAGCTCATCCTCTGAAAGATAGTTTTTTGCAATCCCAACATCTTTTTGTGTGATGTAATTTCCTTTGAAGCTGGTTAATCCAAGAAATGGTTTGGATGCATCAACTCTGTTTTTAATCATTTCTGCTGCAGTCAACCCGTGAACAGCATAGTGCATTTTATTTTGAACAGTAGCAAAAAATAGTTTCGTTTGCTCATCATCCTTTTTGTAATCAATACTTGTGGCATATATATCTGTTACTTTCTGGTAGAAATTTCTTTCACTACTTCGTATGTCTCTGATGCGTTGTAAAAGTTCTTCAAAATATCGTGAACGTGCTCCGAGTTGTTTCAAGCGTTCATCGTCCATAGTAAAACCTTTAACGATGTATTCGTGTATGCGTTTTGTTGCCCAAATACGAAATTGTGTACCTTGTGGAGATTTTACTCGATAGCCAACTGAAATAATAACATCAAGATTATAATGAATTGGTGCTTTTTGCTGAAATTCGGAAATTCCGAATTTCTGTGAAACTTCGCTTTCTACGAGTTCACCTTCTTTGAAAACATTTTTTATATGCTCGTTTATTGTTGATTTGGCTTTGCCAAAAAGTTGTGCAATTTGCTCTTGTGTAAGCCAAACAGTTTCGTTTTCTAAACGAACATCAATTTTTGTTAGTCCATCAGAAGTTTGATACATGACTATTTGAGATTTATTTTCTTCCATATTCTTAATTCATTAATCTTAGATGTAATTTTTAATAAGGTCATTAATTTTAATATCAATGTACTTTAAGTTAGAAAGGTTACTATTGAATTTAACATTTGAAACCTCGTGTTGTAAACTAAAACATTTAATGGCAACTCATTATACCAAGCCATTGAACAATCGTCAAATTTTGTATCTGAATTATCGTAAATAAAGTTTGAAATCGTGGCCTTTGCAGAACCGTGTGCACCATAAATAAAATTGATTTTTTTTAAGTCAATCAACTGTACTACTTTATTGTCAAATGTTGCTGCACTTTTTATGTCAACTGATTTTATCATTCTTTGGTTTCATTCAGTTTGGTGGTCGTTTTTCTTGGATTACAGCCAACGGTTTGGCTATGCGCAGTGTCCCGAAGGGCATTGCGTATAGGTGTTGTTGTAGGCAGTTTTTTATCTTTTTGTCCCTAATTTCTCCTTGTCAATTAATCTATAGAGAGGTATCACAGAATCAAAAGATCCTGAATATGCTACTCTATGGTTATTCCCTTTGTCTTTTTCTTCAAGTTCATTCAACCTATCTTTTAGTTGTTCTACCGTGTCCACACCAAATAGAATCTTAACTTTTTCAAAATGTCTTTTCGATTCTAGTCTATAAAAAAGTTCGTAACGACCTGAAGTGTCATATACATAGGTCATCGGAAACCATCGAAGATTATTTAATTCAGAAACATGATAGCAAAGCAAATCAGCCTGAACTAAAATTCTTTTAGTTAAAAAGTCAGGAATACGTTTAATGATAAAGTCAGCCATTGCACTGAAAAAGTTCTGAGAATGGGTTTGATTGTAGTACGGCTTGATTATGTCTGTATGACCGTAAAACACATCAAATCTTTTAGCTTCATTATTACCGTTGTATTTGTCTTTCGTGAAGTAGCTTGAATAAAGGATTTCTTCAATGAATTGATAATTATTGTTTTTAAGTCCAACTGCAATCAAGTACAAGAGTAGTTCATGGACGATAAATTTGAAGTTGTCAAATTCAAATGTGCCCCAACTACTTCTATTGTCAAGAGGGGAAAAGAACAAGGGTAGTTCTTCAAAGAATTGGATTATTATGTCAATGTCAAAATCAACATTCGAGTTAGTCAAAATATCGAAGAACTGAATAAAATCGTCTCTTAAGGGTGTATACTGATTTATGTTTTCACAGATTTGTTTGCCAACTTCTATCTGGTCTCTAGATTCAAACGTTATACTGAAATCCTTTAGGTTCTCTTTGAAGTCTTCTAGAAAGTCTCTAATTAGAGAGTTTGCCCTATCGGGTTTATTCAGCAATTGTTTTTCGAATCCGCGTAAAATGTGAGTTGTTTTAAAATTAAGAGGACTATCTTCGAATAAATAGCTTGGAGCTTTACCTATTTTAGGTTTGCTAAAGGAAGGACGACCATAGATATTTCTTAAAAGACTTTCGTAATTCTCTTCGAACTGCTCATCATTTGATAAATCTATGTAAACACGACCATCAAGATACGTTGGAATAAATGCTTCACCTTCTTCGTTGCGCTCTCGGATAATTGGAACAAATTTCTCCTGCGATACATCTTTATAAATTTTGGGGCTGATTATCTGGGTTTCGGTTCCTACACCTCCTTTTCTGGAATCTGCTCTTTCTGTGTATTTCTTGTCTAGAATAATTAATACCTTATCAATCTCTGGTGATTTCACCATCGATTCCATAAAGTCATATAAGTCATGACCTTCTTTTAAATCCCATTTGTCGAGTACAACATCGATTCCGTCAGAAATAAGTCTTTTCGCAAGACTTAGAACCCATTCTTCGTGTTCTGGTGTCGTCCAAGAGTATGAAATGAAGATTTTTTGATTCATAAGTTTTGGGTTCTTTTAAATTGCCTACAACATCCCAATAAACCTATTACGTTTATTGGGACTATATGTTAAATTATTATTCGTTTATTACGTAATTTCCTCTGTAAGGAGAATAAAATTCATTATTCAAAATGCCTCAATTAAATTAATACAAAGTACACAAAAATTCAATTTAGTGATAATTAGTTATTTCTGTAATGACTCTCTAAAAATATTTCTGTCTCGCCGGTTTGCAAAGTCATTTCAAGGGGTTCGCTAAATGATATATCTGAATCACCGCGAGGAAATTTTACAAAAATAATTAGAACGAATAAAAATTTAGTTTTCTGAATACTTGAATTTACTCAGGTCATATTTTTCAGCGAGTGAATTTCGTTTTTCTGCGGGAAGTGAATTCATATAAGATTTCCAGCCGGGGCACCAGCCTGCATGCCATCGCCACAATCTGCCTAAAAATGATTTTGGATTGTTATCATACTTAGCTCTGAATTTACAATTTTCGCAATTTTGTTCTTCCATTTTTTTTACCCCGTAAAATTTTGCGGTATTAAAATATTTTACAATAACAACTTGCCGAGCGTTGGTCCGCCTTTTTTAATAAAGCCGTTATCAAACTGAATATTTTTTTGCCGGAATTCTAAAAGATGAATTGACCACTCCGTTCCAACGATTCGGAAATCATTTGCACCTCCACTCTTTGCAAATCCGTTTAGCCAATTATGAAGGTGTTTTGATAATCTATCATTGTTTCGTCCGTATCGATAAATTGAAGTGACCTGGAAATCTATGTTGTTATTTTCAATTGAATAATTAACTTCAAACGAGCCGATTGAATACCTGTATTGAGGATTATACAAATCAATTTGAGAAAAATGAACTACGCCTTTAGTTTCATTCTTAAAATTATCATTCAATGCTGAATTTAATTTTTGGTAAACGAGAGGGTTTTCCAAAATCATTTTTTCGGTGTCAATTATATAGTCAGAACCTTTACCGAAGAAGAAATGAATTAAAAATTTGCGCGGCAGTGAAAAAATGGAAATATAAAAAAGTGTGAAAAAGGAAATGATTTTACTTTTGAAAAAATCTTGTTTTATTGCCGGGAGAATGTATTTCCAGAGGTATAAATTTAAGTTAAACATCTTAAAGAACTCTTTAATTATTGTTAGTTACTATTATAAACTAATTAAAAAATTTATAGTTGCAAAAACATTATCAATTATTTCAAATCAACTTTACTAAAACTAAGTGCTGACATATCCTCATCAAATACATTTTTATCATTTTCGAATACTTTGAACTTTTCCTTATCAATATGTCTGTTAAAAAACAAGATGCTATATTTTCTAACACTCAGTAATACTAACCGCAAGTCCGCCCAGAGAAGTTTCTTTATATTTGTGAGACATCGCCAGACCGGTCTCTTTCATTGCGGCAATGCATTTGTCCAGCGGAATAAATTGCTGCCCGTCACCCCGCAATGCAAGTGAGGCTGCTGTGTAAGCTTTAACCGCCCCGAATGCATTCCGTTCAATGCAGGGAATTTGTACCAATCCGCCAATCGGATCGCATGTCATTCCAAGATGATGTTCAAGGGCAATGTCTTTGCGTGTGTATGGTTCAATTTGAGCAAAGTACTGTTGTTTAAGGTCAAGTAAATTTACATAACCGGATTTACCTTTAATTTTGTGTCCCACAAAAGTATCCTTAAATGCTAAAAGAATCCTTGTTCTTATTTATTGCTCATATTATTTTCCAAAAAATTATATTTCAAGCTATTCATTTTTGTTCTAAAATTTCAATGGTTTTTTGCCAATAAAAGAATCCACTTTTATCGGGTAATTTTTTTAGTTTATTTAAATAATTCCAATCAGGGTGTGTTAAATTTATTTTTGATATATCTTGGTTCGTAAATGTTTCATGCGGAGAAAAGTCTTTATGTTTTAATCTACTTGCTAAATAGGCAACTCTTGCTGAAGCGTTTATTGCATCATCAATTCTAAAATTTCCGGAAATTAAAAAATTTGCAAAACCTCTTATTCCCATTTGAATTTCTTTGAACTGACTTTTCTCATCTTCTGATTTGTTCTTTTCTCTAAGTGAAATAAGTTTAGCAGTTTTTAGAATATCATCGAGAATATCTTCCGGAGTAATATTTAACTCTCGGTATTCTATTTCTTGATTAGCGAATATTAGAAAGCTTTTATTAACTATTTCAAGGTCATCAATCTTTTCAAAAAGATTTCCTAAATCATAAAGTTGTTTTATTATTTCCAATTCTTTTCCGCTTCCAAATAATATTCCGGTTGTATTCGGAGCAAAAGCTGTTAGTTTATCTCCAACAATAGATTCAACAGTTGGAATGTTAGCAGATAATTCTTCATCTGTATCAATCCATTTTGCTTTTATTGGCAGTGTTTGAACTTTTGGATATTTTGGCTCCTCAAATATAATATCCAACAAAATAGAATTTGCTTTTTTGCTGAAAATCGAGTTGAATTGAAATTCATAATGAGCTTTTGGAATACCGGATTTATAGCTTCGGCGTTCATCGAGTTCCCACTTAGCGAAATGTGAATTATCAATTATTTTATTAAAAATTGGTTCTATTGTTTCCCTATTTTGTGTGGTTAAAATGTCAATATCAACCGAGAATCTACTTGAATTATCAAGTAAGAGAATTAAACTTGTTCCGCCTTTGAATACAAATTTCAAATCATTTTTTACCAAATGCTGAAGCAAAGAAAGAGCATTTATCATCTTTTCCAAAATAGGCGGGTTTATTTTTGAATATTTCTTTTCCCTACGAAACCCGTTAATCCATTCCTCAGAGAAACAATGTTTTTTAATCACTCATCACCTCAATGAGCTTTTTCTTAATAAGAAAATTTTTAATCTCATTCTTCTTTCCACGTCTTTCAGCATAGGCAAGTAATGTCGTTTGATTTATAATGTATTTTCTAAACGCATTTTGAATAATAGTTTCTATTTCAGAATTTGTAAGAAAAAAATAGGGACTATTTTTAATGTATATGTCCACCAATAGTTTTTCTATCGTTGGAGTGTTAAAATTCTGATTCTCCATTTCCCGAATAGGTGTTCTGGTTATAAATGGAATTAAGATGATTGCACTTTCCAAATCAGAAATATATCTGTCAAGTTCGGTCTCGTTCGGTTTAAGAAAAACATTTTTAGTAGTTTCTTTGAGATTAAAAAAAACTGATTCTAAAAAATCCTTTTCAACTTCGACAATTGTAAAATTACTTGAATATTGATGGCTGGTAAATTCGTTTATCCATGTTGAATCAGAAATACAAAAATTTATTTCAGTAAAAGTTTTTGATATACTTTGTGCAATTTTAGTAGAATCAGCACTTAACTCAAGCGAGTAATTGCTTTTAGATTGTAATGAATATAATCCTCGCCCAACTTGTTTAATAATTCCTTTTCTTTTTAGATTATAAATTCGCCAAGCAAAAGTATTTTTGTTGAGTTCTTGTTCACTTAAAAGGTAGAAATGAAATAGTTCATCTCTAGTGAAGACATTTTTTTTATTAAAGTAATTTTGGAGTGTGGTCACAATCATGAATTTATTTTGATCAAAAGTTTACCAAATATAGTGGAAATTGGTTTATATTTGCAAGCAAAATAATGTCTATATATAAATATATTGGTAAATATTTGTTTTTAGGAATTACCTCTAACACTCAGTAATGCTTACCGCAAGTCCGCCGAGAGAAGTTTCTTTATATTTGTGAGACATCGCCAGACCGGTCTCTTTCATTGCGGCAATGCATTTATCCAGCGGAATAAATTGCTGCCCGTCACCCCGCAAGGCAAGTGAGGCTGCTGTGTAAGCTTTAACCGCCCCGAATGCATTCCGTTCAATGCAGGGTATTTGTACAAGTCCGCCAATCGGATCGCATGTCATTCCAAGATGATGTTCAAGGGCAATCTCCGCTGCGTTTTCTACTTGATGTGGTGTGCCGCCTTTTAATGCACATAACCCGGCAGCCGCCATTGAAGACGCCGAACCGACTTCGCCCTGGCATCCCACTTCCGCACCTGAAATTGAGCTTCGGTGTTTTATTAATCCGCCTATTGCCGAGGCAGTTAAAAGGAACTCCCTAATTTGTTCTTTTGTTCCGTTTCGGTGATTAATAAAATAATATAAAACAGCAGGTATAACTCCGGCAGCGCCGTTTGTTGGAGCAGTAACAACCATGTGCCCGGCAGAGTTTTCTTCATTAACAGCCATTGCATAAACACTTAGCCAATCGGTAATATTTGTGTGCAGGTTAAGCTGATTAAAAATTTTATGCGCTCGTCGGTTGATGTTTAATCCGCCGGGCAAAATTCCATCTGTACTTAATCCTCTTTCAAGACATATCCGCATGGCATTCCAAATTTCATCAAGCCGGTTGTTAAGTTCATTCTCCGATATAAAAACAAGTTCGTTCAATCTTTTCATTTCGGCAATTGATAAACCGCTTTCGACAGACATTTGCAGCATTGATTCAGCCGAACTGAATGCGTAGGGGCGGGAACTATCTGGTATCATTTTAATGGGCGCTTTTAAGTTTTGAATTTCAGCTTGTGTGTTTATAAATCCGCCGCCTATTGAAAAGTAAATTTGAGATAACAGAATCTTACCTGAATTATCAATCAAGTTAAAAATCATTCCATTCGGGTGCTCAGGTAAAGGATCATTGTTGTCAAAAATTATATCCGCTTCAGGTGAAAATTCAATCTCTTCAGTCCCATTCAGTTTTATTGATTTATTATTCCAAAGAGTTTTAATCAATAAACTGGTATCCTCTTCAATTAAACTTTTGGGTGAATAGCCGTTTAACCCAAGTACCACAGCTTTATCCGAGGCATGTCCTTTTCCGGTGAAGGCTAAAGACCCTTTTAAGATACATTGAATTCGCAGACCGGATTTATGCTTGCTGCGGGATAAAAATTTACTAACCAAGTTTAAAAAATCTGCTGCGGCAGTCATGGGTCCCATTGTATGCGAGCTTGATGGACCAATGCCGATTTTAAAAAGTTCTAAAACACTTATAAACATTGGTTGTTCTAAGTCGCCGGTTTTATTTATTTTCATTTTGTTATATCTTTTCTAAATGAGATTATTTTTATAAATCAGTATTTGTTTCTGAAATATAAATATTTACAAACGATAAAAATAATCTGTCTCAATTTTATAAAAGTATATTCCGCTCGGCTGATTTCCTGCATCCCAAACAACTTCGTAAGTCCCGGAAGGTTTTTGTTCATTTACTAATAAAGTAATTTCATTTCCAAGTATATCATAAACTGTTATTAACACATTTGTAGCTGCCGCATTTAATGCATCCGCTACGGCTCCTAAAAATTATTATAGAAAATGAAAATCTGATGATTGAAAAAAGTGCTTTTTTTGTGGAATTTTTTGCTTTTTACCGATGTTTTTCTTATTAAATAAGATACTCTTACTAAGATAAATTATGAATAAAAAAATTATAACTTCGATTGGGGAAATACTTTTTGACGTTTATGAAGGTGAAAAACAAATTGGCGGTGCACCATTTAATTTTATTTATCATATAAATAAAATTGCCGGAAACACAAATTTTATTACCGCAATTGGAGATGATGAAGAAGGCAAGGAGATATTGCAATTTTTGAAGAGCAGTAAAATCTCCACTAAATATGTTGATATTAAAAGTGATATCGAAACGGGAAAAGTTCTTATTGAATTGAATGAAAATAAAATACCTGACTTTACTATTTTTGATAACAGGGCTTATGACTATATAAATTTATCTAAAGTAGAAGAGGATGAAATAATAGCCGAGTCTAAATTACTTTACTTCGGATCACTATCTCAGCGAAATAAAGTATCGAGAACGACAATACAAAACTTAGCAAATGGATCATACCAAAGTATGTTTGATATAAATATTAGGCAGAATTTTTATAGCAAAGATATTATTGAAAGATCACTTACTGCATGCAATATATTAAAAGTAAATGAAGATGAACTAAAACTAATTAGTGAACTATTTTTCGATGAAAATGAAGGGTACTATAAAACAGTAAAAAAAATCAAAGAGAAATATAAAATTGAATTTGTAAGCGTTACAAAAGGGGAAGAAGGTGCTGAACTTTTTTCAAATTCCGGAACCAGCTTTTGTAAATCGCCGGCTGTTAATGTAGTCGATACCGTAGGAGCAGGCGACGCCTATTCAGCAATACTTGCTTTGGGAATCTTGCACAATATTGATATTGAAAAAATAAACTTTCTGGCTGTATCATTTGCATCAGAAGTAATCAAACGAAAAGGCGCTTTAATAGAAGATGAAGAAATTTATAAAATATACGGGGATAAAATATTAGATGAGCAGCACTAATAAAGGTTTGTATATTCAATTATATAATATTCACGGCTTATTGCGAGGAAGAGATTTAGAATTAGGAAGAGATTCTGATACCGGCGGACAAACCAAGTATGTATTAGAATTTGCCGAAAATCTTAGCCGCAGCCCTAAGGTGGAAAAAGTAGAAATCCTTACCAGGTATTTAGAAGATAAGTCAGTATCAAAAGATTATGCACAGCGGTATGAGGAGGTTAATGATAAGCTAAGCATCGTTAGAATTAGATGCGGCGGCAAAAAGTATATGCGTAAAGAATTGCTCTGGGATCACCTTGAGGAATTTGTTGACAAAACTATTAAATACCTCAAAGCTCAAAATCGTTTGCCCGATTTAATTCATAGCCACTATGCCGATGCCGGATATGTTTGTACGCAGCTAACAAGATTTTTTGGACTGCCGTTCATTCATACAGGACATTCGCTCGGTATTCTAAAAAAAGAATCACTAATTGCTCATGATTATGCTGAAGAGGAAATTGAAAAAAGATTCAACATGTCAAAAAGAATTCAAGCAGAAGAGGATTCTATTTTTTATGCCGACAGGGTAATAACCAGTACAAAGGATGAAATAAAAAAACAGTACGGCAAGTATGAAAATTATTCGGCTGCAAAATTTATGGTTATTCCGCCGGGACTATCACTCGAAAAGTTTTATCCCTATAATATAAAGCGCGAATGGGATGATGAAGAAAAAGAAATTAGAACAAGTTTAACCGAAGAACTTTGGCGGTTTTTTACAAACATGCATAAACCTTTAATTCTTACCCTATGCCGCCCTACCAAGATTAAAAATATATCGGGATTAATAAAAGCATACGGCGAAGATAAGGAACTGCAGGAAAAAGCTAACCTCGCTATTTATGCCGGTATCAGAAAAGATATAACTGAAATGCCGGAATTAGAAAGAGAAGTTTTAACAGATATGCTGCTGCAGTTGGATAAGTATAACCTATACGGTAAAATGGCAATACCCAAAAAAAATTCTGAAGATGAAGTACCGGAACTATACAGAATTGCCGCAGAGACACAAGGCGTATTTGTAAATAGTGCTTTTACTGAAAATTTCGGCATTACATTAATTGAAGCGGCATCTGCCGGACTGCCGGTTGTAACTACTGATGACGGCGGACCGAGAGATATTATAGGTAATCTTCATAATGGAATTCTTGTTGATGTTTTAGAAACAAAAAATATTAGTGATGCCGTAAATAAAATTTTAAAGGATAAAGATTTATGGAGCAGTTATTCCCAAAGCGGTATAGACCATGTTAAAGAATTTTATTCATGGGATGCACATACGAGTAAATATTTGGAAAACGCAATTGGAATTATTGATAAAACAAAAACAGAACCGAGAACTTTTATAGAGACAGGAAGGAAATTTTTGAAATTCAAAAAACTTATAATACTTGATATTGATGAAACCATTACCGGAGATGAAGAAGCTATATTAAAATTAAAAAATATATTGGATAATATGGATAGCAGCATAGGCTTTGGTGTTGCAACCGGAAGAACGATCGATTCAGCAATAAGCATTTTAACCGAAATTGATTTAATAATGCCCGATGTAATAATTTCATCCGTTGGGTCCGAAATTTATTACAGAAGCGGTGAAGAATATATTTATTCAACAAGCTGGGCGGCACATATAAAAAATGCATGGAAACCGAAGAAAATAAAAGAACTGCTTAGCAGCGTTGAGGGAATAGAAATGCAGGTGCCGGAAAATCAGCGTGACTTTAAAATAAGCTATAATTTAATTGGAGAAATCGGTGCAATTGAAGAAGCGCGGGAATTGCTGAGAAGCAATAAAATTAAAACTAACCTTATTGTTAGTCACGATACATATATTGATTTACTTCCCTTCAGAGCAAGCAAGGGCAGGGCAATACGTTATCTAAGCTATCGCTGGAACATTCCGTTAGATTCAATTCTTGTTGGAGGTGATTCGGGTAATGATGAAGACATGCTTACCGGAGAATTATTTGGTGTAGTTGTTGCAAATCATACAAAGGAATTAGATAAACTTAAAGGAAGGCGGCGAATTTATTTTGCCGATAGTAAGTTTGCAAATGGTATTATAGAAGGTTTAGATCATTATAAATTTTTTAAGAAATAAGAAAGGCTGTAAACATGATTGATATATTGGAATATATTGAAAAAAATAAAATTGAATTTTTTGATTTCTTAAACTCATTACTTGAGCAGGAAAAAAAGCTGTTAATAATTGGCGAGACTTGTGAAATTTTTAGAAACTATAAAAATGATGAACCGAATGTATCAGAAGAACTTGAAGAAGTAATAAATCTGCTGCAGGAAATTATAATTCACAATCATACAATTTATTTAGATGTAAGAGTAAAAATCGGGCACTCAAGTTTTTTCATTGCTAATATTGAAGAAATGGTGGTTGAGAAAATTTCGATTAAAGAATACTTGATAGCAAAAGAAAAATTTGTTAACCCCGATATTGATGACGATATTCTAACGTTAAACTTCAAACCTTTTTACGAAAACTATCCTTCTGTAAGGGACTATCAGAGCATTGGCGACGGTGTAGAATACTTGAATAAATTTCTTTCAAGCAAAATGTTCAATGATATTGATAAATGGAAAGAAGTTTTGTTCAACTATGTTAAGCTGCACAAGTATGATGGTCAACAATTAATTTTAAACGATAGAATAAAATCGCCCGATCATCTTATAACTAATATTAAAAAAACAATTAACACTTTAGGTAAATTTGATAAGAAAGAACGATATGAAAACATAAAACATGAACTGCAGAGCTTAGGTTTTGAAAAGGGGTTAGGTAAAGATGTAAAGGAGATAAAATCGAATTTGCAGCTTCTTGACAACTTGCTGCACTCGCCCGATAATACTACATTAAAGGAATTCTTAGCAAAAATTCCAATGATATTCAATATCGCAATTGTTAGTCCGCATGGATATTTTGCTCAGCAAAATGTACTGGGCTTACCCGATAGCGGCGGACAAATCGTTTACATACTTGATCAAGTTAAAGCATTAGAAAAAACATTGATCGATTCTTTGAATCAAGCAGGAATAAATATTTTACCTAAAATAATTATTCTTACCCGCTTAATACCGAATGCAGGCAACACTAAATGCAATCAGAGGTTAGAAAAAGTAGTTAACACAAAAAACACATGGATACTGCGGGTTCCATTTAGAACTCACAATCCGAGGATTACAGATAACTGGATATCGCGATTTGAGATTTGGCCCTACCTTGAAGAATTTGCCGAAGATGCAGAGGTGGAACTGAAAGCCGAGTTTAAGGGTAACCCCGATTTAATAGTCGGCAACTACTCTGATGGTAATTTGGTCTCATATTTACTTTCTAAAAAATTTAATGTAACACAGTGCTGCATTGCACATGCGCTCGAAAAAAGTAAATATTTGTTTAGTGATTTATATTGGAAAGATATGGAAGATCAGTATAATTTTTCAACACAGTTTACTGCCGATTTGATTGCAATGAATTCATCTAACTTTCAAATCACATCTACTTATCAAGAGATTGCAGGAACAGAATATTCCGTTGGTCAATACGAAACTCATAAACACTTTACATTACCGGGGCTTTACCGTGTTGAAAATGGTGTTGATCTATATAATATTAAATTTAATATAATTTCGCCCGGAGTAAATGAGCGAATGTTTTTTCCTTACACAAAAACAAAACAGCGTAATCAAAAGAGCAGGGAATATTTAACCAAACTACTTTTTGAGAATATGGAAGATGAAGAAGTTTTCGGTGAATTGGAAAATCCTGATCTAGTACCGATATTTTCATTAGCTCGTTTAGATAAAAATAAAAATCTAACCTCACTTGTAAGATGGTTCGGGGAATCGGAAGAACTTCAGCAGCGTGCAAACTTGTTTATTGTTGCAGGAAAAATAGATGCGGCAAACTCAAGTGACAAGGAAGAGATTGAACAAATTCATCTCATGTGGAGTTTGATTGATGAGTTTAAACTTCATAATAAAATTAGGTGGATTGGAAAACTATTTAGAAAAAATGATGCTGGGGAAGTTTACAGAATTATTGCTGAAAGAAAAGGATTGTTCGTTCAACCGGGATTATTTGAGGGATTCGGGTTAACTGTTCTCGAAGCTATGATTTCGGGAATACCTGTAATTGCAACAAAGTATGGCGGTCCTTTAGAAATAATTCAAAATGGTGTAAGCGGTTTTCATATTGACCCGATAAATAAAGAGGAGAGTAAGCAAATATTATTAGATGTTGTTACCCGCTTTAATCAAGATGAAAATTATTGGAAAGAGATTTCGCAAAATAGTATTAAGAGAGTTAATGAGGCTTACAATTGGAAGTTGTATTCAAACAAACTTTTAACAAATTCAAAAATATTCGGATTTTGGAAATACTTAACAGACTTAGATATGAAAGATATGGAAGCTTATCTTGATATAGTTTATCATTTACTATTTAAGCCTCGTGCAGAAAAATTGTTGGAAAAACATAATAACATGTAAAAATATATTTTTGGAAATTTTATAAATAAGAAAAAGATGATGTAAGGATTTATAATGTTAGAATTTGTTAATGAAATAATAGGTGAAATTGATTGGCAGGGAGTTATTAAAACATCTATAAGAATAATTATTATTCTTGTGATTGCGTGGGTTGTAATGAAGGTGCTGTTAAACTTTTTAAGAAGATTAGAAAAACAGCTTCTTAAAAAAAGCGTTGCTGAAGGTGAACCCCCGACAGAATCGGAAAAAAGGGTAAACACTTTGGTTAGGCTCTTAAAGCAGGCAGCACTATTGGCTCTTTGGCTTACGGCATTCCTAGTTGTGCTTAGAGAAATTGGCGTAGAGATTGGACCTATAATTGCCGGTGCGGGTATAGTCGGTTTAGCTATTGGGTTTGGTGCACAGAATTTGGTGCGTGATTTTATATCTGGAATTTTTATCACAATGGAAAATCAAGTAAGGGTTGGTGATGTTGCGCAGATAAACGGTACCGGCGGTTTAGTTGAAAAAATAAATTTTAGAACTATTGTTCTGAGAGACCTTGCCGGAGTAGTTCATATTTTTCCCAATGGAAGTATTGATACTTTAAGCAATTTAACCAAGGAATGGTCGGCATATATTTTTGAAATTGGTGTCGCATATAAAGAAGATACCGATACAGTAATTGATATTATGAAAGAGATCGGTCAAAAACTTCTTGAAGATTCGAAATTTGGAAAACTTATGCTTGAAGAACCGGAAATTTTTGGTGTAGATAAATTCGGTGATTCTGCTGTTGTAATAAAAGGGAGAATAAAAACCCTCCCAATAAGGCAGTGGGCGGTTGGCAGAGAATTTTTGCGCAGAGTAAAATATGCTTTCGATGAAAACAATATCGAAATACCATTTCCGCATAGAACAGTTTATTTTGGTGAGGAGAGTAAACCTTTTGATTTGCAGATACTTGAGAAGTATGGGAAAAAGGATTCAAGCAGCGAATAGTAAAATGAATTAAATTTTCTAATGCTTATATCTAATTGTATTTAATATCTGCATGACTTCGTCTAAGCTTTCAATCTTAAAATCAACAAAGAGCAGTTCCCGGTACTTGGTTTTATTTTCATTTTTAATTAGTGCAATTCCACGTTTATTTATTGGATGAAAATAATACAGTGCCGCACTATCAGCATCAACAAAAAATATTTCTCTGTTTGGATATTCATATTGCTCAGCAGTTGGTAAGTAATCAAATTCTTTTGGGAAAAAAGGAGTCATGCCAAGTTCCCAATGAAAGGTAACTTCATAATCTTTACGATTTTTTAAAAACCCGTGTGTATCTTCCGATGTATACAAACCCTCGGAGCATCCATAATTTTTGGGAAATGTGATCAGCAAATGGTCATAAAGTGTAATTTCATTAAACTCCGGTTTTTGGTAGCAATCATTAATATTCATTTGTACAGTTATCGAATCCTCACCCGGACGAACACGAAAAACAGAATCCAAGTTTGATGAAAATCTCCAAAGTTCTTGCCCCGGCTTATAGGCGAACATATTGTCAAAGTCTACTGGCGGCTCTATTGCAAATCCAAAGCCAATTTCAAACATCCCATCATTCCCGGTAAATGATTGGTACTCAATTGACCTTGGAATATCTAATACTAACGAATCACCAATAAAAATAATACTATCGGGAATATTGGGATACGTGAACCCAACAATCACTGAGTCTAATGGGTTGCCGTTTATATCAATCACTTTACCAACTAATTTTGCGTTTCCATCAGTAGTAACCGGTTCAGTAGATTTTTCACAACTGAATAGAAATAAAGTACTAAGGATAATAAGTATTATTTTCATGAGTTTGCCTCCCTTTAAAAAATTGTGACTATTTACATTTTCCCGACTAACAAATTAAATCCAAAGCCAAACAAATTCTCATAACCATTGATATTTGAAAAGACAGAAAATGAAAAGCCGAAGTAATTTTTTAATCTCAATTGCAATTCAAATTCAAATGGTAAACCAATTGCCGAACTACCGTTTATTTCATACTTATTACTCCATCTTTCATCTTCAATCAACTTACCGCGTTCTGAAATTTTTATTATGCTGGCGCCAATAAGTAGATTTGCATTTAATTGAATATTGCTGCTCTCCTTCAGCATTCTATTTGATAAACCGAAAAGAACTGAGGTTGATTTAAATGATTCATGCGGAGTAACAAAAAGAATAAACTCAGTTTCATTTCGGTGTTTTAATGCCAGCATCCATTTGCCCCGACTGGCAGATAAGCCGAAATTATAAGATAGCCCTCCATTTCCTTTTGAAAATTTTGAAAGTGAAATTCCGCCGCCCACATTTGCCCAAATTGAATATTTGTCTTTTTTCTGTGAAATAACTTCAGTTGAAATGAAAATTAAAAATAAAAGGAGAGCATATTTTTTCATTGAAGTACCTTTTAACCCTGAATAAAATATTTATCAAAAATTGTGATTCATATTTTTCTCTTCATTTAAAACTAAAAGAAAATTATTATAAAAGACAAGTGCAATTCCTCGTAACCCATTACGTTATAATGAGTTAAAGGGTCTTAAATTATTTATGATTATGAATAGAATAGTTATTTGTGTGGTCGTATTTTACTGCAGTTCAATTTAATAGAAATTATTGCTAATGTGCTGTCAAGGATAAACTAAAATTAAGAAAAGAAATTTATTTGGGACTTATTAAAACTAATTTTGAGTTTCGAAACTTACTAATCAATTTAAAGTGTTTATCAAAAGAAAATAAGTTAAGTTCATTATCAATAGCATTTTGTAAAATTATTAGATCAGGAATACCAACTTTATTAATCCCATTTTTAAGACATTTTGTTTGGCTTTCTATAATTCTGCTCCAATTAATTATGATTGGAATTTTTTCAATTAAATTTAATAAGGCTATTAATTTCTTCTGCTTTTGCATTACTAAATGAGGAATTAGTTCAGCTAATATCAAATCATTTGTGCAAATTAAATTGTCGTCAATATATCCCTCCAAAACTTTAGAAGAATTTCCGCCGCGAAAAAAATCAATCCAAACCGAGCTATCTACAAGAATTTTCATTTTCTTTTTCTCGTTGAGTCAAGGTTTATATCCAGGTCAACTTTTCCCCTAAATTTTTTTAGATCAGAAATTTTATTTTTTCTAATAATATTTTCCAAAGCAAGTTTTATTAACTCGGTCTTAGTTTTACTTTTGGTCACCCTTAACGCTTCTAACATAAGTTTTTCAGGTATATCTAATGTAGTTCTCATTTTTACTTCTCCATTTTATGCATAAAATAATTTAATTATTATGCACAGTCAAGTAAAATATTATGCTTCAGATTTCTATAAGAAATTAAATCAGCAAATAAAAACTTGAGTTAAACCGCTTAATTTTTTTAAAAACAGAAATTAAAAAGTGCTCAATTTTTATCTGTCTGCATAATACTGAACCAATCAACTTTGCGCGTAAGGTACATAACCAATGCTAAAATTATAAACAATCCGATGCTGCCCATGAGCAGTGCGTAATCTTGTAACTGTAGAATTATAAACAAATAGCTGTATAGCATAACTAATATGCCTGCAATTAGTAACGAATGTAGTTTCGATTTAAGAACACTCTGTGTATATGCTGTTATGAGCAGAATGATCATCAGTGCCGAAATGAGATAGGCATAATTAAATAAGAGGTGCTCGGAGACTGCAAGTAAAAGTGAATAAAAAATAAGAAGTGCAAAACCGATAAGTAAATATTGTAATGGATGAATAGTTTTTTGGTTTAGCAATTCTATCATAAAAAAAGTAATGAAGGTAAGCGCAATAAAAAGTATTGAATATTTTGCGGTCCGCATTGTTTTCTGATATTCGTCAACGGGGATTAACAAATTGATACCGAATGAAGAAGCGTTTATTTGGTATTTACTGCCGATCCATTTCTGCGGATAATTTCTGTTTAGATGTAGAATCTTCCATTCCGCCGTAAAACCATTTTCATCTATTTCTCTTTTTACCGGCAAAAACTGACCGTCAAAACTTGGCGTGTTCCATTTCGATGATAAATTTACATCCGTTTCTTTTCCTAATGGAGTAAAGAATAATCCTTCGGATCCATTAGCATTAATTGAATAGGAGAATTCAAATAACCCCTCTTTATTATCAATTTTAACCGGAGCACTAACGCCGCTTGTTAAAACATCATTGCTTTCAATTCCCGGGTTGGCTGTTAATTCCGATTCGTTCCATCGGATTTTTATCAATTCTTTTATACCCCGCATGTCGGTAATCCCAATCGATACAAACGCCTCATCCCACATAATATTTTGTTCAGGAATATTTAATGATTTTAATTCACCTGAATCGAAGTAGCCTTCAAAAATTAGTTTAGTATTGTAGAGAACCGTTTCGTAAATGCCGCGGTAACGAATTTCTGGATTAATATTTCCGCTGACTGCCAAATTTGCCGGCAGTATGTGAGCATACTTTGTAACAAAGGTTAGTGTGCCATCATTACTTTTAATAAATGATTTAAATGGCAGCGATAAAATTGGACCCGAAACAGTTTGAGCGTTTCCCCATTTATCAAATACTTCTTTAATGGATTGGTCTCTTCTTACTTGTCTTTCGCTAATTAAAGATTGAATCATTAAGGCAGGAATTAAAAGTACTAATGTTAAAACTGCAATTATACCAAGTCGTAATCCGATGGAATTTTTTAGAGTGGTCATTGAGAAGAGCTCCGTAATTTTTAATTGACCCTCGTTATAGTTACGCAAGGATTAAAAAGTTTCAATTAAATGAGCTGAAGGGAATTAAATACATTTTCTACGCACAGTCAGGCTTTACCGCAGATTTTGATTTCGCCTTATCCAAGAATGGCAATAAATAGTTTAGTCTTAAAACAGAGATTTTTTAAGAACAAATTTTGCCTTATCAGTTTTTATAATTTGTTTTAAAAACTCTAAATACTCTTCATATTTTTCTATTGGTATCAAATTCTCTTTTATTTCAAAAATTCTACTATAAGAAATCTTATTTTCAGAAACATAATAATTAGAAAAATACTTACCGAATGAATTTTCTATAAATTTATTTTTGGGCAATGATTCAATTTTAAAATGTTTGGGCAGTTCAATTGAAACCGAGTCAATATCTAAATATGGATAGTAATAATAAATCGGAAAATCTCTCTCTTCAACTGATTCATCGGGCAAGTCATCGAATGTGGTTTTGTTATAAATGTTAGGATTTATAAAAATCCGTTTACCCCTTACCGGTGCAAATTTATTATATACACCGTTTAAGTTTATTGAATAATAACTTGTATCAGCTTTCGGATCATCAATAGAATAATTACTGACTGTTAAGTTAGAATAATTTGAACCGAATAAATTTTGCAAGTATAATTTATCATCTTTTTCATCTTTAATTTCTAATCTTGGCTTAATAGCGTTTTCTTGATTACCGCCGAGTTTTACTTGTGCGTCGAAGTTTAAGTCACCCTTTACACTTAGCTTACCACTAATAACTGATTTAGAAAAATTTTGTGAAGAAGTTTTTTGAGGGGTTCTTATTAATTCCCCGCCTTTTTCGGTAACGACTAAAGCGCTAATATCTTCAATCGTATAAGGAGTGTTCCCCATATCTGTATAGGATGAAGTGCATTCTAACCAGATTGTATCTTGCTCTAATGGCACAACTGCAATACAGTGGTTAAATTGTGAAGCCGGAAAGTTTTCGTATACTGTACCTTGATTTCTGGTTAAGGCTAATGCAGGATATGCTTTAATATTAGCATGAGCTAAAATAGCAACCATGTAAGTTGATAAATCTTTACAGTCTCCAAATTTATTTTTATAAACATCAGCGGCTCTTTGCGGCTGCCAGCCTCTAATGCCCATCTCAATTGCAACGTACCTTGTTTTATCTTGTAAATGTTCATAAAGTATTTTTACAATTTCTCTTTTATTCGTCTTATTTTTTATTAGTCTTGATATTTCATCTTTAGCTTTCTTAGGCAGTCCGTATCTGCCTTTAGTTAAAGTATTATAAAAATTTGCAAACTCGTTCCAACCTTTTCCGCTGCCGGTATATTCTCCAAGACTGAAATCTATTACTCTAAAAAGTACACCTATTCCGTTTTTGTTTTCAGGAGGCATAAAATCTTCATCATCAATTTTAGCTAAATTTTTTGCACTCCAGGTATATGTCTTCCCATCTCTTGTAATTGATTCAACCGGCGGGTCAATCTTTCCTATTTCCAAATAATCAAATTCTAATTCATTACTTACCGTTAGTCTGTATTTTGAATTGATTACAGGAATGGATGACTGAGGGAACCAGTCAGGGAAAAAGAATAGTGATTTATATTCCTTTTTAATTCGGTACTCAAATATATATGGGTAAGTATGGTGGGTAAACTGAAACCACTTATAATAATCGCCTGAATAAAAACTACTCAGCGAAGCTTCTGCTTCTTTTATATCATCATCATCTAATTCCTTTATTACTTTACCGTTGATATCCTTTATTACTGCATAAATATCATCAGTCAAAATAAATTCAGATTCTTTTGCGACTACAGTGCAATAGTTATCGGCATTTTTATTTTTGATTAATATTTTTTTCGTTAGAGTGTATTCGGCTTGGTCAAAATCAGTTATAGAAAAATTAATTTCTTCATCAAGAATTACTGCATCTGCTTCATTCACAAGCGAATCAATATTTACCTTCTCATTCGTTTCTTCAAAGCAGAAAATAGTTTTGGCAGAAATAAAACCAAACAACAAAAAAAATAAAATAATATTTTTCATCGTTATTTTTTACCTCTGCTTGCGGCGTCAACATTTAATTCTTCATCTTTATGTTGAAACACAATCTGCTCTTGATCGGATGAAATCATTTTTTCGTACATCTGCTTAATTTGTTTGTATTCCCGCTGGTGTACACTTCGAGTACGTAAATTACTAATGCGGGTGCATTTTATATAATTCTTACCTGAGAAGAGTAATTTTGTATAAGTGTAATTTGTGACTCCGCTCTTAGTTGCTCCGGGCACTTCCAATAGTTTTAGTTTATCGGGTATCATTAATTTTATTTCTTCAGTAATTAATTGAGCGTGCCGAAAATCGATAGAGTATGTTCTTCGTTCTCTTTTGAATGGATTTTCTGAGATAGCCGAAAATAGAGGAAAGGAAAAATACACTAATTCATCAGTTTCTTCAATATAATCGGGAAGAGTATAAGATAAATTTAATTCTAAGGGCACTTCACAATCATCCGCACCGGAGTAGTAAAATGAATCGAGCTTAGCACCCGAGTAAAGGTCTTCAACTAATTTTTCTACTTGTTTTTTTACTTCGGATGGAATTTCATCCTCAATTTTATTTCTTTGAGTTAGAGCATTAAAACCTTTATAAGTAATTACCGTTTTCCCTTTAAATGCTCCTTCGTCATTAATGGACCCTACAGTTTTATAATCTGTTTTATTCAAGGGTTTAATAGGATTCATCGAAATTATTACACCCCTATCATCATCAACTAGTAATCCTATACCAACATCTGTAGCAGGGGTTAAATAACCGAAAGGATTAGCTGCAAAGGCACTATGTAAAAAGTAATCTTTGTTGTTTACACGTAATTTGCAAATCAAGCGGTTAAATTGTGCGTATTCAACAAAATCTTGAATGACGTAACCATGCGACCGGGTACTTATGAAAAGCGGCTTTGCATCTAAACCGGCATGCCTAAGCATGTTAATTAAGAGCATGTTTTTTTCCGATGAACTTCCTTGCCGATCTTCCAAAACCTTTTCAGGCTCTTTAAATTTTTCTCCCCATAAAGTTGTATGTTCGCCAAGCTTAATTTCAGATTTTATAAAATTGTATATTTGCTTTGCTTTTTCTAAATGATCTGCGTGTTGGGATGCAAGTTCAATTGCTTTGTCTTCTGTTATTCCACTTTGATCAAACAATTTGTTAAAATGTTTTGAAAGTATTTCAGCTGCATAATCCCATGTTTTATTAAAATTTAATTTACTATAAGAGTCTTGGTATGAATGAAGTATGAAATATATTTTTGCATATTTATCATCAATATTATCTAAAAATGGTTCTTCAACAATACCCTCAACATTTTTTGCTGTCCATTTATAATTACCAATTTTCTTTCTTGGATTATGAGGGTCAATAGTTCGCTCTGCTGACTGTGTAAAATCGAATGCCTCAGTATTTAATGTTACCAAATTGTAATTAAAACCTAGTGGCAGCATCAGTTCAAGCTGATTGAGCTTTGTGAAACTTTCCTCTTGAAATTTCCAAGGTTCAAGACGATGGATTCGATCTGACCAATGCTGGTATTCATATTCGATGACTGAACCAATTTCTACCCCCGGAATTGCAAAAGAAAGTGTAATTGTTTTTTCCCCTTCTTCTTCAAAAATATTGTCACTATCTAGTTCAATTTCATCACCGTTTGGTAAATAACAAATAGCGTCCAGATCGGTTATCTTATCTTCATGCCAATAAACAATTTTTTGGTTTGCATATTTCTTACCTGCTTCGGTAAGTATCTTAATTCTTTTATGAGATTCAGAGACAAAATGAAAATCACTAGTAATTCTCATATTACGTTTGTTAAACAGTATTACTGCATCCGCATCAGGGTCCTCTAGGCAGGTGTTCATTAAAAGTTCTTCCTCTGTGATATCCCCAAAGTCTTGAGAATTAGTAGTAGTAATGAGAAAAAGAACTGTTAGAAGAGAAAGAAGGAGTTTCATTTTAAACCCTCGTCAAATTAATTACTATTTTTTTTACTTATCGTAATTTTATTTTGAATGTACCACTCGTTTCCAATGCTTTGAACTTACAAACATATTGATTAGTCTATTTAGATAACTTGTCTTTATATAAAGATAAATAAATCTTAATATGTAATAAAACTATCGAAAATTGATTAATGTTGCAACAAAAAGATTTCAAATTACGGCAATAATTAGTTAGGATACTTTAAACTAAGCCTTTGCTGAACAACTCCGCAATTATACTTCTGCATTCTCGAAATTATCATTTCTTTACTTTTCTTCATTTGAGAAAAAATTGGTATGCCCTTACCCAGAATAATAGGAATTGTTGCCAAAATAATTTCATCTATAAAATTATTTTTTAAGAAGAATGAATTAACTTTTCCTCCGCCGATAAGCCAAATGTTTTTGCCGTTCGCACTCTTAAGACTAGATACAAAATTTTTATGATCAGCATTTACAAAGTTTATATTATCCATATCGATCAAGGTTTTGTTTTTAGTAAAAACATAATTGGTTTTATCTGAATAGGGGAAATCTATTCCGAAACTTAAAATTTGCTTGTAGGTTGAGTTGCCCATAATTGTTGTATCAATACTCCGGTAAAACTTTGGATATCCGAAATCATCATTATCCGGATTTTCGATTGAGTGAAGCCAATCAATTTCGCCTTTGGGTCCGGCAATAAATCCGTCAATGCTGGCGGCTATGTAAAGAACAACTTTTCTCATTTATTACCTTTGATATTTTCTCTCCGTAAAATTGATGCTGCTGCAAAATAACCTGTTGAAAAACAGCCCTGTAATAAAAATCCGCCGGTTGGAGCATCCCAATCAAGCATTTCGCCGACAATAAAAATATTATTACTTTTTTTAAGAGATAGATCTGAATTTACTTCTTCCATTGGTATTCCTCCAACAGTTGAAATTGCCTCTTCGATAGGACGGAGAGAGACAGCGGGAATTTTTAAATGTTTTATCTTTTTTATGAAAGATCGCGGGTCAAGAAATTCTTCTTTTGATGTAAACATTTTAATAACTGCCATTTGAGATGTACCAAGTTTAAATACATCGGCATAATTCTTTGGGCTAAGATTATCTTTTTCTACTTTTAATTGCAGCTGCTCCAACGTGTTAAAGGGTTTGAAGTCAATAAAAAAATGAGCATGATCATTTCTTGCTAATTGCTCTCTAATTCCCGGAACAACCGGATAAACTGCATTTCCTTCCAGTCCGTATTCCGTTATAACTGCTTCTCCAACTTTTTCTAATTCATCAAGATAAACTTTAATATTTTTCAATGGCTTTCCTGTATGATGCTTAATAATATTTTTATTCCAGCTAATATTAACGCCGCAGTTTGAAGACTGAAATGGTTTTGTAGCAACACCAAAATCTTCGAAGTCTTTAGTCCACCTTCCATCGGAGCCGGTTTTGGTCCACGAAGCTCCGCCCAAAGCGAAAATAAAATAATCAGCTTCGAGAGTTAACTCTCTACCTTTTTGTTCCACTAAAATAGTTTTGCAATTTTTGAATCCTGAAAATTTATGTTGAAGTAAAAACGTGACACCCGAATTAGATAGTTTAGTTTTGATGGCATTTAAAACTTCAACCGGTTTGGTCCCTTTTTCAGGGAACACTCTTCCGCTTGTACCAATAAATGTTTTTATGCCCATATTAAGAAACCAATCACGAAGATCATTGCTATCAAATTCTGTTAAAAATTCATTTAAAATATTTTTAGGAAGGTATTTATTTTTGAGCTCATCTCCAGTTGAGCTGTTTGTTAAGTTAAAACCCCCTTTGCCTGCTACCAAAAACTTTTGACCAACATTTTTTTCTTTTTCAATAATTGTTACATCAAGATGAGTGCTTAATACATCTGCGGCAATTAGTCCCGCAGGTCCACCGCCAATTATAACTGCTTTCTTTTTTTTCATCATTTTTGCCAGCACGTAAAAATTTAATAACAATAGTAAAAAAAAAGCCTGCCATCGGAAAGGGACTTCCAAGGGCAGGCTTAAATTAAACAAGATGAAAGATCAGTTCTATTATCCGCCTGATTCTCTTTCTTTACTTCTTTCAATTGATTGCAGAGCAAGATACCTATCGCCGAACTGTTCAATGTTATCGATTTCTGTATCATATTGGTCGAAGTGCCGTTCTTCATCTACAACAAGTGATTCAAATAATTGTTTTGTTACAGAGTCGGCATTTTGTGAACATTCGTTAGCCCAAATATTGTAGTCACGTGCGCTTTCTTCTTCCATCTTAGCAGATTTTTTTAACATTGCCTTTATATCATGAATTTTTTCTACATCTTCTGAAGCTTTTAACTCAACTTGACCTTTTAAGAATAGAATTCTTTCGGCAATTTTTTCAACGTGAATCATTTCTTCAATTGAAGTTCTTTTAAATAGGTTGGCTAATAAATCAAATCCTTGGTCATCGCAATGAAAATGGAAATACATGTATTGATGTACTGCGTAAAGTTCATCTGCGACTGCTTTGTTTAATAATTCAATACTTTTTTCGTGCATTATTACCTCCAATATTTTGATGTTTAAAGATACGAAAATTGCAATAATAATGCTCGTCGAATTTACCCATTTAGTATCATGGAATGTAAAAACAATCGCCCGAAGACCATTCGCCGGTTTCTTTTTCTAATTGTATCATTTCAATTTCTAGGTTGTGTTCATGAATTATCAATTTGCAGTAGTGAAGATTTCGCATTGGTCCGCCGGAGAAAAAATCAAAATGATAATCGTTTCTTTTGGAATCTGTTTCAAGTTCATGCCGGGGTCCGCCCCCGCCGCCCGAAACAAGATAGTGCTTGTTTTCTTTTATGAAATGTTCATAACTGTGTGAATGACCTGAAAGGAATAGCACAGCTTTCTCGGAATCATTAAAAACAGAAGCAAAATAATTTTGAACAAAAATTTCATCATCAACAACTTTACTGTTTGTGAATGGGGGAGCGTGGCTGATAAAAATAATGTGTTCTATCTTTTCATTCCCGTTCAATTCCGAAACTGTTAAATCAAGCCAATCATTCTGATCATAAATTTCGTTTCTTGTCATTTCACTAAAATTGGAATTGAGGAAAATAAAACAGATAGACTTATAAATTTTATAATACCATTGCCTATTGCTTGCGGAAGGGAAGTGATAAAAGTAATTCTGTAATGCTTCTTCATTATCACCAAAATATTCGTGATTACCGAGAACAGGGTAAATGGGAATTTGTTTTGTAAAAATGGGTGCGGCAAATTCGTTAAATTCATTCCAGTGATTAGTGCTTGCCCCATTAAAAACTACATCGCCTAAATGTAGAATCATTGCAGGGTTTTCTTCAGCTATTTTTTTTAGAATTACTGGGGTGAAATCAGAATTGCTCTCTCGCCAAAATTCCCAAAAACTTGTCTGCTGCGTATCGCCGATTATAATTATTGTGCTGTCGTTATTGGTTTCCGATACTTCATCAGAATATTGAACGAACTTTTTATTCTCGGCGCATGAATAAATTATTATGAAAGTTAATAGAAGTAAAAATGTTTGTTTAGTTGTATACATTATTTTAATAGGAATTATTATTAACACAAACTATGTATTAGAAATTCAACCGTAACGTAGATTGCTCGCAATCTGCGTTGCTGAAAAACAGATTGCCGCAAATGATTCCTTCTGAAAAAGCAATCTATTTACATTATTCTAATCAAATCACACTATAAAAAAATATTCTAAATTGCCACGCCCTTAAGGTTGCGGCATAATAAAACATTTCTAAATGGCTTTAGCCTGCCTTTGCCGGACGGCAGGAAAAATATATTTATTGTTGGGCTAAAGTCCGTGAAGCGTCCTGAAAAAGGTTGACTCTTTTTTAAGTTATTTTGTAATCTAAACATACTCAAGATTATTGTTTTATTCTATCCATCAGCTAGCTGATGGATAGAATTTTTTTTGCTATAATAATTTTT
>JABFGH010000035.1 GCA_013112585.1 Ignavibacteriota bacterium | reverse complement strand
AATAGTAAATAAAACTATTGTAATTGTAGGTAATAGATTTTTCATTTCTCTGCCGTTCCTCCAAACATTTGCTAAACAATAGCAAGAGTTTTTAACTCTCGATTTAAAATAAGTCAAAAAAAAAAAAAAAAAGCAAGTCTTTTTTAATAATACCTTATATCTTTTAATAAGTTAGATGTTAAGGTTTCCTTCTTTACTTTTAATAATCTTAAAATAGTGGGCGTGATAATATATCAAAGTAGAAAAATATAATTGATCAATAAGAATCAACATTAAAGACCAGACGATGAAGATTTAGAGAACTACTTTATTAGATAGTTCATTCGTGTCATCAGACTTTATTGGGAAATGTTCAGCAAGAATGTTTCCCACCTTTTCTACTCCAAGTACAACACCCTTTCCAAATTCGCCATTCTTAAAATTTAACTGCATTTCGTCGCGAACTTTATCCCAGGTACTCTCTTCCACTTTTTCATTTATGCCGGAATCTGCAAGAATATAAAACTGATGCTCATTTAAGAGCATGTAGATAATTATACCGGTTTTGTCACGCGTTTTATCCATTCCGAGTTTATAAAATTCCTCTTCCGCTAATTCGCGTACACTTTTTTTATTAAATCGGGGTCTTTCTTCTTTTATGCTTACCCTTAACTCACCGGATGTAATTTTTTCAGCTTCTTTTATTTTATTCGAAATTCTTAAAAACTCATCATCCGTAAAATAATTATAGACCAAACTTTCCTTCATATCCTTCTCAATTTTTATTTCAAAATAAGGTATTGAAAATAAATTTGAAAGAGGATTCTGGATTCTGGATTCTTGATTCTTGAATTAACTCAGATGTTTCTGGAGAAATGAATTGCACGCTAAGTCGCTAAGCCGCAAAGGAATTTTCTGATGATCAATACATGGTTTTAGAAGTTGAGATTTGGAAGTTGAGATTTGGAATTTGAGATTTGGAATTTGAGATTTGGAATTTGAGATTTGGGATCTGTGTTTTGGGATTTGGGACTTGGGATTTGAATTTTGTCGCTTGTGATTTGATATTTGCTCTTTGGCTTTTGACTTCTGAATC
Source organism: Ignavibacteriota bacterium (assembly GCA_013112585.1). Lineage (GTDB taxonomy): Bacteria > Bacteroidota > Ignavibacteria > Ignavibacteriales > Melioribacteraceae > IGN16. Next base: position 44,862 of record JABFGH010000035.1, on the reverse strand, counting down.
CCGCCAAAAGAAAGGCGGGCAAGTCTGAATTCTTGATTCTGAATTCTGGTTTCTGGATTCTTGAATTAAATCAGATGTTTCTGGAGAAATGAATTGCACGCTAAGTCGCTAAGCCGCAAAGGAATTTTCTGATGATCAATACATGGTTTTAGAAGTTGAGATTTGGAATTTGTGTTTTGAGATTTGTGTTTTGGAATTTGAGATTTGAGATTTGTGTTTTGGGATTTATGTTTTGGAATTTGTGTTTTGAGATTTGCTCTTTGGCTTTTGAATTCTGAATTCTGAATTCTGAATTCTGGATTCTGGATTCCGACTTCTGGCTCCTTAATTATTTGATTTCACATTAGCTCATTGCTATATTTATTCTTAATAAATGAAAAAATATGTAATTAAATAAGGGATGAACATGTACAAATTAGTTTTAATACGTCACGGCGAAAGCGAGTGGAATAAGTTAAATCTTTTTACCGGCTGGACAGATGTTGACTTAACGGAAAAGGGAGTTGCAGAAGCGAAAGAAGGCGGCAGACAGTTAAAAGAAGGTGGATATGATTTTGATATAGCATTTACTTCAGTTTTAAAAAGAGCAATCAAAACTCTTAATATTGTTCTTGAAGAAATGGAAATGGACTGGCTGCCGGTAGTAAAAGACTGGCGATTGAATGAAAGACACTACGGCGCACTGCAAGGATTAAATAAAGCTGAAACTGCCGAAAAATATGGTGATGAACAAGTGTTGGTTTGGAGAAGAAGCTATGATGTTCCTCCCCCGGCTCTCGAAGAAAATGATGACAGGTATCCGGCAAAAGACCCCCGCTACAAACATGTAGATAAAAAAGATATTCCTTTAACGGAAAGCTTAAAACTTACTGTTGAAAGGTTTTTACCCTTTTGGCATGAAACAATTGTACCTACAATCAAAAGCGGCAACAAGGTAATCATCACTGCTCATGGTAATAGTTTACGAGCATTAGTAAAATATCTTGATAATGTTTCCGAGGAAGATATCGTAAAATTAAACATTCCTACCGGCGTTCCCTTAGTTTACGAACTCGATAAAGATCTAAAGCCGATTAAAAACTATTATCTGGGCGATCAGGAAGCAATTGCCGCAGCAATAAATGCCGTTGCTAAGCAAACGGAGAAAAAATAATTCGGAAAATTATTTTCTCTTAAGTGAAATTTTGCCGGCTTTTTGCCGGCATTTTTAATTAATAAAAAATTTCATTTTGCAGTATCAATTTAACTTCATAATTTTACTATTCATTTTTTTCGTTCTCTGATCAAATTTCTTTAGACCTCAAAAATTTTTCACATTTCCCCGAAGATTTAAATGAACATGTGTATCGCAAGTCTGAGATATTAGTTTGACTAAGAGTATTATTTAATGTTTATGATTTGGAGTCGTTATGGCTAAAAAATTATTAAAAAAATATCCGGTTATAGATTACTTCTTCATCACACTCGGCAGTGCAATGATGGCTATTGGAATTGGAATTTTTCTTGTTGATGCACGCGTTGTACCCGGCGGTGCAAGCGGACTGGCAATGGCTATGCATTACCTTTCCAATAATACAATTCCTGTTGGTATGATGGTATGGGTTATTAATATTCCATTGTTCCTTTGGGGATTGAAAGTACTGGGCAAACGTTTTGGTGTTAGAACATTCTATGGTTTCACAATCAGTTCATTTTTTATTGATTTTTTCCGCGGCGATATTCCCGGGCTGGGTTCCGTGCGTCTGCAGGATTCGCAAACTGTGCAGGATCTGTTAAAAAATGATTTCCTCTTTTTGATTTTAGTCGGTGCGGCTTTACTTGGCGCCGGATTAGGTTTGATTTTTAAATTCAAAGGCACAACAGCCGGTTCCGATATTGTTGCAGCAATTATGCAGAAAAAGTTCGGAGTTAAACCGGGTCAGGCAATTATGTTTATAGATTTTTTTGTAATAGCACTTGCCGGATTTATCATAGACACAAAAGATCTTTCCCCTGATCGTCCTGCATTATCACTAACATTTTATGCGATATTCTTATTATTTATTTCTGCAAGAATTATTGATATAATAATCGACGGATTTGATTACGCGAGAATGGTATACATAATTTCAGATAAATATGAAGAAATTTCTCACGCCATAATGCATGATTTAAGCCGAGGCGCAACTGCATTAAAAACAAGAGGATTATATAAAAATGTTGAGCGCGAAGTTTTAACTACGGTCGTTACAATGAAAGAATTAGGTCAACTTCAGGATATTATTAAAGAAATTGACTCGGATGCCTTTGTAATAATCAGCAATGTGCACGAGGTGCTTGGCAATGGTTTTAGGAGACGTATCTAATATATATTATCAAAATTGTTAATTAAGACTTAAAAGTCTTGACAATAAGATTTTAAAACTTTACATTAATCCTTGAACATGGTTCAGCACACAATATTTAAGCCATAGCCCAAAGGGGTTGCAGCACCTCATACCTTTAGCATTTATTATCCCCTGCAAATATATTAAAGTGATGAAATTCGATCAGAGCTAATAAAAGACATTAAGCGGTTTTTAGCATTAGAGAAATACTTTAATTAATTGAAAATTTGAGGAGGTTTAAATGAAAGAATTAGTTGATGCGTATAAAAGAACAAACAAAAGAACCCAGAAAATTGAGTACATCGGGGCTTACAAGAGCTATCATAGCTGCGGTTCCGATACGGAAATTGCTTTAATAACCAAAGCTTCTTACGATTATTTTAGGAACAAGAGAAAATCTAAGCGGATTAAAAAAAGTGCAAAGGCTATTTAATTATTTGATTAATTAGAAAGAGACTCTCTTAAAAGCAAAACTGCATCAAATTCACTTTAAAGTAGATTTGCGCTTTTAAGAAAGTCTCTCTAAAAAACTACTTTATAACTTACTTTATTTTTTCAACCTTTTCAGTAAACTTAATTCCAATGGTTTCAAGTTCCTTTAATACTTTAGTATAAATTTTGGGGTTAGTTGGTATATGACATCCTGTTAATTTTATTTCACCGTTCAGTAAAAGTTTAGCTGCAATTGCCGCAGGTGCGCCGACTGTTTTTGCAATTGCGGTAAATCCATCCGGATCGCCGTAATCAATTAAACATGAAGTAACTTTCTCAATCTTATTTTTCTTTTCAGGATAAACCGCTTTTATTTCATGAACCAAGGTTACCATATCCCGTTTACCTGCCGGCATAGGCATTTTCTTGAGTAATAATTTCTCTAAAACTTCGGCGGGCGTATTTGCTCCTTTAGCAATTTTTCGATTATCAAACAAACCTAACCAGCGCAGGTTATCCATAATTTTTCCGGTAGGACTTATGCCGAGACTATTAGCAACACGAGTGTCAACATTGCCTCCGTTTCCGCTTAGCGGAACAAACATTTCGGTAAATTCAGCATAAGTCTTTTCACTTAAATTCGGAATGCTCATTGTTTCGTTTGTAATACCCAGCTTAACAATTTGCAGCCAGGTTTCACTCCAGCCGGGGTACCTTAAAGTACCTCTTATCATTGTATCAACATATTTTAAGTTAAAAGTCTTTCGGTAGATTAAAGAATCCCGGTTTGGATATGCTTCAAGTTTACCTATGCCGTCAACATCTACCTGCCATGTTCTTCTGAATATTTGCCCGTGCGAAACTAATTTGTTATACCCTTTTTCCATATACTGGGCGCCCGATTCACCAGCCATAACAACATTTCTAGGGTTCCATGTAATGCAGTAATCCAATGGGTTGGACTTCACATCGGGAGCAGGCAATGCACCGCCGTATGAAATAAAACTTTTAATTTGACCGCCCCGTTTTTGGATTTTTTTGATCATCGACACAGCTGACATATGATCAATGCCCGGATCTAATCCCATTTCATTTAAAATAATAATTCCTTTTTTAACCGCATCCTTGTGCAGATCAGCAATTCTAAAACTTTCGTAAGAAGCTGTTATTACTGATTTACTATGGCTTAAACAATCGAGAGCAATTAAGTATTGAAATTTTGGAGCTAAAAAATTAATAACAATATCCGAATTTTCGATAAGTGAGTTTCTCATTTCTTCATCATTCACATCAAACTCAACAGCTTTACCTCTCTTGGAACCATTCAATCTTGCTTCGGCTAATTTAATATCTCTGTCGCAAACTGTTATAAACCAATCATTCGCTTCGGCGTTATCTAACATGTAGGTTATTAAATAAGGTGCACTTTGCCCCGCGCCAAAAATTAAAACGTTTTTCATAAAAATTTCCGCAAATTAAACTGTAACTAAGTTATTTATATTCTAAATAGTAAAAATAGACACTTATGTTTTAAATAAAAACCGGTATCAATCTATTTATTCATATTATCGATTCTTTTTTCATAACTATTTAGTTTTTTTAAAATTAATTACAATATTCCAACCTTTATTACGTTTACCTGAAAAACAAATAATAAAAAAGCAACAATTGTTAAGCCTCACGAGTCTAAAGTATAGTTCGTAAAAGACAATCCAAAAATCCTTTAGTTAGTAATTCAATGGGGGAGTTGAATGAAAAGTAATGTTTTATTTTTTTTACTACTATTTTTATCATATTCGTCAGCAGCGGAAAATGGCAATCCGCCAAAAACTTTAAAGGCAATTAAACTAAAAAAATCTATTGTGTTAGACGGCAAGCTGACAGAGAGCATTTATCAGAAAATACCAATTGAGGGTTTTATTCAAAGAGACCCGGATGAAGGAAAAATTGAATCGGAAAGAACAAAGGTTTGGGTTACCTATGATGAAGAAAATCTTTACGTTTCGGCTAAGTTGTATGATTCGGACCCTAATGGAATTGATGCAAGTTTAATGCGGCGGGATAATATTGTTGAATCCGATTGGTTCTTCTTTTTTGTTGATCCATATAATGATAAACGCACAGGTTATTTTTTTGCAGTTAATGCAGGAGGTTCAATTTCCGACGGAGTTCTTTATAATGATAGCTGGAACAATGATTCTTGGGATGGGGTCTGGCAGGCAAAAACTTCAATCGATGATAAAGGCTGGAATTTGGAAATGAAAATTCCGTTTTCCCAACTCCGTTTTAATGAAGCTTCTTCAATGACCTGGGGTGTAAATTTTAACAGGGATATTAAACGTAAAAAAGAGAGTACCTACCTTGTTATGGTTCCTAAAAGTGAAAGCGGTTTTGTGTCTCACTTTGCAGAGCTAAAAGGTTTGGATGGTGTGAAGCCTCAGCAGCGCGTTGAATTCCTTCCATACATTGTTCAAAAAGCAAAGTACCTTGAACATGATAGCGGAAATCCTTTCTATAAATCGAATCAGTATAAAACCAGCATCGGTGCCGACTTTAAGTTGGGCATGGGCAGCAATCTAACAATCGACGGAACAATAAATCCCGATTTCGGTCAAGTTGAAGTTGACCCCGCGGTTGTAAATCTTTCAGCCTTCGAAACTTTTTTTCCTGAAAAAAGACCATTTTTTATTGAGGGTTCAAATATTTTTTCATTTGGTTTCGGCGGTTCAAATAACAACTGGGGCTTCAACTTTGGAGTACCCGAACTTTTTTATTCAAGAAGAATAGGAAGATCACCTCAAGGAGATATTTCCGATAATGATTATTCAAATTATCCAAGTGAGACTTCAATATTAGGCGCTGCAAAATTAACGGGAAAAATTGCAGATAACTGGACGCTCGGTGCGCTTTCTGCAATAACTGAAAGAACCTATGCGACATTGGATAACGGCGGCTTGCGAAGTAAGGAAGAGGTGGAGCCTTTTACTCATTATGCTGTTCTAAGATCTCAAAAAGAATTTAATGATGGGAAACAAGCTTTGGGTTTGATTTTTACATCCGTGAATAGGGATCTGCGCGATTCCAGTTTAAGTACAGCATTAACAAAAAATGCCTACACATTAGGTTTTGACGGATGGACATTCCTTGATGAAGATGAAACTTATGTAGTGACAGCTAATATTATTGGTTCGTATTCTCACGGTTCAAAAGAAGCAATTGAAAGTCTGCAGGAAAGACCTCACAGGTATCTTCAAAGACCCGATGCGGAATTTGCCAGAATTGATAGGAATAAAACTCATCTCGCCGGTTGGTTTTCGCGGGTAATGCTAAATAAGCAGAAGGGTAATTTTTATATTAATACAGCTATCGGGGCAGTATCTCCCGGTTTTGAAATTAATGATCTTGGGTTTCAATGGAATGGAAATAAATTCAACGGTCATTTTGTTACCGGTTACCGCTGGTACGAACCCGATAATATTTTTAGAAGAAAATCATTTTACATAAGTCATTTTAGAGATTATAACTTTGACGGTAAAAATACAAGCAATGGAATATGGACAGCAGCAAATTTTCAATTCAATAATTATTACAGTGTTAATTTGCGTGCAAGTCATAACTTTTCTGCTTTTAACGATAGATGGACAAGAGGCGGACCCAGTGTGAAACTTCCATCAGAGGCTTCGTTTAGTTTATTCGCAAATTCAGACAGTAGAGAAAATATCATCGGACATATAAATTCAAGATATGCGTATGATGCAAACGGAACTCAAAATTACAGCGTAGGATTGGATGTACAATGGAAACCAAGCTCGCAGATTGACATTTCATTCGGACCCGAATATAATAGGAGGAAGGAGAAACGACAGTGGGTGGATAGTTTTGAAGACCCGACTGCACTTAAAACTTTCGGCAGCAGGTATGTTTTTGCACATATCGATCAAAAAACAATTTCGGGAAATATTCGTTTGAACTGGACGTTCACTCCGCAGCTTAGTCTGCAATTATTTTTGCAGCCCCTTTTTGCAGTTGGTTCCTACAGCAATTTTATGGAACTAGCAAAAGCCGGAACAAATGACTATAACAAATTCGGATCGGAGAATTCATCAATTAAATATGATAATGAAAATGATGAATACATTGTTAACCCTGATTTTAATGCTAATGCAGAGGAGATCACTTTCGAAAATCCCGATTTCAACTTTAAATCATTACGCGGTAATTTAGTTCTTCGCTACGAAATGCTTCCGGGTACAATTCTTTATTTGGTTTGGTCGCATGATAGATCGAATGATGAGTATGCAGGTAATTTTAATTTCAGCCGAGACTTTTCAAAATTATGGAAAGCGGAAACGAATGATATTTTTCTCATAAAATTTTCGTACTGGCTTAATATGTAATTGCGTGTTGTTTATTAAACAACATGACAACTCCAATGGGGGGGCTCAAGAAATTGAGCTCCTTTTTTTAAACTATTTTTTTCGCTTTTGTAAAACTTTTTTTACCAATGTAAATTAGGCTTAAAACCAAAAGAAGAAGGATGAAGTGTGCAGCATTTAATTTTAAGCCGGTCTCACTAAAAATTAGTTCATCAGTATTGCCTGCTAAGACAAATGCCGCCCAATAGTATGGATTTGGTGAATACTCTTTAATAAAATCTTGTTTTGCTTTTTTCAATGCATAAGATTTATTCAATCCGGTTTTAAGATTTTTATAAAACAACTCCATAAATAAATATGTATGCTTATCACTTACGTCCCACAATGAAACTACCACACTTTTAGCACCCGCATCAAAAAAAGATTTCTGCATTCCTAATATACCTTCTCTTTTATCAACTACTCCCAATCCGGATTTACAAGAACTTAAAACAACAAGGTCAGCATCTAATTTTAACTGTAAAATTTCTCCAATCTCTAAAAAACCGTTATCCTCATTACTTTCTGAGAACACAATGAAAGGAAGTTCGTTTATTAAAAATGAATGGGAAGAAATGTGAATGAGCTTACTTTGCGGAGCATATTTTTTAAAGTTTAATTTCGTTGCTTCATCTGAAATAATATTAATTGAATTGCCAACAATAGAATTTATTGATTGAATTTCTTCTTTGGAGTATTCAAGCGGATTTAACTTAATTTGATTTATGTCTTTGTTATTTCGTAGAACCGAACTTCTAAAATTTATGTAAAAATTATTCTCTGTAACAATGGGGTCACCGACGAGCAAATTATTTGCTGCCATGCTTGGCTTATTTTTTTGAAGCTGCAGATAAATACTTACTGAAGGTGAATAAGTTATGTTGTAATCTTCAACTAAAAATTTTGTATCTCTAAAACTATATGGACTGGAATCTTCATTATATTCTGAAGCAATTGATTCTATTGGGAAATTCAATAGTTCATTAGATGTTGAGACAATCAGATTTTTATTTTTCCCGATAAGCTCAAAGATATCTTTGAATAATCTATTATAAAGTTCATTTGCCTTTTGAACATTAAATGAGAAGAGGTCTTTATTAAAAATTATTTCCTCAGTGATACCATTTTCTGAATAGTAAGGTGAGATTTGAGCAAGCAGTTTGAATATTTCTTCCTTAGAAATCTCCTGCTTAAAATACTTAAACTTATTTTTTCCTATTAAAAACAGATGTGTAACATTATCTGTTGATTCTAAAGACAAAACCAGTGCAGAGTCATCTAATTCATTTTGTATCTGCACCACAGTTTTAGAATAGATCGGCGACATATATTTTTGAAGTTCAGGATTATTTTTTAGAATTTCTTTCTTTATATCATTCAAATCTTTTTCAAGAGAATCTTTTTCTGCTTTTAAGTAGAGATCGGAATTTACTTCCCAGTTCAATTCATAATACTTTTTGATTAGAGGCATATTACTTGAACTTGCACTTAATTTAAGATTAGTAATATTTTGGCGGGTATTCCGTGAACGCGAAATGTCCAGAACTTCAAACGCCTTATTCGGTTTATCCTGTTCCAAATAAAAATTGAAAATAGAATTATATATTTCGTCGAAGCCTGCAAAATAAGATATCTGTACATCTGCATTACCTATTAACGAAAGTGACCTGCTTTCAATTTTTGCACGGATACTTTTAAAGAGTTCTTCAGCCCGGCTTTTATCATCGTTAAGCATTTGTAATTTAGCAAGTGCGTAGATCGACTCAATAATTATATTTTCCTTATTAATTTTTTCGCCAAGTTCTATTGCTTTGCCAAGCATAATTTCAGCATCTATGTATTTTTTTTCCTCAATTGAAATTTTAGCATTAAATAAATAATTCAAGGAAAGCAGATAGTCTAACTCATAAACATCTAAAATCTCTCTGTTTTCCTTTAAAATATTCTTTGCCTTTTTAAATTGATTAGTTCTCAGCCACAGGTCTGCTAAATCATATTCAACCAGCAATTGACTATAAATATCTCTATGCTTTTTAAATAATTTTCTTGATTCAATAAATGAGCTTTCGGCAAGTTGTAAACTATCTAAATAGCTGTATGCAATTCCAATTTTATGTTCAGCTTCGGCAAACAAATATGGATGTTTATTTTCCGATATCAGTTCTTTACTATTTTTGAAAAGTTTAAGAGATTCGGAAAACTTGCCTAAATTAAAGTCCAGCATTCCGAGACCCATTTCAATTTCAAATTGAAGTGTTAATTCCTGTATCTGCCCGGAAAGTGCCTTTGCTTTTTGGTAATAATTAAAAGCCTCGGAATAGTTTGCCATATTAGCATATACATCCGCTATTTGAGTAAGATTCATAATCTGTCCTCTTACATTATCTCCGGCATATTCCAACCCGCTGTTAAAATAGTTTAATGCTAATCGGTAATTAAAAAGACTTAAGTAAATCTTACCCAAATTATTGTACAAAGATGACAATCTACTGCTTTCATTAATACTCTTATATATGTTAAGCGATTCTGAATAGTGCTCCTCCGCTTCTGTGAGTCGGGTTTCATAAGTATATGATACACCCAGCTCTGAGTGAACGATAGCTATTAAATCTAATGCGTTAATTTCCTCTGCTATTAATTGTGCCCGACTAAGTTTTTTTCTGGCTTCATAAATTTCACCAGCTTCATCATCTATAATCGCTAAGTTTATATTAGCTTTTACTAATTCAATATTATTTTTGTTTTCCAACGCTTTATTAAATGCTTCTCGATAAAACTTTTCTGCTTTTTGATACTCCCCCGATAAATAATATAAACTGCCCGATGCATTAAGCACTTTTTCGTAAAATGGGTCTTCTGCTTTTAATGTGTTCAGTATTTTATTTAAATTTAATAAGGCATTCCGATAGTTGCCTAAATACCTTTCCGAATAAGCACGCCAATAATAGTTCTCCTTACTTTTATCTTCCTCCGTCAATTCCGTAAATATCTTTTTTGCTTCTGAATAATTTTGCTCTTTAAACTTTATAAGACCGGCTAAAAATTTATTACTAGAAATTTCTTTTCTTTTTTTCAGTCTTTCCAATTTATTATCGGCTTGCGCAATAAAGATCAATTCTTCATAAAAGGAGTAATTCTTAAACCCTGAATTGAGTAATTCTTCAGCGAGATCATACGCTTGATTAAATTTGTCCTCCTTCTTTAGCAGAAATATTTTTGCGAGTTTGTGTTCATTACTCTGATGATCTGTCTTATTCAAAAATATTGTTTCAGCATCTGTATCAATCGGATTGTTTACAATATAGAATATATAATCATCAAGACTGCTGCCCTTAAATCCATTATTTGTAATTTCAATTTTTAAGGAATCAATATTTATAAAATTTGATTTAGCCGCCGGAGAAGAATAAAACAGGCTTACAATTAATATTGCATAAAATATTTTTACAAAATATCTCGCCACTATTCACTCTTAATTGTACTTATTAATTCTTTTGCTTCATTAATAAATCTGCCCTTATTTTCTATCACTTTATTAAATTCTTCAATTGCCTGGTTTTTATCATCACGCAGTAAATATGCTCTTCCTACAAAATAATGAGCGTCATAATTAATATTTACGAACTGATAATTATTATTTACAGCAATACAATTCCTAAATTCATTGATACTTTTATTAATAAAGTCCTGGTCAAATCCCAAATTTATTCCAAGTAAATCTTTTTTTGCATTTCTTAAATAAGCTTGACCGAGAATAAAATGAGTATAAAAAATAGTTTTAGAGTTCTTATTATTTTTTAAGTCGCTTTTAAATGATAAAACGGCATTTTCAAAATTCCCTTTTTGAAGTTCGGAAATTCCCATTAAAAATTCCTGACTTGCTCTTCCTCTTGAATTCAAGTTCAATTCCCCGCTTAGCTCAGTTATCTCCCTATTGTAATCGGGAATGGAATAATTTGTAATGAACACTGCTCCGGCATAAAACAAAACAAGCAATGCAAATGCATATAAAGATTTATAAACAGTTCTACTTTGAAAAATATTCTTAAATACGTTCTTAGTAATCTCCGTTTCATTTATATCGGTTTGACTAATATTATCAGTAATAAATTCATCAACCGATAAATACTCTTCATTCAGCACTTTAAAATCTTCCGTGCATTTATCACATCCTCTTAAATGATTTTCAATTTTATCAGCCAAATTAAAAATGCCCGCACTTTCAGTCTGTAACTGAGATTTAAATAAAATATAATCGGCTAAAATATCAGGAGCGATATGAGATTTTTTTTCAACAGCAGCTTTTGCTTTGAAATAGAAATTAACGAAAGACTTTAAACTACGATCCTTATTTAGTATTTCGTTCATTTGGGAATTTTCATCATCCGAAATGTTTTCTTTTTCCAATAATTTATAAATAAAATCTTTTTCGTTCATTTTAATATTCTCTTTGTTACAATATTAGTATTGCAGGTAAACGATTAGTGACATTTACAATTTTTTTTTAAGGCTCATTAGTGTTCTATAAAACATTTTTTTTATTGCTGCTTCATTTCCATCAAGTTTTTCGGCAATTTCAGAAAACTTCAATCCGCCCCAAAACCTTAATTTTATTATCTGCTGTTTTTTTTCATCAAGTGAGTTTAACATATTAACAATTGTTTCATGATCTGCTCTTTCCGTTATATCCTCTGCCTCATCCTGCTGATAAAAACTCTCGTCAAATTCAAAATTTTTATTCTTACTTGATTTCTTATACCAATTGGCATAAGTTAAAAACAAAACTCTTCGCAGCCAGTTTTCAATATTTTCTATATTCTGGTACTGCTTAGCAAATGACAAGAACAAATTTTGGCAAAGATCATCTACATCATCTTCAGATTGAATTTTGCCTAATTTATATTTTGAATAATAATAACTGTGGCTTATTTCTCTAATGCTTGAAGAAAGTGAATTAAATTTATGGTTATCACCTGCTTTTGCACCCTGAAGCAACTTGTCGAGCTCAGCCTTTGAAAAATTACTGTAATGCCGGCTATTTTTTTTCAATTTTGTATGTCACTTTTTGATTAATTTGTTTACTAATATAATAAATACGAAATCGAATACTAAAAAATGAAATTGAAAATTAACAGATTAACTTTTGTACTTATAATAGCAGTTAACATAACGCTAACTGCACAGCCCGAACTGGAAATTCATCCGAATCAAATTGAATTTGAAGACCCTTTCCATAGAATTGAAAATGCAATTCTTTTTAACGATGGAGATGTAGCCGTTATTATTGACTCAATAATATTTAATGAAGCACTATATTATAAATCCTTTAATATCCCGGAAGTCTATCCCATTTCTATCCTGCCCGGCGATACTATTGCTATGGAAATAATTCTTTCAAACTACTTTAATGTAACTTCCTTAGATACTTCAGATGAAATGCTTTTTTATTATTCTAATGGAACACAATTTAAAGAACTGGAAATTGAGATAGAATTTTTTGATGATTCGGAAAAGGAAGGACAAATTACAGGAAAGGTTGTAAACGACAGCGTTTCAACAGAATTTTCAAAAGTATATTTGTACCGAGAAGGAATTTATCTTTACGATACTTTAAGAACAGATGCTGGAGGAAATTTCTCTTTAATGGTTCATGAGGGTGATTATACTTTAGCAGTTGAAAAAGAAGGATTTTACCTTACTTACTTTAACAATGTTCTAAATCCATATTTGGCAGAAACAATAGAGGTTGATGATGATTCCGTTACTAACATTACTGTCCCAATAATCAGAAAAAATGCTGCAGGTAATTCTGTTTCAGGTAAAGTGATTGACTTCAACGACGGCTATCCTATCGACAGGGGTGTGATAATTGTAAGAAAAGGAAAACATGACCCGACTAAAATGAGCATCGGTCCATTCGGAATTTCTGAAGAACCGACTACCCACGCTGCATTGATAAATCCTGACGGCTCTTACGAAATCAACGACATTCTTCAGCCCGGTTATTATTTTATTCAGGCATTCCCCGATTTTTATATCCCCTCTTATTATAACTCTTCAGCCAACTATCCAATAGCTTATTGGCAGGATGCCGATTCTGTTTATATTATCAACCAAGTTATAGATAAAGATGTATTTGCAGCGCGGGATTCTGCTTATGGTGCAGGTACTATTAACGGTGTAGTTCTAATAAATTCTCAGCCTATTTCATCGGGAGAGATAATCGTACTTGCACAGAATACATCAAACAATACATTTTATCATTATAACTTAACAGACCCGGCAGGGAATTTTGGAGTAACCAATTTACCCTACGGTAATTACAAATTATTTGCACAAACCCTCGGTTCTGAAATAGTTGAAAGTGATGTCACTTTTACTATCACTCAGCAAAATACTGCAATTACTAACGCGGAACTTAATTTTGTTATTACTAAGGTTAATGAGGATGAACCGATAGCAGACTCACCCTTTCTATTCCCAAATTATCCTAACCCGTTTAATCCGGAAACTAATATCATGTTCTTTAATCCTGTAAGAGGGCATGTTAAATTAGAAATAGTAAACATTCTTGGAGAAACAATTCAAACACTTTATGAGGGAATTGCCGAGCAGGGGTTTTTCAATCACAAATTTGACGGCTCGAAATTTAGTTCCGGTATTTATTTAATTAGACTTATAACCGAAAAAAATATTCTGCTCAAGAAGGCTGTATTATTGAAGTAGAAGTTTTTATTCTATGTAAAAATTACTAAACTTAAATCAAATTATTTACCTCCCTTCCTTTAAAATTTTTAGGGAACTGCCGACCAAAAAACTTTTCTATACTGCAATATTTTTAAATTAGCGTTTCTTTTTTCTCAAAAATTTCGATCGGATAATTTATTGGTAATCATTTCTTTAGTTCATCAGTGCATTTATTCCCGCGGTTAAAAATATTTTATTAACGTTAAGTGTAAGCAAAATAAAGCGCACCGCCGGCTAGCAAATCTGCCGATACTATCTTACAATAAAGTTGTTTCCCAAAGATGTAATCTCTTCCAGAAATCCCATCCTGAACTAAACAAGATCAAATCTTCGCCTTCTGAAGATAGGACCTTTGGAAATTCATTATTGATTATTTGTTATTGATGATTACAAATTATCGATTCTTCGATTAATCCCGAATTATGCAAAAACGATAATAGCACGGTGCTTCAGCGCCGTGAATCCTGTCCGGCAGGCAGGAATGACGGGGCAATTACAAAGACAATTTTTATTCAGACTTTATAAATTATTTCTAATGCATAATTCGGGTTAATTCGATATTCAAAATTCGGTGGTCATTATTCATTATTGTCTTTGTAGTCTTGTTTCCTTATCCAACGCTGCTGATAATGATTCCCAAAGATGTAATCTCTTCCAGAGATTCCATCTTTAACTAAAAAAGATCAATCTTCGCCTTTTGAAGATAGAATCTTTGGAAAGAACTCCAATTTATTATTGATGATTACAAATTTTCGATTATTCGATTATCGATTCTTCGATTGTCCATGCCTGAATAACATTGACTTTAAAAAACATATACTATTAAAGCAGTACAAAATGAGAATAGACTAAATGACGGCGAATGGTGAAAAGAGAAACCTGCCTGCCGGATAGCAGGAGTAAAAGGTAAAGACAAATCTTGAGACATAAAAGTATCGGCAGGATGATTCAATAGTCACCATCTAATAAACGATTTTATTGCGAATAAAATTGATTGGTTAACCCTAAAAATTTTAAAATAAAAAAGCACCAGGGAAAAACACCGGTGCTTTTTAAGCACTTTAGATTGGAGGGATTTTATTTGAGGAGCATCATTTTCTTTACTTGTAACTGGCTTCCGCTTTCGAGCCTGTAAAGATAGATGCCTGAGCTTAAACCGGCTGCGTCAAAACTTACATTGTAGCTGCCGCTGCCTAATTTATTGTTTAATAGAGTTGCTACTTCTTGACCAATGGCATTAAATACTTTTAGAGTTACCAATTCATCAGAAAATATTGTGAAGGAAATTGTTGTAGTAGGGTTGAACGGATTAGGATAATTTTGTTCCAGTTCAAAGTTAGCGGCAACAATGGCATTATCGTCAACTGCTGTTACACCGCCGATGCTTGACTGAACTTGGAAAGCACTTCTGTTTGATCCATTCGATTGTGCCCAAACAGTTACCTTCTCTCCGGTATTGAGTTGACTGATTGAAATTTTGTTGAAATTTTTATCAAGTATTATTGTTTCACTGCTAATAGAATAACTTGCTTGAGCAACTTGAATTTCAATTCCCGATACCGCACCAATACTGCCGTTAATTTTAGAGAAATCCGGTCCGTCTTCAATTTTAACTTTTTCTGCTGTTAAAACGTTGTTGAGCCCGATTGTTAAATCAACTTCTACTAAAAGATTAACACTTAAGTCTCCAAATGTTATTGGCTGATTATTTTGATTTAAGTAGATAGTATTTTCAGTAACATAAATTGTCAATCCATTCAGTTCCAAATTATCGCTGTTAACTGCCGTAATTTTTCCGAATATTTCAATGTCATTCTCATTTTCAATTTCTATTTTTGATGCTAGAATTGAGCCGTTTTCTGTTCTTATTCCTTCTACTTCAACCAACTGTCCAACAGTTAAAGCTGAAAACGGAATCACATTATCTTGATCGTCTAATATTTCTGTTGTGCTGTCAACTTCAAATTGTATATCATTTACAATAAGGTATGAATTAGATAATTCACTTATTATACCTTCAACCTCAATTTCGTCACTATAAAAATCTTCAATCTTAACTTCTTCGGCATAGTATGTTCCGTCATTTAACTTAATACCCTCTACTTCCACCAGCATTCCTACAGCCAAAGCACCAATGCTTACCTGCATTCTGTTATTATTAAGAAATACTGTATTAGAATCAGTTAAAAAAGTAATTCCGAGCAAGGTAATACTGCTGCCTTCAATGCTTTCAATCCATGCAGTAAATTCAATTTCATTTTCATGATCATCTTCAACTTCAATTTTAACAGCAAGAAAGGTTTCATCCGGCTGCTTGAATGCTTCAACTTCAACAAGGCTATTAACAGCAAGATCACTTAATGTTAATATTTGATCATCATCTCCCTTAATTTCAGTCTGCTCATTTACGAAGAATTCCCAATTGCCTATAATTATACTGTTGGTTGTAATACTATCTATGCGGGCTGTTAGCTCCACTTCTTCACCGGAATTGTGATCATCTTCCAATTCTACTTCCAACGCTAATAATTCACCGCCCGGCAAAAGCTCAGCTTCAACTTCCAGCAGCATCCCGACTTCTATTTGTGAAAAAGAAAAAGATAATCCGCTTTCGGTTTCGAAAACCGTATTAGCATCAACAATAAAAGGGAATCCATTAATACTGAATGAAATTGAATCGATTGCTTCTACAAAGCCGGTAATTTCAAAGTCGTCTCCGCCTAAAGAATCGTCTTCTACTTCAATTGTATGAGCTATATAGCTTCCATCGTTATTGAGGTACCCTTCAACTTCAACTAACATGCCCACGCTTAGTGATGAGAATAGCAGAGGAATATCGTCTTCATCTACAATTTCTGTATTTTCATCAACAATAAATGAATAATCTTGAACTACCAAATAATCTATCCCTACTTCACTTATGTATCCTTCTACCTCAATTTCCTGTCCGTGCTGAGCAAACAGGCTTGTACTAAGCAGGAGGAGAAGCAATTGAATCGGGATTAATTTAACAAACTTTAGAAAGGGGATATTTTGTTTTGCATTACTACGTTTCATAATTGACTCCGTTTTAAATTTAATGAGTGTTTAGATCTTTAATTTTCTTTTAATTAAAAACTTTCTGATTTATAGAAATAGTATGCGCTAACAGAATAAAGTGACATACAAATAAATTTTTCATCAAAATAAATTGCGGAGCAGGAAATTATTTTAGCAGGGAATAGATGTTTGGCAGGTTTTCAATACAGGAACTTGGGAGGTATTATGAGCCGCAGAATTTTTATCCGCGGCTCATTTAATTTTATTTAACTATTTCTTCCTTCATATAAATTTTCTGAAGTTCTTTTTTCCCGCGTGCTTTCCATGAGCCTTTATGATAAGCATAGCCGGTAATAAGCGGCATGGCAAGTGTTGCTTCCGAGTAAACCATTTGCTCATAAGTAGTTTCAACTTTACCCCAAGAACTTGCTTCTTTTAATGTTGAACTTGAAAGCGCACCATCCCGAACATCGGCAACAGTAATTTGAATTGCGTATTTATGCATAGGCGCATCTTCTTGAAGAATATCAGCCGCAACAACAATATCTTGTGTGAAATTTTTTGGGACACCGCCGCCGACCATAAATATTCCGGTCTCTTTATTTTCAAGTTTTATTTTTGTCAATTCAAGAAAATCTTTTGCAGAATCAAGCGTAACATGTTTATCAGGATTTTTTGTTTGATGTACGACAAATCCAAATCCGGCTGAGCAGTCAGAGAATGCGGGGACAAATATAGGAACGTTGTTTTTATACGCAGCGTAAACAACTGAATCATCAACTTTCGGTCCGCCGTTATCTTCTAAATATTTTCCAAAGTGCCAAAGCAATTCACGTGAGGAATATGGGCGGGGTTCAAGACTATCGAAAATTTCAGCAGTGGTATCGTCACAAATTCTTAATTCATCTTCGTCAATGTATGTATCATAAATTCTATCGATGTGAAGGTCGCGAAGCATATTATCATCAGTGTAAGGCGAGCCGATGTAATGCTTGAATCCGAGCGCTTCAAAAAAGTCCTGATCAACCATTATAGCACCCGTAGAAACAATTGCATCAACCATGTTATTTTCAATTAGATCATGAACGACTTTTTTTAATCCGGCGCTGAACAAGCTGCCCGCAAGAGTAAGTATAACCGCACATTCTTTATCTTTAAGCATCATATCATAAATTTGCGCGGCACGGTTTAAGTCCCTCGCCGAAAAAGCCATCTTTTCCATTGACTCAACGAGCGGAACAACGTTGTGTTCTTTTATATTAATGTGTTGAATTTTTTCCTTCAGAAAATCTTGCTTCGTAGCCATATTATTCTCCTATTCATGTTATCAAAGGGATGTATTGTAATACAAATTTTAGAATGTTCAAAATGAAAATTTTTATTCGATGGATTTTTTGGATTTGTGTAATAAGTGAAAGAGGATAGGTGTATAATAGATTGCTTCACTCCGATAAAAAACATCGGGTTAGCAATGACCTTGATAGCTTGTCATTACGAGGAGTTGATTTTAACGACGAAGTAATCTCACATAAGAAATTTAGTGGTTAAGTCTGTTCTTAACTTTTATTAAAACCGTTGAAACGGTTGCTATCTTTTCTAATTTAATTAGCCCCGGACTTAAGAGGTTGTGTGGAAAATATGTTTTCTGGTCAAACTGAGCCTGCCTGCGGAAGGCGGGTTCATCGAAGTTTCTTTTTGGCGAGCAATCGCAGATTTCGACGAGTTCAATCTGACAAAATGTTGATTTTCACACAGCCTCTAAAACCATTGGTTAATATTTTTTTAATTTAGTAAAAATAATTTCTAAACTTGAAACAGAATGATATTAACCAACGGATTTATCAGTTGGAATTTAAAGGCAAGGAAACATCAATAATCGGTTTATTTAATTGCTTCTAGGTTTGCAACAAACCCGTGAACGGGTTATAACTTTGTTTGGTGTAGTTCACAATCCAATGGTTAAAACCATTGGTTAATACTTTTTTTTAATTTAGCAAGAATAATTTCTGACCTTGAAACAGAAGGATTTTAACTAACGGATTTATCCATTGGAATTTAAAGGCAAGGAAACATCAATAACCGGTTTAATATCATAATTACAATTTTGCCAAAGCCTGGCTCATCAAGCTGCTTACTTCAGATGCAACTTCCTCAAGTTTTGGGTTCTCCACTGCCTGCATAGATACCATCGGGTTGACCATCGATACTTCAACTTGTCCGCCTTCTAACTCTTGCACTACAACATTGCATGGAAGAAGTACACCAATGTTCTTTTCAGCACTTAAAGCTTTGTGAGCAAATGGCGGATTGCATGCGCCGAGTATTCTGTACTTTCTGAAATCAACGTCAAGTTTTTTCTTAAGCGTAGCAGTAACATCGATCTCGGTTAAAATACCAAATCCCTTTTCTTTTAATTCTGCGGTTACTTTTTCAATCGCTTCATCAAACGAATAGCTTACTGTTTTTGAATTGTGATAACTCATGTTTTTCCTCCGTGTTTTTATTTAATAGGATGCATAATCCGCTATTAGGATTCATATTCCAATTATTCAAATTGTTTTTATTCATTTAATAGGATAATTTTCACTAACAATTTAATTCAAAACATATCTAATAGTTATAATGAATGAAATAAAAATTATAAGCACAAATTCTGACAATGCAGACAATTTTGCAATGTGCGGTTACAAGAATAAAAAGCAGGAAGGTTACCGCAGAAAAGTTGAGTGGAATAAAAAACGTTTCGCCGAAGGAATGCGATATAAAGTTCTCCATTCAGAAGAAGATGGAGCAATTGGTGGAATTGAATATATACCCGGTGAGTTTACATGGCGTGCAGTTGAAGCATCCGGCTACATGATGATCCATTGCATTTACATAATGAAAAAACCATACAAAGGTAAAGGTTACGGCGATTTGCTTTTAGCAGAATGTTTGAAGGATGCGAAAAAGGAAAAGATGAATGGAGCAGTTGTTATTGCCCGCAAAGGAACCTGGATGGCGGGAAAAGAATTATATATCAAAAATGGTTTTGAAGTAGTTGATACTGCCCCGCCCGATTTTGAACTGCTGGTAAAAAGGTTTAACAAAAAATCTGCACTCCCCAAATTTACCGGCGATTGGGAAAAACGAGAAAGTAAATATTCAAAAGGATTAACTCTTATAACATCCGATCAATGCCCATACACTACAAAAGCTATAAATGAAATTAGCGAAACGGCAAAATCCGAATATAAAATTACGCCGAAAATAGTTGAACTAAAATCAGCAAAACAAGCACAGCAAAGCCCCTGTGCATTCGGCTGTTTCTGTATTTTGTTTGGCGGCAAGGTTGTAGCCGATCATCCGATCAGTAATGGACGTTTCAAAAATATTATGAACAAGCTGGTTAGCTGATAGATAATGGATTCTATATTTCTCACCAAAGTTATTATCTCATTTTTCGTTGCCGGAATTTGGATAAGCGCCGCTACTCTGCTTGCCGAAAGAATGGGAACTAAAATAGGCGGACTTATCGCTAATCTTCCATCCAATATTTTAGTCAGTTTACTCTTTCTATATTTTGTTTATGATACCGATTATGTGATCAGCGTTGTTCCCTCGGTACCAATAGGTATGCTCATTAATACATGTTTTCTTTCTGTCTATGTCGTGCTGCTTAGAAAAGGATTGATCTCCTCAACAATTATTTCATTAATGATTTGGTTTGCCTTAGCCGCAGCTACGGGATTTATAACAAGTACAAACTTGTGGATTAATTTTTCTGCATATATCATTATTACATTCGTTGCATTTTTTGTTTTAGAAAAATTCACTAAGATCCCGGCAATGGCAAAATCGAATAAAAGATATTCCAAAACTCAAATTATGATTCGCGCGGCATTTGCAGGCGGAATTGTTGCCTCGGTAATTTTAATTTCAAAATTTTTAAGTCCATATTTCGTTGGCATCTTTTCAACTTTTCCGGCGGTGCTTTTGTCAACTGTAATTATACTTTCGTTAAATCAAAATATTCAGTTTGCACAGGCAACGGGAAAAATATTAATTTTGTCATCAACAAATATTACTATTTATGCAATAGCGGTTTATTTTACATATCCGATTTTTGGAGTTTTAATTGGAACGATAATTTCATTTGCTGCGGCAGTTATTTGGGTTTGGCTGTTTCACCCAATTGTGCAGAGATTGAAGTGATTTAATTATTTTTTTAATTTTTCATTTTTCCTCCTGCCTACCGGCAGGCAGGTTTTAATTGAGATTTACATGGAAGTTTTTCCTGACATATTATTTTGGTACTTAGTATTCTTACTATCAACCACTTTACACGAGGCATCACACGCATTTTTTGCAATGAAACTCGGGGACTTAACCGCTTACCATAACGGACAGGTAACACTTAACCCAATTCCACATATTAAACAAGAGCCAATTGGAACTGTCGTTGTTCCCTTTATTTCATTTTTCTTAGCGGGATGGATGATAGGCTGGGCAAGCGCACCTTATAATTTGAAGTGGGCTTACGACCATCCGAAAAAAGCGGGAATTATGGCAGCGGCAGGACCCTTTTCAAATTTACTGCTCGTTGTTATTGCCGGTATTCTTATTCATATAGGAATTGCACTCGGTTATTTTTATCAGCCCGATTCGATTACTATTTCTTCAATTGTTCAAGCTTATGATGAAGGAATTGGAACTTCACTTGCCTCAATGGTGAGTATTTTATTTTCACTCAATTTAATTTTATTCATATTTAATCTCATTCCAATCCCCCCATTGGATGGCAGCGGAATGGTTACTCTTTATCTAAGCGATAAGAACTCAAGAAAGTATATGAGTTTTATTCACAACAGCGCATTTGCAATTTTTGGTATCTTAATCGCCTGGAAAATTTTTGATTGGATTTACTTCAAAATACATCTGATCTTTATAAACTTCCTCTACTGGGGAAGCGGTTATCATTAAATATTAATTATTTTCACTTCTAATTTAATTTTTATGCAATTTTTTTTCGGATATTTACAAATAAAAATTTTAACACTATTGTTTACTTACTATGTTTGAAATTACGAACTCCCCAATTCTCAGTTATTTAATAATTCCTGTGCTCATTTGTCTATCAAGAATAATTGACGTATCACTCGGAACCCTAAGAATTATATTAGTTGCAAAAGGCGCCAAGTTGATTGCACCTATACTTGGATTTTTTGAAGTGTTAATTTGGTTGATAGCAATAGGGCAAGTAATGCAGAACCTTACTAATGTTACCAACTACTTAGCTTATGCTACCGGATTTGCAATTGGCAACTATCTTGGAATTTTGATCGAACAAAAACTTGCACTTGGAATTGTTGTTGTGCGTGTAATAACATCTACAGATGCATCGAAGCTAATAAATTTTTTAAAAGAAGAAAATTTTGGCGTAACAACTATTGAAGCCGAGGGATCAGCCGGACAGGTTCATTTAATTTATACAGTTATTAAACGCACAAGTTTACAGTTTGTTGTTAAGCAAATAAAGAACTTTAATCCCAAAGCCTTCTATTCAGTAGAAGATATTAGATATGTTTCAGAAGGAGTCTTTCCGCAGAAAACATCATGGTGGAAATCAAGATTTTCATCAATGAACGGTGCACGCAAAGGAAAGTAATTTATTATTCGAGGTGTAAATGGAAAATATTAAAAATCTGACAACACAAAAACTGCAAGAAGAAATTACAAATGAAGACCTTAGAAATTTAAAAATTATTATTAGTGCGTTGAATATTGGAGTGCTTCTATTTTTTGCCGTCTGCTTGTTTCTTTATTTTTCGGGTGACCAACAAGAAATCCCAAAACCAGTTGACATTGAACTCATCGATACTTTGTTAATGTTATCATTAGGGCTTACAGTTCTAATGATTATTGTTTCCCGGGTTGTGCCTGATCAAATATTAAGGAATAATAGCAAAATGCTTTTAGCTGATCGAATTGATGAATATTCCATTGTTAATAAATTACTCGGCGTAGCAACTACACACTACATAATAAAATTTGCTATGCTCGAAGGGGCTGCACTTTTCGGATTGGTAACATTAATTTTGAGTGTTCTAAATAATTCAATTCATTACAATAGCGTTTATTGGCTCGCAATTTTACCTATGCTCGTAATGAATTTTATTTTCATTCTAACTTTTCCAAGTAAAGAACGTGTAATTCAATTAATATCAGATAAAATATTATTACAGAAATTTGGGTAAAAAATGTTTAAGAAAACTTTTGCAATTATAATTTTACAAGCGGCAGTAATACTTTTCACCGGTTGTGAACAAAAGCCTGACGTACAAGCGACTTTAGAAAAGAGAGTTGAAAATTTTAAGGGTGATGTTGGAATTTTTGTAAAAGATTTAAAGAGCGGCGAAACATTTGAAATAAATGCCGATACTCTTTTTCCCACAGCCAGTATGATAAAAGTGCCAATAATGATAAAAATATTTGACCGGATTGAAAAAGGAGAATTGAGCAAAGACAGCACGCTGCTTTATTTTAAGGATACAATTAATTACCAGTGGAAAGGTGATGATGCAATTTCCCGCTTTCGTGAAGGTGAAGATATTTCAATTAGTAAATTGCTCACGCACATGATTACCTTCAGCGATAACCACGCAAGTTTATGGCTGCAGAAGTTAGCCGGCACCGGCACAGCAATTAATGAATGGCTTGAAATTGCGGGCTTAAAACATACACGGGTAAATTCAAGAACCAAAGGGAGAGAAGCGGGCTATAAAAAATACGGCTGGGGACAAACTACTCCAAAAGAAATGGCTGAGCTATTAATTAGAATCAGAAATGGTGAGGCTGTCTCCGAAAACGCAAGTGAAGATATGTACCGCCACTTAACAAGAATTCACTGGGATGAAGAAGCGCTCTCTCAAATTCCGCCGACTGTGCAAGCTGCATCAAAGCAGGGTGCGGTCAGTCGATCAAAATCGGAAGTAGTTTTAGTTAATGCCCCGCATGGCGATTATGTGTTTTGTGTGATCACAAAAAATCAAGAAGATACTAGATGGGAAGATGATAATGAAGGTTATGTGCTGATCAGAGATGTATCAAAAATTTTGTGGGACTACTTTGAACCTGATTATACTTGGAAGAAAAATTAAGATTTTTTCTCTTCGTCCAGATCACAAATTAAGTTAAATGTATTCTTGAAATAATTATCAGTATCAAACCCATTGCCGTAAATTACTTTTACGGCATTTTCAATTTGAGATTTATCCACGGCAACAATAAAAATTATTTCGGGAATATTTAATACTCTGCTAATTGTGTTCAGCATATCCAAAACAAATGAAGGTTTGCATTTATCAAGTTCATCAATAAAATAATAAAGCGGAGTAAATGTTCCTTCTTCGTTAGTATAGTATTCTTTTAAAATTGCAGTCATGCTTTTTTTAATTACAGAGGCAGCGTTCTTTTTCTTTTCAAAACTTTCCATCCGTTTAATTTTACTGCCGGTTGAATTATCTGCCAGCTCATCAATTGCTTCACTGATAGTTTTGAAATTCCATTTGATAGTCGGCGGGATCTTCTCCCCTTTTTGAATGTCATTTATTTTATCTATTAGTTCAGAGACTAATGATGCTAAGGGATTTTCAGAGTATTCATTTTCAACTGCGTTATGCTTTAATGTATTGTTGCCATAATTAATCAGTTCCTGTTTCCACATATCAACAAAAGTGGATTTACCTCTGCCCCCTTTCCCGTTGATCATTAAGAGAAACGGTTCATTAATTTTTGATAATACTTCACTTAACTTCTGTGCTGTTTTTTCTCTATTTAGTTTATCGTAGTAGAAGGGATCATTCTCTTCTATGGTGATTTTTTCTCGTTTATTCATATTAATTATCTGATCTCATTTTGTGTTCACTTGTAAATTATAAAACGGTTGAAACCGTTAAAAACTTTATTATTGATTAACTAACCCACGACTTAAGTCGTGGGTTAATAATACATGAAAAGTGAATAGCCGTTTTAACGGTTTTAAATCTTTCAATAAATTTTTATTTATATTTTACCCTGCTCAATAAAAACACGACTGCTAGTTAGCAGTGCAGTACCAATACCTAAATCTAAAACAGCAACAGCAAGCAGCCATGTAAAATTTCCGTTAGCGGCTTTCGATAAAAACATTCCGGCTGCTATCATTAAAAAAAGTGCAATAAAAAAACCGGGTGTAAAAAACTGATGAAGCTTTGGTCTATTTAATTTTGAAATTCGATTAAGGTTTTTCTTACAGAAATTAACCATTAGGAACCGTGCTTTAAGTCCGCCGATTAAAAATCCAAAAATAATTCCAAGCAGATAAAGATTGCTTTCGGGTCGCATTAGTTTTACTTCATAAAAAAGTGAACCGCCTTTAATTATCAATACCAGCGCACCGCTAATCCAAACGATAGCGGCTAAAATTTTTAATGTATTTTTTGAAACAATCGGCATTTTTTAATCTATAATTTTAGGTTTGATAATAAAGGTAAAAGGGATAATTAAAACCTGCCTGCCGGTAGGCAGGAGGAAAAAGTAAAAATTAATACCTGTCTGCCAGTAGACTGTAAGAAATATTTTAAATACTCTATTTCAAATTGATCCCATTATAAATAGCAGAATAATCATCATCCGCAAAACCAAGCTCAATACCTTTTTCAATTGCATGCTGCACGCCTTTAAGCGGACTAACATTCACACCTTCTTTTTCAAATTCACTAAGCATCAAGTTTACATCTTTTAATAAATGCTTAAGCGGAAAATTAGGGTTCGAGAAATCGCGCTTATCCATATTCTCCAATTTTTTATCGAATGTAGGAGAATACAAAGCACTTCCCCGTAAAATTTCCATGAATATCTCTGTATCGGCATTTGCGTTTTTCAAGTATGCATGGCTCATCGAAAATGCCGCTGTCATTGTAGAGATCAATTGGTTCAATGCTAACTTTATTGAACTCGCGGAACCAACCTCGCCAACAAAATAAACTTTATCACCCAACTGATCAAAGATAGGTTTAAACTTTTCAAATTTTTCTTTACTGCCGCCAACAAGAACAAACAATGTTCTCTCCTTAACTTGCGGAATGCTGCCCAGCACGGGAGCCTCAAGATACCCGGCGCCTAATTCATTTAAACGTGTTTGCAGTTCTTTACTTTCATCCGGCGCAATTGTGCTCATTTGAATAATTGTTTTGTCATTCAGGTTTAATTTTGAATTCGACAAAAGTGCATCTTCAAAAGCGGGATAGTCTGTAAGCATGGAAATGATCACTTCATTTTTCGAAACAGCTTCTGCAGCGTACTCACAAACTTCTGCACCTAATTTTGCAAGCGGTTCAGTTTTCGATTTTGTTCTATTATAAACTGTAAGTTTGTTGCCCGACTTAATTAAATTTTCCGCCATCGGCAGACCCATTAACCCGGTTCCTAAAAATGTGATGTTCAAAATATATTTTTCCTTTTAGCTTTTTTGGTTATTATGTTTTTCAGATAATATTGTATTCCAATAAATGCCCATTTGCCCTCTATTACTCATCTCTTTATCTTTAATCAAATCTCGGAAATCTTCTTTATCACTATTTTGTAATTTATTTTTCAGTGCCAAATAATTATTAAATCTGTCGAAAACCCCCTCCCAATTAGAATAGTAATTTATCATCCAATTTAATTCTTTATCAGAAAAATCTTGATTCAATTTTAAATCCAAAGTTTTTATTATTCGCTCCTCTGCATCTGGATCGAGTTCTCCAATTCCAGTTAACCAAGAAGGTTCCATTATTGAATACCAAGTTAGAAATAATCCTCTTTTCAAAGCTTCTAAATCTTCTTCACACAACTTCGCATATTGTTGATGTACTTTCTTGTATTCATCAAAAATTCCAAGATTTCCAATTAGTTCAATCTTTTCCTCAATATCTCCCTCAAGAGATATAACCTTTGAATAGAGTTCAAGTTCTTTACTAGATAATCTTTGCATTTCCATATTATTTCTAGGCAGTTAAAAGATTTTTCAAATCCAGTTCAATTGATTCTTCACAGTAAAACGGCTCGCCATATTCCTTGCTGATATTGAATCCATAAACTCTTGCGCGCGCCTCTATCATTTTAATAAATGCGGGCTGACTAATAAATGTTTCCGGCTCTTTGCTTTTTGCTTTTGGATTATAAAACTGCGAACCGTATGCCGCAAGTGCTTTTTGCTTTACTTCAAATGTTTCCGAAATGTCAAAAATAAATGAAGGCTTAAACTCGTAAGCATTCATAAAATAAAAAAGTTTTTTTGGGCGGTACATTTGCTGGATTTTATTTTTATGCCTGGTTATATACTTTTTAACCCCGCTGAAAAAGAATGCCTCTTTAACATTTGCCGCCGCACCAATATGATCGGGATGCCTGTCGTTAAAATAATTTACGAAAATAATTTTCGGCTGATACTGCCTTATCTTTACAATAATTTTTTTTGTGAACTCATCACTAAGTTTTATTTTTCCATCCGGCAGGTTTAAGTTTTCACGGACTTCCACATTCATTATTTTTGCGGCTGAGTCGGCTTCTTTTTTCCTCAGCTTTGCATTTCCTCTCGTTCCCATTTCACCGGCGGTTAAGTCAATTATCCCTACCTTAAAACCGCTGCCGGCTAATTTAGCAATCGTTCCCGCCATTCCAATTTCAGCGTCATCGGGATGTGCTGCAAATATTAATACATCAAGCATAGTTATAATTTCCTAGTTCTGTTGTTTCTTCATTTATTCTTAATTAAATTCATGTTCTATAAACAAAAATATAACATATAGCCCCGCTATACGCAATTTGTGTATTGAGATATTAGCAGTAATACTTAGAAAACCCAAAATGATATTTTATAAACTAACAAGATTCAATTCCACTAATCAAAAAGCAGTGAAACTATTTGCCAGTTTCTTAAACGAGAAACGAATCATTACAATAATGGATAGTAGTAAATAAAAAGAATGAATTTAACGATTGAAAATATTCTATTAGTTGGCTCGTTATTACTTTTTATTAGTGTTATCGCGGGTAAAACTTCTTATAGATTCGGCGTCCCGACTTTATTACTCTTTCTGGCAATTGGAATGCTGGCGGGTTCCGACGGCATTGGCGGTATTAATTTTGACAATCCTCAAATGGCTCAATTTATTGGTATTGTTTCTCTTAATTTTATTTTGTTTTCAGGCGGACTTGACACGAATTGGACGTCTGTAAAACCAATACTTCGTGAAGGTATCGTCTTATCCACCCTGGGTGTTTTGTTAACAGCAGTATCACTGGGAACTTTTGTTTGGCTTGTTACCGACTTTACCATTTATGAAAGTATGCTGCTGGGTTCAATCGTTTCGTCCACAGATGCAGCGGCAGTGTTTTCAATTCTGCGTTCAAAAAGTCTTGCATTAAGGTCTAACCTGAGACCGACTCTCGAATTAGAAAGCGGCAGTAACGATCCGATGGCTTATGTTTTAACCATTGCTTTTTTAACTTTGGTAATCCACCAAGATCAAAGCCTTGCTTCAATAGTACCATTGTTTCTGCAGCAAATGATTTTGGGCGGCATAGCCGGATTAGTTCTTGGTAAATTAGGCAAAACCATTATTAACAATATCAAACTTGATTTTGAAGGACTATACCCTGTTTTAGTTATTGCACTAATGTTCATTACATTTTCTGCTACTGACTTTGTGGGCGGCAATGGTTTTCTTGCTATTTATGTTTGTGCGGTTTACCTCGGAAATCAAGACCTGATACACAAGAAAACAATTTTTAAAATGTACGACGGACTGGCGTGGCTATCGCAAATTGTTTTGTTCCTCACTTTGGGCTTGCTTGTTTTTCCATCGCAAATTCTTCCCGTTATCGGAATTGGATTGATTATTTCTATGTTCCTTATCATCGCTGCCCGCCCGGTAAGTGTTTTTCTTAGTCTAATGTTTTTTAAAATGAAGTTGCGAAGACGCTTTTACATTTCATGGGTTGGTTTGCGCGGTGCAGTGCCCATTGTGTTTGCTACCTATCCCCTATTGGCAGGTATCGATAAAGCTGATATGATTTTTAATATTGTGTTTTTCATATCGGTTACATCAGTTTTAATTCAGGGAACAACATTACCAATAGTTGCCAAGTGGCTGAACGTTGCATTACCCGAGAAAGATAAACCTCTTTCAGAAAGTGAGAAACTCACCTTGAACATTCCTAAAACTGCTCTGAAAGAAATTCAAGTTTTGCCCGATTGGTACGCCGTAAGCAGAAAGATAGTGGATTTAAAGTTTCCCCAAAACGCCATTATTGCTATGATTAAGCGAAACAATAAGTATTTAACACCAAATGGTTCTACCGTTATTGAAGCAAACGATACTCTGGTTATTCTTTCAGACGATCAGGAAGGACTTGATAAAGCAAACATCTCACTAGTCAAACAATTTCATCCACAAAAATCTTAACGAAATGAAAAAACGATTTATCATACTTATAGACTTTTCTGAGTATTCAAAAAACTTACTTAAATATGCTTACGATTGGAGCAAGCAAGTAAACGCTGAACTCCTTTTAGTGCATCAAACAACAGTTATGGCACCTGCACTTATCGATAGTGAAATAAGAAAAGCCATAACCCAACACGCCAATGAAGAAGCATTTATTAAATTGCAAAAACTAGCTAAGGAAGTACTGCCGCCGAATGTTAAAGTTTCTTATTCTGTTTCCGAAAATCTATTAGAATTTACTTTACAAAAATATTTAGCAGAATTTTTTGATCATATAATCTTTGTTGGCTTGAAGGGAACGGGTTTGCTAAAACAAATATTTATCGGAAGCGTAGCAGTTGAGGTAATTAACAAAACTAAAAATATTATTGTGGCAATGCCTAAGGAAATTTATAAATTCTCACACGAAAAAATATTTGTTGCAGTTACAGAAAAGCACCCTTTGAACATTTCGGAATTTAAGAACTTTCTTAACTTTGTTGATGGAGGAAAAACAAGCATAACCTTTTTTAATTTATATAAGCCTTCAGAAAAAAATGAGAATATCCAAAAGCAGCTTGAGGAATTGTCAGAAATGTTTGCCAATAGATTTAATACATCGATTGCCGTTTACCGGGGAGATAGCTCTTTTGTTGATATCAAGAAAGTTATAAATAATAAAATTGATGAAATATTGGTTGTTCAAAAAGGTTCACGCCATTTAACCGACCAGCTCTTTAGAAAATTTTTCATTAATGAATTAGTTTTTGAAGGTCAAACCCCATTAGTAGTTTTACCATAAAACAATATTATTTTTTTCATTTAGCTGAACCTCTCTTTATCAAACGGGCTTTTAATTTTATTAATTGAATAAGATGAGATGTCGGCGCAGGTTTGATTCTTTTCTAATAGTTTGATCAGAATAATTTTCAACCTTTAGCTTTTTGATTTAGTTTTTCTATCAAACTTGTTCCTTCAAATATAATATATTAGATTGGTTACAATTAACTACTAAACATAACAGATAGACCCGCTATTTATAATGTGTGTGTTGGTATATTAGTAGCTTTTGAACAGAGTTAATTACATAAGAGTGATAGAATTTATGCTGCATATACGAATAATGCAGATAGTTAAAGGATGAATGAAGAATGGGTGAAATCTATTGAATCAAAAATGAAAAATATTTCTCTGTAAATCAACAAAAACATAGTAATAATTTGAGATTGTTATCATAAATGAGTAGTTTTATATAAAAATTACTAAGCTTTATTAAAATGACGGTTACGAATTACATAAAGCAATTATTATCATATGAGGAATATTCTTTTTCTTTAAATGAATTAATTCAGAATCTCCATAAAACCGAAATTTCTATTAAAAGCGAACTCTCTCGCCTAATTGCTAAAAATGAAATAGTAAACCTGAGAAAAGGTTTTTATCTTATTATTACTCCAAGATATTCATCAGCCAAAAAATTGCCAATTCAGCTTTATTGCCATAAACTTTTTAAATACTTAAATAGAAATTATTATGTAGCTCTTTTTTCTGCTGCAAAATTTCATGGTGCCAGTCATCAACAAGTTCAAAGAGATTATATAATAATTGAAAAACCAAAGTTTAAGGACATTTCTAAAAACGCTATTGATATTCGTTTTTTTACAACAAGTAACTGGACAGGTAAAAATGTTCAATCGAAACAATCCGATGCCGGTTTGTACAAAGTTTCAAGTCCTGCTTTAACTATTGTTGATTTAATTAATCATCAAACAAAGCTGGGTGGAATTAGCAGAATGTTTTCTGTTATAGAAGAATTATCTGAGGAATTAAAAGAAGCCGATTTGATTGAACTTCTAAACTGGTATCCTCAAAAAAGTACATTGCAAAGGTTTGGTTTTTTGTTGGAAGAACTAGGAAGTAATGAAGAATTGCAAGAATTAATATTTGAGAAATTAAAAAGCACATGTTTTTTTCCTGTTTTACTTAGCCCAAAATCAAATGAAAAACCCGGAGCTGTAAATAATAGGTGGAAGGTTGATGTTAATGTAAAAGTGGAAAGTGATTTATGATTCCAAAACCAGATATAGCAAGATGGCAGGAACATGCTCCATGGAAAGAGTTTGCTCAAGTTGAACAGGATTTAATTATTTCCAGAACTTTAATTGAAATTTTCTCAGATGAATTTCTACGCGAAAATCTTGCATTCAGAGGGGGGACCGCTTTACACAAATTATATCTCAATCCTGCATCAAGATATTCAGAGGACATTGATTTGGTTCAAGTAAAATCCGGACCAATTAAACCAATTCTGAAACGAATAGATGAAGTAGTTACATTTTTTGAAGAGTCTAGAAAAACACAAGTTCGAGGACATGGAGCAAAAATTTTATATAGATTCACATCAGAATATGAAGAAATACGCATGAGGTTAAAACTAGAGATAAATTGCAAAGAACATCTAAATGTATTGAACCTGATTGACTTTCCCTTTTTTATTGAAAGCAACTGGTTTAAAGGTGATGCAAAGATAAGAACATACAACATCAATGAATTATTGGGTACTAAATTAAGGGCACTTTATCAGCGAAGTAAAGGAAGAGATTTATTCGATTTGTACTATTCGCATCTCAACATTGCGTTAGACTTTAAAAAAATTATTACATGTTTTGAAGAATATATAACTTTTGCCACAGGAAATAGACCTCCTAGTAAAAAAGAATTTCTGTTAAATTTAGAAGAAAAAGAAAATGATCTTAATTTTTCAGGTGACATGGTAGCTTTGTTGAGAACAGGGATTGTATATGATCAAGAAGCTGCATTTGAGTGGGTTAAAAATGAAATTTTAGAAAGGTTTTAACAATTATTTTTAATATTGAAGAATAACAACAGATAGCACATTTATACGCAGTGCGCATATTGTGTTGTTATCTACCATTTAATGATAGTACACCGCACTAAAAAATAAGACATGATGACTAAAAAACAAACAAAACTTATAATCAGAATCGCATTGCTAATTGGAACTATCATCGCAATGTTTTTCGTACCATGGCTCTTAGTATATGCTTGGATATTACCTCTGCCGGATACGGTTCAAGAACAATTAGATGAAGCTATTGAACATGGGTTTGATGGAATGATTGTTTACGTCGACGAAGCCGAGAAACCGCCGGAGTTTTATGCAGCCGGCTGGCATGACAAAAAAAATAAAATTCCCGCCTACCCGCAGGCGTTATTCAAAATTGCCAGTATCAGCAAATTATACAATGCGGTTGCTGTAGCTAAATTAGTAAATGACGAACGTTTATCTTTGGATAGTACACTTGCCTTTTACTTTCCGGAGCTTGTGGGCAGAATTGAAAATGCCGAAAGTATAACCTTGCGAATGATGGTGCAGCATCGGAGCGGTATTCCCAATTTCACAGATGCCCCGAATTTTTGGGCAGCGCCAACAGAGACCTATGAAGAAAGTCTTGCATTGATTCTGGACAAACCTGCTAACTTTGAACCGGGCGAAGATTACGAATACTGTAACACAAATTACTTGCTGCTTGCAGAGATAATGGATAGAATGCTGGGTTATCCTCATTTCCAATTTATCCGGGCAGAAATTTTAAACCGGCTTGAGCTGAAAAATACTTTTGCATCACTCAGCGAAGTTAATATAGACAGTGTTATGAGCGGCTATCATGTTGGGCATCCCTATGATTTAAAGGCAGATGAACACGGCATGTTAGCCACAGCAGAGGATGTTGGTATTTTCCTACGGGCATTAAATGATGGCTCACTGTTCGATGGAGATGAACAGCAAATATACTCTTCAATCTACGAAAATGAACATGCCGGCTGGGTTCCGGGATACCAGAGTTTCGCCAACTATTATAATGACCTTGATGCTGTTGTTATTCAGTTCTACAGCACAACCGATCCTAAACTGTACAATTGGAACTTGTCGGAAATCATAAATAATAGGATCGCCAAAATATTGAAAAGGTGAGAAAGCTTATAAAAATGTATAGAAGTAATAACTGTTTTGGTATTTAAACCAAAAGGCAGCACATTAAAATCTGTTACTTTTTATATAGAAGACCTCGGCAACTAAAAAACAGCGGGAAATAATTAACTTAAATAATCATTCTATTTATTTGCTTAAGATGTATTTGTGGTGTATCTTCGCATCAAAAGGATTAAATTATGACTAGACAAAGTATTTCACTAACCCAGCCAAATGACGAATGGCTAAAATCTCAAGTTGATAGTAAAGAGTATTCAAGCAAAAGCGAACTGGTAAATGATTTAATACGTCAAGCTAGAAAACAACAGCGTCAATTGGATTGGATAAGTTCTAAATTGGAGAGTGCTGAAAATAGCGGGTTTACAAATGACAGTAAGGAGCAAATATTATTAAAATCTAAGTCTTTACTTAATGAATAAATATAGATTAAGCAATGCCGCAAAAGAAGACTTAATAAGAATTCATCATTACGGTGTTAATAAATTTGGAGTGAAAGAAGCTGACAGATATTTTGATTCGTTTTTTAAATACTTTGATATTATTGCTCAACGACCATTTTCATTTGAATCAGTTGATTATATCAAAAAGGGGTATAGACGTTGTGTTTGTGGCTCTGATAGTATTTATTTTAAAGTAAATAATAACATTGTAGAGATTATGGCTATAGTTGGAAGACAAGATTTGAATAATGTATTTAGTGATTAAATTTGAGTTGTAAATAATGCTCAAATGCTTTCATTGGTTTTGTACAAAACTGAAAATGTGTAGCTTTAATTAACAATTCATTACTTAGATAGTAGCTTTTAAATGGGAGTTAATTTATACTATGGCACATGATTAGGGCGATCTCGCAAGAGAAAAAAATGAATTACATTTCCATAAAACTATACCGCAAAGTTATTGATCACGCTATAAGCGAAGGCATGGCGCGCGATTACTTTATGAATTTGCCAACTCCTGTTGATTCCATTGATTCTATTCAAGCTGTTCCGGCTGATCACTTTTTTGAACTTCATGAAAAACTAGAAAAAGAATTGGGACCCGGATTTTCTGTCCGCGTAGGACAGCAGATGAAAATGGAAGATTACGGTGTGCTCGGTTTGTCCTGGAAAACCTGTTCGCGCGCCGGCGAAATATTTGAAAGATGTGAGCGCTACTTTAAGCTTCTTTCAAACACCTATTTATTTAAGGTTGAGAAAATTGGAAACATCTCCCGCGTTTATCTAAATCGCGAAGCTCATCGGCGGGGTGTAGAATTATCCAATGAAGCAACACTCTCTGCCTCAGTTGTTGTGCTTCAGGCTATGACAGAATCAAATATTTCTCCCGTTGAAGTTTCATTTAAACATGATCCTCCCCAAAAATTAGATGACTACAGCAAAGCCTTTAAATGTCCCGTATTATTCAGCCTGCCTCAAAACTACATAGCTTACAAAACCGAAGACCTTGATATGCGAACGGCAAAAGCAGATGTAAGTATAAATAAATTTCTGGTTGAAAGAGTTGAGGAAGAAACCAAAGGTATTGAATTAAGTGCAAACAAAATTATAATTGATATCGAAAATTTGATTAAAGATGCATTGCCAAGCGGCATCCCGGGTGTTGATCAGATTGGGCAATTAATGGGACTAAGCAGACGTACACTCACACGCAGATTATCTGAAAACGGACTAACATTTAGAGACCTGATCAAGAAAACGCAGGAAGAAGTTTCAAGAGACCTTCTAAAAAATTCAACAAGAAGTATTGCTGAAATTGCATTTGAAACCGGCTTTTCAGAACAGAGCGCTTTCAGCCGAGCATTTAAAAATTGGACAAACATTTCCCCCGCCGAATACCGCAAATCTCAATAAAAAGACATCTTGGCTTATTTTGTCAAAACATTGGCTTAAAGTGTCAAGCGTTTAGTGCCTGCCTTATATTAAATTTGTTCTGTAAATCAAAAAGAAAGGCAGGACAAATGGAAATTTCATTAAAAACAATAGTTTTATTTGGGGCAGTAATTCTCACGGGACTTTCAGCAGGATTCTTTTATGCCTGGTCTGTTTCGGTCATACAGGGCACAAAGAGAGTTGACGCTTCGACTTATTTGGAAACCATGCAGTCGGTCAACCGGGCTATTCTTAATCCGGCATTCTTTCTCATCTTTTTCGGAAGCCTAATACTTTTAATTATTGGAAGCATCTATCAATTTGATACCGGCAATCTTTCTTTCTGGTTTATGCTAATGGCATCTCTTTTATATCTAATAGGAACAGTAGTAGTTACAGGATTAGGCAATGTTCCGCTAAACAATCAACTGGATGCACTGAATCTAAATAAAATATCTTCCAATAAGATTTTAGAATTCAGAAAATATTATGAGAGCAAATGGAATCGCCTTCACCTTATCAGAACAATTTTTGCAGTATTCTCTTTCCTGCTTTCTGTGGCGGCTCTATTCACGCAATCAAAAAACATCTAATAATTTTAAATCAAATAGAATGAGGAAAATTAAAATGGAAAATAAAATTCTTATAATCGGAGGCACCGGTAAGACCGGCAGCCGTGTAGCTGAAAGACTTAACAAACTAAATCAAACGGTAAGAATTGGCAGCCGAAGCAATACTCCTTCCTTTGATTGGGAGGACCCTTCCACATATCATGAAGCACTAAAGGGAATGGATAGAGCATATATTACTTATTATCCCGATCTTGCCGTACCCGGTGCAAAGGAAGCCATAAATACTATAACAGAAACTGCGCTCAAAGCGGGTTTAGAAAAAGTAGTGCTGCTTTCCGGAAAGGGAGAAAAAGAAGCTGAAGCTTGTGAGGAGATCGTAGCTAACTCAGGACTTAATTACACACTAGTAAGGGCTTCCTGGTTTAATCAGAATTTTAGTGAGAGTTTCTTTTTAGATCCTATTTTAGCCG
Organism: Ignavibacteriota bacterium; assembly: GCA_013112585.1. Lineage (GTDB taxonomy): Bacteria > Bacteroidota > Ignavibacteria > Ignavibacteriales > Melioribacteraceae > IGN16. Next base: position 8,441 of record JABFGH010000035.1, on the reverse strand, counting down.
GACATGTTACACTGCCAATGCCTAAAGCTGAAGTTCCTTTTGTTGATGCGGATGATATCGCTGACGTTGTTGTAAAAGTTTTGCTGGATGATTCGTACAACAATAAAACTTTAACCGTCACCGGACCCCGAAAACTTACCTTCCGCGAAGTGATTGAAGAAATCTCAAATCGCACAAATAGGAACATAGTATTTCAAACAATTTCCTTGGATAAATATATTAAATCTATGAAGAACGCAGGTGTCCCCGATGATTATGTCTGGCTTATCGGCTATTTATTTAAAGAAGTTTTGGGCAATGCTGAAAATCAAACCATATCTGACGACATTGAAAAGATACTTGGGAGAAAAGCGGTTGATTTTTCAGAATTCGTAGAGAAGGCGGCTCAAACCGGTATTTGGAATCAGCCTGTTGTAGAAACACTTTGATAGCTGCATACAATCCAAATAAACTTTATAATAAAAATGGAGATAAATAAAATGACAACAATAGCATCAGACATTCACTCAACTATCCGATCAATTACGGATAGCTTTGAGTCAACTTTTTCAATCGGCAATGTTAATGAGATAGCCGAATTTTATACCGAGAGCGGTATGCTGCTTCCATCAGGATCCGATTTTGTTAAAGGCAGACAAAATATAAAAGAATTTTGGCAATCGGCTATAGATATGGGAATCACACATATCAAAATAGATATTATAGAAATTGAAGAGCATGAAGATACAACCATAGAGATGAGTAACTACACCCTCAGCGATAATGATCAACAAGTTATCGATGCCGGTAAAGGTATTGTGATATGGAAGAAAACCGGTGATGCCTGGAAGATGCATCGAGATATTTGGACTAGTAGTTTAGAGGGACAATGATCGGGCGGTTCTTCTTGTTTTTCTAATTGCAGCGTCAACAAGATGCTTGGCAAAAGCTAAAACATCAAGCATTTTTATAAATTCCATTTTATTGTTTATTCATTCTCAAAATTGTAATTTTATAATAATTTGAATTATTAAACATTTAGTCCTGATATATGTAATTTGCGTATTAGGATCTTAGGCAGCATTTACGAGCGACCTTAAAAAGAATGAATAAACAAATAGAAAAATATCTAAGCAGCCAAACAAATTGGCAAGATGAACTAACAATACTTCATGAAATAATTCTCGATTGTGGTTTAGCTGAAGATTTTAAATGGATGCATCCTTGCTATACATATAAAGGGAAAAACATTGTTTTAATCCACGCGTTTAAGGACTATTGCGCAATACTTTTTCATAAAGGAGCATTGTTGAAAGACAGTAAAAAGATTTTGGTTCAGCAAACAGAAAATGTTCAATCTGCACGCCAAATCCGATTTACGAAAACATCAGAGATTGGAGACCTTGAAACAACGATCAAGGATTATATTAAAGAAGCAATTGAAGTAGAGAAATCCGGTTTGAAAGTAAAGAAGAGGGAAACTTCGGATTATGAAATGCCGGAGGAATTAGATCAAAAATTTGAAGAAAATCCCGAATTGGAAAAAGCGTTTAAAGATCTGACTGCAGGAAGACAGAGGGGCTATCTTTTATATTTTGCCAAACCAAAACGAACCAAAAGCCGAATATCAAGAATTGAAAAAAACATCGAGAGAATTCTAAATGGAAAAGGATTAAACGATTGTATTTGCGGTAAATCTAAACAGATGCCGAATTGTGACGGCTCTCATAAATAAGGGGAAAAAATGAAAGTTACAACTGAACATAATGAACGAATTGCAAAAATGACGTTTGCTTCAGTCTATCCACACTACGTTACAAAGGTGGAAAAAAAAGGCAGAACAAAAGAAGAACTGCACCAAGTGATTGAGTGGCTAACCGGCTTTGACAAATTGAAAATAGAAGAATTCATTGATGAAAAAGTAACCTTTGAAACATTCTTTAGAAAAGCCAAATTAAATCCAAATGCCCACCTTATTAAAGGGGTAATATGCGGCTATCGAATTGAAGAAATTGATAATCAACTAACCCGGCAAGTGAGATTTTTAGACAAATTAGTAGACGAATTAGCGAAAGGTCGAAAAATGGAAAAAATTTTACGCGGGGAAAAATAATAGGCAGTTGTGCATCACACAATAAAAAGAATCTCATCGCTGAATGATATTTTTTTATAGATTGTTCAGAATAGTTTTCAATTGCTTATTGAAGCTATCTATAATTTCTTGTCTTTTCATATATAATATTTTAGATTGTTTAATATAAACAACTAAATATAACATATAGTCCTGTTATACTATTTACCCCGCTGTTTCTGTTGCGGGGCATTGTGTGTATTGGGATGTTGTAATCAATTTTAGAACACGATGAAAATAAAATTATTATTTGATTCAACCTGCTTATTTCCATTATTAAGTTGTGATGATAGAGTTAATGAAATTCCTAAAAATATAGATCATTTAGTCTATACTGCTCCAAGTCTTGAAGAAGGTATTAACGAAATTGAATCACTACTTGGAATCAAGCCTGTTCTAGGAGGTCGACACCCAAATTTTGGAACCCATAATGCCTTACTCTCACTTGGGGAAAGCACTTATCTTGAAGTCATGGCACCTGATCTTGATTTGCCAGTTCCCAAAAAAGGAAGATTATTAAATAATGCTTACAATCACAAACCAAAATTAACAACTTGGGTGCTGAGGGAAGAGCAAATCGAAAATATGTATTCAGAAGCGCTAGAAAAAGGTTTAAAATTAGGCAAGGTGGATTCTGGAAAAAGAGAAGAACCTGACGGAACGATCTTAGCGTGGAAATTGACAGATCCTTACGCATTTCCATTGGACGGCACAGTTCCTTTTTTAATTAGTTGGGGAGATACTCCTCATCCTGCTAAAGCTGTACCTAAAGCTGGCGAATTGGTTGAATTTGAAATCCAACATCCAAATCCAGATAAAGTTAGAGAGGGTTTAAAAAATCTTGGTGTTAATATCAAAATTACCAAGGCAGAGAAGCCAAAGATTAGAGCAAAAATTAAAACTGAAAAAGGAATTGTTATTTTGGAATAAAACTGCTTACAACTACGCGTATAATCCTTTGCGAATTTCGGTTGTTTAAGGCAAACTTTGTAATTTAGTGTGCGTTCGATTCCTACTTCGAAATTCTTCCGAATTTCTCACAACGGAATCATACACAGAAACGTTAGTGTTCATTGTTATACCTGTTACTACATATAGAAACAAATAGAATATTAATTGAATTAGTAATTAATTTATTGTTTGATAAAATGAAATTATGAGTAAAAAGAAATTAAATGTAAACGAGATTGAGATTGTTCCTTACAAACAAGGCGAAGAAGAGTTCATTTCCCTGACAGATATGGCAAAATTCCGGGACACTGAAAGAACAAATTACATTATTCAGAATTGGATGAGAACTTGTAGTACAATTGAATTTATTGGACTTTGGGAACAATAACACAATCTGAATTTTAAACGCATCGAATTCGATGCCTTTAGAAATGAATCTGGTTTAAACAGCTTTACTCTTACTCCGAAAAAATGGATTGAAACAACGAATTCTATTGGAATAATTTCAAAATCCGGCAGGTATGGCGGAACTTATGCTTATAAACATATTGCATTTGAATTTGCATAATGGATAAGTCCGACATTCAAACTTTACCTTATAACAGAATATCATGGGCAGTTAGCACTAATTTTTCTTCCCGATTCCCTTCCACCTCACACTAAAATTTTAATAATTATTAAACCTTGTTAATGAGTTTAAATTTCAAAGAAGTCATTGGCTAAGAAGCACTTATTTATCTATCAACAGAGTTAAAAATTTTTTCTCGGATTATGCTCAGTAAATATTTATTAGGCAGGCAAAAATTAATTTTTCCGTTCAATTGTTTCTTCAAATCTTAAATTGTAATTTTATAATAATTCGAGCAATAGAACATTTAGACTTGATTAACGTAGTTCTTTTTTAAAATGTTTTGCTATAATTCAGAGCGAATTTCAATCCCGAAAAGAAACTAAATAGATATTATGAAAACACTACTTACAATTTTAGCATTAATAACTTCAGTCACTCTATCATTTGGTCAAAAAACCAACCCTAATTATGATTCTACTTTTGCCGCTCAATTAGGTGCTGATGATTACGGAATGAAAAAATATGTATTTGTAATTCTAAAAACAGGCAGCAACAAATCAACAGATAAAGATTTTAGGGATAGCTGCTTTGCGGGGCATATGAAAAACATTACCCGTTTAGTAGAGGAAGGAAAATTAATTGTAGCAGGACCAATGCAAAAAAATGGAAGATCATACAGAGGAATTTTTATTTTAGATGTGCCGACATTGGAGGAAGCAGATATTTTGCTCGAAACTGATCCGGCAATAAAAGCAGAGTTTTTAGAACCTGAACTTTATATGTGGTATGGGTCTGCTGCACTGCCGGAATATCTTGAAGCATCTGACAAGGTTTGGAAAATCGGGTTTTAAAAATTTTAGAATGTGAATTATTTTTAATGAGCATTATCATTATTCAGAGGAAAATAAAATGTATAGAGTCGTAAAAATTTTTACCGCCTTAGTCACACCCTTTGTCCTCATCATACTTGTAATAGGGTGTCGAGCAGACAATAATTACTCGGCATCAAAACAAGATAATAATTCTGAAGAAACAATTTTGGACCAGGATCAAAAAGATGTAAAAGCCGCTGTGGATAAAATATTAATTGTTGCAGGCAACCGAAACTTTGAGGAATTAGACAAATTGACTTCAGACATAGCTATAATTGGATACAGCTATTTAAAGGATGGTGTTTGGTCAAATAATGAATTGACTGTAAAAGAATATATTGAAAATAACGTTGTGAAAACTGACCTAAAACCCTTTGTGGAAATACCAACTGAATACGACATTATTATAACAGAGGGTCGAATAGCGATAGTAAAAGCCGATGCCGTCCTTTCTCGATTTGGTGTTCCTCTGAATAGAGAAATTAATAATTTTACATTTATGAAGGAAGATGAGAATTGGAAGCTTCTAAGTATAGCATGGACGGTTGAACGTTTACCCGAAGAAAAAAGAAAATTTGATCCGGACCTGTTTGCACATAGCTATGCCCAGGCATGGAGCGGGGTGCGACCCGAATTTGTTGCGATGTATTTTGCTGAAAACGGATCACTGCAGGTAAACGATGGAAAACCTGCTGTTGGCAGAGCAGAAATAACAAAAGTCGCTAAAGGATTTATGACTGATCTGCCCGACATGGTCGTATTCTATGATAGCTTAGTTAATAAAAAAGATGGAGTTGAATTTCATTGGACTTTAAAAGCTGCCAATACAGGTCCCGGCGGAACAGGCAACAAAGTAAATGTCAGCGGGTTTGAACTCTGGCAGATGAGTGAAGATAATCTTATTCAAAAATCAAAAGGAAGTTTCCCAGCAGAGGAATATAACCGGCAGCTAAAATTTGGAATCGATAATTAGTTAAACACCCTTTCTAACGAAGCGGATATTCAGCAAAAACTTTTTACATAAAAGGATATTTATGAAAACAATACATTCACTTCTATTCATATTTTTTTTAAGCGTTAGCTCATTAACTGCTCAAACTTTTACAGGAAGTTTTGACTTAACAGCTACTCAACACTATGCTAATGGAAATATTCGCAGCGATACAATTAGCTATTATTTTGGAAAGGAAAAAACAGCAATAATGATTTACGGAAGACGTAATAACCCGGACATGAAAATGATCTTTAGTCCTATAGATTCAACCATTACAACTCTTTTTGAAATGAATGATAAAAAGGGAGGCTATATACTGCCTATGGATGAAGAGCATTGGCCAGGTATGCCGCAAGCATTCCGCACCCGCAATACTATGCAGCGGGAAAATTTAAATTATACCGGAAAGGAAAAAATAATTGAAGGGTTTATATGTAAAGAAGTAACAGCCGAGAATGACGACTATACTACGGTGCTTTGGCTGGCAGAAGATATTCCCCTTTCAATGACGCGTGTATTGAGTTATCAAAGTGTGGGCAAAGGAAAGTCAAAAAAAGAGATTGAACTTTTCGATCAGCTTGGTGTAGAAGGCTTGCCTTTGGAATTATTTCTGAAAAGTAAAAAAGGGAAAGCTGATGTAACAATTAACCTGATTAATTTTAACGAATCTAGCGATGAGAATATCTTCAGCACCGAAGGTCATACATTGAGCAGGGTTGAATAAAAATAGATTTATAGCATACGCCCGTTCAAAAGAAATATTATTTTTTGATCCCCTCCGCAAAGTATAAACACCAAATATAAATTACCGATGCTGGTAATAACTACATCATACTATATGAAAAGGACTGAAATAATAACGCAATTGTGATATGGCACACTTTCTGCAAGATTTAATATTAAAAATCATTGCAGAGTTTTACGCTAAAAAGTTGGTTAAGCGATAACAAAATAAATACTTAATTCAATTTTATTTATCACAGTTGAAGCATACTCAAAAAACCCAAAGCAAAATATAATTCCAAAAATAAATCAGTATTCATTATGAAAAAATTATTCTTAATCCCGCTATTCATGTTTAACTTAGCAGCAAGTTCACAAATATTAGCCGCCACTTACTATGTTGCTGTTGACGGCAATGACTTAAATCCCGGTACTATTACTCAACCATGGGGAACCTGGCAAAAAGCTTTTGATACTGCGGTTGCCGGTGATACAGTTTATTTTAGAGGCGGTGTCTGGTATCCGGCAGATCATACCGAAGGCAATTTTATTACAATCATTAAAAATAGCGGAACGAAGAATAACCGAATTTATTTTTTAAATTACCCGGGTGAGCATCCTATCCTCGATTGTTCGCTTGTTGATACCGTTGGGAATGACTACAACTCCGGTATGTTTATAGATGAGAAGCATTTCATCAACTTCAGGGGATTAACAATCCGAAATATTTATCAGCCGCATTCACGTCAGTTAGCTGCCGGTATAGGAGCATGGGCATCTTCAAATCTGCATTTTGAGAATATTACCTTACACGATATTGGCGGCAGGGGTTTCTCATATATGGGAGCAACCGGTTTTTTCGGAGTTGAATACGATTCGACTTACTGGATAAATTGCGATGTGTATAATTGCATTGATTCTTTAAGTGAAGTACCGGGTAATGGCGGCGACGGATGGAAAATGGACCAGGAGGACAGCACCTATTTTTATTTATACGGCTGCAGATCATGGAATAACTCCGATGACGGATTTGATATCAGCGGCAGCGCTACTCTTATTTTTGATAATTGCTGGGCTTTTAATATGCAGTTTCCCGGTGCCTTAGATGCAAATGGTTTTAAGTTTGGAGGTGTTAGAGATTCTTTAACCGAACCTCCCAGAATTGTTCGAAATTGTATTTCAGCATTTAATAACGGAAGCGGATTTTACGATCTTGAATATGAGCCTTACTACCGCAATAATTCAAGGGTATATAACAACACAATATATAAATGCGGTACTGGAATTGGTATAAGCAGAAACAGCCTTTATCCCGACACATCATTAAGTGTTTATAGAAACAATATAGTTTATGAACCATTGGAAATAGACGCCGGCGGCAGACCTTATAACTTAGCTGTATTCGACTATTATACTGAAAGCCACAACACATGGGATTACGGCGAACCCGGCTCATTGCCGAGATGGGTGCCCACCGATTCTGTTACTGTAACTGATGATGATTTTGTTTCGCTCGACGGCTCTCAATTAACTCTGCCGAGGAAAGAAGACGGTTCATTACCTGATATAGATTTTTTAAAACTCTCCCCTAATTCCGATCTCATTGATGCGGGTACTTTTGTCGGCTTGCCCTTTAATGGAAGCAGTCCCGATATCGGCGCCTTTGAATTTGATGCGGCAACTGCTGTAGCGGATGATAACTTATTGGCTTCAACTAAGCTTAGTCTTTATCCAAACCCGACTAACAGTATGGTTAATATTGAATATGTGAGTGAACAACAGAATAGAATAACAATTAGTGTCTTCAATATATTAGGGCAAATTGTAAAAACGGAAGAGCATAATGTAACTGTCGGTAAATCAAATCAGATAAAATTAACATTGCCTCTCTCATCCGGTATATATATAATTCAAGTTAATGATGGTGTAAAATCATTTGTTGGATCTGTGGTAAATTTAAAGTGACCGATGGATAAGGATTAAATAAATTTGTTCTTTAAATAAAAGAAAAATTTGAATTACCCCTGAATTAACTGGTTCGGGTCATTGCGATCCCGATGCTGTTTATCGGGAGAAGCAATCTGCCAAAAAGTTGTATAGTCCTGAAATAGGTTGACTAAAAAAGTCAACAAAAACCAGGACAAAAGTATGAAAAAACAAAAAAGAAAGTATAGTGAATCCTTTAAAATAAAAGTAATAAACTCGGTTTTAGAAGGAAAA
>JABFGH010000034.1 GCA_013112585.1 Ignavibacteriota bacterium | reverse complement strand
CACTATCACCAGGTTGAACTAAATTCCAACTGCTATTAAGTTTATCCAAACTTTTCCACGCAGTTGATTCTGTTGTCCCAATATTCGAATCATTTCCTTGACTATTCGATATATAATATGTCGTTTGAGCTTGAATTGTCAATGAAAAGACTGAAATTATTAACAATAAATAAGTTTTTTTTAATTTAGTTATTAAACTTCCATTATGTTTCATATTAAAACCTTTTTAAACATTTAATTCATTAATCGTGTGCTTCCTTTAAATAGGTGTTATCGAGAATTACAATACTTTTTTTACATAGAATAATTTTATAATCAAATATTAAGGTGATTATGTATAATATTTAATATTATTCTTTAACTTTAGAAATATTTATAACACTCTATCGTTAGAAAGACATTTTTCTTTCAGAAAATTATTTTTTAAATCCAATTTGTTATTATTTTTGTGCTGACTGATAAATTATTTTTTTAAAAGATTAAGCTACTATACTTATATTACTCATAAACAATAGACTCGATGTTTCAAACGCGAGTACTTAACAAAGATTACTACATTCGGAATATAAAAAACATTGGGAAGAGGGATAAAATTGTAGCAGAATATTTAGTACTCAAATATAAGATGTGATTTAAATCAATGCAACATTTAATTTGATTAAATTTCATTATTAGGCTGGAATAAGTTAAATGATACTTTTGGAGATTATAATTCTCAAATTAATATAAATTTGTTTTATAATGACACACTAAGTTTATCGAGGTTAAAAACTAAACTGATAATACAATACTATACTTGTGATTAGGAACAAATTTGGTTTTAATCACTTTTGGTATAATATTTGGTAGTTATAGTTAATTTTCTAATTAAATTTAGTAATTTAATCAGAGACCAAATAACTCTGAATTTTTATGGAGGTCTTAAAATTAAATGGGAAACATAAAAACTATTGTTTTAATATTTATTTTTTTAATAAATAATATTTTAACAGCAAATAATATTTCAATTCAAAATGTGAATTTGGTAGGACAGGTTAATAATTCTCATACTTTTGTTGAATTTGATATCAGCTGGGATAACTCGTGGCGATTAGATAATCCATCAATCATACCAAGTAATTGGGATGCCGTTTGGGTATTTTTGAAATATAAGATTGCTGGTGAACTATCTTGGAATCATGCCACCTTGGCTATCTCTGGGCATCTTCCTGCTGCCGGTTCAACAATTTCTACTAGTAGTGATGCGAAAGGGGCATTTATCTATAGAGCAAATAATGGAACTGGCTCAGTAAATTGGGCAGACACGAAACTTAAATGGAATTATGCCTTTGATGGAATAGCCGATGAGGACCAAGTTGAAGTAAGAGTTTTTGCAATCGAAATGGTTTTTATTCCAGGTAGAAGTTTTTATGTCGGAGACAGCACAACTTTAACAACAGATTTAGCAGGTCAATTAGAATCTCAAACCTCAGGTTCTCCTTTTTTAATTACCGGAGAGCACTCCTTAACATTGGGCGGAGGAAGTGTTGGCAGTATGGGAAACAATAATACCGTAGGTATGATAGATAATGACAGTACCGATACTGATGATTTTAATGATTTGGTCAGTGTTAATCTGCCGGCAGCCTTTCCCAAAGGTTTTAACGGATTCTATATTATGAAATATGAAATTAGTCAAAAACAATATGTGGATTTTTTAAATACTTTAACAAGACAACAACAAAATAATAGAGTTACAGCTAGTCTATCCGATAGTACGGTCAACATTAGAAATGTATTCGTGATGGGCTCAAGTAGTGGTACTGCAACTCCCTATTATCGTAATGCTATAAGGTGCGATACGTTAATTGGTTCTACCCCCACGCCTGTTAACTTTTATTGCGACTATAACAATAATGGCGTGCCAAATGAACTAGATGACGGTTTAGACTTACCTTGTAACTTTTTAGGTTGGGACGATGATAAAGCTTATGCTGATTGGGCTGGTCTAAGACCAATGACTGAGCTTGAATTTGAAAAAGCCGCTCGCGGTCCAAGTTCTGTTGTTACCGGAGAGTACTCATGGGGCAATGCGGATATAAATTCTATGCGATACAATATAAATAATCCAGGTGCTTTCAATGAAAATGTTGCCTTAAATGCATTGCTAGGTAATGCCCTTTATCAAGATGTACATGACTCAGACGATGGTGATAAAGGTCCTTTTCGCTGCGGCATATTTGCATCTTCAAATAGTAATAGGACTAAGTCAGGAACTGGCTATTATGGTGTAATGGATTTAAGCGGAAACTTAACAGAAAAAGTCGTTAGCATTGGCTCGGTGAATGCAAGATTATTTACCGGACTTCATGGGGATGGTTCTTTAACATTAAATGGCGACGCAAATGTGTCCAACTGGCCAATATATTTTGGTTTTAAGGGGGGCGGATGGAATGATCTATCAAGATTCCTTAGAATTTCTGAACGAAGCACTGTAAATAGAGTAGAACTTACAAGATTTCGGACAAGAGGATTTAGATGCGTCCGAACCGCGCCTTAAAATAGTTGAAAATTTAAATATATTACAGGGAAAAAATGAAAAATTTAATTATTTTATTTGTTCTTATTTTAATCTTACCAGCAGCTAAATTTGCCCAATATAATGGTGGTTTCGGAAGTGGTTATTCTTCATCTATTTTTACTGAAGGACCTTTACCGGTTGAACTAGTATCTTTTAAGGCAGATATAAAAAATAATACAGTATTATTATTCTGGAATACAGCAACTGAAATAGAAAATTATGGTTTCGAAGTTCAGCGTAGAAGTGAAAGAAACACATACTGGGAAAAAGCAGGTTTTGTTTTAGGACGAGGGAATATAAATTCCTCTGTTGAGTATTCATTCAATGAGAAAATTAAAAGTGATGGTGCATTCTTTTACAGACTAAAGCAGATTGATAATGATGGGACTTTTACATTCTCACAGGAATTAAAAGTAAACGTAATCAGACCTACTTCTATTGAATTAAGACAGAATTTCCCGAATCCGTTTAATCCTTCAACAAATATTACTTTTACATTAAATAAATCCCTTGATATTAAATTATTAGTATATAATATTACGGGTGAACAAGTAGCTGTATTAGTTGATGAAAAATTAAATGCAGGTTATCATAATATTACGTTTGATGCATCTAATTATAATTCGGGAATATATTTTTATCGCTTAGCAATTGAAGGATCAATTATTACTAAAAAAATGATATTATTAAAATAGTATCAAATGATATTGATTTTTATTACAATTGTGATTAATAAGTAAGTCTTAATAGTAAAAATCATTCTATAATATTCAAGATATTTGTTTGAAGTATTGGCTAAATACAGCTTTGTATTTTTACTCAAAGAATTGTTTGATTGATTTTATTAATTTTTATACTAAATTATATATTTAAAATTAGGTAATTTCCTTATATGTATAACGATAGCAACAGAAATTTATTTCAAAATACGAGTGAAGAAAGAAATAAGATAGTTCGTCATATTCAAATACTCTTGAGATATAAGTGGGCAATTTTATCAACCTTTTTCTTAATTCTTACAATTGTATTTTTTTATACAAAAAAGCAACCTTATATATATCAATCAACTGTATCGATTATTGTTAAGTCCGACCGCATAACAGCCGGTGTTGGAATCGAAGACTTTTCAGGAAATGCTACAGAAAACATTAACAATGAATTAGAAATATTGAAATCCCGGTCGTTGTTAAAAACAGTAGCTGAAAAACTTTATGATAAATTCTACATTACTTCGGAAGAAAAAAAGGATACATTATTAGTTTTAAAGTCGGCATTCTATCAAACCGGTGCAAGTAGCTTAGACACGCCTGAATTTTTAGATAAAATAATGAGATCTACCCTTGTAAGAACAAGTTTTGATGTCGGTAAAACAAACAATGTCTTAAAGATCTCAGTCAAAAGTCCAAATCCGGCAGAGGCAGCTATTACTGCAAATATATATGCCGATACATATTATGAAAAGGACTTAAAGAGAACTAGGAGTAATGCCTCGGAAATAAAACTGTTTATTGAAAAACAATTAGAGAAAAGCAGAAGGGATTTGGCAGAGAGCGAAAAAGAATTGCAGGATTTTATGGAAAAAGAAGGTGTTTCTGAACTGGGTCGCCAGTCTGAATCACTAATTACAAGAATCTCTGAACTTGAAACACAAATCGAAAAAAATCAGATAGAATATGAAACAAGTGCCCTGAAATTGGAAAACTATATCGCTGAACTTAAACGTATAACGCCGTTAATGACCGACAAGATTGTGAATGTAGATGATATGTATATTAAGGAACTTCAAAAAATCATCGCGATCAAAGAATCGGAACTAGATATCTCAAAAATAGTAAGTGGTTCAGAATCTAAAAATCCCGATTTTATTAGACAAATTGAAGCTAAACAATCTGCTATTGATTCTCTGAGAAGTATTCTTGAGCAAAGAACTAATCAATATATCGAAAATTCACTGCCAAATATTTCATTTGAAGGAATTTCAAAAAATGATGCAGGGAATATAATTTCACAATTAACAGGTGAAATACATTCATTAAAATTAAAAACGTCATCATTGAAACTTAGTCGGTCTGCTCTTCAAAAGCAACTTGAAAAGTATCAAAAGCAGTTTGGCAGACTACCGCAACAGAGTATCACTTTAAGCAAATTAAGAAACGAAAAAGAACGGAACGAACAAATTGTATTAAATTATATTAAGCAGTATGAAGATGCAAGATTGGGAGAACAATCCACTTTTGGAAATATCCAGATAATTGATAGGGCAGTAAAAAGCAGTACCCCAATTAGTCCTCGATTAATGATCAACATGCTCGTTGGAGCTATTTTAGGTTTGCTATTTGGAGTTATCATTGCATATTTACTTAATTTTATGTTTCATTATGTACGTACACCTCAAGATGTTGAATCCCTAGGTTTTAGATTAATCTCAACGATACCCAAGCTTCAAAGTTCAAATGGAAATGGAAAATTACTCGGATCAGGCGAAGATATTTCAAATCAAAAATTATTGTCCGCCAAAAGTTCTTATTCAATTGCAATGGAGTCATTTCAAAGACTTCAAATTTATCTATCCTATGGACTTTTGGATAAAAATATTAAATCTTTAGTTGTAACAAGTTCCGGACCGGGTGAAGGTAAGAGTGGAACAGCATCTAATTTAGCTATTAACTTGGCCGATTCCGGCAAGAAGGTTTTACTAGTTGATACAGATATGAGAAAACCGGCTATACACAAATATTTTAATGTCTCACCAAAACCATCCCTTGTTCATTATCTCTACGGCAAATGTACATTTGAAGAAATTATTAAAAAATCTGACGTGGACGGATTAGACTTTATAACATCTATTGAGTTTGCTGAAAACCCGGCATTAGTTTTAACATCAAAAAAAATGATCAGTTTTATGAAGAAGGTTGATGAAATTTATGATTTTGTAATTTATGATTCGCCTCCTGTAAATGCTGTTACAGATGCCATTCACCTTGCAAAAAATACTGATGAAGTTATCTTAATTGCAAGAGCTGACAAGACAAATGTTGAAGAACTTAGACGTGCGAATCAGATATTTGAACAGTTTCATATAAAAATTGGCGGAGTTGTACTAAATGATTACGATAATTCAAAATTAAGTTCCTATTATGGTCAATACTACGGTTTTTATTCAAGTGAAAACTCAAAGAGTATGAAAAGGAAAAGTAAAGTCAAAAATATAAATATCCGAAATAGAAATTTGTTAAGACCGAATAAAACTACTAATTTTTCTAATCGGGGTTCACTAAATAATAATGATTTAAATATTGATGAATAAATTTAAATTCAGTTTAGACTAATCTCAATGGAGATACTAATGGGAAAGAACATCTATAAAATATTCTTACTATATTTTTTATTTATTTTTGCAGATATTTCTGGTCAAAAAGCTGCTGCAAATTATAGTATTGAGGGTACCCCGGGTGAACTTAAAATTAATGTTAATTTGTGGGGTTATGTTAATCTTCCCGGAAGGTATGAAGTGCCCATTTCTACAAATCTGCTTCAACTTTTAACTTTCGCAGGCGGTCCCAAAACTCATGCAACCATGGACGATATTGTGATTTATAGAGTTAATGAAAATGAAAAAATGATTGAACTTGAAATCGATTTGGAAGATCCTGAAGATTCAGTTCCAGCAGATTTAAAACTCTTTGATGAGGATACAATTGTAATTGATTACAGTGCAGGTGTAGGTTGGAGGGATTTCTTTTCACTAATCGCAGCACCGCTTGCTTTACTTGCAACTATTGCAATAGCTTTAGACAGACTCAGTAAATAATTTGAAGCCCTCTTAATATTTTTAATAAATTATATCTAATTGAGCAAAATTTAAGATGTTTAATAAAATGATTAATGTCTTTACAATACTTAAATTTAATTACATAAAAAAATAAATGTTTAATTCTCTTATTGATTTTTTTTCTAAAAAACAGTTTCTAATTATAATATTATTAAACGTATTATTTGGAGCGTTATTATTTCTTTATTTGAATTTTATAGGCAGCTTAACTTCCAAATACGTAGTTTATTTTTTTATTGCACCATTTTTTCTTTTCATTCTATTTCGATATAAAAAAACCTATGTTAAGGTTATTGCCCCACTCTTTGTTCTGATTTTCGTTGAGAATATTATTATTAGCCGTATACCATTTGGACCATTCTTGAGGATCGGTATTACATTGATTTTTGGTCTGACTGTCTTTGCTTCGATAATATGGCATAAAAAAAAATACGCATATCCAAAGTATTCAAAAGTATTGTTTTCCCTTTTTATACTTACAGCAATTATTTCGCTTGTAATCGGAAGTGCAAAAGGGAAAGAATATTTATATGTAAATATCTCCGATTTAATAACTTATTATTTGGGTTTTATTTTATTTTTCTATATCGGTTACCAAAGCATAGAAAATGCAGGTGATCTTTATAAAATCGTACTTATTCTTTTTATCTTTGGATTAATGACCGCAGCGGGGCATATATTTTCAATTACAACAGGAATAAACCTCGAAATGATGCGAGGACAAGAAATGGTTTCTGCATCACGAGATTTATCAGAGGGTAATTGGAGATATGGAGGTTTCTTTGGAAATGTAAATTCGATGTCTGCTTTTTATGTAATGCTGATCCCCGGCGGCTTAGTTCTTCTATTTAATGAAGTTAGATTAAGTATTAGAGTTATTTCGGTTATTGCCATTTTA
Source organism: Ignavibacteriota bacterium (assembly GCA_013112585.1). GTDB lineage: Bacteria > Bacteroidota > Ignavibacteria > Ignavibacteriales > Melioribacteraceae > IGN16. The sequence continues at coordinate 40,865 of JABFGH010000034.1, read as the reverse complement.
CTAATGATAATTTCAACTTTCATTGGTGCAAGTAGAGGAGCTCTATTATTTATTGCGTTAAATATTATTTTATCTCTTTTCTTTCTTAAAATAAATTTGAAACAAATTTTAATTGGAATTGGATTTATAATTGCCCTGGTATTTGGAGCTGAACTGGTCATTGGCAACTATTTGCAAGAATTTTTTGATAGGGCAATTGATGAAATCACGAGAAAAGGGACTGAATCACCCAGAGAGATAATTTGGTTTTATACTTTTAAAATTATTAGGGATTATCCGCTGGGAGTAGGGCTTACATGGCATGACTATTCTCCCATATTAATGAAATATGGAAATATATTTTGGGCGAATCCACACAGTATGTATTTACAAATGCTTGTGCAAACAGGTTATTTAGGCTTTGTGTCATTTCTTTTACTTGTTGTGCAAGCCATATCATTCATTATCAGAGCATACAAAAAAACTAGAAATAGTATTGAGAAAAATGCTTTTGCATTTGTTTTTCTTTTTATAACTGGGTTTTTGCTTATGGGAATTACTGAACCAATTTTCACTAACCAATATAAATTAAATTATATCTTTGGTATTATTTTAGGAATATCTTTATCATTCAGTAAAAGAATTTTAGACTTAAATCAAAATCAGATTAATACAACATTCGGAGAAAATTTTAATGAAACAATTGTTCAAAACGGGTAATAAAAAATTTATTGTTAAAGACGTTCCTGCACCATCTGTTGGAGATGGTGAGATATTGATTGAGGTAAAAAATTCTTTAATAAGCAGTGGCACCGAAACAATTGGACTAAAAGGTGACCGTAAATCTGCAGGCGGAGCGATTACAAAAAAAGTCTCTGAATTAAAAAAAGCTAGCAGCTATATAGCAGATAAAGGTTATGAAGAGTTTTTAAGAAAATTAAAAAGTAGAGATAATATTGCATCTGCTAGTGGTTATAGTGTTTCAGGTATAGTTATAAATAAAGGTAAAAACATTATTGATTTTGAAATTGGGGATAGGGTTGCAGCCGCAGGTTCCGGAATTGCAGGACATGCGGAAGTTGTTTCAGTACCTAAAAACTTAGTGACGAAATTGCCTGATCCAGTTGATTTTGTTGAAGCAAGTTTCACTACTGTGGGCAGTATTGCTCTTCAAGGAGTCAGGCAAGCTAATGTACAACTCGGTGAAAATGCTGTTGTTATTGGACTTGGACTTATTGGTTTATTAACGGTACAAATATTAAAAGCTTCAGGCTGTAGAGTATTCGGCATTGATTTGAATAGAGAAAGAGTTGACTTTGCTAAATCCCTCGGTATGGATTATGGCTTTGTTGAAGGTGAGGACGCAGTTGTAGATAATATAAAATCTCTTACTTCACAAGCTGGGGCTGATTCAGTTTTAATTTGCGCGGCAACCCCGAGTAGTGAGCCTGCAAATCAGGCTTTACAGATTGCACGTAAGAAGGGAAAAGTTGTCATTGTCGGGTTAGTAGGGATGGACTTGATAAGAGGACCATTCTATATGAAGGAATTGGACTTTACAATTTCATGTTCCTATGGACCGGGAAGATATGATGCAAATTATGAAGAAAAGGGAATCGATTATCCTATAGGCTATGTTCGCTGGACAGAAAATAGGAATATGCAGGCTTTTCTTTGGATGTTATCTCAAAAAATGATTGATGTAAAAGCATTAATCAGCGGTTACTATGATATTGAAAATTCTGTACAAGCTTTTCAACAGATAATTTCGAAGTCCAAGCAAACAATTGCAGTAGTGTTAAACTATCCAAATTCAGATGTTGATCGAAAACTACTGAAAAAAACGACCGGAAGTACAAGCGTTCAGAAAATAGAAAAAAATAAAGAAATTAATTTTGCTGTTCTCGGTGCAGGTGGGTTTGCTAGCCGCACACATCTTCCATTAATTCACAAACTAAAGGATACTAACTTATTAGCAGTTGCGACTAAAACTGGGAAAAGTGCACAAAAAATTGCAGATGATTTTGGCGCTAATTATTGTTCTACTGACTATTCTGAAATATTGAACGATAATTCCGTTGATTGTGTTATAATCGCTTCGCGACATAATCTTCACTTTCCAATGGCAATTGATTCACTAAAACACAAAAAACATATTCTTCTTGAAAAACCCATGGGTATTTTCAGTGAAGAAGTTGAATCTCTTGAAAAACTGGCGTCGGAAAGTAAAGTAGTATTTGCAGTCGGATATAATAGAAGATACTCGCCACTTGCAGTAGAAGCAAAAAAAATTCTTAGCAGAGAAAATTCTCCTATGATTATTAATTATAGGGTGAACGCAGGCGTAATCCCCATTGAACATTGGACACAACAAAAAGATATTGGGGGTGGTAGAATAATTGGCGAGGGATGTCATTTTTTTGATTTAATGAACTTTTTCATTGAATCAGAAGTTGAATCAATCTCTGCAGATTATATTAACGTTGATAATCAAAGTGTAATTGCTAAAGATAATGTTGTCACTACAATTAAATATAAAAATGGCTCCATTGGTAATTTAATATATACGAGTATTAGCAGTACTAAACAATCGAAGGAGTATATTGAAGTGCATTCAAATGGTAAATCAATTATTATTGATGATTTTACAAAATTGAAACTATTTGGATTTAGTAGAAAAGATATTGAACTGAAAAAACAGAATAAAGGTCATGAGGAGCAAATGATTGAATTTATTAAAAAGGTTAAAGGTCAAAAATCTGAGCTTATTACTATAAATGAATCTACTCTCGCAGCTAAAATATCTATTTTTGTTGATAGTTTACTTAATTTTAATAAAAATTTAAAACAATGAAAAATAATAAACGATTGCTTATTTATGGGCCTCATCCACTTGCCAATGGGGGGGTGGAAACTCATATGAAACGGTTTCTTAATTTATTGAATAAGGATAAAGAATTAGATTTTCAATTTTATCACTACTATGCGCATAGAGAAAAAATAAATTTTAAGTATTTAACTCACTGGCAGATTTTTTTTAAGGGCATCAAACATGAATACGATATTCTCCTTGTTCATCAATTCCAAAGTTGGAGGTTTCATTTACTTGTATCAATCTTATCGTCAATATTTGGGGTTAAAACAATTATTTATTATCACAATAATAGGTTCAGAGATTTCTATTTAGCAGTTAGACCAGCATTACGAATTTTCACTCGTTTGTATTTTACATTTTCTAAGTTAGTAATAAGTGTAAATCCAAATACTGATTTTATGTTTATTCCATCAAAAAAAATAAAGAATATTCCTGCCTTTATCCCACCAACTGAGGATGAACTTAAAAAAGAAAATTTACCAAAGGAAATACTAAGATTTCGAAGTCGCTTTAATAGAGTAATTGCATCTAACGCTGCAAAATTAAAATTTTATAAAGGTGAAGATCTATACGGATTTGATCTGTCAATTGAATTGATGAAATTATTAAAAAAAAATAACAATGAGTTTGATGTTGGTCTAATATTAGTAGTTCCAGATACTGCCAATATAAACTACTTTAATTCTCTTATTAATCTTGTCGATAAATATTCATTGAATGATAACATTCTGTTTATTACTTATAATATCTCATTTTCAGCATTGATAGCAATATCTGATTTATTTGTTCGTCCAACTAACACAGACGGTGATGCACTATCAATTAGGGAATCTTTGTATTTGAATATTCCCGTGGTGGCAAGTAATGCAGTTAGCAGGCCTGATGGTTGTATTTTATTTGAAAATAGGAGTTTGAACGATTATTACAATATTGTGAACAAAACACTTTTACATTTGGATAAATATAAAAATGAAATTAAAAAAATTGGTTACCTTAATTACTACAGAGAAATTATTTCTTTGATAAAAAAATTATAATAAAAAGATCTTGAATAATTATTGAGTAAAAATAAATGAAAATACATCTGGTACTTACTGACGATTGGGAATTACGGGGTGATGGTAGTGGAAATGCTAGAGCAATTCAATTTGATACATTAAAGAAAATAACCAAAATTTACGATAATTATGGATTAAAAGGATCTTTCAATGTAGAGTTGATGCAACAATTCTATCATAAAAAGTTTGGAGATAAATTTAGTGAACTTCAAGAAATTTCTGATGAATGGGAAGAGGTTGTGAAAGATGCTTTCTCTCGCGGGCATGATATGCAAATTCATCTTCATACTCATTGGATTGATGGGACCTATAACAATTTTAGATGGGACCTAACATCTGATTGGAACATTGTAAACTACAACGAGGAAATTGCTGATAAGCTTATTAAACAAAGTATCAGTTATTTGGAAGGATTACTAAAACCAATTGATTCAAATTATAAGTCAATATCATTTAGAGCAGGTACTTGGGCAATTGCACCAAGTGATTTCATTATTCGAGTCTTAAAAAGAAATCAAATGATATTTGATATGAGTTTGGTAAATAATTTGGTTAGTAATTTCCCGGTTAAATTTGATTACACTAATCTTGAAGAACCCTTTTTGCCATACTACCCAAACTTAAATGATGCTAGAAGGATCGGAACATCGAAAAATTCCATAATCTGTGTTCCTACTCACTCTTTTTATGCAAGAACCAATGTTGGATTTTATTTGCTTGAAAAGCTAAGAAATCATAAAATATTTAGTAATTATGTTGGAAAACTTGATAGGTATTTATCACCAAGAGTGATAAATATTAAAGATGCTGGATATAATTTAAAGGAATATTCATATTTTATTAATGGGAATTCAGTAAAACCAAGGAATAATTTTTGGAATAAGATACAAATATTTATACAGAAAAAGCATAGAATTTCTGACTTATCAATTTTGAATTATTCGCTTTTTAAAAAAATGATGAGTGATATTAGAGAAAAAGCTTATCATTCCTCCTTAGAATTTGTTCCTATAATAATTGCCAACCATACAAAAAACATTGGAAATTTTGAAAGTATAGAAAAACATGCTGAATACCTTGCAAACGCAAATGATATTGAGGTTATAACAACTACACAATTAGCTAAGAATCTCAAAGCGGGACTTTATCCAATTAGGTCGACTGATTCACTCTAAAAGGATAAAATTGTTAATATAAATATGAAAATTAAAAATTTTACATCACTTGTAAATGATGTTAAGAAAAAGGGATTATTTCACCTACTATCAGCACGTATTTTATTACGAGTACTTGGTTTTGGATCAGTTCTGTTTGTGGCTAAATTTTTATCTCCGGTTGAATTGGGGCAAATAAGGACAATGCAGTCATTTTCGATGCTTGCATTAATAGTAGCAGGATTTGGTTTTAACATATCTGTTTTAAAATTATGTTCTGAAAAGAGACCCCTTGAAGAAAAATCATCAATTCTAAGGCAGAATATTAAATTCTCATTTGCTTCAACAGCAGTTTCACTTTTAACATTGTTTTTATTAGCAAAGTTCAAAGTTCTTTCCCCCGATGATAGTATCAATCAGATGCTGCCGATATTTATGCTATCGATTCCTGCGGGAGTAATTACTAGCATACTTTCCAATTACCTCCAGGCATTAAAAGAAATAAAAAAAATGGCGACAGTACAAATTATTTTTAGAACTATCGGCATTGTATCATTAATACTACTGACTTATTTATTTGGAATCTGGGGCTACATCATTTCTTCAGTTACTATTAGTTACCTCTTATTGCCATTTGTTTATAAATTTATTAAACAGTTTATCACTGGAAGTAAAAAAGTTGCTTCAAAATTAATCTTTCAAAAAAGTTTTTATCTTGCAAAATGGAGTGTTGCAGCAAATGTTATTGAACGCCTCACAAGATCTATGGATATTTTGATTTTAAACTTCTTAATAGCTGATAGAATTGGATTTGGATATTATAGTCTAGCAACAATTTTTTTAGTCCCACTTCGCGAAATAACAAAATCTATTCGAGAAGTTGCACTTCCATACTTCTCAGAGAAACAGAACGACAGAAAAGAATTTAATAGGGTATTAAAAAAATACAGAAAGTTAATGTTACTTCAATCGATTGGTATTGCTGCACTTTCTTCGATTGCTGTTCCACTTATTATTTATCTGTTTTTTGGTGAGGAATATTATAGCGTAAACTCTTATTTTTTTGTCCTAGTAATAGGATTTATATTCCATAGCAATATTGCACTGCTCTCAACATCTCTTATTGCATTAGGAATGATGAAGTTTAATTTTATTTCTACAACAATATACTTACCGCTTTCCCTTGTTTTTAATTATGTACTTATTTCATATCTAGGTTTAATTGGTGCGGCAATTGCTCAAACTTTTACTTCGTTAGCTGCTATGTTTATAATAATAATCATCTCCAAAAAAGCAATAAATAAACATTTTGATTCTGTAGAAGAAAAAATTCTGCAAGGTGAAAACCAAAATTAAGGTATCATGATAACTAATAAAAACATTATAAATAGAATTAAGCATGATGGTTTTAGTTCATTGGTAAAATCTTTCTACTTTAATAGAATTATAAAACCATATTTTAAAAAACTAAATAGAAAAAAATTCTCAAGTCGTGATAAATTTTTATCTAATGAAATTTTTTTTGAACAGATTAAAGTCAGTAATAAATTTCCATCCAAGCTCATTGACTCGATTAAATCTGCAAATAAAAAAAATGCTTTAGAATTACTTGTCGATTATATTGATAACAGAAAAGAACCTTCGTTTTTTATTACATCTTTAGATGATAATTTAAAGACATTTTACAAGGACAATTACAAAGATGAACTATCCCAAACAATTTCAAAAGCAAAATATATTTTGGAAAATAGATTTGATTGGATAACTCCGAGTTGTCCGAAATTTGAAGATACAATTCATTGGCGAAAAGATTTTAATTCTGGCAAACAGTGGGCATTAACTTTCTTTTTAGACCTAGATATTTTTAGTGCAAAACGGTTAGGCGATGCCAGGCAGCTTTGGGAATTAAATAGATTGCAGTTTTTAGTAACTTTAGGCAAGGCTTATTTTGCCACCGGTGATGAAATATATTCAAAAAAATATGTAGATATAATAAATGATTGGATTAAAGACAACCCTTGCGGTTACGGGATAAACTGGCATAATTCACAAGAAAGTGCAATAAGGCTGAACTCTTTAATCTGGAGTTATTATTTTTTTAAGTCTTCTAAATATTTCACAACAGAAAACAAAATTGAACTTTTAAAATCTATATACCAGCATGCAGAATTCACATATTATAAACTTTCCCGCAACGCTGTTACTCACAATCATTTGATTTCCGAAATTTGCGGGCTCGCAATGTTTTCTCTTATGTTCCCCGAATTCAAAATGTCTAAAAAGTGGTTAAGAATTTCTAAAAAAATTTTTGAGCGTGAAGTACTTAAACAAATTTGGGAATCGGGTCCCAGTGGTGAACTTTCAACTAATTACCATCTTTTTGTTTTAGATTCACTTATTCAAACTTATATTTTATTTCAAAAAAACAAACAACCTGTTTCAAGCGAAGTTAGTGATCGAATTGAAAAAATGATTGAGTATGCCTCTTTTTTTATTAGACCAGATGGCACAATTCCAAAGATTGGAGATAATGATTCTGGCAGAGCCTTTAAACTTTCAGAATATGATGAAAACGATAGAAGATATTATTTATCAGTTGGGACTGTGTTATTTAATCAACCCAACTTTAAAACCGTTACTAAAAAATTTAATGAAGAAGCCTTTTGGTTGATGGGACTGGATGGATTTAATAAATTTAGTTCTGTCGCTGATACAAGTACCATAGAATTATCAAAATATTTTGAACCAACCGGATTTGCTATATTTAGAGATGGAGTTGAAAAAGACTCAACTCATATATGTTTCCGAGGTGGTCCAACCAAGTTAAGAAAGAGTGTATCTAAAAGTCATAATCATGCGGATTTTTTAAGTTTTGAGCTTTACAAAAATGGTTACACATACTTAATTGATCCTGGAACTTATTTATACGGATTGGATGATAGTTGGCGGTTTTATTTTAGAAAATCTTGTGCACATAATACAATCTCAATTGACGATACCGATATGGTCAACGTAACCGCTTCAAGGTTTGGAATTTCAAATCTCCCTACATCTACTTTATCCAGTCTCAAAACTAAAGCCGAGTTCGATTATATTGAAATGAGTCACAATGGATATATTAGCAATGGAATTGTTCATAAAAGAAAATTTTTATTCGTTAAGCAGAAATATCTTATTATTGTTGACTTTATTGAAGGTACCGGCAAACATAAAATTATTCAACATTTTAATATTGACAATCGAAAATTAAATGTTGAATCAAAAAATAGAAAAATTTCTTTATCTTTAAAAAATAATTCAGATTCAATTTCCATTTGTGCATTTGGAGATTCAATGCCTATCATTGATTTAATAAATGCAAATTTGGAACCTATCGATGGATGGGCATCAGATAAATATGGTGAGAAACATGAGTCTGCTATTTTAAGATTTAAATATGATGAAAGTATTCCTTTACTCAGAGGTGTTTTTATCGACTTATCTCCGAGTTCCAACTATAAATTTAAAGTAGAGAATTTAAATAAAGATATACAAAAGTTTAAAGTTGAATCTGCTAATTTTTCTGATTCAATTAAAATTAAAGATTTAACAGTTAATTATACTTCAACAAAAAAGACAAATAATTGAACAATAGAGTTTACTATTCATTAATTAAAGAATATCCAAAAGCTGTAATTACGTCCCAAGTAGTAGAATATCTTCAAGTACTTCAGGATAATGGGATAAAATTTAATATGATTTTTTTCATTAGACTTGGACCATATATTACGGGATTCAAGGATTTAAAATTTCACAAAAAAGAAATTGAGAAAAAAATTAATGGTCATGTAAGTATCTATCCTATTGGAAAATCGTATGGTTCATTTAGTAAATTTATTGGAACATGCATTCTTTCTTTAAAACTATTAAAAGAAAAAAAGAAAAAGAAAATTATATTGCATACTCGTGGAGCATTTGTTGCAGAAATTGCAATAACACTAAGAAGAATATATAAAAATATTGGAATTGTTTATGATATTCGTGGTGATTCCTTAGCCGAATATATTTATCATGCTAAAAAACAGAATGTTTCCGAAAAAAAAATAGAGAAGATTACACGGATAGATAAAAAAATGCAGAGTAAACTAGTAAGCGGAGCAAATCAAATTTTTTGTGTTTCCAATGTGCTAAAAGAAAGGGTTGTCGAGAAATATCATGCAGAAAAAGACAAGATTAATGTGATTCCATGTTTAGCTGATAATAAAAAATTTTATTTCGATCAGAAAATAAGAGAAAGGATTCGGGATTCTCTATCTATTGAAAATAAATATGTATTTGTATACTCAGGCGGAATGGGATACTGGCACTATACTGATAAAGTATTTGAGATCATGCGTGTATTAATGAACATCTGGGATAATTTTTATTTTGTCATTCTCACGGGTCAAACAGAAGAAGCTAAAAAATATGCAAATGAAAATTTACCAAATGGGAGTTATTATATTAAAAAAGCTACGCGCGAGGAGGTCCCTAATTATTTGATGGCTGCCGATATGGGAATTTTACTCCGCGAAAATCATCCATTGAACGAAGTAGCAGCTCCAACAAAGTTCGCTGAATACGTTATGACAGGTTTATCCATTATGATTTCCGAAAGTATAGGAGACTATAGCAATTTTGTTGAAAGGCATAACCTTGGCTTCGTTGTAACAAACAAAAACTCACGGAAAGAATATATAAATAAGTTATCCGCTTTTTTATCAGATACATCTAAGTTATCTCGGGAAGAAATTTCGAAACTTGGTTATAAAAATTTTGCAAAAATTAATTACTCAAATAAATTAAACACCATATACAAAGAGCTATAAATTAATTTTAATATATATATGAAAGATAAATCTCAAATATTAGTAACCGGTGCAGCCGGATTCATAGGATCGAACCTGGTTAAAAGACTATTAGAAAAAGGTTTCACAGTTATTGGATTAGATAATTTCGATCCATTCTATTCAAGAGAGATCAAGGAGAACAACTTAAGTCAATTTAAGAATAGAGAAACTTTTAAATTTTACGAATCCGATTTGCTTGATATTGATTCCATGAATTCAATTTTTCAAAAAAATAAAATTTCAAAAGTTGTTCACCTTGCCGCCAAGGCAGGCGTTCGTCCGTCAATTCAAGATCCAAAAGGATATTTTGAAACTAATGTTACCGGTACAGTAAATCTGCTTGATGCGATGGTTAAAAACGATATTAAAAAATTAGTATTCGCTTCATCATCATCAGTCTATGGTAATAATAAAAAAGTTCCTTTCTCGGAAAATGATATTGTGGACTTCCCAATTTCCCCTTACGCTGCCTCAAAAAAAAGCGGCGAGTTAATATGTCATACTTATCATCACCTTTATGATATGGATATTTTTGCTTTAAGATTTTTTACAGTTTACGGACCGAGGCAACGACCTGAAATGGCAATTGCAAAATTTGCCAATAAAATTTTAAATGACGAAGAGATTACGCTTTATGATAAAGCAGGCAGTACTTCAAGAGACTATACTTACATTGATGATATAGTTGATGGGATTTATTCATGCATTGAAAATGTTAGTGGGTTTGAAGTATTAAATTTAGGTGAATCGCAAGTTGTAGGATTGAACCAACTAGTTAAAACATTAGAGAAACACCTTAGAAAAAAAGCCAAAGTAGTTTACGCCGACAAACAACCCGGTGATGTTAATATTACTTACGCTGACATATCAAAGGCAAAAAAATTAATTAATTATAATCCTTCAACTAAAATTGAAGAGGGTATTAAAAAATACTGCTCGTGGCTACTGAATGAATTAGAAAGCACGAATGGATAATAGTAAATTAAAAATAGCAGTATTTGTTGCAAATCTATACGGCGGCGGTGCCGAAAGGATGATGCTGAACTTGGCAAAAGGTTTTGCAGAAAAAGGAATTGAAACTCAATTGGTTCTGGCAATTGCTGAAGGACCTTACTTAAAAGATATACCAAGCAGCATAGAAGTAATTGACTTTGAATCTAAAAAGGTTTTGTACTCTATAAATAAACTCCGTAAATATCTTGTTGAACAAAAACCTGATGTATTAATATCAACACTAAGCAGAGTTAATATTGCCGCGATTATTGCTAAAAGTTTAGCAGGAGTAAATACTAAACTAATTCTACGTGAAGCAAATACATTCTCTGTTTACTTGGATTCTAATAAAAGCATCTGGGATAAAATAATAGACTCAATGATAAAAATACTTTATAGACGGGGTGATAAAATAGTTGCAGTATCAGAAGGTGTTGCTGATGATCTTAAAAAAACTTTACCAAGATTAAAAAGTAAAATTACTGTTATTTATAATCCTGTTATTGATGAAGAGGTATTTGAGCGAGCTGATGAACCTGTTGATAATGATTGGTTCAATGATGAAGAGATACCTGTTATTATTGGTGTTGGAAGAATATCAGAGCAGAAGGATTTCTCTACACTCATAAAAGCTTTCAATATAGTATCACAGCAAAAAGAAATACGTTTGCTTATTCTCGGCAAATACAATGAAAATGATCAAGAGTATGTGAAGTTGATTGAGTTGATAAATGAACTTGGGATAAGTGATAAAGTTAAGTTTGAAGGATTTGTTTCTAATCCCTTTGCTTACTTATCACGTGCATCGGTTTTTGTTCTTTCATCAAAGTGGGAAGGACTTCCGGGAGTACTAATACAAGCTCTGGCTTGCGGATGCCCGGTAGTCAGTACGGATTGTCCAAGCGGACCAAATGAAGTGATAAACAATGAATCGATTGGTTATCTTTCTCCTGTTGGTGATTATGAGATCTTAGCTGATAAAATAATAAAAACCTTGGATAGAAATATTGATAAAACAATTTTAATTAATCGAGCAAAAGAATTTAGCGTTGATAAGGGTGCCGAAAATTATCTTAAAATGATAGCAGCTTTATAGTCTTATAAAATGAAGAAAAAAGTACTAATACTCGGAACTTTGCCCCCTCCCGTAGGCGGCATTACTATTCATCTAAAGCGTTTTATCGAGATCAATAAAAATGATAATGATTTTGAATTAAGTTTGTTTGATTTGCGAAAGCGGAAAGTTTTTAGAAACGGAAAGCAGTTTGGTTTACTCAACTTCGTTAGAACTTTCTTCGGTTCAAAAATTGTTCACATACATATTTCAAATAATTCTAAAATCTTTTTTGCTATTCTTTCAAAAATTTTTGGTAAAAAAGTAATTTATACTCAGCATAATTCTAGAATAAATGATGGAATTAAATTTCGATTTTTTTTTCTTTTATGTGATAAGTTCATACTTGTGAATAATAAAAATACAAATTTAGATTCATCAAAGTTGAATGAGAACAAAATATCGGTCATTCCGGCATTCATTGAACCAACCGAATTGGAAGAACTGCCCGAATCACTTTTACACAATTTAGAAAAATTTGATTTTATCATTTCAGCTAATTGTTTTAAGAATGTACAATTTGACGGCAAACAACTTTATGGTTTTGATACTTTGATTGATACATATTTCAATCTAGTTAGTGAAGATAAAATTAGCAATTCACTTTTAGTGTTAGTAGACCCGAGTAATTCGATGAAAGATTTTTTTGAAAATGAAAAGAAAAAATTTAAATCAAAAAATAATAATGAAATTTTATTTGTTGGAAGTTATATAGATTTTTCATCATTAATAAAAAAATCGGATGTTGTGGTTAGACCCACAAGAAGTGACGGAGATGCTCTTACAGTAAGGGAGGCGCTCCATTTTGATATTCCCATAATTGCAAGTGATTGCAGTATAAGACCGGAAGGAACTATTTTGTTCAACACAGGTGATGCAAAAGATTTAGCAAAAAAAATTCATCAAGTTTATGCAGGTGAATTAGAGGTGAATAATCATAAGAAAGAAGATTTTAATAAAAATATTTTAGAAAATTACAGAATACTAATAAAGTAAAAACAAGGCTTTTTAATGTTACAGTTAACACAGAATTTAAAAACCGGTAAAATGGAAATTACGGAAGTACCGATTCCATCGTTAGATGCAAACAGTGTTATAGTAAAAAATCATAACTCCTTAATAAGTGCCGGCACCGAAGGCTCAATGGTATCGGTTGCACGTAAAGGATATATAGGCAAGGCGAAAGAAAAGCCCGAGCAAGTAAAGCAAGTTCTCGAAACAGTTAAGCGAGAAGGAATTGTTAATACCTATAAAAAGGTGATGACAAAATTGGATGCTCTTAATCCACTTGGTTATTCAACAGCGGGAGTCGTTACTGAAGTTGGAGAAAACATAAAAGGAATTAGAGTCGGTGATAGAGTTGCCTGTGCAGGAGCAGGAATGGCTAATCATGCAGAGGTAATATCAGTTACCGAAAATTTAATTGCTAAAATTCCTGAAAATGTTTCATTTAAAGAAGCCGCATATACAACTGTCTGCGCTATAGCAATGCAGGGTGTTAGGCAAGCTGATTTATCACTTGGTGAAAATTGCCTTGTTATTGGTATGGGATTAATTGGACAAATAACAGCTCAATTATTAGAAGCTTCGGGCGTTAAAGTTATTGGCACAGACCTCAGCGATAAAATATTAGAAGAATCTAAAAAAGTTTGCAGCGGACTTTTAATAAATTCAGCAGACGCTCAGTTGGAACAAGCTGTGTTAAACGCTACCGATAGGCATGGGGTTGACGCAGTTATAATAACAGCGGGTACTTCAAGTTTAGGTCCCGTAGAAACAGCCGGTAAACTATCCAGAACCAAAGGCACCGTTGTGATAGTCGGAGCTGTACCAACTGGATTCAGTAGAGATAATTACTATAAAAAAGAGTTAGAATTGAAAATGTCATGTTCTTACGGACCAGGGCGGTATAATGCAAATTACGAAGAAAAAGGTTTAGATTACCCGATTGCTTATGTTCGGTGGACTGAGAATAGAAACATGAAATCAGTTCTTGATTTAATGTCTCAAGGTAAACTGAACGTAAAAGACTTAACAACACATGAATTTGACTTCAACCAGGCAATAGATGCTTATCAAATGATAGTTGATAAGAGTGATTTTTTTCTTGGAATACTTTTAAGATATGATACTGAAAAGGATCATACTCCAAAGTTTGAAAAAGATAAACAAACAAAAAAAGCTGATACCTTAGGAATAAGTTACATTGGCGCAGGATCATTCGCTCAAAGTTTATTACTCCCGAATATGGATAAACTTCCCTTAAGAACAATTGCGACCAAATCAAGTCATACAGCTAAAAATATAGCAAACAAATTTAATTTCAGTTCGTCAACCTGCAATGCTGATGATATAATTAATGATGAGAACACTAATGTAGTTTTTATAACTACCAGGCATAATCTTCATGCAGAATTTGTTTTAAAATCAATTAAAAATGGAAAGCATGTATTTGTTGAGAAACCTTTATGCTTAACCAGAGAAGAGCTAGAAGAAATTAAAGAAGAGTATCAAAAACAAGATGTTCATCTAATGGTTGGATTTAACAGAAGATTTGCCCCATTGATAGCAGAGCAAAACAAGTTAATGAAAGCAAAAGGTCCTAAAGCAATTAATTATAGAATTAATGCCGGGTTTATTCCATTTGATCATTGGACACAGGATAAATTAGTCGGAGGCGGAAGAATACTTGGTGAGGTTTGTCATTTTATTGACTTAGCAATGCATATAGCAGGTTCGCTTCCTGAATCACTTTCCGCAAATACGATGGAAGACCCACAGGGATTGATGGACACATTAAACGTAAATATCAGATTTAAAAATGGAAGTATTGCAAATGTTTCTTATTTTTCAAATGGGTCTAAAGTAATGCCAAAAGAATATCTCGAAGTGTTTTCAAATGGAATGTCAATTGTGATAGATGACTTTAAATCAATGGAAATTTATTCTAATAAAAAATCAAGCAAGAAATTACTCAATCAAGATAAAGGTCATGAAGCCGAGATTAAATCATTTTTAGATTCTGTAAAACTTGGTAATGATACACCGATTAGTTTTGAAGAAATTTATTATTCAACCTTAATGAGTTTTGATATAATTAAATCGATTAATACTAGGAAAACCATAGTATATTGATAAACCTTTGTTATATTAAATGAAAAAGAAAATTGCTTACATACATTCTCATCAACATCCAGCAAGCTATAATACTCTTGACCAATTAATAAAAAAGTTTCCAGAGTATGAAGTAGTAGAATTTGACTTGGTAAAAATTGCAAAAAATAATTTTTTTATTTTATTAAAAAACTCATTTTATCTAGTAAAAGAATTGGGCTTATCTAAGGCATTAAGAGGCGGTAACTTTAAAAAACTTTTTTTTAAATCTGACTATTTTTTTAAACAGTCAAAAAAAATAATTGATGAATTATTATCTATTGAGGAATATGTATTTACGTTTCAGCGAAATTCTCTGTTTGAAACCAGCACTGGAAAGATTCCCCATTTTATTTATACTGATCATACCCACGCTGAAAACTTAAAATATCCTGATTACAATGAATATCTCAATTATTCACCAAAGTATTCCTCACGCGAAAAGATAATATTTAATAAATCCACGAAAAATTTTGTCTACGCGAATAATATAAAAAACTCATTAGTTGAAGACTATTTGTGTCCTGAAGACCGAGTTGCAATAGTTGGAGTAGGTGGAAGTGTTTCACTTGCTGATAACTGGGAGCCTATTAATAATAATTACAAAAACAAAACTATAATTTTTGTTGGGAGAGATTGGAATAGAAAAGGTGGACCTGAACTTATTAGAGCATTTAAAAAAGTCTTATTAACCCATCCAGATGCTAAGCTAATAATTGCTGGTGCCTCACCGAAAATTGAAATTGGAAATTGTGAAATTTTAGGAGATATTAGTTTAGAGGAGTTGTCAATTCAATATTCAAGATCGTCTATTTTTTGTCTGCCGACGAAAAGAGAACCATTTGGAATTGTTTTCCTTGACGCTATGATGCATAAATTACCTGTTGTCGCAACTAGAATTGCAGCTCTGCCTGATCTTATCATTGAAAATGAAAATGGTTTACTCGTGGAACCAGGTGATGTAGAACAATTAACTAAATCATTAATTTATCTTTTAGACTATCCGGAATTATGCAAACGTTTTGGTGAAAATGCACATAATTTTGTAAAAAATAATTACACCTGGGAAAAAGTTGGCGAAAGATTAAGAGAAAATATTCTCCCGTTTTTAGACTAACTGTATAATTATTAGGAATTTTTTATCTTGTCAAAAATTAACACTCTCCTAAAATATTACCACACTATAAAATACCTTAAACCCCGCCAAACTATTGGAAGAGCATATGCCACAGTTAAAAGAAAACTAAATTTAAGTAATGTTAAAATTCCCGAAATAAAAATTTCAGGTTCATTAATTCCCCGTGTCCCCTTTCTAAATCATGATCCTTGGAATTCAGCTAATAATATTTTAAAATATGAATTTACTTTTCTTAGTCACACCAAGAAATTAGAGGGTTCAAATAAGTGGATTGTAAAAGAATCCTCACCTCTTTGGGATTATAACTTACACTATTTTAATTATCTCAATTTACTCTCGGATAGAGACCGGATAAAACTTTGTAAAGACTGGATTAATAATAATCCATTTCCCCATGGTACCGGCTGGTCGCCCTATCCCCTTTCATTAAGAATAGTGAATTGGTGTAAGGCTAATTTTAATGATGAGGAGATTGAAAGAAGTTTGTTTTTCCAAACTGAGTATCTTTATAAAAATTTAGAGTTTTATCATCCGGGTAATCACTATCTTGAAAATGCTAAAGCTTTAATTTTTGCAGGCTTATATTTTAAGGAATTTAAACAATCAGAAAAGTGGCTTAATAAAGGTGTAAAAATATTTTTAAAAGAATTACCTGTGCAAGTACTGCCGGACGGCGGATATTTTGAGCGGACACAAATGTACCATGCTATTATGCTGCATGGGTTTTTAGATATTCTAAATATACTTCCTTTAGATTTTAAACTTTATCAGAAACTTGAAAAAACTATTTGCAGTATGCTGGACTTTTTAATATCGAATACTCATCCAAATGGTGAACTTGCATTGTTCAATGATTCAGCAAATGATATTGCTCCGGCAACTAAAACTCTATTAGAATATGCCGAAAAGTTATTGAAATATTCACCAAAGTTTAACAATTCATTTCCTTCATCAGGTTATTACATTTATAAAGACGATGATATTTACATTATAATTGACGGCGGAGAAATTGGACCTGATTTTCTTCCGGCTCATGCACACGCAGATATTTTCAGCTATGAGTTATCAATAAATGATAAAAAGGCTATAGTTGATACAGGTGTATTTGAATATACAAATGGAAAAATTCGGCAAGAATTACGTTCAACAAAATCTCACAATACAGTTTGTATAGATAATTTAGATCAAGTGGAATGCTGGGGTAGTTTTAGAGTTGCACGAAGGTACGAACCTAAAAGTATATCGTTTGAAATTTCTGAAAGCGGATTCGTCTTTAGCGGTTTTTACGATGGCTATTCAAAATTGATTGGTCAAAATATAATTCACGAAAGAACAATAAAGCTTAATAAAGCAAAAAGAGAAATTATTATAACTGATAAAGTAAACGGTTTAGGTACTCATTTGATAGAAAGTTTTGTTCATCTGCACCCGAATTTATTATTATTACAATCTGAACAGAATAAGGCTCACTTTTCAATCTCAGATCATAAATTAAGTATTGATTCAAAAAGTACTAATTTGAGCATTGAAGAGGGTTTTTATTATCCCCGATTTGGTGAGAGAATTAAGAATTACAAATTGACTATGTGCGAACATTCTGAACTGCCGCAAGTTTTAGAATATACAATTTCATATTAAGCTCTTCCTTAATTTTTCCAATAATAAAACACTGTTGCTTTAGAATGATACACCTCAAATCAATTTAAAACTAACACAAAATTAATGGTAATTTATTCATTGTTTTTAACTATTTTTGCATCGATAATTTCTTGGTTCAGAAATTGTGGATAGTACTTAAAAATAGATTAAAACTTTTAATTTACTTTATATTTTGCCTCAAATCACAATTTTGTGTCTATAAAAGTTTTAAGTTTATTACAAGAGAGAGAGGAATTTTTACCGCATGACTGATTTTTACCATATTACACATACGAAAACAAAAATATGAAAAAGCGACTTCATATATTGTTTTTAACTCATTATTTTACACCCGAAGTAAATGCTCCTGCAAATAGAACATTTGAGCATGCCAGAAGATGGGTTAATGATGCTGATGTAACTGTTTTAACAAACTTTCCTAATCACCCCGATGGACAAATATTTGAAGATTATAAAAACAAATTAGTACAAAAAGAAAATATAAATGGAATTAATGTTGTTCGGATTTGGACTTTTATTACTCCTAATGAAGGATTTGTACTCCGAACATTAAATTTTCTTATTTACATGTTTGGCGCAATTCTTTACACATTATTTTCAAGAATAAAATTTGATGTTGTTATCGCAACAACCCCCCAGTTCTTTTGCGGACTTGCAGGTAAATACATATCCAAAATTAAACGCAAGCCATTCATATTAGAATTAAGAGATCTTTGGCCGGAATCCATTATTGCAGTGGGAGCAATAAAAAATAAAACCATTATTAAAATTTTAGAAAATATTGAACTAAACTTATATAAGTCGGCAAAAAAAATTATATCGGTTACCAGATCATTTAAAGAAAATTTAGTATCCAGAGGTATTGAAAAATCAAAAATTGAAGTAATGTTTAATGGTGTTTCTTTTGATGTATTTACTAACGGCGCAGCAATAAAAGATACTGAACTGAATAATTATTTAAATTCCGGGTTTTCAATCGGTTATATCGGAACAATCGGTTTAGCACATTCAATTTTTACACTTGTAAAAGCAGCAGAAAAGCTTAAAGACTCAAATGTAAATTTCATTATAGTTGGTTCTGGTGCTCAGCGTGCAAATATCGAACGAGAAATAAAAGCAAAAAATTTAACTAACATTAAAGTATTTCCAATACAATCAAAGGATCAAATACCTTCGATAATAAATAAGTTAGATATTTTTTGTGTGCACCTAAAAAAAGATCCGTTATTTAAAACTGTAATTCCCTCAAAGCTTTTTGAAGGTATGGCAATGAAAAAGCCGATACTCATTGGAGTTGATGGAGAATCTAGAACAATAGTTGAAGATGCAGAATGCGGTTTATTTTTTGAACCGGAAAATGAGATTGATTTAATTGATAAAATTGCCAGAATAAGAGATGACAAGAAACTCGAAGAGACCTTTGGCAACAATGGTTATACTTATGTTAAAAATAATTTTGACAGAGAAAAAATAGCTAATCAATATTTATCCAGTATTAAGCAAACTGTCTTATGAAATATCCATTAATATTTTTTGCAGGTTTAGTAATAACAATTTTTCTTACTCCCTATCTGATAACTTTTTTACAAAGATTTGAGATAGTGGATAAGCCTGATAGAAGAAGGATTAACACAACCACCATACCGCGTATGGGCGGTGTAATCATTTTTGTTGTGATCATGCTTCTAATTTTTAGTTTCTTCCCTGATCTAAATTCAATAAGACTATTAATAGTTTCTGCATTACTGATTTCCGTTTGCGGTACTTTGGATGATATTTTAACAACTAAATGGCATGTAAAATTTTTATTTATTTTTATCGCTGCACTTTTTTTAATAACCTACTTCTCACCTAGTTTTTCGAGTCTAAAAATTTTTGGAATTACACTCCCCTCACCATTGGATTATATAGTTTTATGTGTGTTTATGGTAGGCGTAATAAACTCAGTAAATTTACTAGACGGCTTAGATGGATTAGCAAGCGGTTTTTCTCTTTTAGTGTTTTCGATGTTTTTTGTTTTAGCAAGCATACTGCAAGATGAATTGCTCATGGTTTCAATGGCAGCACTAACAGGCACATTACTGGGATTCTTAAATTACAATGCACACCCGGCAAAAATATTTCTTGGTGATACCGGTTCGCTGTTATTAGGATTTTTCCTGCTGTTTTCCTCAGTATCAATTTCTAATAAACTTTATCCCGATGAACTCGATTTAACATTTGCAATTATTGTACTTGGAGTACCTATAATTGATACGCTTAAAGTTATGCTGACAAGAGTAATTAAAAGGAAAAATCCTTTTCATCCGGATAAAACTCATATTCATCACGTAATTTTTGGTAATAAGATAGAGCATAAGTACACGGTATTTATTGTACAAGGATTAACTATAATATACCTTGTTGTTGCACTTTTATATTTCCAGGGATTTAGAGTTCTCGGTATTGCATTATTTGCATTTTTCGGAACGCTTCAATTATTTATTGAACCGATTTTTACAAAAGTAAAAATATTTACAAATGCATATACAAATATTTATGAAAAGAATGTTCTTAAAATGCCGCATAAAGTGGTAAGCGTATATAAAAAAATTTGGATCCCGCTTGCTTCCGCTGTTGCAGGTTTGCTTTTAGTTCTACTAATTCCTGTTAAAACAACATTATCCAGCGATGAACTGGTTTTCTTGATGATAATGGCATTTTTTATTTTAACTTTAGCCTTTATTCACTATAAACGTACAAAAGAAATTGCCGGAATTTTTGTATTGCTGAATACTGCCGTATTCCTAATTCTGAGCAGTTTGTCGGAATCTATTTATAGTAATTTAGAAATGACCGGTTTCTTCTTTGAGAATGTGTTCAGCATTATTTTCTCTTTTATTATTCTTTCGGTAATAATTTATATTTTTATGCGCGAAAAAATCTTCGGTTCAAAAGAAGCACTACTTACCGGCATCGATTTGATAATGATTCTTTTTGTTGCATTACTTTTTGTAATCAACAATATTATTGGATATGAAAAATTGAGTTTCCTTAATATGAGTCTTTATCAAGCATACATACTTTATTTGCTCTTTAAAGTTATTGCCAGAATAAAAGAAAACTATGCAAAATATATTTTTACTTTTTCATTTGTATTGCCATTTGTTGCTATGCTGCTTATGTTTCTCGGCAAATAGTTTCTCCTTCAAAATAAACTTCTACGTAAATTTAATAACATATGGAAAACAATAGATTAACATTTAATCTAACAAAAATATTTTTTTTATTAGTCAGCATTTTTCTTCTACTCGGCTTAATTAAATTAACCGAATCCGGCTCTTCCGAAATTACAAACCGTTTAAATGTATTTTATCATCCCGCATTAAAAAAAATTGATATAACTAATTTAGAATATATTAAATCATTAGAAGAGAAAGACATTATCTCTATAAGGGCTTGCCCGGCTGAGTATGAACCCTTTTCAATAATACTTTCCGCCAATGATTCAATAAGTAATCTTTCGATTAAGTGGAATAGTTTTGAAGGAAACAATAATTTACCCGGTTCAATTATGGACGCCTTCATTATAAAAGGATGGTTCCAAGCAGGCATAAGTTCAAAGGATATTCGCGATACTTCCAAAATTGTTTTCGTGCAAGAACTGCTGCTTAAAGATGATTCCTTAGTTAAAGTAGATATGTCTTTAAGAAAAAACTACTTACACATTAATTATGAAAACAGTCAAAGTGAGTATATAGATGTCACATCACGGAAATTTGAGTTTCCGGATAGTGCTAAAATATTTCAGGCTAAGCACCTTAAACCTTTCTCAATCGATTCAGCAGCTGCAAAGCAACTATGGTTTACTATACAAGTACCAGAAAATGCTGCCCCCGGAATTTACAGTAATCAAATCGAAATAATTAAAAATGATAACACAATTAATTCTCAGCAAATTGAATTAGAGGTACTGCCGTTCAAACTTGATTCTTCGATTTTAAGATATGGACTTTACTACCACGGGGAACTGAAAGATTATCAGCGCAAGTATCATTTTATTGATCGCGACGAAGAACGATTGGAGATGGAATTAACTGACTTAAAAAATCATGGCGTTTTATATCCAACAATTGGTCAGAGTAAAAAATATTTAAACAAACATTTGCAGATTAGAAATAAAGTCGGTTTGCCAAACGATAGGCTTTTTTCAACGGATGTTTTTAATATTCATAAACTTTTTAAAAGTGATTCCATTCAGAATCAAATTAAAAATGATATTGAAAATTATAAATCCATAATTAAAATGCAGGGTTACAATGAATTATATGTGTATGGAATTGACGAGGCAAAAGGAAAACTGCTGATAAAGCAGCGTGATATCTGGAAAGAAATTAGAAAGAATAATGCAAAAATATTTGTAGCAGTAAATTCGCGTGCATTTAACTTGGTCGGAGACCTTTTGGATGCAGCTGTTCTGCATGGCGAGTTGATGCCGAATCAAGCTAAGTTATATCAATCAATCGGACATGAAATATATTCTTATCACAATCCACAAGTGGGACAGGAGAACCCGGAAGTTTACCGAAGAAATTATGGATTAGCTTTGTGGAAAGCCGGCTATAACGGCGCTATGAACTATGCTTACTTCAAATCTTATGGAAATGTTTGGAATGATTTTGATGACCCCAGAAAAAGGTACCGGGAAGAAACATTTGTTTACCCAACCGAGGATGGACTTATTTCAACAATTCAGTGGGAGGGTTTTCGCGAGGCTGTTGACGATGTAAAGTATTTAACTACGCTATTAAATAGAATTGAAAAATTAGAAAAACTAGGAATTGATGCAGCAGAATTTAAATACTTTGTTGATTCAATTGACCCTAATGACGACCTGGATTTTTTACGAAATGAAATAATTAACAATATTATTGAAATTGATAAAAGCTTTTAAGCCAAAAGTTTAAATACTAAAAATGAAATTACTACTGCGTAAGAAATTCCCATTCCAACTTTAAGAAGAAAATTCTTTTCAATTTCATTAATATCCTTTAAAAAATATTTTTCACCTACTACAATATTTGATTTTGATATCTCAGGCTGTTGAATATGTTTGTTCTTCAATTCCGCCTGTTTGATTCGGCTTATTTTTTTTTGAGATTTTTTGTCGATAATCATTTCAGTAGAATCTCCCGTTTATTTTCGGCAATATTTACTTATTTTTTTTCTGCAGCTTTATTTACAAATCAGAAATAATTAGTAATTAACAAAAATTTTTATCTATCGATAATGAATAAAAAAGTAATAATTCGTTAATTCGTCTAAAATCGAACTGATTTCAACTTACTTTATTCATAAAAAAAAGAACTTAAATTTAATTGCTTTACTATTTTTGTGAATTCTATATAATGCTACAAATTTATTATCGAATTAAAATTTAGATTGTTTAGTATAAAATCAAAAATTGTTCCTTTATTTATTTTTTTTATATTAAATGCTTACTAATCAGAAAAAAAAGTTATGAGCAAACCTGAAAACGTAAATAATATCAGTAAAACAGAAGACGATATTCAACTCATTAAAAAGGACTTGGAGTCCTCAATAAATCTAACAAAATTTTATAAAACCCATTACACACTATTATTTATTCATTCGCCATTTGCAGTTTTTTTTGTTGATCCCACCGGAATAATATTGGATTGCAATGATAAGAGCAGCACTTATTACATGATGCAGAAACCAGAACTAATGGGCACCAGTATTCATAATCTTATTGCATTCCCGATGAAGGAGTTTTCAAAGGAAATGTTTTTGGAATTGAGAAGTA
The DNA here is from genome assembly GCA_013112585.1 of Ignavibacteriota bacterium. Lineage (GTDB taxonomy): Bacteria > Bacteroidota > Ignavibacteria > Ignavibacteriales > Melioribacteraceae > IGN16. Next base: position 17,068 of record JABFGH010000034.1, on the reverse strand, counting down.
AAGAATCAATTGAATATGAGTTTCAATATATACGCAAAGACGGTGAGGCAATTGAAATACATAGAAAAGCATACCCCGTTAAAAATGATGAAGGAAAGATTGTAGAAATATTATGTTTTGATGAAAACATTACAAATAAAAAACGTAATGAGGAATTATTAAAATTAAGAAGCAGAGCACTTGAAGTTGCCGCAAATAGCATTGTTATTACAAATAACCGCGGTGATGTTGTTTGGGTTAACCCTGCATTTACCGAACTTTCCGGCTATAATTTTGATGAAATAGTTTATAAAAATATTCGAATTCTTAAATCGGGTAAACACGATAATAAGTTTTATAAAAATTTGTGGGACACTGTACGTAAGGGTAAAGTATGGCATGGCAATATTACTAATCGCCGAAAAGACGGTTCGGAATGGTGCGAGGAGCAAACCATTACTCCTGTTATGAATCTTGAAAATGAAATTGAATATTTTATTTCGATAAAGCAGGATATTACAGAAAGAATAATTGCTGAAGAGGAAGCAAAAATTCAAAATGAACAATTGATGCAAGCCGATAAAATGATAGCGCTTGGAACATTAGTCTCAGGCGTTGCTCATGAAATTAATAATCCTAATAATTTCATTATGCTTAATACTCCAATACTTAAAAAAATTTGGGCAGCAGTTATTCCAATATTAGATAATTATTATGATGAGCATGGAGATTTTTATGCAGGCGGCAAATTAAGGTATTCTAAAATTAGAAAATCTTTACCGGAAATACTTCAAGGAATTGAAGATGGTTCAGAAAGAATTAAAAAAATTGTTGAGGAACTTAAAAACTTTGCACGTAAAGAATCTTCAGAAACTGATCAAAAAGTTGATGTAAATAAGGTTGTAAATGCAGCAATAAATTTAATTGTAAATATTATCAAAAGTTCAACAAAAAATTTTTCAGTTAGCTTTGGCGAAAATCTTCCTCCAGTAAAAGGAAATTTTCAAAAACTGGAACAAGTTGTAATTAATCTTTTAGAAAATAGCTGTCAGGCGCTGCAGAATAATTCAAAACAAATTTCTGTAAAAACTTATTTTGAAGAAGTTGATCATTGTGTGGTTATTGAAGTTAAAGATGAAGGAGTAGGAATGGACCCCGAAATTATAAAAGAAATTACCGATCCGTTTTACACTACCAAGCGGGATATCGGCGGTACAGGTCTCGGACTATCAGTATCTTCAAAAATTGTAAGCGCACACAGCGGCAAATTAAAATTTGAATCTGTATTGAATGAGGGAACAGCAGCAAAAATTCTTTTACCTGCTGCCACGCAAAAAAATTATGAGGAGAAAAATAATGGATAACACACTCTATCCAAAGTATCCTATTTTAATGGTAGATGACGAAATTCATTTACTTAATTCTTTTGATATTACTTTAGCAGATGCCGGCATTAATAATACTCGTTTATGTACCGACAGCACAGATGTTGAGTCAATATTGGACGGGAGCAAAATTCAATTGATAATGCTTGACCTGAGCATGCCAAAATTAACAGGCGAAGAACTTTTACAAATCATTGGCGAAAAATATCCTGAAATTCCAATTGTTGTTATAACCGGCAGCAATGATATTGAAACTGCTGTTAGATGCATGCAAGCCGGTGCATCTGATTATTTAGTAAAACCGGTTGAGCCAAACAGGTTAGTCAGCTGCATAAAAAACATTCTCAAAAAAAGTGAGCTTGAAGAAGAAAATTTATTACTGAAGAATCGATTACTTAGTAATGAAATTGAAAACCCCGATATATTTAAAGAAATCATTACAAATAACGAACAGATGAAATCGATGTTTCAGTATATGGAAGCTATTGCTAACACTACCGAACCAATTTTAATTACCGGCGAAACCGGGGTCGGGAAAGAATTAATTGCTAAAGCAATTCATGACTTAAGTAATAGAAAAGGAAAATTTGTTACTATAAATATTGCCGGTTTAGATGACCAAATGTTTACCGACACATTATTTGGTCATAAAAAAGGAGCATTTACTAATGCAGAAAGTGACAGAGCCGGACTAATAGAAAAAGCAAAAGGGGGAACATTATTCTTAGATGAGATTGGAGATTTAGGAACAATATCTCAAGTAAAATTACTTCGACTTTTGCAGGAACATGAATACTACCCCTTGGGCGAAGATGAACCGAAATATTCTGATGCGTTAGTTGTTGTTGCTACTAATCAAGATCTTTACCATTTAAAAGTTAAAAAAGTATTTAGGAATGATTTATATTATAGATTAAATGTTCACCGCATTCATCCAATACCTTTGCGCGAAAGATTAGATGACATCCCACTGCTGGTCGATCACTTCTTAGAATCTGCTGCTAAAGCGTTGAATAAACCAAAACCTACTCCCCCGCCGGAATTGTTTAAACTTCTTTCGGCGTATCACTTTCCAGGTAACATCCGCGAACTGCAGGCAATGGTATTTGATGCTGTAAGTACTCACAAATCAAAAATACTTTCAATGGATTCATTTAAAAGATCAATTAATCAAGATTTCCTGGATGAGCAGGAACTTGATAACTTTGATGATTTCCCTAAAGATAAGTTAGTTCTGTTTTCAGATAGACTGCCGACACTTAAACAAGTACAGAACGCTTTAATTGATGAAGCATTAGTTCGATCACAGAACAATCAAAGTATTGCAGCACAGTTATTGGGCGTAACAAGACAGGCGCTTAGCCGCAGACTTAGAACTCGTAGAAATGAAGAGTAGTTTGGATAAAATTAATCTTTTATCAGTCTAAAAACTCTCCAACTCATTCCATCAACAACTATTGCTGCAGCATCACGTTCCGAAGGCACTTTTTCTCCCGTTATTAAATCCTCTAAAAGATAAGTCTGATATGCTGCCGGTAAAGTTACACTTACTCGTTTGGTATCAATGCTTTTGTTTAACACAATAAGTAATCTTTCATTTGCATCCGATCTTGTATAAGCAAAAATGTTTTTATTCGCCTTAAGAGTATAAAAATCTCCGTAACGTAATGCAGAATGATTTTTACGCAGATTAATAATTTTGCTTACTTCATCGCGTGTCTTCATTTCATCTTCTGTTAAACTTTCATCAAATCTCATCATCCGTCTATTATCAGGGTCTGAAGCACCGGTCATACCAAACTCGCTGCCGTAGTAAATTACAGGCAAACCTGGAATTGTATTCATATAAGCCATGTATAGAATCAGCTTTTTATAACTTTCTGGGTCATCCACTTTTGGCGGGTTATTCCAGCCTTCCTCTATCGCACTCCATTGAGTAACATCCAAGTCGCCATCAGCATAAGCCATAAATCTGTTTTTATCATGGCTATCCATAATGTTGCCCATCAAGTTCAATTCACCGTAAACATTAAAACTTTTCTGCATCTCCTTATTTAACACATCAAAGTTTGAATCATCATTGATGAAGGTGGCAATCGCAACATCATAAAGATTAAAATTAAATTGCGAACTAAGCTGACCATTATTTACGTAGGAACTGATTAGATCATAACTGCCGAATGTTTCACCGATTTGATAAACATTTAGTTTTCTTTTTGATCCGACTTTACTTTTAAGTTTTCTCGTTAATTCCCGCCAAAATTTATTTGGTACATGCTTTACAGCATCATGCCTAAAACCGTCAGCTCCTGTTTCAGTAAGCCACCAGGCAGCATTTTCAATCATTGTTTCAATTGCCTCTTCCGAGCCTAAATAATCAAATGAAGGCATGTAAGGCTCGAACCAGGTAGTCAAACGAAACTCATCCCAAAAGCGTAAATTCAATCTCCCATCAGGCAATTCGAGTGTGCCGAACCAATCTTTATTATTTTGATAGAACGGATGCTGCTCATGAACATGATTTGATACGAAATCCAGCAGTACTTTAATATTTTTTTTATGTGCTGTCTCTACTAATTTTTTAACATCGTCAATCGTTCCAAATTTTTCCTCCACGCGTTTATCATCAATAGGCCAGTAACCATGGTAGCCTGTGTAATATCTATGGGGTGCAGGATATTCTCTAAATGGTTCATTCGGATTATCATTAACCGGCGATATCCAAAGAGTGTTTATCCCTAATGAATCAAAATAACCTTCTTCAAGTTTATCAATTATTCCTTTAAGGTCACCGCCCATGTAATTAGCTTTATCTGCAAGCGAGTCATGTTCAATAGGATTGTTCAATGATTTATCTCCATCATTAAACCTATCGATCATTAATGAATAAATAATTCCGTCGTACCAGGTAAAGTTTTCATTGTTTGCAGGCTTTCCGTCAAATAAAAATATTTTTTGAATATTTGAAACCGCTCCATTTTTAACCGCCGCTGTTCTTAATAGATTTTCTCCTTTTAATTCAGCGGTTTTTAATTCAATTGATAAATGGTTTTTTAACAAAGTTATTTTTTGAGTATCAATCTTACTGTTGTTTAATAAGGCAATAACATTTTCCTTTTCGAACTTATAGCGTGCACCAAACTCAATTGAAAAATCAAAAATAGATTTATCGCCTTCTTCTCTTTTACCTTTGATGTGCAAAAATAATTTGTCGCCTGATGATTCAGCTATAGTTCTAACCGAGTTATAATCCCCCATTCCGTTTGATACTTTAACCGGGTTATCCGGATCAATCAGTTCTTTACCATCAGCAAAAAACTTATACTGATAAACGCCCGGTTCAAGCGCCGCCTCAGCTTCGTAAACTCCATCCTGATCTTCATCAAGCATCGGTATTTGATGTCTGTTCCAGCCGTTAAAGCTGCCGAACAAATTTATCTTATCATATTTTTTTGATGGCTTAAATGTAAACAGGTAATACTTTTCCTTGTTGGATTTAACCGGAATGCTGTAAACATTTCCATCAACTTTAAATTCAAGTAAGGTCATTCCTTCAAAAATGTTATTCGGAGTTATAGTTAATTTATTTTCCTCAGCAGAATAGAGCGCGGTTAAATTTTTATTCTCTAAAAATTTTGGGTTGTAATTTTCTGCATAATAAACGTCACTTAAAATTACTGTCGTTGATTTTCCGGCAGTTGTATTTATTGGTTTTATTACATCGGTAATTACTTGCGAATTGATTTGACAAGAAACTAAGAGAAAAGCACTAGCAAAAATTAAATTTAATAAATATTGAAAACCTTTCATCTACTTCTCCAAACTGATTAAGTTAAATTTTTTATTCAAAATAATAATTATACGATAGCTGGTATATGCAAAAAACGGAGCCGCTAACACATCAACAGTGTAATGCGCATGCTGAATTAAAACTGCGAGTCCGACTAAAACAGTTAACACAATAAAAATATATTTTATTTTTTTTAATGGAGCGGTTAAACTAAGCAGAAACATTGTTGAAGTGTGACCTGAAAAAAATAAGTCTCTCATTAAAATTTCTCCCGTTCCAAAAAGCTGAACTAGCGGATCTTCAAGCGGGATAGTATCGGGAACCGGATCAAGAGGTAATGAATACATTACACAGATACGGAACACTGCCATTAAAGAATATGCTTGAAATGCGATCAGCAGATGCTTAGGGTATTGGAGCAATACTATTAGACCTGCCAGTAGTCCGCCATAGATAAGAAAAAATGTTACATAAGTTACATCAATCGGTTTAAAGTATTTTAATATCGGATCAATGTAGGCAACGCCGCTTAGCGTATCGTTGTATGTTAAAAAATTTGATAATGCAGTTAAGCAAATTATTAGAACTACGATAGTTGCAAAAAATATGACTCGAAAATTTTTATCGGAAAATTGGCTGCTCCATGCGGTAAGTAAATTTTTCATACACCATTTTATGCATTTTTAGAATTGATAAAATTACAAATGAATTGTTATAAAGACAAACTGCACGAACGGGTAGGAGTTTTTAAAATTGATTTTTACTTTCTAAATGCAGAAGCAAATGATGGAATGATGGACTAAAAATACTAGTATATATTATCATTCTCATCTATGTCATCTTCAAAATTCTGGGGCATATGTAAGTTCGATGAGTCCTCAGCAAAGCGCAATATATCATGAATATTAAATTTTGAATCGCCATTAAAGTATTTACTCGATATCTCCTCTCTATAAAGATCGTAATAATCAGAATTATTTTTTATTTGATTGCGATACTCATTTTTACTGATATACATTGCTAATGCATAATCGATGTAATTTGCATTTAATCCGAGTTCCTTTATACTATTTTGAACTTGCTCAAAAGAATAGTGTTTATGCTTTCCATACTTTCTCTTTAAATGAACTGAAAGTTTTTTAAAATAAGATTTAATCGCACTCCTTTTACTGTACCACATAAAATATAACCGGATTTTAATTATTTACATTTTTATTTATTTGTATTTCTTTTATACTTTTTCTCACAGTCACACGATGAGTATTTATTTTTTTCACTCACCCTCACCCAATATTTTTTTAATAACTCTCATAAAAATAAATAATCCAATTCCGGCTATTGCTCCAACTAATGGTAAAGCATTTAATCTGCCTATCTCACTGAAAATAAATTTTATATTAAAATAGTAGCCAATACTGTAATAATAATTTCTGCCGGTGTGCGAAATTAAGTTGCCGAATCCCGCGCCGATATATGCGTAAAACAGTGCTTGTGAATACAAATATATTCCGGTAATTCTCTCTATTCGAAATTCGACTTCCCTAACAACCCCAAATACAGAGTAAGCCAAAAGTATCATCCAAACAAATTCACTTTGCTGAATGAATGCAGGTAAAAGCAATCCGGCTAGGAGCAAAATTGTTAGTTTGAAAACTATCCTAACAAAAATTTCGGGGTTATCAAGAAAGGTTAATTTTTCTGCAATGTCATTAACAACCGAATCAAAAAATTTTACTTTTGTTAATAGCTCAGCTTTTTCAATTCCGCACTGAGGACAAAATTTATCCTCCGGTGTTGATTCGATGCCGCATGATGAGCATGTTTTGGGGTAGTTCATAGTTTATTTGAATTCCAATAGATCTTGTTCTAACGAAATATATTCGTACTCGTCTTACAAAAGCAAGTCACGATGCGACCGTAACTGCCTTGAATTTTTCATCAATTAAATTTACAACTTTATTTCCTAAAGGTCATAAGCTATGAGTATTATGTTTGGTATGCCTACACCTCTTGCAGGAATTGAAAATTTAATTGTTGTTATAGGATTGAAAGGGTTGGGCTAAAATTGGTTCAGAAAATATTAAGGGCAGTCACCTTCGAATTGTGACTGCCCTTAATTAAGTGAAATAAATTTTACGGCAAATTATTTCAAGAGCAGCATTTTTTTAGTTTCCATAAAATCATTTCCAGTATCGTTGTTCGGCTGAACATTGATCTGGTAAAAATATATCCCGCTTGAAATTTGCCGATTGATAGTAGCGGCATCAAATTTAACATCATAGCGTCCCGCGGCAAAGTCATCATTTATTAATGTAGTAATCTCTTTTCCTAACAGATCAAATATTTTGATGGTTACAATTCCGGCTTCCGGTAATGAAAAATTAATTGTCGTTGACGGATTAAATGGATTCGGATAATTCTGCGAGAGGTCATAATTATCAACTATTAAGTTTTCATCATCATTTACATCCACTACTATTTTTATTGTTCCCAAGGCAAAGTCGCCGTATTTATCAATGTCCAATCCCTGAACATAGCTCGACTCGGCGCTCCATGTATAGTTATTATATGCCTCCCACTCAACTCCCGCAGAATCTCTAAAAAGAATTCCTGGATCACCGTCTGTTGTAAAACTATCAAGTTGAGTATTATACTTGAACTTCAAATTATAAGTATAGCTTCCTTCCAGTAGTGTACTGCTGTAGGACCAGTATCTGTACTTTGAGATATCCGCAATGGTCGTATCCAATGTACTAAAGTCTTTAAAGTCAGTTCTCATTTCAAAATAGTATGTTGCATTTGTATCCGGTTGATCGGATGAAAATTCTAAATCAGTATCCGGCGGTATATTTACAGGCTGCCTGGGCGGTTCTGCTTTGTGCACATATAATTGCGGCATCAAATCCCTATTGATATTTCTAGAACCAAATGTTTCATTCCTTGATCTCACCCATTCGTAAGCTTCTTTCCATGTAACGCCGTTAATTCCATCTCTATCTGCCGCAGGGTCCCCAAAGCATTTCATTAAAAACCAGGAATAAGCGCCTACCCTAATTGTATCACCTCCGGCAGTAACAAAAAGTCTTCTGGTGTATGAAACAGTATCCTCGGCACATGCTGCAATAAGAGTTACATCTTTTTCGCGCCATCTAAAAGTATCGTAATATTTAATTGCGCTGCCCGCATGGCATGCATCAATTATCATTTCAAGTTCATCAATTCCGGTTGCAGCCATCCTTTCGGAAAGGTCTAAATAGCTGGGAGTCATAAGAAAATTTGTATCTTTTGTAATAATCCCCGCTCCCCAGCCATGTCCGGAATAGTAGAATGTCAGCTTACGATAATTATTTGTTAATGCAAAAATAGCATTATATAATTCAGTTTTTGTAGGATTATTTAGAACAACTATATTATCTGCTGATAATTTCGGACCAAGACTTTCAAGCATCAGATTGTTTTTCATAAGCTCAACATCAAAATCAAATGCTGCTTGTTCACTTGCATCATTTCCCTTGCCCGATACAAGTATTGCACAAACTGAATCTTTTGGTTCCGGTGTAGTTTGGCTGGAAATCGTGTTTGAATTATCAGTTGTTTCAAGTTGAGGTTCACTGCCAACTACTGCATCAGCAGTATCAATCCTTGATGTGAAACCAGCCATATAATCTTCGCCATTTATCTTAGTCCAATAATTTACTTTAAATGTATCAACCTGTGAACTGTCAAAAGCATCCATTGTAAAGGCATAGCCCACATGACCATACCTGGCTGATTTATTACAATCTAAATATCCGTAATATTTCCAGCCGTCTGTTACTAGATTAAATTCTGTATCATCGTAAGATTCAAAAGTAGTGCCCGCAGGATAAGGCTTTTGTGGCATAAATCCCCAAGATTCATCCGGCTCATAACAAAGTTTTAATGACCATTCCTGAAACTTTGAAATACCGATATCTAAACCCCAGATAACGGGAAACTCACCTGATGCTGTATTGTTTGATGTATCTATGTCATCAATAAAATCAATACTGCTGGTAAGAGTGTACTGCCCGGTTAGTTCGGGTGTCCAAGTTAAGTTAGATTTAACCGATAATGTTGTGAAAGGCAAGATCGGTTCAGGTTCAACTGTGTCTTCAAAAACTATATTGTTGTTCCAATCCTTTATCTCAAATGAAACTGAATAGCCTACCGCGGTTAAAACATTATCATTTTCGATTATTACTTCAACGGAATCTTCATTTTCATTTTCCCAATAATCAACTGTAATAAGTGTATTAAATTTTAAGTCGGTTGCAATTAGGCTTGAAGATAAAGATAAAGTTAGGAGGAGAAGTAAGATTGTGGCTCTGTAAATATTTTTCATCGTAACTCCTATTAGTGAGTACAAATAGTTTATTTTACGGTGGGACGCTCTCTCGTGAATAATTTGCGGATATTTTGTCTTATTATCAAGTATTTTTTTATTTATCAATAAATAATATTCGGACGTTTTTTAAAAAATTATTCATTGAATAATAAAGCGGCAGATTAAAGTTTGATTTCAATCTTAAATTTAACCGAACATTTTTGTAATTTTAAATGCTTGAAAAATATTTGAGGTTAACTATGAAAAATGTCTTTTCGATTTTACTTATTTCAATTTTTGTTATGATTCTTACCTTTTCATGTGATAAAAAAAATGATTTCGCTGAAAAATTATCCGAACCTCAACTTAGCGGCGTTAAAACAGTTTTTATTAAAAATTTAATTTTTGAAAATGATGATGTTTTTATGAGTGCCGATTCCATTCAGTTTTTCACCGGTGAGAAAGCCGAACAAGCCTACCGGGAAGACACAGGTGGCGAAATTGAAGAATCAACTTTTTACATTCGAAATAAAACTGTTGATGACCTGAAATATAAACTTGCTGATAATGTTAAAATAATAGTTAAAACATTCGAGTATTATAATCAGGAAAGTAAGCTGGAAGGAAAACAAGCTGAATTAAAAATGTTCGGTAAATTGTTTAAGAATGAAACTGAAAAATATTATTCTCGTCTGCCATTCAAAATAACTTTTAAAAATAATGAAGTTCAAAAAATTGAAGAAATTTATATCCCCTAATAATTTTAACCGAGCCGCTTTATGAAAAAGATCATAGCAATATTCTTATTTATTCTTTCATCAAATATTTTTGCTCAAATTAATAAAAGCATCATCTTATCCCTCCCCTATGATCAAGCACCATTTGATGTTAAAATTGAATGTTCGGGAATTTATGCTGTTTCAAATTTTGAAATTGAAAAGAATAAAATTTCTCTTATCGATTTCAACAAACCTGTAAAGCACTATTTCAACAAAAATAATTTTGTAAATACAGTTGAACTTACAACCGACAAAAACAATATTGCTTCTGATCCAAACCGGAAAACCATAACAAAACCAATTTTCTTTGAGGGAGGAAAAACTGATCTATTCAATGATGATGGAATTTTGAAAAATATTCTTGGAGATAGTTTTTCATTAAAAATTGAAAACAAAAGTTTCCTGCTCATAAATAGTTCATTGCCAAAAAATCAAATACAACAAAAACTATATTTTGAAAACGATCTTGCCTATGCCGACCTTATAGGCATTGATGCAGACGGCTTTATTTATTTATTGATTGAAAAATATATTCAGCAAGTTCCCTTAAAAATCCGGCGCGAGGTTTATACACTCACGGGCAGAGGAGAAATACAATCAATTTTGCAGCTGCCGCACATAAAATATTTATTTACAATTAATGATCTTCAAATAGATGAAGAAGGAAACCTTTTTCATTTACTCACTCTTGAAGACCGATTAGAAATATTCAAGTGGGAAGGGTTAAAAAATAAATCGGAAAAGATAATCCACTACCCGATAAAGTATAATTATCAACTACATTTTAATGAGCTTCTGCCCGTAAATGAAATTGAAACAGAACCGGTTCAGAATAAAATCACTTCCGCCAAAAGAACTATGGCTCTCCGAATAGGTGAAAGCTATGTCTATCATAAATATTATTGTACATCTGCGAATTTAGCCCCTTCGGATGTAATCGCACCGGATGGAGATATTGTACGTACACCCGCTCGATTACGGGTTGGACCTAATGCCCGTGTGCCTTATAAGTGGGGCGGCTTCAGCACATTAACTCAATTTGATGCCGGATTGGCACAAGGAAAATATGCCGGTGATATAAATACCAATGGAGTATCATCCTACGCAGTCGGCGTTGACTGTTCCGGTTTTGTAAGCCGCTGCTGGCAGATGGGCTATCATGCATCAACAAGCTACATGCCGAATATTACAAATTTATACGGTGATTGGTCAAACTTAAAGCCGGGTGATGCAGTTCATAAAGTCGGACACGTGCGATTATATATTTCCACGCAGCCCAATGGAAGTATAAAAATTGTTGAATCAACAAGCAGGGGCTGGGGAGTTTCTTACTTTAGCTATGCACCTTCCGATTTACAAAGTTATACTCCTAGATATTACACTAACATGGAAGACGATTATTTTGAAAATCAGCCGAAACTATTATCGGTAACCCTGGAAAACAGTAATGTAAATATTAAATGGGAATGTAATGAAGCTGAGGTTAAAGGCTACAGGCTTTACAGATCACCTGACAGAGTTGACTGGTCACTAATTCAAAATGAAAGCACCTTAACCGAAAAATTTGCAACTATTAGTTTCCAGCAGGGTGATTCTTATTATAGAGTTTCGAGCGTAAAAAATAATCCCCCTAATTATTCTGAAAGCGACTTATCGAACGAACTTGGATTTGGTAATTACGGGTACGATGATACTTATTTGATAGTTGACGGCTTTGATAGAGAAGACGACAGCTGGAGAGGAGCAGGACATAAGTTTGCAGGGAGGTATGGCAAATCATTGATTAGCAGCCCCGTAAATTTTGAATCGATAAAAAGCAGTGAATTGGAAAGTGCAGGAATTAACTTAACAAATTATGCCGGAGTGTTTTGGATTGCAGGAGATCAAGGCACGGATGATGAAACATTCAACTCGTACGAGCAGTCTGTTATTGCAAGTTATTTAGAAAACGGCGGAAACCTATTTGTAAGCGGAAGTGAAATCGGCTATGATCTTGATTATAAAGGCTCTGCATCGGATAGAAGTTTTTATAATAATTATTTGAAAGCAGATTACGTTAGTGATGATGCCGGGGTGTTATATGCTGCCGGCAAGCCTAATACTTCAATGCATTACTGCAGCTTGTATTTCGGTCAGACTTATGATGAAAATTTTCCCGATGAAATTGCACCATACGGAGGCAGCACAATCTGCATGCTCTATTCAAATCAAAAAACTGCCGGCATTGAGTACACCGGAGCTTTCGGCGGATCGAATACAACTGGCAAATTAATTTATCTTGCTTTTCCGCTGGAGACTACAGCTGATAATACGGCATTTGATCTAGTTATAGTAAATGCACTGCTCTATTTTGATCCAAGTATTGTAGATGTAAACGATAAACAGCAAGTAGTGCCGACAGCATACAGCTTGTCGCAGAATTATCCGAATCCATTTAACCCAACAACAAAAATTAAATATCAATTACCGGCAGATGTGAAAGGTGAAATGTCAAAAGTACAAATAAAAATCTACGACATACTTGGTAACATGCTTGCTGACTTAGTGAACGAACAAAAATCACCGGGGACTTATGAAGTGGAGTGGAATGCAGTAAATCAGCCAAGCGGAATTTACTTTTACAAAATTACCGCAGGCAGTTTTTCTAAAACTATGAAGATGATTTTATTGAAATAATATTTAATGATTGGCTTATTTATATTAAGGAAGTTTTCAAATTTTAGTGTATTTTAACACTCAAAAAAAACGGGATGTTTAATGCTTTCAAAGCTGCTGCCAATTTTATTTTTCATTTTTTCAAATATAGTACCTCAAGAAAAAGCCGATTCTATTTTTTCAAATTTAGAAGTTCAAATTGATTCCAACAACATTACCACCCTTTTAGATGAGGCTTGGAATCTGAGAAGTAATGATCCCTTATCAGCTATGCAGATTGCCAAATATGCTCTTGAGCTGTCTGTTGAAATTGACGATAAAAAAGCTCAATCAAAATCCTTAAATTATTTGGGTATTATTTATTCAAATCTCGGTGCTAACGATATAGCTTTAGATCACCACAAAGCCGCTCTTAAAGTAGCAGAGGAAGCAGATGACAAAGTACAGATAGCTTATTCGTATAATAATATTGGTGGTATTTACGGATTCAAAAATGATCTTACACAAGCTATTGACAACATCCAAAAAGCAATTAAAATTTTTGAGGAAATAAAAAATAAAACCGGACTTGCATACTGCTCAATCAACATTGGTAAGCTGTATAGAAATCAAGAGAATTATGATAAGAGTTTAAAATATTTTAAGCGCGCCTTGGATATAGCATCTGAAATTGAAATTGAAGATATGAAGGCAAGAGTTTTATTAGATATAGCCAATGTTCAATTTATTAAAGGTGAATACCGTGATGCAAAAACTGCATATTTAGAACTTGAAAATTATTATCAGGAAGTAAATTACTTGAAAGGTCTTGCAGAAACCTGGAATAAACTCGGTGAGGTTTTTCATAAAAAGAAGAAGTACAAAACTGCCTTGGACTATTCGCTTAAAGCACAATCGCTGAATAAAAAAATATTATACGCCGAAGGTGAAGTAGCAAATTTAAACAATATTGCATTGATCTATCAATCCTTAGGCAATATCAGCAAGGGTGAAAAATATCTTACCGAGGCACGAAATAAATCTGCGAATGTAAATGACCCCTATTCAATTTTGGATATGTATAAAACCCATTATGAATTTTATAAGGAAACCGGCAACCTTAAAAAATCGATACAATACTTTGAAAAATATCATCAGCTTAAAGATTCCGTTTTCACAAATGAAGAGGTAATTAAACTTGGTGAATTGGAGTCATTGCTGAGAATAGAAAAAGCTGAAAATGAAAAAGCTGTTTTACAAAAAGAACTTGAAATTCAAAAAAATCAGCGCAATTATTTTCTAGTTATTTTAGTACTGCTGATTATTATTGCCGCAATTATTACATACCGTTTTTATGAGAAGAAAAGATTAAGCGAACAGCTTAAGCAGACTAACTTAGTTAAAGATAAATTTTTCAGAATCATCGCACATGATTTACGTGAACCTTTCAGTGCAATACTTGGATCAATTGATATTTTTAAAGACAGCTATGATGAACTAAGTAAAGATGAACGAATAAAATTAATCGACACGATTCAAAAAGCTGTAAAAAAAGATTATGAACTTTTGGAGAATTTACTTATTTGGTCAAGAAGTCACAGCAACGATATTATTTTTAAGCCCATTAAATTAAATTTAAAAAATATCATTGAGAATAACCTAAGTTTGATAAAAGGTAATTTCACAAGGAAAAATATTTCAGTTGAAATAAATTGTAAAGATAATTGTACTCTAACTGCCGATGAGCAAATGCTGAATTCGATTTTAAGGAATTTAATTTTTAATGCCGTTAAGTTTACCAGGTTAAACGGTAAAATTACTATTGATGTTATTCAAAAAACTAATTCAGTTAAAATTACAGTAAATGATAATGGATTAGGTATGGACCAATTTACTATTGATAATCTTTTCCGGCTGGATAAAAAAGTATTAACACGCGGCACTGCCGGTGAATCAGGCTCCGGTATTGGGCTTCTGCTTGCTAAGGAATTTGTAGAGAAACACGGCGGAACAATAAGTGTGGAAAGCAGTTTAAATGCAGGCAGCACATTTAATGTGGAATTACCAAAAATTTCAAGTCAATAGAAATTTAACACAGTTTTAATAGGTTCAGCAATTTTAATTTAACCCCGCAACCCCGATAGTTTTTTAATAACCTAAATGAAACCTATTGAATAAAACAATTTTAATCTCAGCGTAGTTTGAGTAGTCCGATGCTTCTTATCGGACGTATCGAAAACGGTAGTGTGGAAAAACAATTTTAACCTCAGCGTAGTTTGAGTAGTCCGATGCTTTTTATCGAATGTATCGAAAACGGTAGTGTGGAAAAAACAATTTAAACCTCAACGTAGTTTGAGTAGTCCGATGCTTTTTATCGGACCTATCGAAAACGGTAGTGTGGAAAAAACAATTTTCAATTATGAAAAACACTTTACAAATATTAAAAGACTCATTCGGTTTTAATTCATTTAAGGGTAAGCAAGAAGAAATAATAAACAGGCTTACACAGGAGCAAAAGCATTCACTTGTTTTAATGCCCACCGGCGGCGGAAAATCTTTATGCTACCAGGTGCCTGCCCTATTTTTTGATGGGGGCACAATTGTAATTAGTCCGTTAATAGCTTTAATGCAGGACCAGGTTGATGTTCTCAAAAAGAAAAATATTCCCGCTGAATTTATAAACTCAACGGTTAAACCGAATCAGCGTAAAGAAAGACTGCAATCCTTTGTGGATGGAAAAACTAAACTGCTTTATGTAACGCCTGAAAGATTTAGAAAACCGGATTTTGTTGAGCAGCTAAAAACCGCAGATATTTCACTACTGGCAGTTGATGAAGCTCACTGTATATCGGAGTGGGGGCATGATTTTCGACCCGACTATTCAAGAATAGCAGAGTTTAGAGAACTGATGGGAAACCCCTTAACCGTTGCTCTTACGGCTACAGCTACACCCGAAGTACAGAATGATATCATTGCTAAATTGGGATTAACAAAAGATGATATAAAAATATTTCATCAAGGAATACAGCGACCTAATCTGCGACTTGAAGCAGCGGACGTTTATGACGAACAGGAAACGTTAAAAACAATTTATCATGTGCTTGATAATTACCCGGGTTCGGGTATAATTTATTTTTCATTAATTAAAAAGCTGGAATATTACTCACAGGTAATTGGAGATAAAGGTTACAAGCACAGCATTTATCACGGCAAGCTGGATGCACAAAGACGAAAACATATACAGCGTGATTTTTTATCGGGGAAGCAGAATCTAATTTTAGCAACAAATGCCTTCGGGATGGGAATTGATAAACCGGATATCCGATTTGTAATTCATTCTGAAGTTCCCTCATCAATAGAATCATATTACCAGGAAATCGGAAGAGCAGGCAGAGATGGTAAAGATTCTTTGTGCATGCTTGTTTACAATCAGAAAGACTTATATACGCAAATGGAATTTATAAAGTGGGCGAATCCGGATGCTGAATACTACTACCGCGTTTTTGATATTCTAAAATCTGATTTAGAGAAAGTTAACTCCATGGGTGTTGATTATCTAAGAGAGCAAATAAGTTTTAAGGATAGAAATGATTTTAGAGTTGAAACTGTTCTGGCAATGCTTGACCGGTATGGTGTTACAGAAGGTGAAGTAGAGAATAAGAATCTTAAGATAGTTACCAGTCTTCCGCAAGAACTTGAAGATGACAAGCGGATAGCAGACAAATTAATGAACGATAATAAAAAACTTCTTTCGGTTGTGAATTATTTTAAGTCGGAAAACTGCCGCAGAGTTTTTATCTCGGACTATTTTGGTTTCCCCGGAGAAAAGCCCTGCGGAAATTGTGATGTCTGCACTCTGAATGAATCTTTAGATAGCATAAAAGAAACCTTTGAATAACCTATATTTTGTCATTGAAAATCCGTCATCCGTCAGCCGACGGAGACGGAGACGGATGTGGCAATCTCTCACTTTTTGGCAGATTGCTTCTCCCGATAAACAGCATCGGGATCGCAATGACAAGAACCAGTTGTATAGTCCTGAAATAGGTTGACTAAAAAAGTCAACAAAAACCAGGACAAAAGTATGAAAAAACAAAAAAGAAAGTATAGTGAATCCTTTAAAATAAAAGTAATAAACTCGGTTTTAGAAGGAAAA
>JABFGH010000033.1 GCA_013112585.1 Ignavibacteriota bacterium | reverse complement strand
ATCACAATGTGTCATGCTGCCTCCCTTATTTGTTCAGCATTTCCGATTCCCCAGTTAGGGAGGATGTTTTGATTCCAGTCGATGCAGCTTCTACTCAACAAAAGCCCCAACTCAGATAATCCTTCGGCGCAATCTTCCGGAATAGTTTTAAGCATAGACTTAAGATTGCGTAGAAATGTGCAGCTATGGGACCTGCCTTTAAGATCGGTAAAGTTTAATCCGTCTTCCTGAACGCCCACAGTTACGAGTTTTGTTAAAGTTAATGTTACAAGTGATGTAGAAGGAGAGAGCAGCCAGCTACCCGGTGTGCGGTATTCCATTCCGTATTGCTTGCAGCGGTATTGCTTGCGCTGTCCGTAACCGGTGTGTTCACGTTTTTCTCTCTGCACTTTATCATCAATACAATTTGATAGAGCGGTAAGAACGGTATCCAATGAATCTACCAGTTCAGAAGTTGGTTTGGCGGCTACGTGTATATGTCCGCCGATAGGATAACCGTCAACATAATGACCGGAGTAGAACTCCAACTCCTCGTTGCATTCGTGTCCGTATTCAAGTACTGTTCTAATTTTAGAAGTTAGATCAATTGGTGATTCTGAATAACCGGGACGCAGTTCAGCTACTGAATTGTTGCCGTCTAATCCCATTGATGAGTTTGATTTGAAATAATTACTTGCTGATGTAAATTGTCCGTTGATCCGGCAGATTAGTTCCGGATCGCAGCCGAGTGTTAGTGACATAAGAAACCTCATAGTTAATTAAAAATAGATGTCTAAGTCTCTTATACCAATAATTACTAAATATTATATTACAATGATGGGAACTGAAAGCACATTGCTTATGCCAAACATTGCCCTTGTGAAAAAAGGTTGGATACTTTCTATCTCAAAATCTCTTAATTCAATTTTATTTTGATTTATGATGCCTATTCCATCAACAATTATTTTTATTTTTCTGAAAACATATTCTTTTGAGTGTGCTTTTAATATTAGTTTTCCAAGAACATATTTAATTCTTTCGGTGTATTCATAAGTTATTTTATTTACAGGCTCATTTACGATATTAAATATTGCTTCATCACCTAAATAATCTGACAGCGATTTATTGTTTTCCAAATCAAGATCAAATATTTCAGTTGAACCATCTTCCGAGATAAAACCACATTGATAATCCTTATATAATAGCAGTACAGCCGATGGCTCTATAGTCGGCTTACTATTATAAAAATTTAAATCACAATTTGAAAAAACTTCAAAGTAGCTTAATAATTTTATTTGCCCGTCACTTTTTAAAAACTCGTTAAAGTTGCTATTAAAGTCAAATCCGTCGAAGCTGCTTGAATATGATAAATAATCAAGGTCTTCATTATGAATTAGTTTATTTGAATTTTTATCAAAAGAGTCGTTTAAACAAAATACTAACAAATCAAAACTATTTCGTTCAAATATTGATTTACTTTCTAGTAGATCTTTAAGTCTATCAGCAAAATATCTAGGCTCCTTAAATAAAAATATACTATTTACAGAGAGAAATCCTGAGTTATTGTGTGGGGACGAATCCGTCACGGAGATATGGGTTATTTGTTCACCGATATATACTGCTGCAATTTTCATATATTGTAATATTGTTTTTTTCAAGATACCAAATATTTATGATACTTTTAGCAGAAATAACTTCAAATAAACATTCGGAAGATAAAACTCTAAGGCAAAAAAGTATTATCCTCTCCAGATTAGTCGAGATTTCTAATTTGTTATCAACTCTCAATGAAAAAGATTTCAAAGAACTAAAATCTATTTGCATAGTAATCAAAGAATCAATTTTTCAAAAAACATCAATAAGAATATTAAAGAATTTTGATATGAGTTATAAAAAGTATGTTGATGAAAATGAAGTATTTGTCTTTGATATTTATGATAAGTTTTTAGTAGAAGATGAACTACAGAAAATTCAGGCGTCAAAGAAACTTCAAATTGAAGACTTGATTCACAAGGGAAAGATATTGCATTCTACTAATGAGCTTGATACTGATAAATCTTATTTGTGTTATCTGCCATTTGTGAAAACCATAGGAAACGAATGCCGGCAATTTAATAATATATCTCTATTAGAAGACTATAGTAAAGTAAAAAGATGGACATCACAAACTAATACTAAATTTTCAAATACTGAATATTCTGCAGTTAACAAGGAACTAAAAAAGCATTTAAAAAAATCTGAAACGGTTACGTATGAGGAGTACAGTTACAAACACCCTCGTTTCATAAATAATTTTAATGAAAACTATATTAATGAACTAAATACGATTAGGGAAGATAATAGTATTAATAAAGGCTACTTTCATGGTGAAGATTTTTTAGTAGCCAAAAAATCGATTTACCATTATATGTACGGGCATGATATTGTTAGCTATGATCTTCGTAAAGGTGTAAAGGAATTTAATCCTGATAGTAGTAAAATTATGTTCGCCCATATAGATTCATTAAATGATGAACAGTTAGATTTGTTCAGTAAAAAAATTAGACCGCTAGAAATTAGTAGAAATAAAATTGCTATTCAGGGATTAAAGATTGATCTAGATTTTTACTTACAATTCTACCGCTCTTTTTCAATCCCGGATAATGCTGAAATCAAATCTTTAATTACGAAACTATTTATTGCATTATTAATAGAGCATGGAAAAATTGTTAAGAAAGAAGTAAGAAATCTTTATTCAATTATCGATTCGAATGGGTTTAAGAAACTTCTCCGGGACCTTCAGAATTTAGAAGATTTAGATAACATTATAGAAAAATTTTCCAGACTAAAAATCGAAGATCTAACAAATCCCATTTTTTGGTTAATCATACAACAGGAAATCAAACGAATAAATAAAAATAGTTCCTTGAGTGACGAAAAGAATATTGCACAGGTGCAGAAAGTTGTCTGGAAATTTGTCGATACAGGTAAAAGTAATTGGAGCGTATTCTATAACGATGCATTTCAACTTTCCAAGGACAGTAATGCTTTCACATATTTAGCAATAATCATTAGATACCATGAGCTTTTTAATGGAGAGTCAATAGACGGCACAAAACTTCAAAGGGCAGTTTTGAAATACCAGGGTGATGACTACAAAAAAGAATTAGAAAACGCCCAAAAATCCGGTGCTTGGAGAGGGCAAAAAAATTATTTAAAGAAATCTTCATTTGCCGCTTCCCCATTTAAAGAAGCATTCAGTAACTTTACTTTAAATCATGTTAAAGATGAATATGATAGGGTAAAATTAATGAATGTTGAAAAATTCAAATTTGAAATTAAGTTTAATCAAATTATTGATGAAACATTTTTTATGGACTTATCTGAATCTCAAGAAAAGTATGATTAATTATTCATCGTAAACCAGCACACTCGACACCGACATTCCCAATCCTAAAAATCAATTCAATACTGCTAATTCGAAAGTTTGAGAATTAGCCAACTGCTAATCCGAATTAGCCTCTAAACAAATTAGATTGTTTTCACATTTTCGAAAATGTTAAATAATTCGAACGACACAAAATCGTTCTTTGAAATTTTGACTGAGTGGATCTGAGATTCTCAGACCACTAGATAAATTATAAAATAAAAAAGGAGTATTTATGAAAATAAATCTTGAATTCCGACATGATGCTTATGAGGGGAAAAAACAATTACTCTGTAAAGGAGTAGTTTTGAATACCCTCACCGGCGTTATGCCGGTATTATCGCGAGGACTTGGCGGGGATATTACAACCGCCGAATTGTTCTCAATTGGTATCCCCTTTATGTCAGCGGAAAACACAATAACGGACGTTACAAACACTGACATGAATTATCAAAAACACTACTATAGTATAGTGCATGCTGCATCAAATGATAAAGCATTTGTACTTGTAAAATATTTTGATGCCCCCATTAAACTTTATGGAAATGAGCTAGAAGATCATTGTTTTGATGCACAAGAATACGTGGTCAACTCTCTTGGGTTAAATGTATTAACAAATCCATACGGAGTAGAAGATCCGGAATTGAGGCTCGCTCCAGGCGGGATAATTACACGGGAGCCATTACCAACTTCATTTTACTTTGAAACAGAAATTACTGGTGACACATATGCCGAAATTCTGATCAAAGTTGATGAAATAATAAATGACATTGATGCTAATGCCATTAAATAATCTAATTAAACCCTGCACTTTACTGGTGCAGGGAATTCTAAAACTTTTTTGGGAATCTTATGAAAAAAACAAAACAAGTGAAAACCATAAACTCCTCATTTACTAAATCTTGGAACGTATCTGAAAGTCACTGGATGTTGAATTGTAATGGTGTTGAGCTGACGAAAATAGGAAATCATTATGTGCTTTCGAGGGACTTAGGTTATACAATTCCTATTGCTGAATTAAAAACAAGTAATTATGAATTTGTATCAGCAGAAGTTGTCCCCGGCAGTAATGGTAATCAAATGTTACTTAGACATGATAATTATTACTTTTTAACAAAAGCCTTATCAGATACCAAATCCCGGGTTAGGCTGAAATACTTTGATCCACCGGATGTGGCTGCCGGCATTATTGATATCGATTATATGACAGCTGCGAAGGAATATATCTTAAACTGTCCGACACTAAAAATAGTTGCTCACCCATACGGAAAAAACAATTACGATATGCATTTAATGCCTGATGGGTTTCGAATGAGACCAGCATCACCGCTAACATTTTATTTCGAAACTAAAATTGTAGCTAATACTTATGGTGAAATCTATCTAGCGGTGGATCAAATAATCCATAAGATGGAACGTACGGTTATTCAGCAACTTAAAAACTTAAACGGCACGAAGCAGCCGTAAATGCTTCAGTCTTTTGTTGTTTTTTATTTTTCATAAAAATCCCCGCGTATGGAAAGCGCGGGGGAAATATAAAATTTAGAGGAGAAAATAATGATTTCAATAAATAAAAAATCAACGTATGCTTTAAGTCCTCAGAAAAAGGTTGGGATATTTGATTATCCATTTACACTCAATCCTTTTATCGGTTGCCAAATGCAGTACAAATATTGCTTTGTACCTGGACTCGTAATAAAATCTACCCGGAAAGACTTTTTTGAAAAAGTTCAAATAAAAGAGAATATAGTAGACCTGCTGAAAAAGGAGTTGAATAAATATTCTAATCTTCCTCAGCATCTTAAAAGAGTTCAGTTTGGTGTTACAACTGAGATCTTCCAACCAAAAGTAATTAATTATATGAAGAAAAATCTTGGAAGAGGTTTAATTGCAGAATTACTTGATGTCTTCCAAACTGAATGGCATGAAGACAACAAGTGGATGCTGCACATCTTAACAAAGAATCATAATGTGACACCATACATTGATCAGTTGAAAAACATGAGGGGGATGGTGCAGGTAGAATTTAGTTTTATCCATCATGACGAGATTATTTCTAGAAAGTATGAAGCTTACACAAGTTCTATTACAAAAAGACTAAACGCAATTACTCAACTTAGTAATAAAGATATTTTTGTTAGAGTGATGGCAATGCCATTTTATGGTAATGATAAAGATGTGAAAACACTTAAGGATATTTAAATTATTGCCGGCGCAAAGGCTTTCAAAAATAAATCTTTAAATTATTATGACTGGGCTCAATTTGAAAACATTTCTGCAATTGATGACCTGGCAAGAACAAAATTGAAAACCAATCAGCGCATTACAGAATTAATTATCAATAGCGGTGAGGCCGTTGAGCCTGCATCTAGTGTTAACCTCTTAATGCCCAAATCCAGAAAAAGAGGTGACAAGTTCATAAACTGGGCAATTCACCCCGTCACTGGATTAGAATCAATTTCAATTGATAAAGTAGAAATGGGATATTCAATGATTAACAATGTTGATTGGGGATATTTAAAATAATCACTCACCCTGCAGCAAATCGGTGTGGGGTATTTATTTGGTATAAGAAATAAGTAACAGAAGATTATCACAATAAAAATAAATAATGGTAATAAAATGATCAATAAAAGAAAGAGTTGGGCTAATGCTCAATCAAGAACTAACGGGAAGGGTGAAAATCCACTTCCCATATTTTATAACGAGTTAACAAATGGAAGAAAATAATGAACTAAAACTATATTCAATCTCTGCAGCAGCAAAAGAATTAACAATTCGAAAAGTTGCACTTATAAATTTAATAGAGACCGGTAAGATTGGTGTCATAGAATTAGGAAAACGAAGAAAAGTTCCTCACCTAGAATTGATTCAGTTCATAAAATCAAATACAATTAAGCTAAATCCTAAATTTAAAACCTACAGCAAGGGAATTGAATCTATAGTAAAAAAACACAAGCACTCATCAAATGATAGTTCCATTGATGAGATAAATAAAGTTTTTAATAAAATTAGAGGGGAGCAATAAATGGCATCTATTTACAAACCAAAGGACAAAAAATATTGGTATATCAGTTTTGTAGATCCAGATTCAGGTAAGGTTAGAAATAGATCAACTGGCCTGAAGGCAACAACAAAGAATCTTAAAAAAGCACAAGAAATTGTTAAAGAAATAGAAGAAGTGATAAAAAATCAAAAAGATTTATACACTAACCATAATATTAAAAGAGCAAGTATTGCTGATGCTTTCAAAAGATTCTTGAACTTAAATAGTGACAAGCATGAAAAAACAATTGGAGATTATGAAAGATTTCTAAAATTATTTTCACAATCCTTTGATATTAGCCAACCATGCACAGTCCTTGATAAACTATCTGCAGAAGAATGGATAATAAAAATAAAAACATTGGATAGGGCTGAAAACACGATTTATAATTACTTCAAAGTTTTTAATAAATTTCTAAACTTTTTATTTGAATACTCATATGTTCCGGTTTTTAGAATTAATAAAAATCTAAAACCTAAACCGGAGATAAAAGAAATTGTAGTATTTAAGAAAGAGCATATAAAAAAGATTATGGAAGGTCTTGAAAAGAAGAATAGTAATTTTAGAACAATAATACTTTTAATGATTTATACTGGGCTTAGGCCAAGTGATATATTGAAATGCAAGGTTGAAGATATTGATGTAGAAGATATGATGCTAAAATATTATTCTACTAAATCTAAAAGGTATTTAAGAGTTCCACTGCACGATGACTTGGAGAACTCTTTACTAAAGAGGATTGATGAAGTGGGGACAGGCAGAATATTCAGTTATTCAACCATTGGTGAAGTCGGAAGAGCATTCCGAAGATTTCTTGATGATTTGGAACTGAAAGGAAAGGGATATAACCTGAGAACATTTAGAAAACATTTTGCAACACTAGCTTATGAAAATGATGTAAGTTTAATGTCGGCAGCAAAATTGTTGGGGCACAAGAATATATCTACCACTATGAAATACTACACAAATGCAAATCAAAAGAAACTATCTAAAGATGTTAATAAGTTAAAATTTGTTGAGGAGGAGGGAATGAAAAAGGGAGTAAAAAGGGAGTAAAATTGGGTGTTTATAGGGTTAAAGCGGAACAATAAAGGTGCGAAAACAGCCAAAAAACGCCATATTTGAATCATTTTTAAGCCTTTTAAGCAGAGGGTCGGTGGTTCGAGACCACCCGCGCTCACAAAAAATCCCGATCAACCTCGGGATTTTTTTTGTTATGCAAGAATTCACAGTATATATTATCCATTCCCAATCAACTGACCGATATTACATTGGTCATACCTCCAATTTACAAGACAGGTTAAAGCGTCACAATAAAAACAGAAGTAAATACACTAAAGGGAAGGGACCATGGAATTTAGTGGAAACATTAATCTTCAACTCGAAGAAGGAGGCTTATCAAATGGAACTTAAGTTAAAAAGAATGAAAAATTCTAAAAAGGCTATCGAATATATCAAGCGTATTAAAGCTTAGATGTAGAGCACTCCGATTGAGTCGGAGGGGTCGGTGGTTCTCCCAAGGGGATGCCTTTGGCAGAGACCACCCCCCGCTAAACGGGACAAGCCGCGCTCACTGGATAAACCCTTATAGGACTCAGTCTTATGAGGGTTTGTTATTTTAAAGAAAATCGAGGGGAGTAAAAAGGGAGTAATCTTATTAAAAATTATATAATTAAGTTTTATTATTGCGTCTTATCTTCAATATGGACTCATTCCACTTTCTCAATTTCAGTAAATCTTATTATTAATCATGAGGAAAGATATTCATACTCGATTCTAAAAAACATTTCCACAAACAATGCTGAAAATGTTATAAAAATTCATCTTGATTCAGAAATAGTTAACCCTAATACAGATGGCACAAATTCATCGAAAACATTTAAAATTTCTTTTTTGTTTAATTTGATGTAATTTATATTTATTGAAAATTAAAGCAAATAGAGTGATAAATAGCGAAAACGATTATTTGTACTCTGAACATTTAAGTGAAGCTTTAGTGAAACAATTAAAAAGATATAACGAGAAATTATGAATTCGATGAATTAAATGATGACATATAAATTAAATTGGTTAAATCTTAATTTTGAAAATCGGGAAGATGAGAAAAAATTCAGGCAGGCATATTTTAAAAAATCGCTAGTAATTTTTCGAATATCCTTTGTTACGGTATCAATACTATATTTATCGTTTGGATATTTGGATAGCATAGCAGCTCCTGAATATCTAAATGAATTTTTATTTATCCGGTTTGTTCTGGTATTACCAATATTAACAACCGTCTTCATAATGTCATTTTTTAACCTATTCGAAAAAATATGGCAAGGGTTACTCGTTTTATGTTTTATTGTAGGCGGAACAGGCATTATTTATATGTTAGTAAAAATACCGGACAACCTGTTCTATTATGGTGGTTTGTTTCTTATTCTTCTTGCCGGCTTTTTCTTTATTCGGCTGCGTTTTTTTGCCGCCA
The DNA here is from genome assembly GCA_013112585.1 of Ignavibacteriota bacterium. Classification (GTDB taxonomy): domain Bacteria; phylum Bacteroidota; class Ignavibacteria; order Ignavibacteriales; family Melioribacteraceae; genus IGN16. The sequence continues at coordinate 39,658 of JABFGH010000033.1, read as the reverse complement.
CCATATCAAGCATCTTAATCATGGTGATATACATTGCTTTCTTGAATATTTTTGGACCTGAACATGCAACGGAATCAAATTATCTTTTACTTTCAATCCCTTTTTATGTTACAACAATAATAATCGGAGTAGCAGCATCATATAACATTGAGCGCCTCGAACGACAGGAGTTTTCTCAACAAGAAAATCTTCAAAAAAAACAACTAGAGATTGAAAGCATCAATGCTAATCTTGAACAGACAATTGAAGCTCGCACTAGAGAATTGAATGAAGCGAAAGAAAAAGCGGAAGAATCTAACAAACTAAAGTCAGAATTTTTAGCACAAATGTCTCACGAAATAAGAAGCCCAATTAATACAATATTAAACTTTACCTCTCTGTTGGAATCGGATTTTATAAAAAAAAACAATGATGAAGTTCAGGAAAGTTTTAAAGTCATTCGCTCAGCAGGATCAAGAATAACTAGATCAATAGATTTAATCTTGAACATGTCTGAAATCCAAACGGGTACTTATGACTATAGACCAAAAAATATAGATTTAATAAATGATGTATTAAAAAAACTAAAGAATGAATTTATAAAATTAGCAGAGTCAAAAGGAATAAAGATGTCATTTAGTTTTAGTACTGACTATGCATATACTTTTGCAGATGAGTATAGCATTACTCAAATATTCACTAATCTAATTGATAACGCAATTAAGTATACAAAAGAAGGTAGTATAAATGTCAACTTGTTTTCAGATGATTCAAAGATCATAGTTGAAGTTAAGGATACTGGCGTTGGGATTTCAAAAGAATACTTACCAGGACTATTTGAACCATTTTCGCAAGAAACACAAGGTTATACAAGAAATTTTGATGGTAATGGTTTAGGATTGGCACTAGTAAAAAAATACTGCGATATAAATAATGCTTCTATAAAAGTTGAAAGCGAGAAGGGAGTTGGTTCAACATTTCGTATTATTCTAAAATAAAGAAAAATAGATTCTAACAGATATACTAGTTTAGATTTTCAAGATGTAAACTATTGGTAAATCTGATGTTATTGCATTGCCAATTTAGAAGTAAATAGTTCTGCAATTTACTGAACAGAAGAATACTTTTTCTAAGAACCATTCAGATAAATAATTTTACTAATAAATTTTTACTCCACCGATTCAACTATCTTCTTTCACCTCCGCTTAGAATACTTCAGAAAAGCCTTGTAAGATAATAACTTATAAAGCATTTTTCTTTTTACATATCATGAGCTGCAGTATATACTGCAGTACAATTAACTTCTATATAATCACTTCTTAACACTACTCTTCAAATTAATAACCCTCTGCAAAAAGTTAAACCAAAAGGATGCCCCAAGTGAAATTGCAAGTGAAGTGATGATCCAGCCCCAAATTCTGTTTGGAATATTTTGGAATATAAAACCAAGTTTACCCCAAAAACTCATTCCGCTTTCAAAGCTCCAGCCGAGTCCGAGTAATGAAGAGGCATCACTGATCTGCATGTTTAGATTCTGCATTTCAACTTTTAGTTCGTCAAGAGTTTTACTTGTATCTGCTTCGACATAATTTTTGCTCAATTCTTCAGCTTGACTAACTAATGCTTTTCTTACTTCGGGATTTACGGAAAGTGAATTAACAATTTTTATTGTATCGGCATTAAACAATATGCAGAACGCAAACCCGATAAAAAACAGAATTACTCTTACCTTACTTTTGTACCATTCTGTTGCTACATCCATAATATCATCGTACCAGTTTTCAAGATTATTTTTCAGCTTTTCAATATTGCCGGCTGAATCACGAACGAGTCTTTTTAATATCCTGTTTGAATCTCCCTTTTGAGGGAACATCTCATCAATATGTTTTTCAAGGGTCTCAATTGGAATATTATCCTCATTACTTTTAAATATTGCCTTAGTTAAAATTTTTGAAAAAGTATTCTTAGGTAAATAATCTGTCGGCGATTTTATGCCCAGCTTATCTAAAATCGGGCGTGCACTTAACTTTTTAATTAATGGATCGTTAAAAAATCTTTGTATCTGAAATTGAGTATCCTCTTCATCGAACATAAAGTGAATAGCTTTTCTTAAATTTCTACCTCTTAAAGAAAACAGCTTGGCGATAATTTCGTTGATTGTACTGGCAAATAAACTTAGCAGCATGTAAATAAAAATTAGCCCAATTGCTATTTCAAGTATTTCGGAGCCGAACATTTTTGCCTCCTAAATTTGAGTTGTTGATGTGTGTTTTAAAAGTAGTAATAATCTGTTTAACTCAAAAGATATCCGGTCGAATTTTATTAGAGATTTTTCAACTTCAAATTATTCAATTAGATTTATTAAATTTTTGAGAATAGATTTTAAAAGTCAAAAATCAATAACATATATTTATTTGCTGTTAAGTTTTTAAGTAACAAACATCTAATAAATTATTGATATTTGTATAAGAAATTCTTCTTTATATATTGAAGAGCCGCTCTTTTAAAACCGCTAAACAAAGGGATATAAAATGATCAAAAAAACATTTTTCTCGTCCATCTTAATTCTTTCACTTGTAATTATTTATAATAGCTGCAGTTCAACAATTACCGATACTGCCCGTGTTGATGAAGTTGTTGAACAAACAGAAGACACTCCAACTGCTATGCGTGAATTTAGAGCAGCCTGGGTGGCAACTGTAGCAAATATAAATTGGCCCAGTAAAAAAGGATTAAGCACCGAAGATCAAAAACGGGAAGCAATTGAACTGCTTGATCTGCTGAAAGAAAATAATTTTAACGCTGTAGTTTTTCAGGCTCGTCCGCAATGTGATGCACTCTATCAAAGTACTTACGAGCCGTGGTCATATTATTTAACCGGGCAGCAGGGCAAAGCACCGGAGCCCTTTTATGATCCCTTGGAATTTTGGATTGATGAAGCACATAAACGCGGACTCGAGCTTCATGTTTGGTGCAATCCTTATCGCGCTCATCATTCAGTAGGCGGCGAAGTTTCTGAATACTCTATTGTTAAAACTAAACCGGAATTGGTCGTTGAATTGAAGAACGGCTACTGGTGGCTTGATCCGAGTTTAAAGGGTACGCAAGATCACTCAACAAATGTTGTAATGGATATTGTTAAACGATACGATGTTGACGGCGTGCATTTCGATGATTATTTCTATCCGTACGACTCATACAATAACGGTGAAGATTTTCCCGATGATAAAAGCTGGCAGGCATATTTAAATAGCGGCGGTAAATTATCAAGAGGGGATTGGAGAAGAGAAAGCGTTAATGTTTTTATTGAGCGGCTGTATGATGAAATCAAAAAAGAAAAGCCCCATGTAAAATTTGGATTAAGTCCATTCGGCATTTGGCGCCCAAACCATCCGGAATCTATAAAAGGGTATGACCAGTACGAAAAGCTTTACGCCGATGCAAAACTTTGGCTTAACAAAGGCTGGATTGATTATTGGACTCCTCAGCTTTACTGGACAATAAATAAAATTCCGCAAAGCTATCCCGTGCTGCTCGGCTGGTGGAAAAGTGAAAACACGATGAACAGACATTTTTGGCCCGGGATAAATATAGGAAGGCGCGACAGTGAAAAAAATATTGATGAAGTTATAAATCAAATAATGGTAACGCGCGGAATGCTGCCCGAAAGTCCCGGTAATGTACATTGGAGTATTGGTCCGCTTGTACGTGATTTGAATTTAGCGCGCGCTATAAAAAAGGGTCCTTATAACAATCAAGCACTCGTTCCATCTTCGCCCTGGCTTGATAATACCGCTCCGGAGAAGCCGATCGTAAATTCAAAAATTAATTTTGATGAAATTAATTTAACCTTAGATCACCCAAAGAAGAGCGATATTACCAAGTATGTGGTTTATTCTAAATATGGTGATAATTGGGAGTATGAAATATTTACATCAGAAATAAGATCAGCAAATCTTGACGCATTCAAAAAGAACTTTTCATATTTGCGGAATACAAAACCGGAACAAATTCAAAAAGAAGAAGCATTTATCCCCCTTTCAAAAATTAGTGTTACGGCTGTTGATAGAACTGGAAATGAAAGTTTACATTCAATAATTGAATTTGAAAATTTATCATTAGATAATGCTCCGTCTATTGAAACGGTTTTAGCAGAATTAAATTCTAAGAAAAAGAAATCTACTGTAAAGCCGGCTGCAGTAAAATTAGGAATTGATGTGCTCGTCGAAGATCGTCTTGATTTACTGAAAAATAAACGTGTTGGTTTGATCACTAATCCCTCCGCAGTAAACGCAAATTTAGAAAGCAGTATTGATATTTTGGCTAATAACCCGGAAATAAATTTAGCTGCACTATTTGGCGCTGAGCATGGAGTAAGAGGTGCAAAGCAGGGAAGAATAAAACAGGAGGGTGAAGTTGACCCGATAACCGGAATTCCGGTTTACAGTCTTTATGGCGATTCCTTTGCGCCTAAACAAGAATGGCTGAAGAAAATCGATGTGCTGATTTTTGATATTCAGGGAGTCGGTTCGGCTTGGTACACGTTTAAGTATTCAATGTCGTTTGCGATGGAGGCTTGCGCAAAAGCGGGCATTCCGTTTATTGTTTTAGATAGACCAAATCCTCTCGGCGGAAGAATTGTCGAGGGACCTTATCTTGATCTCAAAAGTATTTTCAGGCATCAGCTTCCGTTTAGGCACGGTATGACTTACGGCGAACTTGCTGAGATGTGGAATGAAACTGAAAATTTCGGCGCGGATCTAACTGTAATAAAAATGAAAGGCTGGAATAGAAGTATGATGTGGGATGAAACAGGCTTGCATTGGATTATGCCTTCGCCGAACATGGGAACCTTTGAAACCGCTGTCGTATATCCGGGGCAATGCCTGTTTGAAAGAATGAACATGACTGAAGCTAGAGGAACAACAAAACCATTCTTGCTCTCCGGTTCATCATGGGTTGATGCCGCAAAAGCTGCAGATGATTTAAACAGCCGCGGGATTGAAGGTGCAATATTTCGTCCAGTTCATTTTATTCCTCGAAAACTAATTCCCGGTTCGAATCCGCGTGGTAAGCCCTGGAACCAAATGTGCGGCGGTGTTGAAATAATGTTGACCGATTACAGCAAGTATAGATCGGTGGAAGCCGCATTGCATATAATCGATGCATACAGAAAAACAAATCCCGATTCACTTAACTGGTCACCGCCGGAAATAATTAAACAGCTTGATGAACCGGGAATGACCGTTGAAAAGGTTATTGAAAATTGCCAGGAGCAGGTTAAAGATTTTATTGAGCTGCGGAGAAAATATCTTCTTTATAAATAATGTTTTTGAAAAAAAATTAAGCAGAAGGAAATTTTGAAAAATATATCGCTGGTTTACTTATTGGCATTAATACTTGCCGGCTGCAGCATTCAACCAACTACAAGATATGATGGACTGCCCGACAAACCAATAGCATCAATCCCAAATGAATTGCGTGGTGCTTGGGTTACAAGATTTTCATGGGTTGATGCTGATGCCGAGATAATGAAGCAGAACATAATCAGTACAATGAAAAAGCTGGCTGATGCAAATTTTAATGCTGTGTTTTTTCAAGTTCGCGGGCAAGCTGAAACTCTTTATCCATCACCGATTGAACCCTGGTCGAAATTATTTGGATTTAAAAGCCCCGGTTTTGATCCTGTAAAGTTAGCTGTTGACGAAGCACATAAAAACGGTTTGCAGTTTTATGCATACATCAATCTTTTAACTATGTGGAATGAAGATGAACCGCCTGCTGATACTAGTCATATTTATTACAAGCATGGACCAAATGTAAATCCCGATAGCAGTTGGCTTTGTTTTAGTGAACTGAACAAGCCAATGGAGCGGAATGAATATTATTACTTAAATCCTGGAAACCCTGAGGTTAAAACATACTTAAAAAGTGTAATAAAACATTTTGTTGAAAACTATGATATCGATGGATTGCATTTCGATAGAATTCGTTATCCCGGACAAAATTATATTTTAGATAATTTCAGCATGTATGGTGGATTGAGAATGCATAAGAGATTACGTCCAGATGAAAATGCGAGATTTTTATTAACTGATTTTATTGAAGATATTGTAGTTGAAGCAATGATGGTAAAACCTTACTTGGTAAATTCAGCTGCGACTTGGGGTATTTATAAGAATGATGGTATTGAAGGGTACAACCAATTTAGTTCCGGTTATTCAGATTATTACCAGGATGCAATTGATTGGCTGGACAAAGGCATAATGGATTTCATTGTGCCGATGATATATTGGGATATGGAAGACCCGGTTCCAAACTTTGATGAGCTATGGCACGATTTTAAAAAACGGACTTCGAATTACAAAAATATTTTTCCGGGACTTCAAATTCATAATGACTGGGTGGAAAACGGTGAAACAATAAACCAGATAAATTTTGTTCGGCGGAATGGCGGACTCGGAACTGTTTTATTTTCCATTGGGCCAGAGAACAATGAAAAGTTGAATATTATAAACAATTATGCTTATCCAAACAAAGTCAAGTTACCAATTAGTTTAAAAAGAACACAACCTGAGCGAGCAATGGAACTTGATTTATTTAACATATTAGTTAAAGTGAAAAGTCTTGGAGGTATACTTATTTTAGACTCAACCCTGACCAATGTTCTTAGTTCAAGTTCTCCTCTTAAAGAATGGACAAAATATATTAGCCCTGAAGATATTAGCGGAGTAAAGGTTGAGTTGGTGAATTCAAGTAAGTTTGAAATTACAGATTCACAAGGAAAAATTGGAACTATTCTTTCTGAATTGCCTGATACTTTGATTATTAAAATAGATAGGGTAGAAACTTCTATTATTACCAGTGATTGGGAAAATCCTTATAATTATGTAATTCATGTTGAGGGAGCACCAAAAAACACACTTCGCTGGGACATTGTAAAATCTAATGGAACTGTAAGCCGCAAATTGCCCTGGGTCGAATTTAGAAAAACTCCGAGAGGAGAAACGAATCGTTCAAGTTATCCATTTCTCGCAAAAACAGAATACCCTGCCAAAGCATGGATAAATGATAATCCCGTAAAAGTTTATAAAACGGGAATCTTCTTCGATGATGTTGAATTTAAGGAAGGACTTAATAGAGTTGAAGCAAGAATTGAAAGAGAAGATTCTTCAACAGCAATGTATGTTCAGGAATTTAATTATATAAAAGAAGACAAAACCAGACCGGTATTCCCTTTATGGATAAATGAAAGATCAGTTCAGCCGAACAAAGATTTAACACTGCTTGATGATGACATTATCCGCGTTCAATTTATGGGATCAATAGGACAGGAAGGAAGAGTTGAAATTGTTGATACCGATTTAATATTTAATTGTGCACGCGAAGACCGCGATGATTTCAGTTTCTATGCTGTTGAAATTCCTTTAAGAAAATTGGAAAAAGGTATTGAGCATCAACTTAAATTAATTTTGCAAACGACTGAAGGCTCTGTTAAAGATGATGAATTAGAATTACTGACGAACAACACGATCACAGTCAAAAATATTGATGAATTCCCACTCATTAAAACAGTTAAAAATAATTCAAGGCTTACTTATACGTTAGGGGAGATAAGGCTGGGCGGACCAATGCGTGCAGAATATCCTCCGGGAATTATTCTGCAAACAAGCGGCAAAGTTGGCGATAACTACCGCGTTAAATTAAGTAAGGTTGATGATGCTTACATTGAAGATTATTATGTTGAAGAACTGCCGCCAGGAACGCTGAGACCAAGGTATTACATTAGTTCATTATACTGCACTCCGACTGACAGCGGTGATGTTTTAAGAATCCCATATTATGAAAACGTTCCTTATTCAATTATACCTGAACCGGATCAGAAAAGGATTTTGATAAATCTTTACGGAGTTGAAACGAGCAGTACCTGGCTTACGCATAAGTCGGGAAGAAAAATAATTGATAAAGTTACCTGGCAGCAAACAACGCCGGAGACTTACCAAATTATCGTCAATTTGAACACTTCAAAAATTTGGGGATACGATATAACCCAATCCGGTAAGAGTTTGATCTTTAGAATAAAGTATCCACCTGAACTTGATTCAACTGCAGCCAGCCCATTGAAAGGATTAAAGATTGCAATTGAAGCAGGGCATGGCGGAGCAAATGTCGGTGCGGTTGGGCTATCGGGAATTTTAGAGAAAGATATAAATCTCGATCTCTCACTAAAGCTTGGCGAGCTGTGTAAAAAAATGGGTGCGGAAGTTCTGCAAGTTAGGGATACGGACAGACCAATGTACTTAAGTACCAAACGTGATACATCTCGATATTCCGGTGCAGATATTCATATCAGCATTCATGCAAATTCCGGCGGGTCACGCGGCGGTTATCTTGGTGTATCGGGAACAAGCCACTATTATCACAATCCCTTTTGGGCACCGCTGGCAGAGATGATACATAACAATGTTTTGGAAATGGATATAGATGAATTTGGTCTTGTAGGCTCATTCAATTATACAGTAACACGAATGACGGAAATGCCCGCCATACTTGTTGAACAGGCGTTCATGTCGAATGCGGAAGATGAAGAAAAATTAGCCGACGAAAATTTTAGGCAGGAAATGGCTGAAAAAATTTATGAAGGTATTGTAGAATATGTAAATTATATGAGTTCGGAATAAAAATTTTTGGAGAAATTAATGAATAAGATAAATAAATGTGTTAGGTGCTTTGTATCAATTGCATTACTGCTTTTATTATTCGCCTGCGAAAAGTATGATGTACAAACAATTTCATACAAGGAATTTGAGCCATTTATTAAAGCGCCGACTCCTACTGAAAATGATAAACAAATTTTTAATTTGGATGCTGAAGGTATAAGTAAAACAGTGGTAACCGATAATGGTGATACACTAAGCGGCTTTGCTACAAACAACAAAAAATTTTTCACCCTGGTGGTGGATCTGATACTTAAAAAGTACGTGGAAGAATTAAAAAAGCAGAGTCCAACAGAAGCAATAAATAATCTTGCAATTTTCAGCCATCAAGTATATCAAAATTATTTCGGCAAGGGTTTTTATAGATGGGGCGGCGATATTTTTGATCTTGATCATCCGCAAAAAAGAGGGTCGAGTTACAATAAACTTTACGGATTGGATTGTTCCGGCTTTGTAAACATGCCGTATGAACTTGCGGTTCATTACGGAATACTCGATTCACTTGCAGAGAGTTCGGTTTTCTCTTCCAAAGGATTTAAAGAGTTTAGTTTGAAAACCGGACTTGAAGATGGCGGCGGCAGAAATAAAACAAGCAATCATTATCGTATAGATACTTATGATATTTTTAGACTTGGCAGATTGGTTACAACCATTGAGGCTGGTACGTTTCCAAGTGATGAACAAATGAAAATGCTGCAGCCTGGTGATCTTGTAGGTCGATCCGGACATGTTGGGATGATAGTTAAAATTAATAACGAACTTTATTATTTAGAGTCAGGCGGGAGAGTTTTGCCGAATAACGGCTACAAACCTGCGGACGCAAAAAATGCTTTAGCCATTTTTGCAGCGCGAAGACCAGTCTATATTAGACGCAGTTTACCTGATCGTAATTAATTAGCAGCAGAATTAATTGAGACCATAAAATGAAATTTGAAATACGCCCATATCATCCAAGCGATTTATTCTCGCTATATAAAATTTGTTTGCTAACAGGAAACAGCGGCAAAGATGCGACAGATATTTATGAAGACCCGGAATTACTTGGACATTTTTACGCTGCTCCCTATGCCGTTTTAGAACCGGATGTTTGCTTTGTTGCAACTAATAACGGCAAACCCTGCGGTTATATGATCGGCACAAAAGACTCGCAAAAATTTTATGAGCAATGCGAGAAAGAATGGTTCCCGGTTTTGCGAAAGCGTTATCCCTTGAGTGAAGAAGGTGTTGATTCGATGGATGAAAAAATTATTAAGCGCATACATGCCGGGCATATTGTTAAACCTGAATTGAAAGATTATCCGGCACATCTTCATATCGACTTACTGCCGGAAACACAAGGGCAGGGAATAGGCAGAAAAATTATGGAAGTTTTTATCAGCAGGTTAAAGGAATTAAATGTACCCGCCCTCCATCTTGAAGTTGGAAAAGCAAATCCGGGTGCAATTAAGTTTTATGAGAAAATCGGCTTCTATAAAATCCATGAATATGAATACTCAATTGCGTTTGGGGTGAAGTTGAAATAATATATTTCCAAGTTACATGAAAATAAATTCTAATTATTTAAAGGCTCTTTTTAATAATACTTCGCCCATTTTGTTTGTATCTCAGCCTTATACTCTTCGAGTTTTATCCAGCCTTTTAATTTTTCGAGATAAAGTGAATGTGTAAGCTTCGTGTGATCTGAAAGAATATTCATAGTTTTTGAATAAGGATTTCTCAGTTCTGCGCCACAATCCTCAATTCCAACAAAATAAATCCCTTCACCAAAATACATAAAATAGTTAATTGTATCGCCTCGGCTTATTTCCAGAGAACGTTCATTCTTTTCATCAGGCGTCCAGCAAATTAAAACTGTATCTCTTTTTATTACTACTTTACCTGGGATTATCTCAATAAATGAATTTTTCGCGAGATAAAGGCTGTCCTTCACAATTTGAGCGTTACCAACTATAGAATCACAAGTGAAATTTTTATAGAGATTAACACTATAATCCTCATGAAATTTAACACTTTGACTAACGATTGCATTTTCACCTGAAAAATAGTTCGCAGGAAACCAGTATCTTAAAGCGTCACTATGTTGTCCATTAACTTGGACTCTCAAATATAAAATTAGAAATAATAATACTAGCTTGATATTCATTTTATTGACTCATTCTTCTGAATTAATTGATTATAGGTTCAAAACATACAGGTTTTTTAGCGTTTAAAAACCTGTTGTATTTTTTACCGAAGTAAAACCATCTTTTTAGCTTCAGTAAACTCACCAACACTTAATTTATCAAAATAAATTCCACTTTTAAGAATTTTACTATTGAACTCAACCGAATAGATACCCGGTGATTTTTGTTCGTTCACAGGTGTTGCAATTTCATTTCCAAGAATAGCATAAATCTTAAGAGTTATGAATTCTGATTTCTGAATTTTATTTCATCAAAATTAATTTTTTACTCGCTGTAAATTCCGAAGCACTTAATCGGTAAATGTAAATACCGCTTGACAGGTTCCCGACTTCACCGGAAAGACTATTAAACTCAACTTCGTATGTGCCTGGTGATTTTGGTTCGTTTACAAGCGTCGTAATTTCATTGCCCAGGATGTCGTACACTTTAAGAGTTACCAACACACCCCTGTCGCTACGCTCCTTCCCCTCTCGAGAGGGGATTGAGGAGTGTGTAAAAACCGGGATTGTAAATCTTATTGTTGTGGTTGGATTAAAAGGATTTGGATAAGCATTAAGCAAACGATAATCCTCGGGAATATTAATTTCATTTACTGATGTAGTAGATTCCGTTGTGAATGAAATTGTTTTATTCAGCCCGTAAGTATAATTATCAATTGTAGCAATACCTTCTTTTAAGTGAACCGAGTAAGTTTGATTTTCCATTAACGGATCTGTGGAGTTAAATTTTGTAATTCCATTTGGATAACCGGTTGGATCAACAGAAAGTGTAAGTTCATTAGAATCAGCATCAAGAAAAAGAATGTTTCCATTTAATGTGGTGGCATCTAAATATCCATCAAATTGTAATTCTATTGTTACGTCAAGAGGAATATTGTTGTCTCCATCTTGCGGATAGCTTGAGATGAGTGAAAGATTATCCCGCGCTTTTGTGACGAAGTTAAACTCAATGTTATCAGCAAGCGGAACATCCCAAAAGCTCATCGCAGATTGAGAGATTGTAACAGTATAATTTGTCATCGGAGCGAATTGCGAGTCAGGTTCAAAATAAATTATATCTCCATCAGTATTCCAATAGAACGTACCGGGTTGACTTGGCGTAATAGAAAATGAATTTTCAACCGAAGTTTGATTCATTGGATGAGTGAATTCAATAGATATTCTTTTCGAGAGATAGGCACTATCAACCGAGGCATCCGGGTAAGTTGAAACTAATTCCGGAGCGGCTGTTATGTCTAATATTTTTGATGAAGTTAAATCTCTGATTGTCTGCAGTCTGTTGATAAGCTGCGTTCCCGGGCATGCAGTTCCACCGCCGCTTTGACGATGACCATCAATATTATCGTTTATTCTGCCTATTGCAGAATGATAGCTCTCACCTAATGGATCAATATCATATTTATCGCACAAGAATGCTGAAATTCCCGCAACCATATCTAAACCGTTTGTGCTGGGAATATTAGAAACATAATGTCCAATTAAGCAAATACCGGCAGTGTTACTGTTTGACCCGGAGTTATGAGCACCCAGAACATTTTCTTGTGCAGCGGATTTCCAAGCCCTGCCCTTATACAAAACACCATTTGGGTCAACTAACCAATTATACCCAATATCCGCCCATCCGTTTGAATTAACATGATAGCTCCAATATGAGAGCACAACAGCTGCATAGTTGCTCGATACAGTATTACCTGCACTATGATGAATTATAAGATGAGTAACATTTGTTAAAGTGCGGGAGCTAACATTTTCAGGCTGCGGACATCCCCATCCCTGTCTATTTACATACTCAGGTCGTTCAATATTATTTGAGGTTTTTAGAATTGGTGATCTTACTGTGTTCTCTTCTATTTGGTTTTCGGGAATATTTCCCGGGCTGATGAAGCTAATTTTTAAGTCTTTCAGGTTCGAGAAAGTTTCAGATTTAAATTGCACAAATTTATTCTCCTTTTTGAAGAAGGAGAGTGACCCGACAAATTTTGCATCATCTTGATCTCCATGATTATCATCTTCGATTATCTGCCAATCACTCCACTTTACTTTATCTTCCGATGCTCGAACATAAATGATATTTGGTTGATCTTTATTTACTTGTACAGCATTTAATCCAATTGCAATAAATGGGTCAGGGTTCTCAATTGGAATTTCAATTACTTCAGATAGAAATTCTGAAGCAGCTGTTTTAGTTAGGTTTTCAAAACTTCTGTAATTAATTTCTTTATTAACTAATTCACTTCCGCTTGATGAAACAGAAAACACGAGCAATAACAAAATTACTAAGATCAATCTGTATTTTATTTTATCAAAATTTTTCATACCAACCCCATGTTCAAAACTAAATTTTTCATTCGTAATAGTAATAGATTTTAATCGCAATTTTTATTTGGCAGTATATTTAAGAATTTTTCAACAATTAAAAAATTCGTTTTCCCTTCACCTTCTATCTTATTTCTTTCTTCTATTTTACCCTTTAATTCAACCAAGACTTTTTCACCACCGTTTTCAACGGTTTTTAAATACTCCATTTCAAGATTTAAGTAGTCGCCTTCCTTGGCAACAGGGTATTTTGTGTTCGTGTTGCAATCAATAAAAATTGCTGCATCAGCAAAATATGAAAATTGTCCCTTAAGAAAATCATTCTCTTTATTTGTTGATTGGCTGCATGCACTAATTGTTATTAGAATTATGAGTAACAGTAAATTTTTCATTATTGAACCTTGATATAATTGAATCATGCAAAAGTATAGGTTTATTTAACAATTAACCACATATAAATTTTGGAATTAAAAAAACGAATCAAAAAGAAATAAATATTTGATTGACATTATCATAATTATGATATAATTTTGATAAAAATATGAGGAGTTAAAATGCCAATTATCAAACCAATATCTGATCTAAGAAATAAATCAAATGAAATATCAGAATTAGCGCACAATTCTAATGAGCCTATTTACATAACAAAAAATGGTGAAGGTGATTTAGTTGTTATGTCAATGACTCACTACTCAAATTTACAATTAAAACTCGATCTGCTTACCAAGCTTTCAGCTGCTCAAAAACAAAAAGCCGGCGGCGACAAGGGGAAAACTCTGAAACAAGTTATGACAAACATTCGGAAAACAATAAATGCCTAAAGCTAAATATGAAGTTAGAAATCTTAAAATTGCTGAAGAAGATTTTACTGAAATAGTTTCATTTATTGCTGCTGATAATGTTAATGATGCAAATAAACTGGCAGATAAAATTGAAAAGAATTTGGAATTATTATCCGGCAACCCGGAATTAGGCAGGGTTCCGAGGGATGAGGAAATTAGAAATCTTGGCTACAGATATTTAATTATTGAGAACTATATTCTTATCTATACCATCGAAGGAAAGACAATTCTTATACACAGAATTTTACATGGGGCTAGAAATTACAAAGCATTACTGTAATATCTGGATTGAACAAAATCTTTATACTTTACTTATCTCAGTCGGCATCCCGAATTTCTTTTATTTAATTAATTGAATAAATATGATAGGTTATAGATTATTTCAATAAGCGTAGTGGCTTTTCAAAAGTCTCTATTCTTTACTAAGTTTTGACAAGTTCATTCTTAATAAATTTTCAAGATCATCGTTATAGCCTACATAATCATAACGTATCTTACCCTTTTTGTCAATAACCAAAGTATGAGGAACTGAATAGCCATAAATTTTATCATAGTAGTTTTTGCTTACAAATAATACTGTTTGTTCTTTCAGAAAACTAAATTGTTTTCTTGCCAAGTAAATTTCTTTTAACTCCTTTATTGATATACCGGAATAGATAAAAATAAATTCAACCTCTGGAAACTCGGTTATCATTTTCCGAAGGATCGGAAATTCTTTTATACAAGCAGGACAGTAAAAATTGAACCTATTAAGTACAATTGTTTTACCATTATATTTATCTAAAGCAACAACGCTACTATCTAAATCAAATACTGATATATCATTTATGTTCTTGTTAATATTTGAACTGTTGGTTGATTTTTCAAAAAAACTTTCAGCCGCTTTATCTTCTAGTTCTTCAATCAATGATGTAACTTCTTGTGCTCTTTGATGAAACTCACTCATTTTTAAAAAGCTCAAGTATTCATATAATACTAAAACTCTTCCCGGTTTTAGTTCGATAGCTTTTTCATAATTATTTTGTGCAGAGGTGTATTTGCCTAAGGAGATATCTGATCGTGCCATTAAAAGAAATGCGCGAAATTTATGATTCTTAACCGTTAATTTTGGAAAAGCATCTACTACATAATCTCGCCCACGCTGCAAATCCAAATTTCTTTCAATTAATATTTCTCCCATTCTTAAACGTGTGCTTGCGAGTTTATCATATGTTAAAACTGAGTCGATCAAGGGATTGATCTTATCCATGTCATCAGTTAAGATAACGGTGCTCTCAAGCATATATGTTAATACATTGGATTTAGCAAAACTGTTAGGGTATTGATCTATGAACTTCCAGCAGGAATCTAATGATTTTTGTGCAATCTCAAGTGAATCATAAACAGTAGCAAAAAGCCAGCCATTATTAGCATACTGTATCATTCTCTCTTCATACTTTGAATAGGTTGTTTTCTGAGAAAAAATATTTGTTGAAAATGCAGCTAGTATAAGAACCATCAATAATTTCATAACAATTTCTCCTTTATGTATACTTCTTTTAAGTATAAAACTTAATTCTCTTTCTTAATGGTCTACTCTATCCTTCTCTATTTTTAACGAAGCAGCACCATTTTCTTAGTCTCCGAAAACTGACCAACACTTAACTTATAAAAATAAACACCGCTTGTTAGATTCTGACCTTCGTAAGAATGACCATTGAACTCAACCTTGTATGTGCCTGGTGCTTTTGGTTCGTTTACTAGAGTTGCAATTTCATTACCCAAAATGTCGTACACTTTAAGTGTTACCAACACACCCCTGTCGCGACGCTCCTTCCCCTCTCGAGAGGGGATTGAGGGGTGTGTAAATAACGGAACTGTAAAACTAATTTTTGTAGTTGGGTTAAACGGGTTTGGGTAATTTTGTTGTAATTTAAATGAACTTAAATTTAAGTCTCCATCATTTACAGTGTTAATAATTGGATCAAAGACTGTTTTCGCCATCCAAATATCAGTTTTAGAATTATCATCATGCAGCCAAAATATTGCCGCATAAATAGTTTCATCAATCGTAATATAACCTGCTCTTGGGTTGTAGTCATTACCTTCACTGTTTGAGATATTAATGAGATCATAACTCAAACCGAAATAAAATGGTTTAATAAATACTTCATTATTATTTGTTAATGAGTCAGTATCAAAAGCAGCAAAAAAATTTGTTTGTTCATCATCCGGGCTTGTTGTAACAGGGTAAGAAAAAACATTTGGATTCTTAAAATTGCAATTTGTGTTTTCGGTTATTTCCAGCATGTAAGTCCCGTACGATGAATACATTATCCTTGAAATATCATTTTCAATCTTTTCAAATGATACACCACCCATTATTCCAAAATTTGGATTTCTATTATCTCCATCTGAGATCAATTCATAAGTCCATTTAGGATTTGGAAAGTCTTTGAATTCTGCAAAATATATTTGATGGTTAACGTTCTCAATTCTTTCATAAAGAATTTGGGTAAACTGAATAGCATCATCTTTCAAAATATTTGGTGAAGCACAAATTGAACTATCAACTAATATTGGGTCGCCAAGACTTGGATAGAACTCATTGATGAATAAGCTGTCATTATATATCCAAGCTAATCTGTGAGTACTTAAAGTTATCTGCGGATCGTTAGTTAAAGAATCTTGAATTACAAATGGACTGCTGAGAGAATCATTAGAATAGTTAGTGCTAATTATTTTGTAATAATTATTGCTGTAAATTTGCCATACAATTTTAATTCCCTGCGCATATCGGTTAAAAGCTATTTTAGGATTTGATTTAATCCCATCATCTGAAGCAACGACAATATTGCTGTCACTAATTTCGGGAGAGATTCTTTTCAAATACACTGTGTAAGTTGAATCAATTTTATTTACCCACGTGATAAAAGCTTCAGCTCCGTAATGTGGATCAGTGGAAAGCAAATCGAGGTCATAATTGTCACCGGGGATATTAACTAAAATGCTTTTTTCAAAAGTTTGGCTGAGCAATAAAATTGGACTTAGAGCTGATATCGCAAAAAGCACAAACGATTTTTTTGAGAAGATTTTCATGCAGACCTCCTGCCGGTTTTTACCATTAACAATATTGAATACAGTAAAAAGCAGACAACAATTTATTATTTAAATAATCTATTAATAAATCTTGATAAAAAATCACGCATATAAGATCATGCAGAAAACTCTATCTCATTTCTCAATCTTGCATGCATAAGATAATTTTTGCAAATCATAAGTTCAAATACTATTTTTTTTGACCTAACCTCCTAACCTTCTCAAAAATCTTCTGCATTCTAAAAATTCATTTATTAACTTCAAACAAGAAATTTTTATGAAAGGAAAAACTGCATGGCAAATTATCCAAGTATTTTCAATGATGTAATCGGTCCGGTTATGCGGGGTCCTTCAAGTTCACATTGTGCCGCCGCTGTTAGAATAGGCAGGCTTTGCAGAGAATTAATGGAGGGCAAAATAGATGAAATGAATATCAAGTTCGATCCGAACGGCTCACTTGCAACTACACATGAAAGCCAGGGTTCCGATATGGGGTTTTTTGCAGGGCTGTTAGGCTGGGAAGCTTTTGATGAAAGACTGCCGAGCTACAAAAGTGCAATTGCCGATGCCGGAATGAAAATAAATATTGAGATTACAGATATATCCGCATCACATCCTAACACTTACGAAATTGAATTAAGAAATAAGAGGGAGATTAGAAGATTAACCGCACTATCAACGGGCGGAGGGATGATTGAAATTATAAAAATTGACGGCGCAGAATTATTAATTGAAGGAGATTATTTTGAAACACTGGTTTACACTTCCAATAGCGAAAAAGTAAAAATGTTTTTTGAAAACAATTTTGTTTTTGATGAACTGAATATCTGCTTGGGTAAAGAAAGTTTTATTGAAATTAAAGCGCAAAGATTTCCCGATGAGGAGTTATTAAATGAATTAAAAAAGTTGGATGAGGTGAAATCAATTAAAAAACTTTCACCCGTGCTTCCAATTCTATCTAGAAAAAATATTGAAGTCCCCTTTACTAATTGTGAAGAAATGCTGGAATACAACAAGGATAAAAATCTTGATCTATGGGAACTTGCAGTTCATTATGAAAGTGCGAGAGGGAATTTAAATCATGATGAAGTAAGAGAAAAAATGAAAGCAATTGTAAAGATTATGAGAGACTCAGTCGAGCTTGGATTAAAAGGAACGGAATACAAAGATAGAATTCTCGGCAATCAGTCTAAAAATTTTAAAGCACGGATTGATAACAATACTTTGATAGGCGGAGAAGTTATTAATAGAATCATACTCTATGTAACAGCAATTATGGAAGTTAAAAGCTCAATGGGAGTAATTGTTGCGGCTCCGACTGCAGGATCATGCGGTGCCTTGCCGGGCGCAGTTTTAGGAATTGCAGATTCAATGAAAATAAATGAAGACAAAATTGTTAAAGCAATGATCGCCTCTGCAATTATTGGAGTGTTTATTTCCAAGCATTCAACATTTGCGGCAGAGGTTGGCGGCTGCATGGCTGAGTGCGGTTCCGGATCAGGTATGGCTGCTGCGGCATTAGTTTACTTAGCAGACGGAACATTGGAGCAGTCAATATCCGCAGCTTCGGTTGCATTGCAAAATTCCTTTGGAATGACTTGCGACCCAATCGCTAACAGAGTTGAGGCTCCTTGTCTCGGTAAAAATATTATGGCGGCAACAAATGCGCTTTCATGTGCAAACATGGCACTTGCAAATTATAATCATTTAATTCCCCTCGATGAAGTAATTGATTCCATGGCTGAAGTTGCAGAATCAATGCCGCGGACATTACGCTGCACGGCGTTGGGCGGACTATCAATGACAAAATCAGCCAAAGAAATTGAGAAACGATTGAATACTAGTTGAAGAAATATTTTTTTTGAAAAGTAAAATTTTAATTCACTCATTTTCGTCGAATTTGTTTTGGGACTGCGAATGCAGTTAAAATATTTATTTGAACTGCGCTGCAGTTCTTTGGGTTTCACCTATTTTGTTTTTCTATGGATTGCATCCATAGCTATTTAACTTGGACTACATTCGTAGTCCTTTCTTCCCAAAAATATTAAACAACCTACGATACAACTTAGTGTATTTTTCTTACAGCCTCTCTTCCCAACGGTTAATTTTATTAGGCTGCTTTGTGGTCACACCAAGTTACCCCGAAGAAAAGTAAAATTTAAATTCACTCATTTTTGTCGAATTTGTTTTGGGACTGCGAATGCAGTTAAAATATTTACTTGAACTGCGCTGCAGTTCTTTGGGTTTCATCTATTTTGTTTTTCTATGGATTGCATCCATAGCTATTTAACTTGGACTACTTTCGTAGTCCGGTCTTCCAAGTTATTAATAGAAGCCTTTGAATAACCTCTAAATAAACTTGTTCGGGTCATTGCGATCCCGCTTAGGCGGGAGAAGCAATCTGCCGAAAAGTGAGAGATTGCCGCATCTTGATTGAAAAACATCGAGATTCTCCCGAAGGGATTCCTTTGGAAGCAATGACAAAACATATGTTATTCAATGGTTTCTAATAGAAAGTGAGAAAACTTAGTGTAATTTTCACACAGTCACTCTTCCCTACGGTTATTTATATTGGGCTGCTTTGTAGTAAAACAAATTACCCCGAATGGGTTAAAGTTTAATAGCTGCGGATAAAATCCGTAGTAAAAGAGTACAATACGGGAATGAACTACGGAGTAGTTCAAGTATAAATTTAAACTTGCTGTGATTAATGGAGGATAGTTTAAATAATTAATATTTCCGTGATACTTTCGTGATGAATTCCCCCAACTCTGGTATTAAATTTATTCTAAGATAAGTAGTCTTATTAAAAAGGTTTAATCCCAATTTGGGTTTAGTATTATGAAAAAAAGAATATCAATAATTTCAATTATAATTATATTTTTAATCAGCTGCGTTGAAACAGATTTTGTTCTGGATCCCCAATCTTCAAATACGGAAGGCACAATCTCGGTCATGACGAACTCACAATCCCTATTGGTCAATGAAAGTATGCAATTGCAGGCAAGCGCTTACGATTCAGAAAACAATCCAATTTCAAGTGTGCAATTCAATTGGTCATCCACAAACTCATCAATCCTAACAGTTGACCAGACAGGGTTAGTGAACGGCATATCAGCGGGTCAGGCATGGATTGTAGTTAGTGCATCAGGTTACAAAAGTGATTCAACACTAATTTCTGTTTTGTCGAACAATCAGCAATTAGCTTCAATTGTTGTAACACCAAATTCAGCATCACTTTCGCCCGGTGAGATACAGCAATTTACAGCCCAAGGATTTGACGGAAACAACCAGCCGATTAACAATCTTACTTTTGTTTGGAGCAGTTCGGATGAAAATGTTGTTTCAATTTCTACTACAGGATTGGCAACAGCCAACAATTCCGGCTCCGCAAATATTATCGCTTCCTACGATGGAGTTCAAAGTTCGAATGTTCGAGTGGATGTTGCGGGTAACAGCAAGTCGGGTACATTTATGGGAAATCCGGCAACAAGTTATACTGTGTCGGGCAGCGCTGAATTGGTTTCATCGAACAGCCAGCTAACGTTAAATTTCGGCAGTGATTTTTCAAGCAGCAGCGGACCGGGGCTTTATGTTTATTTATCACCTGTAAATAGTGTTGGCGCAAATAGTGTGGAATTAGGCGAGCTGATCTCGACAACAGGAGCTCAATCGTATTCGGTTCCCCCCGGCTATTCATTAAGTGATTTTTCTTATGTTATTATTCACTGTAAACCTTTTTCTGTTTCGTTCGGCTCTGCAGAAATAAACTAAAAATTTTGATATGGAGTTTAGAATAATGAAGAAATATTTGGTCATGCTTTTTTCAATTATATTTATTTTTTTATTTAGTAAAAGTTTAACTGCAGGTGCTTGGACACAGCAAAAGGGAAAAGGATATTTTCAAATCGGGAGTCAAATATTACGAGCAAACCAATTTTACGAACCTGGTGGAAATAAAATTGATATAACGACTCTCGGTGATTACACTGTTACTTTTTATGGCGAATATGGAATTACAAATGATCTAACAGTGATCGGGTCAATTCCTTTTTTTAGAAGAATAACACTGAACCGCGTTGAAGGAATAAATTCCGGTACTGAGTTGTTTGGCGGCGATTCAAAAAACGGTATTTCCGATTTTGATATTGGATTGAAATACGGCATAGCAAAATTCGGCTCAACAGTATTAAGTGTTAGTTTATCTTTCGGAATTCCCGTTGGAGATACTGAACAGAAGAACGGACTCTACACCGGTGACGGTGAATGGAATCAGCAGTTGGCTGTGGGTATAGGGCATTCGTTTTCAGGACCGTTTTACTTTTCTGCCGATGTTGGATTTAATAACCGGGTAGAAGGCTATTCCGATGAAGTGCGTTACAATGTTGAGTTCGGATACTCATTTCAAAAATTTATTTTTATTATGAAGGCAAACGGAGTAGAGACTTTACGAAATGGTGTTGATGCAGTTCTGGGCGGAGCAGGTGGACTCTTCGCAAACAACCAGCAGTATTTGGTTTTTGGTCCCGAAATAGTTTATAGTTTTAACGAATCACTTGGAGTAAATGCAGGCGCGGTAACTGCAACACGAGCTGAGAATGTTGTTTCCGGCATTGCTTACAGATTTGGAGTGTTTTTTAAACTCTTATAAGTCTTTAAATAATTTCTAAACAAAACTTGTTCGTGTCATTGCGAACTCCGATGCTTTATATCGGAGTGTGGCAATCTTTAACTTTTGGCAGATTGCTTCTCCCATAGAGAACATCGGGATCGCAATGACAAAACATATGTTATTCAAATGTTTCAATAACAAAAAGCCGAAGAGACTCAATCACGATAAACACCATTTGCCTTGCGATCACGATCTTCATAATCGCATTCACCAATTTCAACATGACCTTTGTATTGCTCTTCCATAGATTCCTTGTAATGGTTTTCAATTGAGCGGCAGATGTTCGGTCGTTTTAACCAGTTGTTTTTTTCATCGATGCAGTATTTTACATCAAGCGGCAGACTTTTCTTTTTGTAAATTCCAAATAGTTTAACCGAAGAAGGCTCAATTTTATGCTCATCAAGGTATTCAATCAATCCGCAAATAGTATCGGAAAATGAATCGCTGTAAATTTCATTATCGCCTTCAAGTGCATACACACGCGCCATATAAGTGTAGGGAATGCTTTCATCATACTTGGATTTGGGTCCTAGAAATTTTTCTTTAATGCTCATTTTGCAACTCGTTTTTATTTTTCTAAAAAATTTTAATCAAGTTTTTTTTGTACTAACTCAATTCAACAAATCCTGATATAAAATGCAACAAGAATTAAAAATAATTATTCAATAGTAAAGAATGTCTTTGTTCAATAAAAATATATTATTAAAATTGAGCAACAAAAAATAAACTCACACCTCGATGCGAAATTTGATCAAAAAGTATATCGGCAAGTTCCTTAAAATTCCTAAAATTTATTCTAAGGAATTAGAAGATTACATTGAGAACAGCCGCGGCATTTTACTTTTTGTGATTCTCGTTTTTTCAGCACTTGTCATGATTACATTCGGGTTTATCTCTTTTAATAAAGGTGTATATGATATTGCTGTATTTAATGCAACCGGGTTTATTGTTTATACTATCTTAACAATCTATTTAAGAAAAAACTTTAATCAGGAATTGATCTCTTATCTGTATGCTTCATTTTTAGGTGTGCATCTGCTTTATATTATTACAACCGGGGGAATATCAAATTTTGGATATGTCTGGACTCTTCTCTATCCTTTAGGCGCACTGTTCTTTTTTGGAAAAAGAACAGGTCTTGTAATTGCCCTAATATTTTTAATAACTGCTGTCATTTTACTTTTTACAATTTCTGTGTATAAGCAACTCGGTTTGGAATTTCAATTGCGGTATATTGGAATTTATTCAGCAATAGTTTTTATTTCATATACGTTCGAACATATTAAGGGCAAGCTTTTAAGTGCTGTTTATGAAAAGAATGCATCACTAAGAGAAAAAGTAAATGAACTTGAACGAAAAGACATTGCACTTACAGCGGCAAAAGAAAAAGCTGAAGAAGCCGATAGATTAAAATCTGAATTCCTTGCACAAATGTCTCACGAAATTAGAACTCCCATAAACACAATATTAAATTACAGTTCGTTACTTGAAAGAGAATTTAAGGATAAACTACCTGATGAACTTGAAGACAGCTTTGGATCAATTAGTAAAGCCTCTGCAAGATTAATTAGAACTATTGATCTAATATTAAATCTTTCAGCAATTGAAGCGGGTTCTTATGAACCGCACTTTGAGTTTATTGCTGTTGCAAAGGATATAATTATGCCTTTACATAAAGAGTTTGAGCAAGCAGCAATTTCAAAAAAATTATATTTACAAATTGATTGTGATATTGAAAACGATATTCAGTTCGAGGGAGATCGCTACGCACTATCGCAGGCAATTTCTAATTTGATTGATAACGCGATTAAATATACAGATAACGGTGGAATAACAATTAGCACAAAATTAGTAAATAATAACTGCATCATTTCTATAATAGATACAGGCATTGGCATCTCAGAAGAATATCTTCCAAAATTATTTGAAAAGTTTAGTCAAGAAACTGCGGGGTACTCACGCAAATATGAAGGAAGCGGACTTGGTTTAGCTTTGGTAAAAAAATATTGTGATGTAAATAGCGCTCAATTAAAAGTTGAAAGTAAGCAGGGCAAGGGCACAACGTTTACCATGAATATAAACACAAATAGTAACCTTAAATAATCTTCTTCGAATAACTAATCTTCCGTAAAAGTATTGCTCAAAAAAATAAAATGCCCGCAAAATTTAAATTAATTGTGCAGGCATTATTCAAAATATAATTTGAATTAATAAATTAAGGGCAAACAATATTCAATAAATTTTCATCCCAGCAGTGCCAGTCGGTATCGCCAAAATGCATTGGATCGTTAACCCTTCCATTATGGGATTCTAAATTCCATTCAACATTAGTGTGATTGTTTTTTCCTTTATTAAAAATATCATAAAATGCGTTGAAAGGAACGTTGGTTGTTTTTCCGTAAAAAATGTAGCCGCCGTTTTCAGGATCGTTAGGGATTATATTTGTGTACTTAATATCTGCTGTTTCATCAACCGGGTTTCTGTTCCAATCAATTTGTAAAAAAGGAACCGGATCATTTGGATCCTTATTAAGTGTCCATGAACCTTGAGTTAGAGGCAGATTTGAAAATCCAGTGTACCACTCAAAATCCTGGTACCCGCCATCTCTCGAAAGCAGCATTTTCCATTCAACTCCTTGAGTCGTTGTTGTACCGTAAAGTTTAGCGGTATGTATTACTCCAAGTACATTTACATTATATGACCAGAGCCACGATCCATCTTCCTGCTGAACAGGCTCTTGGCTGAACGCAGCAATAAAAGAAAGTCTTGGAACAGCTAATGTAATATCTATAACCGCTTTCCAAACAACAGCATTACCATAAGCCCATCCCCAATTGCCGAATTCAATTGTATCAGCATTTGCCTTTTGAAATGCTGCAGGGCTGGCGGTATCCGGGAAAGCAGTAAAATCCATTACAAATGTTGATTGCGGAGGAATATCCGGTGCTTGTTCTTGCGGTTGTGTTGGATCATCTTCTTTACATGAAATAAGAAGAGTTATGGTGATCAGTGTTATAAAAATTATTCTTAAATCTCGCATAAAAATCATATCAAATACCTTTTATTGTTAAATAAAAAAACAATTTACTGTACGCAATTATTATTCCGAGTAATATAATGAAGAAAAATAATCTAAATAATCTATTTGAAAATATCATTTCAAAAATTTCACCCCGTTTATATGAATTTTTGGAAATATTTACCTGTTAAAGGAATGTGAAATAAGATTTGCTGACCTTATAAATAAAATAAAAAAAAGACGATCATTGATCGCCTTTTATTGTTATAGCTAATGCGTTATAAACTATTTACTTACAAGTTTCAGATCACCCTTGTAAGTTTCAAATTCAATTTTGTGTCCGCCGCCGTTCACATCACCTTTAACAACATCGCGGTTTCGTTTAGCTTTCCCTTTATAGGTTATTTCAAAATCGGAGTCTAAATCGCCTTTGCGACCCATATCGGCATCCAGAGTAAATGCGGTTGAGGAGGGAAGAGAAACCGTTATTCTACCTTTATAAGTTTCAAAACTGCTGTCGCCTAATAATTTATCCACATCAATTCTTATATCGCCTTTGTAAGTTTCAATATCCAGTGCGCCTTCAAAATTTGATAAAACGAGATCACCCTTATAGGTCTCAAAACTAATATCGGAATTCAATCCGCTTATTTCCGAGTCGGATTTATAATCATCAACAAATAAATTTGCGTTACGCGGCATTGTAATAACGTAATTTACTAATGCTCTCGTTTGCGAACCGAACCATGATGAAGAGGTGTTTTTGTAATCCGATTCAATATAAAGAGCATCATCATTTGATTTGAATTTTATTTTTACTTCTTTTAACTGATCCTCGGGGTCGGTTCCGTTCCAGCTTTCATCAGCAGTGATTTTAACGTAAACCTTTACCTCTTCCTTATCCCATGTATCAACTTTGATGCTTCCTTTATAAGTGTCAATTACAACCTTGCCGTTTTTGTCCAGCTCAAAAGTTTCGTTCCGTTCACGGAATTGCTGAGCGGTAAGCATTGATGCACAAAATAAAAGCAGCGTTAAAATTACTAATACACTTTTGAATTTCATTTTTATTCTCCTTCTCAATTGACAGATTAATTTTTTTCTTCATTTAAGTTTAGACTTACAGATTGTAAAATGGTTGCAGGATTTTACAGTTATTTCACATAGCGGCATATCTTTTAAAATTTTTAATTGAAACAAAGTACCCATTCTTGGGGTTGAATTATAAAAAAATGCGATTAGATTATTATTCAAGGGTTAAATGTTGTAAAAATTTAACATCAAAGTATTTAACGTATTTGTGACTCTGTCACTATTTTTCAAACACAATGAGGTGGTTATGAAAAAGTTAACAGTTTTACTTTTTGTACTTTTATTTACCGGCATTAATGCTGAGGATTATGGAGTTATTAAAGGCAGAGTTACAGATTTGGAAACCGGTTCCCCTTTAATTGGCGCAAACATTTTAATCGTGAATACAAAACTTGTTACAGCCACTGACGTTGACGGTTATTACAAGATTGAAAAAGTTCCCGTTGGCAACTACACTTTAAAAGCAAGTTATGTTGGCTATGCTTCAATGACAATTAAAAAAGTTATTGTTAAAAAGAATCAATCAACTGTTATTGACTTTAAATTGCGTGGTGAGGGGTTTACGGTTGAAGAAATTGCTGTGATTGCTGATATGGCCTCTCCAAACATATCAGTCAATAAATCAATGGCATATACAATCGGCGGTACTAATGAATTATATCAACCCCACAACACAGAAGAATACTCAAAAATCGATGAGAGCGGATTTTTCAATGTTATCAAAAAACCGCTTTCCACATTTGCCGCAGATATTGACGGAGCCTCTTACTCTAACGCTAGAAGATTTTTAATGCAGGATCAGCTTCCATACAAAGATGCAGTGAGAACTGAAGAATTCATAAATTATTTTTCTTACGATTATAAGCAGCCTGATGGCGATGACCCGCTTTCTATTAATTTAGAATATTCAGAATGCCCGTGGAATAAAGAGAACAATCTTGTGCATATTGGACTGCAGGGAAAAATGCTTTCAAAAGAAGAGCAGAAGCCGAGCAACCTCGTGTTCCTTTTGGATGTTTCCGGTTCGATGAATAGTCCGAAAAAACTGCCGCTGCTAAAAAAATCATTTAAACTGCTTGTTGAACAATTAAATCCTGAAGACAAAGTTGCGATTGCAGTTTATGCCGGCAGTGCGGGACTTGTTCTTCCATCAACTTCAGCTGACGAAAAAAGTACAATAATAAATTCATTAGAAAAACTGCGAGCCGGAGGAAGTACTGCAGGCGGAGCTGGAATTCAACTTGCATATAATATTGCAAAAGAAAATTTTATTGAAGATGGAAACAATAGAGTGATATTAGCGACTGATGGTGACTTTAATGTTGGGATTTCAAGCACATCAGAGCTGGTAAGATTTATTGAAGAAAAACGTGATGACGGAATTTTCCTTACTGTGCTTGGCTTTGGAATGGGTAACTACAAGGATGATAGGCTGCAGGAATTAGCAGATAGAGGAAATGGGAATCACGCTTACATTGATAATATTTTGGAAGCAAAAAAAGTATTGGTAAATGAAATTACATCAACTCTTTTTACTATTGCTAAAGATGTAAAAATTCAAGTTGAATTTAATCCGGCTAAGATAGAATCATACAGACTAATTGGATACGAGAATAGAAAACTGGATGACAAAGATTTTACCGATGATAAAAAAGATGCCGGCGAAATTGGTGCCGGGCATACTGTAACAGCACTTTATGAAGTTGTTCCTGCAAAGGGCAATTCTGAAAGCTCAAATGATTTGAAATATCAGGACACCAAAATTAAAGATGATGCTTACAACTCCGATGAAGTTTTAACTGTAAAGATCAGATACAAGGAACCTGATGGAGCAAAAAGCAAGGAAATTGTAAGTGTTTTAAATGATGAGAGCACAGCATTCTCAAAAACCTCAGATAATTTTAGGTTCTCATCAGCAGTGGCTCAGTTTGCAATGGTTTTAAGAGATTCTGAATTTAAGGGTGATGCAAACTATAATTCAATAAAAACGCTAGCTGAATCTTCCATGGGTAAGGATCAATACAGTTATCGAAAAGAGTTCTTAACTCTTGTTGAAAGAGCATCGATGCTAAGCGAGAATAAGCAGCAAGAAGCGTATTTGGTGGATTGATGAAATTTTTATGAATATTCCAACTTTTTATCAGAAACACTTTTCCCTTTATACTTTGGAAGGCTGAACGAGAATACTGTTCCGGTATTCTCGCTGCTTTCCACAAAAATATTTATATCGTGCACCTCCAATATTTTTTTAACTATTGCCAGCCCTAATCCGAGTCCGCTCTTTTCATCCAAACTTGTTCGTTCAGCTTTTTGATATCGCTCAAAAATGTGAGGCAGTGTTTCGGGTTTTATTCCCGGACCTGAATCAGCAACACTTAAAAGGATTTCATCTTTCTTAGATTTTAAACTAATTTTAATACTGCCGCCCGATGGAGTAAACTTCATTGCGTTATCAAGTAAATTCTGCAGCACCTTTTCCATCATTCCAATATCGGCATAAACAAATGGAAGGTCGTAAGGGAATTCCAATTTTAGCTCAATATTTTTAGGTTCGGCAATAATCAAATTTTTCTGCTGCACATCCTGCACAAGCTCCGCAATGGAAAATGGTTCAGGATTCGGTTTTGTTTCCCGAGCCTCTAATTTTGAAAGCTCAAATAATTCTGCAACAAGGTTTTTCAATCTCTCCGTACTGCTGAAAATCGTGTGCATATATTTTTCTTTATCTTCTTTCGAGAGTGAATCGGATTTCATCATAATTGTTTCGATGTAGCCTTGTATTGTAGCGAGAGGTGTTCGCAGATCGTGAGAAACATTTGCAACCAGTTCTCTTCTCAAATTATCCATTGTTTTCATCTCTTCAACATTCTGAACAATAGTATCAGCCATATCATTAAAGGAATCTGCAAATTCGTTTAACTCACTTTTTCCTTTCAGCTTTACTCTTGCATTCAAATTGCCATTTTGAAATTCACGTATTACCGTTACCATTTTACGCATATTGCGAGTAATAAATGAAAGCGCAATTATGCTTATAAGTAATGCGGCTATCAAAGTGATTATCATTGAGCGGGCACCGAGACGGAGAATGTAACTACCGAGCAAAAGCTGAGATGCGTTTACAAATTCTTCACCTTCAAGAATTACATAAATGTATCCCATCAATTCCGAGCCTTCATAAACTTCCGCTGCGGAGAATGACTTTTCTCCATGTTCGGCTTTGGGGTCGTGCCCCATTACAAAAGATTCACCTTTATTCTCAATGAATTCATGTATTGGTTCAAGCGGAACATAATCCAGCTTAATTTTTTTGTTCGGTGCAAAGTAGGTTAAAATTTTTCCTTCCGTGTTAAGCAGGTAAACTTCAATACTGGGATTGATAATCATTACATCATGAAAAACTCCTTTCAAAACTTCATCATTCGCTTTGCCGTCAACAAAGCATTTATTCTCTGCGGCAATGTGCGGGGCAATTTCTGCGTTTAATTTTTGACTCGTTTCCTGATAGTACATTTCGGCAGTCCATACAGCTATGTAAAGGTAAATTGCAGAGATGACCAAAAGAATGAGAAAGAAAGTTGCGCCGAGCTTCCAGATCAAACTTCTGAAAAATCCAATTTTATTTGAGGAAGAATTTTTACTCATGATGTAACCTCTTCACCTTCGCTAAAGCGGTAACCCACTCCCCACGATGTTAATATGTAATGCGGTTTGGAGAGATCTTTTTCAATTTTGCTTCTCAGCCGATTGATATGAGAATTAACAGTATGTTCGTAACCGCTGTACTGGTAGCCCCAAATCATGTTTAGAAGCTGCTCGCGTGTGTATGTTCTTCCTGGGTGGGAAGCGAGTAAGTGGAGAAGTTCAAATTCTTTGGGCGTTAGTTCAATTCTTTCTCCGCTTAAAAGAACTTTTCTCTTTTCCACTTCAATAACTAAATCTCCGAAAATGATATCACCTGTATCATCAGTATCTTTTTGTATTGCTTCCACCCTGCGGAAGATTGCTTTAACCCTTGCAATAAATTCACGAATGCTGAAAGGCTTGGTTAAGTAATCATCAGCGCCTACTTCCAATCCAATCACCTTATCGATCTCCTCCGATTTTGATGTAAGCATCAATATTGGTGTGTAGTCATCTTCTTTCCTAATCTCCTTGCAAATTTCCAGTCCGCCCAGGTTCGGCAGCATTAAATCGAGTACTATCAAATCATAATTTTCTTTTAATGCTTTGCTTAATCCGTCCTCACCATCGTAGCATTTGGTAACGGCGCAATTCATATCCTTCAGATGAATTTCAATTAGATCGGCTATTGATTTGTCATCTTCAATTACAAGTACGTTTTTCATTTTGTAAATCCTAAATTTTGCATCTAAAAAATTTGAAAGAGATTAGTTTTGAGTTTCATATCCTAAATAGTAAATATTATAAATTAGTGCAATGCCTTTAGAGTTAGAGAAACAAAGGCTACCTGGTTGCTGCTCCGGTTGGGAAAGAACCAAGATTCAAATTCATCATATAAGTTTCATGATCGACTGCATTCGCCGGGATAGCGCCAACCAATGGTTTTAATGTAAACGGGTTTGGACTATTATCGGGTGACGGTTCAATTGAGATAACAGCAGTTCCTCCTGCAATATTTGTCGGGAATGTTAATCCGGAAGGAGCGTTAACTAAAAAATCCTCACCAGGGAAAGGAGGTCCGCCTTGTGTGCTGCTGTACGGATCGGCATTATCAACCATAGTTGTGCTGGTAAATGTTCCTGTGGTAACGGGTGTTCCGTTTATCACAGTCCAGCCTTCATAAACCCAACCGTTTGGAAGTGTCGGCAGCTGCAGTCCTTGAGCCGGAGTGCCGGATGAAATATCTAAAAACCAGATACCGCTGTTCTCATTGGTGTTAGCGCCATTTGTTGGTGTAGCTAAAATATATTTACCTGCTGCGGCGGCAAATGCATCACCTAATGCGGCTCCGTGCCCGACTGTTAACGCTGCTGTATTTGCAGTAAAATCTCCTGCTAAAATATGCACTGCACTTGGTGCAGGGTCGTTATCCGGAACCGGTTCAATCGTTAAAACAAATGTAGAGGCACTGTTAAGGTTTTCAGTGTCAATTTCAAAGGAAGTTTTGCTTAACTGACCGCTTGAGTTTACAGAAAAAGTCCCTGTTGAAATTGGTGTATCGGCGGCAGGTTTGTTTGCTCCCGGAGTAGGGGCAATAATCCAGCCTTCATACATTGCCGATGTACCGAGGTCTTCTAGACCGTTTATGTTAAGCGTTAAACTGGAAGTCGCCGGGGGATTGTTCATATTTTCATCATCTTCGGAGCAGCCGAAAACTATTAGTGAAGAGACTAATGCCAAATAAAGTAGTGCTTTCATAGTTTGTTCTCCTTTTTGTGTTTGAAATATTTGAGAGTAAACTAATTTTTAGTTATCACGGAAATATCACAGGACTGTAAAATTTTATTTAACTTTGTTTGTGTTTCAAATTTCAATAATTTTAGAATAATTTTTAATTGTAAAAGAAAGGATAGATATAAATGACAGCATTATTTCACGCTCATTCCGGTATTAGGTATTTAGTATTATTGTTCGCAGTAATAGCAATTGTTTACTTTGCTTATGGGTTATTAACTAAAAAACCTTACGACAAAACTGCACGAATGTTGGGAGTTATTTTTAATTCCTCATTAGACTTAAATGTTTTACTCGGGATAATTTTGTTATTTGTAAAAGGTTATTTTTCATATCAGCTTATGCATATAATTTATATGTTTGCCGCACTTGCCGCCGCGCATGTATTAACGGCAGTAAATAAAAAGAGGAAAACTCCAAGTTATCAAATAGCATTATTGGCAATAGCGGTACCGTTAATACTGGTTTTAATTGGTATTCATCAAATGACAGGAAGATGGTTCTAACTTTTTTAAAGTTAAATGGCACTAGTAATTTGTTTAGAAAAATAATTCAGATATGTATTCCACTTAAAAAATAATTATTAAGTCTGATAGATAATTATTAGTACCGCTACCACTTCTTTCAAAACATATTCAATGGTTTTTATAGTTTGATATAGATCACAGTAAATAAGACACAATGTCCGATAATTAAAGTTTAAACTATTGATTATTGAAAAAAATAATTATGTTGATTTACTCGTTTATGGAGACGAGGCACTATTATAAAAATACAGCATACTTAAATTACTGCAGAGGTTCTCATGTTAAGAATGCGTTTGTTTCTTGCATTGCTATTTTTACTTTTTCAATCTTCAATTATTCTTGGTGTAAATTTACCCAACGGCATAACATTAGAAAAACACGGAAATGATTATCACATTAATTTCAGCTTAATTAATTATGAAGTAGATTCAAAGAATGTTGAGGGCGAGGGATTTATTTCATTATCGGCAGATGGTTATGGAGTGCTGCCGGATTACGGCGAACCTGCACTTCCGATTGTTTCGTTTAATTTAATGATTCCGAATGACGGAAGTATACCGGAGGTTAGCCTGCTTGAAGTAAATGAGATTACTCAAAACTTAGATTCAAAAATTTATCCTTTTCAAAAACCATGGGAGAAATCGAAACCCATTGCCGACAGACCATTCACAATAAACAAGGAGTATTACAAAACAAACGGGTCAATTAATCGTTCAGTTGTTTCTATCTCGGAACCATTTATAATTGGCGGTGCTGCGGGTGTTACCGTAACTATTAAACCTTTTGCATACAACCCGGCTGAATCAAAATTAAAGATTATTCAAAATGCAAAAATTAAATTATCAATAAACAGTTCTATTGAAACTTCATTAAATCAATCAGAAAGTTTTGATAATTATTTAAACTCAATTTTTGTGAATTACAATAGAAGCAGTAAATCTAAAATTATTAATTATTTGATTATTACAGCGCCTGAGTATGAGTCAGAGTTGACCGGTTTTGTGAATAATAAACAAAATCTCGGATACAATGTTTCAGTTTATAATACAACAACTACCGGAACAAATACTACTTCAATAAAATCTTTTCTGCAATCACTTTATGATAATCCGGCAACGAAACCTGAATTTATACTGCTGGTGGGCGACACAGATAAAATTGAGGCATGGACAGGCAGCGGTACAAGCAGTCCTACAACAGATTTATATTATGCCTTGCTTGAAGGAAGTGACTACTATGCCGATTCTTTTATCGGAAGGTTTTCCGTTAGGAATCAAACTGAACTGAGCAACGCATTGGCAAAATCTATATACATGGAAAACAATATCAGCATTCTCGATAAAAATAATGTATTTATGGCTTCAACTGATAATTCAAGTATTTCCGAAGGCACACATAATTTTGTAATTGATAATTATTTTTCTCCCGATGGATATGATAACCTAAAGCTATATACAGTTACTTATAACGCAACAACAACACAGCTTATAAATGCTTTAAATGATAACAAACAATTTGCAATTTATTCGGGTCACGGTTCAAATACCGGCTGGGCTGATGGTCCGGCATTAAGTCAGCCTCAAGTTAGAGCATTAACAAATACAGTTTACCCATTCGTTTATTCTTTTGCATGTATTACCGGTTCATATCATTTAATCGAGTGCTTTGGTGAGACCTGGATTAGAACCGGAAATGGTGCATCAACATTTTACGGTTCCTCTGTAAACTCCTATTGGGATGAAGACGATGTGCTGGAAAAGAAAATATTTGAATCGATGTTTGTTGATGACCTGACACAAGTAACACCAATGTTTGATCAAGCAAAAATTTATTTTGCGACACACTTTGGAGGCAATGTTGCACCGGGTAATGATCTTTTAAGATATATAGAAATGTATAATTTAATGGGCGATCCGGCTCAGCCGACGAAGAAATTAATTCCCCCGGATTCTACAGCACCAACACCGGTTGCCGATCTAAGTGTCATCGATCAAACATCAAATTCAATTAAGCTCGGTTGGACCGCACCTTACGATTCCACATTCGGAGGAATTTCTTCATACGATATTAGATTTTCTGAAAATGAAATATTAAATGATAATGATTATCAAAATGCATCGGCAATCATCTACGGCGGCAATTCCGATACAGCCGGAACTCCAAAATCTTTTGAAGTGAGCGGATTGAATTTTTCAACAGAATATTATTTTGCAATTAAAGCGATGGATGTTTGGGGGAATGCCTCCCAGATATCTAATATTGTTTCAGGTACTACCTTTGAAGCACCGGAAATTAGTGTTAACCCAAATAGTATGACGTGTACACTTCTGCCAAACACTTCTGCTGCCGATACTTTTGTAATCTCAAATATTTCATCGGGCAGTTCAACTCTTGATTACTCAATTGAATTTACTAATCATGTTTTCCCGGGCAGAGTAAAAGCAAAGTTAATACCCGTAAAATCAAATACGGATGTTGTGAATGAGAAAGATAAAAATGCTGAATCCAAGTATGGTGCAAGCATTAAAGGCAGCGGCGGTCCTGATGAATTCGGCTACGAATGGAAAGACAGCAACGAACCGGGCGGACCCGATTTTATATGGAATGATATTACATCAACAGGAACAGAAATTACAAATTGGATTGCTACGGGATCTTTTAATCCGCGCGATGAAGGATATGCCGGTCCATTTGCACTTGGTTTTCCCTTTAAATTTTACGGTGAAACCAAAACTCAATTATATGTTTCAACCAATGGGCTGGTTACTTTTGAGCCTATAGCAAACAATATATTTTCAAATGCATCAATACCTAACTCAGCTTCGCCAAATGATATAATTGCACCGTTTTGGGATGATCTTGAAGGCGGTACACAAGGAAAAATTTATTATCAGCAGGCTGGCAATAAATTTATAGTTCAATTTACAAATTGGATAAAATATAATTCTACACAGCCGAATACATTTCAAGTTGTTCTTCACTCAAATGGAAAAATATTTATTTACTACAACTCAATGCAGGGCACTGTAACATCTTCAACAATCGGAATTGAAAATGCAAACGGTTCGGTTGGACTTCAGGTGGCAAATAATGCAGCTTACATTACGGATGGCTTAGCACTTCAATTTATGGCTGAGCCTGAATGGCTTTTAGTCAATGAAGTGGGCGGAACTCTTTATAATGGCAATTCAGTTTCGGTCGTTCTAAATTTTTCATGCGATGATTTAGAACTTGGAACATACTCAATGGATTGCGTGATAACCAGTAATGATCCAAGTAGTGCAAGCATTACAGTTCCAATCACAATGATTGTATCGGATAATGTTCCAGTTGAACTAACGGCATTTAATGCAAGTGAAGTTGAAGGTGAAGTTTATCTAAATTGGGAAACGAAAACTGAGCTTAATAATTCGGGATTTTCTGTAGAGCGGAAAAAAGCAAAAGAGAAAAATTGGAAGAGCCTAAGCTTTATAAAAGGCAGCGGCACAACCACTGAGGCAACAGTTTACAACTTTTCAGATAAACCGACTGAACCGGGAAAATATGAGTATAGATTAAAACAAATTGATTTTGATGGGACATTTGCATACAGCGAAATTTTAAATGTCAATTTTAGCGCGCCTGATAAATATGAGTTATCACAAAATTACCCGAATCCATTTAACCCGGCTACAAAAATTAAATTCTCTATTCCCAAAGCAGGTATGGTAAATCTTGCTATTTACAATTTACTGGGCGAAAAAGTTGCTGAACTGATTAATCAAGAATTGGAAATTGGTTATCATGAAGCAGAATTTAATGCTGCAAATTTTGCATCCGGCGTATATTTATTTAGAATAAGTGCCGGTGATTTTAATTCAGTTAAAAAGATGATGTTGATGAAATAAGATTTGGTAAATATTGTATTGATTAAAACCCGCTTTATAGCGGGTTTTTTATTATTTCTTTTGGTTATTTTATTTTAACCATTACTCGTGAGATGGTTTGACATTTTAATATAATATTTGTTAGTTATAATCGTAATTCAAATGTAATTTTGAATTGAGGTGCAAAAGTATTATGGCAACTTTCATGGGTATTGGTATGAAGGCAACGATCACAACCATATTTTTCTTGATAATCGTGGGCGGCAGTCTTTTCGGACAATCAATTCCAAAAGGCTTTGCTAAAACAACCGTTAAAAATATCTCACATACCTATTTAAACACTAATAACATTTCCACAATTTTTTACAATGATGGCAGATCTGATCTGCTGCGGGCTGGTTATGCGGGATTTGAATATCCTAAGGGGAGCGGAAAAACTGCAGTATTTGAATCAGGTTTACTTTGGGCGGGATTTATTGGTGATGATCCGCAAGTTAGAATTGGAGGTTCATATTATCGTTCCGGATTGCAGCCGGGTAAAATACGTGCTGATGGATCGCCGGAAGATCCTGAACTGCCGAAAAATAGAATCTACAGAGTCAGGAGTGATGTTTATCCGGGAAGTCCTGCGATTGATCTTTCCTCAGAAATAGCCGATGAAAATGATACATATGAAAATATAAGAGATCAATATATCACTGATTGGAATGAATGGCCTGTGGTGGATGGAGCCCCATTCATTGATAAAAATTCAAATGGAATATATGAACCGACAATTGATGTCCCGGGCGTAGAAAATACAAAACAAACAATTTGGTATGTTGTAAATGATAGAATAATATTTGGAGGGATATTTGGTCCAATTTTCGATCAATTCGGAATTGAAATACAAGTTACTGTTTGGGCTTATGATACTAATCCTATTAATAAAAATTTGTTTTTTAGAAAGTATAAATTCATCAACAAATCAGAGAAAGATTTTCATGATATGTACATAGCATCTTGGGCAGATATCGATATTGGAAATAGCCAAAATGATTTTATTGGGACTGACCAAATGAGGGACATGATTTTTGGATATAATAGTGTTGAATATGATCAAGTTTATCATCCATATCCA
The DNA here is from genome assembly GCA_013112585.1 of Ignavibacteriota bacterium. Lineage (GTDB taxonomy): Bacteria > Bacteroidota > Ignavibacteria > Ignavibacteriales > Melioribacteraceae > IGN16. Next base: position 2,830 of record JABFGH010000033.1, on the reverse strand, counting down.
ACACCTGCTGTGGGATATAAATTGTTACAGGGACCAATTTTAAATGGAAATGAAGGTGAAGATAAAAATAAGAATGGAATTGATGATGCAAATGATTTTGCAATTTTTGATAACACTTTGAAGGGACCAGGTTTCATTAATTTGCCTATGACAGCCAGTTACTTTTTTCTTTCAGCTGGTGATGCAACATTTAACGCTCCAGATTTTGGTACTCAATTCGGCGCTTGGCAATATTATAATCTTTTTAAGGGTAGAATTAGTTTAACCGGGGATCCATATATTGACTTAATTACTCACCAACCAACTAAATTTCCATTTTCAGGTGACCCCATAACTCAATCGGGATGGGTTGACGGACTTATTTATCCTGCCGGAGAACGAGTCGGAGGTTTCTCTACGGGACCATTTAATATGGCAATTGGTGATACACAAGAGGTTGTAATTGCACAAATTGCTGCTTTAGGTTCCGATAGATTTAAGTCAATTAATCTTCTTAGGTATTATGCTTCAAAAATTCAGAGATCATACAATAATTTTGATATTCAGCAAAAACTTGCGGCTCCGCCTGCCCCGGATGTTTCAATAAAAAATACTATAGACGGAATTTTGATTGAATGGAATGACAACCAAGAGTTAATTAACCAAATTGAAAACTTTAATGAGGATGGATATTCATTTCAAGGATACAATGTTTATTGGCAAAGCATTCCGCCAATTGGATTTGAATATGATTCAAAAATTGCAACATTTGATATTGTTGATGGAGTAACGAAAATCTATGGTGATATTCCTGATTCACTGACAGGGCAGCCGATTAATGGTCTCCGTCAAAATGGGGCTGATACGGGGATTAAAAGATCAATTTTAATTGACCATGATTTTTCAAACGGAGCAAATTTAGTTAAGGGAAAGGAATATTTATTTGGTGTGAGTGCATATACATATCAGAATAACCCCCCGAATAAAATTAACACTACAGAATCTGAACTTGCTTATATCAGTATTTCATATCTCGATACGCTTGAAGGTGCAAATTATGGCGATTCAATATTTTACAGCCAATCTGTAGGTTCAGGAGATGATGTGGAATTTAACATTACAGTGGTTGATCCTTCAAAATTAACCGGAGATGATTACGAAATATTTTTTACCATCAGAGATTATTTTAGAGGTGAGGATGGTGAATGGCATCAATTTGCAAAAGCGTGGGATTTAACAGGTTCAAAGCTGTATGCAGTTGCAAAATATGGTGAAGAAGCAAACACAGTTGAACTTGAGTTTGAACTTGAAAACAATTCACATAACGGTGCATGGATAGATGGAATAATAACAACACTCCCGATAGGTATTAGTATTTTATCAGCACCTGAATTTGTAGCAGGCGGCGGAACAGTTAGACCTGAAATTAATGGTCAGCAAATATTAATGGGCTTAGTAAACGATGAACGAACACAAAACGGTATTTTTCACGGTGGAGAAAAATGGAAAGTAATTGTTCAAAACTTTTCCCCTCCAATCAATATACAATATTTGCTGAAAGATGATGGATGGGAGAATGATCCTTTGGATTTATTTGATACTTTATCAGTTGATGAAATAAAGTATGAAACAAAAACAGAAAAGTATTGGAATTTGAGGAATATAACAACGAAAGATACTTTGCTTCTTGGTCAAACGGTAAAAGGGAATAAAGATATTTATACAAATGAAGTAGTTGAATTTCCTGTTGCAGATGGTTTTCAGCTTGATATAAATGTTAATTTTGAAATGCCGACGACATTTGGCAAACTTAACCTTAATGGAGAAAAAATAAATAGAAATTCATCTACAAGCAGATTTAGTATTTCCGATTACACAGATTTTGGTATTCCAATTGCAATAACCCAGAATGCTCAATTAGGTTTTGGAACTAATGATAGTTCGCTTCTTGTAAAGGATTATGAACTAAGATTTAATGGAGTTACAAAAATTGACAGCAGCAATGGGATTGTTTATGAACACATAATTTCAGGCGGACAATTAGCAACATTTTATGATGCACGGGGGTATGATATTGCAGATCATCCTTTAAATCCAAATACGGGAACAAGCGAACCATTTCTTATCAGAGTGCCATTTGAAGTTTGGAGCATTGACGATAATAAACAAATTAACTTTATGGTTTATGATAGAGCGGGTTACCTATCCGAAACAGATACATTTCATGTTTGGAATAAAGAAGGAAGAATGTATACAGCGTTCGTAATGAGTGATTATCATGAAAATGTGATTCAGCCGGAAAGTGAAGAAGTACAAAACTATGCGACGTGGAATTTGGTTTGGTGGGAAAATGATTGGCAGTCAGGTGATGTTTTACAAGTATTTTATCCAAGTCCAATTACACCTGCAGATAAATTTATATTTACTTCACCGCAGCCTTTTAACAAAGAAGATTTTAGAATTCCGGAAAGTTATGATCTGCTGCAGAATTATCCGAATCCATTTAATCCTACAACAACGATTAGATTTAATTTACCTGAACCGAATTTAACTAAGATCGAAATATTCAACATACTAGGACAAAAAGTAACAACATTGATAAATAAATTTTATGAATCTGGAATTCACGAAGTAATGTTTAATAGCAAAGGTTTATCAAGCGGTGTTTATTTCTACAGAATAGAATCCGGGAGTTTTGTTGATGTTAAGAAAATGCTGCTACTGAAATAGTATCAAATGATACCAAAGGAAAGAGTGTAAGAACAAATTTATTGGTCAGCCGGCAATAAATCAAGATACTGGTTGACCACGGATTTAGATAAACGAGTAACCAAAGAGATAGTGTTGATAT
>JABFGH010000032.1 GCA_013112585.1 Ignavibacteriota bacterium | reverse complement strand
TCCTTGTCCTATGCGGTTTCTTACAACCAGGTTATTCCACGCTATTTGCCTGACGAAAAGAAGAAACTCCGGGTCGGTCTCGTAGACCAAGGGGTATTCCTCCTTTTCCATACTTAACTATTTTTTTACTATTTTTCCATTATTAACTTTCAACATACAAGGGGTTAAAGCTTAATAACCACGGATAAAATCCGTGGTAAATGATAACAATGCGAGAAGGAACTACGGAGTAGTTCAAGTATAAATTTATTTTGCTGTTATTAATGGAACTTAGCCTTTTAACTCTAATTATTTTTACAATTTCTAAACCTTATAAATATCCCTCTTGAATTTTCATTCTCCAGAGTGTAATTTCATTCATGTACTTAAAACTATTAGTAATTTCAGTTATAATTTTTTCGGCATGCGGAAAAGGTATTGAACCTGAGCCTGAAAAAACCGAAGTGGGCTTTAGCGGAACGATTACATTTATTGGGGAGTGGGACGAAAATATTACATCTACAAATATTGTTTTATTCAAAAATGAAATTAAAAGTGCAGCAGATTTTGATTTTATTAATATAAAATATGCAAGTGAAGTAATACCGTTTGGTGCTAAAAGCTACAGCTACAATACATCTAAAAACCAACCGGTACTAAACAGTATTGAAGCCGGTGATTTTGCCTACTTAGCCGTTGCACAAACCACCGAGACCGAAATTCAATTAGTACGCAGTGCTTGGGTGGTTGCAGGTGTTTACAATTCCGAAAGCGATTCATCTGAATTTGGCAAACTTACTATTCCCGAAGGAGAATTTTTAAGCGATATAAATATTGTATGCGATTTTAATAATCCTCCGCCCCAGCCGCCGGGAGGTAAATAGATGAAAGTTAAAATAATTATATCTCTTTTTTTTCTAATATTAGCAACTATTCTAAACGGTCAAACAGGTTCCATCAGCGGCAGTATTACTGATGCGAACGGCAGCCCGCTTGTCGGCGCAAATATTTTAATTGAAGGAACAATTATCGGCACCGTTTCGGATAAAAACGGAATGTTTGAATTATCCGGCTTAAAATCGGGAACATATATTTTGGAAGCATCAATGGTCGGCTACAAAAAAAATATTTCCGACCCGATAATTATTAGTGGAAATAATATAATTCTCAATATTACTCTAACCGAAAAAATTCTTCAATATGATCAAGTTGTAATATCTGCGGGAAAGCATAAACAAAATTTATCGGAGCTGCCTGTAAGTACATCAGTAATAAACTCCAATAGGATTTCAAAAAAGAATATTGTTAAAATTGATGAGATACTTAGATATACACCCGGTGTAAATGTTGCACTCGATCAGGTAAGTATAAGAGGCTCAAGCGGATTTAGCCGCGGTGCCGGAACAAGAGTTTTAATGACTTTGGACGGCTTACCGCTTTCTACCGGCGATACGGGCGAACTGGTTTGGGAAATGATTCCTGTTACGGATGTAGAAAGAATTGAAGTGATAAAAGGTTCATCAAGCGCACTATACGGTTCTGCCGCAATCGGCGGTGTCGTTAATATCATTTCGAAAAATATCACTTCAAAACCTATCACTCTTGTTAAAAGTTATTTTGGTGTTTATGATAACCCCGCTCATGATGAATGGAAATGGAATAACAGCTATAGAACATTCAACGGAATTACTGCATCACATTCAAATACATTTGGTGATTTTGGAATTTCTCTTTCATTAACCCGCACTGAAGATTTAAGTTATAAGAGGAACAATGACCTTAAACGTTATTCCGGTTTCCTTAAATCAACTTACAAGATAAATGATTTTTCAAAACTTTCGTTCATCGCAGCAGGCTATTCTCACGATCGGGGCAATTTTAATTTCTGGAAAAATTCCCGGCAGGCATTGGAACCGCCCGATTTAGATTTGGGCGCAAGGGTCAAATCGGATAGAATTATTTCGGGACTAATCTATGAATCAATTATCAGCAAAGTATTCTCATACAACGTTAAACTTAGTTTATACAATAATTACTGGAAGGAAATTTTGGGGAGTGAAAATTCATCCCGCTCGGAACTTTACCGTGCCGAGGTTCAAACTAATTTTAGTGTAAGTGATAACCTGCTAATTATCGGCGGTTTGGAAAGTTCAATAAGTCAAGTTAGTTCAACAATATTCGGCAGCCCCGATGCAAATACCTTTGGTTTATATGCCCAAGCCGAAAATAAATTTACAAAGAAGCTTACACTTACTGCCGGATTAAGATTTGACTACAGTAAAATAAATCAACTGGATGCTGTAAATTCTTTTTCGCCAAAGCTTGGTGCAAATTATAAAATTAATGAAAAAACAATTCTGCGTGCTTTTGCCGGAACCGGCTTCAGAGCACCTACATTAGCTGAAACTTATACATCCACTAATGCAAGCGGTTTAATTATTAGACCAAATTTAGAGCTTGACCCGGAAAACAATTACACGCTGGAAGCCGGAATTATTCATTTGTTTTTCGATAAAATAAATTTTGATGCTGCAATTTTTCATAGTGAGTACTTTGATTTAGTTGAACCCACGTTAACAAGCGATGGGGATAGTCGATTTATTCAATTTAGAAATGTTACAAGAGCAAGAATACAAGGCATTGATATAAGCACCGGTTTTGAACTGGAAAGCATCGGCACTTCATTTAAGTTTTCATATTCATATCTATGGGCACGCGATATTGAAAATAAAATTGCATTAAAGTACCGCCCGCGCAATACAATTTACGCCGAAGCTGAATACACGCTTGGCAGTTTTAATCTTGGCACCGATGTTCGCTATCTATCCAAAGTTGAGGAAGTTGATAGAGAATTAATTGAAAATGATTTCGTAATAGACGGGGATAAACGGGTTGATGTTTTTGTAATCGATTTGCACGCCGGTTTTTCTTTTTTCAATTTTAATATCCCAGCTAATTTAAATCTTAATATTTACAATCTACTTAATTATAATTATGTCGAAGTCATTGGTAATATTTCACCAATCAGAAATATTTCATTAAATTTAGAGTTGTTATTCTAAACTAAAAGGATTTACCCCCAAATGTACGTTGATACTCATGCACACCTTTTTTACCCCAATTACAATAACGAGCTTGAACAGGTAATTGAACGAGCTAAAAACGCCGGCGTTGATTATATACTTGTGCCGGGGACTGATTTAGCATCATCATCTCAAGCAATTCAGTTAGCCGAAACTTATGATTTTATTTATGCAGCGGTAGGATTCCATCCGCATGATACGGCAGAATGGACAGACGATTTAATAGAAAAAATAAAACTATTAGCCGATCACAAAAAGGTAGCCGCTATCGGTGAAATCGGCTTGGATTATTATTATGATTTCTCACCGAAGGAATTACAAATTAAAGCTTTTGAAGCTCAGCTTGATCTTTCGCTTGAGTTAAAGCTACCGGTTATAATTCATAACCGCGAGGCAAATGATGATATGATGGAAATAATTAGAAAGTACAGCGGGACTGAACTGCGTGCGCAATTCCATTGCTTTGCCGGCTCGCTTGACGATGCAAAAGAATTAATAGCCATGAAACATTTTATATCTTTCCCGGGCAATGTTACCTTTAAGAAAGCTGATAACATTAGAAAAATTGTAAGTCAAATTAATATTGAACATTTATTGCTTGAAACAGATTCCCCTTTTATGACACCTGTACCATACAGAGGTAAAAGAAATGAGCCCGCTTACGTTGCATTAGTTGCTGAAAAAATAGCGGAGATCCATAATCTTTCAATCGATGATGTTGCACGTACAACTTCATTTAATGCATTTAAATTATTTGGTATCGGAAGTAAAAACAATTTAAGTTTTACTTATAAAATTGATAATTCACTTTATGTTAATGTTACCAATAGATGCAATGCCGATTGCGTTTTTTGTGACCGTAAAGGTGAGGCAATTATTAAGGGCTACAAATTAAAGATGGATAAATCGCAGGAACCCGATGCCGAAGTTTATATAAAAGAAATAGGAGACCCGAAACAATACGAAGAAATTGTGTTTTGCGGTTATGGCGAACCCACAATAAGATGGGAAGTTGTAAAACAAATTGCATCTTATGTAAAAGAGAACGGCGGCAAAACCCGCATGAATACTGATGGTCATGGAAATATTATAAATAAAAAAGATATAACACCCGAACTTGAAGGTTTAATTGATACCGTTTCTATCAGCCTAAATTCCGTAGACCCTGAACAATACGCAAAATTAATGCGCGTTGATCCGAAAATGCATGATGAGATGATTCAGTTTGCAAAAAGCGCTAAGAAATATACACATGTGGTTATGAGCATAGTTGGACTTAATGAGGTTGATACTGAAAAAGCAAAAGAGTTTGTGACAGACAAAATTGGTGTTGACTTTAGGGTACGTGAATATTTTTAATCAATCTTAAAATCTTACCGAAAAATTAAAATGAAAATAACACAGTTGTTATCTGCTCTTGCATTTATTCTTTTTATTTCTGCAGCATCAATCTCAGCACAAACAAATTACACAAGCAGAGCAAATAAAATTGATGAATTGCTGAGTAACGAATTTTTTAATTCATCCGTATTGGCATTTTCCATTTTAATTCATAAGGATGTTGAGAAAGATAAAATTGCAAGAAGTTTTATTGATAAACTTTGTGAGATTTTATGCGAAACAGATTAAGCCAATTTTTAAATTGCATTTTAATTGCGTCGTTTATTTTTTCATGTAATGAAAAAGAAGAGCAGATTGTGATACCCGCTTATAAAATTAATTTTCAAAAGAACTCGCCAATATTTGATGCGGACAACGCATTTGCAATGATTAAAAAGCAAACTGACTTTGGTCCGCGCAATCCCAATTCGGAAGGGCATAAAAATACTTTGGCTTTTCTATCTTCAAAACTTAATCAATATGCAGATGAAGTAATCCTACAGAATTTTGAATATCCCGGTTATGACGGGGAAAAATTATCACTCACAAATATTATCGGTAAATTTAATCCCGAAAAAGAAAATAGAATTTTATTATGCGCACATTGGGATACACGACCGTGGGCGGATGAAGAGAAAGACCCGCAAATGCAAAGTATTCCCATAATAGGCGCAAATGACGGCGCAAGCGGAGTAGCTGTGCTTCTTGAAACTGCCCGCATAATTTCAGAAAATAAACTTAACTACGGCCTTGATATTATATTTTTTGACGGTGAAGATTACGGCAAAGCTAATGACTTGCTTAATTTCTGCCTTGGTTCAAAATATTTTTCTGCTTCAGTAAAGCAGAATGATAAACCGATCTTTGCTATACTGTTGGATTTGGTTGGTGATAAAAATGCGCAATTCAAAAAAGAGCTATACTCAGTTCAATATGCCCCGGATATTGTTGAGTTAGTTTGGAATACCGCAAAGTTTGTTAATGCAGCTAAATTTATTAATACTGTCGGCAATCCAATTTATGATGATCATGTGCCGCTTAATTCGAGTGGGATAAAATCAATTAATATTGTGGATGTAGATTATGTTGGACATAACACTACGAACAGAAATTACTGGCACACACACGCTGATTCAATTGATAAAATAGGCATCGAAACACTTCAGCAAGTCGGTAACGTTATTGTAAAACTTCTTTATTCAATATCCTTTTAGGAAAATAGTAAATGAAAGAATATAAAAAATTTGAAATTACAGCTATACCATTTAACATCGATCTAATAAGCGGAATATTATGGGAACTGGATATAACCGGAATTAATGAAGATTACAACAAGCTTTTAGTTTTTGCGGATTCCAACAGCCGGGTCAATGCAAATTCAATAAACGCACAGCTTGAGAGCCTGGTTAAAAATAATCTATTAGAAAGTTTTAGTGTTAAGGAAAATACTCTCACAGATAAAAATTGGAATGAAGAATGGGAGAAAACTATAAATGTAATTCCAATCAGCGAGCGGATTGTAATTAAACCTTCTTTCCGCAGATACACTCCAAAAAATAATGAGATTGTTTTGGAGATTGATCCCAAAATGTCCTTCGGTACAGGTGAACATCAAACAACCAAATTAGTAATTAAAATGCTGGAAAAATTTGTTCAGGCAGAACAAAAGATTTTGGATGTTGGAAGCGGAACAGGTGTGCTTGCAATTGCGGCTGTTAAACTCGGTGGCGGAAAAGCAATTGCCATCGATAACGATGAGTGGTGTTTTGAAAACGGAATTGAAAACGTCAATGCCAATAACTGCTCAGATAAAATTGAAATCAAACATGCAGAGATTGCCGATATTACTGAAGATAATTTTGACTTGATAACTGCAAACATCAACAAAAATATTTTACTTAATATTGCCGATGATTTAATATCTAAGTTAGCCGATAATGGAATTTTAATTTTATCGGGAATACTTGCACAAGATGAACAAGATATTTTGAAATGTTATGAAAGCAGCGGAGTAAAACTTATCGGGAAAGAAAAAATGGACGAATGGATATCACTCGCCCTTAAGCATTCAAAATGAGAAGCGGTATTAAAGCATTTTATCTAATAACCGCATTAATTCTTTTTGTTCATTATCACTTAATTTACCAACCAGATCTGAAATATTTTTTGTATACCCGGGAAGAATACTTGCTACTTTTTGTTTTCCTTTTTCGGTAAGTTCTGCATTAATAATTCTTCTATCCTCTTTGGAAGGGACTCTTTTTGCAAGGTCTTCCTTTTCCAGGTTATCCACAACGCAGGTAATATTGGCACCGGTAACCAGCATCACTTCACTTATTTTTTTAAGCGGCATGGCACCGTTATCGTTTAATACTTCCAAAACCCCAAACTGGGGAACAGTTAAATTGTACTGAGAAATATGCTTTGTATGACCTTTTCTTACCATATCAAAAGCATGTGTAAGTTTTGACCAGAGGTCTAATACCGATTTTTTCTTGGCTGTTTTCACAATGGAACTCACTTTCTGATTTAGAATCTATTATTTAATTTTAATTACTTCGCCGTAGTTAGATAAGTATTTGAATATTGAAATTACTATTAATAAAATTTAATGTAATTTTTATCTGTTCAGAACATACAAAACAATTAATCATTTGTAAAGAGATTTTAAAAGGTGCACTGTTTTTTCCACTTAATTTAAATTATCTAACTTTATATTGTTCAATCGTTAGACGCACTGAATCTAAAATAGTTAAATTGTTTTAGCCGGAAGTACGAAGTACTTCAAGATAAATAGCTATGGATGAAATCCATAGATAAGAGGAATGTAGAATGAGGGAGAACTGCAGCGCAGTTCAAGAAGAACGATATCATGGTGGTGTAACTTCAACTACATTCGTAGTTGATAAATCTAATCGCCACATCATTTACCCCGAATTGCATTCGGGGCTATTTATTTTTGACTGCGTTGCAGTCATAAAGATTTTGTAACACCAAAAATAAATTGTATAACGGAAGTACGAACTTTTAAAAATAAATATTTCTAAGTCGAATCCCCTCCGGAAGTACGAAGTACTTCAAGATGAATAGCTGTGGATGAAATCCATAGATAAGACGAATATGGAATGAAGGAAGAACTGCAGCGCAGTTCAAGGAGAACGACATCATGGGTTGTAACTTCAACTACATTCGTAGTTGATAAATCTAATCGCCGCATCATTTAACCCGAATTGCATTCGGGGCTATTTATTTTTGACTGCGCTGCAGTCATAAATATTTTGGAACAGGAAAAATAAATTGTATAACCTGAAGTACAAACTTTTCAAAATAAATATTTCTAAGTTGAATCCCCTCCGGAAGTACGAAGTACTTCAAGATAAATAGCTATGGATGAAATCCATAGATAAGACGAATGCGGAATGAAGGAAGAACTGCAGCGCAGTTCAAGGAGAACGACATCATGGGTTGTAAATCAAATACATTTCTTTTTTATGCAGCATTTATTAATTCTATTAAAATCGATTTATTTTTGATCCATTAGTGAAACTATTTTGTTCCAAATATTGATTAAATAAATGATTAAATTGAATTTGTTATTGTTGAAAGTTTAGGAAATTTGTGAATAGCCGTTTTAGTAAATTTATCGAAAATATAGAAGAAAGAGTTGAAGCCGACAAGCAATATTTTATCAGCTATGCTTTGGAAGCAGGTAAAATTGAGCGACATAAATTAATAAAACTTTTCAATTCAAATTTTGAACAATTCTTCTACTTTGATACAAGCTGGAAAGATTTTGCATTTATTGCCTCAGATGCAGAATATGAGATTGCAAATTCCGACGCATCAAATTCACCGCTAATATCTTCTCTACTAAAAAAATGGGAATCTAAATTTTTCCATAATCATCAGGAATTCAATAATATTTCCTTCCCTTTAACTGTGGGTGCATCTAAATTTGAATCAGAAAATAAAGAAGGAATTTGGACAGATTTTGAAACCTTCAATTGGTTTATTCCTAAAATTATTTATTTATGCACAGCCAATAAAAATTATGCAATTGTAAATTTTGTATTTAATGGTTCTGAATTACATTTATTAGAGAAAAAGTTCAAAGAAAGAATTAAAATATTAGATTTTAACAACGGCACTTATATAAAAAATGGTTTTGATTTATCGGAACCACCGGAGGAAAAACCGGAAGACCTGGAATCATGGACTGCAAAAATAAATGCAGCGCTGGATGAAATTTCAAATGGTCATATCAGCAAGGTAGTATTATCCCGCAGAGTTGAAAAAGATTTAGATGAATCCCCTTCACTTCAGCGTATTATAAACAAACTGAAAGAAGATTATAAAGGCTGCTATATTTTTGCATACAAAAAAAACGGTTCTGCATTTATAGGTGCCTCACCCGAAAAGCTTTTATCGTTCAATAATACCCACATTGAAACAGATGCGCTCGCCGGATCAATTAAACGAGGCGCTAATGATTTTGAAGATAGTGAACTTGAGATAAAACTTTTAAACGACAGCAAAAATTTGCGCGAATATGGTGAGGTTGTAAAATTTGTTATGAACGCTATTCAGCCTTTCAGTAAAAATATTAATTACTTTGAAAAACCTTTTATTAAAAAGCTGCCTAACATTCAACATTTATGGACACCAATAAAAGCCGAACTTAATAATGCAGAAGACATTGAAGAAATAGTAAAAAGGCTTCATCCAACTCCTGCAATTTGCGGCACCCCGCGAGAAATTGCTTTGGAACTGATCAGCGAAATTGAAGATTATCCGCGCGGACTTTTCAGCGGGATTATCGGTTGGTACAATTTTGATACACAAGGTGAGTTTGCAGTAGCAATTCGTTCCGCACTTCTTAAAAATAAAAAACTTTATGCGTTTGCCGGCTGCGGAATTGTTGACGGTTCCATTCCTCAAGAGGAGTTTGAGGAAACCAAACTTAAGCTCAAACCTATTCTATCAATTTTTGAAAATGAAAAAATCTATCAATCGTAATATATTTTGGGCTGACGTTTTGGCTGCTCAACTTAAAAAATGCGGTTTAAAGCATATCTGTTTTTCACCCGGTTCCCGAAGCACACCTTTAATATTTGCATTTTCAAGAGAGAAGTACTTTAAGACTCATTTAATTTTAGATGAACGATCATCAGCTTTTTTTGCATTAGGTTTAGCAAAAAAATTAAATCAGCCTACTGCAGTCGTAACAACATCCGGAACAGCCGCAGCCGAACTTTATCCCGCAATTGTGGAAGCGTACAAAAGCAGAATTCCACTTTTAATTTTTACTGCCGATAGACCAGCCCGGTTAAGATATTCGGGAGCGAATCAAACAATAAATCAAATAAATATTTTTGCTAACCATATTCGTAAATTTTATGATTTGGGTTTACCCGGCACTTCAATAAATAAAATCAGACGGCTAAAAAACATTACCCGAGAAGGATTTTTAATTGCAGATAATTTAGATAGAGGTCCGGTACATTTTAATTGTCCGTTTGAGAAGCCATTTGAACCGGATGCTTATACAGATAAGATTGACGCTGCTGATTACAAGTTATTATTAAATGAAAATATTAAAGTAAATCAGAGAAATACTAATCCTATAAAAAATGTAAAACTTTGGAAAGCTGTTAAATCATCCATTAAAAATTCTAGTAAAGGAATAATATTCTGCGGCTCCGATTTTTATTCGGATGAGTTTTCAAAATTATGTATCCAACTTTCGCAGAAGTATAATTTACCAATAATTGCAGATGGCGCATCTAATTTAAGATTTAAGAAACATTCACAAAAACGAATGGTGGTAAATGCTGCTAATTTTTTACGCACAAAAGAGATACGCAAAAAATTAGATGCCGGGTTTATAATTCAATTCGGCGGCGCCCCAACCTCAAAAAGTTTATTAGATTTTTTTGAAGAAACTTCGGCTGATATTTTTCTTGTAAATAAATACGGCGATATTCACGATCCTTCACTTTCAGCCGCCGGTCTATTCAAATCCGATTATGAAAGCTTTTGTAAAAAACTTTTAAGTGAATTCAAATCAAGTACGGTTACAAATATTGATAACAATTACAGCGAACAGTTATTAAAAATTGATAAAAAAGTAGAAGAAATTAAATCCGCCTTTCTTAACTCGGCTGCTTTCCCGTTTGAAGGAAAAATCATTAACGCAGCTGCTCAGACTTTGACTTCAAAATTTAACTTGATGGTTTCTAACAGCATGCCGATCCGTGATTTAGATTTCTTTGTCTCCGGATCACGTGCAAAAATAAATTTATACTGCAGCCGTGGTGCAAGCGGAATTGACGGAATAACTTCAACCGCAATGGGGATTGCAAAAGCTGCAAAAGTGCCTACAGTATTAGTTACCGGCGATTTAGCTTTTTTCCATGACCTGAACGGTTTATCAATTTCTAAGCTTTTATCAATCCCTTTAACAATTGTACTAATAAACAATAACGGCGGCGGTATTTTTGAGATGCTGCCGATTGCAGAACATAAAAATGTTTTCACAAAATTTTTTAAAACTCCTCATAACCTCTCTTTTCAAAAATTCGTTCAAGGCTTTGAAGGGGTTCACCATCAAATTAAAAGTTGGAATGACTTTGAATCCGGATTATTAAAAGCAGTACAAAGCAAAAACCTAACGGTGCTAGAAATTAAAACTAATTCAACTCATTCACTTATCGAAAGAAAAAGATTTTGGAAATCTGTATCGCAAACAACCTCAAGTTTTTTTGATGGCAATTAAAAATTTTGAAATAGATAACATCTCGATAAACCTTATCTGCAATAAAAATGAATGGAATAAAACAGAGACACCGATAATATTTTTACACGGATTTACCGGGAGCGCGGCTGATTGGCAGTTTATTTTTCCTCAGCTTGATGATTCTTACTTTGCGGCGGCAATTGATTTAATTGGACATGGTAAAACTGATTCACCGGAAAACATCAATTTCTATTCTGAAGACTATCAGCATAAAATTATTGAAGCTGCTGTTCAATACTTCGGTTTTGATAAATTTGTTTTAGCAGGTTATTCAATGGGAGGCAGGCTTGCATTGGGTTACACAATTTGCAATCCCGCAAAAGTGGCTGCGTTAATATTAGAAAGCACAACAGCAGGAATTGAAAATCCAACTGAGAGGGAAGAGAGAATTTACGCCGATAAAAAATTAGCCGAAAATCTTATAGCTTTCGGTATAAATTCATTTATTGAAAGCTGGTTGAAACTTCCAATTTTTTCATCTCTTAAAAATATTGATTCAAAAAAATATGAGTTGATGAAAAAAAATAAATTACGCAGCAATAAAACCGGCTTAGCTAATACTCTATTGGCTTTCAGTACCGGGGCAATGAGATCTTATTGGAATAAAATTTCTGAAATAAATTGCAGAACACTTTTTATTACCGGGGAACTCGACAGCAAATTTTTACATTTTAATAAACAAATGAATGCAGAGATAAGGAGTTCACAATTGGAAGTAATAAAGAACTGCGGACATAATGCACATTTAGAAAAACCAAATGAATTTATTATTTTAATAAACAATTTCTTAAAACACTTAAAAATATATTAAGGACAAACAATGTCAGTTGATTGGAAAATTGCTAAACCATATAAAGATATTATTTATGAAAAGTTTGAGGGCATTGCTAAAATTACAATTAATCGTCCGGAAAAAAGGAACGCATTTAGACCCGACACAGTTTTGGAAATGTATGATTCTTTTGCTGATGCACGCGAGGACAGCAATGTAGGCGTAATTTTATTAACCGGAAACGGACCCGCGAAAGACGGCAAGTATGCATTCTGCTCAGGCGGCGATCAAGCTATTAGGGGTGATAAAGGTTATGTTGGAGCCGACGGCATTCCCCGGCTGAATATTTTAGATGTTCAAAAACAGATACGAAGCATACCTAAACCTGTAATTGCACTTGTTGCAGGTTACGCAATCGGCGGCGGACATGTTCTGCATGTTATGTGCGATATGACTATCGCTGCCGATAATGCTGTCTTCGGTCAAACCGGACCAAAAGTCGGCAGCTTCGACGGCGGTTTCGGTTCAAGCTTCTTAGCCAGAATGGTAGGGCAAAAGCGTGCTCGTGAAATCTGGTATCTGTGCCGTCAATATAATGCTCAAGAAGCTTTTCAGATGGGAATGGTAAACAAAGTTGTTCCGGTTGATGAGCTGGAAAATGAAGGCGTTCAATGGGCAAAAGAAATTTTAGAAAAAAGCCCGCTTGCAATTAGATTGTTGAAGTCGGCATTTAATGCTGAACTTGACGGACAATCCGGCATACAAGAACTTGCCGGAAACGCTACCCTCCTTTACTATATGAGCGAGGAAGCCCAGGAAGGAAAGAATGCGTATAATGAAAAAAGAAAACCGGACTTTAAAAAATTCCCGCGGGTACCTTAGATAATATTATGATTGAATCTGCTCAAAATATATCAAAGTGGGAAGCATGGCTTTTAGCAAGTCGCCCTAAAACATTATTAGCATCGGCTGTGCCGGTTGTAATCGGTACTTCCATCGCAATTTTTGATAATGAATTTAAACCTATTGCAGCTCTGTTTGCATTAATCTGTTCAGCTTTAATTCAAATCGGTACTAATTTTGTAAATGATCTTTATGATTTTTTACACGGCACCGATAAGAAAGAGAGAGTTGGACCAACAAGAGTTTTAGCAGCCGGATTAGTTAATCCCGGAGAAATGAAAATCGGTATTGCCTTAATTTTTGGACTCGCATTTTTATTGGGATTATACCTGGTTTATGTCGGCGGATGGATCATTTTATTAATTGGTATCTTATCAATACTTGCGGGCATTGCATATACAGCAGGTCCATTGCCATTAGCATACAATGGTCTGGGTGATATTTTTGTATTCATATTTTTTGGTTTTGTTGGAACCGTTGGAACATATTATGTACAGGCATTGCATTTAACACCTTTGGCATTTTGGGTTTCTGTTCCTGTAGGAGCTTTAATTACTAATGTTCTTGTAGTGAATAACTACCGCGATATTGATGATGATAAAATGAACGGTAAAAATACGCTCGCTGTAAAATTCGGACAAAGTTTTACTCGAATTCAATATGTGTTGTTTACAATTATTTCCTATGCAATTTTACTCGTTGTTTATTTTACTTATAAACAGAGTTTGTTTATTTTTCTTCCCCTTCTTTCATTACCCATTGCAGTTAGACTTATTATTATGATATATACTTACAAGGGTAAAAAACTTAATAAAACTTTAGAATTAACCGCTAAGCTTTCCGCTATTTACGGTTTACTGTTTGCTATTGGAATTTTATTATGATTTTTAAAAAGTTTAATTGGAAGCCGATAGAATTAAACTTTGTCAACCCGATTAAAACTTCCGGTGCGATACTAAAACAGAGAAAAATTTATTTGGTTGAAATTACTGACATCAACAACAATAAATTTTACGGCGAATGCGCACCTCTTCCCCACTTCGGGTCTGAGTCATTTTATGAATTGGAAATTGCACTCAATAATTGCCGTAAATTAATTATAGATAAAAAGTTAACTGAAATTACCTCGTCGTTTGATGAATATCTAAATCAGTTTAACACCACCCCGACTTTAAGAGCCGCTGTAGAACAATCAATTTTAAGTTCGTTAAAATTTTATGATGAACAGTCTCTTTGGAAAATAATACCTCGAACGGAATCTTGTTCGATAAAAGTTAATGCTTTAGTTGATATACGATCTCCATTTAACACTGCCGAAACATCATTGATATTTAAAGAGGCGGGATTTGGAACGATAAAGTTTAAGATAGGCAGAGATAATTTTTCCGATGATTTAGAGGCGTTAAATAAAACGAGAAAGGTAATCGGAAAGGAAGCAAACTTTCGGATTGATGTGAACGGGAAGTGGAGTTTAAATGAAGCCGAAGAAAAATTAAAATATTTAGAGATCATCAATTTGGAATATGCCGAACAGCCTACTGCCGATACTGATGATTTAATTAAACTTGCACGAAATTCTAAAATTCCAATAGCGGCAGATGAATCGATAAGAATGATTACAGATGCAGAAAAAATAATTAATTCTGATATCAGTTGTTTAGTTATTAAGCCTGCACTCATTGGCGGAATATTAAATACATTGAAGATTATAAAAATGGCTGAGTCAGCAGGCAAATCGATTGTTATCTCATCATCTTTTGAAAGTGCTTTATCAAGATATAACATGCTTTATCTTGCATCGGTATTAAGTAAAAAAAGAGCACACGGCATAACTCTTTCAAATGTGTTTGAAGATGATTTATTCAATGACCAATTGAATATCATCAATGGTACACTGGCTTTTCGGAATTCTCTGTTTTTAAAAAATATTGACCTCTCACATATATTTTAAAATGATTGATGTTGATCTAAATATAAACTGGCTGCAGCAAAGGGTAAATATTAACGGTGATGACAATGCTCTAATAACCTCGAGCGGAAATGTTACCTACAAAAATTTAGCAGATAAGGTTAACAATTTTGCTGAATTATTAATTGAAAAGGATATTAAAAGAGAAGATAGAGTCGGATTGCTTTTTTCAAATTCTGTTGATTTTATTATTTCTCTTTTTTCACTTTGGCAAATCGGGGCAGTGCCGGTTCCGTTAAATTTACGATTGAGCACCGGTGAAATTGATGAACAGATTATTTTTTCAAAAATAAAATTGCTGCTGATTGAAGAAAGATTATCCGGTAATTATGATGGAATTAATTTCCACAACAAACTTTTATTTACTGATAAAATAAAAAAGACTGAAAATAGTAATCCCAAAATCGAAAAGATAAATGTTCATCAAACATCACTAATTTTATTTACTTCGGGAAGTACAAGTCAGCCAAAGGCAGTAGAGTTATCATTCAGCAATTTATTTTACAGTGCAAGCGGCATTGACGATGAAATAAATTTCAGCCGGAAAGATTTATTTCTTGCCACTCTTCCTTTTTATCACATCGGCGGATTTTCAATTATTGTAAGAGCATTGCTGAGCGGCGGATCAATCGCTATAAGCAATTCAATAAAAACTGATGATATACTTTTAGGAATAAAATCTTTTAAGCCAACAATAATTTCATTAGTGCCGACTCAGTTAAAAAGAATAGTTGATTTAAATGAAAAACCGCATTCAGATTTACGATGTATGTTTTTGGGCGGCGGACCAATAAATAAACAAATAATTCAAACTGCACTAAAACTCGGCTGGAAACTTTTTATTGTTTATGGCGCAACCGAAACAGCTTCGATGGTTACACTGCTGAAACCGGGTGAGATAATGGAGCGAATGAATTGTGCAGGCAAACCAATTTCCCGGAACCGAATATTAATTAAAAATGAAAAGGGAAATATTCTGAAACCGAATATGGAGGGACGTATTCATATTATTTCAAAGGCTGTAATGAAAGGATACCTAAATAGAGAAATTGATAGAATTAGTAATTCGGAATTTGGTTCCGACGATGCCGGTTATGTTGACGACAACGGATATCTATACATTACAGGAAGGTATGATGATATAATAATTTCCGGCGGCGAAAATATCAATTGCAGACAAGTTGATACAGCACTCCAAGATCATCATAATATTTTAGATAGTTATTCATTCGGGGTGAATGATTCAGAGTGGGGGCAACTGCTTTGTTCTGCTGTCGTTCTGCATAACAAATCAGATTATTCTGAAATAAAGATGCGGGATTTTTTGAAAATAAAATTAGCAGATTTTAAAATTCCAAAAAAAATTATCGTTGTTGATCACATACCGAAAAATGATTTAGGGAAAGTAGAAAAAAATAAACTTATCGATTATTTAAAATCTAATTTTGATTAGCCTCTAAAGCATAATATAATTCAGCAGGCATTTCAGTTTTTGAAAATTTCATTTTATCGGCACATACATGCACCGTTTTAACTTCAGCTAATAGTTCTTCTTTTTTTGTAAATAAATATCTTAACTCAAATGAAGACTTTTTTAAGACGGTTACTGAAATAGAAATCTCTATGTTATCCCCAGTCTTTATGGGCTTATTAAATTTTGAATCGGCAGATAAAATAGGCAGAACAAATTTATCATCATCAAAAAAGTTAATTTTCATATCAAAATTTTCCAGCATCTGTTCATAAGCTGTGTGTGCAAACTTAAACAGATTTGCAAAAAACAAAATACCCGCCGGATCACAATCGTAAAAGTTTACTCTTATTTGTGTGTTAAACATTTTTCACCATAGTATATTTTTTTATTCATCAATTATATGAATTTTCGCATTCAATTTTATAATTGTTTTGATTAGTTTTGACATCAATAAATTACAGCAAATATTATGAAATATATTTTTTTTCTAAATACAATATTTTTGATTTTAATTTCAACAAGTGCGTTAATGGCGCAGGATAAATATGAAGTTAAGCGAACCTATTATCCCGACAGCACAATGCAATCGGAGGGCGTTTATAAGAACGGCGTGCTGAATGGTGTTTACCGAGAATTTTACCCCGGCGGTGAAGTGTGGAAAGAATGGCAATTTGTAAACGGTAAAGAGGAAGGTTTATCAAATTGGTATTTTGAAGACGGCACTAAAATGATGGAGTGGCAATACTATAACGGAAAACTTGAAGGTGCTGCAAAATGGTTTTATGAAACAGGTGAACTTTGGGCTGAACCGAATTATGAAAATAATCTTAGAGAAGGGTTTACAAAAATTTATTATAAGAGCGGAGCCATACAAGGAATTTGGAACTACATAAATGGTAAACTGAATGGAATGAGTAAAATCTTTTACGAAAGCGGAAATGTAGAAGTTGAGCGATATTATGTTGATGATAAACTGGAAGGGATAAGCAAGGTATATTATGATTTTGATCAAGTTGCACTTGAAGCAAATTACCAAGATAACCGACTTGAAGGAACATCATATTTTTATTACCCGGACGGCTCAATTAAGGTTGTTGATACTTACATTGACGGACAAGTTGTAAAGCGGGTTAGATATGATGTTGAAGGAAATTTTATAAAATCAGAAGAAAATTTTTCTCTTTACTATGATGAGGGCACAATAAAAAGTGAACTTAATTTTAAGGAGGGAAAAATTGACGGTATAAATAAATATTACTATCCGACAGGCTACCTGGAAGCAGTATTAAATTATAAAGATGAAAAATTAGATAGTACAGCAAACTACTATTTTGATTACGGTAAAATTGCCGCTGCTATTAATTATCGGGATGGTATTAAAGAAGGAAGCGCAAAGGAATATAACAGTGATGGTGTTTTAATTTCTGATGCATATTATATCAACAATCAATTAGAGGGTAAAGTAGTTTTCTATTATCAAACCGGTGAAAAAAATAGTGAGGCAATTTATAAAAATGGCAAAGTTACCGGCTTGTATAAAACATTTCATCAAAACGGTAAATTAAAATCGGAAGAATATTTTATTGATGGTAAAAGAGATGGGCTATCGACCTGGTATTATGATAATGGTGAGATAAGCGAATATGGATATTACAAAAAGGGCGAACTTGACGGCAGGTTTTATTCCTATTACAGGAACGGTATGCTGCGGACAGAGGAAAAATTTGAAAATGGAAGGCTGATTGAAAAGATAGAATATGAGATAGACGGAAGCAGGTTAGAGGAAAATAGCACTTAAAGAAGCCTTTGAACCCGAATTATGCAAAAGAGAAAATTGCACGGTGCTTCAGCGCCGTGAATATTGAGCAAACAAAAATAATGGGTTTTAACCCAAACGGTTTTGGGCCTGCCCACCGGCAAAGGCGGGCTAAAGCCCTTTGCATGATTTTGAAATCAATCACCGCCATACCCGCCTGCCGGACGGGCAGGAATGACGGTGCAATTGCAAAGACAATTTTAATTTAGACTTTATAAATTATTTCTAATGCATAATTCGGGTTGAATAACCCCTGAATAAAATGGTTCGGGTCATTGCGAGGAGTTTGCCTGCCATCTTGTTAGGCATGTTTTTCCCGCCTGTCCCGAAGCTTCATATTGCGGCGGAGCAATCTGCCCAAAAGTGAGAGATTGCTTAATCCCGATAAAATGCACCGGGATTCTCCCGAAGGGATCCCTTTGGAAGCGATGACAAAACATATGTTATTCAGGGTTTCTTAAATAATTTTTTCTTTTACAAATTGATCCATATACCTATGCCCGATCATAATTGAAGGAGTTACCGCACCTGGCTTTATATCACCTGATAATATTAATTGTGAACAATCAGCCGCACCTACTGCTGTTAAAGAATATCCATCAATAAAACGAAATGCCGCAGTACTGCTTTCACCTTTTATATTTTTTACCCTACCCCAAATAATTGCAGATGATTCGTCACGAGTTTTTTTATCGGGTCCGCTTAATACTTTGCTGATAATTTTGTTTATTAAATTAAAAATGAATTTGACAGACAATAGTTTAATAAGCAGCAATAATACTTTTCTTAAAACAAATATTATTTTTGGAACAGCCAAATAAACTTTAATGTTCGGAATGCCGGTTGAATAATATGCAGAACTAACATCGCCCCAGGGAATTGAAACACCTTTAAAATTCAGCCTATCGCTCTTAAAGTCAATAATATATTCAGCAATCTTTGAATCAATAATTTCTTTATCAACTCTTACCTTCCCTCTTTCCTTCATCATTTCCAGAGTAGTTAAAAAAGTTCCGCGGGATATCTTACCGTTATTAATTATTGCAAGTTCAAGTGAGTCCGGGTTTTCAATATTCTCCGATAATCGTTTTGCCATGCAGTCGGTTGGTATTACATCAAAGCCCGCACTTGGTAATAGTGTAATGCCCGCTTCAATGGCAGCATCATTATTTCTCCATGCATATTCAATCGCTTCAATTTCTCCGGTAATATCAATGTAATTTGTTTTCGAAATTATACATGCCGAGATTAACTGCGGTGCTGTGTAGCGGAAAGGACCGGCACAATTTATTACTGTGTGCATGCCGGAAAGGTTATCCGAAATTAAATTTTGATCTTCTAAATCAAATACTCTGAACTCACAATTGTTCTTGTCTGCAATTTCTTCAACAGCTTCCCGGTTTCTGCCGGCTAATATAGGCTTAACTCCGCGTTTTAATAATTCATCAATTATTAATTGAGCGGAGTACCCGTTTGCTCCATATATCATTAAAGGATTAATGTCGCCTCGTTAAAAAATTAATTAACAGAAATAATTTCTTCATTGATTAAAATTTGCTGCTTTCCGTTTCTCTCAATAATGTTCAGATTATCAAAGGGGTTATTAATAACTAACTTTTCCGAAATAATATTTCCATCAGCATTAATTGATTTCAGCATTAGACTTTTGTAAATCCATTTGCCGGAGTCCAAATAAGGTTTATCTGTTTCCAATAAATCAACTGTCCCTTCAGAAATTATAAATCCCTTAAAAAGTTTATCTTCTCCGGAATCAATTTTATAATTCAAATCACCGTTTTCAATATTAACAAGTGCTGCAGTTTTATTTGTAATTCCGATAAATGAAGTGCCGAAAAATTTAGCCTGCCTAAACTTGAACGGAAATGAGTATAAAGTTTTTCCTTCAATCGAATAAATTTTTGTTACATCAATTGCATCATCACCCCAAGTATAGCCGGAAACTGCCGCATAGTTTAAGTCATCCGAGAGTTTAATTCCGGTGCTGAAATTTGTCTCAAACTTCCAGGTGTTTACAATTTCCGCATTGCTATTAATAATGAATATATCGGATTGTTCATATTCGGGCTGAGAAACCATAACCGTTAGTAAATTTTTTACCGCATCAAAGTAGATGGAACGTTCGTATGTCACTTCCCTATCATTAAAAAAAGAAATGGATTTGACAAAACTTCCCGCATTATCATAAAACTCAATTGATGCATCGAATGAATTTATTAGAACTAAACTGCCGTCATCAAATACCGTTGCACCGGGATGGGGCATGTCGTATACAACATTTTTAGATACCGTGTAAACTAATTTATCCTCAGTATCATAAACATTGAATTCCAATTCTGTGTCATCATAAAGATTTTTTGTTTCTATATTTTTTATCTCTTTAACAATTTTCATGTCATTAACAAAATAATTTTGTGCTGACACGTAACTTGTAAGTAAAACCAAAACTAAGATTAATTTTTTCATGATCTGCCTATTTCAATAATAACATACTTTTAGTTATTGTAACATTTTTAGTTTTTAATACGGAAAAATAAACACCGCTTGCAATATTTTGATTACCTGACAATGCATTCCATACGATTGTGTATTTACCCGGCTGCTTTATATCATTTATTAACTCAGCAACTTCACGTCCAAGTATATCATAAATTTTTAGGGAAACTTTTCCCAACTCAGCAACATTAAATTGAATTGTTGTTGATGGATTAAAAGGATTAGGATAATTTTGTTCAAGCGAAGAATAAACCGGAATCAGTTCATTTTGATCATCCTCAACTGAAGTTACCACATCAAAATATTGCAGCACTCTAACCATCAAAGAATTTAATTGCGAAGCCGGACTAATTGTTTCGGCGGCGAAGGATAAATAAACAACTTTTCCCTCAATGTCACCATCTGCAAAAGTACCGGTGTATGCAATTCCGCCTTTTCTGTAAGTAACATTATCGGGACGCAGATATTGATAATTTAAAATGGGTATTGCCCCATTTATCGGTTCAATATCATCTGGTGAATCTTCCACATAAACTTCGCCAAAGTTAAGTGTCAAACCTTCGAAGATTGTACCCGGTTCTCCAAATACTGTTCTGTCCTCAAGCAGTGCCCCGTTATGTACAAAGCGTGCATTTAGGTAATGCCGATAAAGCAATGTATCGGTAAATTGACTGTTGCCGTGCGGTAAATCTAAGTCAAACCCAATATCGTTTCCGGTAATAAAAAGATTACCGCCCTCTTCTAAAAAGTCGGCTATCTGTGCCTGCTCAAGAGTAATCAAGGTATTCTCTGCTCTCGATTCATCTCCGACAAACCATAGTACAATATCATAATCTTTAATATCAATTAGGTTATCAATTACTGCATCATTGGCACAAGAAGAAACGACAACATCAGCTGATTCATTTAGTGCGTTAAAATAAGATGTATTAAAGGCATGGGTTCTCTCCGCCCAGCTTCCCTGACCGCCGAATCTGGTAAAGCCGTCAACAATTAATACACTTTTATTCAACCCGGGGTTACCGTTTGCCGATCTGGAATAAATATCACTCGGCAGACTTTCATTTCCGTTTGAATCAACTGCTGTAATATAAAAGTAATATACTTCCGAATCAGTAGGATTTAGAAACTCCTGCGAGTTTGCAAATGAAATTGAATTTGAATCGGCAGGTGCCATTGATTCATCTGCCGCAAGTGACCAGCCGGTTAAATTTTGATTAGCTGTATAGTACACCCTGTACCCGGCTAAAGTTGGGGATGGGAAACTCTTCCACGATACAGTTAAAGATGAACCGCCTTCTGAATTAAGCACCGTTAGTAGTTCCGGCGGATCTTTACTTATAGTAACAGGGAATAATTTGCTATCAGTATTTTCTCTTGTATCTTCCGCAAATATTTCCAGTATATAATTTCCTTCGGCTAATAAATCCGTGTTCCAATAATTATCCTGCACAATTCCGTTATTGTTAACGTATGATGCTCCGTCACCATTAGTTAATATGTAAACCGGGTTGCTTAAGGTTGCCACACCCTGCAGAAATACTTGATGCACATAAGAATTACCCGGCTGTCTATCGAACTTAAATTTCATCCCGCTGTCATTTGGCTCAAACACAACTTCCGATGTATCCGCATTCCAAACTCTATAACCTGCAATGTAAGTACCGTTGTTGGTGTAAATACCGGATGTACCGTTTCGCTCTTCAATTTTAATAATAATATCTACCTTACCGCTTAACTGATTGGAGGCTAATACTTTTGAGCTGCCGTTTTCCCGGAATTGAAGACTTGAAGAAACTACATTAGGCGGGTAAGGATCAATATATGGAACTAATCCCCCCTCGGGTCTAATCGGATTAATATCCGTACCGGAAGAATTTGGATTTGAAACTAATTCTTTTTCAGTAAAGTGAACATGACCCATTCCGTTATAAATTGTGCCGAGTATAGTTTGTCCGGTTACTACAGAATTCCCAACCGATAAACCCGGATTTGGGAGAATATGCAGGTAAACAATTTTTTTGTATTTACCGTTTACTGCCGTTCTAACTGTAACATAGGAGTTTGAACCTGAACTTCCGATGTAATCAACAACCCCGTCAATACTAGGGTAAACGGGATTACCATCAGGTTCGGGCATATCAACAGCATCATGAAAATGATCTGCTGAGCCGGTGTTACGGAACTCGCAGAATGTAGCCGACAAACTTTGAGATGAAGTTAGGGGCGACACGGGCCATTGGTATTTAATGGTATCGGCTTGAGCAAGTAAAGCATTTTGCGAAACCAAAAGTAAAATTGTAATAATAGATAATTGTAATTTTTTCATAAGTAACAATATTGTAAGTGAGAATTAATTGATGTGAAAAATATATAATTATTTAGTGAAATGAATGTGCAAAATAAATAGAATATCATGCAGGGTACTTTTTAAATTTTAACGAAAATGTTGAACCTGCTCCCTTTTCACTTTTAACTGAAATCGAAGCATCATTTACATCAACATATTTTTTAACCAGTGCCAGCCCTAAGCCGTTACCCTCATACTTTCTGGAATATCCTCTCTCCTCCTGCATAAAAGGTGTAAATATTAATTTTTGAAAGTCATCCGACATGCCGATACCCTGGTCGGCAATGTCAACTATCAAATACTCACTATCCTCATCAAACATGTTAATATTAATTGCACCCTCAAAAGAATACTTGATTGCATTTTCAATTAGGTTTACAAAAATCTGGCTAATTGTGTAGCGGTCTCCTTTAACAATTGAATTTTCAGCATTATTTAAATACACAATTTTTAATCCCTTTTGATCGGCGAGAGAAGATAATTCCTGTATCACAGGTTCTATCACCTGCAAATTAATATCAAGTTTATCTAAATTAGGCTGGTATGTACCTGTTTGAAATTGCGACATGTTTAGTATCATATCAATTGTTCTAATTAATCTTCTGCCGCCTGCTTCTATAAAATCAAAACTCTGTGCAAGGTCATCATTTAATTCATCCTCAAGGTGATCCCGTATCAAGGTACTAAAACTCAATATAGAGTTTATGGGAGTTCTGATTTCGTGCGACATCTGCGCCAAAAATTCTGATTTAAGATTGTTGGATTTTTCAGCTTCGTGCTTAGCTATTTTCAGTTCTTCTTCAAACTTAAATCGTTCGGTAATATCGTATGCGATTCCAATAGTTCCTATTGATTCAGATGTATCGGACAATATTGGGGTGTATGTAACCTCTGCAACAACATTCCGCAATATACGTTCAACAGTAAAAGCTTCGCCTGTGCTTGCACGTTTTACATCTTCTTCAATATGTTTATAACTCTCTTTAAGTTTTGTTACATTGTTCCCTAAGAGCATCTCTTCATCAATACCAAGTTCACCAAGAACAGTGCCTTTAGCAACTTTAATTATTCCTTCAGAATTGAGCATAAAAATAAACAAGGGAATTTTACTCAATACTGTATCAAGCAGATTTTTATTTTCAATAATTGCCTGACGAGCATATTTATCAAATGTAATATCATCTTGAATTGCAATATAATGAGAGATTATTCCACCGGTATGAACAACAGGGGCTATTGATGTTGATACCCAAATTTCTTTTCCGGATTTAGATTTATTCAGAAGTTCGCCCCGCCAGGTATTGCCCGATTTTATTGTTTCCCAAAGCTGATTATAATCTTGCCCAACATTTTTACCCGATTTCAAAATTCTTACATATTCACCCTGAACTTCCTCAGGTTCGTAACCATAAAGTTCACTGAATTTCGGGTTAACATATTCAATTCTTCCTTCTGTATCGGTAATAAAAACGCAAACAGGACTTTGTTCAACTGCGGTTGACAGTTTGGTGAGTTGTTCTAAATTTCTTTTTCGTTCAGTTATATTTTTTATTGTTCCGATAGTTGCAATTTCATCGTTTAATATTGTTAATCCTGCATGTATGTTAACATAAACTTTTTCAATTTTATCTTTATGAATAAGAACAGCTTCGTATTCATTAACAGCTGTTTCTTTCCTCTGTCTTTTCGCATATTGTTCTTTTATAAAACTTTTAGATTCATGCGCAACTAATTCAATGAAGTCTTTATTCTTGATTTCTTCAACATTATAGCCCAGCATTGAGGCAAACGCAGCATTACAATATTGTATTTTTTCATGTTGAATTAAAACTATACCATCCTGAATATTTTCAACGAGTCCTCTAAATTTTTCTTCAGATTCATGAACAATATTTTCTGCTAATACGCGTTCGGTTATATCATTTATAATAATATATACGGCAAGTTTTTCATTAACATAAAATTTACTCGGATAAACCTCAACGTGTCTAATTCCATTTATCATTGTTTTATGTTTAGAATTATAATATTGCTCAGTTTTTGTAAGCAGTTCATTTATATTTTCTTTTCCGCTGCCGCTTTCGAGGTCTGAATAATTTAGTTTAACTATTTCCTCATTATTGTAGCCATAAAATTTTAATGCGGAAGGGTTAGCATCTATAATCTGCAGACTTTCACAATCTATCAGAAGCATAATTGCGCTGTTTTCTTCAAACATACTTTTATATCGGTTCTGTGTTTCATAAAGCTCGGCAGTTCTTTTAACTACTTCCTGTTTTAATCTTTTAGAATAAAATATTTTTTGAAAATAGGAAATAAAGATGTAGAGTAAAATCAGCCCGGAGAGCACTAGTAATATTATAAACCACAATTCATTATAAAATGGATTTGCAATAATTAAAGCCGGTGAAACAAATTCCCTACTCCATAAACCTGCGGCGTTTTTTACCTTAACATGAAAATGATACTCACCCGGAAGTAAATTTGTATACCTGATTTGAGGATCATTGGATTTAAACTCACTTAACCATTGTTCGTCAAATCCTTCCAGTTTTACTTTATAACTATTTTCTTTTTCGTTTAAAAATGAAATCCCCTTAAAATGAAATGTTACATCGTTATTTTCATATTCAAATTCAATCCTGCTCTTAAAATCATATTCCTTATCTTCTGCAGTTAGGTTACTGAATAGTAAATTGGGTTTAGTAATGCGGACATTATCATACGCAGCAGTGTAAATTGAAACACCACTATTTGTGCCTATTAAAACATTTCCTTCTTGATCAACTAAACCGGCATCTCTATTTGTTTCCAGTCCTGCTAATCCTTCTAAATAACCTAATGAAAAAGTTTCATCGCTGCTCCATTTGGTAACGCCATTATCGGTACCGAACCAAAATGAATTTGTTGAATCCTTTACTATAAAATAAACCGGTCTGTTAATTTGAAAATTGCCGCTGACAAATTTTTTAAGAGAATCTCCCTCTGCAATAAATAAGCCGGCTAATGTACCAACAAATAAATTATTACTGTCAATGGCATACACGGCATAAACGTTATTGGCTTTATGATTTGCACGATTAAAATAATTTTTATACTCATCATTTTTATTTTTAACTATCAGTCCCGCCTCTGAGGTAGCAATGTATAAATTATCCTCGCTATCAAAAAATAATTTTCTTTTAAACACTGATAAATACTCATTCGGAAAATCAGTTTGTTCAAATCTTTTTCCGTTAATTTTTAGAATATGCTCCTGATTTAATGCATATACCTCATTCTTATTATTAACGGCAATAGAGTATCCATTAAAATTGGATTTATCTTTATCCTTAAACCATGTTAATTTATTCTGCTTATTCAAAAAACCGAAGCCGCTTTTTTCTGCGGCAATCCAAATATTATTATTTCCGTCAACAGCCATATCATGTACACGGTTTCGTGTAGGGGCATTTTGCGGCTCGGGGCTAAATTTTACATACTTAAATTTTTTTCCGTCGAAAATAGTTAATCCGTTAAAGTGACCGAAGATATATTCACCTTTATTTCTCTCAACAATCGAAGTAACCTCAGTTTTGTAAAGCCCGGTAAAACTGTTATAATTTCTTAACCGCATACTAATTAGTTTACTAATTCCTCTGTAGCCGCTGAACCATAATATTCCTTCTCTGTCAGAAAATACGGAGTATGCCCCTTCTGAAATTAAACCTTGAGCGGTGCCGAAATAATTTACAGTTTTATTTTCTTTATCATAAATGTATAAAGTATAATTTGTACCAAAAATTATTTTACCGCATGCTGAATGAACAAGTACACCTGATCTAAAACTATAATTTTCTCTAAACTTAAATTTTGAAGTCAGCTTTACGTAAGTATTATTTTCAAGGTATCCCAACTCGTACTTGCTTAAAACCCAAATTCTATTGTCGTGTAAATCAATATTATTTTTTTTAACAGTTAAAACCTGTTTATTCTTCAAAAAGGTTTTGGATGTTTCATCTTCAAAAATTGTAAGTCCTTTTTCCGTTGAGACATAAAGTGAATTATTACTGAACAACACATCATTTACTCTATTGCTTGCTAATCCGTCAGCGGATGTTAATTGTTTCCATGCTCCATTTTTATAAAGAACAATACCGGAATTATTTGTTGATAATACAATGGTGGTATCGCCATCTATTTTAATATCAAAATTTGTTGGAGTGATTCCTTTAAAAAAATTTGAATTGGGTGAATAGTTTTTCCATTCATTGCCGTTGAACATATAAAGACAATTATCGGGGTTTACATTCAGCGCCCATAGATTACCGCTGTAATCAAATTTTATTTTAATAAAATCATTTACGGGAAAACCGCTTTGTGTATTAAAAATTTTCCAATCGTATCCGTCATATCTGCATACTCCATTTCTGGTTGCAAACCACATTCGTCCAATTGAATCTTGCTGAATATCATAAACTGTAGAACTTGGAAGTCCGTCTTCCTCAGTATAGTTTACAACCGGATAGGATTGCCCTGATAAGTTTATAAAAGTGATCGAAAGAAAAATTATTAGTAATAATTTTTGAATAAAATTTACCATAATTAAACATTAATTATAAATTGATGTGAATATAAGAAAAGAAAGAATAACTGCCTATGATGTAAAGATTTTAACCCTTATAAATAACGGTGAATGGCAGTTAGTAAATATTAAAACTTAAAAATTCGATCAATCTATATGTCTGATAACTGAAGTTATTTTGGGCATTAGGTTATTATTATTTCTCTTTTTACCGATGAATAAAAACAGAATGTAGTAAACAGTAATAAAACAAATACTTACTAAAAATGAATAGAGTTCAGGCTGCGTCGTTTCTTTAAAGTACTCAACTCCGGCAATAACAGAAGCAATAATAATTATAAGGGGCAGCCCATAAAGAAAAAAAGAAACTTTAAATATTGAACTGCCGGAAACTGAGATACTTACCTCATCTCCCGGCTCGGTTTTGTAAGAATCGACCACTTGTAAAATTTTTTGTTCACCTTCAGATGGTTTACAGAATAATTTAGCAGAACATTCCCCGCAATTATCCCCGCCTAAAAGTGCAATATCAGCATAGCCGTTATCGGCAGTTACAACAATTCCTTTTTCAATAATTTCTTCGGCAGCCATATTAATTTTCACTCTCTTCAGCTTTTCTTAAATGTCCAATTGCACCGGTGCGGCATTTATCAAAAGGAATAAGGTTTTGATCAAGTTTATCATAATTGATTACACCCAGGTTATCGTGCATCTCAACACCTCCATCAGATTTACGTGCACAAATTCCGCATCCCAGGCATGCAACGCTGCACACATCTTTAGCCTTTTTCGGGTCATCGTGATTTTTACAGAACACAAATACATTTCTATCTTCGGGGTGCATTTCAATTACATCACGCGGGCAAGCCTGCACGCACATTGTACAGCTTGTACAAAGTTCTTCAATCACTTCAGGGATACCGTTTTCATTCATTATCATTGCTCCGAATGGGCAGGCTTCAACACAGTCACCGCCGCCGAGGCAGCCGTCAAAACACATTTTATTACCGCCCGAAACAATATCCATTGCTGCACAGCTTAGAGGTCCATAATATTCAGTAAGCTTACTAACGGCTTCGCTATTACCGCCGCGGCATAAAACTCTTGGGTACATTTTAATTGCTGATCCGGCTTCGACACCCATAATATCTGCAACTAATTGAGCGGTTTCATCGCCGCCTACCGGGCAGCCATTAACTGCAGCATTGCCTTCAACTATATTTACGGCAAAATCATAACAGCCTGCTTTACCGCAGGCACCGCAGTTTGCACCGGGCAGTGCATCATTTACTTTTGCTATTAAAGGATTCTCTTCAACACGTAATTTTCTATCAGCAAGTGCTAAACCGCCGGCAAATAAAAATCCTAATCCGCCCATTGTTGCAATTGCAATTATTAAAGTGTAATCCATTACTATCTCCTTAAGTATTTTTCAAATCCGGCAGAAAAAAATTGTTTGCCGGAATTGTCAATTATCATTCCTTCAATATTCGGTAATTCATTTAAAATTTTTATACCTTTTTCCGCACCAAGAACAAATATACCCGTAGCAAGCGCATCAGCAGTTAAAACATCTTCGGCAATAACAGTAACCGATTGACTTTTATCGGAAGGATAACCGGTTGCCGGATCAATAATATGAGTGTAACGCTTTCCGCTGATTTCAAAAAATTGTTCGTAGTCTCCCGAAGTTGCTAATCCTATTCCTTTTACTGCTGCCTTGCCTATTAAGTTTCCTCTAATACGCGGATGCTGAATACCGGCAATCCATTCCCGCCCGCTGCCGTATAGTTCTCCGCCTGCATTTATTAAATAAGTTTTAAATCCGGCTTCTTCAATTATTTTTGATGCTCTATCAACTGCATATCCTTTTACAGCCGCACTAAAATTAAATTGAACAGATTTCTCTTTATATATTTTAAAGTTGTCGAGTAGCTTAATTTTATTCCAGCCGGATTTATTTTTAGCATTTTCGATTTCCTTTTTAGAAGGCAGCAAAGGGTTCTTAGTTTCAAAACCAAATGCATCAACTAAGTTGCCAATGGATGCATCGAATGCTCCATTTGTAAGCTCTGTTAATTCACTACATCTTTGAAGAATAAAATATGTCTCTTCGTCAATAATAATTTCTTCCGTTTCACTCTTATTGATGATATCTAAATAATTACTATCGATGTATGTTGAATATTTCCTGCTGATTCTTTCAATTTCATTAAATGCTTTACTTAAGGTATTCTCTATTTCATTTTCATTAAAAGCCTCAATTTGAATTTGCACTATTGTACCCATAGCGATATTGGTTCGCTTAAATACCTGCTTTTCTTTTTTTTGGCAGTCTGCAAATAAAAATGTAAGCAATGATAATGAGATTAATATTTTAACAGTTTGTTTCATAAAAATTAATAAGAAGTTAAACAGAAATTAAACCGGCGAAGCCCATAAATGCCAAGGCTAAAATACCGGCGACCAGTAAGGTTATTGGTGCACCTTTAAACGGCTTAGGTACATCGGCTAAATCAAGTTCTTCTCTAATGCCTGCCATTATTGTTATTGCCAAAGTAAAACCGGCGCCGGCACCTACACCGTAAACAATTCCTTGAATAAATGTGTATTCCTTCAAAACAATAAAAAGTGCTAAACCCAAAATTGCACAGTTTGTTGTGATCAGCGGTAAAAATATTCCAAGCGCACGGTAAAGCGGCTGGCTGACTTTTTTAATGAACATTTCAACAAATTGAACGAGTGAAGCAATTACTAAAATAAATGAAACGTATTGTAAAAATTCCAATCCGTTTGGAACTAGAATTAAATGATATATTAACCAGGTAACAATACTTGTAATTACCATAACAAAGGTAGTGGCTAACCCCATTGAAAATGCTGAAGATATTTTTCCCGATACTCCGATAAAAGGACAAATACCTAGGAAGTAAGCAAGTACAAAGTTGTTTACAATTGCGGCTGAAAAGAAAATTAAAATAAGTTCCATTGCTTACGCCTCCACTGTATTTATTGGTGTATCTGAAATTGGCTTTATATGCTTTTTAAGTATCGCTTCTCTTTCCAGCCGTTTTTTTCTTTCGGTGTAGGTGTTAAGAAAACCCATTAAAAATCCAAGAGTTAAGAAGGCGCCTGCAGGCAGTATCATTATCAGCCATGGCTCATAAAAATCAGGTAAAACTTGTAAACCTAAAATTGTTCTCGAACCTAAAATTTCTCTTATTCCTCCGAGAACAAATAGCGCAATTAAAAATCCGGTTCCCATTCCAAGTGCATCAACAACAGAACGAAAAACAGTATTCTTTGATGAGAAAGCTTCTTGCCTTCCGAGAATCAAACAGTTAACAACAATAAGTGGAATGTATGGACCTAACTCCTTACTTAAGGATGGAAATTGTGCCTTCATTATTAAATCGACCAACGTTACAAAAGTTGCAATTATTAAAATGTATGCTGCAATTCTAACCTGACTTGGAATTAGTTTACGGAATGTTGAAATTATTAAACTTGAAAACACCAGCACAAATGTTGTTGCCAATGCCATTGCAATTCCGTTTAGGGCTGATACTGTTACAGCTAATGCAGGGCACATACCAAGTACTTGTTTGAATACAGGGTTATTTTCCCATAATCCTTTTATATATTCTTTTGATAAAGTCAGTTTGGTTTTCATAATTCAACCCCCGAATTTTTTACATCTCTCAATTTCTGTAAACCTCCATTTACAATATCTACAATAGCTTTTGATGAGATTGTAGCTCCGGTTATTGTTTGAACTTCATTTGTTTTTTTAGGAGGTGCACCTTTTACCCATCCTACATTCGGTTCAGCAACAAGTTTTACAAACTGATTTGTAAAAGGCTCTTCAGTAACCTTTGTTCCCAATCCCGGTGTTTCAGTCTGTTCTAAAACTTGAAGTCCCACTATTTCTTTCAAATCATTTTTAACACCAACCATTAAACGGATATTACCTTGAAATCCATTTCCTTCGTAGGGCAGTGCATATCCTATCGGATCATTGTTTTCATCAAACACACGGTATATTTCAAAATCAACAGTTTCAATTTTCTTCTGTGATTTTGCATCCGGCTGGACAAGAAATATTGCTTTTTCTGTTTCAGCTTTTCTATGAAGGGCAATTTTCGGTTTAGCCCATTTACTCACTTCTGATAATAGTCCGCCTGATAAAATGCCGATAATTGTGAGAGTGGCAAGCATGTGTACAAGTAATTTCATTTTGCACCTCCAAAAACTGTAGGCTGTGTGTATCTATTAATCAGCGGAACAAAAGCATTCATAAACAAAATTGCATACATAACTCCTTCCGGTAATCCTCCGAATAAACGAATTAAAATAAGCACGAGAGCGATTCCGAATCCGTAAATCCACATACCCTTACTTTGCAGCGGAGATGACACCCAATCTGTTGCCATAAATAAAGCGCCGAACATAAATCCGCCCCCAAGTAAATGGAAGAGAGGGTTTTGATAAGCAGCAGGATCCACAAGCCAAAATACTCCGCCGAAAAGAATAACTCCGATTACCATTGCAAGAGGAATTCGATAATTTACAATTCCGATTGCTATTAAAAATAATCCGCCAAGCAAAATTGCAATTGTAGATGTTTCACCAAGTGAACCGCCGATGTTTCCGATAAGCATTGTGTTTAGTTCGGTTCCCACTGCGTCAAACTTAAATGATGCAAGCGGAGTAGCCGAGGTAACACTATCTACTGCATAATTTGGTTGTTCCCATGTGGTCATCTGTACAGGAAAAGATGCCTGTAAAAATGCTCTTCCAACCAAAGCGGGATTAAAAATATTATAACCCAATCCGCCGAAGATTTCTTTACCAAGTGCGATTGCCACAATTGAACCTAATGCAACAAAAGCTAAATTGAAATTAGGCGGTAAAATTAATGCAAGAAGCAAACCGGTAATTAAGGCGCTTCCGTCGTTAAGAGTTATTTTTCGTTTTCTTACATACTTAATTGCTGCTTCGGTACCAACTGCAAAGCCAACGCTGACCGCAATAATTGTTAATTGGTAAATTCCAAAAAACAGAATTGCAGAGACAATACACGGGACCAAAGCAAAAACAACCATCCACATTGCCTGCTTTGTTGACCAGCGGGAATGGACGTGAGGTGAACTGGTAAGCTCTAATTTGTAGGTTGGATTTGCTGTTACTGTTGCCATTACTTCTCTTTAAATAATTCAGTAATCTTTAATTAATTTATGCTGATTTTTTATCATTCTTTAATTGATTAACTCTCTCCTTTCCGAGCCTTATCCATTGAACTAACGGGATGTTTGCCGGACATGTATAAGCACATGTTCCGCATTCAATACAGACGGATATTCCAAGTTTTTCAGCTTCATCTATTTTATCTAATTGAGCATATCTTGCTAATTTGGTAGGCGTTAATTTAAGCGGGCAAACTCCAACACACATTCCGCAATTCAAACAAGGTGTTTCTTCATGAGCTTTTATTTCTTCCTCGGTAAGAACCAAAATTCCTGAAGTTGCCTTCATTACAGGAGCGGCAAAATCAAATTGTGCAACTCCCATCATGGGTCCGCCTACTACAACTTTGTGCGCATTATCTTTTACACCGCCGCAATATTCTAAAATGTCAGCCAAGGGAGTTCCAACTCTTACAATTAAATTTTTCGGATTATTTATTCCTAATCCCGAAACGGTTAAAGCAGCGGTTAACTCCGGTTCCCCTTTTATAACTGCATCGGCAATGGCAACTGCGGTTCCTATATTTTGGATAACGACGCCAACATCAAGAGGAAGTTTTCCGGGAGGAACTTCGCGGTTAAGAACTGCCTTGATCAACATTTTTTCAGCACCCTGCGGATATTTGGTTTTTACTTTCACAACTTCAATATCAGGCTCATCTTGAACTGCAACACTCATTACATCAATTGCTTCAGGTTTATTATCTTCAATACCCACGGCACCTTTTTCAACGCCCAATGCTTTCATTGCTAACTTTAAACCGGCAATTATATCGTTTGATCGTTCAAGCATAAATCTATCATCACGGGTTAAGTACGGTTCACATTCGCATCCGTTCAAAATCACATAATCAATCTTTTTATCTTCCGGCGGAGTTAATTTTATATAAGTCGGAAATGCCGCACCCCCTTGACCAACAATGCCTGCCTCTTTCACCCTTGCTCTTATTTCTTCGGGTGTTAAAGTATCAGGATTTAGAGAAGGCATAAGTTCAACTTCGTTCTCTTCATTGGCTTTAATTATTATTGCATGTTTTGGTGCACCGCTTACATTTGATTCTTTTGAAATCTTGACCACTTTACCCGAAATGGAAGTGTGAATTGGGACAGACACAAAACCATCCGGCTCGGCAATTACTGCACCGGCTTTAACTTCTTCACCTTTTTTTACTAATGGTTTTGCCGGTTTGCCAATATGCTGGGAGATTGGTACAATTATCTGAGCCGGATTCGGCATTATTTCAAATGCTGAATTTTCTGTTAACTCTTTGTATTCATTTGGATGAACGCCGCCATGAAATGTTTTTGCTTTTTTGAATAATTTCATAAAATTAAGCCGATTTATCTATATGTACTTTTAGTTTATGATAAGTATATCCTAAATTCATAAACTATGCCATACAAGATAACTTAGCCGGAAATCATTTTCTTTTAATAAGGTTTGTTTTTCAAATTAATTGAGAGTTTTGTGCAGCAGTTACTCTATGCTAATAGGTTAGTTTTTCAATTTTGATAATAGATTGCAGACTGTGAGAAATAATAGATGCGGTATCGGAATAGTAAATAAATAGTGATTACGAATTATTATATGTATGTACTAATTAAAGTATAGTTGAATCAGAAGCAATTGATCGAAATAAAATTAAATCAACATTCAAACTCTATTTGCGAGAGGAATAGAAACCACAAATTTGCTCCCTTTATTTTTAATACTCTTAGCCCAAATTTTCCCTTCAATTTTTTCTACTAACTCTCTGCAGATAAGCAAACCTAATCCTGAGCCCACTTCGTTTTTTGTTCCGCGTGCAGGTGTATTGGCACCGTTTGTAAATATCTTTTTTAAAGTCTGCTGACTCATACCAACACCATTGTCTTCGACAGAAAATTCTAAATTATTATTTTTAACTTTTGAATTTACAACTACGCGTCCGTTGTTTTTGCTGAATTTAATCGCATTTGAAATAAAATTTCTAACCAGTGTGTGAAGAATATTCTGATCGATATTGACTATTTCATCTTCCTTAATTTTATTATGCACTGTAATATTTTTTTCGTGCAGACTAATTTTAAATAGCTGAATAATTTTTTCAACTTCCTTTTTCAGATAAGTTCTTTTTGGTTCAAGTGAAATTTTATCCTTTTGAATTATTGACCATTCCAGAATAGTTTCAAGCAAGTTGTTTAGGTTTCGGCTTACTTGACCAATGCTGTTGATGTATTCGATCTTATCGGAATCATTAATTAAGCTGAACTCGCTTTCGAGCAAATCCGTGTACCCGATAAGCGCAGATAATGGACTTTTAAGGTCATGCGCCAAAATAGAAAACAATCTATCCTTTTGCTTGTTGAGTTCTTTTAATTCGCCGGTATAAAGTTTAATTTTTTCTTCAGCCTTTTTTCTTCCTGATATATCGCGTGCAGTGGATATAAATAATTTCTGTTTACCGAGTGTGAAAGTTGCAGCAGAAATTTCAATCGGCAGCAGATCACCATTTTTTAATTGAGCCATTATTTCCGTTGGCGGGCAATATAATCCCTTGTTTGCCGAGGTGAGCTTTGAAAAATATTCAGAATCTGCAGATAGATTTTTTGTTAACATGCCGATCATTTCATCACGCTTATAGCCGAACATTTCGCTAGATGCGTTATTTACATCAAGTATTTCTCCTCGTTCATTTTCTAAAATAATTGCATCTCTAGAATTATTGAACAGAGCTAAATATCTCTGCTGGCTCTCGAGCAGTCTTATTTCAGCCAATTTATTTGCTGATATGTCTCTTAAATATCCTTCAATGTAAAGTAGATCACCGCCGGGTCCCCGAACAGTTTTAGCACTTGTATAAACCCAAATTGATGTTCCATCGTAACAGCGGAGCTGGGTTTCCATATCTTGATTTTGTTTACTTTTGATTAGTTTATTAACCCACTCATCTCTTATTCTTATATCAAAATATAAATCTGAAACTCGTTGATTCATCAAAGTTTCTTTATCCGGAAATTTTAGCATCTTTACTAATGAATCATTAGCATTAATGAAAACACCCTCCGGTGTGGTTCTAAAAATTCCGGCACTTACTCCATTAAATAAGCTTTTATAGTTTTCTCTGCTTTCTCTTAAATTCTTTTCATTAAGCTTTCTTGCAGTAATATCACGAACTGTGGCAATCAAATAATTTTTTGTTAATAGTTTTACAGAATTTAAACTCACTTCCACTTCAAAAGTACTTCCGTCTAATCTGCTGTGAACCCATTCAAAAAATTGCGGTTTACCTTTAAGTGCCGCCTTTATTTTTTCCGTTGCTTTCGATTTTGAACTTTGACCGTCATTTTGTTTTGGGGGCGAAAACTTAAACGGTGAATGGTTTATTATATCTTCCCATTTACAATTAAACATTTCTAAAGTTTTGGGATTACAATCAATAAATTTATTGCCGTCCATTAAAAATATTGCATCGTTCGCAGTTTCAAATAATGTTCTGTATCTTTTTTCGCTCTCTCTAAATGAATCTTCTACTTTTTTTCTTTCAGTTATATCATTTGAAATTGTTAAAATTCTATCTTTGCCTGTCGGCATTGTAATCTTACATTCGTACAACTCGCTGTAACGCACCGTGCCGTCTTTGCGGAGGTTTTCAACTTGAAGATTCAGTAGTTCACCGCTTAAAATTCTTTTTAAGTTTTTCTGTACTTCCGCTTTTTTTGCAACTGGATTTAAGTCTTTAACATTCATACCAATAAGTTCTGAGCGTTTATAACCAAGTGATTTACAGATGGCGTTATTAGCATCCAGTATATTGCCGTTGGTATCTTCCAGTATTATACCTGAAGGAGAAAGCTCGAATAGAGAAGAGTATTTCTCCTCACTTTTTTGGATCTGTTTTTCTAACTTTTTACGCAGTTTTATTTCTTGATTAAGCTCAGCTTTAATTTTCTTTGTACTTAATTTTGCTTCTTCAAGGCTTTTTTTCAAACCATCTACTTTTAACTGAAGCTCATTAATATTTTTGTGTGCATTTTCTTTCATCTATCTTCTAACAATATTTTGGACTACATCCTATATCTAAATTCAATCATTTAAAATGTATTGAACATATTCTTTCAATTCATAAATATAATTTGCAGAATATATGAATAGATGTGAAATAAAAAAATAATTTTATATGCAGGAAAGTGGTTTTGTTAAGCTGTATATTTTGGAACAGTAAATTTAAAATCGCTGCCTTTGCCCGATTCACTTTCAACCCAAATTTTGCCGCCGTTTTTTTCAACAAACTCTTTGCAGAGTACTAAACCTAATCCGGTTCCTTTTTCGGAAGCAACACCAATTGTGGTATGATGAACGTCAATTCTAAATAATTTATTAATGTCTTCTTCACTAATAGATACACCGTTATCAGAAACTACAACCTCAAAATGACCGCCGTTATCTTTTGCCGAAACATTAACGCTTCCGCCTTCGTTTGTAAACTTAATGGAATTTGATAACAAGTTTTTTACAACTGAAGAAATTGTGTTGTAATCTGCTAAGACGTATGTCGATTCACTAATTTCGGACTTTAAAGTAATATTCTTTTTACGGGCTTCTTCATAAAGGTTCGTAATGTTATCTGAAACGACAATAGATAGATCAATTCTTTCGGGAAGCATTTTAAGCTCGCCTCGCTGAGACTTTGACCATTGCAGTAAATTTTCTAGAAGCGCATAAGCACGATGCGTAGAATTCTGAACTTCGTTGATAATTGATTTTTTTTCCTCATCCGAAAAGTCATCAAAATATTCCGACAGCAAATCTGTGTAGCCCATCAAAGTACTAAATGGATTTTTAAGATCATGAGAAATAATTGAAAAGAATTTATCTTTAGTACCATTCAAGTATTTCAGCTTTGATTCTGATTCTGTTAAATATGTGTTTTTTCTATTAAGCTCTTTATTCAGTAAGTCTAGCTTATTGCGCTGAGCCATTATTACTTCATTTGTTTTGCTCTTAATGTAATAACGGTAATAAACAAATGATGAAATTAAGATCACTACAACCGTTACAAAAAACAAAAAATTTCTCTGGTTGCTTTGTGATTCCAATTCCAATGCCTGTACTAAGTTGTGCTGCTGCAAAGTTTCAATTTCTTTCCTGCTCTTCATCATTTCTATATTAGATTTAACTTCAGCCATTCTGCTAATACTTAAATCGCTTATCAAACTATCTTTTGTTGAAGAATAAAGACGTGAATACTTAAGCGCATTTTCTAAATCACCAATAACTTCGTATGAATTTGAAATTTCGCTATAGCTTTTGAGCAGCAGTTTATTCCTTTTTTCGGAATTTGCAGCTTCAATACTTCTTAAAAAGTAATCAACTGCTAATGGTTCACTATTAGTTTTTTTATATATAAGTCCAATACTGTAAAGTGCTACAGCACTATTTGATTCATCTTTTAATTTTGAACTTATTGAAAGCAGCATTTTAAAGTACTCTAAGGATTTGTAATTTTTACCCATATTAAAATTCAATTTTCCTAAGCTGCTTAATGCTTTTTGAATACCGCTTGAATCATTAATTGATTCAAATAAATTTAATGCTGATGTTAATCCTTTTTCGGCAGTGTTAAAGTTGCCTTTTTCCTTGTTTATTTTTGCAATGTTGATGTAGGAATTTGCTTTACAGATTTTTGATTTTAATTTTTCACAAATACCTATTGCTTTCAAAAAGAAGTCTTCGGCAATATCTGTTTTTTTCCATTCTAAATAAATTGTTCCAATGCTGTTAAGCGATGCTACTAATTTTTCATCATCTTTTATTTCGTGTCTTAACTCTAATGCTTTTTGATGATGCTGAAGCGCTCTATCCAAATTACCCCAATTGAAATACATCTCTCCGATATTAAACTCTAAATCTGATTTATCGGTTTTGGATATTTCGTCAGATATTCTTTCAACTGCTGAACTATAGTATTTTCCGGCAGTTTCAAATTCTCTCTGTGCGGCATAGTTATCAGCTATATTTTTAAATGAATAAAATATTTGTTCATTGTTATCTAAATTTTTGAATGTATTTAAGGCATCTAAAAAGTATTCATTGGATGCCGCAAAGTTTTCCAAACTCTGATAGCTCAAACCAATTTGATAATTCAAATCAGCTTTTAGAGATTTATCATTTAATTCTTCGGCAAATGTTAGTGCATCGGAGTAGTGCTCAATAGCATTCCGATAGCTGCTGATGTTAAACTGTAGATTCCCTAAATTTAATAATGCAGCCGCTGCGCCGTAGTTGTAGGAAAGTTCACCCGAAAGTACTAATGCCTCTCTGCTTAACTCTTCCGCCAGTTCATTATTAATTTCTGCTTCTGTGGTTACCACCGAATTAATATAATCAACCTTTTCACGTCCGTTTAAATTATCCAATTTTATTTGAAGAGAATCTAAATTCCCGCCGAATAATAATGACGCCGAATAAATAAGGAGCGATATGATTGTAATTCTTAACATTAATTTATTTTACTTAAAAAGTTTATTAAAGTAATTGTTAGGCGGTATTTAATTTTCATCTTCTTCATAATTTCTGATAGCAACATAACCTTTGTTATAATAATAAACGATGCAGAACATCACAGTTTGAATTTCTATTGATTTGACGCACTTTTTCAATATTTGAGCAAAACCATCCTAGCATGGAGATTTTTTAGAAAATAATTTTTATTGATAACTGAAAATTAAAATACTCTATCCAATAAATACTATCGGAAATATTTCTATTCTTTTCAGCGATAATTATCACATTTGCAGCAAAATTAAATTTGTAATACCCTAAAAAAGTGAGTGAACTACTCTTTATTGATGTGCTTGTTTCAATAAGTCATTTATTTTTTTAACGGGATTAAAAGTTGTTAATGGAACTTCTAAAAATAGCGTAATCCAATTATGCATTCCGCCGTTCCATAAACCGGGAAGCTCTAAAACTCTAATACTTTCGCCGTTATAAGTTTTGGCACCCATAATGCCTAAATTCGGATTTCTGTAATCAGGCAAATTAAATTTAATGCCTTTATAATTTTTTACAGCACAAACAATATCAACCGGATTAAAATGTGTTGAGGATTCAAAAATTTCTTTTTGACTCTCTGATTCAAAATTTATTTGTGCGGCTTCAATAATTTGTTTACTCACCCTGCCTGCTTGTTCTTTAACCCAAAAGGGTCCTCCGCCGGGTTCACCTTCATTTTTAACCATTCCGCAAATTCTAATTGGTCTGTTCAGTTTATCGAATAAATATTTTTTTTGATATTCTAAATCTTGCGCAAAAAATTTCTCCGGCAAATATAACTGCAGTTCATCTTCAGCAAAATTTATTAATTCATTAATGTTTTTATCATCAATTTTATCTTCTTCAATTTTGTTCAAATAATTAAATGTTTTTGTTTGAATATCAATCAAGGCTCCGCCAAGCACTCTCTTGAAAGTGTAAGTATCCTCCTTCAAACTATCGGGCAAAACATTATCAATATTTTTGATAAAAATAATATCGGCATCCGTTGAGTTAAGATTTTCTAAAAGTGCACCATGCCCCGAAGGACGGAACAAAATTTTTCCATCAATATCTCTTGCCAGTTTATTATTCTTATCAAGTGCAATTGTATCGGTAGAGTTTTTCTGGGTTGAGTACTCAACGTTTATTTCTATTCCGTCTGTTGTATAGAAGTTCAGCACATCATTAATGTGCTCACTTATCGATTTGAAATGCTCCGGCGAAATTGTAAAGTGAACGTTCGCTTGTTTATTTTTATTGCATGCATAAACGGCAGCTTCTGTTAAATGCTCTTCAAATGCGGTTCTTGTTTTATCATCATAGCTATGAAACTTTATTAAACCTTTAGGAAGATTTGAGAGGTTCAATCCCTTATCAAAAAGCAGGTATTCCAAAATAGGATTGTAATCACCTAAGCTGATTAAATTCTCAATATCAAATCCGTCATTTTCCATTGCGGTTTTCAAATCATTGTAAAAGCTAAATTTTTTAAGCCCGGCAAAGGTTTTTACAGCTTCCGCTATTTCAGTGTCAGCTTTAGTTTTATCATTAAGCAGTTCACTTACATTTACATTGTTGTTATAAATAAATAGTAAGTCTTTAAACATTCTTGTAGCGGCACCGGATGCAGGTACAAACTTGCAAAGTGTTTTACCGGCAATTTCGTTTTCAAAAAGTTGGGAGAAATTATTTATCGCTGCATCCGAAAGTTTAATAATTCCGTCATTTATCGTACAGGCTCTTTCAAGTTCGATCGTTTCGATTCCGTTCTCAAAAAATTTTAACTGCTCTGCAACACTATCAATACTTACATTGTGAGCTTTAAGCTGTTCTAAATCATTTTCAGTTAATGAAAGTTTCTCAATAATTAAATCATTATTCATAAATCATTATTCATATTTATTAGTGTTTTTAAATTATACATTAAGTGTTTCGCCTTCGGACTTAGCAATTATAACAGCACCGCAGCTATCACTCCACACATTTACCATAGTTCTGCACATATCCAAAATTCTA
Organism: Ignavibacteriota bacterium; assembly: GCA_013112585.1. Taxonomy (GTDB): domain Bacteria; phylum Bacteroidota; class Ignavibacteria; order Ignavibacteriales; family Melioribacteraceae; genus IGN16. Next base: position 10,085 of record JABFGH010000032.1, on the reverse strand, counting down.
TCAACAGCTAAAATTAATCCAACACCTTCCAGCGGTAAACCAACAGCGGTAAGAATAATTGAGATCATAACTAAGCCAGCCATAGGAATGCCGGCAGCACCAATTGAGGCAAGCAGTGCTGTTAGTACAACAATAACTTGTTCAATAGGACCAAGAGCAACTCCATAAGCTTGTGCAATAAACATTGCTGCAACGCACTCATACAAAGCGGTGCCATCCATATTTATTGTAGCACCAAGGGGTAATGTAAAACTTGTTACTTTATTTGATACACCTGATCCATTCTCAACAGCTTCCATAGTAAGGGGTAAAGTTGCACTGGATGATGATGTAGAAAATGCTGTCAGTAAAGGAGTTCGAAGCGCCTTAAAATGTTTTAATGGATTAACCTTCCCGATAAATTTAAGCATCATCGGCAGTGTGAATATAGCATGAACTGCAAGCGCAATTAATACAACTAACATATACGTACCAAGCCGACCAATAACCTCTCCAAGTGAATTAATATTATCGGCAACCGTTACGGCTACAATTCCAAAAATTCCGAACGGTGTAATTTTTATAATGAACATTGTCAGTTTCATCATTACTTCAAAAACCGAGTTGAAAAAATCAGTTAAAAATACTTTGGATTTCTCATCTGCGCGGGTAATAAAAAAGCCGAAAATAATTGAGAAGAAAATTATGGGCAGCATTTGTCCGTTGGATAATGATTCGAATAAATTTGTAGGAATAATATTTAATAAAGTTTCGCCAAAGGAATCCTTTGCCGCTGATAATCCTTCAATGTTTTTATTAAAACCTAAATCGGCACCGACGCCGGGCTTAATTAAATTAACAAAAAATAAACCGGTAACAATTGCAAACAGACTTGTTGTTAGGTAATATAGCATTGTCTTTAAGCCTAATCGACCTAAATTTTTTGCTTCACCAATATTCGTAACTCCCGAAATAATTGAACTGAGTATCAGAGGTATTATTACCATTCTTAAACTGCGAAGAAACAGATCCCCCATCCAGCTTACGTATTCTACATAATTTGTAAAAAGAAGAGCGTATAGTGCTCCTAATATTATTGCAATTAAAATTTGCCAGTGCAGTTGAATTTTCTTCATCATTTTCCTTAGCTTGTTTTTACTGGAACTTAGAAATTATTTCATCACAAATTGCGTAACCATGCTTTGTAAATTTAATAAAATTATTTTTGATGGAAATCAAGTTCTCATTTTTCAAAGTTGTTAAGTATTGCTCATTTTCCTTAAACCAATTTTTATCATTAAATTTTGTAAGATCATTAATGTTTAATCCTTTACTCCGAAGAGCAAGCATAACAAACTCATTCAGCTTTTCTTTATCAGATAAAATTTCATTTCCAATTTCGGCATGTCCATTTTTTTCTACTGCACTTATATATAAATTAAGCGGAGAGAAATTCCACCATCTTTTTCCGTTTACAAATGAATGTGCCGATGTACCAATACTGATATAGTCATTATAATTCCAATAGCCTAAATTATGGCTGCATTCGTAACCTTCCCTGCAGAAATTGGAGACTTCGTACTGTAGAAAATTATTGCCGGATAAATAATCTATTGTGATCTCATAAAGTTCAGCGTCAAAATCGCTATCCATTATTTTAACTTTACCATCCAATATCATTTTATTTAAAATTGTCCCGCGCTCGATCATTAAACTGTATGCGGATATATGTTCAATTGGTAAATCCGCAGCAATTTCTAAATTTGAAAGCCACTTGTTTTTTGTCTGTTTCGGCAGGTTAAAAATTAAATCAATACTAATATTTTTGAAACCTTCACGCCTAGCTAAATTTATTGTCTCCAATGCTTTTCGGCTGTCATGTATCCTGGTCATAAATTTTAATTCTTCATCATTGAAAGACTGCACACCAATGCTCAATCTGTTTATTCCGGCTTCCAAATAATCATTTATTTTTTTTTCATCCATGGTACCCGGGTTCGATTCAATAGTTATCTCTGCTTTTTCAGATACATTAAAATTTTTCTTCAACTCAGTGATTAAGTTTTCGATAAGAAGTGAATTAACAAAACTGGGTGTACCGCCGCCTAAAAAAACTGATGTTATAATTCTTCCTTCAGAGAATTTTTGAGCATAAAACGCAATTTCCTTTTTAAGGCAATAAAAATATTTTTCAACATCATCATATTTAATGATTGAATAAAAATCACAGTAAATGCATTTATGATCGCAGAAAGGAATGTGTATATAAATTGAGGTTTTTTTCAAAAAGTTAATGGCTTTATTATGAATTATTTTAGAAGTAAACTAAATCATTTATCGTATAAAAATAAATAAAAAAGGGGATAAAAAACTTATCCCCCTTAATTACTAGTAATATTTGATTACTCTAAAATTCTACTTCTGCTTCAACAACAATTTCTACTCTTCCCTTAATTGTATGATTTGTAGGGTTTGTATTAGTAATGCTAAGTAAAGCAACAAAACATTCATTACTGTTAACAAAATTGCTTAAATAAGTTTCAAGTAATTGAATTTCATTTGGTGATAAATTTATCACGAATGGGGTATTTAAATAATCTGCAGGTCGAACATTAGGCAGGTTTATGGATAATATTGGAGTGCCGTTTTGAGTGCGGAGAGAAAGTGTTAAATTTCCGCTCAAACCGGGTGTTGCTGATTCCGTCCAATAAGCTGCGTTTAGGAATCTGATCTGCTTAATATCATCCCTGTATTCTGCCAAGTCTTCAACACTGGAAACACAAATAGTTCTGGATTCATCTGTTGATGAAGAATTTCCGGATGTTTCAAATTCAAACGGTATTGGAACATTTAACGGCAGTGATTGAAGTTCATCGCAGCCATTAAACGATACCATAAATATCAGTAGTGTTAATGCAGTAAGTGAGTGAATTAGTTTTTTCATTTTATATTTCTCCTATATTTCAAAATTTATTCCGGCAACAAAAGCACTTTGCGAACCAATGTTGTAATCAGCATTAATAACCAGTACTGCTAATTTTACTGCGGCACCAATTGTTACTCTAAAACTATTATCGCCATCCAGGCTCAAATTAATTTTGTCACCCGGTGAAGTTCCAAAGGCTGCATCTCCCTGGTAAATAAAATCTAAGTCCATTGATGAAGACTCATACTGTAATCCGCCGTAAACAATCAGCGGACCCAAAGATTTACTTGCATGAGCGTTAAATGCAATGTTAGTGGTAGATATATCGAGATCAGTTGATGTTATTGAAAATTTGTTGTACATAAATTGAACGGCAATATCTACTGGAACTAAAGGTAAATATTGACTGATGCTGTGCTTTAGTCCAAAACCGAATAAGTTAGCTTCAACATCTTCCACAGCGATGGTTGGTAAAAATCTAATCATTACTTCGGAGCCCATTGTGCTTGCAGCAATCTGCGGAATTCCTGCCGGAATACTTGATGTATTTACTCCGGGAGGATATACTAAAAATCCGGTTGGACCTGCAATGGCAGCACCTTTTTCACCAAAAAAAGTAGCTGAGGTTTCATCTCCGTTATATCCATCATAAGGATTAACTTTAAATGTTTTTTGATCATCTGGTATAAAAATCATCATACCGATGAGACTAACTTTAAAACCGAATAGCTTTGATACACTTGCAGAATAATAACCGCCCGAATTAAAGTATGTGCCCGTCATAGTTGCAAGCGGAGTTGAATAATTTGTAAGCTCTGTGCCCAATAGCTTAGTAATTCGGTCTTCAAATTGTGCTTTTGTAACTGAAGACAGAACGAAAACCATTAAAAAAAGTAATACAAGTTTTTTCATATGCTGTTCCTCTGACTTTTTTTTTAATATACTTTTGAATGTGTTAATTATTACTTATAAATTCAATAAATTATTAAAACTTAAAATAGTTTTGTGATAAACAACACAGCACTACTTTAATTAATTATCCTTATGTATTAAAATAATTATTATTAGAATACTATCCTATTGTATCGAATTAACAATTATTATGCCTATTTAGGCATTAAGCTTTTGATATTAATTCTTTTGCACTTTCTAAACTCGAGTCGGTAACCTTATCTCCGCTTAACAGTTTGGCAACTTCGGTTATCCTCTCCTCATTATTTAGTTTGCGTATGGAGCTAATAGTTTTTCCGTTGATCTGATTTTTAACTACAGAGTAATGATGTTCTGCTAATCCCGCAATTTGCGGTAAGTGAGTTATAGCAATAATTTGATGGTGCGATGATAGAGATTTGATAGCCTGACCAACCTTTTGAGCAATCCTGCCGCTTACTCCCGTATCAATTTCGTCAAAAATTAATAGCGGAAGTTTATCCTTTTGTGCGAGAACGGTTTTTAATGCGAGCATTATTCGGGATATTTCACCGCCCGATGCAACCTTGCTTAATGGTTTTGGCTGCTGACCCGAATTTGTTGAAATGAAAAACTCCACTTCATCAAATCCGAATTTATTGTACGTGAGTCTTTTTCCTTCAAAGGTAATAAATTTGTGCTTTTCATCTTTAGATTTGTTTTGAGTAATATTTACCTTAAACTCTCCTTCGTTAATACCTAAGTAGCTCAAAGTTTTTTCAACATCTTTTTCTATTTGATTGGATAATTTACTGCGGGCAGTTGATATTTTTTTTGCAGCGGCTCCGGCATTCTCTCTAATTTGATTTATTACTTTTGAATACTCTTCAATGCGCTCGTTAAAATTTTCAGCCAGATCAATCTCCGCAGAAATTTTATTACGATATTCCAAAACATTTTGAATACTGCCGCCATATTTTTTACGCAATAAATTTAAAGAGCTTAATCTGCTTCTCATTTCTTCCAAAGCGTCCGGATCAATTTCAATATTATCCTTATAACTTCTTATAAATTCTGCAACATCGTTTAAGATTGCCAGAGCATCATTAAACTCTTTATTTTTTTCAGTAAAATTATTATCAATTTCGCAAAGAGTGTTTAAGTCATGCTCAATGTGGGTAAGCTTATCATAAAGAGCATCTTCATCTTCATAAAGTTCTGAATAAATTTTTGTAGTTACATCCAATAACTTTTCGCTGTTCTCCTTAATTTGCAGTTCATTTTCAATCTGCACAAACTCATCTTCCTGCGGGTCAACTTCATCAATTTCTTTTAACTGGAATTTATAAAAATCTACTTTTTCCTTTATTGACTGCTGCTTGCCTGTAATTTCTTTTAGTTCGCTGATTTTTAAGTCTAACTCCTTGATGATCTTCGAAAAATCATTAAGCAAGTTTTGATACTCACCGCATTCATCTAAAAAATTAATATGAGTAGAAGGACGAAGCAAAGATTGATGTTCATGCTGCCCGTGCAAATCCACAAGCTGATTGCCCACATCTTTTATTAAGCTAAGCGAAACGGGAGTATCATTAATGAAGCATCTATTATTACCTTTTAGTGATACTTCCCTCCGCACAATTAATTCATTATCGAGTTCAATTTCATTTTCAATTAAAAATTTTTCGATATGCTTATTACCGGTTACATTAAAAATACCTTCAACAATAGATTTTTTTGCACCTGCCCTTACCGCCTCATTCGATGCCCGTTCTCCCAGAATTAAACCCAATGCACCAAGCAGTATCGATTTACCCGCACCTGTTTCACCGGTAATAATATTCAGTCCTTTTTTGAACTCAACTTCAATAGTTTCGATTAAGGCAAAATCTTTTATTGTTAAACTTGAGAGCATATTAACTGCATTTATTGAACGAATTTAACTGCAATATAATTTTTTAAGCGGATATAGTAAAAAGAATAAATTAAATAGCTCTTTTTTATCATAAATATTTGATTAATGAGTTTTGAAAAGCTATATTAGTAGACTGTTTTTTGAGAGACTTGAAAAGAAATTTTGATATAAAAATTACATCGCGGGGTGGTGTCCGTCGGCTGACGGAGTAGCTCGTCGGACTTATTACGCGAAGGTTCTTTAAATTATAAAATTATACCGCGGGGTGGTGTCCGTCGACTGACGGAGTAGCTCGTCGGACTTATTACGCGAAGGTTCTTTAAATTATAAAATTATACCGTGGGGTGGTGTCCGTCGACTGACGGAGTAGCTCGTCGGACTTATTACGCGAAGGTTCTTTAAATTATAAAATTATACCGCGGGGTGGAGTCCGTCGGCTGACGGAGTAGCTCGTCGGACTTATTACGCGAAGGTTCTTTAAATTATAAAATTATACCGCGGGGTGGAGCAATTGGTAGCTCGTCGGGCTCATAACCCGAAGGTTGCAGGTTCAAGTCCTGTCCCCGCTACTAAGAAAACCTCAAACGAAAGTTTGGGGTTTTTTGTTTTTAAAGGTTCGATATTCAAAATTCGGCGTTCGGTATTCATTATTGCTTTAAAAAATAATATCGAATATCCAATGATGAATATCGAATTATGAAGTGAGTTTTTGATGCCAGTACCTAGTACAGGTTTGTTCACACGGCAATGAAGCACCGTGCTATTATTATTTTCATTGCTTTCCAAAGATATCAACTCTAAAATGAAGAGTTGCCATCTTGCCCGCCAAGATCATATCTTCGTTTTTGAAGATAGGATCTTTGGAAAGAATTTTTGGGGACTAAAATTTTAAAAATTCGATATTCAAAATTCGGCGTTCGGTATTCATTATTGCTTTAAAAAAAATATCGAATATCCAATGATGAATAACGAATTGTGAAGTGAGTTTTAACGTTTAAAGTTAAGTGTTTTCCAGTAAGAATGACTCCTAAAATGACGCCTACTTTAATACCTTTGATATTTTTTTCATTATTTAAGTTTCTCATCTTGGTTAAAAGATAAGATATGCATCAACAAATGGTTACATTAAAGTTGGAAGAAAGGTGGATACCAACGAATTTGAAGTAAGCAAATGCAAGAAAGTTTAATTTTATCTCGTGGTTAAAAATATAATATTACTTATTGTTCTATCAATCGAAAATCATTATTTCCTTATTAATTCTTTTTCAAATTCTTTTCTGTTAGCATCAAAGTTATATACTTTATTATTATCGAAGTGCTTATTGTCTTTAGCTCTTTTTATTTCTTCTATTAGCAATTTTAAATACTTTAATTTTGTTTTCTTAGTTTTAAACTTTTTTATATTTTTTTCATACTTTTCCATAATTTTTACATGATAATTTGTATGAAAAGTTGTTTTTTCCTGATTAAACTTTTGAATAATTTCTCTTAAGACATCTTCTTCAATTATTTTACCATATTGTTTTAAAATTATTCTATATTCTTTTTCTGCTAACTCCATTCTTTCAAATGTATTTTTTTCATTCTTTTTCATATTTTTCTTAACAAAATCTAATGATCTTCTCAATTTTCTCAGTTGATTAATAAATCTTGCATACTCGGGTTCTTCATTTTGTAATTTAAAGTAATCAAACTTGTAATATTTAAAAGAAGTCAAATTATTTACTATTTGAGAAGCTATCATTTTTCTAAAATATTTATAACTTGCTTTCGCTTCTGATCGAGATTTGCCAATTTTGTCAATAACTATTATTATCAAAAGAATAAAAATTATTGTATATCCAATTAATCCAATCTGTTCATATAACCATACAAATAAATAATAAAATAACGCAAATATTATAAATGCTATTACAAAAGATGAAGTTCCACATCCACCGCAGCCATCACCAAGATTAACATACTCACCACCATTCCAACCATAACTACTTGAACTTCTACTTCTAGTCATTGCACTAACAAATTATCTAAATTTCAAAATATTTTTTATTAAATATCCATTGAATTATGTAAACACTTAATTACTTGATCTAAAGATACTAATCATCTGTTTTCCCCTTCACTTCATCATCATCTTTATAATCAATTTACCTTTCCATCCCCCATTCCTTTCATCTATTCATCTATATTTACGTAATTTCATATTTTTAGGTAATATATTTGGTTAGGATTTTCTTCTAAATTTATGGTCTGCATCGGATTATTATTCAAATCTTCAATTTACTCTTATTCATATTTCCAAAGTTCTAGTTCTTCCCAATTTTCTTTAGCTTGTTCAAAACCATTTTCTGATGCTTTTCTCATCCAGAAAGCAGTTTGTTTCATATCAATTGATGTCCCCTCTCCCAAAATATACGTTTCAGCTAAATTATATTGAGCAGCAGGATAACCTTGTTCTGCACTTTTCTTATACCAAAAAAAAGCCTTTTCAAAATCTTGAGAAATACCTTCACCCTTACTATACTGACAGCAAGACCATTTTGAGCTTCAGCTAGTCCTTGTTCTGTACTTTTCTTATACCAATAAAATGCCTTTTCTTTATCTATTGATGTTCCATCACCAAAATAGTACATATAAGCTAAATTGTGTTGAGCCTTATAATAACCTTGCCCTGCTCTATTCTTATACCAATGAAGAGCTCCTTCCTTATTTATTGATGTTCCTTCTCCAGAAAAATAACAAACAGCCACATTATACTCTGCTTCTGCTAAACCTTGTTCCGCACTTTTTCGAAACCAATAAAAAGCATTTTCAAAATCTTGTGGAGTACCTTCTCCTTTACTATACATGTTAGCTAAATTATGCTGGGCTTTATCTAGTCCTTGTACTGCACTTTTCATATACCAAAAAAATGCTTTTTCAAAATCTTGAGGAATGCCTTCTCCTTTACTAAACATAATAGCTAGACTATTCTGTGCATCTGCATTTCCTTGCTCTGCAAGCTCTTTAAGTTTTTGAAAAGTAGCTTCATAATCATTTCTCTGATTACAAGAGTAAAAGCAAATACTAAGTGTTAAGAACAGACCAATAGAAAATTTAGAAGCCATAACTCTCCTTATTTAAAGTATTCTATTTAACTGGTTATCAATTTCCCACATCTTACAAGCCCAAGCTGGTATTGTAGTTCCCTTATACGTAAATAAGGATGAATCTACTTTTTTTCTCCATAATGGATAATCAACTTTAGATCTTTCTAATTTCATATTTCCGAAGCTCTAATTTTTTACCTAATTTTTCTAATATTAAAATTTAAATCCTACCATTATAGATACAAAATTATTAGCAACACTAACTTGTTCACCCTTTAAAAATACTTGACCAAAAAAATCTTCAAAGGTTCTAAATTCATTTAACTTTGTCCATTGTTGTCTGAAACTCAGTTCAATTAGAAGAGATTTTGAATAAGAAAACATGAATTCAATTCCAGTTCCAATATTTAAAATTATTCCCTCACCAGTAGAACTATTTTCTTGACCTCCCAAAGTAAGCGAATATCCTATATCTACAAATAAAATAGGCATTACTCTGTTGAGAAAAATATTAGTTCTTACATCTAAGTAAATAGGGACTACATTCCTATCAGGATATTTATTATATTCAAAGCCTAAACCAACGTTTAATAAGTCATTCATTCTGTACCCAAATATAATCCCAATTTCTAAAATAGGTTCATTTAGGGGATGTCGTAATTCATATTTTGATAAAGATGCAATAAATCCAAGTCCTGTTCTCATAATGTTATATAATTTCGATACGTTTGAATAAACATACATGCTATCATTTAGGTCTGAGTAAATTATTTTGGCAACTTCATCCAATTCAATTACGAATATGTTTCCATCAGTTGATTCAAATGTGATAGTTGATGTAGAGTCAGTGGATAACTCCAAAATTTGTCCATGTATTATGGAGCCATTCTTAAGAAATAAAACTTTTTCATTTTTCTGAGCATATACAGCACTCCCAAGTAGAAATAACAATAACAGAGTAATTAATTTCTTAGGCATATTTGTTTTGGTTGTTAGTGGATATGTGAAATTAACAAATGCAGCGTACAAACTAAACCTAAAATTTATTATACATCTATATTTAGGTAAATTCATTTTTTAGTTAATATATTTAGTTAGGGTTTTCATATAAATTATTGGTCTTTAAATTCAAGTTCTTACTTATAGTTAGTATCATATGATACCCAAAGGAAGTTTTATTAAATTTAATAAAAACTTCTAAGAGGTATCAAAATGAAAACAGTTAATAACTTTAGTGATAGACTTAAATCTAAAACTGTTAAAAACT
>JABFGH010000031.1 GCA_013112585.1 Ignavibacteriota bacterium | reverse complement strand
AGTTTTTAACAGTTTTAGATTTAAGTCTATCACTAAAGTTATTAACTGTTTTCATTTTGATACCTCTTAGAAGTTTTTATTAAATTTAATAAAACTTCCTTTGGGTATCATATGATACTAACTATAAATAAGGAGCTAGGAGTTAGAAGCCAGTAGTTAGAATTCAGGCTTGCCTGCCGACAGGCAGGATTCAGAAGACAAGACAAAAAAATGTCTTTTCGAGGAATGGAGTGACGAAACAGTCTCAATGATTAATTATTCGAGAAAGAGAATATCTAAAATTATTTTAAGACATAAGTGCAGCTGCTGTAAACAACAAAGCATACATAACAAAAATTAGAAGAAATTAAAAACTCACTTCAGCAGACTCATTTTGCCTACAAACTTTTGTGCGCCGACAGATATATGATAAAAATAAACTCCGCTTGCAGCACTGCTGTTATGGTTATTTGTGCCATCCCACCTTGTTAAATAATTACCCGAAGGAAGTGTTTCGTTGAGAAGAGTTTTAACCTTCTCGCCGTTTATATCGTAAATAGTAATTTCAGTTAGAGAGTTTGTTAAACTAAGCGGGATTTTAAAATTAATTAATGTCGTTGCGTTAAATGGGTTCGGATAATTCTGCGCAACTATATGAGTTACCGGTAATTCTGTTTCGGTTTGATCATCTTTAATTCCGGTTAGCAATGAAGGACCATCATTGTAAGCAATACCATTGCTATCGACAAGAAAAATATTTGCCCATTCTGGACGTGTGGACATACTTAGATATTGTGCTTCCCACTCCTGATCATTAATTCTGTAAAAGTTAGTTGAGGTATATTCATGGAAACTATTAACCGGTCCAACAAAGGCAGTATTTTGACCGCCCGGCAATTCGGCTGAGAAAATGGCTAAATTTATTTTACCGGTTCCTCCATGTTTTATCCATCCTACTGGGCTGCCAAATTCATCAGTTGGCGCTGTATGATAATCAGCTGTCATAAAATCCTTATCAATTACATTATCTTCTCCCGAGTTAGGATAGAATAATTTTGGATACCAACCGTCGTAGGCTGAGCTTCCGCACCCGCCACTGCCTGCCTCAAAAATTATCCGCTTCAGAAATGAAATTTCAGCATTGCCGAATGGAACATTTAAAAGCTCTTTTTGGGCTATGGAATGGAGTGTATCACTAATAGCTGATAGTTTTTCAAAATAATTTATTATTCCAACCTTTAAATGTGGTTCTGAAAAATCAAAATCATTAAATCTAATTTTACATTCTTCAGCAAGTGTTTTGATTGCTGCATAAAATTCCGGGATAGGTTCCACGTAACCATATGGGTATGAGCAAATAACACCTCCGCTATAACTCTGCTTTGCATAAAGCAAATTATCATGCCTAAGCTGAATCCATGATGATAACTGAGTATTCATTTTCTGCTGCCACCAGGCTGCTGTCTGCATAAATGTAGGTAGATTGCTTCTATCATTCGGCGGGTTTAGTTCTCTAATTGAGTTCAGCCATAAATTATAAATTGAAGAATTCCAAAATTGATCATCGTAACTGTCGACTAAATATCTTAAGGCGGCAAGGTTGGTTGAATAATGATATTCATCCAACTCATTTTGGAGTAATTGAGCAGAAGCATCATTGCCTAATGCAAATAGTATATCCAAACTTGAAGGAAGCATTCTCTTAATTTTTTGACCAAGATATTTGATCCTATCAAAAACTACACTTCCTGTTACATAAGAATCGATCACAAATCTTTGTCCAAACAGCAAATAAGCAGATGCGGCAACAATGCTGTCCGGAGTCATCGGCGAAACAAGAACTTGTGATAGAATTCTTTGGAATGCAAATGACTTTTCTGCAAGACTATCCTGAAAAGTAGTGCAAGTATTTTCATCTAATAGTTCGTCAGCGTAAGTGATGGAAAGATCATTCAATAACCCATCTAAATTTTCCGGTTTTACATTATCTTGCTCACCAACATAAAACGTCAGTATTTCCTCGATCTGCTCATACTGATCTTCAGCATTTGCCAATTCGATCAACTCATTCATTAATACTGCAACAACGATTTGTCTTTGAATATCTTCAAATGGAACTTGATTAAAACTAGTAGGAGCGATAAGATAAATTTCCATTCGCCCAAGCCAAATCATTGCTTTAAAGTATGGTTTCAGCATTGGGAAATCATAGCTATCATAATGCCCGCGCGGTTTGAATTGGCTAAAATCAATTTTACGATTTGAACTTGATAGAAAAGGGATCTCAATCATTTGTTCTGAATTGATATAATTTAGAAGTGTGTTTATGTAACTTTCATTTTGAATATAATAGGGTGAATGATTTTCATCAAGTAATTTAAGCGGAACTGATAGATAAACATCAACATCCTTCAGCATTTGTGCCATTTCCGGGCTGCCGGAATATCTTGCTGCCAAAATAGGCATTTGAGCATGCATTGAATTTAGAATAGTCTCAACTTTATTTAATAGTGTACCTAACTCGGTTTCAAGAAGAATATTATCATAGGACATATGGAGTGCATGCAGAATAGCATCAGTTGAAATAAATACCGGCAGATCATGATGATAGATATCTAAAAACTGTTCACCGAATGAATTTTTTGAAATACGTTCTGTTACTACAAATCCATTCTCATTAATCTTTTGAAGTTCATCAATTGTTAGGTTTAATTTTATTTCAACTGAATCGGAGTAGAGTGCTGAATTCCAATTACTATTAATATTTTTTTCGAAAGTTCCGGCTGGGAACATTTGCAGTAATTCACTTGTGTCCATGTTTTGATTTTGTTGTAGGAAGTCTTTGTAATTGTTTAAATTGAAGGGGGTGCTTTGACCAAAGTTTGCAATTACAAGTAATAAGAAAACATGCAAAAATAATATTGGTTTGCTGTTGTTCATCTTATCCTCTTTTTGTCTATCTAAAAGATATTAAAAAAATAAATAAAAAAAAGTCAGTTAAATAGTGCGGAAATAATACATGATGTCTCGTATAACTCAGTCATCATAAAGTTTTATTATCACACTAATTTAATAGCAATCTGAAGATAATTATTAGTGGCAGAGAGCAGTTCATACTTCATATAAAATGAATTAAAGAAATCTTGAAACGCCCTAAACTCATGCATGGGAACTCCGAACTCATCAAAAATAATTATATCTCCTTTATTCAAAAATGGTACAAGCTGTGTAAGTACAAAAATTGTTGATGAATAAAGATCGGCATCCATGTGAATTACTTTTCGGTTTTCAGATTTGTATTCTTTGAGAAAACCGGGCAGTGAATCTTGAAATAACCCTGCTTTGAACTGACATCTTGTATCCCCTCCAACATCGGGAAAGTTACCACCGGTATCGTAATCATTTTTTTTAAGAACGCCGAAATCTTCCGGCAGTCCGGTAAAAGTATCAAATCCAAAAAAACGAGTTGAAGAATCTTTATTATGCTCCACCCACCATTTGTATGCTGTACCTTCTGCTACTCCAAATTCGAGATAGTCAATTGGTTTATCGAGACCCTCTTTCGCAATAAGCCATTCATACATTTTTGTTCGCTTCGGGTAATCAACTTTGCTGCAGTAAAAATCGTTATACTCAATTGACTTATTTTTGCTTATCCAGCGTGAGAGTTTTGAAAGGTAAACAAGATTAAGTAAAAAACTTTCGAATGGTCTTATCAATACATGCAGTTTAAATCGTTCAAATAATGCTTTTGTTTTTCGGATAAAGTATAGTTTTGTTTTCATTAATTCCTGTTCAAAATAAAGTAAAATTTCGATTGGCAATTTATTCATTCGTTGGGCAAATTACAATTAAGGAGTTAGGAGTTAGGAGTTAGGAGTTAGGAGTTAGGAGTTAAAAGTTAGAAGTTAGAATCAAGATAAATGCAAAAGGAAAAATGGAAAAGGTAAAAGGCAAAAGGAAAAATTGAAAAAGAAATATAGCAGCAGTCACCGTACAAGTAACAAGTTCCCAGAAACCAGTATCCAGTCTTTGTCGGTTGTTTCGATATATGCCGCAAAAGCAGCGGCACTACTCAACTACCTTAGTTGTAAGGGTGATTGAGTAAACACAAAACATTTTATTGGGATGTATCAAAATACCGGCGGCAAAAAGTGTAAAAACTAATTCCAGAATCCAACATCCAGAATCCAGCAACTAGTATCCAGCTTGCCCGCCGTTCTTTTGGCGGGAATCCGGTCTTTGTCGGTTGTTTCGATACATGCCGCAAAAGCAGCGGCATTACTCAACTACCTTAGTTGTAGGGTGATTGAGTAAACACAAAACATTTTATTGGGATATATCAAAATACCAGCGGCAAAAAGTGTAAAAACTAATTCCAGAATCCAGCATCCTGAAACCAGAATCCAGAATCCAGCAACCATTATCCAGTACCAAGCATCCAGTCTAATTACTCAGTAATAACATTCGGCAGTTCATCAAGTTCTTCTATATTATGACTAATTATTATATGGTAGCCCGGCTCTATAAATTGCTCCTTATTCAAGTCAACTGCAATCCATCTTTTCTCATCTGCATCATATTTTATTAGTCCCAATTCAGGAACATAAATATTTCCATTAACAACAAGGCGCTTAATTCCTTCAATTTCCTCTACACTTGTTTCATCCTTAAAACAAATTTTAGCACTCATAGAAATTTCTACATACTTCATCTTACTGCTCCGTTTTGTTAATTAATTTTCATCCCATGCAGGAATTCTTCCCGGCGTCCATGGTGCTCCGATTGATTCCATTTTCGATTCAAGATTTTTCAGGTCATTCTCAACAATAATTTTAAGATCATTTAGTAAAGGCTTAAACTCTTCAGCGGTAATTTTATAAGATTCAATTTGAGTTTGAGTAGGGGCTGAAGAAGTGTTCCATAATCCCCAGGTGATATCGCTGATTCTTCCGCCAATTGAGGGGGGCGCAGTAACTTTTAATTTGCTTAAAGTTTTATCCCCGCTTAACTGTCTATCAATTTCATTTAATTTGATTTTAATCTTTTGTGCATCGGCAAACATTTGTTCATCTGCCTCCGGTGTTCTTTTTAATGCTAATCTTATTTTTGAAACTCTATCCTCTAGTTCATCAATAAATTTTTGTGCGCCTTTTACTGCTCTGTTTAGTGAGGCTAATTGTTTATGAAATTTATAAAGTGATCTTCTGTCTGCGTCGGGAATTTTTGAATTATTAAGTAGAACAGTCCTAAACTCAACAGGCTCAGTTAGTTGTGTTACTTTACCATTAACAACTTTAGCCATACTTACCGAATAATTGCCCGGCAGTGTCGGCATTCCGCTTCCTTTATTATCAAATTTATCAATTCCTTTTGCCGGCGGATTTGATGTGTGATATCTTAAATCCCAAGTTATTCTATTTACTCCTTTAGATGCATTAGCTCTTAACCTTCGCACTACTTCACCGGCATCATCAGTAATAGTAAATAACAGATAAGGGTCTTCTTCATTAAACTCTTCGTCCAGTTTTTGGTATGATGGAAAAGTTACCGGTTTTTCTTTTT
Organism: Ignavibacteriota bacterium; assembly: GCA_013112585.1. Lineage (GTDB taxonomy): Bacteria > Bacteroidota > Ignavibacteria > Ignavibacteriales > Melioribacteraceae > IGN16. The sequence continues at coordinate 51,794 of JABFGH010000031.1, read as the reverse complement.
TTATTAATTCTTTCTCCTTCTGTCTTCGTAAGTCAGCTTTCGTTTTGATGGAGTTCTTTAAATAGTAAGTGAACGTTGCTCCAAATTCAGGATTAGGTGCAGTATAAAATGACTCGCCGCGGCTTGCTTTTCCACTTCCTCCCATTGGCTTTGCCTCAATGTACATAAGTGCATCCTTAACAGGGAAAATAATTGCTTGTGCATCAAACTCCTTTTCGGAAACATTTCTTAAACTTGAATAATCATCAAGTATATAAAAGCCCCGCCCGAAGGTTGCGAGTACTAAATCATTTTCTCTTTTCTGAATTTCAATATCTCTTACCGCAATAGTCGGGAGCCCCCCTTTTAACTGTATCCATTTCTTTCCAGCATCGATAGTAAAGAAAACTCCGAACTCAGTCCCAGCAAATAACAATTTAGGATTTATATGATCCTCGGCAATTGCATACACAGAGCCCCTTTCCGGCAGGTTAGATGAAATTGATTTCCACGAATTGCCGGCATCTTCACTTTTCAAAATATAAGGTTTAAAGTCACCGCGTTTATGGTTATTGAAAACTGCGTAAACAGTATTCTCAACAAACTGAGATGCGAACAGCATGTTAACATAAGTAGTCTCCGGCACATCGGGGAATGATTCATATTTAGTCCAGCTTGTTCCGCCATCTTTACTAACTTGAATTAAACCGTCATCGGTTCCGGCATAAAGCAGCCCTTCTTTTACCGGGGATTCCGAAAATGCAACAATGTTACCGTACTGCGAGGTTGAAGCATTTTTTGAAACCGCGTCAACGCTCCAAAATTTTCCCATTACGGGAATTTTATTTCTGTCAAGCTGTCTCGTTAAATCGCCGCTGATAATTTCCCAACTGTTTCCTCTATCTTCACTTTTAAAAACTTTGTTTGCACAAAAATATAAGCGCGTATTTTTATGCGGACTAATTAAAAGAGGGGAGTCCCAATTAAATCTGTATGCTTCTTCGCCTTTCCCTTCAACAGGAACTATTGAAATTCTTTCTCCGCTTTTTCTATCATAACGTACCAATCCGCCGTACTGGTATTGAGAATATACCGTATTAGGATCAAGCGGATCTATCTGAGTTTCAAATCCGTCTCCGCCTAAAGTAACAAACCAATCGGAGTTCATAATTCCGTTTGCGTTAATTGTTCGTGAAGGTCCGCCGTGAGTATTGTTATCTTGTGTTCCGCCGTAAACGTAATAAAATGGCTCACTGTTATCCGTTGCCACTTTGTAATATTGTGTTACGGGCAAGTTGTTTTTGAAATGCCAATTCTTTGCGCCATCAAATGTTTCGTAAATTCCGCCGTCACCGCCAATCAATATATGATTATTATTTTTCGGGTTTATCCAAATTGCATGATCATCAACATGACGGTGTTTGTTGCCTAATCGTGTAAATGTTTTTCCTCCGTCTTTCGTTATTTTCGTCCATGTATCTAAGGAATAAACTTTATCGACATTTACCGGATCGCAATATATTTCCATGTAGTATTGCGGGCTTCGCGCTATCATGCTGTTTCGCTTTTCCCAAGTAGCTCCTCTATTTGTTGATCTAAAAAATCCGCCCTTGTCATTTGCCGCTTCAACAATTGCGTAAAGGTAATCGGGATTTACCGGTGAAATTGCCAGACCAATTCTGCCTAAGTCCACACTTGGCAAACCGGATTTTAATTTGTTCCAATTCTCACCGCCGTCAGTTGATTTATAAATTGCAGATTCGGGTCCGCCGTTTATTAATGTAAATACATGCCTTCTTCTTTGATATGATGCCGCATAGATAACGTCAGGATCGCGGGGATCAATTACGATATCTGTAACTCCGGTGTGTTCACTTATTTTTAATACTTGTTTCCAGGTAGTTCCCCAGTCTGTTGATTTATACAATCCACGTTCACCGCCCGCAGACCAAAGCGGACCTTGAGAAGCTGCGTATATAACTTTTGAATCTCGGGGATCAACAATAATTTTTGCTATATGCTCAGAATTTTTTAGACCAACATTTTCCCAATTCTTTCCGCCGTCACTTGATCGATAAATACCATCACCATAACCAACACTCCGCTGACTATTATTTTCACCGCTTCCAACCCATAAAACATGCGGGTTGTTCGGGTCCATTGTTATACAGCCAATTGAGTACGATCCTTGATCATCAAAAATCGGCTCCCACGTTGTACCGGCGTTAGTGGTTTTCCAAACCCCGCCGGAAGCAACAGCAGCATAGTATTCGTTAATGTTATCTGGATTTACAGCAAAATCTGAAATTCTTCCTGAAGCAAATGCTGGACCGATACTTCGGAATTTTAATCCCGAAAAGGTAGAAGAAGATAGTGGCGATTTTGCGTTTTCTTTTTCTTGTGCGTAACTAAAAGAAGTTAAGAAGGATAATAATGAGAAGAGGATTATAAAATTTTTCATGTTAACCGGATAAGTTTTGTTTACAAATAATTAATTGAATATGATAGACTTATTACAAATATAAAATTAAATATTAAGAATATAAAAGTTAATACTGTTGATGTTAAAAGACGTGAGGGGTTTTGAAAATTGTATCTGCAAAGAAAATTATTATATATGATCAAAATTTACATCTGTATTTATTTTCTCCCATTTCTCAATTTGAGATGAGGGGGCTGGATACCTTTTGCGATATTGGAACAAAAATGTAACTAACCATGGCATATTCTTTGCACATATAACTAATATTGCTTTAAAGATATACTGATAGTATATTAAAATCAGTTTAACAACTGATTCCTTCGTTTAGAGATATTGGCTTTTATATAAATTTTAAATAAATCGATTAGAAATAAAATTGGAGTTAATCATGTTTAGAGAAGGCAAGGTTTTCAATTTATTTTTCTTAATAATTATTTTATTCCTTTTCTCAATTCATAATTTAACACATGCACAAAACCCGCCTCTATTTAGCGAAGTAATGCAAACCCAGATGACAGGTGTCTATTCCAGTTCAGCCGCCTGGGGAGATTATGATAATGACGGCGATTTAGATATCGTATTTACCGGTCAAGCTGCTCAGCCAATTACAAAAATTTATAGAAATGATGGGGAAAACATATTCACTGAAATGGATAATATCCTTTTATATGGTGTGCAAGGCGGCTGTGTTGAGTGGGGTGATTATGATAATGATAATGACCTCGATATATTATTGACGGGTACAAGGGGAACAGATAAAATTACAAAAATTTATTCTAACGAGGGCAATGATACTTTTACTGAAATGACAGAATTTGTTTTGGAAAATGTTGGGTCTAGTTCCGTTGATTGGGGTGATTATGATAATGATGGTGATCTTGATATACTTTTAGGCGGATCAGGTGACAGTGCTACAAGAATAACTAAAATATATCGAAATGACAAAGCAGATGGTTTCAATGAATTATTAAATATTGATATTACTCAAGTTAAGCATTGTTCAGTCAACTGGGGTGATTATGACAATGATGGTGATCTTGATGTTATTATATCAGGCGGAAATAATGATGAAGCTCAAGTTGGTATTTCTAAGGTTTTTAGAAATGACGGTGATGATGTTTTTACTGAACAGGTTTCAATTTCACTGATGGGTTTTACATTTTCATCCGCTGCACTTGGTGACTACGATTGTGACGGCGATCTTGACTTCCTTCTATCAGGAAATGATACTTTTGGAAATCCTTCTTCTAGAATTTATACAAACAATGGAAACAATACATTTACCGAATTGACTACAAATATATTAATTGGGATTACAAGTGGGTCTGCTACATGGGTTGATTACGATAATGACGGGGATCTTGATATTTTCTTAACAGGGCTTGCTACGAATGGAATTTCAAAATTTTACAAAAATCAAAACAATACATTTCAAGAAGACTATTCACTTTATTATATAACTCCCGTTGACGAAAGTTCCGGGGACTGGGCTGATTATGATAATGATGGTGATCTTGATTTACTGCTAATTGGTGAAGATGACTTCAATAATCGTTTTACAAAAATTTACAGGAACAATTCTGTTTTGCCAAATACTCTTCCTTCAGTGCCAACAAATTTAACCGCGAACGTTTCCTCATCTGCTGTCACTTTATCATGGGGAAAAAGTACGGATGCTGAAACTCCTCAAGACGGATTAAGTTATAACCTCGCAATCGGTTCTCAACCCGGTGCGGTAGACATAGTTTCACCAATGTCTGATAGAAATACAGGCTTTAGGAAAATTGTTAAGATCGGAAATACTAATCTGAATAATTCATGGACAATTAAAAAATTATCTCCCGGCTTATACTATTGGAGCGTTCAGGCAATTGATAATAATTTTGCAGGCTCTGAATTTGCTGAAGAAAGCAGCTTCGAGATCGAGGACGGAATTGTGCCGGTTGAACTGGTTTCCTTTACCGCATCTTTAATAAAAAATTCAGTTCATTTAGAATGGGAAACTGCATCGGAACTAAATAACCTCGGTTTTGAGATTGAGAGAAAGAATTTAGGATGGGAGAAAATAGGATTTGTTAAAGGAGAAGGAAATAGCACAAATCCAAAGAATTATAAATTTAGCGATGAGAATTTAATAGGGCACAAAATATTTTATAGACTTAAACAGTTAGACTTTGACGGCTCATTTGAGTACTCAAATATTACAGAAGTCGTTCTAACACCGCAGAAATTTAGATTATTTCAAAATCATCCAAACCCGTTTAACCCAACAACAAAAATAAATTATGCAATCCCATCTTCTGTCGCATTGAGCGAAGTAGGATTATCTCATGTTAAACTTACAATTTATGATATACTCGGAAATGAAATCGCCCTCTTAATTGATGAGCAAAAATCGCCGGGTAATTATAGTGTAGACTTTGATGCATCAATGCTATCATCGGGAATGTATATTTATAGAATTCAAGCAGGTGGATTTATTGATACTAAAAAAATGATTCTTTTAAAATAAAATTGGTCGAGATCTTTTTAAGAATTTCCATTTTGATTTGATTTGATTTTTTATGTAATTATTAACATCATTTTATAACTCTTTTATGGTTGATGATTAATAATATCCTATCAAAATTTAAGCTGGATTCAAAGCCTTCCAAGTTTGGTACTTTCGGCGGTGTGTTTACTCCCGATGTACTAACCATACTCGGCGTAATAATGTATTTGAGGCTGGGCTGGGTTGTTGGTAATGCCGGTCTGCTTGGAGCAATTGCAATTATTGTACTTGCAAAAAGTATTACTCTCTGTACCGGTCTATCAATGTCCTCAATCACTACAAACATTAAAATTGGTGCCGGCGGTGCGTATTCAATTATTTCAAAATCACTTGGACTCGAAGCCGGCGGCAGCATTGGCATTCCGTTATATATTTCTCAAACATTATCAGCCGCACTATACATTATTGGTTTTACTGAAGGCTGGTCAATAATTTTCCCCGATCAAAATCCATTAATTGTCGGCAGCATTGCGTGGATGGCATTAATGGCATTATCATATTTCAGTACTCTAATAGCAATCAGAACTCAATATTTAATTTTGGCTATAATCGGAGTATCAATTCTCTCATTTTTATTTTCGCCAGCCGAACCGGTTAAAACCACACAGCTGATCGGAAAGTTTGAGGATGCAGGTTTCTGGACAGTGTTTGCCGTTTTCTTTCCGGCTGCTACCGGAATAATGGCAGGCGCAAATTTATCGGGTGAGTTAAAAGAACCGCGTAAAGCAATTCCGCTGGGCACGTTAAGTTCTATTGGGGTTACTTTTGTAATTTATATTGTAATGGCTTATGCTGCTTCACACTTTATAACTCCCGAAGAATTAAGAAATAATCAAATGGTAATGATGGATAAGGCTTTAATTGGTCCATTGGTATTAATTGGTATACTTGCTGCAACCTTCTCATCTGCACTGGGCAGTATTGTAGGTGCGCCAAGAATTTTACAAGCACTTGCTCAAAATAATTCCGTACCATGCTCAAAGTTTTTTGCAAAAAAAGTTTCCGGCAGCGAACCCCGTAATGCAATATTTTTTACCGGTATAATAATTTTAATTTCTTTATTACTCGGTAATTTAAATGCACTCGCTTCACTCATTACTCTCTTTTTTTTAATCACCTATGGAATGCTGAATTTAGTAGTATTTATTCAGCAAAGTATGAAAGTTATTAGTTTTAGACCCACGTTTAAAGTTCCGCGCTTTGTACCTTTAATCGGGGCGCTGGGCTGTTTGTTCGTTATGTTTTTAATTGATCCTTTTTTCAGCATTATTGGTATAGTAACTATAATTGGTTTATACATTTGGCTTACGCGAAAAGGACTTAACGCAAATTGGGGTGACCTTAGAGGCGGAATATTTTTAGCTTTGGCTGAACAGGCATCAAGAATTGCGGCAAATTTTCCTAAACATAAAATTGCCTGGAAACCGGATATTTTATTGCCGATAGAAAACGCTAAGGTTTGGGCAAACTCGTTATTATTCATTCGGAATATTGCATTTCCTTCCGGCAGTTTGTTTGCATTTACCGTGCGTGATGAAAATGTACAAGAAGCAAAGGATGACCTCGAAAAACTTTTATATCCATTGAAAGAAGATAAACTGCTTGTGAACTCTGCGGTGATTGAGGATAGGGAATTTTTACACGGTGCGAAGCTCGTAATTCAAATTTTAAAAGGAGGTACATTCACACCCAACATTTTGTTTCTTACTCTCGGCAGCAATGTTCAAAAAGATGAAACACTTACTAACCTGGTAAACATTTCAATGAAGCATGAACTTGGTGTAATAATTTTAAGGCAGCATCTGCGCACCGGATTCGGGCTTCAGAAAGATATAAACTTATGGCTGCGCGATAAGAGTCCTAATTGGCACTTGGCAGTATTGGTTACATTGCAGCTTCAGTTAAACTGGGGCGGTAAAATTAATTTAGTTACAGTTGCCGATAACAAAAACGATGTTGGCAGAAATTATAAATTTTTAGATAAACTTAGTGAACTTACCCGGCTGCCGGCAATGACTGAGTTTAATGTAATTGTTGGTACATTTACTGAAGCATTACAAAAAGCACCGCGTGCAGATATAAATATTTTTGGTCTTGCCGATAATCCACCGTTAAAGTTTATGCGTGAAGTTCCTGAACTCTGCAATTCTTCATGTTTATTTGTACGTGATTCCGGTAAAGAAAGTGCAATAGCATAGTAGATAAATAAAGTTATAATTTTATTTAATATTTTAAAACACGCCCTTCTATAAATTCACAAAATTCCATAAAAGATATTTTAATTTATAACCGCTCTGAAAAAAAATAAAAACTGTTTCATCATTAAAAAGTTTTTCTTTAATTGTTTTTTAATAATCAATTATCAATAATAAATAATAAATAAAAAGGGGTAGTTGCTATGTCAGAGTCTATAAGAAACTTAATGGCTGATGTTATTGCAAAAAATCCAACCGAGCCGGAATTTCATCAGGCGGTACAAGAAGTAGCAGAATCCTTAGAAATTGTTCTAGAGAGGCATCCGGAGTATCGTTCATTTAAAATTCTTGAAAGAATAATAGAGCCTGAGCGGGTGATAATGTTTAGAGTTCCATGGGAAGACGATCAGGGAAAGGTTCAAATAAATCGCGGATTTAGAATTGAAATGAACAGTGCAATTGGTCCGTACAAAGGCGGGTTAAGGTTTCACCCATCTGTAAACCTTGGCATACTAAAATTTTTAGCATTTGAACAAGTATTCAAAAACAGCTTAACAACATTGCCCATGGGCGGCGGTAAAGGCGGTTCCGATTTTGACCCGAAGGGTAAAAGTGATTCAGAAGTAATGCGTTTTTGTCAAAGTTTTATGAGAGAGCTGTACCGTCATATAGGTGCAAATACTGATATTCCAGCCGGAGATATTGGTGTGGGCGGGCGTGAAATAGGTTTTCTGTTCGGTCAATATAAAAAAATTAAAAATGAATTTACCGGAATTTTAACCGGCAAGGGATTGAACTGGGGCGGCTCTTTAATTAGACCCGAAGCAACCGGATACGGTGCAGTTTACTTTGCTGCAGAAATGCTTTCAACAAAAGGTGAATCTTTGGAAGGTAAAAAATGCCTTGTTTCCGGAAGCGGAAATGTTGCTCAATATACCACGGAAAAAATATTAAACCTTGGCGGAAAAGTTCTTACTGTTTCAGATTCCAGCGGTTATATTTATGATGAAGCAGGAATTGACAGTGATAAATTGGCTTTTGTAATAAACCTAAAAAATGTGCGTCGAGGAAGAATTAAAGAGTACCAGGGAAAATACCCTGATGCAGTTTATACGCAGCTCGATCCTAATTTAGAATACAATCCGCTATGGAATCATAAAGCTGATTGTGCATTCCCCTCGGCTACACAAAATGAAATAAACCTTAAAGACGCCGAAAACTTATTAAACAATGGCGTATATGTTGTATCAGAAGGCTCGAACATGCCTACTACACCGGAGGGTGTAAATTTATTTGTTGAGAAAGGAATACTTTACGGACCGGGAAAAGCAGCTAACGCAGGCGGTGTTGCGGTATCCGGATTGGAAATGGCTCAGAACAGTATGCGTTTTAATTGGACGAAAGATGAAGTAGATAACAGGCTTCAGATTATAATGAAAGCAATTCATAAAACTTGCATTGATACAGCCGAAAAATATGGAACCCCCGGAAACTATGTTAACGGAGCTAACATCGGCGGTTTTATTAAAGTTGCCGATGCTATGATTGATCAGGGTATTGTTTAATTAAAAAAGTACAAACCCTTGCTCCATTTACCCAAGTTGAGTTTTCCCGAGCTTTTTAAAAACCTAATTTTTAAATCTAATTTCTGAAACCTGATTTTTGAAATTTGGTTTTTGGAATTTGGTTTTTGGAATTTGGTTTTTGGAATCTGAATTCTGGAATTTGTCTTTTGGAATTTGTGATTTGAAATTTGTGATTTGGGTTTTGTGATTTGGTTTTTGAAATTTGATTTTTGTCTTTTGGAATTTGACTTTTAAAAACTAGGGAATAATCCGCCGCTCTTTTTTAATGCATTTTTAATTCCTTTAATTTATTTTGAAAAACAATTTATTCCTCATAAATCATATAATTACTTTCAGTATATGCGAGCAAACGAACTAAAATTCAGTCGAGAAGTTATTAAAGAGAGCAGCTACTCAAAATTTCAAGACTTCCATAGTTTGATGCGTTACAGAATCCAGGATATACTTTTGGTTTCTAGTTTATATGATTCCTATATATTTGAAGAAGACGGGCGGCTATATGAATTGATAAGAAGAGAATACCAGGGATTAAATTTAAGTCACTCGCCCGAACTAATGCAGTGCAGCAGCGGAGAGGAAGCCCTTGAATTAGTTGAAAGGGAAAATAGTTTTAATTTAATAATTACTACCCAGCATATAGATGATATGCATGCTCTAACTTTCGCTAAAAAAGTAAGGCAGGCGGGGTTAGATATTCCTATTGTTCTATTAGGATTTGATAATAGAGAACTGGGGGATATGCTGGTGCACCCGGAGATTTCAATTTTTGATAAAATTTTTATCTGGGCAGGCGACTACAGAATAATATTAGGGATAATAAAATTTTTAGAAGACAAAATAAATGTTGAATCGGATACAAAGAACGTTGGTGTGCAGTCGCTCATTTTAGTTGAAGACAGCATCAGGTTTTATTCTTCATATCTTCCAATTATTTATACGGAATTATTAAAACAATCCCAGCACCTAATTTCCGAAGGAATAAATCTCTCTCATAAATTTTTAAGAATGAGAGCGCGACCGAAAATACTTCTTTGCTCTACTTACGAAGAAGCATGGGATTACTACAAAAAATATGAAAACTATATTCTTGGAATAATAAGCGATGTAGATTTTTCTATGTATGGCGAGCAGAATCCTCAAGCAGGAATATTACTTGCGCAGAATATTAAAAAGGAACATCCCGATATTCCGATATTATTACAATCTTCAGTAGAAAAAAATAAAGAAGCTGCCTATTCTGTTGATGCTTCATTTATTCTTAAAGGTTCACCTACTTTACTTCAGGAACTAAGAAATTTTATGGTGCACAATTTCAGCTTCGGGGATTTTGTATTCAGAGATATTGAAGGTGATGAATTGGGAAGAGCATCAACCTTGAAACAATTGGAGGTACAATTAAAGGCAGTACCCGATAGAAGTATAATTTATCATGCAGAGCGTAACCATTTCTCTAATTGGCTTAAGGCACGTACCGAATTTTGGCTTGCTCATAAACTGAAACCGGTTAAAGTAGATGATTTCGACTCAACTAAAGAATTAAGAGATAGTATTATAAATGAAATTCGTGAGTTTAGAACTTCTAGAAAGCGCGGTGTAATATTAGATTTTAATCGAGAATCATTCGACTCATCCAGTACATTTGCCCGAATAGGCGGCGGTTCACTTGGCGGTAAAGCAAGGGGATTAGGGTTTGTAAATAACCTGCTTAGTAATTTTGATATTCGAGGTAAATTTGAAGGTGTAGAAATATCTGTACCGCCGACAATTGTTATTGGTACTGATATATTTGATAAATTTTTAGATGATAATTATTTAAGAGATTTTGCTCTTACAAGTGAAAACGATGATGAACTGTTTCATAGATTTATCTATGCTGATAAATTTCCGCAGGGAGTAATTGATGATCTAAGAGTTTTTCTGTCGATTATTAAATCACCTCTTGCCGTACGTTCTTCCAGTTTATTGGAAGACTCGCAAGGGCAGCCCTTTGCCGGTGTTTATGATACTTATATGATACCCAACAACCATGAAGAGATTGAGCAGAGGCTTAAACAGCTATTACACATGATAAAGGCAGTCTATGCTTCAACATTCAGGCAAAAGGCAAAGGATTATATTAAGGTTACCACGTACCGATTGGAAGAAGAAAAAATGGCGGTGGTAATTCAGAAGACTATAGGTGCAAAACACGCAACAAGATTTTATCCCGAACTTTCAGGGGTAGCAAAGTCATTTAATTTTTATCCCACTGCACCGCTAAAAGCTAATGATGGTATTGTTTCGGCAGCTTTAGGTTTTGGAAAAACAATTGTGGAAGGCGGTAATGCGGTTAGGTTTTGTCCAAAATATCCTCATCATCTATTACAATTTGCAACTATTGATGATACACTGCGCTACAGCCAGCAAGAATTTTTTGCATTAGATTTAGAAGAATCGGATTTTGATACAGACTTTAATGTGAACAAACTTCTGAAGAAGTATGATCTTTCAGTATCTGAAAAGGATGGTACACTTTATTATACCGGTTCAACTTACTCTCAAGAAAATGATATCATTTATGACGGTATATCACGGCAAGGAGTTAGAATTGTAACGATGGCTTCAATATTAAAGTATCATGTATTTCCGCTGCCCGAAATTTTAGAACTTTTACTCGAGATGGGTAGCTGGGGCATGGGCTCTCCGGTGGAAATTGAATTTGCTGTAAATCTATCTGTTCCCAAAGGCTCGCCTAAAGAATTCGGACTTTTACAAATACGCCCTTTAGTTGTAAATAAGGAACTTGAAGGATTGGATATTTCGCGACATAAAAAAAGAGATTTGATTTGTTCGAGCGAACAGGTTTTAGGTAATGGAATTGTTGAAGACATTAAGGATATTATTTTTGTTGATAAGGATAAATTTGATAGATCAAAAAGCAGGGATGTTGCCGCGGAAATATCGCAATTAAATTCTAAACTGATAAATAGTAAAAGGCCATATCTGCTTATTGGTGTTGGGCGATGGGGTACGCTCGATCCATGGCTTGGCATACCTGTAACATGGGAACAAATTTCAGGGGCAAAAGCTATTGTTGAATCGAACTTTAAAGATTTTATTGTAACACCTTCGCAGGGAACTCATTTTTTTCAAAATTTAACCTCGTTGAATGTTGGTTATTTTACGGTTAATAACTTTTTGGATAAAGGGTTTATCGATTGGGCCTGGCTGAAAAAACAGAAAATTATAGAAAGCAAAAAGTATTCAAAACATATTATGCTAAATTCAAATTTGATAATTAAAATAAACGGCAGTGAAGGCATTGGTGTAATTATTAAACCATCAGTGAATAATTAAAAATAGCCTTATTATTTTGAAGTTCAACTTGGAATAATAAATTTGTATTTTCGTTGTTACTAAAAACAATTTTATCCTTAACCGGTATAATTATGAATTTTATAAAAAGAATGAAGTTATTATTACCCCTCTTATTTTTAACAATGTCAGTTATTCAAAGTCAGGATTCAAAAAGAAGCTGGTTTATTGTTCAGGATTTGCATGATAAAGTAGTTTATGTTGATACGTCGAATATTGAGCTTACCGATGGTCAATTATTTGTGAGAAACATTATTATGTACAGACAGCCGGTCTTTATGCATACACTGCAGCAGAATGTAAAGAAATCAAAATCGCATTTATTATTTAACACAGAGCAGAACACTTATTCGGTAATAGGTGCAATTTTTTATGATGTAAAAGGTGAGATTATCGGAGAATCGAATGATGTTGCTGTAACAAGCGGGGCTGCAAATTATTCACTTAAAATTCAGGTAGGTTCAGTTTATGATGTTATTAAAAACAAGGCAATGGAATATTTAACAACTAATAGAATTACACCGCAACCAAGCGATTACCTTGTTCAAAATTCCAAAAGAATTATAGCAGAAGTTGATTCAGTTCAAAAAGAAAAAAAGAGTGTGACTGAAATATCAAAGATTGAAAAACCGCAAGAGCCAAAGGTTACAGCCAAAGTTGAAGTACCTAAACCCAAAATACCTATACCGCCAAAGGTAGATGAAAAGTCGGCAAAGAAAAAAGTTGAAGAAAAACCTTTGGTGAAAAAATATAATACTGAAAATGAAAGAGCCTTAAAAGGATTGGTTTATACTGACGGTTCATTATTCTGTTTTCAAGTTTCTTCATGGAAAAGAGAAAAAATTGCTAAACAGGAAACCCAAAGGTTAAAGAAAAAAGGTTATGCTGCTTTTTATGTTAAGGCAGAGATACCCAGGAGGGGTACTTGGTACAGAGTAAGAGTTGGGTATTTCAATAGTTTAGAGGAGGCGCAGGAATATCAGAAAATAGTTAAGTGATAATCTAAGTTCGGCTAATTATTATTTGATCCTTTTATTATTTCTCATTCCTATAAATAACTCTGCCGTCAAATATTGTTTTTTCAACTTTTACATCTGCAATCTCTTCGGCTGGTATTTCAAAAATATTTTTTTCGAGTACTATAAAATCAGCAAACTTTCCAACTTTTAAACTTCCTTTTTCATTTTCTTCGTATGCTGAATAAGCTGCATCAATAGTATATGCTTGCACTGCATCTTCAACAGTAATTTTTTCTTCGGGCACTAATCCGTTTGAATGGTTTTTATTTTCAGTATCCCTAGTTACGGCTGCATAAATGCCTTTTAACGGGTTTAATGTTACAACCGGATAATCACTGCCGAAACAAAGTTTTACATCATTTTCTTGGAGTGAATTAAATGGCAGAAAATCATCCAACCTTTTACTGCCAATTTTTTTCTCAGCCCAAACACCATCATAATAAAGATGATAAGGCTGCGCTGAAACAATTATCCCCATTTCAGCTACGCGCCTTATATCTTTTTTATTAATATGCTGAGCATGTTCTATTCTAAATCTCCTATCCCATTTGGGATTTTCATTTTCAATTTTTTCAAACATGTCAATTATATCAGAAACAGCTTTATCACCAATTGCATGTATTGATAGCTGGAGTTTCTCATTATCAAAATAATTGGCAAGTTTTTCTAACTCACCGCTAATCACATAATCCATTGCTAACCCAAAGTTTTCAGGGTCGTCATTATAGCATTCAAAAAATAATGCAGTGGAGGAACCGAGCGAGCCATCGGCAAAAGCTTTAACAGATTTTAACTTTATTTTTTCATTACCGGAAAGATCATTAATGAAATCTTTTATTTTTCCCTTACCTAAATCAATTGGGAGTCGGGCATAAATTCTACAGTTTAATTTTCCTGCAGCATGAATTCTTTTTAAAGCTAATAAATCCTCCTCAAGAGTAATATCCTGAATTGATGTTATACCGTATTTTGCTGCCTCTCGCAATGCCGTTAAACATGCAGTATCAATTTGCTCATTCGTCTGTTTTGGCATAACACCGCTAACGAGCGTAATTGCTTTATCTTTCAAAATTCCCGTCGGCTCACCTGTTTTTATGTCGCGTTCAATTTTACCGCCGTTTGGATCGGGTGTATCTTTTGTAATGTTTGCCAATTTTAATGCAGCGCTGTTTGCAATAGCCATATGATAATCAAGTCTATGTACTAAAATCGGTGTCTCTTCCGAAAAATCATCAATCCAATTTTTATTTGGAAGTTCAATCTTCTCCCAATTTTGATGATTCCAATTTCCCCCTTTTACCCAGCCAACAGGATTATTTTGAACATGGACTTTTAACCTGTCAATAAATTCTTGTTTGCTTTTACAGTCTTCTAAATTTACTCCCAACAGGTAATTACCTCCGATAACAATATGGGCATGACTATCAATAAAACCAGGGAGAACTAACTTCCCTTTAAGATCAACTACACTGCAGTTACCATTTATTAGTTTTTCGGCATCGGGATATTTACCTACAAATGAAATTTTATTTTTATCAACAATAATTGTATCTGCCCATGCATTATTCGGGTCAACGGTGTAAATCTTTCCGTTGATAAATGCAGTACGTTCAGTAGTCGTCATTATTTTTTTTCTCTTAATTTTTTTGGTAAGCTGCTAATTCAATTAACCTATTAAATAATTTTCAATTAAGTTACTAATAAACTATTTTTTAGTGAGTTATTAAAATATTTTTTTACAAAACTATCGCTTGATTTTCTAGGACTAATTATGAAAAATAAAATTATCGCTACCGTTACTTTACTCATTATTTCAGCCGGTATTTTATTTAGTCAGCAAAGTACAAGCATTCATAAACTTCATAGAGCAGAGTTTGGAACAAATGAAAATCTGCCCAGCAGGTTTGATCATTCAGGCAAAGGGATTATTCCATTAGATAAAAACAAAATTAAAAATATAAGTATGGCGGTATTCGGTTACCTGCCTGATTGGGAATATAATAATGGCGCGCATCAATTTATGCGTTATGATTTGTTAACCCATGTAGCGTGCTTTGATTTTGTTGTTGCTCCCGATGGGTCAGTTTCACTACCCTCGGCATGGCCCTGGACAGATGTTATAAATGCAGCCCATCAAAATGGAACTAAAGTAATTTTGACGGCAGTTAATTTCGACAGGGATGAAATTAGAGCGATCATCACAAGCGAAACAGCTAAAAATAATTTTTTCAACGAGGTGAAAAATTTAATTTTAACATACAGCATGGATGGCGTAAATATAGATTTTGAAAGTTTATACAACGCTGATAAGGGTAGCTTAATTGTAAACTTTATGAGCGAACTTACATCTTTCATTCATTCCGAACTACCCGGAAAAGAGGTTTCATTTGCGGGACCTGCGGTTAATTGGGGCGACTATTGGGACCTAACCGGGCTTGCAGCAAGTTGTGATTATATTTTTATAATGGGGTATTCATTCGCAGGCAAATGGAGTACTGTTAGCGGTGCAAATTCTCCATTAGTCGGCGGATCAATAAATATTACAAAGACTATTACAGAAGAATATGGTGAAATAACTGCATCAAATCCTGACAAAATAATTCTTGGAATTCCTTACTATGGTCATCATTGGATAACTATAGGACCTGAATCCGGCTCGCCTGTCTTGGTCATTAATGACACGCTTCAGTTCATGGGTTCTACAAGATTTAACTCAACTAAGCCGCAATCTTTTGTTTACGGTAATATATGGTCAACTAGGCGAACACCATATTTTACCTGGAATGATGGACAATGGCATCAGGTATGGCACGACGATGATTCTAGTTTAGGATTAAAATATGATTTAGCACAATTAAAAAATTTGCGCGGTGTTGGTATGTGGGCGCTTGGTTATGACAAGGGGCGTAATGAACTTTGGGATTTAATTGATTGGAAATTCGGCAGCGGTGAAATGCCTTCGCCTGAAAAACCTTATCATTTTGCCGTACTCGCAGAAAATGATTCATCAATAAGACTGATTTATGATTACCCTTTAAGAGCTACGGGATTTAAAATTTATCAAAGTTTTAACGGAGTTGATTTTACAGATTCATTCCACGTTTCCTCCAATGATGTTCTGTTCACCGGTTTAGAGGAAGACTCAGTTTACTATTATAAACTAAAGTCAACAAACCAAAATAGTGAATCGGATTTAACGGAAGTGCTTGCGGCAATACCTTCTAACAATGAGTTAAGAGTTTTAATTGTTAATGGTTATGATAGAACTTCGGGTACTAACAATACGCGGGATTTTATTCGTAAATATTCTCAGCCTTTTATTCAAAATGGATATTCATTTTCATCAGCCGATAATGAAGCAATATTTAAAGGTAAAATACCTTTGCAAAATGCTGATATTGTTTATTGGATGCTGGGTGATGAAAGCACATCTGATGAAAGCTTTAATACTTTTGAACAGAATTATATTAAAGGATATTTAGATAACGGCGGTAAACTTTTTATTAGCGGATCAGAAGTTGGCTGGGATTTAGGCAGAGCAAATTTTTCCAGCAGCAACGATATTTATTTTTATGAAAATTATTTGAAGGCAGAATATAAAAGTGATGCACCAAACGGCTCACCCGGAATTTATTATACTGCTGAAGGCTTGAGCAATTCAATATTTAGCGGCATTGGTGCTTTTAATTTTGATGACGGCACTCATGGAACTTTTGATGTTGATTACCCTGATGAAATCTCGGCAATTAATGGCAGTTCAAACATTTTAAAATTCAGTGGTATTGCCGGTAGAACAGCATCCGCGGGGGTTTCTTTCAACGGAAATTTTCCTAATGGCAGCACCGCCGGAAAACTAATTTATATTACAATTCCATTCGAAACAATTTATCCTTTGGAAAAAAGAACTGAGATAATAGCAGAGTCGATGAACTTTTTCAACCAACTGGTGAGCATTGAAGAATTCAACAATTTACCAGAGGATTTTACCCTATATCAGAATTATCCAAATCCGTTTAATCCAGCTACAACTATAAAATTTAGCATTCCTGTTCCCGGTAATGCGGTAATAAAAATCTATAATACACTTGGTGAATTAATCAACCAGGTTAATTTTACAAATATTTCAGCAGGTGAGCATTCACTCCTTTGGAACGCAGAAAATTCGAAAGGTGAAAAATTGAGTACAGGAATTTATGTTTATTCAATTGAATTTAACGGCGTGGATAATAGAAAATTTAACTTGAACCGCAAAATGATTTTACTTAAATAATTTTCGTTTGAAAAAGAGGTTATAATGAAATTTATTTTTCTTTCAATTTTAATTTTTGGAACTATTACGATGGCACAAACCAGCTACCCTGAAATTAACAAAAAAATTAATGAGGGGAATTTTTCAGAAGCAAAAAAAATAATTGCAGACAAACTAAATAGTGAAGAGTTATCCGAAATTGAGATTTATGATTTAAGATTTCAGATTGAGCGAATGGAAAGAATTTCAAAAGATTTTAAAATAACTGAAAAAGATGTACTTAAGTATATCAAACGATATTACCCAAATGCAGGTGATAAAGAACTTAAACTTTGGCGTGATGACGGCACATTAGAATATAAAGTTATTGATGGTGATGTAAGATATTTTAATCGTAGTCATGCTAATTTATTTAGAGTAAACACAGAAGCACGAAATAAAAAAAATGAAATTGACGGAAAAGAAATTGGGGAGCCTACAGCATTTTTGTTTAAACACATTCCGGATGTTGTTGAAACTGCCGGTGCGGGTAAAAAAAATTTGGTGAAGCCTGTTAAAATGAATCTCAACTACAAGGTTACAGTTAATAAAGATGCGGTGCCTGAGGGTGAGATCATTAGATGCTGGCTGCCTTTTCCCCGCGAAGGACATTCGAGGCAGACTGATATTAAATTTATCTCAGCAAATGTTGATGAATATATAATTGCGGATAATAATAATTTGCAGCGAACTATTTATATGGAAAAGGAAAGTAAAAAAGGTGAACCTACTATTTTCAATTTTGAAGTATCGATAAAAAATTATAACGAGATTGCTGAACTTCATCCATCGAAAATTGGTCAGTACGATAAAGCCGGAAAAATTTATAAAAACTATACTGCAGAAAGACTTCCGCATATCGCATTTACGGAAAAAGTTAAAAACCTATCCAAAAAAATAATTGGCGATGAAACTAATCCTTACAAAAAAGCAAAAATTATTTTTGAATGGATCAGTAAGAATGTTCCTTGGGCTGGTGCACGTGAGTATTCCACAATCAGCAGTATATCAGATTACTGTTTAACAAATGGATACGGAGACTGCGGTATTAAAGCACTTACATTTATTACCCTTTGCCGATACAACGGAATACCGGCTAAATGGCAGAGCGGGTGGATGCTTTATCCCACAAGATTAAATTTGCATGACTGGACAGAGATTTATTTTGAAGGTGTTGGCTGGGTCCCTGTCGACCCCGACTTTGGACTAACTGAATCTGATAACGATAAAGTTAAATATTTTTATCTAGGCGGTATTGATGCTTACCGTTGGATTGTAAATGATGGGTTTTCTAAGCCATTGTTCCCATCCAAAATTTTCCCCAGAAGTGAAACTGTTGATTTCCAGAGGGGAGAGGTGGAATGGCGGGGAGGCAATCTATACTTTGATAAATGGGATTATCACTTAGATGTGAAATATGATTAAATCGACAAATGTTATACAAGAACTAATATTTTTTGTAAAAAATGAATTGCAAATAATTTATAAGATTTGACAGTAAATTGATCTTAAAAAGTCTTCATTGTGTGGATTGCATTTCATAATGTAACTATATATATTAATTTTTATAGTTTGATTAAAAGATATCAGCTATTATATTTATTTCGTTACTGTGTAATTATTATTAACTGATTGTTGAGTGCATTGTTTTATTATTTAGATTAGTATAAGTTTTGTTTGGTTAATAGTTAAAACAATTTGAATCATTTAATAATATAGTTTTTAAGAATATTGCAAAAACTTATTAATATTCTTAGTTTAATAATTGATAAACTGAAAAAGAATTGGGGGATTTAATTGTTTGTTAGTAAGTCTATTTTTTATCGCAAACACTTATTGATTTTATATCAGTTTTAAATAAATGCAAAAAGCATTACCACAAATACTACCCCTATTTTTCTATAACCGTAAACAAATAAATCGGAAAAAAGTTTCATAAATATTTTTGATAAAAAAAATAAACAAAAACTAATTAAGGAGGTTCGAGTTCAAAAAAGTATTTACAATATTTATAAAATCCACAATTCATGTGGATTCAAATCACGGTTCATTTGAATATTCAATCAATCAAAGTAGGAGAGAAATATGATCCGAAAATTAACCATCCTTACGTTTATTCTGTTATTACCATCATTTTTACTTGCTCAAACAGGTAAAATTAAAGGTGTAATATCAGACCAGGCTACGGGTGAGCCGCTAATTGGTGCAAACGTTCTTATTATTGGGACATCATTTGGTGCGGCAACTGATGTTAATGGTAGTTATACAATTACCAATTTGGAAGCCGGTGTTTATGAAGTTCGAGCTTCCTATGTCGGCTACCAATCGAAAACTATAACTAATGTTAGAGCTTTTACTGGTTTAACAACATCATTAGATTTTCAACTAGTAGGTGAAGGATTTACAGTTGAAGAAATATCAGTGGTTGCCGATAGACCCCTAGTTAATAAAAGTGCAACTAATGCCAATAGAATTACAACTGGTGAAGATATTGAAGCTTTACCGGTGAGAGGCGTTAATGCAATTTTATCTTTAACACCTGGTGTAACTTTACAGGACAATACAATTTTTATTAGAGGCGGACGTCAAGATGAAGTAGGCTATTATCTTGAAGGAGCTTCAATAACTGATCCAGTTGTTGGCGGAAGATCAGTCAATATTGTACAAGATGCAATTGAAGAAATCAAAGTTCAATCCGGAGGCTATTCTGCCGAGTTTGGCGGGGCTAACGCCGGTATTATTCAAACTCAAATTAAATCTGGTAGTTCCTCATGGAAAGCTGCCTTTGAATACATTACAGATAATATTGGATTTAAGAGCAGAAGTGATAGATTTAATGGTGAAAAAACTTTGGGAGCTTACTGGTATGGGTATAGTGAAACCGTTGCAAGTTTAAGCGGACCAGTCTTTGGAGATCAAATTAAATTTTTTGGACTATTAAATTATAGATATGCTGCTGATGAAGACCCTCAGCCATATCCAGGGATTAATATTGGCGAAGTTACTGATCCAACAACTGGTGATGTTGTTGACTTAACATACGCTCCCGGTGCTGTTCAAGGAAATTCAGAAGATGTTATTAATACCACCGGAACTTTAACTTTTGATTTTAATCCGATCATTTTACGACTTGTTGGTACATGGACAAGAACAGATCAGTTTAATAACTTTAGTAGTTCAAGAGTTGCGGGTACCATTTCTAACTTGCTGAATACAGGTCGTGTTTCAGAAAATGAAAGATATGACGGTGCATTCAGTGGTAAATTAACCTGGATTGCAAGCCCAACAGTTTTTGCTGAAGTTAGTGCAGGCTTTTCATTCTCACAGTCAGAAACATTTGATCCTATCATGAAAGATGACTTCTTTAATTACGGTGATAGTATTGCAAATGCTGCTGCAGGTGTAGTATGGCAGCGTGGACCAAACGATAATTTTGGTAGATTTCAAAGACCGCAACGACTTACACTCTTCGATTTCTCTTTTAATGCTCCCGGTGATGTTATGTCTGGGTATGGAATTAATAACAGAGATCGTTGGAATATAAACGCAGCATTATCTGCTGAATTAGGTGATTTCCACTCGCTAAAAGTTGGTGGAGAGTTACAGTTATTTGAAATAAGCAACTATAGCTGGGGAAATGAAGGACTTATGGCATTACCGCAGCTGAGGTATAATAATGATCAATTGCCGGATGGTGATAATTTAAAGCTTAGCGATGAATTAGTTATCATCGGGCGTGGTGTTAACAACTACGGTTATGATCTTTATGGCAACAAATATGATGGTGCAACCGATTACAAAGCAGGAACAATTGCTCCGCATAAACCGGTTTTTGGCGCCTTCTACATTCAGGATAAAATAGAGTGGAATGACCTTATTGTTAATGCAGGATTAAGATATGATTATATAGATATTGATAATCAGCAACTACTTGATGCCACTAAACCTGAATTAACCATAGTTAAATCAAGTGGTGAAATTTTGGAAAGTGGACTAATTGATGTCCCTACATTCAGTGCAATAAGCCCGCGTCTTGGTATCTCTTTTGCTGTTACCGATGAAACTGTTTTCCATGCTCAGTATGGTAAATTTGTTCAGCAGAGTAGACTTAGAGATGCTTACCAAGGGATTTATGCAACTGGTGCAAACTTAAAAGGCGGATTTGAAATTACCGCCCCTGTTGGATTTAACATTCGTCCCACAAGAACTACACAGTATGAAATTGGTTTTACAACTCAAATAGGTGATTTTGCTTCCTTTGATATAACCGGGTATTACAAAGATATCCAGGATCAAATAGTATTTGACAAAGTTAAAGTTGATGCTAACTCTACTTATTCAGATTATAACACACTTATCAATGGCGACTTTGCAACAACCAAAGGTGTTGAGTTATCATTTAATATGAGAAGAGTTTCCCGTTTTCAAGCTAATGCGAATATTACATTCCAGGATGCTCGAGGAACAGGTTCATTCCCAAACTCAGCCAGAGGTATTGTCGGAGCTCCTGTTGATGGTTTAACAGTATTTAAACCACAGTATGTTGCACCATTAGAATACAACAATGATATTGCTGGCAGCGTTAATTTGGATTACCGTTTTGGTATTAATGATGGTCCTAGTGTTTTGGAAAGATTCGGTGTTTCTGCTCTTGTTAACTTTACAAGTGGTCACCCATATACAACCGGTATTGGCGGTGCTAACTTGGAAGGTGATGCGAGGGACAGACAACCAACCGAGCCTCTAAATTCATCATCTACCCCTTCAACTTTTCAAATTGATTTAAGGGTAGACAAAACTTTCAACATCGCAGATGTAATTGATCTAAACATTTATGTTTATGTAATAAATCTATTTGATGCAGAAAACATCCAGAATGTATTCCTAAGAACAGGTTCAACTCGTGATGACGGTTACTTAAGTGACCCTGCTCTCGGCGGTCAATTAATTGAAACTTACGGACCTGTATATGAACAAGTTTATCAAGCTGTGAATATTGACTATTATGAACAATATCAGAACGCTGTAACTGGCGCTCCATATACAACAAGACCATTTTTCTATGGACCTCCAAGACAAATTAGACTTGGTATAAGATTAGAATACTAATTTTTTTAATCTGACGATTTCAAATAGAATAGGAGTTTAACAATATATGAATTCAAAAATAATTAATTTCTTTTTCCTTATTATCCTCGGTATTTCACTTACCGCAACGGTAAGCGCCGAAGAAAAAGTTAAGGATGGGAATAGTAATTTTAATAAGGTAAACGGCTCACCCTCCCGTACCTTTTTAAATATTAATAATATCTCAACACAAATGGTCAACGATGGTGATTCTGACCTTAAGGCTGACGGCAACTCAGGATTTATATTTCCTAAGGGTAGCGGTAAAGCTGCAGTATTTGAATCAGGATTTTTATGGGGAGCTTTTATTGGTGATGACCCGCAGGTTCGAGTAGGCGGTTCTGCATATCGACATGGTATTCAGCCGGGTAAAATTTTACCCGATGGTTCTCCCGAAGATCCTAATTTACCTAAAAACAGAATCTATAGAGTTCGGCCTGATGTATTTCCCGGCGGACCATTTGTAGATTTAGCAAATGATGCAATTGATGAGGGAAGTTCAGTTACCTCAATAAGAGATCAATATGAATTAGATTGGACTGAGTGGCCGGCGACGGACGGAGCCCCTTATGACGATGTGGATAATGATGGTACATATAACCCGACAGTGGATATACCCGGTGTTCCGGGTGCAGATCAAACTGTATGGTTTGTAGCAAATGATCTTGATCCAACTATTACAACATTCCTTTATGGTGCACAGCCACTTGGTATCGAAATGCAAGCTACATATTGGGCTTATGCTCAAACTGGTGCCCTTGGAAACATGTATTTTAGGGGATATAAGATTATTAACAAATCAGAAAATGAATTTAAAGATATGATCGTTTCAATGTGGTCTGATGTTGACCTTGGTAATTCAAGTGACGACTTTGCTGGCTGCGATACTTTATTGAGTTTAGGGTATTGTTATAATGGAAATGCAACGGACGCTACCTATAGTCCATTGCCCCCACCCGCGGTTGGTTTTGACTTTTTTCAAGGACCTGCGGTTGACGCAGTTATCGGTCAAGACTTAAATAGAAACGGTGTTGATGATGGTGATCCAACCGAATTTGCAATTTTCGAAGGGGATTCGGTTTACGGAAAGGTTAATCTTCCAATGACTGCATTTTACTATTTTGCTCGAGGTGATGCATCAGTTGATGATCCAACACAGGGCGATCCTGAAGGTTCAACTCAATTCTATAACTTTTTTCAGGGTAGAGTCGGTAAAACCGGTAATCCTTTTGTAGACCCCAACACTGGTATACCAACTAAATATGTACTGTCTGGTGATCCTGTTGCAAAGACGGGGTGGTATGATGGACAGGTGCTGCCTGCCGGTGATAGAAGGATCGGTCAAGCTTCAGGTCCATTTACAATGGCAGTTGGTGATACTCAAGAAGTTGTTGTTGCACAGATTGCAGCCGGTGCTATTCCTGGTGTTGACAGACTTTCTGCAATTGGTTTGTTAAAGTTTTATGATAAAGCAGCGCAGGTTGCCTATGATAACTTCTTTGATCTTCCAATACCTCCTCCTGCTCCTGAAGTAACAGTTATTGAAGCTGATGGAGAGATTATTCTGGATTGGTCTAAAAATATGGACGCTGTAACTAAAACGGAAACATTTGATTTTAAACAGCATCAATTTCAGGGTTATAATGTTTATCAATTACCTTCGAGAACTGCAGATATTACACAGGCAAGACGTATTGCGACTTATGACCTTAATGATGGAACGGGTAAAATTATTGATGACGTATTTGACACACAGACAGGCTCAGTTATTAAGAAACCTGTTCAATTTGGTAATGATAGTGGAATCAAAAGATTCATTAGTGTGAAGGATGATGTGTTTAATGGTGGAACGCCACTAATAAACGGTATTCGTTATTATTTTGCAGTAACAGCTTACTCTTTTAATACTTCTCTAACGGCTGTTCCAAATAATCTTGAGAATCCGCTTTCTGTATTTACTGTTGTACCAAATGATGAGAATCCTGGCGTAACTGTGCCTACCGATTATGGTGATGTTGAAGAAGCTACACAGGGTTCAGGTCTTGCAGATGCAACGATAACATTTAAAGTTGTTGATCCAATAGCTCTTACCGGTGACTCATACGAAGTATATTTTTCGGAAGTATCATATTTCCGTGATCCTAATGCAGTTTGGCAAAGAGCTTCCACAGGTATAAATAAAGTTGGTGATTTAACCGGTTCTACAATTGATGCAACCGGAGTTTACGGTGTCGCATCCGGAACAATTGAGTTAAATTTCCATCTTAATAATGAATCACCAAATGGTGCATGGATTGATGGAGTAATTCTAACCATACCTGCTGGTGTAACCATAGTAGATGCTCCTGCTTTTGAAGCTGGGGGCGGAACAGTTACCCCTGATGTTCAAGGTCAGGTAATTAACATGGGCTTAATCAACGATGAATTTACCCAGAATGGAATTTTTCACGGTGGTGAAGATTGGACGGTAATTGTTCAGGGTTTCAGTCCTCCCATCTCTATTAATTATTTACTTAAAGATGATGGCTACGAGGGTGCTCAAGTTGATGTTTCCGGCAGCGTTGCTGTTAACGCAATCGGAACTGTAGAAACTACTCATCAATATTGGAACTTAAAAAATACTAGTACCGGTCAAGATTTATTGGTTGAGCAATCAATTTTCGGAGGTATTGATGTTTATACCGAAGACCCGGCAAATAACATTTGGTTAATTGCTCCCGGTGTATATGGTCCTGGGGGATCAGCTAAAAATCTTGG
This sequence comes from Ignavibacteriota bacterium, assembly GCA_013112585.1. GTDB lineage: Bacteria > Bacteroidota > Ignavibacteria > Ignavibacteriales > Melioribacteraceae > IGN16. The sequence continues at coordinate 26,456 of JABFGH010000031.1, read as the reverse complement.
TAGAAATGCCGGAGATGATGCTGTTCCTGCAACAGAAGGAATGCAAGTTGCCGTTGATGGCAGTTTTGAAGCACCAACAACAGTTAACTACCTACAATTGAATGGAGATCCGTTAAGCTGGAACAGCGGCGCCGAAAAATACAACTTTGTTGATTTTACACTTTTCGGTTATGCAGACGCAACTGCAGCTACAACACTTCCATTATATGGCGGTGCCGGAGGCACAACTTCACTTGAAATGCTGCAGCAGGATTATGAACTCCGCTTTACAGGAACAACTGAAGTTAAGAATGAAAATGGAAAAGACGTCGTAGTTACAACTTCCGGTGGATCGATGGCAACAATATTTGGTGCAAGCGGTTATTCTCTAGCAGATCATCCTTTGAACCCTAATTTTGGTACTGAACAACGATTTGCAATGCCAATTCCTTTTGAGGTATGGAATACTACTACTAACCAGCAGATCAATGTTGTAATGTGGGATAGAGCAGGTGATATTGCTGTTGACACTTTTTATGCATGGAATGAAAGTAACAGGGTATACTTCTGGGCTGTAAATACGCCTTATGCGCCAGATGTACTGGATGAGACTTCAACTTCAGTAGCTGAAAATGCGACATGGAATTGGGTGTTATATCAGACTGACTTTACTAAAGATGATGTAATTGAGGTCAATTATGCAAATCCAATTCAAATTGGTTTGGATAAATTTCAATTTACAACTCAAGAATCTTCATATAGTAAAGAAGATGCCGCAGAAGATGTTAAAAAAATAAACGTATTTCCAAATCCATATTACGCAGTAAATTCTGAAGAGATTAATAAGTATAATAGATTCGTAACGTTTAATCATCTACCTGAAAAGGCGACTATTAGAATCTTCAATTTAGCTGGAATTCATGTTAAAACAATCAACAAGGAGAATACTTCTCAATTTGAGAGGTGGGATCTGGCTAATACAAGCGGGCTGCCTGTTGCAAGCGGATTGTACATCGCTTACATAGAGATGCCCGACGTTGGTGAAACTAAAATCCTTAAATTTTCTGTAATTCAAGAACAGCAAATATTGGATAGATTTTAATAAATGTTATACTTAAAATCTCAAGGAGTAAAAATGAAAAGAATAAATAAATTATTAATTATTATGTTCATGCTGCTATTTGCAATTACAGAAGTCTTTGCATCAGGCGGTAATAGAACTGGTACCGGTGGTGCTGCTCAATTGTTAATTCCTGTTGGCGCACGCGGTATTGCAATGGGCGGCTCTAACATTGCGGCTATTTCCGGTGTCGATGCTTTATACTGGAACCCCGCTGGCGTCGCTAGAATGAATTCCTCATTTGATGCTATGTTTTCGCACATGAATTATATTGCCGATATTGGTGTTGAATATGGTGCAATTAGTGCTAAGCTGGAAGGATTAGGAGTTTTTTCTTTAAGTATTAAATCAATTTCGGTTGATGAAATTGCGATAACAACAACACAAAACCCTGATGGTACAGGTGCAACTTATAAGCCTTCTTTTATAACCGCCGGAATTTCATTTTCAAAAGCTTTAACAGACAATATTGCTATTGGTGTTACTGGTAATTTAGTAAGTGAAACTTTGGGTGATGTAAGTGCAAGTGGTTTTGCCTTGGACATTGGTGTACTTTATAATAACCTTGCTAGTGTAAATGGGCTATCTTTTGGTGTTGCAATTAAAAACCTCGGACCCCAAATGCAATTTGAAGGTTCCGGTTTGGTTTACCAATTAGATTCAGATAACCTCAACCGTCCTCCAGGATTGTACCGCGCAGAAGCTGCTCCTTTTGAGCTTCCTTCACGATTTGAAATTGGATTTTCATATGTTCCTACATTTGATGAATACAATGAAGTTGTGTTGGCTGGTAATTATATAAATAATAACTTCTCATCTGATGAATATAAGGTTGGTGCTGAATACGGGTATAACAATCGCTTTTTTGTAAGAGGCGGTTATGTATTTGCTCCACAAGCTGATGATGAAAACTTTATTTATGGATTCACAGCGGGTGCAGGTATCAGTTATCCTGTAAGTGGTCTTGATCTTAAAATTGATTACGCTTACAGAGATGTTGAATATTTTGATGCAAACCATATATTCCAGGTTGGAATAGGTTTCTAAAAGTACAAAGCAGTTAAATTAAAAGCCGCCTCATTAGGCGGCTTTTTTTATATCTCTATTCATTGATGTAACTTTTATAATCGAGAATACTAAAACAATCACTCCTACCCACTGCGATATACTCAATATATTATCTCTCAAAACAAACTCTAATACTATAGCTGTTAACGGAAAAGCCAATTCACAAATAGTTGCCACCGATGCAGTGATATTTTTTAATCCGTAATAGTAGAGAAAGATTGCTAACCCGCCTGTTGTAAATGCTATTATTAAGAAAATTAAAAACTGGTGGCTGGTAATATTTGATAATTCTGAAGTATAGCCGAGAGATGAGGCAATAAAAATCATAATGATACTTGAAACTAAAAATCGCAAATATGTGCCCATCTCAAATCCTACATTCCTTAATGCCCGCTTAGAGAATACTGTTGATGCCGCAAAACTTGCAGCCGCAATAAGAGCAAACAATGCCGCCAATGGAGTTTTATCGTCAGCATTTATTTCGGGAATACTAAATCCGAAAGTCATAAGATATGCACCGGCTATTGCAATACCTGCCCAAATAAAAAATACTTTTGGTAATTTTTCTTTTAGCAATACAGCGGCTAAAAATAATGCAAACAAAGGTTGAAGTTTTTGTATTAGAATAACAATGCTGAGATTAACAAAATCCACATAAAATAAAGCTTTAGTAATTGCCATTGTACCTATTGCACCGCCGAATAAAGCTACTCCCAAAAATGCAAGCCAATCTTTTTTGTTCAGTTGTTTTGCTAACTTAAATTTTTTATAAAAGAATGGTGTCAGCAAAATAGTAACTAAGGCGCTCTCAACAAAAACAACCAAGGGCACAGGGAGTGTATATAATGCGGGACGTAAAACAATACCATCTATACCCCAAAGCATAGCGGCAAACACAACAAATAGAGGAGCAAATCTATACATTAAAATCTATATCCTTTTCAAAAAAAATATTTATAAAAATTAAAAATGAATTTAAGTAAAAGTAGAAACATATTTTGAATAATTATCTGAAAGAGCGGCACAAGATGAAATGACAATTAAAAGTAACAATTAATTTTAATAGTAATAAAAAAAATCTGTTAATAAAATTAGAATACATGTAAATTGAAATATCAATAACTAATGAAGAAATATGAAAAAAATAATTTTGTTATCTGTAATTGTAGTAATTCTCGCCGGATGTTCGGCAGCACCCTTAGGCACTACCTATTATGATCTTGAAGACCTTCAGGAAAAGATTGATGAACAGTTCAGCGATACACTTTTTGCGCATGCCCACTGGGGCGTATTGATCCAATCATTAAACTCCGGCGATGTTTGGTATAAGCGTAATGAAGAAAAAATGTTTATGCCTGCTTCTAATGAAAAAATTTTAACATCTGCCGCGGCATTATTAAAACTGGGTCCTCAATTTAAATTTACCACTACATTAAATTACACGGGTGAGATTATCGATTCTGTGCTTAATGGAGATTTAATTATTGTTGGCGACGGCGACCCTACGCTATATAATAAGTTTTACGATGAACCAACCACTCTGTTTAAGCATTGGGCTGATACACTTCTGCAGCTTGGCATTAAGCAGATTAATGGAAATATTATAGGTGATGATAATGCATTTGATGATAACCATTTAGGCTATGGATGGGCGTTTGACGGATTAGATGCATGGTATTCGGCGGAAGTAGGGGCACTCCAGCTAAATGAAAATTATCTCGATCTGAAATTTTATCCGCCGCTTACAGCAAGTGATACTTTAATAATAATTCCAAACTTAGTAAGTGATTATTATTCCATTGAAAACAATGTTGAAGTAGTTGATACGGGAAGATCAAGAATTAGAATAGACAGACCATTTGGTGAAAATAAAATTATTGTAAGCGGTAAAATAGTCGTTGGAGAAGAACCATTTGAACGAACACCCTCGATTACAAATCCAACAATGTTTTATGTAACTGTGCTTAAGGAAACATTTAAACAGAATGGGCTTGATATAACAGGTACCCCTTTGGATTGCGATAATATCGAAAATTATAATTTTGATTCATTGAAAACAAAAACAATACTTGTTCATAAATCGCCGCCGCTTAATGAGATTTTAAAATTGTTGATGAAGAGAAGCCAAAATATGTATGCTGAAACTATGGTGAGAACTCTCGGCTATAAGTATGAAGGATTGGGCAGCTTCAAAAACGGTAAGAAAATTGTCGAAGAAACTTTAAGCCGGTTTGGTGTTGAACCGGGCGGATATGCTTTTATGGATGGCTCCGGTTTATCGCGGTATAATTTTGTTAGTCCCAAACAAATTATAAAAATTTTAACCGGAATGTGGAACGGTGAATACAAGGAAATCTGGTATGACATTCAGCCGGTGGCTGGTGTGGACGGAACGCTTAAGAGGAGAATGAAAGGAACAAAGGCAGAAGGTAATGTGCATGCTAAAACAGGTACTATTTCTAATGTTCGCGGCTTATCGGGATATGTAAAAACCAGCACGGGTGAAGATGTTGTGTTCTCATTTTTAATAAACGGACATTTAAAAACATCACGAGATACAGAATTGATTACAGATAAGGTTTTAGAATTTATTGCAGAGTTCCCATATATATCGGATGATTTGATAGTTGATAAAAGAAAGCCGGCAGATAAATTGTAGGTAATGATTTTCAAAATACTTACTTTTAATCTCTATTTTTTCAGTTATATACAATTAAAAAACACCTATGAACAATCGATAGAAACGCTATGTCCCTCAAAGATAAAATATTAGAATTCTTCTCCCTAAAATCAAAAGTACAAATTGGCGGCAGTGAAAAAGCTGTTGAAAAGCAGAAAGCAATGGGCAAAATGACGGCAAGAGACCGAATTAATGCATTGCTAGATTCAGGCTCCTTTCATGAATATGACTTGTTTGTAGAACACAAAGGCAAAGATTTTGGTATGGAGAAAAAACAGCTTCCCGCTGATGGCGTTGTTACCGGTACAGGTACAATTTGGGGAAGGCCTGTTAGTATTTATGCCCAGGATTTTACCGTTGCAGGCGGTTCACTTGGATTAGCCCATGCACGTAAAATTACAAAAATTATGGATCACGCAATTAAAATGGGCATGCCTCTTATAGGCATTAATGATTCCGGCGGTGCAAGAATTCAGGAAGGCGTGAATTCATTAGCCGGTTATGGCGAAATATTTTACCGCAATACATTGGCTTCCGGTGTAATTCCGCAAATCTCTGTTATTCTTGGTCCATGTGCAGGGGGTGCAGTTTATTCTCCTGCCTTAACTGATTTTGTATTTGTTGTAGATAACATTTCTAAAATGTTCATAACGGGTCCAGAAGTTATTAAAACTGTTTTAAATGAAGATATTTCAATGGAAGATCTTGGTGGTGCAAAAGTTCAAACCGAGGTTACGGGTAATGCACATTTTTACGCAAAATCGGAACTTGAGTGTTTTAAACAGATCATTAAACTTATAACTTATATTCCATGGAATAACAAAAAGAAAGCAGATACATTTGATTCTAAACCCCCGAATCAAAAATTTGATATTGAAAATATAATTCCAACTGATTCTAGAATGCCTTATGATGTAAGGGATATAATTCGTGCATTCTGTGATGATTCAGATTTTTTTGAAATTCAAGAAAAATGGGCTGCAAATATTGTAATTGGTTTTGCTCGCGTTGAAGGTAAAACAATTGGAATTGTTGCAAATCAGCCATTAGCTTTAGCCGGCGTGCTTGATGTCGATTCTTCCGATAAAGCAGCACGTTTTATAAGGTTCTGCGATTCTTTCAACATTCCTTTAGTTACTCTCGTTGATTTACCCGGTTATCTACCCGGTGTTGATCAAGAGCATGCCGGAGTAATTAGGCATGGTGCAAAAGTGCTCTATGCCTACAGTGAAGCAACAGTTCCGAAAATAACTATTATTATGCGTAAGGCTTACGGCGGGGGCTATATTGCTATGTGTTCAAGGCATCTCGGTGCCGACTTTGTTTTCGCTTGGCCAACTGCTGAAATTGCAGTTATGGGACCCGAGGGTGCCGCTAATATTATTTTCAGAAAAGAAATTACAACTGCCGAAGACCCCGATGCAGTTAGACAGGAAAAGGTAGCAGAGTACACAGCTAAGTTTGCTAACCCATACGTAGCCGCAGCTAATGGGCATGTTGATGCTGTTATTGAACCGGGTGAAACTAGAAAAACTTTAATTCATTCGCTTCATGTATCAGAAAATAAAAATGAAAAACATATTGATAGGAAGCATGGAATTGCCCCATGTTAATTGACTATGGAAGAAAAAAATGAATTAAATAAAATTCTTATTGATGATACTTTGTATGAAACTAATCTTACATCAAGTTACATCAATAGAAAAAAATATATTCCCAAAAATCCTAAAAAGGTTTTTTCAGTTATACCGGGATTAATATTAGATGTATTTGTTAAAGAGGGGCAATCGGTAAAAGACGGGGATAAACTTTTAGTTTTAGAAGCAATGAAAATGAAAAATTCAATAACCTCTCCGCTAAATGGAAAAATAAAAACCGTAAATGTTTCTCAGGGCGAGTCTGTACCAAAAGGTTTCCTGCTAATTGAATTGGAATAGTTGAAAGATTGAAAGATTACAAGATTACAAGATTGAAGGATTGAGGGTTTGACTATCCCAAAGGCATGCCCTTAGCACTGGAGGTAGGCTTACATACTATTATACATTCATGCACCATGCGTCCATGCAATCATACAGCCATGCATTCATTCAATCATGCAACCCAATGCAGTCATGCATTCATTCAATCATGCAGCCCCATGCAGTCATGCTTTTTAATCTGAATCCTTTACAAATATTCCGCATCAAACCTTCAATTGAATTAATAATAAAGGTGATAAACATGACACAACAATTAACTAAAAGTGATTTTTTAGAAAAAGTTTTTAATTACGAGACAAATAAAGAATGGAAGTACGAAGGTGAACTTCCTGCAATTATAGATTTTTATGCTGATTGGTGCGGACCATGTAAAATGGTTGCTCCGGTTTTAGAAGAACTTTCAACTGAGTATGAAGGTAAATTAAATATTTACAAAGTTGATACTGAAAAAGAACAGGAACTTGCTGCGGCTTTTGGAATCAGAAGCATACCATCATTATTGTTCATTCCGAGTGAAGGACAACCGCAGATGGCACAGGGTGCTTTACCAAAAGAAGCATTAGAAGAAGCAATAAATAATGTTCTTCTAACAAATCAGAATGCAAATTAACTTTATGTCAAATTCTCTCTCAACTAAGCCGGTTAATTTTTAACCGGCTTTTTTTTATCCCTCCTAATTTCACTCCAAGCTGATTCGAAATTTTTATATATCAAAATTTTAATTCTTGTTCAATTAATAATAACTTTTGGTGCAAAACTCGTTTAAGATTTTTAAGTCTTTTTTGCTTTAAAATTATTATTTTTTATTATTGATAAAATAAAAAGTTAAGAGCAATGAATTTAGAAAAATACTTTGAACCATATAGAAAGAGCATCATCGGTATAGACCAAAAATTTGATTCACCATTTGGACCTCAAAAAATTGTTTATGCCGATTGGGTAGCCAGCGGAAGATTGTACAACCCCATTGAAAATAAACTAGCCGAAACATTCGGTCCATTTGTAGGCAATACTCATTCCGAGGCAAGTATAACGGGAACCTCAATGACTCACGCATATCATCAAGCACACCATGTAATTAAAAAACATGTGAATGCTGCTAAGGATGATATTATTATAACAGCAGGTTTTGGAATGACAACGGTGGTAAATAAATTTCAGAGAATTTTGGGAATCAAACTTTGCGAACAATTAAAACCATTTACAAATATACCTAAGGAAAATATTCCCGTTGTATTTGTAACCCACATGGAACATCATTCAAACCAAACCTCATGGTTAGAAACTATTTGCGATGTAGTTGTTATTGAACCCGATGAAAAGGGATTAATTGATTTTAACAATTTTGAAAAAATATTAGATAAATATTCTGATAGAAAAATAAAGATTGGCTCTTTTTCTGCATGCTCAAATGTAACGGGTATAATTAATCCTGTTCATAAAATGGCAAGAATGATGCATGAAAACGGGGGACTATGTTTTATCGATTATGCGGCATCTGCACCTTATGTAGAAATTGACATGCACCCGGATGACCCTTTAGAAAAGCTGGATGCAATATTTTTTTCACCGCATAAATTTCTCGGCGGACCCGGAACATCGGGAGTTTTAATTTTTGATTCGGCTTTGTACAACCGTAATATACCCGATCATCCGGGAGGCGGAACGGTTGACTGGACGAATCCCTGGGGCGCACACAAATATGTTAATGATATTGAAGCACGGGAAGACGGCGGTACACCCGGATTTTTGCAAGCAATTAAAACTGCGTTGGCAATTAACCTAAAAGAACAAATGGGTGTTAAAAATATTCTTAAACGCGAAGAAGAATTGACTGAAATTGTTTTCGAAGAACTAAATAAAATTCCAACTTTGCATGTGCTTGCTGCTGAAGTTGAAGATAGATTAGGAATTATCTCTTTTTATGTTGAAGACATACATTATAATTTAATTGTTAGAATTCTAAATGACCGTTACGGAATTCAAGTAAGAGGCGGGTGCTCTTGCGCCGGCACTTACGGGCATTATCTTTTACACGTTGATCCTACAAGATCGGGGAGGATAACCGAAAAAATTAGTCAAGGCGATCTTTCAGAAAAACCGGGGTGGGTAAGGATGTCGGTTCACCCGACAATGACAAATGAAGAATTACTTTTTATTCTAAATGGGATTAAGGAAACCGTTGCTAATGCCGGTAAATGGATAGAGGATTACAATTATTCATCACGTACAAATGAGTTTTACCATAAGTTGGAAAATGGTGAACAGAAAAAAATGATTAACCAATGGTTTGAATTATAGCGGCTGGAATTAAGCGTTGCTAACAAAATTACTTAATACTTTCTTACCATTGCTGCCGGATCTTTCGGGGTTAAATTGAATACCATAAACACGTTTCGTTTCTACTGCTGCCGAAACATCAATGCCGGTAATTGTTGTTTTTGCTTTTGTGTTTTCTGCTATTGGTATAAATAAATTACCTGAAAAGTTAAACCTGGAGAAATTGCTAATCTCGTTAAGTAAAATAGATTCACCAATAAGTTCAACAGTTTCAGTATGCTCTTCTTTTATAAATTCATCATGCGACAGAAAAAAATCAACATTATTGTTTAACAAGCCTAAACCTTCGATGCCATGCCCAACTATATTTTTGCATAAAACTGCAAAACCCATATTTATCCCTAGTATCGGTTTGTTTATTACTCTTAACACACTTGCCAAGTTTAATAATTGAAGTTTCTTTACAGTGGAATCGATGTTAGTACTATCGGGTAAAATAATTTTATCAGCTCGGCAAATTTCTTGTTCATTTTTCGTAAGTAAATATTCGCAGCCGAGTTTTTCTAAAATACTGCCCAGTGCAATGCTTTTTCCTCTATCATAATTTATTACTGCGATCATATCAAAATCTAAAACTTTTTATAATTCTAATCTTCAAACTTAGTTCTAACATACAACTTTTACAAAGTAATTATTAATAATCTAAAATGATGTAAATATTATTTTGTAAATTCAAATTCAATAACAAGAATAAAGCAGAGTATTAATGTTGAACTCTATTTTTATTTCAGATTTGCACGGCAGTGTTTCCCGTTACGAAAAGTTATTCACTTATATCAAAAATCATAAACCGGATGTTTTATTTTTAGGCGGTGACCTGCTATCTGCCGGAAGTGGTTATTATAACGGCAGCATTAATAAACGGCAAAATTTTTTAACAGAATATTTTGTTAAGCAATTTTCAAAATTAAAAAATGAATTGGCAGAAAATTACCCGAGAGTAATTTTAATATTGGGTAACGATGATGCAAGAATTAATGAACAACATATTTTAGATGGAGAAGAAATAGGACTTTGGAATTATATAAATCAGAAATCTGTTCAAATTGAAGAATTTAAAATTTATGGTTATAATTTTGTTCCCCCCACACCATTCCAATTAAAAGATTGGGAAAAATATGATGTTAGCCGCTATGTTGATACAGGCTGTATTTCACCGGAGGCAGGAAAGAGAACAGTTGCGGTCGATAAATCAGAAATTAAGTTTTCAACAATTAAAGATGACCTTAAAAAATTGTATGACGGACACACTTTAGATAAATCAATATTTCTTTTTCATTCGCCCCCGCATAAAACAAAATTAGACCGTGCTGCCTTAGATGGAAAAACTATCGATCATGTTTCTGTGGATGTGAATGTGGGAAGTATTGCAATTAGAAGATTTATTGAAAAGAGACAGCCGATGCTGACACTGCATGGGCATATTCATGAATCATCGGCACTTACGGGATGCTGGCAGGATAAAATTGGAAAAACAATTTGTTTTAATGCTGCAATTCTCGGCAGCAAATTGTCAATAATAAAATTTAATCTCAATTCTATTGAACATGCAGAACGAATAGTGATTTAATAATTAAGACTGAGTTCTAATTGTAACAGCAATTATTCTTCAACCCCTCTCCGATGCTGATATGCTGTTTCCTTTATTCCATAGGATTCATATATGGCTATTTATATTTGACTAATTTGCAGCCGTACAAAATTACCCCGAAGGAGTTAAAGTTTAATTACCGCGGATAAAATCCCCGGAAAAAGTTAACACTGCGGGAATGAATTACAAAGTAGTTCAAGTAGAAATTTATTTTTACTGTGATTAATGGAACTTAGCAATATTTAATTAATTTTTAGATCTAGCTTTTCTGCCTGGTTATCCATTGAATTAATTTTAATTGCCCAGCTTGTTTTATTTTTAATATCCTCATCAGTAATAAAATGTAAGTCCAATAATCCATCGGATGAATAACCGGTATTTAGATATAGCATTTCAGCTAAACATTTACTCCAGCCATCCAGCCATAATTCTGCTTGCTGCCTTTGTTCCAAAACACCATCATCATGTATTAATAAGTCAATATCGCTTCCTTGTCCGGCAGTGCGTTCCTTAGTACTTCCGAAAATATACATTCCTTTTATGCCGTATTTTTTCGCATCAATTTCAAATGCAATTTTCTTTGCCATATCCATACGCCACTTCCATTGGTGACTGGAAGAGCTGCTCCCGTAGCCGATTCTTTGACTTTCATCTGCATCAAATTTTTCATTGCTTGTTAATATTGCAATTGCTTCATCTAATTCTGCATTAGTTAATATTTTAACAAACAAGCCTGCGGTTGACTGAGGAACATCAATAACTTTAATTGTATCTGCCAGGTTTGCATATTCCGGAAGTAAGTATTGAAATATATTATCGGATATCTGGAAGAATCTTTCATTAAAAACAACTCCTTCATCATCGGGGTAAAGCGGTAAGTATCTGATAGAAGACTCAACCAAATCCTGAAAAAAGTGAGTCCCGAATGAAAGATCAGGTACATATTTTCCTTTCTTTCTTGCAATTTCTATCAGCATAGCAGTATTATTAATATCGGAGTATGTAATACTTACACCAAGTTTAATATCTCCGCGGCTGCCCCATCTTCCCGGTCCCATTAAAACAAATTTTCTTCTCGGTAGAAGTTTATTCAGTTTGCCTATTGCTGTTCCAACATCCTGCATTGTTTTCTTATCGGGCAATGATGCATATTTATCTGGATCAACATACACAATGTGCGAAAGCTTAGGCACTTGTCCGTTTGATATATATTTATTTGCACTAAAAAGCACTTGGTCTTTAGGCAGGTTTTTCGGAATTATATCCGGTTCGTGATGTTCACTGTGAGATTGCGGGCGGCACTGAAGCAGGTATAATGATTCGCCATCACTGGCAAATTCAATATCAACGGGGCATTTCATTTTATCTTCGAGCGTAATAAGCATCGTACGGAGTTTCTTAACAAAATTTGTATTATTAAGTAATCCTTCAAATGTTATATAAAAGTCTTCATCTTCAAATTCTGTATCAAATCCTACCGGTCTCAGCATACTTCCTTCAACTGTCGATACAATGTTATTTAATCCTTTATAAAGGTGACCGTACTTTTTAATAATTTTTTCAAAATCAATCGTTTTAAATTCATTCGTTTCCAAGTCAATTACATCAATTTTTTTCTGCGAGTATCGAACAGTTTCATCAATGGTAACATTAACCCTGAGATTTGCCTGCCCGGGTGCAATAAGTATCGGGTAATCATCACTAACTCTGTCAACGGCTCTTGTTCCAAGCCCGGCTACCATTCTCACCAAACCATCGTCTCGTTTTATTCTCGGCGACCAGCGGAATTCATTATTACTAAATGCAACGCCTGCATAAGCCGGCAGAAAATATTTACCGATTTGTCTTCCTACAACTTCCTGAATCATTATTCCCATCTCTTCATGGTAATCAAGCAGTCCGCGTTCGGCTCTGTATTCAATTGGGTCGGGTCCAAAAGTTGATGCAAAAACTTCAGTTACTGCATCCGATAATGCATTTAGCCGTTCCTGCTTTGAACCTTGATTTGCAAGGAACAAACTTTTGTATTTGCCGGAAAATGCAGCACCCATCTGGTCTTCCAGTAAACTTGAGCTTCGTACAATCAAAGGACCGTCTCCTAAATCATCAAGCGCAACTGAAAGCCCTTTTGATAACTCCGGCGGTAGCTGGGAATTTTTAAATGATTGAACAATGTGGGGATATTCTAATTTTACTTCTGCAAGTGATTTATATTTTTGCTCAAGTGCTTCTTCCAGATTATTATAATGCATGAAGGCTAAAATACCGTCCGAGGTCATATACCATGTTTTTGGAATTTTAATATCTTTGAACAATTCGGCATTTTGTTCATCTTTCCTTAAAATGTTCGATGCTAAAAACATTCCCGAACTTTTGCCCCCTAATTTACCATGACTTGAAGGGGGGAAAATCATTCTATCGATTAGATTATAGAAGTCTGTTAATTTAACATATTCCTTTGCAACACTAATAAAGGTAAGGTCATCGGAGAAAAATCTTCGGAGGAGTGAAACTCTTAAGCCTTTTGCAGTCTGCAGTGTTAACTCAAATTTTTCCGGCGCAATATGAAAGTATTTTCTAATAGCTTCGGCAATTTCACTTAGAGAAGTTCCTTGTGTTTCTACAACTTTTACCAACTCGCTGGATTTATCTTCCTGCATCCACTTTTGAATTTTTGCTAAAACTTCATCGTAGCTTAAAAATTTATTTGTTAATCTAATTATGGTATTTATGTAATCATCATAGTTAATTATTTTTGCTTTTTTAAGCGGCTTATTTTCATCCGGTTCATTTCCGCTTTCCAAATTCATTTCAAGTATGCTTGAACTTTTCATTAAATCTTCAGCTTCTTCAATACCTTTCCAGCAGAGCACATTATGGAGTTTACGCAGCAGACTCATAAATAAATTCGGGTCTGTTTTTCTAACCATATCTAAAACAATTCGCCAATCACCAATAAAATCAGCACCTTTATCTTCTCCGTTGTGTATCTTTTTAAATATTGTCTGCAGATTTCTATGAAGAATATAATGCGCTAATCTATCAGCAATTGTACGCAGTAATTTTTGCTCTTCTTTTAGAAAGGGTCCAAAATCTATATAGGGTTTTTCAGTTACATAGCAAACTGAAACCTTGCCGACAATCTTATCCTGCACTTTTATGTTTTCCTCTAATAACCAAGGGGTGTTCATAAATTTTTTCGTGCGGTATGTTTTTTCATTGTAGGTTAATTTAGCTTCGGTAATTTCTGGGAACTGCCAGCCGGGAGGAATTGCTTCAATAACTTTACTAAAAACATCTTCAATCGGTTTGTCCTGATTGGTTAATAGTTCTTCAATTTTATATATACAAGTAAGTTCTTTAGCACGTTCCTGAAGTTCATAAACTAAAAGGTTTATTGATCTATTATCTGTGGTCATTTTAAAATTACTCCTTGGCTAGTTTTACCGTCGACCTTTATGTTTAAAGGTTTATCAATTCTAACATGCTTTATAAAATTTGTTTCTTTAATCAGTTTCTGATCGTTTAACCATTCCCAATTTATTTTACTATTTAATTGGTGATGAACAGAAAAATAACTTACGTTAAAACTAGTAAGATTATGAAAAAAATGAGAGCCTTGACTAAGTTCAACATTCATATCGGGTAAGGTTGATTCAACAATTACCCGCGCACCCGAAATTTGATTCCACTTTGCGGGTATACCCAGCCATGGGTCAGAGCTGCCCCATCTTCCGAATCCGATTAGAACGTAAGGAATTTCATCCAATATCAGTCTATGATTAAGACCCTCCAGTTCTAACGCAATTCTTCTGGTATATGCTTTATGAAAATTTTCCGGTTTTAAAAATACAATGTCGTAAATATCATTTCTTGTTCCGTTGCCCAAAACTTTGTTTGATGATACAATTGCTGAATCTGAAGTTAGTTCATCCTCGTTTATACTTACCTCTTCGGATGTAACAACCATTGGGTGTACCTGAAGAAAACCAAATTCTATTTTTTTATCTTCAGCAGGAGTAACTGCAAATTCAATTTCTACAGGACTTTCAAAAGCCTGTTCAGAAACTTTAAGAAGGTCCAAAATTAAATTATTAAAATTAAACTCACTAAACTGCAGCAGCATTCCAAAGTTTAACACTCGAGGTCCTTCTGCGTTAATTCCCAATACCAGCCTGTTCGATTCATTTGAATAAGTTGAAGCAATCAGTTCTAAGGAGCCGTCAGTTTCAGCAATGTCTATCTCCGATTCAATAAGATGTTCATCTTCATCTGTTGGATTATTGCTGTTTTTATGCTCCATTCCAATAGACCAAAATTTACGCTGTGTATTATCTCTAAGATCATCGTTATTTGAAAATGGCGGTGCAGCTTTTGGACGTGTTGGAGAGTAAACCCACGTTAGCCCTCCATCAACAATCTGTTTCCCTAATCCCAGAGCTAAATTTACAACTCCTTCTTCCGGCTTGGTTTCATTTACAGGGTAGTAATTATAAGAACGTGCAACGCCGGAAAATTTCGGGTAGAATCTATTTTGGTATTTACTTCCCATCACCTCTTGAATAATTACTGCCATCTTCTCATGTTCTGTGGGGGATTTTGTAACCGTCAAATAATCCTTTGCTGCTTTAAAAAAAGTTGAGGCATAAACAAATTTTATTGCAGAAGTTAAACTATTCAACCGGTCTTCGGCAGAGTTTTGATTGTTGGGAATCATCTTAGTTGCATACACTCCAGCAAAAGGTGCAAATTTTGCTCCTTCGCGCATGCTCGAAGAACGGATTGCAAGGGGAGTGTGCATTTTTACGATGTGGTCTTTTAGTTTATCAAGAATATCTTCGGGCAATGCTGCCTTCTGAAATTCCGCCGCAATTTTTTCATCAGATTCATCGGAATTAGCAAGCAAATAAAGTTTATTGAGTTCCATAAACTTTTCAAATACCCCGGTTTTTAATACAATTAATTTTGGAATGGAAATATCAATTTCGGGATATTTTGTTTTATCAATTTGCTTATCAATTATGTTTTTATAAAAAGCTAATCCTTCGGCTTTACCACCCATTGAACCTTCACCAATTACGATAAAGTCTTCACTTGATTCAACTAATGTACTATCAAATTTATTAAAAGTGTTATTTGACATATATGATTTATCCATCTTAGAAGTAAATTGTTAGGAGTGAGAACCTAATTGTAAGAAATGTAATATATAAAAAAATAAGACGCAAAAACGATTGAGTTTTTGCGTCTTTAAAAAAAATAGTGTTACACCCAGCCTCTATCCTTACAGGCTTGTGCAACTCTTTGAATAGCAATTACATAAGCAGCATCTCTCATGTAAAGGTTTTTCTTTTTAGCAAGTTCACTTACAGCTAAAAATGCAGATGTCATTTTAAGATCAAGTCTATTAAGAACATCATCTTTTTCCCAGAAGTAATTCATGTTACTTTGTACTTGCTCAAAATAACTGCAGGTAACACCGCCGGCGTTAGCTAAAAAGTCGGGCACTAAAAAAATACCTTTCTTTTCAATAATTGCATCAGCTTCCGGAGCAGTAGGTCCATTTGCTCCTTCGGCAATTAGTTTTACTTTGGGGCTGATTTTTTCTGCATTATCGCCGCGAATTTGATTTTCTAAAGCTGCGGGAACTAAAATATCAACTTCCTGTACCAGCCATTCATCGCCCGGTAGTATTTCGTATCCAAGTTCTTTTGCCTTAGCTTTGTCGATACCGCCGAACTTATTGGTAATTGTAAGCAATTCCGGTAAGTCAACGCCGGTTTCTCTTTTAAACGAATAAGAAGTTTGATCTTCCTGATCCCATGAAGAAACACAAATAACTTTGCCGCCCAATTGAGTATAAAGTTCAATAGCGTGCTGAGCAACATTACCAAAGCCTTGAAAGCTTGCCGTTGTATCTTTAGGATCAATTTTTAATTCTTTTAAAGCTTCGCGTACAGTATATATTACACCGTAACCGGTAGCTTCTTTTCTTCCTAATGAACCGCCCATACCGACAGGCTTTCCGGTTATAAAGCCGGGATTTTTTGAACCGTGGATTACTTCATATTCATCAAGCATCCAAAGCATATGCTGTGCACTTGTCATAACATCGGGTGCAGGTACATCGTTAATCGGACCAACATTTTTAGCCATCTGACGAACATATCCGCGGCAGATTTGCTGCTGCTCGTTCATGCTTAGGTTATGAGGATCGCAAATTACACCGCCTTTACCGCCGCCTAAAGGAATATTTACCACAGCACACTTCCATGTCATCCACATCGATAGTGCACGAACTGTGTCAACTGTTTCCTGCGGGTGAAAGCGGATGCCGCCCTTACAAGGACCTTTAGCATCGTTATGCTGAACTCTAAATCCTCGGAATACTTCTGTAGTCCCATCATCCATGTGAACCGGAATACTGAAATGATATTCTCTTAACGGAATTCTTAAAACTTCGCGCGTGCCATTATCTAAATTTAATAATTCGGCAACTTTGTCAAACTGCGCTTGAGCCATTTCAAATGCATTGAAATCACCTGAACTCATAATTACCTCAAAAAAAAATTATTATTGAATTTAACTAAACGAGCTTTTAGCTTATTGGAATGCTTCTATTTTACGAAACTGTTTTTCTTTATTAAAAAACTTATTTATATAAATATTAGAACAAACAAGGCAATAAACAAAAGCTCTGCAAAAGTTTATAACTTTATATATCAAACTTAGCTAAAGGGAATATAAGGAGCAATAAAATAAGGTAAAATACTCTTAAAATATTCCTTTTATTTTAGAATTATCAGTGCGGCACCCCAAAGAATGATTATTGCGGCGATACTCTTTCTAATTAGATTATGCTCATTAAATATATTGCCCCCTATTACGGCGGCAAATAATACCGAAAATCTTTTTATGGTCAGCACTAAGGCAACCGGAGCTATTTTAACTGCTTCAATTTGGGTGTATCTATAACCCAACGTTACTATAGATATTAGTAGTATCCATTTCCATAGGTTAAAATTAACATTTTTGAAAACTACCACAGGGTTTTTTCTAAAGATTAAAATTAAAATCAAAAAATTGAATGCTAAAAATAAATGTTGAAAACCAATAAAGTTATAGGGTGAAATCTTAAATTCGATTAGTATAACTTTATCTAAAATGCTGCTGGCGGTAAAAAGTATTAGAGCAAATAATATGTATCTATGATTTTCCGATTTGTAGAATATTTTAAATGGTTCAAGTATGTTTTTATTTTTTCTTATATCTATTATGTAAGTGCCGCTCAGCATAAATAACATACCGGCAACTTCATATATATTTAACTTTTCACCAATCAGTAAAAATGCAAATAGTGCAACCGTACCGGGAGTTAAAGCTAATAATGGTAAAGATCCGCTTAACTGCATATTTTTTATTGCAAGCATTACACACCAAAATGCAAGTGTGCCTAATATCGTTTTACCGTATAATACTATTAAACCAATTGTGGAGATCGTTGAAAAATCAACATCTGTAAGCAAGGGTAGTGAAAGCAGCATATTAAATATGGAGAGTACAAATGAAAACTCGAGTGCAGGTAAATTAAACAATACTTTTTTCTGTGTAATTGCAGCGAATGCAGAAAGTAATGCCGAGCTGAGAGCTAGAAGAAACCAAATCATATTATCTATTAAAATCTTTTAAGGAATTGTTAAAATTTAAGAGTCATGGATTTAACTTTTACAGAATTGATTTGTCCAAGTTTCCCGCTCAATGCTCCAAGTTCATCATTAGTTATTTCAATAATTATAAAAATTATCGATACACCTTTTTGCTCAATGGGATAACCAACACGCAATTTTATTTTATCAGCATATTGATGGAGAAGCATACCTACTTTATCGTAAGCGTCCTCACGATTAGAAACACTGATTGTAATTGTATGAAGTTTAGGCTCCATCAAAATTTTCCCAAAGAATTGTTTTAATATTTACCAATATTTATTATGATTGTAAAATTACTATTATATTAGTTCAAAAAAAAAGAGTAATGATGGTAACGAAACATAAAATAAAAAGCGCTGAAGATTGGCAGCTATTAAAAAATAGTATAGATAGAAAAACATTGATATTTAAGTTCAGCCCTATGTGCGGAGTCAGTTATAGTGTTGAAAGAAAATTTAATAAATGGCTTGATGAAATATCCGAAAATGAAAACTTAAACTTTGCCCGGTTAAATGTTATAACATCTAGGGCGCTAAGCAGGGAAATTGCCGATGAACTAAATATTCAGCATGAATCGCCGCAATTAATTTGGCTTGATGAAGAAGGCAGAGTGAAATGGCATGCCAGTCATTACGATATAACAGAAGATGAACTAAATTCTAATTTGAGAAAATAAACCTATGAATAAATTAATATCATTTCTATCAATTGCCCTATTTACATTTTTTGGATGCGAAAAAGAAATAAGTAAGGAGAATCAATTAATTATGCATACTGCCGAACTTCATGAAAAAATAATTACAATAGATACACATGTTGATACTCCACTCAGACTTTATAGAAGCGGGTTTAACTTAGGCGAAATGCACGACTCACATCAGGGAGGAGGCAAACTCGATTTTCCGCGCATGGTGCAGGGAAATCTTGATGCAGCATTTTTTGCCGTGTTTGTTGGTCAGGGCGAACGCACACCTGAAGCAAACGAAAAAATTAAAAAACGTGCATTTGCTATTATCGATTCGATAAATGTACAGTTAGAATTAAATAAAGATGATGCAGAGTTTGCCGGCAATGTGCTTCAGCTAAAAAATATTGTCTCAAATGGTAAACGTGCAATTCTCTTTGGAATGGAAAACGGTTACCCGGTTGGTTCTGATCTGTCGCTTGTGAAAACTTTTTATGACAAAGGGATTCTATACATCACTCTCTGCCACACAAAAAATAATGATATCTGCGATTCATCGGATGACCCTGACGGCGCAGAGCACAATGGCTTATCGGAATTTGGAAAAGAAGTTGTTAAAGAGATGAATAGATTAGGAATGATGATTGACATTTCACACGTATCGGATAAATCTTTCTATGATGTAATTGAATTGACTGAAGCACCCGTAATTGCTTCGCATTCATGCACACGTGCATTGCGCGATCATCCCAGGAATATGACGGATGAAATGATAAAAACCTTAGCCAAGAATGGGGGAGTGATTCAAATTGCTTTTTATTCAGATTATATAAAAAAAACAAAACCAAATCCGCAGCGTGATTCCGCAAGGCAGGCACTCCGTGATAAATATAATAACTTTAAAGATCTTTCAGATGAAGAGCATGCTGCTGCCAGTAATGAGTGGATAGAAATTGATAGAATTTATCAGAAAGATTTAGCAACCGTTAGTGAATTGGTTGATCACATTGATCATGTAGCAAACCTTGTTGGAATTGATCATGTTGGTTTAGGTTCCGACTTTGACGGCGGCGGAGAACTTGAAGACTGCTATGATGTTACAGCCATCGGGAATGTAACACATGAATTAGTTAAACGCGGGTATTCCGATAAGGAAATTGAAAAAATTTGGGGCGGAAATTTGATGAGGGTTTTTACAAATGTTGAGCAGGTTGCGGTAAAATAAACTATGAGTGGAAATATTTTTAATTATAAAGATTACTGGAACAATGTTTATTCATCGAATGAAATTTCTCAGCTTGGTTCCTTTAGGGCAATCCGGAAGATTCGTTAGGAGTTTATAAAAATGTTAGCTAAATATAGATGATATTAAAAATTATGATCACAAATTGACAGCTGATTTTTTAGGCGATGAATTTTACCTTCTTAAATATTTCAACTACACATTAATTCAGCCTTAAGGAAATGAACGACGTTTCGTTTATACTTTATTCCAAAGAGTAAAAATTAATAAATAAAAAAACCGCTAATCATATAACAATGAAAAGCGGCTTTTAGTTTTTCCTTAGTACTTAGTATTCTTACATCTGAATTCTGGCTTCCGGATTCTGAAAACTATTTTACCAAATTCATCTTAGTTGTTTTCATAATATTGCCTGTTGTCATTCGAGCAAGATAAACTCCGCTCGCAACTTTTTCACCAAGATTGTTGGTTCCGTTCCATGTTGCTTCGTATGTTCCGGCTGACATCATGTCGGAATCGATCAATGAATTAACTAATCTTCCACGCATATCATAAATTTCCAATCTCACTTTTTCCTCTTTTGGAATTGAAAATTTAATTTTAGTTGACGGATTGAAAGGATTTGGATATGCATTTTCTAATGAATATTTTTTCGGCATTGGTGTTGTTAAAGGAGCAACTGAAGTGTAAATTCCTCCGTGAACCGGTTCATTAGTATGACATGAAGCGCATTCCATATGAGTCATAACATTAAACGCAGCCGCACCGCCATGGCATGACATACAAACCGCATTGCTTTCAGGATCTGTAAAAGTACCTACAAAAGTACTTGCAAAATGAGCGTTTAATACTTCAGCAGTTTTAGCTGCAAGG
The DNA here is from genome assembly GCA_013112585.1 of Ignavibacteriota bacterium. Taxonomy (GTDB): domain Bacteria; phylum Bacteroidota; class Ignavibacteria; order Ignavibacteriales; family Melioribacteraceae; genus IGN16. Next base: position 5,189 of record JABFGH010000031.1, on the reverse strand, counting down.
TCGCCTGCTAATCTTGCACATCTTTCTTTTCTTTCAATGTCAGATACTTTTTTATTTGCAATCATGCACCATTGACTGACGGAAGAGTGACACAACGGACTTCCGGAAATATTCTGAGGTAATGTTCCGGTATAATTTTGAATTGTGTAAGTAGCTGCGTTTGCGGCATCAGTCGGTAAATTTTCTGTTGTTGACCAGCCCCAAACTTCATTAATTAATGCGCCTGAAGGTGCTTTATCTGTTACAAGACTAATTAATGCAGCGGCTCCGTTTAATGCCCCGCATATTGATCCCCAGCCGACACCACCACCGCGACCAAACAACATTATTTCAATCGGAAAGTCATTCCAAGGATCACCCACTGCAGTTTTAAGGCATTCAACTAAACCGCCGAATACACCTGAGCAGCAGTCTTTGCCGCTATAATATAGTGTATGAGCATGAATACGAGCCTCTTCGGGATCTAACTGGGCATAAGGATAAGGCCAGGCTGAAGAGCTGCTTTTAGCCATAATTTTACCGTTGGATAGCATATTTACTCCCGCTACACCTACCATTGCGCCGACAGCTAATTTTGACGAATTGGTTAAAAAATCTTTTCTACTCTGTTTCTTTTCCATTTTTACTCCGGTTAACTTTGTTGTAATAAATTAAGAATTGTGTTTAGTGATTTATTTGATGGTTCTAATTTTCGGGCATGTAAAAAATATTTAACAGATTCATTTCTATCGCAGTAGAGCCAAAGTATTCCTAACTCAATAAATAAATTAAGCTCACTTTCTCTCTTAATTGTTTTATTTTCCAGCATGGCAATTAAATCAGGGCAGGGACAGTCTTCATATTCAACATCAGTATCTATAATTAGATCAATGTCTTGCAGCAGGAGATCAATAAAAAGATCAATTGCTTTTTGAAGATTATCCGATTGAGTATAACAAATGATTAATTTTTTCTTATTAATATTATTGGATGGATTTTTAAATAACTCAACCTCTAACTCGGGTATGGCATTACAATATTTTCTATTTATAAAATGATAATTTGCCAACATTTCGCTCATACATTAATTAGGCAAATTCCTTACCAAAAATAAAAAATATGATTTTGAGCAATTACTAAAACAATTTGTATTTCACTGTTTCAATTAAATGAAACACTTTTCTGTAAGTTATTTTGGGGAAAGGTTTTAGGCGTGTGAAACGGTCTGTTGCATTTGCAACATTATTCTATGTTAAATTCTTTTAGGTACCTCCATAAAGTTGATCTATTAACATTTAAAGATTCAGCGACCTTCTTCTTATTCCATTTATTTTCTTTTAACATTGTTAACAGTATATCTGCTGTTATCTTTTTTTCGACTTTCATTTTTCTTTTGCCACAGTTAATATCTTGCTTTAAGAAACAAGGCAAACTGCATCTGCAAATTGAATGATCTTTTTTTGTTCGAACAAAAGTATATTCAATAATATTTTCTAGCTCTCTTACATTTCCCGGAAAATCATGATTCATTAAAATTTCCATCGCATCATCATCAATATCGATAATATTTTTATTGTACTGGAGGTTAAACTTTTGAATAAAATGTTTTGTTAGCGGAGGTATATCATTTAATCTTTCTCTAAGCGGCGGTACATGAAATGGAATTACATTTAACCGGTAGTACAAATCTTGTCTAAATCTTCCTTCGCGTATTGCATCAGTCAAATTTCTATTTGTAGCAGCAATAATTCTAACATCAACTTTTCTAGTAATGGCTTCACCAACTCTTTCAAAGGTACCTTCTTGCAAAACCCTCAGTAATTGAATTTGCATCGAGTGGGGCATCTCGGCTATTTCATCAAGAAAAATAGTTCCCGAATCTGCGAGTTCGAACCTGCCGATTCTATCTTCCTTGGCATCTGTAAAAGCTCCTTTAACATGCCCAAATAATTCGCTTGCTAAAAGTTCTTGTGAAAAAGAGGAACAATTAACTTTTAGGTAACAATTTTCGCGTCTCAAACTATTTGCTTGAATTGCGTTTGCTACTAATTCCTTTCCTGTTCCGGTTTCTCCCTCAATTAGAACTGCAGCATTTGAAAGTGAGATTTCATTAATTAAATTATAAATATCGAGCATCGAATTTGTAAAGCCAACTATACCAAAAAATGATTCTATCGGCTCAACTCTATTTTTAGTATCATATTCATTAAAAGTTACTACGCCTCCAATGGGTTCTCCCAAATCATTATTTAGTATTGAAGCATTTAGTTTAATTTCAATTTTTGTCCCATCATTTTTACTGATCACGGATCTTAAATTACTTACGGCTGTTCGGCTTTCTAATGCCTTAACAATTGCACAATCATTTAAACATAAATCACATTCAAATACGCGTTTGCAAATTTTTCCTTTTACATCTTTAAGGTTAAAACCGGTAAGTTTTTCGGCAGCGGAATTCATAAACAATATTCTAAACTCTTTATCAACAGTGAAAAGGCTTTCAGTTAATGAGTTCAAAATATCTAAATTACTGGCGGTTAATTCTGCAATCATTTTTACAAATACTCGATGTTAAAAATATCATTTACATTTATGCATTAAATGATTACTCAAAGTTACAAATAATTCAAACTCACTTCAATTAAAATGGATTTAAATAAGGCTTGCCATAAAAAAGCCCCGGCATTGCCGGGACTAAATAACTACGACTTCTTAACTCCTTTAATAAACTCCTGTCCATCTTCCGATAAATTCTTCAAATACTTTTCGGGATTTTTACTGAACTTATCATCACAGCCGGGGCAGCAGAAACCGATTGCTTTACCTTCATATTCAACTGTGGCAGTTTCTGTATCTATCTCGCCGCCTTTAACCGGGCAGAATTTATTCCAGATTTTTGCTTCACCGGTTTTTACCTTTTCTGCACCGCAGCAGCTGCCTGCACATTCTTTTTTTATCTCCTGCTTGCCTGTCTTGGGTTTGTCTTGTGCATTTATCGTGATAGCGGCAAACAATAGAACTAACAGTGCTAGAAACATTTTTGATGAAATAAATTTATTCATGATACTACTCCTTATTATTTAGAAAAAATTATACCTTTAATAATTTTGCATTTATTGCAACTATCACCGTACTGGCTGACATTAAAACAGCTCCAATTGCGGGACTTAAAGCTATACCGTAAGTAAATAAAACACCTGCCGCAAGGGGAATTGCAATCACATTATAACCGGTTGCCCAAATTAAATTTTGAATCATTTTTTTGTAAGTGGCTTTCGCAAACTTTATAAGTGAAACAACATCTTTAGGATTACTTTTAACTAAAATTATATCTGCTGTTTCAACTGCCACATCAGTTCCCGCACCGATAGCAATGCCAACATCCGCCTGCGCAAGGGCAGGGGCGTCATTTACTCCGTCACCTGTCATAGCAACTACCATTCCGCGGCTTTGTACCACTTTAATTTTTTCAGCTTTTTTATCGGGCAGCACTTCCGCAAAATAATCATCAAGTCCAAGTTCCTCTGCGACCCATTTAGCTACTTTCTTATTATCTCCGGTGAGCATCATTGGTTTTATTCCAAGCTTTTTCAATTGTTTTATTGCTTCTTTCGAATCCTCGCGGATAATATCTGCCAGTGCAAATGCCGCAGTAAGTTTTTCATCTACTAAAAGAAATACAACTGTTTTACCTTCACCTGAAAGTTTATCAATTTTTTCATTTTCAGAAATCGTAATATTATTTTCTGAAAGGTATCCCGGACTTACAACCTTTATATTTTTTCCGTTCACATTTCCTTCTATTCCCTTTCCGGGCATAGAATTGAAATCTTTCAATTCATACTTTTTACCGTCAGTTTCTTCAGAAAATGATTTAACAATTCCAGCGGCAATAGGATGTTCGGATTCCGATTCAACAGTTGCGGTTAATTTTAAGGCTTCATTCTTATCAACTGTATCATCAAAAATAATTGTGTCGGTTATGCCGAATTCACCTTTGGTAAGCGTTCCGGTTTTATCAAAAACAATTGCTTGAATATTTCTTGCGTTTTCAAATGCAGTTCTATTTCTAATCAGCAAGCCATGCTTGGCTGAAAGCGCCGTTGAAACTGCAACCACAAGCGGTATTGCCAAACCCAGTGCATGAGGACATGTAATAACCATAACGGTAACAGTTCTTGTTAATGCAAAATTAAAACTCTGTCCGGTAAACGTTAACCATGCAAACATTGTAATCGCTCCGGCTGATATTGCCGCAATTGTTAACCAGAAGGCAGCTTTGTTAGCAAGGTTCTGGGTTTTCGATTTACTCTCCTGCGCTTCCCTTACCATCTTAACAACTTGAGAAAGAAAAGTCTCATCACCGGTTTTTTCTACAACTATTTTTAACGAGCCTTCACCATTAATTGACCCGCCGATTACTTCATCCCCTTCACCTTTCGATACGGGTTTCGATTCCCCTGTCATCATTGCTTCGTTAATAGAAGTTGTGCCTTCAATAATTCTTCCATCAGCCGGAACTTTTTCTCCCGGTTTAATCAGAATTATATCTTCATGATTTAATTCACTCACCGCCACATCTATTGTACTACCGTCGTCTTGAATTAAGTGAGCTTCATCCGGCATTAGTTTTGCCAATTCCTCCAAAGCACGGGATGCACCCATTACTGAACGCATTTCAATCCAATGCCCCAAAAGCATAATATCTATAAGAGTTGCAAGCTCCCAGAAAAATGCATCTCCCTTAACTCCAAAGACTACTGCACCGCTATAAAAGTAAGCGACCGATATTGCAAGCGCAATCAGGGTCATCATTCCCGGTTCTTTATTTTTTAGTTCATCGATAAAACCTTTTAAAAATGGATAACCGCCGTAGAAATAGATAAATGTTGATAGCGCAAAAAGTAAGTACATATCGCCGTAAAAATTGAATGTACCTTTTACGCCGATAAACTCTTGAATAAGAGGTGACAAAACGAGAATTGGAATTGTTACAATTAACGAAATCCAAAATCTCTTTTTGAAATCTTCTACCATCTGTGCATGATGATCGTGATGGTCATGATTTTCATGGTCATCATGCTTATGATTTTGGTGACCATGTTTATGACTATTATCGTGATGTTCCATTTTGTCATCCATGTTTTTCCTTTCATTTATTCAATCAAATAGTTACGCATCATTCCCATATCTTCATGTTCAAGATTATG
>JABFGH010000030.1 GCA_013112585.1 Ignavibacteriota bacterium | reverse complement strand
TTATTATTCTTAATTAACATCGATAAAACATAACAAGGAATTATATGAATTTATCATCTAATGATAACATTGCAAATAAACCCCCGCCGGCAGCTTGGTACAGATGGGTAGTGCTGCTATTTGTAAGTTTAGCAATGTTCGGCAACTACTATATTTACGATAGTATTGGTCCAATTGCCGATATATTAAAAACACAACTAAATTTTACAGATGAAAATATTGGTGCACTTTATTCTGTTTACAGTCTAGCCGCAATTATTATTTTAATTTTCGGCGGAATTTTTGTTGATAGATACGGAACAAAGCTTTCGATACTTGTATTCGCCGCAATTTGCTCCATTGCTGCATTAGTAACTTCCATCTCTTCAGATTTAACAATTATGTTAATCGGAAGGTTTTTGTTGGGCATAGGAGCTGAGCCTCTGATAGTTGCTGTAACAACATCATTAGCTAAATGGTTTAAAGGAAAAGAGCTTGGTTTTGCAATGGGAATCAATTTATCAATTGCAAGGCTTGCACAAATTTATGCCGATTGGTCGCCAACATTGCATAAGGGATTATACGCAACCTGGCAAGACCCGTTATTTTTAGCAGTAGTGGTTGGCTTGACCTGCGTAATTGGCGGAGCAGTTTATTATTACATGGAAAGCAATGCAGAAAAAAAATATCATTTAGGTGAAGCAGGCGAGGTCGATAAATTTGTCTTCAAAGATTTATTTACATTCAATAAATCTTTCTGGATAATCGTATTATTGTGTGTAACATTTTACTCGGCAATTTTCCCATTCAGAAGTTTTGCAATTAAATTTTTTCAGCATTCACACGGCTTAGAAAGAGACTTAGCCGGTCGTTTCAGCAGCGCTCTGCCTTTTGCTTCAATGGTTATCGCTCCGCTGTTTGGTTTGCTTGCAGATAAAATTGGTAAACGAGCCTTGCTTATGATGATAGGTTCCGCAATGCTGGTACCCGTATTCCTAATTATGGGTTATACCGATTTAACGCTCTATATTCCTGTAGCCATGATGGGTATTGCATTTTCACTTATTCCTGCAGTAATGTGGCCCTCGGTTGCATACATTGTTGAAGAAAAAAGATTAGGTACTGCATATTCTGTTATGACTTTAATTCAGCAAGTAGGTGTTATGGGATTTGTTTGGGGAATTGGTGTTGCGAATGATTATGCAGGTGCGAGTGCAGAAAATCCCGATGGATATAATTTGGGGATGTGGATTTTCTCGGTACTTGGAATTTTCGGATTGATATTCGCATGGATGCTGAGGAGAGCTGAAACCGGACCGAACAGTCACGGACTTGAAGAAGGGATGAAGACACGTGAGGGATAGTAATTTTTTAGAATATTACCCTAAACGAGTATGCGAGTTTGAAGTTAATGACGAACTTGTTACAGTTCTTTTCAAAAAAGAAAAATTAACTTTTGTTGAAAAAACATTTTTTAAAAGTAGAGCAAGTAAACCGCATAAAATAGATTTGGATGAAATAGGTTCTTTCGTTTGGCATTTATGCGATGGTAAAAATTCTGTAAATAGTATTGTTGAAAAAGGCAGAGAACATTTCGGAGAAAAAATTGAACCTGCTGAGGATAGATTAGAATTATTTTTAACTGAAATGAATAAGAATAGATTAATTCAGATTTTTAAGAAAGTTGATACAAAAAACGTAATTGAAAACTAGTGAATGACATTATGAAAATTAAAACGGGAATTATTTTACTATTATTTTCTGTTCTTCTAAGCAGCTCAAATTTATTTGCTCAATCATGCGGATTCGGATGCCTGGGCTTAAGCGGTTTTTATGTCGGCTATACAATGCATAATTATGAGGCGGATGGGCTTAATAAATATTTAGCAGAAAATTTAAGCAGTAATGCAGTTAATGATATTCCTACCTTTTCTAAGGGTAGAGGATTTAGAGTAGGAGCAAATTTTTTTAGAGCGCACTTCGATGATTTCTTCTTTTCAGCAAAAGGATATTATCAGTTTGTTGATGAACATTACGATATTAAAGTTGAACAAATTTCTGAAATTGATAAGTATAATTATAAACTGCAATCAGATTACTTCGGCATCGGTGTAGATTTCGGTATTCCATTATTCAAATTTGTTGACTGGAAAATTATTGAAGGCGGAGTGAATATTTATAGAACAGAAGTAAATATTGAATCGTTCTATTTAGAAAATAAAGTTAGTGAATCGGAATTTGAACAGAAGGAAGCTGAAGTGGGCTATTATGTAGCATCGGGCGTTATTGTGCATATATTAAAAGATTATATAAGTATTGAAGGTACGGCAAGTTATAATTTTTTTAACGGCGGCGATGTTGAAGATAAAAGCAGCAAACTTAGAATTACAGATAACAATACAAACTTAATTGAAAAAAGCGGCTTTGCCGCTGCGGTACAACTAAATTTAGGTTTTCCATTATAAGGAGAAAATTATATGGCAGTTACAAAACTTGATAAGGCTTCAATTATTGCAATAAAAGATTGTATGGGTGCAAAGAAAAGTGAATCGGTGCTTGTAGTTACCGATGAAGGTAAAAGAGAAATTGGTGTTTCAATTTATGAGAACGCATTAAAACTTGGGCATGAAGCACTTTTTGTTGAGATGAAAGCAAGAGAAATAAATGGTGAGGAACCTCCTTCTTATGTTGCAGATCTTTTCAAAAAATTTGATGTAGTGCTGTGTCCCACAACAAAATCATTAACACATACAAATGCAAGAAGAGCAGCATCGGCAAAGGGTACACGCATTGCTTCGCTTCCCGGTATTACAAAAGATTCAATGATAAGAGGATTGAACGCTGATTATAAAAAAATTGCAGCGCTAACTTTAAAACTGAAAAGAATTTTTGAGAAAACTAAAATTGTAAGAGTTACTGCCCCAAATGGAACCGATATTACTATGGATATTACAGGTAGAACTGCAATACCAAGTAAAGGCTTATTCCATAAAAAAGGTGAAAGCGGAAACTTGCCCACGGGTGAAACTTTTGTCGCTCCTTTAGAAGGTAAAACAAATGGTGTATTTGTTGTCGATGGTTCGATGGCTGGAATTGGTGTGGTAGAAAAAACACCTATTAGAATTGAAGTTGAAAAAGGATATGCAACAAAAATTACGGGCGGACCAAAAGCACGTAAGCTGATTAATATGCTTGATAAATATGGTAAAAAAGCGCGCAATATTGCGGAGTTCGGAGTAGGTACAAATCACAAAGCAAAATTAAGCGGCTTGTTATTAGAAGATGAAAAAGTTCTCGGTACAATTCACATCGCGCTCGGTGATAATAAATCGATGGGCGGAAAAGTTAATGTGCCTATTCATCTTGATGGCGTTGTTAAAAAACCGACAGTTTACTTCGACGGTAAGATTATTATGAAAGCAGGTAAATTGTTAGTTTGAGTAAATTAAAAAACTAAGCAAATTATTTAAGATTTTATAAATTAACTCGCTTGCCGAAATGTAAGCGAGTTTTTTTTATTAATTCACGTAAACTAGAGGCACACTTCGAACAAGTCGAGTGAAGCGATGAGAATTTATTTTTATGATCAAGGCGGCGAGCGCATTAGCAATTATAAATTATTTACAATTCCTGCTATTTGAATTTTAATTTTGGGTAGGTCAAAATTTACAATGTCCCAAACAATCTTTAAATCAATTCCGAAGTATTCGTGGACTAATAAATTTCGCAAACTGACAATTTCTCGCCAATCTATTTCAGAATGTAAATCTTTAAGGGATGTAGTTAGATGATTAGCTGCTTCACCAATTATTTCTAACTGTTTTACTGTAGCAAACTGCATCATTGAATTTTCTTGAAAACTTTCAAAAGAAATATCTTCCGTATAACCTGATACTTCGTTTATCGCATCTAAAATATGTTCAAGTCTTGCTTTATCGCCAAGTCTATTTTTCATAGATCAGAATCTTGTCTTGATCAATAAAAGGTTTTATATATTTAGAAACTCCTGGTATTGAAAGCAAATCAACTTTTTTTTGCAATAAATCTTCAAGGTCTATTTTCATTTTAAGAAACTCTAATCCAATAGGTGCAGAATAATCGAGTTCAACCAAAATATCTATATCACTTGATTCTGCCGATTCATTTCGAGCTTCTGAGCCGAATAAATATGCACGCAATACCGGCTTGCTTTCGAAGAATTGCCTTATTTTTTGTATAAGATTATTGTCCATGATATAAACTATTTTGTTAATGCTTTAAGATAAATTAAAATTAACGAAAAATCATTATGATTCTTTGACGGTTAACGATACGGCAATTTCCTCTTCCTCTAATAATTACAGCTTAAAAAATAATAAGTAGTAAATTTATTAATTTTACTTGTTTTCTTTACGTGAAAAGCTATCAATGTTGTTTTTCAATACAGAATTTCGTTTCAGGAACAACTGATATATACTTTCAAACTTTTCATTTACGTACCAAACCGGAAGCAAGTTAAACTTTAGAATTAAATAATTTGCTCTTTTAAGCAAGTGTATTGAATCTTTGGAAAAAACACAATGTCACTCTGAGTAGTTCGCCGTATTTTAGCGAACGTATCGAAGAGCAATAATTTTTAATCTCACCAAATTTGTTTAATTTTGTTCACTATGAAAAAGCTAATGACATTACTCTTACTTCTGCTGGCGGGCTCAGTATATTTATTAGAGTCACTCCAAACGGGCAGCAGCACAGCAGAGAAAAGTGAGTTTACAAAGGGAATAAATAATTATAATGATAAAACACAAATTGCGGCGGCAGATTATTTTATTAACGCAAAACTTCTGGCAGATAAAAAAATAGTTGAAGCAGACACAAAAATTATTTGGCGAAACACAACAGCTTTCCCGGCAAATGAAATACACCTGAACTTATTATTGAATGCTTTTAAAAGCTCCAACACAATATTGGGTGAAGAGATCAATCTTCCCGATGAGAGTAAAACACATTTTGAAATCAGCTCAATTAAAATTAACGGAACTGAAAGTGAGTTAATTTACTATTCTCCGACGGGTGTAGGTAAATTAGATAGCACAGTGGCAAAAATAGAATTGCAGAAAAATATTGAGCCCGGAGATTCTCTTGAAATAGATTTTAACTATTCATTTAAAATCCCAAAGTCAATTAAAAATGTGGGTTATGCATCGGGCGGCGGGTTTTATTTTATTTCGGAATGGTACCCTAAAATTGGTGTGTTTGCAAAAGGGGAGTGGAAAATATATCCCTACTATCCATATGCGGGAGTATATTCCGGTTATGCAAATTATAATGTAAACATTGATGTGCCGATTGATTTTACTGCAGATGCAACGGCGGATTCATTTACGAAAGCAGAGGCGGGAGATAGAATTGAGTACAATTTTATATTGAAAAATGAAATTGATTTTGCCTGGTTTGCAGCAAAGGATTTTCATAAAACAGAATATGAATTCATAAATGTTGAGCAGAAGAGGGTTGAAGTAATAATTTACTCACAGCCGAGAGACAGTGAAAAGCATGGTAGATATTATGAAGCAATTAATAATTCACTAAAATATTTAGAAGAAAATTTTGGCGGATATAATTCAAGTAGAATAATTCTTCTGGATGTTCCCAGGACGAGCAGCTCACAAGATCTTTCCTATCCAAATTTAATCACAATAAAGAGTGGTTTAATTTCACCTATTGAATTACTTGAACCGGAAAAAGTAATTACCCATATGGCGGCAGAACAATATTTCAAATATGATATTTCTTTGAACACTGCCGAAGAAAACTGGCTTGGAACCGGAATTGCAGAGTATGTTTCAAGTAAAATACTGCAAAGGTATTATCCGGCTGAAGAGGTTTACTTTAAACTAATATCAAATGTGCCTATCCCGGGATTAATTTTTGCTTCATACAATGAGATACCAATAATTTATACACTCGGCAGCTTTGAATTACCGGAAGCATTTAGGAATATTTCCCAGTTGACTAAACACGATTATGTGGGCAGCATGGCGGACAAATCATATACTTTCCCGGATAAAAATTCTGCTTATATTAATTCAGTTGTTAAACCATCCTTAATGCTTGTTTCATTAGAGAGGTACCTTGGGTATAAAGAAACCATTACTCTGCTTAGTAAATATTACCATTCATATAAAAATAATTATGCTGATGGTAATAAATTTTGGAACACACTGCAATTAAATACATCCGAAGATATGAAATGGTTTATCAAAAATATTTATGAGTTGGATGCAAGATTTGATTATCGGGTAAAAGAAATTGAGAAGACCGGAAGATCAAACTACAAGATATTTTTAGAACGTGTGGGTGATGGAATATTCAAAACTGAGTTAGAAGTTTATACAACTCGAGATACCATAAAACTTAAGTGGGACGGAAAAGCGAAATGGAAAATATTTGAATTGGAAAGTGAAGATGAAATTGTTGCTGCTCATTTGGACCCGGATAGAAAAAATGTATTCGATATAAACTATGCTAATAATTCATTTACCATTAAGGCAAATTATTCGGGTGCATTATCACTTTCGGTACGCTGGTTGTTCTGGGTACAAAATGCTCTTATGGTTTTAGGAAGTATCGGATGACGATAAATATAAAGACAGCCTTAAAACTTGGTATTAGAGCGGTTATTAAAAATAGACGTGTAGTGATTCTGCTTTGGGCGTTTAATGTAGTAGCAGCTTTGATTTTGAGTATGCCGATTTACTATATATTAGATGACAGCCTTCGTCATTCCCTGCTTAGTGCCGATCTCTACAACACCTTTCAGCATATCTGGTTTCAGCAGTTTTTAAAATCATACAGTACAAATATCGGAGAAATTCCATTTGTCTTTTACAGCATGGTTGGTTTTTATGTTTTGATACAAACATTTTTTCTCGGCGGTTTAATTGCAATTTTTAGTTCTCCAAAAAAAAATCACATGGTAGATTTTTTTTACGGGGGAGTAAAATATTGGCTGCGATTTACAAGGGTACTTTTTATTTCAATCATCTTTTTTTATCTGGCTTTTAAGTTTAACGATTATACCGGCGACCTAATTCAATGGGCTTATCAAAATTCCGACAATGCTTTAATGGAATTTATTTTTAGAGCATTACGGTATGTTCTGCTTGTATTTTTAATCGGCATAGTTACCATCATTTCTGATTATTCAAAAATTTCACTTGCTGTAAAGGATAGCTATAAATCCTTACGCGAAATATTTAATACGATCATTTTTCTCCGCAAAAATTTTACAAAAGTATTTACCGTATTTTTAATAGTCGCTGTAATCGGTGCACTTGGTTCAATCATATATAATCTAATCGGAAGATATATTCCTCGAACACCCTACTATTACCTATTTCTACTCTTTATTATTCAGCAAATGTTAATTATTTTTAGGTTGTTCGTTCGAATGCTTTTCTGCTCGACCGAAGTAATACTTTTTAAGGATTTGAGTGCAGAAGTTTTGAATGTAAAAGTAACAGAACAAAAAGTTGGAGTTTAAAATGGCAATTATGCCTATAACAATTTATGGTGATAAAATACTTCGTCAAACAGTTAAGCCTGTTAAAGCAATTGATGATGAAATGATAATGATTATTAAAAATATGTTCGAGACAATGCGCAATGCAAACGGTATTGGGTTAGCAGGCAATCAGGTAAATTTAGATAAATCAGTTTTCGTAATTGATCTAACTCCCGTTGAAGGTTACGAAGACTTGCCTCCTAAGGTTTTTATAAATCCGGAAATTATTGAATACTCTGACGATACTGTTTTTTTTGAGGAAGGATGTTTGAGTCTGCCGAATTTAAGAGCAGAAGTAGAACGACCGGAAGCTATTAAAATTAAATTTTTAAACACAGGTGAAGAAGAAGAGATTTTGGAAGCCGATGATTTTTACGCCCGGGTAATTCTGCATGAGTTCGATCATTTAATCGGTAAAATGATACCCGATAGAGTTGATGAATTTATTAGAAAGAAACTTAGTGATGAATTAAAGCAAATTAAAAATCGCCAAGTTGAAGTTGATTACGAAATAACTCAAAAATAATTTCCTTCATAAAAAAAATTAAACAATCAGCTATGAAAATTATTTTTTTCGGAACTCCTGAATTTGCAGTTCCATCATTGCAGAAACTGCACAACAGTGATCACGAAGTAGCAGCAATTGTAACCGCACCCGATAAGGAAAGAGGAAGAGGGAGGAAAGTATCGTTCAGTGCGGTAAAGCAATTTGGGGTTGATAATAATATTGAAGTTCTGCAGCCGCCAAAATTAAGTGATGATATTTTTTTAAGCAGGTTAAAAGAATTGAATGCAGATTTATTCATCATTGTTGCATTTCGCATATTGCCCGAAAAAGTTTTTACCCTTCCTGCTAACGGCTCTTTCAATTTGCATGGCTCAATGCTGCCTAAATACAGGGGCGCCGCACCAATACAATGGGCAATAATTAATGGAGATACTGAAACCGGTTTAACAACTTTTTTTCTTAAACAAAAGGTTGATACCGGAAATATTATTCTTCAGAAAAAAATATCAATTGAAGAAAATGATAACTTCGGAACGTTGCATGATAAAATGAGCATTGCAGGTGCCGATTTGGTAATTGATACTGTTTATATAATTGAAACAGGTAATGTATCGCTAACAGAACAAGATAGTACCCAAGCTACCGGTGCACCAAAAATTACAAAGGAAACTTGTAAAATTAATTGGAATGATTCTGCTGAATCAATACACAATTTGGTTCGGGGACTTTCTCCTTTTCCGGGCGCATATTTTATTAAGGATGGAAAACAATACAAAGTTTATAAAACCAAAATTGTTGATCGACAAGATTTAACACCAGGTAATTTTGAACAGACTAAAAAAGAATTAATTGTTGGCTGCGGTAAAAATGCAATCTGTATTTTAGAAATTCAGCCGGAAGGGAGAAAGAGGATGAGCGCAGAACAATTTGTTATAGGGTATTCAGTTTAGAATTACAAGATTACAAGATTGAAAGATTGAAAGATTATAAGATTACAAGATTGAAAGATTACAATATTGAAAGCCTGCCTACCGGAGGTAGGATTGAAAGATGGAGAATATTGTGAAGAATATTTTAATATTTTTGCCCTAACTCCTAACTCCTAACTCCTAACTTTTCACTTTTGCCCTTTCACTTTTCACCTTTACCCAATCTGTTATTATGATTAAACAATTTAACCGGACTGTTTTAAATTAATTGTTATACTTTTATTAAATTGCATAATTAAAAAACAAGTAATCTGATATGAAAAAAATAGCAGCTATAACACTAATACTAATGTTTTCACTTCAAATAAATGCACAAGAAAATGTTATTCTTGAAAACCTAAATACATTAATTTCAAAATTAAAAAGTGAGTATGCTCCCGATAAGCGAGTAGCGCTGTGGGATGTTGAGGTTAAAAAAGAAGGGGATGATTATGTTTTAGTCGGCGAAACAAATCTGCCCCGTGCCTTTGATAAATTGACAAGTAAAATTAAAAAAAATAAAAAAGTTATGAATAAAGTAGAACTACTCCCTGCAAAATCACTTGGTGAAGAAAATTACGGAATCGTTAATCTATCAGTTGCTAATATGCGCTCCAAACCGGGTCACCCGGCTGAGTTAGCAACACAAACGCTTTTAGGCACTGTGCTTAAAATTTACAAAAAGCGGGCTGGTTTTTATTATGTTCAAACGCCCGATATGTATTTAGCATGGATGGATGATGACGGACTTTTTAGAGTGAACAAATCTCAAGTTGATGAATGGTTAAATGCAGAGAAGGTGATTTACATTAAAGATTACGGTTTCTCCTATAACAAACCCGATAAAAATTCACAAAGAGTTTCCGATTTAGCATTAGGAAATCTACTTAAACTTAAGCAGACCCATGAAGATTTTGTAGAAGTAAGCTACCCCGACGGCAGAATAGCATTTGTTGAAAAAGAATTTGTAATGGATTATAGTGAATGGTTGAAAATAACAAAACCGGGTAAAAAGAAAATACTTGAAAGAGCACATTCATTTATGGGGATTCCCTATCTATGGGGCGGAACTTCAACAAAAGGTATGGATTGCAGCGGCTTCACTAAAACTGTTTATTATATGAGCGGAGTTGTTCTGCCGCGTGATGCATCGCAGCAAGTGCATACCGGTGAGTTGGTTGATACCAAAAATGGTTTTGATAATCTTCAACCGGGAGATTTATTATTTTTTGGAACTAAAAAAACTAAAGAGAAAAAAGAAAGAATTACTCACGTTGGAATTTATATAGGTGATGGAGATTTTATTCATGCTTCAGGGATGGTTAAAGTGAACAGTTTAGATAAATCCAAACCAAATTTTAGTCAATACAGATTTGATAATTTTATACGTGCAAAAAGAATTTTAACATCAATAAATAAAAACGGTATTACTACATTAAAGACAAACAACTTTTATAATGGAGATAATTTATGAAACAGAAGCGAAGAGATTTTATTAAATCTGCGGGAGTGTTAACAACTTCAGCAATAGCTTTTTCTTCATCTTCGAGTATGTTTGGAAAAAATTATTTAAGTAAAACAGGTTCAGGTAAAATGAAATTAACTTTTAAACCCTATACATTAGAACTAAAACACGTTTTTACAATTGCAACAAGTTCAAGAACTACAACACCGGTAATGCTAACGGAAATTGAATACGATGGCATTATCGGCTATGGCGAAGCCTCGATGCCGCCTTATTTGGGCGAATCGCAGGAGAGTGCCGCTAAATTTTTAAGCAAGGTTAATTTAAGCCAGTTTAACGATCCGTTTGAAATGGAAAAAATATTAGATTACGTTGATGCAGTTGATGCGAATAACACTGCTGCCAAAGCCTCTGTGGACATTGCTCTGCATGATTTAGTAGGCAAGTTAATTGGAAAACCATGGTATAAAATATGGGGATTAGACAAAGAGAAAACACCGGTTACATCATTTACAATTGGAATTGATACGACAGAAGTTGTAAAGGAGAAAACTAAGGAAGCTGCGGAATTTAAAATTCTAAAAGTTAAACTTGGACGTGATACTGATAAACAAATGATTGAAGCGATAAGAAGCGTTACCGATACAGCTTTATGTGTTGATGTTAATCAAGGATGGACCGATAAAGAGTTTGCCCTTGATATGATTCACTGGCTGAATGAAAGAAATATAAAATTTGTTGAGCAGCCGATGCCCAAAACTCAAATTGATGATATAGCATGGCTTACCGAAAAAAGTCCGCTGCCTACAATTGCAGATGAATCTATTCAGCGAATTCCAGATGTGGTGAAAGCTTACGGAGTTTACTCGGGCGTTAATGTAAAATTGATGAAATGTACCGGAATGCGTGAAGCACATAAGATGCTTAACCTTGCGGATTCATTAGGTATGAAACTGATGATCGGCTGTATGACAGAAACCTCATGCGCTATTTCTGCAGCTTCCCATTTATCGCCTATGGTTGATTTTGCCGACCTTGATGGAGCATTGTTAATCGGCAACGACATATTTGACGGAATGAAAGTTATTGACGGGAAAGTTACATTAAATGACAGACCCGGAATTGGCTTAAAGAAAATTAAATAATACTATTTTGTTATTACTAAAAAAGGATTATTTTCTTATAAACAAGATTTAAGAATCAGAGGAAAAAATGGCAAAGCATTATGTTTCAAATAAAGATGAAACTGCAAGAATGTTTAAGAGTGATTTATTAGAGGCATTCTCAAAAGTTCATTGGACCGTTCCGCTATGGGTATTCATTCCTATCATTTCTTTCTTTTTCTATCGGGCATTTTTCACATTCGGAATGTCCTTAACATCAATAGCAGGGTATTTTATTTTAGGATTATTTATCTGGACGATTACCGAATACCTGCTTCATAGATTTGTTTTTCATTTTCCCGCAAAAACAGAATTCGGTAAAAGAATTCATTTTATTTTTCATGGTGTGCATCATGATTATCCTAATGACACAAAAAGATTGGTGATGCCTCCTTCGGTAAGTTTACCATTAGCGACATTATTCTACTTTTTGTTTTTGTTTATTCTTGGCGGTGTTTCCGTTAATCCGTTTTTTGCAGGATTTTTAATCGGGTATTTATTTTACGATATCACACATTATGCAATTCATCACTTTAATATGAAAAACAAATTCTGGCTTGCAATAAAAAATCATCATATGCTGCACCATTACAAACATGATAATTTGGGGTTTGGCGTAAGCATGCCGTTTTGGGATCATATTTTTGGAACCACTTACCCAAAAAAGAAATAGATATGATGTCCATTTAAAACACTTCTAAATCTTTATTCCTGGCTCATTTTGAAATTATGTTTCTTTTAGAAGCATTTTATTTTGATGTCAAAGTATTTCATATTCATTAAAATTTTATATAAATCAAAAAAAATGTTTTTTTAATTTTTAATACTTAACCTAAACCGATTAGTTATTTGAAAGCAATGTCATTGAAATTAAAGTTTACAGAAACATGTTCAAAACTTTATTTATATAAATGTTGCAAAAATGAGATAAAAAGAAATAATCCAATCTACCATTTTCATAAATTCTCTCAATAAAATTTTCTAACTCTTTAATTTGATTTAAAAAATAAATAAATTGTTTACAAATTGATTTTTTAATTTATCAATCGTTTTATTTCCTATTCCAGTTAAATATTATTTTTTTTAATAAAAAGTGGTAGGGCATGATTATTGAAATCATCTGTTTCTAATGAAAATCTAATGTTCGGAATACGCAATTAATGGTAAATTCAGTCAAATTAATTCCATCCGGTTTTAACTTTATCGATAAAAATTGGGGTGGGGTATATCAAGGCGGAAGCTATTTAGTTATTGGCTCAAAAAACTCTGCAAAAAGCTTATTCGCACTTAATTTCCTCAAAGAATCCAATCAAAAGGGTAAGTGTTTATACTTTTCTAATTTAAGATCAAAAGATTTATTTATTCAGGCTTCAACAATTAATTTCGATTTGCAAAGAAAATTAGGAGAGGGAAATACAACTTTAGTAAGGGTTTTATCCGTTCCTCAAAATATTACTGCCGAATCAATTGATGAATATCTTGTAGAATATTTATATGACATTAGAGATTTAATAAAAAAATTCAAACCAAAGTTTTTAATTTTTGATGAAATAACAGAATTTTTAAGATATCAAAATGTAGAGCTGCTGCGGCAAAAATTTACCGAGATGCTGGAAGCACTTGAAGAATATGATATTACAAGTTTATTTATTGCAGAAAATAATGGTAATAACGAAGCTAAGGAATCATTACAAAAAATTAGCCGCTGCTTTACCGGTGTAATAAATTTTGATGATAGTGCAGATAGGTTTAAAAATGACCTAACATCCGGAATAGTAACAATCAAACCAAATGTCGGTCATATTCAAGGCGGGTTTACGGCTGAATACACGTTTGATTATCAGAAAGGTTTGACTGTAAAATCCGCCATTGATGAAATTATGGAGGGTAAAAGTTCACCCGCCTCGCAAAGAATTAAAATTTATGAACCTCAACCCGAGACGAAAAATAAAGTGATTGATGCCGCAATAAATTCATTAGAATTAAAATCAGAGAGACAAAAAGAAATTGAAACTGAAGAGTTTTCGTTTTCAAATATTTATGAGTACAATGATTTTTTACTAATACTTAATACTCATATAGCCTTGTATAAAGCCACGAAACAAAAATATCATTTAATTTGCTTTAACCTGAGCAAGGAAGATGGCGAAGCTCAAATTTCACAGGAGCAGTTCAGAAATACAATTATTTCAGCTACGGATAAAAAAGATAAAATTTGCATTGTTGATAATAAGGTTTTAGTTTTAATTGTTAGAAGCAGCAAAGAAATGATTAAAGATTTAACAGAAAGAATTCATATATTGCTTACTGATTCTAAAAAAGATTTTCCAAGCAGTTCGCTCGATCAGATTAGTATGCAAGTAATTGAACCTGATAATTCATTTGAAAATTCAACAGATATGATTGAATCATTATTAAACGAAGAAACAAATTTAAATAATAGTTTTACTCCACTAATTGATTGCCTCAGTTAATGAAGTTTAAAGTTGGAAAACAATCCTTCTGTTCCTCCCTCAATTCATGTATTTACGCAATTCTATTTTATGCTTTAGCATTTCCAAATTCCGGTTTAGCAAAAACAACATTCTTATTAGATAATTCAACTCCATCCGATTCAGTTAAAATATACTTGCACCAGCTTAGGCAGAACCCGAATTTGGATGATGTAAGGATAAAGCTGATTGATCAATTAATAAATTATGGTCTCTACTCAATTGCCTACGAACAGATTAATTATCTTAAACCGGGTGAGAATGCTGACAGCAGTTCGGAGGCGCTTAAGCAAAAAATCTTAAAAAATTATAAGCCTATTTCGGGTATAATTTATCGGGATTCAAAACTTGAGCTGGAAAAACAAAATTTACTGAATTCAATAAATATTAAACAAGATGCTGATAATAGCGGAAGATTATTATCCAAATTAAATAAGTACAAACCCGATGACCCTGATTTATTAAATTTATCAATTATGGTTGACAAATTGTTTGCGGGCAAATTTAATGAAAAAGAAAAGAAAAAATCAGCTGAAAACAATAAGCCAGTTAAATTACCAAAAAGCAATTTCACTTCTAAAAATGTAAATCCATTTGATTTCCACAAGGGATTGAAGGTTGTGCCTACAACGTACATTTATCATGATGATGTTGAGTTCCAGTATTTAGTAGGCGGAATAAATGCAGAAGTAGGATTAAATAACATTTTAGGATTCGGGGTAAATTTTCAGCGCGGTCATATTCGTATTCCCGAAAAATTAATGCGGATAAAACGTGCGGAGGTTTCGCTATTTATTAAGCCGGTTAAAAACTTATTACTATCGGCAAATATTGGTGAGGATTTAATAGGTGATGAAAAAAGTCCGACTGCAGATGTTGAGTTAAAATATGAAGTTTTTCCAAAATTTAAGTTTAATATATCATATACCCGAAACGATGCTGCTTTAGTTTTTAACTCCTATCATTTAATTAGTAAAAGAATTTTGGTAAACTTAGCCAGACTAAGAGGGGAATACAGCTTTAATAAAAGTGTTAAATTAATCGGGTATTATGAACTGCTAAAAACAAATAATACGGTTATGGCTTTCGAATCGGTTAAAAGAAAGTTTCCGTCAAATTACGGCAATAATTTTTTAATTGGAATATCTAAAGGATTCGGTAAGTATTTTACCGCAGGTGTTGAGTATTTTTATTCAGATTTTGAAAACACATTGCCAATTTATTACTCACCTCAAAACTATAGCCATCAAAGTTTATACTGCAGCATTTATATTTTTAAAAGGAGTAGAGTTAAGATTAATTTTGGAGGCAAATTTGGTTATATTTCAAATGAAGATTCTGCATTAAAAGAATTAAATTCAAAAATGAGTTTTACAGTTTATAGTAAATTGATTATTGAGTTAAACGCATACTATAATCTAACAAAACGCTACTCCGGTAATTATGATTCAAGTGCATTAAGCATTTCAGCTTATTGGAGTTTAATTAAATAGATTTTATTTTTAGCTTATTAGATGAAACTTCCAAAACCAATTTTATTAAAACTTAAAATTGCCTCGGCTAAAGCTGAGTGTGAGCGTGATGATATAAAGTTTTATCCTAAATGGATTTTACCTGCCAAATTAATTTTAATTTTAGTAACAGTAATTTATTTATCGCTGCTATTTTTAAATCAGCAAAAAATAAACTTTGCGGAATATAAAACTTTAATGAATATTCTACTGTTTACCGGGGCATTTGGTATTTCAGTAATTGCGGTAAAAAATCTAATCTTCTCATTCCTCGGGTATCTCAAAGTACATACATCGCCTGCTGAAAGAAATAGATCACCGGTAACTATGATTATTAAATTAGGCTTCGATAAGCGAATAAATATGCAGTCAATAAATTCAGTTTTGCAGCAGGATTACAAAAATATTGAACTTATTTTACTCTCAAATATCAAAACTAAATATTCAGACTTTGATAAAAGCATTTTAAAAATTAATAAAAACGCAAATTCAAAAATAAAAGTTTCACTTGTTTACAGTTCAAATACGAGTGAAATGGAACTGCTGAATATTGGAATTAAAACCGCCTCAACAAAAATAATTGCTATAATAAAATCATATACTGTTATAGAGAAAAAAGCACTATCAAAAGCAATAAACCATTTAATGGATGAAAATATACTGGGCGTGATCGGTAGAGAGATTAAAAATTCTAAAATTAGTTTTGGCGCATTTACCGAAATTTTCAATGGATTAAAATTTAATTTAACAGATGATCTTCTAATAAATTTAAATGGAATGGTTTTATTTAGAAAAGAAGAGCGAGCAGAAATAAATTTTGTAAGTTTGGGAATAAATAAAATTATCACTTCTGTAGTAAGTCAATCGAAAGGCGGCAAAAAATTTATTTACGACCCAAACGTTAAAATAAAAATGATTGTTAAAAATAATTTATTTAACCGGATGAATAAATTAGTTGAAATAAATTTATTAAAATTTGATGTTTTACTAAAGCAGTGGAACTATACTTTTCTAAAGGGGGGCAAATTCTCTGAAAAGTTAAGCCTCAATTGGAGAATCTTTAAAGTTTCATTTATCCCATTACTGAATATTCTCTATTCAATTATTTTTATCCTAACTGCTATAGTCTCAAATAATTTAGAATATGTATTTTTCATCACTTCAGTTTTGATTATCACAAACTTTTTTATATCGATTTTTACTATTGCTATTGATTTTTCCATGACAAAGTATATCTTACATTCAACTTTATTTAAGTGGTTTACTGATTATTTAAGATTAACACTGAAAATTTTTACCACAAATAAAAAAATATTTAACAGCAGTTTGATTTATGTACCGATGAGAAAATAAATGGAAAAAATTTTTAATGAAAATATTTTTTATCTGATTGGAGTGATGATTAGTATTGCTGCAATTTCTGCAATAATATTTTCATTTACTGCTGTTGTTTTTTTAAGAAAAAAGAAGAATGTAAAAGAAGAGCTATTAGAAAAGCAATCCTCCAAAAATGAATTTGAGTTTTTAACTCCGGTTGTACTTAAAAAGATTGAGCATGTTACAAAAGTAGTTGAAATTAAAGAGGTAAAAACCGAAGTAGAAAAAAATGAACAGCCCGATGAAAAAGCTGATGAAATAATAAGTGATGAATTAAAATCGAAGAATGATAATAGCGGGCTAACAAATTCGGAGGTCTCTTCCGATAATACAATTGAAGAAGAGAAGGACAAAATTTCTGAAAGATATAAAATTGAAAGCAGGTTTCTCAAGGACCCAAAAGATAAATAATCCCTTCTCTGATGTTTCTCATATAGAACCAATATATTTTTCTCAAAATGAGAAATAATTATATTATTGTTACTTAATAATTAAATTTTAAGTAAAAACTGATTTGGTACGAAAAATGCAACTTTTAAGAGGTTATCAGAATAAAGTTGTTAAAAACGCCTTTTTTAAGCTTATTGATGGAAAAATAATTTTCATTTGAATAACATCTGTAACTTTTTCAATTAAAAAGGTAACTTATAAAAAATTAAACACTTGTGAACAATTATGCTTGATGAAATCTTCCAAAACATTCCATTTCCGATTTACATTTATGATGCTGATAATTTAAAATTATTAGAAGTTAATGATACCGCTGCTAAACTTTACGGATACAGCAGGGAAGATTTTCTTCAGATGGATATTACCGAATTATACTCGCCTGAAGATATTCAGACACTTTTAGTTTTGCCGAATGATGAACTTAAAAAGGGAGTCTTTACCGGACCATGGCGCCAAATGAAACAAAGCGGCGAAACTATTCTGGTTGAAGTTAACCGGACGGTAATTAGTTTTCGTAATACCAAAGCAATTCTTAATGTTATTAAAGAAGTTTCAGGCGAATACCAAATACATAGAAAGATGCAGATATATAAGGCATCTTGGGAATACGCCAGCGACATAATGATCTATACCGATAGGGAAGGATTTATTAAAAATGCCAATAAGCATTTTAGTAAAGTACTTGGGTTTGCAGAACTCGAAAGAAATCTCTCGTTCTTAAATTTTATTGCAGATGATGAAAGACAGAAAATTTCGGAAGAGATTTTTAAACCCGGTAAAAAGCAGACTGTTGAAATTGAAAGCTCACTAAAAGATATTGACAGCAAACTTATAAAATCGAAAATAATATCTGCACCGATTCAAAATTATGACGGCGAAGTTTTCGGTTATAATTTAGTTATCAAGCCAATTCCAGCAGAAGTTAAATCCAAGGTTGAGAAAATTGAAAAAGATGACAGCTCTGAATTTGGTCCTGCATTTTTATCCAGTTTATTTCATGAAATTTTAACTCCTCTTAATGTAATAATTGGTTTTAATCACGAACTAATTGACTCAATCGAAAATCCATCGGAAGAACAGGCGGAATCAATTGAATTGATTAAACAAAATCAAAATTCTTTGCTTGAAGTAATGAACACATCGGCAGAATATGTTTCATTGCTTCAAGGCAATATTCAGCTTAAACCGCAAAACATTGCATTTGTTGATTTGCTTAATGAAATTGAAAAAAACACTGAACAGACATCCAAAATTCAAAATGTTGAATTAACATACGGTAAAATTTCTTCTTCATTAATTATTGAAGTTGATCCTCAAAAATTAATTACACTGCTTTCAATCTTTTTAAGATTTGCACTAAAAATTGCACGCGAAAAAAGCAGCATTTACATCTCGGCATATATTTGGGATGCTGATAATTTTGTAATTGGATTGAAAGATAATCGTCAGCAGATTACTCAGCAATTTTTAGAAAATATTAGAAGTATTTTTACCTCGGAAGAAGCATTGCTGCAGCAAAAGTTTGATCTATCAAAATTTGAAGTTAAAGTTTTAAAAGAACTTACAAAAATACTTTCAGCCTCGTTTCAGGAAATAGTTCGTGAAGGTGTTGTTGTTGAATTCGGATTAAAAATACCGCGAAAATTTGACGCTGATAAAATTGATGAAACTGCGAGTCTTGCCGATAGTGAAAGTCATATATCCGATTTAGCTGAATCACAGGAACAGCCGGCTGAAGTTGCAGAAGAAGAAATTACTATTGATGAAGAATATACAATTGAAGCAGAAACAAACACTGAACCTCAAACTGTGGTCTCAACACAGGCAGCTATTGAAAGTGAAGTGAATGCTAAAGTCAGTTCTATTACCGAAGCAGATTCTGCATCGGAAAATACAGCAGTAATAGAAACTGCAAAACCCGAACCTGATCTTTCATGTCTTTCCTGCCTTTATGTAGAAGACCAGGTTGATTCGCAAATACTTTTCCGTGTGCAGATGAAAGACCTTAAGTCTATTGAATTTGCCGATAGTCTCGAAAAAGCCCTGCCGTTACTCAAACGCCAAAAGTTTGATTTTGTAATTTTGGATATCAACTTAAAAGGTGAATATAATGGACTGGATGCACTCAGAGTAATTCAGCAAATGCCTGCTTACCAGGATGTACCAATAATAGCTGTAACCGCTTATGCACTTTCCGGCGATAAGGATAAATTTCTGAATGCCGGCTTCAACGGATTTATTGCCAAACCACTTATGCGTGATAAACTTACAGCTACTCTCAGCAGTATTTTAAACTAATTTTATCATTTCATCCAACTCTTGTTTTTAGTCCTCACTAAAAGTCATTTCCATATTTAAATTTTTTAACTCTGCACAATTTCATTCCTTGACAAACTCTATGCGTATTTGTAATTTACCATACAAATGTATGGTATTTATAAAATTACCTTATTCTTTGTGAAAGATTAGAATATGAGTCAAAATTAAATAAAATAATGGGACTTACGTGCCGAAGGTATGCAAAATTGAAGACAAACTTTTATCTAGAAAGTCCTTTATAGTTAAAGCCCTTTGCAGCAAAAATTAAACAGGAATAAATTCATGTCAAAACAACTAACAAAAATTCAAAAAGCAATTCTTGATTTTATTATTGAAATGAAATCGGGAAGTGGATTAACTCCGACTCTAGCCGAAATTGCCAAGAAATTTGGGTACAAAAACCGCTCAACAGCCCAGCAGCATTTGCAGGCAATTGAAAAAAAGGGTTTCATTAAAAGGAGTCCTAAACTCTCGCGCGGAATTGAACTTACATTGGAAGATAAGTTTTTTATTCCGCGTCCAATTTTAGGCGAGGTTGCTGCCGGTAACCCGCTAACAATTTACCCCGATGCAATTGATACAATTGATCTGCCCACAATTGCGCATATGCCGAGAGATTCCTTTCTGCTTAAGGTAAAAGGGGATAGCTTGAAAGATGCATATATTTTTAGCGGGGACATCGTGATAGTTAATCCGAATATGGAACCGGTTAACGGGCGGTTTGTTGCTGCTGTGCTTGATGATGCAGCAGTAGTTAAGCGGTTCTTCAAAAAGCCGGATTGCATTGAGCTTCATTCCGAAAACCCCGAATATGAACCGATGATCATTGAAAAAGAATATCCCCGCTTTCAGCTTGTAGGTGTTGTGGTTGGTGTTTACAGAACTATGGATAAAAAAGTTGGGTAGAAAAAGCCTTAACCGCTACCAAAGGTATCCCCTAGGGAAAAGAGCTCAAAGTCCGTCAGCTGACGGATCACAAAGCACAAAGGAAAAGCAAAATGAATGAAGATCAATTATCAAATATTGTAATTGGATTGGCAATTAATGTCCATAAAAATTTAGGACCTGGATTGTTAGAATCTGCTTATGAAGAGTGTTTGTTTTATGAATTGAGTAAGAATGGACTATTTGTGGAGAAACAAAAAGCAATGCCGTTGATTTATGAGGAGGTAAAATTAGATTGCGGCTATAGAATTGATTTGATGGTAGGAGGTAAATTGATATTAGAAATCAAATCAGTTGAAGCGTTAAACGATATTCACTTAGCTCAAATTTTAACATACCTTAAATTAGCTGAATGCAAACTCGGTTTATTGATTAACTTTAATGTAAAATACCTAAAAGACGGTATCAAAAGAGTAATATTATAATTCCTCTTTGTGTCCTTTGTGAAAAATCTTTGAGCCCTTTGTGGTTAAAGCTTTTTCCAGCAAAAATTAAACAGGAATAAATGCATGTCAAAACTAACAAAAATTCAAAAGCCTTAACCACAAAGAACCCGAAGAAAAGATTCACAAAGAACACAAAGGAGAGGCAAAATGAATATCCTCTCAGCCTATTGATTAACTTTAATGTGAAATATTAAAACACGGTATTAAAAGAGTAATACTATAAACTTTGTGCCCTTTGTGTAAAACCTTTGTGTAGTTTGTGGTTAAAGAAAAACGTAATTAAATGAAAACTGCTATCACCCTTCCAAGAGAATTTAACTGGAATGAATGCCTAACATTTTTAGGCAGGTCTGCCAATGAATGTTTGCACATTGTAGAGAATAGTAAACTGCGCAAGCTATTAAGAGTTAATAATGATTTACTTCTTCTTGAAATAAGTGCCGTCAATAATAAACTCGAAATTGAATACTTAAATTTTTGTTCTAATAACCAGGTATGCAAAACAGCAAAGGAGTATGTAATAGAATGGCTGGATTTACAAACTAACCTAAAACCGTTCTACAGTTTTGCTTCCAAAAATAGTTTGATGAAACCACTGACAGAAAAATATTTTGGTTTAAGACTAATAGGCATACCGGAATTATTCGAAGCATTATGTTGGGCAATAATCGGGCAGCATATTAATCTGCCATTTGCATATACCTTAAAGAAAAAATTCGTTGAAACATTCGGTGAAAAAGTAATTTATGAGGGTAATGATTATTGGCTGTTCCCAAGCCCGGAAGAAATACTAAATGTTTCAGTAGATGATTTAATGAAGCTGCAATTCACCGGTAAAAAATCAGAATACATAATTGAGCTGGCTTACAAAATGAACAATGACGAGCTTCCTGATAAAGAAGAATTAAAAAATATGAGTTACACCGGGGCAAAAGAATCTTTATTAAAAATAAGAGGCGTTGGTGAATGGACTGCCGATTATGTTTTGATGAAATGTTTGAGATTCCCCGAAGCATTGCCGATAGCTGATGTTGGTCTGCATAATGCAATCAAAAATAATTTGAAGTTAGAAAGCAAACCTGATAAAAATAAATTAAATCAAATAACTGCTGAATGGGGTAACTGGAAAGCTTATTCAGTATTTTATTTGTGGAGGTCTTTATATGACTGAATTACAAAGTGCATATTTCAATTCCGAAATTGGCTGGATAAAAATTACTGCTTCGGAAAATGGAATTAGAAAATTAGAATTTGAAGAATCGGGTACTCCTAACAAGAAAATTGTTAATCCGTATTTAAAAGAATGCCTAAAAGAATTAGGGGAATATTTTGAAGGCAAGCGGAAAAATTTTACTGTAAAATTAGATAGGGAAGGAACAAAATTTCAGCAAAGAGTTTGGACCTACTTACTTACAATTCCATTCGGCAAAACTACAAGCTATATGAATATAGCAAAAGCATTGGGTGACGAAAAATCAGTTCGTGCAGTGGGTACGGCAAACGGACAAAACAACATCGCAATAATAATTCCTTGTCACAGAGTAATTGGCAGCAACGGCAGTTTAACCGGTTATGCCTACGGTGTATGGCGCAAGGACTGGCTGCTTAAACATGAAAATGAATACTCAGGGGCGGATAAGCAACTTGAAATATTTTAAGAATAATAGTCATTTGGTTGTCATTTCACTTCGTTGTCATTAGTCGTCATTAATTGTAAAACAACAAATGACTATTAATGATCTAATGACTATAAATGACATTATTGGATTTTCCACTTTCAATTTTCTCTTTTCACCACTAATTTTAAATTCTCATTAAAATATTATGGTAAAATATTATGCGATCAGTAATCAGTCTTTTTCTATTGGTGTTTGTGGTTTCATGTTCAATAAAAAATGGCGGAAGTGAAATGCAGGAAATTGCGGAAAAGTATGTAAAGCTAGTTTTAAAAGTAGGGCAATACGATGGAGATGTTGTAGATGCTTATCATGGTCCTGATGAATGGAAGCCTGCTGAGTTAAGTGAAAATGAAAAAGTAAATTTCCCTAAAGATCAATTAAATAATGAAGCACAAAGCTTAATCAAAAAACTAAATGCAATTGATGCAGCAAGTTTAACTGAACTTGAAAAAATGAGAAGAAATTTTCTACTCAAACATATAACCGCAATTGATATGAAAATAAAAATGATCAGCGGAGAAAAATTTAAGTTCGATGAAGAATCAAAATATTTATCTGATGGAGTTGCTCCTCATTATAACAAAGAGCATTTTGAAAAGATTTTATCTAAGCTGGATAATCTGCTGCCCGGCAAAGGAAATATTGGTAAGAGGTTCGAAAAATTTCGTAGTCAATTTGTAATTCCAACCGAAAAACTTGATACAATATTTACAACTGCAATTACCGAATGCCGTAAACGTACATTAAAATATATTCAACTGCCGGAAGAGGAAAACTTTGTAGTTGAGTATGTAAAAGACAAACCATGGGGCGCTTACAATTGGTACAAAGGAAACAGCTTTAGCGTAATTCAAGTTAATACCGATATGCCTATATACATTGATCGCGCTGTTGATCTTGCCTCGCACGAAGGTTATCCCGGTCATCATGTATTTAATGCCTTGCTGGAAAAGAATTTGCTGAAGGAGAAAAATTGGATAGAGTATTCAATTTATCCATTGTTTAGTCCAATGTCGTTAATTGCTGAAGGCTCAGCTAATTATGGAATTGAAGTTGCATTCCCCGGCAATGAAAGGATTGAATATGAGAAAGAAATATTATTTCCACTTGCGGGGATGGATGCTTCTAAGGCTGATAAATATTATGAAATATTAGAATTAGAAAGTGAACTTGCTTTTGCAAGAAACGACGGTTCAAGAAAATATTTAGATGGAGAAATAAGCAGAGAAGAATTAAAAAAATGGTTAATGAAATACAATTTATACACTCCCGCAAGAGCCGATCAAGCAATTGCATTTGCTGAAAAATACCGCAGCTATTTAATAAATTATAATTACGGTAAAAAACTATCTCGTGATTTTGTAGAAAGCAAAGTGGGTACAGAAGGAAGCACTGCAAAGAGGTGGGAAGTATTTGCAGATTTAATTTCCAAACCTTATACGCCATCGGATTTGAAGTAACGTGTCATTAATGGTCATTAGGCTGCGCTGTCATTTCTCCGATAAACCTGGAGTCATTTGTGGTCATTGCGCTGAGCTGTCATTTTCCCAACAAGTTGGAGGTCATTTATTGTCATTTAACTTCGTTGTCATTAAAGGTCATTCATAATAAATTTAATAGAGGGTGATATGAAATTAGAGGAATTAAATATTTATCAAATTTCAATGGAAATATCAGATGAAATTTGGGACTTAGTTAAAGACTGGAAATATTTTGAGAAAGATACTATAGGTAAACAATTGGTCCGATCCGCTGATTCAATATCTGCAAATATTAGCGAAGGCTTTGGAAGGTTTTATTTTAAAGAAAATAAAAATTTTAATTATTATGCTAGAGGCTCATTATACGAAACCAAAACATGGCTGAGTAAAGCATATAGTAGAAAACTTATTGATGAAAATGTTTTTAACTTATTAATTAAAAAATTAGACTCATTAGGAATAAAATTAAACAATTATATTAAAACAATTGGTTCTAACAACAAATGACCCAATGACCACAAATGACCAATGACTATAAAATAACAATAGATAAATACTGTTACGATTAAAATTGCAGTTTATGATTTAATAACAACAAAATGACAATGAAATTATGTGGACACAAAAAGAAATTACACTAAAACCCAAACCCCGCGGGTTTCATATTATCACTTTCCAAAGAGCTAGCCAAGCAATAGCTTTTGGGGAGATGTTTACTGACTTTATTTCTAAATCATATATGCCATTGGATATTCAATGAATGTTAGTTTATTATTAACGAGTCTGAAAATTATTCAAAATCATTTTCGAATGGCTCTAAATTGGCAGGCATACGGAGATAATAAAATCTTTATTCTACTTTTATTTATTTTTATAGCTCCTGTATTAATTTATTTCAGTGCTTATTTTGGTGATCAGTCCAGGCTAAATTCTCAGTTTGCCAGTATTTTTATAACTTTATTCGTTCCGCTTTTAGTATCAAAGTATTACTCGAAGTTTTTATTAAAAGAAAAATCATTTTTAAAAAATTATTTTAGTAGAAAAGAAATATTCATTATTCACCAGATGCTAGTTCAGTTTTGTAGCATTGTAATATTTTTATTTTTGATATTATTTGGTGTTATCCCTCACTTAAATAGTATCGAAAGCCACTGGCTTATATTGATAATTGTATTTTTATTATTTTCTTATAACCTTATCTCTCCCTTTCTCTTAAAAGAAACAGCTTTCTCATCCACAGGAGAAAAAAGTAATCGATTATGGCATAACAAAATACACTCTAAAAAAGTACTTCAGGTAAGAGCTATTTTTAACCGCGAACTCCTTTACAATTGGCGTATTAATAAAATATATCTTCTTAAAGGAGTTATTTCCTCTTTATTTTTCAATGCGTTTTTAACTTTGTTTATCATAAATAATAATTATGATGATCTTTTTTTTATAGTTGTATTATTACAGTACCTTTTGATCCTCTCATTTATTATGCAGTACCCGGTTGTAAATGATATACAACTTTGTAAATATTATCTTTGTACGAACTATTCAGTTATTATTGGGCAGTTTATGTTTTTTTTGATTTTATCAACCCTTTATTTAATATTAACAATTACACTATTCTCAATAATTTTAGTTGAACTGAATATTTTAATGTTTTCAATTTCTTTTATCGGGTATCTTATTTTGTTGCTATATGTCCTGATTGTAAAACAGGCTTATCTTAATAATCATTCAGCACGATATCTAATTTACTTTATGATTCTTATCCCAATTACAATTCCGATTGTATCCATAAATTGTATTCGAAGGCTAAAATGTTAAAAATCAAAAACCTCAACAAATCATATGATAAATTAGAAGTACTTAACAACATTTCGTTTGAAGCCGAACCCGGCTCGATTCTTGGTATCCTAGGTTCAAATGGTGCTGGAAAAACTACTTTACTTAACACAATAGCAGGTAACATAGAGTACGAAGGGGAAATTAAAATTAATGGAATGCTGAATCATGAATTTCTAAAAGAGGGAAGGAGTAATTTATTATTGCTTCCTGATAATCCTTTTGTATATGAATTTTTAACCGGTTTTGAATTCATTAAGTTTATCATGGATATTCAAAAAATTCCGTTTAATACCGTAGAAAAGAAAATTTTACTTTTACTTAAACTATTTAATTTAGAAAAACAAAAAGATTATTTAATCAAAGATTACTCACATGGAATGAAACATAAGATCTCAATTATTATAGCTTTAGTTCAATCGCCCAAAGTTCTATTACTTGATGAACCGGCTTCTGGTCTTGATACAACCAGCATCATAGCATTGAAGCGTTTTTTGATTTTATTAGCGGAATCGGGGTCCACCATTATATTAACAACACATATAATTGATCTTATTGAAAACCTATGTAATTCGGTAATCATATTACATGATACACAAATTTCCATGCATAAAAATATTTATGGTAAGAGTAAAAATGAACTTGAAAAACTTTATATGGATTCTATTGGATCTGAAATAAGTACTTTAATAAATGAAATTATTGAAGATAAGGATAACGGTAATAGTTTTAAGTAATAGGAATAAAATTAAACAATTATATTAAAACAATTGGTTCTAACAACAAATGACCCAATGACCACAAATGACCAATGACTATAAAATAACAATAGATAAATACTGTTACGATTAAAATTGCAGTTTATGGTTTAATAACAACAAAATGACAATGAAATTATGTGGACACAAAAAGAAATTACACTAAAACCCAAACCCCGCGGGTTTCATATTATCACTCACGATATTGAACAGCAAGTACCCGAAATTGAAAATGTGAAAATCGGCATTGCAAATATTTTCATCAAGCACACATCGGCATCATTAACCTTAAACGAAAATGTTTCGCCTGATGTCCGTTCCGATATGGAAAAACATTTTAATAAAATGGTTCCCGAAAATGCCCCTTATTATCAGCACACAATGGAAGGACCTGACGACATGCCGGCACATATTAAATCATCACTGCTTGGTCCGTCATTAACAATACCAATTAAAAACGGCAGACTAAATATGGGCACCTGGCAAGGCATTTATCTCTGCGAGCACCGCGATTACGGCGGCGCAAGAAAAATTGTTGTTACTGTTAATGGGGAGTGAGAAAGAACAAGAAGTAATCGAATTCACGCAAAATTGTATATTAATCTTTGACTTAAAAGAGCTATTAAGTTATTTTCAAAATAAAATTTAAATGTTAAAATGATTATTTCAGCAAGTAGAAGAACAGATATTCCTGCCTATTATTCGAAATGGTTTTATAATAGAATAAAAGAAGGTTACTGCACAGTTCCGAATCCTTTTAATAGCAAACAAATATCTGTAATTGATTTGAAACCAGAAGCAGTTGACGCGATTATTTTTTGGACTCGTAATCCTCGTCCATTGTTTAATTATTTAAATGAAATTGATAATCTTGGTTATAAATATTATTTCCAATTCACTATTAATAATTTCCCTAAACATTATGAACCTAACAACCCTTCATTAGAAAATGCTTTAAAAACTTTTATAGAATTGTCGAAACGGATAGGAAGTGGAAAAACCATCTGGCGTTATGACCCAATTCTACTTACGGATGATTTAACAGAAGAGTATCATAACAATAACTTCCAAAATATTTCCAATCATTTAAAAGGATACAGCAAAAGAGTTGTGATTAGCATTATTGATGATTATAGAAAAACATTAAGAAGATTGCAGAAGTTAGATACAAATTATACTCCTAATCAAGAAGAGCATAGCGATATTGAACGATTACTCAAAAATATTGTAGATATCGCTACCCAAAATAATATGGAAGTTCAAAGTTGCGCTGAATCAAAAAATTATAGCTACTTAGGAATTAAACCGGGTAAATGTATTGATGATGATATTTTAAAAAATGAATTGAAAATTGACTTATTATATAAAAAAGATAAAACACAAAGACTTGCTTGCGGCTGTATGATTAGCCGAGATATTGGTATGAATGATACTTGTTTAATGGGATGTGAATATTGTTATGCAACTACAAGCCATAAAGCAGCTTTAAATAACAAGCAAAAACATGATTCGTGTTTTTCATCCATTGTCAAGCATGAATTACCTGAAGCCATTTTAGAAAAGATAAAAGAGCTTCAACGTAATCGAGAAACTGAACTTGATCTTTTTTCAAATAGATAAATAATTTGTTATGGAATGTGAATATAAAATATTACTTGAAAAGATTACAGATTTATTAGAAAGTAGAATATCTTTACAACAGGGAGGTGATGCACAAACTGTTGGTATTTGTGAGGTTTGCAAATGTGAGACTCCAAACATAGATTATTTGCTTGCCGGATTAAAGGATAAGGTGATAGAGCTTTGGCAAGCCTATAAAAATTATCCAATTAAAGTAGATTATGCAGACCGATATGTAAGGGCAGCTTATATGTTAAGTTATTTTCCTTATTATATTCATCCTATTTATCATGTTTTAAATGTAAATAGGAATAGTATCCTCGATAAAATAGAAGAATTAAATGTTGGGTTTTTGGGCGGTGGTGCGTTACCCGAATTAGTAGGATTAACCAAATATGTATCTATTCAAAAAAAGAATATTATAAATATTAATGTTACAGTATTTGACTCTACGACCCACTGGAATACTGAAAGAAGCTCTGTCACTGAACCACTAATAAAAAATTATTATCCGGGGAATTTTAAGATAGAATCTACAATTGTGAATTTATGGGATAAAAAAATTAGTGTTAGCAGTACAATAAAAAGATTAGATGTTTTAGTTTTACAGAATACAATTAATGAGGCAACAGATGAGGGTAAAGAAATATTAAAAATGAATTTGATTAAAATTTGGAATGAACTTGCTCAAGGGGCAATTTTTATTATAATAGATTTAAACTATGCTGAAATCTCTAGTTTTATAAACGATCTATCTCAGTCAATCATTAACAAAGAAATACTCCAAGAACTTAGAAAAGATTCAGTAACTAATGCTTTGCCAAGATGCTATTTTATTCAAGATAAGTTATTTGATCCGTCAAGAGAGGAAGACGGTCTTTATCCTCGTGGTGGGGCTAGAAGTTATTGGAGTATTATTTTGAAAAAGGGATAAATAATTATATGGCAAAGGCATATTTAATTAAAATGGCTACGAAACCTTTATATGAAAGAAATTTTTTACCTGATGTTACAGAATTAAAAAATGAGCAACCTGCAATTTTACAATATCCGATATCAGAAGACTTGCTTGTTTCTGGTCCCGCAGGTTCAGGTAAAACTATACTTGCTGTTTATAGATTTAAGGCTCAAGGTAATAAAAAAGGTGAGTTACTAACTTATGCGAATATCTTAAAAAATTATTTGACGAGACATCTAACTAGCAGTTCTGACACTTCCATATCTACTATTACAGCTAGAGGCATTTTTGAATATGTAAAACAAGTTTCTGGTATAACAGTTCCATGGAATGCACATGACGAAGAATTTGTGAATTCAGCCAACCATTCAGCTCAATGGTCTAGTGAGCATCTGGACACACTTAACTTTATTATTGCGGATGAAACCCAAGATTTTCACTCAGGGCATTTAGATTTTATTGCACATTACGCGGAAAGGTTAACTTTATTTGCGGATGATGCACAAACATTATATGACCATGGACATTCAACAACTGAAATAATTGGCAAAATGAGAATAGACCATAAGCGTAAAATTGAAAGAAAAGATATAACGGGTAACTATCGTAATCAGCCTCCGGTTGCAGAATTAGCTAACCCTTTCTATAAAAATAGAGATCAAGAACCATTATCTTCAGCTATTTTGGATGGAGAACCTGAAAAAGTTAGAATTTTTATTGCTGAAAGTGAAGGTAATATTGGAAAATATATCATTAAACAAGTTCAAGCATATATCGACTCAATGCCTGATAAAACTCCCAAGGTTGGTATACTGGTTCAAGATAATGTTGTTATGAATAAAGTGAGAAGTATATTTAGTGAAAATCAATTTCAGCTCGAATATGCTGGTAATGGAACAATGCAGAATGATAGAAATGTTTTTGGTGAGCCAGATCCGATAATCATGACAATGTTTTCTGCTAAAGGACTGGAGTTTGATTATGTCGTTATTCCATTTTTAAATTATGATGAATTAAAAAATAACAAGCCAAGCAATTATGAACAAATAATATTTACAGCTATAACTAGGGCGCGTCGTTCGGTAGCAGTATTTATTTCAGAAAATCAAAAAGATTTTTTAGATAAAATCAAAAACATAAAATGTGAAAGATATAAAATTTAGGAGTAAGTATGTGGATTGGACTTTCAATAGATAAATTCTGGGAATTTTCAAATAAGCAAAAGATGCTTCTTAGTAATGCTAATGCGATTTCCGATTTCCCAAATAAATTTCAAGTAACAAAAAGAAATGGGAATCCAAGTATCTGGATGAAGTTAGATATCAGGTATAATAAGCTCGGGAAAAATTTTATGGGATATGTTTTTTTTAATCATATTAGTATGACATTACCATTAACAAAAGAAGCAAAGGAAAGTCTTGATCAATTCCAAAACATGTTTTATGAAACAAAGGAATTGTTAAAAAGGGGGGATATTTAAATGCCTGGGAAGAAAAAAGATACTGTTGGTGAGCCAACTCTGCCTTTATATGCAACAAATGAATCTATTTTAGATGATACTAAACCTTCAAATGTTAAAAAAAATGAAATAGAAGATATTGTTTCAGAAGCTTTTTCAAAAAGTCGTTTCTTAGCAAATTCAATCGGTTTTTATTCCTTTATTATCAAATCAAAAAGCAGCGATAAAAAGATATTACCATTTATATATCTCGCCTTAATTACTGCAAGCGAATTAAGAATTCATAATAATAAAATTGAAGAATTTTATAATAGCTATTATAAAAAAGTAAATAATTATTTTGAAGGTGATGTTGAAAGTTACAAGAACTGGGGCATTGCATTTTTTCTCTATCTAATTAGTGAAAACCCACAAAAGTATGGTGTTACTAAAAACCCAATGTATGAATTTCTATATATACAAAAAGCTGTGGAATTTATTAGAGAAGTTCGTAATGGGAAAAAATCGGCAAAAGCAATGTTAGAGTTTATTAAATATTTTCCCGAGGAACAAAATACTGTCGCTGAGCTTAAAAACTTTATTCTTATGGTTAAAGAGGATGATCCTTTTTTAAACCTACCTCAAATTAATCATGAGATATCAAAAATAATTGATAAAGAAGATTTTAAAGAACAACGTTTAAAATATTGGGTGAAAATAATCAAAATTTTAGGGAATGTGTTAGAGAATTCTACAAAGGATCCCAAAGATGTTGTGTTGCATTTTTTATCCAATACAACTGAAAGAAAAAGCGAACTAGATATTCTTTTATTTACTCTCTTTTTAACCAGGTTATTTTATGGTAGCCCATATGAAAAAACTATACCTCTTTCGTTTATAGATAATCCCTCTATGAACTTTATTGCTCCTCTATCAGAGGCTTTTATTAACCCTAAGTCTATTATTGATAGTTCTAAAAAAGCAAAAAGTAATTTAGATGAATATTTCTGGACCTATGTTCGAAATAATCCCAAATCAATTTTCGAAGATATTAAAGTTGAAGAAATAGAAATTATAAAAAAAGTAAAAAGGAAAAATTTTGGGGGAATCATTTTATTTGATTATGAATAATTTATAATTTTTCCATTTCCTGCGAGCAAAACCCTCTCTATCTTCAACTATAAAACTAATTTAAATGAAATCAAAAATAGAATGGACAGAAGAAACCTGGAATCCGTCAACAGGTTGTAACAAAGTATCGGCTGGCTGTAAAAATTGTTATGCGGAAACTATGGCTATAAGATTAAAAGCGATGGGTGCGCCGGGCTACGATAATGGGTTCGAATTTTCAATGATGTCCGAAAGACTAAAGCAGCCTTTAAAAAAGAAAAAGCCGACTAAGTATTTCGTTAATTCAATGAGTGATCTATTTCATGAGCAAATGCCTAATAAGTTTTTAGATGAAATTTTTGAAGTTATTGAGCAGACACCGCAGCATATTTATCAAATATTAACAAAGCGTGAAGATAGAATGTTTGAGTATTTAGCAAACAAAAATATTCCTCAAAATATCTGGCTCGGTGTAACAGTTGAAAATAGAAAGGATGGCTTGCCGCGAATCGATAAATTGAGAAGACTAAATGCATCAATTAAATTTTTATCTGTAGAACCGCTATTAGAAGACATAGGTAAAATTAATTTATCAGGAATTGATTGGGTAATCGTAGGCGGAGAAAGCGGTCCTAAGGCAAGACCAATGAAACCTGAGTGGGCAGAAAATGTTAGGAAGCAGTGCAAAGAACAAAATGCCGCATTTTTCTTTAAGCAGTGGGGAGCATGGGGTGAGGATGGAGTTAAAAGAAATAAGAAAAGTAACGGCAGACTCCTATCCGGCAAAGAGTGGAATGAGTATCCAAACCTCAAATTGAAAATTGCAAGTTAAATACTAACTTTGGGATAATCATACAATCAAACTACGGTCGAAACCTCTTCACATCCAATTCTTTTATAATTTTATAATGTTTGTCATTAGCCGTAAATATTGGTAATCCATTTGATGAGGCAGTTGCGGCTATTAAAGCATCGGCTAATTGAAGTGAATGACTTAAATAATTTTGTTCAACATAGAACATTGCTTTTGTAGATATTTCTTTCTTGATGTATAAGACTTTTACATTTTTAATTCGCATAAATTTTCGCAACTCATTTAATTCGGTTTTATTGCGCATACCCTGTACGAAATCCATATTCATACTATTAACCGATTGTAACTTTTCCTTAACTCACCGGTCTATTTTATTAAACGGATGGACATAAAAACTCTGAAAAATATTAAAGAATTTTTACCGCTTCCTGAACTTTACGAAAAGTATTCTATTGAGATCTTCAAATATTCGTTGAGTATTTTGAATAATGAAGAGGAGGCAAAGGATGCAGTTCAAGAAGTGTTTGTAAAGTATGCCAATAGCAAAAGTTCATTCCGTCAAGATTGCTCTCAAAAAACTTGGTTGTTAGTAATAACAAGAAATTATTGTTACAACAGACTTCAACATAGCAGTTTCAAAAACTATGGTATTGAGGAAGTAAGACAAAATGAAAATTATGAAATTGATTATGATTCGAATATATCATTAAAAGAGGCGCTCAAAATGTTAACACCGGAGCAAAACGAACTGATTTATTTAAAAGAATATGAAGGTTATTCATATAAAGAAATTGCTGAATTAACTAACCAGTCGTTGGAGAATGTAAAAATTAAATTGTTTAGAGTAAGAAAAAGATTAAGAGAAATTTTAAAATGATTTTTGTTCCTCACATAGTTTGGAAAATTAAAATTTACAAGGAAACAGGTTAAACCAATGCAGGATTATGAATTAAAACTAAGTCAGTTTATTGATAATGAATTACCAATAGATGAGCAGCAAGAGTTTTTCTATTTTTTATCGCAAAATGAAGAAGCTCGCAATACACTTGCTGAGTATATAGAAATGAAGCAAGGGGCAAAAGCTTTATATACTAGTCTAGAAGTTCAATTGGATGATCCGAACTTTACTAATTTATATGCGGGTAAACCAGAAAAAAATAATAAGAAATATAAGTTCATGTTTTACATTTCTGCAGCGGCTTCAATCATTTTTGCCTTCTTATTTCTATTCAACGAGTTCAGTCCGGATCCGATATTGAAAAAATATCAAAACCTCCAATCTGAAATGATAGAGCTAAAAGAAAATTATAATGCTGAGTTAAACAAACAAACTGAATTATCTAAAATAAATAATCAGCTATATGAAGAAACTGATAAGCTAAAGAGAGCTGAAGTGAAAAAAAACAAGTCCGATAATAAAATTTCGAATGTACTATTACCAAAGAAAAGCAATCAGCAGAAAAAAAATAATTTTGATAGCATTAACGATTACCTGGCAAATGTTCCAACATTTGTAGTTACAAAAGATGATTTTCTCGGTCAGCAAATAATTGGAAATTAGAATGAATAAAATTATTCATGTGTTTGCAATGCTTTTACTTACTTACATTTTAGGTAATGCCCGGAACAGCGGCTACAAATTAAATATGAAGATGGTCATTACTTCTCCAGATACTCAAATGGTAACCCTAAACCACAGCGGTGAAATGGATGAAATAATTGAGGGATACTATTTTGTTCCCCGCTACAAAATGATGTTTCTTGTACGGACTGCTGCACTTCAACCGGGTGGGTTCAGTTTTTTAAGCCCCAATGTGTTTGGTGGAATTGCAGATTATGTTGGTGAAAAATGGGTAAAAAATAAGTTCCCAATGGAAGATATTGAAACAATGTCGAATGGAATGGATATACAAAAAGCATTGTCATTCCAAATTAAACCATTAGTGATAGATGAAAAATCGGATACACTTAGTTTACTTGTTAAATATGCTGTTTATGATTTTATACAGCAGAAAGATTTCAATTTGGAATATGATTACAATGTAAAATTATTTTATAAGCTGGTGCATATTCCTTATGAAAAAAACATCTCTTTCGATTTTATAAACAGGCATTTCAAAGATCATAAAATTTTATTCAGCTTTACTAAACAAAATGAAAAAAAGAAATTATTATTGTTTGAAAAGGAAACAGTAATATTTGATGAAATTCAAAAATCTGCTAAAGAATCTAAGTTAATTAGTCAAGAATTTAATTTTGAAATAGGGCTTACGCGATTTGATGAAGCAGCAATTAACCAATTTAGTGCAATTGCAAAATATCAGGAACAGAATCTACCCTCAGTAAAAACTATTGCTAATAGTACAACAAATGAAAAAGTAGAAATTCCATCTAATATTTATTACGGTAAATTAAATTTTCCCTTCATTATTTATAACCCTCAAAAGTCTATACTCTATAAAAATTTTAATACAAAAGAAAAAATATTACAATCTACTTATGAGGTTATTATAGTTCCAATTAAGTTGGTTGATGATTCCCTCACGTTCGATCTTTTTATAGATTATTCAAAGTTAAGTTTGAATGACGGCATTCCTCGCTGGACTCCAATAAAGAAAAGGCTAACCATAGATAATGATAAAGGAATGACATCAATTACTTTACCAAAGGAAAATTGGAGTGCTAACTTTACGCGAAATAATGAAGACTATGATATTTACGGTTATTCTGATTTTGAGCGCTTTGTAAAAGAACAACTTTACATAAAATATGAAGTGCTAAATAATAGAGGCAAATAGTGAAGAAGATATTTTTAATGTTTATGTTATTTGGACTTGTTTGCTCTTTGCTCGGGCAAGATAGTTATAAGGGGAAAATAAGTTTATTGCTTGATCAAAAGAAAATAGAAGTTCCAATTATAAAGGTATTGATCCGCAAGAATGATAATATTCAAATAGAAGTATTTGGGGTGACCGAAAATGGGGAGAAAGGGGAAACGGTTATGCTTTATTTTTCAGTTGATGATTTTAACTCCAAGAAAGTA
Organism: Ignavibacteriota bacterium; assembly: GCA_013112585.1. Taxonomy (GTDB): domain Bacteria; phylum Bacteroidota; class Ignavibacteria; order Ignavibacteriales; family Melioribacteraceae; genus IGN16. Next base: position 24,246 of record JABFGH010000030.1, on the reverse strand, counting down.
CATACAACTGATTTAACTATTAAAATTGATTATGGTCTTAGCCAGTATCACAGAACAATATTTTCTTTAAGAGGTAATTTTGCACAATATTCTTCCAAATCTAAACGATTGGACTTTAGTGATTTTAATACAAACTTTAGTATAAAAGAAGTTAGTTATAATAATAATTCTGTTAGGATTATCGGAAATTTTAGCGGTGTTTATTCAGTGAAAACTGGTTCGAGAATTACTTCGGGTACTGCCGAAATTAAAGATGGACAATTTGAAATAATATTTTAGGTAACGTAAAATGAAGCAACTAATATTAGTTATTTTAATACTGGCGATTAGTATTTCTGCACAGGAAAACAATAAAGGTAGGGTAAGCCTTACATTTGGTGGAGAGAAAATTGATCTTCCAATTAATACTGTTACACTGCAAAAAGAAAAGACCATTTTATTGACTGCAAGGGCTGAGTTAAATAGCGAAAATATTCAACAACTAATTAATATAAAATTGTCGTTAAAAGATTTATCAACTAACGATAGGGTCATTGATAATTCAAATTTATTTCTTTTTGAATTTAGAACTCGTAGGAGTAAGCAAAGTTTGGGTAATGTTTTATTGTTGAGTCTGGATATGAATAATGACAAGTCGGATGTTCAGTATTCAGAAAGAGGAATCCAATGGGAAATGGCTTCATTTCATTTAGATATGGATATTACTGAGATTTCCTTTTTAGAGAATAAATTACGAATCAAAGGAAAATTTAATATTGAATCATGGTCAAAGGAAAGTGAAGAACCGTTAAAGCCCGTTGTACAAATTAAAGATGGAAAATTTGAAATAATTATTTAAATATATTCTGAGGGAATTATGTTTAGAAAATCAAATGTCGTAGTATTTATATTTATCATATTCCTATTTACTGGAATGTATTATTTTGAGAGTACAAACGAGTTACTTGGAAAGTGGGAGGGAAAATCAACTACAGGAGAGGTAATAAAAATTGAGTTTTTTGAAGATGGGAATACAGATTTATATAAAGGACAATCTGGAATAGTGAATGGCAAAACTACTCCTGCCGTCTTTTGGCCAAAATATAAACTCAATACTTTGGATGCTTCATTGGCGTTGGATTTTGAATATTACAATTCTAAAAATGGAAAGTTAGATAGAAAAGTAATGTGCATTGTAGAATTTATTAACGAAAGCACAATTAAAATCGCTCTTCCAAATAAATTAGAAGTAAGACCGACAAACTTTGAAAGTAGTAGTGTTCGTGAAGTATGGAAATTACAGAAGGTGATCGATGGAGATAACTTCTTACCAAGAAGAAAAGATTTTTAACTCAAATAAAGTATTCAGCATAGTGCCTATTTATAAAATTACTTTTTAAATCATAATTATTGAATACCCTTTATATATATATGAAGGGTACATGCTATTCTACAATTTTTTTATCCTCATAAAGACATTCTCAATTATTCAATTCAATTTTAAACATCAAATTAAAAGGAGCATAGTCATGAAAGAAAGTTTAATTAATGAATTAAAAACTCAGGAAATGTTTTTTCTAAACACAATTGATTGCTTTAGCGAAGAAGACTCAAACTTCAAACCAAAAGATGGAATGTACGATGTTGCCCAGCATATTGGTCATACCGCAGAAACATACGATTGGTTTATTGAAGGAGCATTCGGTAAAGGCTTTGACATGAATTTTGATAACTACGAAGAGAGAATGAAAAAGTATTCTTCGTACAATGAATGTGTTGAGCAATTTAAAACTGCGATTGCAAATACTATCAAAAAAATTGAGTCATATTCAGAGGCGGAATTAATGGCACCGATTACCGGGGAAATTATGAAAGGCGCACCTAAAATGATGACAGTTTATGCAGCTGCAGATCATACAGCGCACCATCGGGGAGCACTATCTGTTTACGCCAGGTTAGTCGGTAAAAAACCTAAAATGCCTTATGAGGGAATGTAGTTGTGATTAACTGTTTGAGTTGTTTTATCTAAAAGCAATTTGGATATGTTTTTTACCCAGTGCCTCTGCAATTCTTTGCAGCATATCCAAGGAAATATTCTGCCGACCATTTTCAATACGCGAAATTACTGACTGTGTAGTCTGTAATTTTAATGCAAGTTCCTTTTGGGAAATGCCCGCTTTTTCACGTTCTTGGGCTATTTGAATTGCTAGTTCCAACCGTGTTTTGGCGGCAGAATATTTTTTATCAAAATCTTTAATGTTTTTTCTTAATTTTTTTTCTAGTGTGCTTATATCATTCATTTTCAATTTCCTTTTTTCTATAAAATGGAATCCCATAACTTATCATAGCATATATGCTATACATAATCAAGCTAAAATTTTAATATGAGAACTCCGCAGCTATACATCGGTACAGCCGGCTGGTCCTATAAAGATTGGGTGCCGAACTTCTACCCGAAGCAGCAATCCAAAAATTTTGACTGGCTGGAATTTTACTCGCAATACTTTAATGCCGTTGAAGTTAATGCATCATACTACACTTATTTATCACCGCGGGTGGTGGAAGCCTGGCTTAGAAAAACTGAAGACGTGGATGATTTTTTATTTACGGTTAAGCTGCATAATGATTTTACACATAAGCGCCGGTATGCCAATGAGCAGATAAAAGCAGTGCAGCATAATTTGGACATGCTTAAAACTGCAGAGCGGCTTGGCGGATTGCTGATACAATTTCCTTACTCATTTGATTTTAATGATGCTAATGTTGAATACCTGCGTAAGTTGATTGAAAGATTTGAAGGCTACGAAAAATTTATTGAAGTACGGCATAGATCGTGGATGAACAAACATGCAAAGTCAGTTACATTCTGCACAATTGATCAGCCGCAAATTGGTGAGTCAATTGAGTTTGATCCGATAGTGGGGAACAAGGCTGCATACATTAGGTTTCACGGACGCAACGAAGAAGCATGGAAGCAGTCACTTACTAACTTTGGTAAGAAGCAGACATACGAACAGCAAAGCGCGCGTTATGAATATTTATACTCACCGGGGGAACTTGTGGAGATTGATCAAAAGCTGAAGGAAATTTTTGACAAGGTTAAAAAAGTATTTGTGATAATGAATAACCATCCTCACGGAGATGCAGTGGCTAATGCATTTGAGCTGCTACATCTGCTGAAAGAAAAATCAAAAATAAAAATGCCGGAAACAATTTTGAAAGCATATCCCAGGTTGAAGGAGTTTGCATTAAGTTTATAATAGCACACAGATAACACAGATTAAGCAGATAAGAGCGAGATTAAAATGAAAGAGTATTTATATAAAGAATTGTCGTCCACAATAATTTCGTTTTTTTTATAAAGTTTACAATGAATTAGGATTTGGATTTTTAGAAAAAGTTTATGAGAACGCATTAGCTTATGAACTTAAGAAGATAGGACTAAAAGTAGAAAAGCAGAAACCAATAAAAGTATTTTATGAAGAAAAAAATGTTGGTGAGTATTTTGCTGATTTAATTATTGATGATAAAATCATTATTGAATTAAAAGCTGCTGAATCACTTTGTGAGGAACATGAATTACAATTAATAAATTATTTAAAAGCTACTGATATAGAAATCGGGCTGTTACTAAATTTTGGTAAGAAGCCTGAGATAAAAAGAAAAATATATACTAATAAAAATCTGTGAAAATCAGTTGAACCTGCATGCCGCAGGCAGGTCTGTGTCATCAGCGTTCTATTAAAAAATGCGTACAATATTCCATCTCGATCTCGATGCCTTCTTCGTTGAAGTAGAGCGGATACTCGATCCATCCTTAAAAGGAAAGCCCGTTATTGTTGGAGCTAACCCCGAATACGGAAGGGGAGTAGTAAGCACTTGCTCCTACGAAGCAAGGGAATACGGGCTGCACTCTGCAATGCCCATCAGACAAGCATACAAACTTTGTCCGCATGGAATTTATGTGCATGGCAGTCATGGCGAGTACAGCCGCTACTCGAAAGCGGTTAAGCATATTTTGGAAAAGTATGCACCTATGATTGAGCAAGCCGGCATTGATGAATTTTATATGGATTTTACCGGCTGCAGAAATGTTTACGGTTCACTGTTTATGTTTGCTTCCAAAATTCAAAAAGAAATTTGGGATAAACTATCTTTGCCATGTTCAATTGGTATCGGCAGCAATAAAACCATTGCAAAAATCGGTTCCGATTGCATGAAGCCGAAGGGGATTACTTACATAATGCCCGGAATGGAAAAAGAGTTTCTTGCGCCAATGCCGGTAGAAACTATACCGGGCGTGGGTAAAGTAACTTTGCAGGAACTCCACAGCAAGGGTATTTATAGAATTGGTGATATTACAAAACTATCCGAAGAGTATTTTCTTTTTGCGTTTGGAAAGCATGGCGGCGGCTTATGGAAAAAAGCTAATGGCGGAGGAAGCGAATATTTGAATCCGCCACAGGAAAGAAAAAGTATTTCCAAAGAACGAACTTATGGAAAAGATATAAACGACCGTGCAGAAATTGAAGCTACACTATTCAAACTTACCGGACAAGTTTGCCAACTAATTCGTGATAAAAATTGGCAGGCTGCCACTGTAAGTATCAAACTCCGTTACTCTGATTTTATAACACTTACACGCGCAAAAACAATTAAGCCCACTGATGATGATAAAATAATTTACAATACAGCTCTTGCCCTTTTACGAAAAGGGGATACACGCAGGGTAAGTGTGCGCTTGGTCGGGATTCATCTTACAAAGTTTAATGAATTCAGTGAGCAGGAAATTTTGTTTGAAGATAAAGATACAATAAGAAAAAAAATGCTGCGGGCTGTAACAAAAATACGGGATAAGTATGGTTATTCTGTAGTGCAGTTTGGACGCACCGAAAAGGTTTCTGATAGATTTGTAAATCCATTTCATCCGGAAGGAAATTAAAGAAAGGGATAATTAGTTAGTGTGCTGAATCTTCATAACCATTCAAACTATTCCCTGCTGCAGGGTACAATACCAATTGATAGGTTGGTTAACTTTGCCAAACGGCACAAGAGCAGTTACATTTCACTCACCGACACTAACGGTATGTACGGGCTAATTAATTTTGCACAAAAGGCTGAGGAAGAAAATATAAAACCAATTCTCGGTGCCGTGATTGACGATCCGGATGACTCTACTCTAAATGCTGTTTTCATTGCTAAAAATAATGAGGGTTATTCAGAACTTTGTAAGTTAATTTCAGCGAGAAAACTAAAAGATGGTTTTTCACTCATTAATATTTTTAAAGGAAATTTAGAAAACTTTTTTATCCTAACTTCATCAATTGAACTGCTGAAAAAAATTAAACTTACCGGGGCAATACGAAAAAATATTTTTGCAGAATTAATTGTAACCGAAAAACAGAAGAAGCATACCAGAGCCTTATACGAATTTGCAAAAGAGAATAAAGTTCAAGTCGCAGCTTCGCACCCGGCTTATTTTGAAAAACCGGAAGACTTTATTCTGCACAAAGTTGTAACAGCAATTAAACAACGCTCAACATTCGAAAATATTGATACAGCCAAACTAGTTGACGAAGAATACTATTTGAAATCGCCTAAAGAATTTGAACAGACCTGGAAAGCATTGCCTGAAGCTCTTTGGAATATAGAGCATATAGCGCAGAACTGTAATGTTGATCTGGAATTCGGGAAGTATAAATTCCCTGTTTTTCCGCTGCCTAAAAACGAAACATCATTTTCATATTTATGGAAAATTTGTTTTGAAGGCTTGGGTAAAAAATATAAACCCATAACCGAGCGGGCGGTAAAGCGGCTGCAGTATGAATTAGAAGTAATAGATGAACTGGGGTTCAGCGATTATTTTCTTGTTGTATGGGATATAATTAGAGAAGCACGAAATAGGCAGATGATATCAATCGGAAGAGGATCGGCAGCAAATAGTTTGGTTTCATACTGTCTTGATTTTACTCAAGTTGACCCGCTTGAGCACAACTTATACTTTGAACGATTTTTGAACAGGGCACGTACAAGCCCCCCCGATATTGATCTTGATTTTTCGTGGCGGGAAAGAGATGAAATTGTAAAATATGTTTATGACAAATACGGCTATGACAAAGTAGCAATGATATCAACTACCGTTACATTTAGGGCACGTTCCGCTTTTCGCGAAACCGCAAAAGTATTTGGTGTTTCCGAAAGGGAGATATCTAAATTCAGCAAACTGATTCCATGGACAAGTGCAAAAAACCTGCCTGCATTGGCAGAAAAATTTCCTGAATCTAAATCCTTAAATTTTAATTCCGAACCATGGAAATCAATTGTAAATATCGCCAGCCGATTAGCGTCATTCCCCCGGCATTTAAGTATTCATGCCAGCGGCATTGTGGTTACGGAAAAGCCAATTACAAATTATGTTGCCCTTGAGTATGCAAAAAATAAAGGACTCGGTTTGATAATTACACAGCCCGATATGTATGGAATAGAAGACCTTGGATTAATAAAAATAGATCTTTTAAGTCAGCGCTCTTTAGAAGTTCTGAAAGATACAATGAATGGTCTGGGAGAAAATTATAAGCACATCGATAAAGGAGATGTCGGAAATATAATTCCAATAAATTCACTTGATAAAAATTAATTATCAGATTCTATACGTAAGCCTTCCTTAGCTTCTCCTTATCTAATGATTGTGCAATAGCAAATTCTTCTTCAGTTACTTTTTCTACATCTCCAAAATATTTATTCTGCGAACTATCCTTTTGTGCAAACTGCAGTGCGTGTTTGTAGGAAAGCACTTCTAATTTTTCTACTATTATATTATTACCGTTTTCAATATCGGCTTTGCCTTCAATTAGATAAGGTCCTAAAGACATAGTTAATTCGGCATACTTGCTATAAGTTTTCGGAAACAGCACAGCCTCAAAAGTTCCGCTCAAATCTTCCAGCGAAAGAAATTTCATTATATCGCCTTTCCTCGTTTTAATTCTTTTTGAAGTCATAAACCAGCCGACCATTTTTATTCTTCTGTTTCTATTCTTCGCTAAATCTTCCGCTTTTATTATACCGGGGTAATCAAAAATTTCTTTAATAAACTCAAGCGGGTGATGTGTAACAGTAAAGCCCAAATGCTCCTGCTCGTAGATCCCAACTTCGCTAGCGGTATATTGACTAATAGTTTCCACACTTTTTTCTAATAACGAGGTATCCTGATTAAAAAGATTTAGGGAATTATAATCGAGCATGTTTTTACAATGATAATAAATATCTGTCAGCCGCATTAGTGTGGGTCGTGTTTTTTTCAAACAATCCATTGCTCCGCACTTTATTAAAATTTTAGTTTTTTCGTGCGTAGTTTTTGTACGTGTAATAAAATCCGCCAATGATTTATACCTTCCGTTCTTATCTCTTTCCTCTGCAATTTTCATTAAAGTTTTTTTCTCAATTTCTCTTATGGCATTAAGTCCCATTCTTATTATTTGCCCTTTACCTTTGTATCTGCAGTTACTTTCATTTACTGAAGGCAATAAAATTTTAATTCCAATTCTTTTGCATTCATTTATATAAACGGCAGATGAATAAAACCCGCCGCCGTTGTTTAGCACATTAGCCATAAACTCGGCAGGGTAGTGTGCTTTTAAGTATGCTACCTGAAAGGAGAGGAGAGCAAATGATGCGCTATGTGCTTTGCAGAATGCATAACCGGCAAAAGATGAAATCTGTTCCCATAGTTTTTTAGCAATTTTAGGAGGAAGGCTTTTACTTTTGCATGAATCAAAAAATCTATCCAGCAACTTTTTCATTGCTTCCTGCGAACGCATTTTACCGCTCATAGCACGGCGCAGGTAATCAGCCTCTTCCAAACTAAGCCCCACAATATGATGAGCTACTTTTATCACATCTTCCTGATAGATCATTACGCCGTAAGTTTCACCAAGGTATTTTTCCATTTCGGGAACAAGGTATTTACGGCGGTTCGGGTTTTTATGCCGTGCAATAAATTCCTGCATCATTCCGCTTTCTGCAACTCCCGGGCGAATTACAGAACTTGCGGCGGTAAGCATTTCAAAAGTATCGCAGTTTAACCTTTGCAATAAAGAGCGCATGCCCGGCGACTCGATGTAAAAGCAGCCGATTGTTCTTCCTTCCCTTATAAGCTTTTTTGTCTCTTCATTATTAAAGAGCATTTGATAATCATAAATATCAAATCCCGGTTTAGGCAATGGGGGACGGATAACAGCAGTTCTTAAAGTGCTGTTCCCCGGCAGATTATAATTTTTTAAGTCAATAAATTCCGACTGATACATTTTTTTTGACAAAAACAATTGTTAAAAATTAGTGAACACTTGAACACTTGAACACTATATAATATATACACTTTAAAAAAGCAAGCATCGGAAGATTAAAAAGAAGAATGAATGAATTTATTTTAGTGATACTGCTCTATTGAATTGAAATAAGAGAAATCTCAAAGTAAAGCATTACTTTCCGATGCTAACATCTTTATTTTTATTCGATAAATTCCTATTTTGGTTTCTTAGAAATTAGCAATGGAATTCTTAATAATAAGATTTTAAGAACGAGTTTTCTAAAATAGATTAGGTGTCTTATTTAACCGACTGCATTTTTAAGTCAAAATACAATAAAGTAAAAGAGATATTTTAATCCGATAAAATGGCAAGGAATTTGCAATCGAGAATCAAAAAAAAGCATTTTTAATTAATAAATAATTTGGGGTAACATTAATGGAAAGAAAACAAATAACAATCGATGGAAACGAAGCCGCCGCATATGTAGGCTACCATGCGAGTGAAGTTATTGCGATTTACCCGATAACTCCATCCTCCGGAATGGGAGAAATGTCGGATGAATGGGCGGCAAGGGGAATGAAAAATATTTGGGGAACTGTACCAAGTGTTTCCGCACTTCAAAGTGAGGGCGGTGCTGCAGGCGCGGTTCATGGAGCATTACAATCCGGTGCATTAACAACTACTTTTACTGCATCGCAAGGTTTGCTGCTTATGATTCCTAACATGTACAAAATTGCAGGCGAATTAACTCCGGCTGTTTTTCATGTATCAGCTCGTTCTATTGCAGCTCAAGCATTATCAATCTTTGGCGATCATAGTGACGTAATGGCAACACGCCAAACCGGTTTTGCTATGTTAGCATCTAGTTCAATTCAAGAAATTATGGATTTATCTGCAATTGCGCACAGAGCAACTTTAGAAACAAGAGTACCCTTCCTTCATTTCTTCGATGGTTTTAGGTCATCGCACGAAGTTAACAAAATTGAACAGTTAACTGTTGAAGACTTAAAAAACTTTATTCCAACCGAAGCTGTTTACGAACACAGAAAAAGAGCGCTTACACCCGATAACCCTGTATTGCGCGGTACAGCTCAAAATCCTGATGTTTACTTCCAGGGTAGAGAAACTGTTAATAAATTTTATAATGAAGCTCCTGAAACAGTTCAGAAAGCAATGGATGAATTTGCCGAATTGACCGGACGACAATACAAGTTGTTTGATTATTACGGCGCCCCCGATGCAACAAGAGTTATTGTAATGATGGGTTCCGGTGCAGAAGCTGCTCTTGAAACTGTTAATTATATGACGGAAAGAATGGAAGAAAAAGTTGGTTTGATTAACGTAAGATTATACAGACCATTTTCGGCTAAACATTTATTAAATGTAATACCAAAAACAGTTCAAAAAATTTCAGTTCTCGATAGAACAAAAGAACCGGGTGCAATTGGCGAACCTTTGTACTTAGATGTTGTTACAGCAATTGCAGAAGCAATGGCATCAGACGAAAAACCATTTGAACAAATGCCTAAAATTACGGGCGGTCGTTATGGTTTATCATCTAAAGAATTTACACCGGCAATGGTTAAAGCTGTTTATGATGAAATGAAAAAAGATAATCCTAAAAATCATTTCACCGTTGGTATTAACGATGATGTTACTTTTACAAGTTTAGAATTTGATCCTGATTTTATTATTGAAGGTGATGATGTAGTAAGAGCAATGTTTTACGGATTAGGTGCCGATGGTACTGTTGGCGCTAATAAAAACTCAATTAAAATTATTGGTGAAGAAACTGATAACTTTGCTCAAGGTTATTTTGTTTATGACTCAAAGAAATCGGGTTCAACAACCGTATCTCATTTAAGATTCGGGAAGAAACCGATTCATTCAACTTACCTTATCCAGAGTACTTCTTTTGTTGGTTGTCATCAATTTAACCTTATAGAAAAATTTGATGTTCTGGAAAAACTTGTTGACGGCGGTACTTTTCTGTTGAATAGCCCTTATTCAAAAGAAGAAACTTGGCAGCATATTCCTAAAAAGATGCAGGAAGAAATCATCAATAAGAAGTTAAATTTTTATGTAATTGATGCTTACAATGTAGCCAAGGCTGCAGGCATGGGTGCAAGAATAAATACAATTATGCAGACATGCTTCTTTGCAATTTCCGGCGTACTTCCAAAAGATGAAGCCATTGCACAGATTAAAAATGCTATCAAGAAAACATACGGCAGCAAAGGTGAAATAATCGTTCAGAAAAATTACGAAGCTGTTGATCATTCATTAGCAAACCTACATCAAATTGAAGTGCCGGAAAAAGTTACCAGCACATTTGAAATGCCTCCGATTGTATCGGATAAGGCACCTGATTATGTGAAAAATGTATTAGGTAAAATGATGCAGGGCAAAGGTGATGATGTAAAAGTCAGCGAAATGCCTGTCGATGGTACATTCCCAACTTCAACAACACAGTGGGAAAAAAGAAATATTGCTCTCCAAGTTCCTGTTTGGGAACCTGATATATGTATCCAATGCGGAAAGTGTGCACTTGTTTGTCCGCATGCAACAATTAGAATTAAAGCTTACGATGAAGAATTAGTTAAAGATGCTCCTGAAACATTCAAATGGATGAAGACTAAAGGTAAAGAATTTGACGGCACAGCATATACAATTCAGGTAGCAGTTGAAGACTGTACCGGCTGTGAACTTTGCGTTGAAGTTTGTCCGGCAAAAAGTAAAACAGAAACTCGTTTCAAAGCTCTTAACATGGCAGATCAAATTCCATTAAGAGAAAAAGAAAGAGAAAATTATGACTTCTTCCTCAACTTACCTGAGTATGACAGGACTGCATTAAATCTTAGCTCGGTAAAAGGAAGTCAGTTCCTACAGCCGTTATTTGAATACTCCGGTGCTTGTTCAGGCTGCGGTGAAACACCTTATGTAAAATTAGTTTCTCAGTTGTTTGGTGATAGAACTGTTGTTGCAAACGCAACAGGCTGTTCATCGATTTATGGTGCAAACCTGCCAACAACCCCATGGGCTAAAAACAAAGATGGTCGCGGTCCGGCATGGTCAAATTCATTATTCGAGGATAACGCAGAATTTGGTTATGGAATGAAGCTGGCAATTGAAAAACATAACAGCTTTGCTTTAGAATTACTTACCGAACTATCTGATCAAGTTGGTACTGATTTAGCAAACTCAATAATTAATGCTGAACAAGAAGATGAAGCACAGATAATTGAGCAGAGAGAAAGAGTTACTGAATTAAAAGAAAAACTTGAAGCAATAAATACTGATGATGCTAAAAACTTATTAGCAGTAGCCGACTACCTGGTTAAAAAATCAGTTTGGATTATGGGCGGCGACGGCTGGGCGTATGACATAGGCTACGGCGGTTTAGATCATGTTCTCGCTTCAGGTAAAAACGTAAACGTGCTTGTGCTCGATACTGAAGTCTATTCTAACACCGGCGGTCAGATGTCAAAAGCAACCGGCATTGGTGCAGTGGCAAAATTTGCAGCCGCAGGTAAACCAACCGCTAAAAAAGATTTGGCGATGATGGCGATGAACTACGGCAATGTTTACGTTGCTAAAATTGCAATGGGCGCAAATGATCTTCAAACAGTTAGAGCAATTATGGAGGCGGAAGCTTACGATGGTCCTTCATTAATAATTGCTTATAGTCACTGTATCGCTCATGGTATTAACATGGCCAAGGGATTAGAAAGTCAGCAATTAGCTGTTGATAGCGGTCACTGGCCATTATTTAGATATAATCCTGATAATCTTAAAGAAGGTAAAAATCCGCTGAAGTTAGATTCCAAGGCTCCGAAGATTAAACTTGAAGATTATATTTATACTGAAACACGTTATAAAATGCTTACCAAATCACATCCTGAAAGAGCAAAAGAATTACTCGATTTTGCTCAAGAAGAAGTGCTTAAAAAATGGAGTTTTTACGAGCAGATGGCTGGCATGAGTTACAGCAAGCCGACTAACGATGAAGAAGAATAAATGAACAATTTAGAAATTCAATTCTGATATTTCTTATTCCGGGGTCTCGTTAAATACGGGACTCGGAATAATATTTTTCAGTAAAAATTTCTTACAATAAAATTAAAAATTGAAAATGAAATAAAATTTGGAGTTCAAATGGATTTAACAACAAAATATATGGGATTGTCTCTCAAGAATCCTATAGTACCATCAGCTTCTCCGCTTTCAGAAAGTGTTGATTCAGTTAAGGCGCTGGAAGATGCAGGTGCCTCGGCGGTTGTGGTTTATTCATTATTTGAAGAACAGATCACACATGAATCCGGTGAGTTGGATCATTACCTCTCATACGGAACAGAAAGTTATGCTGAAGCTACATCATATTTTCCCGAACCTGAAGATTTTAAAATGGGTCCGGTTGAATATTTAGATCATATTGCCAATCTTAAAAAATCATGCGACATACCAATAATCGGAAGCTTAAACGGTGTAAGCAATGGCGGCTGGGTAAAATTTGCTCAGAACATTGAGCAAGCCGGTGCTGACGGACTTGAATTGAATGTTTATTACATTCCTACTAATCCAAATTTAACCGGTTCCGAAGTTGAAACAATGTATTCCGATACATTAAAAGCGGTTAAAGAAAATGTAAAGATTCCTGTTGCAGTTAAACTAAGTCCTTTCTTTACATCATTCTCAAATCTTGCCCGCAGATTAGACCATGACGGCGCTGACGCATTGGTAATGTTCAACAGGTTTTATCAGCCCGATTTTGATTTAGAAAAATTAGAAGTAGTGCCTAATTTGGAATTGAGTACTAATTGGGAAATGAGACTTCCGCTAAGATGGATTGCAATTTTATACAGCCATATTAATGCAAGCATGGCAGCAACCAGCGGTGTTTATAATTTTGAAGATGTAATAAAAATAATGATGGCAGGCGGCGATATTGCGCAGGTTTGCTCAGGTCTATTGACAAATGGTGTTGGAAGGATTACTGAAATGTTAACCGGTATGACTAACTGGATGGAAGAGAACGAATATGAATCAGTTAATCAAATGAAAGGCAGCATGAGTCAGAAATCAGTAGGGGAACCAGCGGCATTTGAAAGAGCTAATTATATGAAAACTTTAGGCTCATATAAAGTTCGCATTTAACCCTGTAAATAAATTAGTTAGTTGAATAGCTGCTCAGATTTGGGCAGCTTTTTTTTTATTAATTTTTCATCCATTTACCGGCTGCGTTAAATACTCTTAACTTGGGATCGGAACATACTGTTAATATATATTTACCGGAATTACTAAATGAACAGCCTTGAACATTATTTGTATGTGAATCCATTCTACGGTAAAGTGATCCGCTGCTTATTTCCCATTGATAAAGATTTCTATCGTAGCTGCCGGCAATTACAGTTTTTCCGTCGGGACTTATATCAACGCCTGTTAGGTATCCGCTGCTTTCGGCTAAAATTTTAACTGAACTGCCCGTATTCATATTCCATAAAATTACACAGCCATCGAGACTTGAGGTAGCAATTAAATTTGATTTTTCATCATAATCAATTCCGGTTACAGAATCGAAATGACCTGTTAAATGCCAAATTAGTTCTGTGGTTTCGGCATTATAAACTCTTGCGGAAGACTGCCCGTTGCCTGAAAAAATGTAATTGCCATCAGGACTGAAAATTACTGATGTGGGAAAATTATTATAAACTCCGTAAGTTTTTTCAATTGTTCCATTTTCAATATTCCATAAATGGATAGGCAGATTCATTGTACAGCTCGCAAGATATTTTCCGTCAGGTGAAAAACAAATATCTTCAATAATTGGTTTTGATTCAGTAAAGGTATTTACTAAAAACAAATCAGGGAAAGTCCAAACTTTTATTTCGCCGTTTTGTGCAGCGGTTGCCAAGTAATTTCCGTCGGGGCTGAATGCAACAGCATTTAAATATTCATTATGAGGATCAGTAACTTTAATTTTCCTCATCGAGGAGAATTCCCACAAAATTAAATACCTGCTGTACGAGGCAATGATTTTTCCATCCGGACTAAACTTAGCCCCGCGAAAATAATTTGTATAATCTGAAACAATTTTTATGGGTGAAGTATCGGTGTCGTAACTTAATTTTAATGAATCGTTATTAATTACATAATTATATTTTGAAAAAGTATTTATCCGATAGGTATAGTCATTTGATAAAGCCAGTGCTGTATCATTCCATGATATAGTGTTTGGCGGCAAAGAATCAATAAGAGAAAAGTTATCATCGTTAAGTTTTCTTTCAACTATAAAGCCTTTTTCAAAATCAGAATTATCCGTCCAGTCTAATTTAATTTCATTATCAGAAATAGATGTTGCTGTTAATCCGCCCGGAGGAGGTAAGGCTAATAATTTTGAAACTACATTAGAGTATTCACTAAAGTTATATTCACTTACGGCTCTTACTCTAAATTGATAGTTAACATTGATATTGAATGTATCTGTGATTGCGAACGAGACAATATTATTTGAAGCAGTGCGGTAAGGCTTAAACTCACTACCATCTTCAGATATCTCAATTTCAAATCCGTTTTCAAAATCTGTTTTGTCTTCCCATTTCAATTGTAGAAGTTCATCAGTAAAACTTAAAATGTTTAAATCTGCGGGAGCTTCAAAACCAAAGTATACAGTGTCTGTATTGGTAAATTTACTCTTAACAGAATCAGCAACGGCTCTTACTCTGAATATATATGGATTGTTAGAATAAAAAGGTCTGATGATATTTGCACTATTTGAATTTGCAGGCGCAGTTAAAATATGATTAAAATTGTTACCTTCGGAGAGTTCAACTTCATACCCGGTCTCAACTTTAGAATTATCATGCCAGGTAAGGGTAATTAATGTATCGGAAATCAATTCGGTATTTAAATTACTTGGTGAAAAAGTATAGTTCATTACATTAATTATTTCCGACTTAGTGGAATCGCCATCATTATCATACGCTACTGCAAATATTGAATGTTTACTGCTGTCGGAATAATTTTCAGTATTCCACAAATATTGATAAGGTTCTTCAAAAAATATTTTTGAACTATCCGTTTTTCCATCAATGAATAATTCAACAGATGTAACTTCATTATCATCCTTGGCACTGATAACGATTAAGGTGCTTTCAAGAATTATTTCATCGGGAGACGGAGAGAGAATTTTTACTGTAGGTTTACTATTTATAATTGGTGGGTCAACAATATCGTCTTTACAAGAATTAAAAATTGCGATGAATATGAAAAAGAAAAGAAGTTTTGAAAAGAATTGAATTGTTCTCATTTTACCCTCAACCGTCTAATGCAAAAATATTTAAAAATTATCAATTTTAATAGGAGTCTAAATCTAATTATTAAGAGACATATATCTTAATATAAAATTAAATAAGTTATATATTAAAAACAAGTTAGTGATTTTTCATGCAGGCATGTATCTAGGTGTGAAGATATTTTATGTAGAATCCAATTGATATCTTAAATGAAATAATCTAAAAAAAAGGACTGGAGCAATATTGAAAAATAATACTGAAACTTATAAATGATACTTGCGTCTTAATTGGAAAATCCGGGGGGATTAAGTTTGAAAAAAGTAATTGAAGCAGCTTTAATTTTAGTATTTACGTCCATCCAAATATCTTCCTCACAAGGAGCCACTTCTGAAAAAGAAATTGTTGCCGTAAGAGCATTTGAAAATATCAAAATTGATGGAATTCTATCCGAGAATATTTGGAAGAGAGCAGGATTTTCAGAACTTCTTCAGCAAGATCCTGATCAGGGTGAAAAACCAACCCAGCACAGTAAAATATGGTTTGCCTACGATGATGAGGCAATTTATTTTGCAGGAAAGTTCTACGATTCAAATCCCGATTCAATAATGGCAAGATTAGTTAGAAGAGATTTTGTTTGGGGTGACCCATCCGATGGATGCGTTCTCTATCTTGATTCATACAGGGATAAACGAAGCGGTTATTTCTTTTATGTTTCAGCAGCCGGAACTATAGCAGACGGAGTACTTGAGAATGACAGCAAATTCACCGATCTATCCTGGGATGCCGTTTGGGAAGGGGTTCCGAAAATTGATTCGGATGGATGGTCGGTAGAAATGAGAATCCCTTATTCTCAGCTTCGATTTAGAGAGGGGGAAGAACAAGTTTGGGGTATTAATGTAGAACGATTTTTCAGCAGAAGAAATGAAACTGATATGATTGCATATACTCCACGAAATGAGAGCGGATTTGCATCGAGGTTTCCTGCCCTTGTTGGCATTAAAGGCATTTCGCCTTCTTCTAAATTAGAAATTATGCCGTATGTAACCGGAAAGGCTGAATATATTGGAGCAGATCCGAATGATCCGTTCAATTCCGGAAAAGAATATTTGCCGGGAGCAGGTGTTGATATAAAAGCCGGAATAGGTAATAGTTTAATTGTCGATGCCACAGTAAATCCCGATTTTGGACAAGTGGAAGTTGATCCGGCAATTGTAAATTTGAGTGATGTAGAATATACATTTGAAGAGAAGCGTCCGTTTTTTACTGAAGGTGTTAGCATATTTAGATTCGGTAGAGGCGGAGCAAATAATAATCCGCGGTTTGATTGGTCTAGAGCAAATATTTTTTACAGCAGAAGAATTGGTAGAAATCCGCAGGGAAGCCTTCCAACATATGAATATGCGGATGTTCCAAGTGGAACTCATATTTTAGGTGCGGGAAAAATTACGGGCAGGGTATTAAATGATTGGAAAATAGGTATGATACATGCGGTGACAAAAAAAGAACATGCTGAAATTTTTAATGAAGGCACCCGCTCAAAAGTTGAACTTGAACCACTTACATACTATGGCGTGTTTAGGGCACAAAGAGATTTTAATTCTGCGGCTCAAGGAATTGGAATTCTTTCAACATTTACAAATAGATTTTTTGATGATGATAATTTGCGAGGATCAATTAACAAAGATGCAGTTGTTGGAGCAGTAGATGGATGGACATTTTTGGATTCCGACAGAACTTATGTTATAACGGGCTGGGCAGGAGTATCACGCGTAAGCGGAACCGCAGAACGAATGACCGATTTACAAACAAGTTCGCGTCACTATTTTCAAAGACCGGATGCGACCCATATTAGTGTTGATAGTTCCGCTACATCATTAAGCGGCTTTGGCGGAAGATTAATGATCAATAAAAATAGAGGAAGGTGGACTTTTAATTCTGCAGTTGGTATGACTAGTCCTAAATTTGAAATTAATGACCTTGGATTTGGTTCATACAGTGATAAAATAAATTGGCATTTTTTTACTAGTTACAGATGGCCTGATCCCACTGATTTTTATAGAAATGCGGGTGTTAATGCCGCCACTTATATGAGTTACGATTTTGGCGGCAATAAAACTGCACAAGGATTTTGGTTCGGAAGTTTTATAAATTTTCAAGATTTCTCCGGTGTGAATATTAATCTAACCTACAACCCTGAAACATATAATTCTAGAAGAACACGGGGCGGACCATTGACATTAAATCCTGTTAGCCGATCCTTTAGAATAAATACTTATACTGATAATAGAGAATGGTGGGTGCTGCGGGCTGGTGGAGATTTAACAAAAAGTGATGACATTAATTCTTATTCATTATATACCAATATTGAGTTTAAGGTTACTCCGACTTTAACTATGTCAGTGGGTCCTCATTTTTCTCGTGATCTTTCCAATGCTCAATATATAGGAGTTTATTCAGATGAAAGCGCTGTACAGACTTTCGGCAGCAGATATTTATTTGCTCATTTGGATCAAAGAACATTTTCAGCAGATATACGCGCCGATTGGATAATAAGTCCAAAACTTAGCTTCCAAGTTTATCTTCAGCCTTTAATTGCATCCGGAAGGTACAACTCATTTAAAAGTTTAAGGAAACCAAGGACTTATGACTTTCTTACTTATGGTACAGATGGTTCCACACTAACAAAGGAAGTAGCCGATGATGGAGAAATAAATTATTTGCTTGATGCTGATGGTGACGGTGCTGCTGTTGAAGAAAGTATCAGCGATCCAGATTTTAATTATATATCTCTAAGAGGTAATGCTGTTTTAAGGTGGGAATATATGCCCGGCTCTGCACTATACTTAGTATGGACACAAAGCAGGGAAGATGTTGATTCTCATGGTGATTTTTATTTTGGGAAATCGATGAGGAATTTATTTAGTGTTAAGCCCGATAATATTTTTATGATTAAACTAACTTATTGGTTTGGGGTGTAATTTATAAAATTAACTCCCTGCTTTTATTGCGGGGAGTTAAATTAAAATCCGATAATAATCTTCTCTGTAATATGGTATGCAATCAAATTCTATAGGTAACTATTTTAAAAGTATCATTTTATTTACAGAAAAATGTTCCTCTGCTTTTAGGCTATAGAAGTAAACTCCGCTGGATAAATTTGATGCATCAAAAGTTGTTTCATAATAACCGGCAGATTGATACTTATCGATTAGTGTAGAAATTATTTGACCAAGTGTATTATAAATTGATATTTG
Organism: Ignavibacteriota bacterium; assembly: GCA_013112585.1. GTDB lineage: Bacteria > Bacteroidota > Ignavibacteria > Ignavibacteriales > Melioribacteraceae > IGN16. Next base: position 5,415 of record JABFGH010000030.1, on the reverse strand, counting down.
AACTTGGCTCGCTATTGGAATTGAATATGAAATTGTAGTCGTTGGGTTGAATGGATTTGGGTAGTTTTGATTAATAACAAAATCATTCGGCAGATTATCTTCACTTTCTCCAACAGCAACATTTACATCCATAATATTACTTAATATTGTATAGGCATCATCAAAAAGAGATTGAATTATTGGATAATTATAAGATGTGATAAATTCTTGAGATAAATCCTCTTTAACAGCTGCACTAATTAATGCAGCAAAAAAAGTGTGCTTCCCATTTTCTCCATTGGAAGTTATAAGGTTCAGAATTGAAATAAGTTCATCGAAAAATCGCATTTGCAGAGGCGTATAAAATCTTTCGGTGAAATTACCTGAATAATCTGCTTTGTAATGAAAATAAATGCCGTCAACTATATCGGGTGAGAGCGAACTGAAGTTCGATCCATTATTTTGCCATGTATTAAATGCTTGTTGAAAATTATTTTTATATAGATTCATTTGACCCAGAATTGTATTCCTCGTTGCACTTTGCAGCGTAAATTCTTCAGGTCTTGCCAATATTTTTTCATAACATTCCAAACCTATAGATGAAGCTATTCCTTCACTATAATAAAATGAACTCAAACCAGTATAGAAAATATTTGATGCTAAAGTAAAATTATGTCCGATCTCATGAGTAATGATAAACCACTGTGGTGATCTTGGAGGAGTAAAAGGAACAAGAAAACAATTTTGCCAAGGGTTTCCTTGTATATTCCATCCTAGCCTTACTGGATTTCCCGAAATCCCACAAACCCGCTGCTGTTCAGTTTCACCAAAGTCAACTTCAAGTATTTGTTTATTCCCGCCAAATGGTACAAGATCCATAAGTGCTGCTTGTATTTGATAAATATACTCGTGAACTGTACTCATTTCATATTGTAGTACATAAGGCTCAATATTTTCTCCATTTATTGATTCAGGATAATATAAAATTGTATTTGCACTAGTGTCTGCTATATATTGGAGATTGTAGTTTGAAGACAATACTCTAACAACGCACCTATTTGATACTGATTGCCCGTCAATAGATGCAAATACCCATGTTCCGATTTCATTTGATTGTTCTTCCCTTAAGCCCGTTACATACCCATCCGCGGAAATAGAAATTAAATCATTTGAATACCCTCCGAAGTAAATAGTTCCGGGAACAATGTTTCCATACTTATCTTTAATTACCAATGGTTCAGAACTGGTGGAGTCTTTCTTGAGGTGGAGATTATATGGATATAAGTATAAATCCGGTGCGTCGTTACTATTTTGCAATTCATCAATTTGCATTGAAGATGGATGTTCAATGCAATTATAACAGAATGTTGTATTTTTGTTAACTGTGTTTTCTTGTGGAATTGCTACACTAAAATTTAGGAGAATTAGAACAGTAGCGCTGATAAAGGTCTTTCTCATTTTTCACCTCTTCTAATCTTTCATGCTCAATGTATTTAATTACTATTGAAATTTGTGCTATTCCTTAAGGTCATTTTAAAAGCAACATCTTTTTTGTCTCATTAAAACTACCACTGACAATTCTGTACAAATAAACTCCGCTTGCTAAGTTTTTCCCATCAAATGTTATTTCATGTATTCCAGTTTCAAATTCAGTGTTTGCAAGCGTCCTTACTTTTTGACCAAGTATGTTGAATATATCAAGCCGCACTAGGTTTCTTTCGGGTAAGTGAAATCTGATTTTTGTTGATGGGTTGAATGGGTTTGGGTAGTTCTGATTAAGTTTATAGATAGTAGGCACACTTACTAAGTTATTATTTTCTACATCAGAGATAAGATCAAGTTCTACACCTTTCCATTGATAACCAAGAAAACCTTCACTACCAAATAAATGTCGTTCAATAAAAAAGTTACTACCCGAGTTGGTAAGATATCCATTATCGTAGCCATCCAAACAACTTGCAACAAATGTAGGGTTATTAATATCATTTACATTATAAACTTCAAATCCATATGTACCTCGTAATACTAGATTATCATCATCCAAAAACTTCGAACCATTCAAACTAATTATTTCACTTGACGAATAGGGTGATAATGGTAGGTCTAAAGTATAATTGATAGTGGAGCCTTCTTCCAATTCATAATTATTTGTCAATTCATAAAAAGTAACGGTATCTCGACGCGCAAGTAAAAATTTGTTATTCTTACTACTCCACGCAATAAACGACTCTTCTACAACCGAAAAACTAAATTCTCTAATTAAACTATAATCCATAATACTTCTAACATCCATAAAGTACTTTAGACTATCGGTATATTTCCCATAAAAATGAATATCGTTCTTGTTAAATGTAATTTCTTTTACATTTTTACCGTTGTTAGAATACTCCGTCCTGAAATCAAATGTATCAATAACAGTAGGATTTGCAGGGTTAGTAAGAAAATCAATTTTAAATATTTTATGGTACGTTCGGGTTAATGCAGTATCAGAATAAAAATGAACTGAGAATATATCGTCATCACGCTCAACAGTTGGATAATAATTGGATAATAATTTAGTTAGCTGCCAATTCTCGCTAAGTCTGTAGATTGACAATTTACCAACACCGTAAAAACCAATGCTTGCATTTGAAATATCATGCACAAAAATTAAGTCATTCTTAATAGTTGCAATTGTTTCAAGATCGGGCAGTGAAATTTCTTTTACAAATTCAATACCAGCGTTTGATTTGTTGTAAATCACCAATTTTGTAGAGTCAATGTTGTAAGGGTAAATTAATGGTACTGCGAACGTTGTATCACCTTTGCCATAAAACGCTCCTTCCCTGTAATTATAAATTGTATCTAAATAACTCCAATTGACATCTATTTCGGTATATTTTGGTACTACATTTACAGTTTTACTTTTTGATGAAGTAAACAATCCATCTGAAACTTCCAAAGCAACTTCAGATTCACCTATATAAAACAATGGATAGAGAATTGTTTTATTCATTTGCGGTTCAAGTGCCAAAATACTTCCTCCCCATTGAAATTCAAGCGGTTGGTTTTCAAAGTCACTGGAAATAGACCCGTCTGCAAATGCAGTATCACCCATAATTATTTCAGTTTTGCTTAATGTAAAATCTGCGACAGGTGCGTGATTTGAGCTACCTAAAATATTTATTCTTCCAACAGCAGTATCGCCCAAATCTGAAATTATAGAGAGATTTATTATATAATCACCAGCTATGTCCGGAGTGAACTTAGCGCTTGAAACATCAATTGAAATTATAGACGCATTACTGCCATTTGGTTTATTTTCTATGCCCCATTCATAACTTTGAACAGAACTATTGGATGTTAGAAGAAGTATAGCTGATGTCAGTTCAAGTTCAACATTTAAAGGAGCAATCGGGGTTGCATTAATATCAACAGCCAATTTATTTATAAACAAGTTTTTAATATTGCCAGCTTTTCTTTTAACTCCATAAATATTTTTAATATGTGCTTTCGGGTATATTTTTAATTCCCCCATCTCAGCAAAAACTACTTCTTGTGTATCTGCTGGAGCCATATTAAATGGTCCGCTAGACATACCCATTCGCCTGTCTGCCGGGGGATGAATCATACCATCAATCCAACCCTCATTCGTCAGTGGTTCACCATTTAGTGGAAATTTTGTGGGAGTTGTTGTAGTTGGATCAATAAATGCGTTTCCGGTAAAACTCTTTCTTCCTTGAAATTGATTGTAAAACTGTAATGAACCAGTGTAGTCATTGGAAAAAGGATCTACAATTTCAGGGTCGCCAGAAGTATTAAAATAAAATGCGGTCATTGATAAGTTTTTCTTACCGGGAAAAAATGTTCCATTGAAAAAACCTATATCTGACTCTTCTCCGTCAACGATTGGACCTTGCAGCAATGAATAGCCGACGGCAGGAGGATAATTATTGTAATAACTATCAAAGAGATTTGCATTATAGGCATATGCTAAATTTAATAATGAATCGCATCCAACAAAATCATCGCTATACCACCCAACATCAGGGTCTGACCACATTGAAATATACATGTCGTCAATATTATTACTGCTTTTATTTATTAGCTTATATTTTCTGAACATCATTTCATCGAATGAGTTTACTCCAAAATATCCCCATATAGTAACCTGGAGTTCAATTCCAATCGGGGGAGAACCATATAACAATTGTGTTAAATTGGGATTTAAGTCATTTGCAACAAACCAAATAGTTTGATCAGCATTCGTCACACCCGGTATGTCAACCATCGGGTCATACGAACCATTATTATCTATATCTTCAAAAGGTGCTCCATAAATTGCAGGCCATTCATTCCAATCTTTTTCATATTGGTTAAAAACTTCTTCAATGCTCATGTTCATATCAAAAGCATCATCCCACAAATTTGCAGTTTCATAATCTCGCCTTACCCGGTAAATTCTTACATGGTCTAAATTTGGGTCTTCAGCTACATTTTCTGATATGATTCTACCTGGTTGCAAGCCTGTCTGGTAGGTAGACCCTCCAACTCTTATTTGATTATTAATTTTCCCTCCCCAAACTAAACTGGATGAATAAATTGCAGTTTTATTGGTACCGTTTGGGAAAACAAAACCAGCATTTCCATTTGGATCGATATCTGTTCTACCATCATTATAAATAAATGTTGAGATACGATTGATATTAAATTTAGTTTGGCTGGGAAGACCACTTATTTTATTAAATTTAACCTGATCTACGGAATTTTTACTTTTAGTATTTACTAAAGAAATCGTAAACAGTAATAAAATAAAAAGTATTAAATAGTTTTTCTTTTTCATTACAACCTCCCTCTTAATTAAAGATAATTTGTCTTGTTGAAGGGTAATAAATATTATTCACGACAAAATGGCTAACACTATTGTCACCAATTTTAACACCCTTGTATCAAATTTGATTGAAATATTTAAAATGAAGGTTTTGTAAGTTGGTTGGAAAATTCAGACAGAATATTTGGAACAAAAAATAAGAAGGTTCTTAAAATTTAGATGGATTGACATTAAATTCATTTCTAAAACATTTTGTAAAATAGGATAGATTATTAAAACCAACATGATATGCTGCTTCTGTAACTGTCACAGATTTTTTGGACAGCAATTGATAAGCAGTTTTCAGGCGAATTGAGCGAATAAATTCTCAACAATTGTTGTAGTTTCAAGTTTAGACTAGTCTGAATGTTTAGTAATCATTTCATCACTAAATTATTTAAGTAATCATGCTTGAATTAAACTATTCAGTATATTTTATCCTTATCATAATTGATACTATTTACAATAGTGTCATTTGTCCCCTGAGGTCTTTTTAATCATTTTTTGCTTCCTCGGGATTTAAATCCTTGTATAATTTAATATATTCTCTCACAACTTTCATTGATCTTCCTGTGATTTCTTTTATG
>JABFGH010000029.1 GCA_013112585.1 Ignavibacteriota bacterium | reverse complement strand
TTTTCTGAATGATCAAAATGTTCTAAAAACTATAGAATTAAAGAAGAATAATATGCAAACTTTAATCATAGAGGCTGTATCAGCCGAATTCTAAAATTTGGGTGTCTTTCGCACAAAACAGGAAAGAGTTTTAAATATTAGAAAACTCTGCAAAACCTATGATGCTATTACCTACCTGCAATTGTAAGTTTATCCGGTCTATCTGCCGCAGGGCAAGTCTGGCGTGGCTGTAAAGTTTCTCCCCGTCTGGCACTAAACTTTTTTTGCGGGTATGTTATCAATTTATACGGGAGATTACTTCATGCCGATCAACATATCCTCGGGCATTTAAATGGGGGAAACATCGGGATTCGAAATGACAAACAAGAGGTATGGCAAATGCTTCTGATAGAAGTTTAGTCTTCTTCAAAAAGTGATTTTAATTTTTTCTTTTCCGTTGTAAGTCCAAGTGCAAGCATAAGTTTGATTCTGGCTTTTTGTCCATTTAAGTAGTCTGCAAAAATTACACCTGCTTGTCGCAGCCATTTACCGGCGCCGGGGTAACCATAAATATCTAAAGTCTCGCCCGCCGGGCATCGAGAAGTTAATACTATTGGAATATTTTTATTAAGGACATATTCAATACCATTAAAAGCAAGCGGGGGAACATTGCCTACGCCCATTGCCTCTATTACCATTCCGCTTATTTCGCTATCGGCGGAAAGTTTAAACAACTTCTCATTCATTCCGGTATAAACTTTTATCAGGTCAACATTACTATTAAGTTCATCTGTTTGAATTGTCTCCATTTTACGCGGCATCCTATTCAGGATTACACGTCCTCTATCAACAAACCCAAGTGCACCAAAATCTAAGCTGTGAAAAGTTTCAACATCTTCTGTGTGAGTTTTTGTTACTTCACTTGCTGCATTTATTTCACCGTTTAAGCAGACAAGCACTCCCATTCCTATTGCATTAGGATTGCTGCAGATATGAATTGCATCAATAAGATTTTTTGGTCCATCCCAATCCGGTTCAGTGCTGGTGCGCATTGCGCCGATTACAACAATTGGCTTTTCGGTTTTAACTGTTAAATCTAAAAAGTAGGATGTTTCTTCAAGAGTGTCTGTTCCATGCGTAACTATTATTGCATCGACGGAATCTTTGATTATCAGCTCATTAATTTTTTGAGAAAGCTCCAGCATTATTTTAGGTGTGATATGCGGACCGGGAAAGTTTCCGAAATTATAAATATCGAGATTGGCAAGAGTTTTAGTTTCAGGTATTATTTCCAATAATTCTTCACCCAGAAAAAAAGGAACTGCACCACCGGTCTCCTCGTCAATCTTCATTGAAAATGTACCGCCGGTAAAAACAACTACGATATTTTTCATAAAATTTTACGCTTTCAATTTCTGAAAATATTTAATTGTATTTTTCAAACCTTCATCCAAAGAAAATTCAGGATTAAAACCGAGTTGATCTTTTGTTTCGTCAATAGAAGCCAGGCTATGTTTAATATCACCTGCCCGTTCATCAGCAAAATTTATTTTTGATTTTGAATCAACAAGCTCAATAATTTTTTCGCAAAGTGCTTTTATAGTTATCGAACTTCCGTTAGCAACATTAAACACGCCGGTAATACCTTCGCTTTGTGATGCAATTACATTAGCTTTTACAACATCCTTAACATATATAAAATCGCGTGTCTGCTCACCATCACCATAAATAGTAATATCATCGTTCTCTGTTGCTTTATCTACAAAGATAGGAACTGCAGCCGCATACTGACTTTTAGGGTTTTGGCGCGGACCGTAAACATTAAAATATCTTAATGAAATTGTTTCAAGACCGTATTGTTCAAAATACATTTTGTTGTAATATTCACCATCTAATTTTGTTATGCTGTAAGGAGTTTTAGGATGAGGTGTCATACTAATCTGCTTCGGTAATTCCGGATCATCCCCGTAAACGGCTGCCGAACTTGATAGCACTACTTTTTTAGCTCTGTTTTCCTTAGCGGCATCGAGCAGGTTTAGCATTCCGTTAACATTTATATCTATGCACTCAAATGGTTTCTCAATAGATTCCGGTACTGAAACGAGTGCTGCCAAATTATAAATATAGTCTGCATCTTTTAACACTTCAAAAACTAATTCCCGATTAGTAATGCTCCCTTTATGAAAGGTTACATTTTCTAATCCATCAATGTTTTTAATGTTTCCGGTACGGAGGCTGTCAATTACATGAACATCTGCATCTTGCTCATTCCAATATTCTGCTATATGTCCGCCAATAAAACCTGCACCGCCTGCTACAACTATTTTCATAAATAATTCCTTTTAATAGAATAGGTTAATTGTTTTTTAAAAACGATATAAAGATAAAATTTTTCAATAGATATTACTTTCCATTTTTTTTCTTTGTGTACTTTTTCCGAAGGAATATCTTTGGCAGTGTTTCTTTCTCTGCGTGGTTTGCGTGGGAGACTTTTTCAAATAGAGGCTGCCAAATATTCGTAAGGAGTTTATATTTATTAACAAACGCAACTTTGTTATTTGTGCCTCAGTACACTTTCTTAATTTTTGCACCGCTGAAATAATGAAGCAGTATCTCATCAAAGTTATAACCCATATCACTCATAACGGCGGCGCCTATTTGGCAGAGCCCAACACCGTGACCCCAGCCGGCTCCTCTTAAAATAAATTTTTGTGGTACTTCATTTTTAGTATCACTTTTCTCCACAACAAATGCTGAACTGTATAAATGAGATTTTGACAAAATTCTTCTTATCTCTAATTCCTTTCCGATAATCTTTGTCATTTTAGTTCCGACAATTTTAGCTTTAATAAGCCTGCCGGAATCTCCTCTTAAAATTGGAATTATATCTTTTATCTCACCGAAATTAAAACCTGATTTTTCATTAATTAATTCGGATATCTCCTCTTGAGTATATTCAACTTTCCAGCGGAAAAAATCTTTTGTTTCCAAATCATAGTCATTAAGTACTTGCGAAAGAATTCTTTCATCTTGAGTATTGCAAAAAGCAGGGGGACTATTAGTAATCCAACTTTCGGCATTTTTTTCAATTGATAAATCAAGATCGAAATTATCCGGCTGAAATTTATAATCTACTACTCTAGTGAGATAAGGGTGCTCAACAGGCTCCCATACATTTGTAAACGATTCTGAAATACCGCCGCATGATTTTGAAAACCGCGCATCACAAATTTCGTTATTGTATTCTAAAATCAATCCGCGTGTTTCTTTAACAGCAGTATGAGCATTATGGGCATGCTGCTTGGTTATTCCCTGGTATCGCTGGCAATGATCATCTGCGCAAACATCGAACAATGTATGATCTTCTCTATCGTACCATCTTATATATTCATCGTCTGTTTCGGAAATTGATTTGTAATTGTTTTCCGATTCCTGCAGTTTTTTACTTTTATGAATTTGAGCAAATAACCAGCTGCGCGAAATAATAGAATGCGCTTTTAAAAATTCTTTTGAACTGGTTGCACTCATCTCCGAAGAAATAACACTTATTAAGTAATCTTCAGAAGAGATACTGTTTACGGCAATTATATTTTCTTTTTCTTTAATTAATTTTAACGAGCCGTTAAACCGCTGATTCTCTTTTTGTTCCCAATGAAATTGAATTCCAATTACTACATCGCGGAGTAAAAAGGAGTCAGACTCATATTCATGCGGAACAAATAGCACCGATTTGTCAAAAGTAAATGTCTCGCTTTCATTTTTTATTTCGAGCTTATCGGAATTCAATCTTACTGAATACTTTCCGTTAAAAACATTATCGCTGCCTTCGGCTTTGTAGCTGCCGTAAAATTCAAATTTAATTTCAGGCGCTGTTAAAATTGCTACTGTTACATTCGGTTCATTCATAGTAAATAATTTTTTTAATGATTAAAAATTTTAATTGTAAATATAGCAATACTCTTTGTTAGTATATAGAGGTCTATTAAAATTTCTGATGAATTTTAGTAGGAACTATATAGCAAATCTTTAATGCAGTTTAGTTTACATACCGCAAAAACAGACTCATCCCCCAGCCCCTTCTCTTAAAAGAGAAGGGGAGTTTAAAAGCCCCTCTTTTTAAGAGAGGGGTTTGGGGTTAGATACTTTTCGATTAATGGCATAGGCATCAGCTCAAAGATTAATTCAAATTGAAATAAAAATAATAGCATACACTTTTGGGGCAGGTATTTAGAAGACACAAAGATTTCCCTAATAGTTAAAGCTACTGTTGAACTTAAAGGAATGGTTTACAAGGGAAATTATTCTTTATTAATTAAAAGATCGGTTGAATTAACTATGAACTAATTATCAGTTAAAAAACTAACTCATCCCCCAGCCCCTTCTCTTAAAAAGAGAAGGGGAGTTTAAAAGCCCCTCTTTTTTAAGAGAGGGGTTTGGGGTGAGTTGCTTTTGAATTACAAACCAGCTTAAACAGAAAAGGAAAAAACGCCCAGAATCATCCCGAGGAATTTCTTAGTGATTACATGAATCAGTTGTTGTTCAGGAATTAATCAATAGTGTTTAGATTCGATATAAGCAGTTCGTTATTTTGTAAACAATTTGACACCATTTTCATTAGCAGAAATAACTTTACTTGCTAAATCAATAAACAAGCCATGTTCAACAATGCCTGCACGTGATTCTAACTTTCTTGCCAAACTTAATGGGTCTTGTAGTTCACCAAAATTTGCGTCCAAAATTATATTGCCTTCGTCAGTAATAAATTTATTCCCGCTATCATCAACTCTTGTTCTTACAGTGCTTCCAATTGACTGCAAATATTTACTCTCTACTTGTTCAGCAAATGGAACCACTTCAATCGGCACATGCCATTTTGTACCAAGTGAATCAGATAATTTATTTTCATCTACAACAATGATAACTGATTTACTTGCCTGTGCAATAATTTTTTCACGCAGTAAAGCGCCGCCGCCGCCCTTTATCAAATTCAAGTTCGGGTCAACTTCATCCGCGCCGTCTATCGTTAAATCAATTTCTTGATATTCATTAAATGTGACTAAATCAATCCCGTGTTCTCGCGCCAGTTTTTCTGTTTGAATAGAACTTGGAATGCTGACAATATTTTTAAGCTCGCCGGTTTTTAGTAACTCGGCAATTTTTAATATTGCAAATTTTGTAGTGCTGCCGGTTCCAAGTCCCAGTACCATTCCTGACTTTACAGATTTAACTGCTTCCTCGGCGGCAAGTTTTTTTAGCTCGTCTTGTTGTGTCATTTTTTTCTACTGCGGATTAGTTGCAAAAACTGTGAACTCGGTTGTAAATCCTCTATCATTCATTTCAATTGCGCTAATTACTGCGTGTGCAATATCTTCGGCAATTAATTTTGTCGGATTAAAATCCCTGCTGTCGGAAGCCGCAGTTTCGAAGAATTGGGTTTGTACTTCACTCGGGTTTACCTGCATCACACGCACATTAAATTTTCTAAGCTCAGCACGCCAGCATTCTGAGAGTCCACGCAAAGCAAACTTTGTAGCTGAGTATGCAGATCCGCCGACAAATCCTTTTAATGCTGCTGTTGACCCAACATTTATTATTGTTCCGTTATTTTTTTCTTTGAATATTTTTGCAGCTTCTCTCGCCATTAGTGCGGCGCCCAGAACATTAGTTTCATAAACGGCTAAAAACTTTTCTGCATCAAATTCATCCATCATTGAAAAATATCCGAATCCGGCATTATTTATTAAAACATCCAGGTCGCCGAACTCACTTTTTAGTTTATCGAACAAACTTAAAACATCACTCTCTTTCGAAACATCACACCTATAATATGTAAGGTCAAATTTTTCACCGCTTGTTTTAAGTTTATCTTCATTTCTACCGCAAATAATAACCTTTGCACCTTTTGATTTTGCTTTTACCGCAATTGCTAAACCAATTCCTGAACCTCCGCCGGTAACCAAAACTATTTTATCTTGTAATTCCATTTTAACCTTCCATTACTTTTTAATTAATAATTAACAAATTAGTAAACTTAATTCAGATTTTGTAGTCAATATTGAAATGAATTGTACTTAATACTTTTATTTAAAGCATGCGATTGCCTAAGGCTTGCTGAACAAGCTATTAAGTAAAACAAGATCAACCATCCCATAAGCATTAACTAATCAGTTGAATTTTAAATAGATAGTTTTATCTTAAGATAATTCAAAAATATTCTTTCTGGCATGGAATGAAAAAAATATTAATTTTATTAACCGCTTTAATTTGCATCACTAATGTTGAAACCAATGCACAGGATAGTCTATATTTAATTGGGACTATAACTGGGGAATCCACAGAAAAGCAAATTACTAATGTAAAAGGAATTGGAGACATAAATGGCGATGGTTATGATGATTTTATGGTTTCATCAAGGACAGGTAAATTAGTTAGAGATCAGGGGATTGTAAAACTATATTTAGGTGCATCAGATGGCAATTTAATCCCCGATATTACATTCCATTATCCGGGTGCGGACACTTTAAATTATTTCGGTACAGCCTCCGGTATAGGTGATATAAATAATGACAGCTACGACGATTTTGCAATAACCGGCTTATTTGCCGATTATTCTGGATATGGAAAAGGAAAGGTTTTTATTTATCTCGGTGGTTCAACTATTGATACAATACCGGTGAAAGAATTTTATGAACCTTTGTGGATAGAAGATGATTTTGGGTATCCGACAGAAGCCGTTGGCGATATAAATCAAGATGGTTATGATGATTTTATTATTAGTTCACCATATAACTGGTCAAATGGTAGAGGATATGCCTATTTGTTTTGGGGAGGAGATACAATATCCTGGGCAAGGTGCGATACTATTTCCGGCGACTTATTCTATCCGCAAAGTTTTGCAAATATAGGCGATATTAATAATGATAGTTTTGATGATATTGCAATTGGGGTTATTGAAAACCCAATATATAGCGATTCTGGTAAAGTATTTATCTATTATGGTGGTAATCAAATGAATACACAGCCGGATACTATAATTATTAATGATAGTCTAAGTTATGATTTTGGAAGAATAATAAAAAATGCAGGTGATTTGAATAATGATGGAATAATAGATTTTTTTGTACTCGGTGGCGGCTACATGTCATTGTATTCTGGGCTATACAATCATACCTCAATAAATGTTTCCCTTTTAGGCTTTGGAGGCTTTCTTAATATAGAAGCAGATTTAGATATTAATAGTGATGGGTATAATGATTTTGTAATCGGGAACACTAATTATTTGAGAGCAGATAGTGTTTGGGTTGGAGGAATATTTATTTATTTAGGTAGTGATGTATTAGACACAGTGTATAATTTAAAATTTGAAGGGGAAACTAGAGGAAGCGAATTTTCGAAAATAATGTCTCACTCAGATATAAATGGAGATGGGTATGATGAACTTATTGTTTTGTCCCCTAGCTATCCGGATTTTAATAATCCCAAGGGTAAAGTTTACATCTATTCCTATAAAAGAATAACAGACGTAAAAGAAGGTATTAAAAATACACCTAATAGTTTTCAATTGTATCAAAACTATCCAAATCCATTTAACCCAATTACAAAAATAAAGTATGCTGTGCCAATTGTAGCCGACGCATTGAATGCGTCAACTACAAACATTTTATTAAAAGTATATGATGTACTTGGCAATGAAATTGCAACATTAGTTGATGGACAAAAACATCCTGGAATTTATGAGGTTGAACTTGATGGAAGTAATTTGTCGTCGGGTGTTTACTTTTATCGACTGCAAGTTGGTAACCCTTCGGCAAACTCTGGGCGAGGCTATTCAGAAACTAAAAAAATTATTTTGTTAAAATAGTATAAAATGAAATGAAGATGTAACATTATGGCGAATGAGGGTTGCTTTATTTCCAAATTAACCCACGACTTAAAAGACTTTGTGAAAGGTTGAAAAACACATTAACCCACGATTTCAATCGTGGGATAGAAGCAAAAACAAATAATCTACGTAACCGTTTCAACGTTTTAGTGGTTGTAACACAACCTCTCAAGTCGTGGGTTCATAACTACTTGAAAAAAAATATAACCGTTTTAACCTGAATTATGCATTAGAAATAACTTATAAAGTCTAAATAAAGATTGTCTTTTTAATTGCACCGTCATTCCTGCCCGTCCGGCAGGCGGATATGACGGTGATTGATATTAAAATTATGTAAGGGGCTTTAGCCCAAAACCATTTGGGTTAAAACCCAATATTTATGTTTGTTCAATATTCACGGCGCTGAAGCACCGTGCTATTATCTCTATTGCATAATTCGGGTTTAACGGTTTAAATTTTTTTTATAAATTCTTTAATTAACTACTTCAGAGTATGCGCTTGAATGACGAGTATAATAAGTAATGAAGCTAATTCAAATATTTTACAGACATTTTGCCTTGTTATTATAAAGTGCAATTGATAAGTTTATTGGTTAAATTTTAAATCCTTTTTAGGTAATAACTTATAACAATTTTATTCTGAATTTTAAACATCAAATTATTGATAAAATGAAACCTTTGAATAACATATTTTTTGTCATTACGAATCCGCCGCTGACGAATGTGGCAACCTCTCACTTTTTGGCAGATTGCTACTCCCGATAAAGAACTTCGGGATCGCAATGACACGAACCAGTGTTATTCAGCGGTTATTCAAAGGCTTCTAAAAATTTATTTAATGAAAGGTAACATGTCTAAAAGCAATATATATATAGAAACTTACGGCTGTCAGATGAATCTTGCCGACACCGAGGTTGTAATGGGAATCTTAAACACAAAGGGTTTTAAGATTACCGAAGAAATAAAGGACGCAGATGTAATTTTACTAAACACTTGCAGTGTGCGAGATAATGCCGAACAGAGAATTTACGGCAGATTAGGGAATATCAAAAAACTGAAAGAATCTAAACCTGATACTGTTGTGGGCATACTTGGGTGTATGGCAGAACGATTGCGTAAAGATTTAATTGAAGAAAAGAAAATGGTGGATCTTGTAGTTGGACCCGATGAATATAGAAGACTGCCGGAATTTATTGACTCTGCATTTCATGGTGAAAAAGGAATTGGTGTTAAGTTATCAAGAAGCGAAACTTACGATGATATTATTCCTTTCCGTGAAGATGGTTTATCTGCATGGCTTTCTGTAATGCGGGGCTGCGATAAATTCTGCACCTTCTGCGTGGTTCCTTTTACCCGCGGCAGGGAACGAAGCCGTGATCTGCAATCTATCGTTGAAGAAATCGGTGCTTTATCTGCAAGAGGATTTAAAGAGGTAACCCTGCTGGGACAAAATGTAAATTCATACAATGATGAAGGAAAAGATTTTGCTGATTTATTAGCGGCATGTGCGGAAGTTGACCGCTCAATTAGAATCCGGTTTACTACATCACACCCGCAGGATCTATCGGATAAATTATTATACACAATTGCCGAGCATTCAAATATCTGTAATTATATTCATCTTCCCTTTCAGTCAGGTTCAAACACAATTTTAGAAAAAATGAATCGAACCTACACGATTGAACATTATCTTGATCTAATAGAAAGAGCAAGAAGAATTATTCCGGGTGTATCATTTTCAACAGATATAATTACCGGTTTTCCGACAGAGACTTACGAAGATCATTTAGGTACAATTGATGTGATGAACAAGGTAAAATATGACGGCGCTTACATGTTTAAGTATTCTCCGCGCGAGGGTACAAAAGCATATCAAATGGAAGATGATGTGCCGGAAGAAACTAAGACTAAACGGCTGAATGAAATTATTGATCTTCAGCAAAAGATCTCTTACGAAATTAATCAGAAATTGATCGGGACAGAAGAGGTGGTTTTAGTTGAAGGATTCAGTAAAAAATCGGATGAATTTTTTGCCGGAAGAACGGACACAAATAAGGTAGTAATCGTTCCCCGTTCTGAAAAATTCAATAAAGGTGATTATATTAAGGTTAAAATTAACCGGGCTACTTCAGCCACTTTATTCGGCGATTATTTAGAGTTAGTTAACCCGGCTGATAAAGCAATAAATTTAACAGCGTAAAAATTAATTTTATGAAAAAAATACTACCAATATTATTTTGTGCTTTAATTTTTACATCAACAATTTCCGCCCAGGATGTAAATATTATTCCATACTTAAAACAAATTGAAAGCGGTGATATTGAAGATGTTAATCAGGCTTTGAGCGAACTATTAACTATCCACCCGGACGATCCATCAGTTTTGTTTTTGGATGCTGTATTAACAACCAACGGCGAGGAAGCCCTGCGAAAATATATCAACATTTATGATAATTATCCCAAGAGCAAATATGCCGATGCTGCATTGTACAGAATGTTTTCATACTACTATGCTTTGGGTTTTTACAAAAAAGCAGAAAACTATTTAGAAAAATTAAAAGTTGAATATCCTTCTTCGCCCTATATTGATGCTGCGGATAAAAATATTCCCGAAGAAGTTGGAGTGTTTTATGAAAAAGAGACTGAGCTGAATCCTACTAAAAATGAGGATGCTGAGGAAAAAAAGGTTGAGAGACCAACCGAACCGAAATATACTGTTCAAGCCGGTGCTTTTTTAGATGTTAAAAACGCAAAGGAATTACGCAATAAATTAACTGCCGATGGTTTTTCAGCGGAATTAAAAACTAAAAATATTGGCGGAAGCACTTTAAATATTGTTATGGTAGGTAAATTCTTTTCAGAAAAAGAAACCGGTCCGCTATTATCCCATCTTTCAAAAAAATATAAACTGCAGGGCAGAATAGTTAACTTAAACTAACTGAGAAAAACATGAATATTGTTTTTATCGGCACGAGTTCGGGCAGAACTTCCCTTAGTAGATTTCATTCCTCAATTTTATTTGAGCATAATAAATTCGGATTGCTGATTGACGCAGGCGATGGAGCAGCAAAAGCCTTGCTTGCGGCTGATAAAAATTATAATGATATAAATTTTATTTTATTCACACATTATCATGCGGATCACTTTGGCGGCATTGGCGCTCTAATTACTCAAATGAAGATTTACGGAAGAAAGAAAACACTAAAAATTATAACCAATAAGGGATTAAAATCACCGCTTATTAAATTTTTGAATAGCTGCTATATGTTTTTGAATGACCTTGGATTTGAGTTAATTATTATTGAAACGGAAATTGATGATGAAATTAAGCTGGCTAAAGATTTTTCTTTCCGATTAAGAAAAAACAGACATATACAAAAGAAGAGCGGAATAGATTTTATCGATGAGCCGAAATTTATTTCAAGCAGTATTTTATTCAATTATAAAGGCAAGCACATTTTTTATACCGCCGATGTCGGATCTGATAAGGACTTAGAGATATTTAATGATTTTTCTATCGATCTATTAATTGCAGAAAGTACACATTTATCACTTAAATCAATTTCAGATTTTGCCGTAAAATCAAAAATAAAATATGTTTATTTAACCCATATTGATGAACCTGATGAAAAAGAAATAATAAGCTCAGCTAAGAAAATGAATAAGGGAAAGAGTTTTGCAGTAGAAGCTGCTTTTGATGGAATGACAATTAATGTAACGGATGAATTTTAGCGGGTTTTATCGTATTTTTAGAATCTAAAAAATTATTATCAGCAAATGACAATTAAAGAAGTACAAGAAAAATTCGGGATAGTTGGAAGGTCGAAAGCCATAAAAGACCTTGTGGATATAACAATGCAGGTTGCACAATCGGATATTTCCGTTCTCATTTATGGGGAGAGCGGAGTTGGTAAAGAAGTTTTTGCAAAAGCTGTACACGGCTGCGGCAAACGAGCCGATAAAAAATTGGTAAGTGTTAACTGCGGCGCCATCCCCGAAGGAATTCTTGAAAGTGAACTTTTCGGACATGAAAAAGGGTCCTTCACCGGAGCAGTTGATTCAAGAAAAGGTTACTTTGAAATTGCTGACGGCGGAACATTATTTTTAGATGAAATTGGTGAGATGCCGCTAACAACGCAGGTGAAACTCCTTCGTGTTTTAGAGACTAAAGAATTTATGCGCATCGGCAGTGAAACCGTTACGAAAGTTGATGTAAGAATAATCGCTGCTTCCAACAAAGATCTGCAGCATGAGGTTGACGCGAAACGGTTCCGTAATGATCTTTATTTTCGGCTTAAAGCTGTTTCACTTAACATTCCCCCTTTAAGAGAAAGGAAGGAAGATGTTGTTGCTTTAATATTTCATTTTCTGCAATTGTATTCCAAAAGCAATAATATTCCCGAACCGGAAATTACACCCGAAGCCTTAAACTTACTAACCGAATATAATTGGCCCGGAAACATTCGCGAATTAAAAAATGCTATTGAAACATCAATTGCACTAAATAGAACAGGCGTGCTTTCTGTAGAATCTTTCAGCGGATTGCTTGAGCAGAATTATAAAACCCAAGAGTTTAGAAACCTGCCTATTCACGTTGATAGATCTCCCGATTCTGTTGATAGAGAAATGATTTACCGCGCCTTAATTGATTTGAAAAAAGATTTAATCGATTTAAAAGATCTGGCTTACGAAAATAATTCGTTCGGTAATTCGGGGAATGATGTATCTCCAAAAGAAGTAATTCCTTTAGATGAAATGGAAAAGAAAGCGATTATAAATGCACTAAATTTTACAAAGTGGAATAAACGAAGAGCATCCCAATTACTGAAAATAAGTGAAAGAACTTTGCACAGAAAAATAAAAGAGTATGAAATCAATTAGATATAAGTTTTATCTTTCAATACTATTATTTGCCGTAATTCTTTCGGCATGTAATTATTCATTTACAGGTTCCTCTGTGCCGCCGCACTTAAGCACAGTTGCAATACCTTCCGTAATTGATAGAAGCGGTTCCGGTGAAAATGATTTAAGTGAAAAATTTACAAATACACTAATCGAAAAATTTACAAGTGATAATTCATTACAAATTGCAGATAAAGCAAATGCAGATGCAATTGTTGAATGCACAATACTGCCGCTGCAGGATGCTCCTGTTGTTGTTGCCAGCGGTGAAAATATTGCACAGCGAAGAATTACAATTACAGTTAAAGTTTCGTACAAAGATTTAGTTGAAAGAAAACAAGTTTTTGATAAGAATTTTACCGATTATGGTGATTACAATACTGATGCACAAAATTTTGGCGGCGACTTGATTGCCGCACGCTCTGCGGCTATTGATGATGCCGTTGACAAATTAACTGAAGATATCCTTTTAGGGGTAGTTTCAAACTGGTAAACTAATTATGGCTAAATTATGAATGTTGACGAAGTTGTACTACTTGCGTATATCTTTTCATTGACTATTATTCTCGTTTTTGCAAGTCATGGTTTTATTATGCTTTACTATCATAATAAATATGAAAAGAATAATCCGCGTAAGAATGATGATGTTTTATATGATAAAAAAGTTACGATTCAACTGCCTCTTTACAATGAACTTTATGTATCAAAACGTTTAATCGATTCTGTCTGCAGTATAGACTATCCCAAAGAGCTGTTAGAAATCCAAGTGCTGGATGATTCAACTGATGAAACAGTAAAACTGGTTGCCGAAGTTGTTAAGCAGAAACAGCATGAAGGATTTGATATAAAACAAATTAGAAGAGAAATTAGAAGCGGCTTTAAAGCCGGTGCGCTTAAGGAAGGATTAAAAACTGCCAAGGGAGAATACATTGCAATTTTTGATGCCGATTTTGTCCCTTCGCCAAATTTTCTTAAAAAAACTTTAACATTTTTTACCGATGATAATGTCGGTATGGTACAAACACGCTGGGAACATTTAAATGAAGACTATTCCATGCTTACAAAAGTGCAGGCACTTGCATTGAACGGACACTTTGTTATTGAACAAACTGTAAGAAACAAAGCCGGCTTTTTTATAAACTTTAACGGCACCGGCGGTATCTGGAAAAAAGATTGCATTGAAGATGCAGGTAACTGGCATGCAGATACGCTTACCGAAGATTTGGACCTAAGTTTTAGAGCACAGCTAAAAGGATGGAAGTTCGTTTACCTTAGAGATTACACAACCCCTGCTGAACTGCCTTCGGAAATGAATGCTTTAAAAGCGCAGCAATTCCGCTGGACAAAGGGTGCTATTGAAACCGCGAAAAAATTACTGCCTGCAGTGTGGAGGTCAAAAATTTCACTTCGTGTAAAATTGCAGTCAACTTTTCACTTAACTAATAATATTGTTTTCCCGTTTATTTTGGTTGCCGGAATTTTAAATGTTCCTTTAATTTTTATAAAGAATAGCGGACCATACGATAACTTTTTTAATTTTATGGCAATTTTTGTAACGGCTTTTATCAGTTCTTTCCTATTTTATTTGTATGCTCAAAAAGATGTTCACACAGACTGGCGGAAAAAGATTACACTCTTTCCTATTTTTATGGCAGGCAGCATGGGGCTTGCCGTTAACAACACAAGGGCTGTTGTTGAGGGACTAATGAGCAGAAAGAGTGATTTTATTAGAACTCCGAAATTTAAGGTCGTGGAAAAAAAGGATACAATAATTAAAAATAAATATCTCGCAAATATGAAAGTAGATGCATCCGCTTTTGTTGAATTGTTCCTTGCCGCATATTGTTTGATAGGCGTTGTTGCATCAATTTACTTTTTAGAGATTGCCGCGCTTCCGTTTCAATTAATGTTTTTTCTTGGATTCTTTTTAGTTTCCGCTTTATCATTTAAACACACAATATTTAATAAATAAGGATATTAATGATGAATACATTTAAAGATGAAAGAGTTGAGAATAGAATATCACTATTATTTGAATTCAATGTACACTCGCCAATTTTTGCAAGAATTGCATCATCTGAAATGGATAAAGGAAATTTGGAAAGAGCCGGTGAAATTCTTGAAACCGGTTTACTGCATCATCCAACCTATTCAACTGCCTACTATCTTAATGCACTCGTACTTGCAAAGCAGGGTAAAAAAGATGAAGCATTACACAATTTAAATAAAGCCGATGAATTCAGCCCGAACGAAGAAACTAAAAATGAATACTTAAAAGTTATTGATGAAATAATGCCGGGTGAAAATAATGATAGTGAAGTTTCCGGCGCCCCAATTTTAGAAGACACAAACGAAAGCGGCATTGAGAACATTGATACAGATTTTAATCTCAATGATACTTTTGATGATAATAGTTTCGGTGATTTAGACGATCTTGAGAGTCTTGCCAGTGAATTAGAAAACGCAAAGATGCCCCCAATTAATGAAGGCAATATTGATTTTGATAAACTTGAGGATAATGTAGAGGGAGAAGATATTATTACTGAGACCATGGCAAACATTTATCTGGAACAGGGCAACTCGAATGAAGCAATTGAGGTTTATGAAAAACTTATTGAACTTCACCCCGAAAAGGAACCGTATTACAAAATTAGAATTGAAGAAATCCGGCAATCAGAGGATATGTAATTTAACTCCATTTTATTCGTTCAATTAAAATTCAACTGAATGAAAAATTCATTCGAAATTTATTCTAAACTGCCGCCAAAATTTTACAGACGTGAATTGCTTGACGTTGCAAAAGATTTACTGGGCAAAACTTTTGTAAGGAAAATTAACAAGAAAACTTTAGCAGGTGTAATTGTTGAAGTTGAAGCATACGACGGTCGCACGGATAAAGCGGCACATTCCTACGGCGGAATAAACGAACGCAACAAAACAATGTTTGAACAAGGTGGTGTGCTTTACGTTTATTTTATTTACGGCATTCACTATTGCTGCAATGTTGTTACCGGACAAAAAGGAATCGGAAGCGGTGTTTTAATTCGCGGACTGCAGCCTGCTGTTGGAATAAATACCATGATCAAAAATAGATTTGGAAATATTGAAGCCAATGAAAAGCAATTACGAAATTTAACTAACGGTCCGGCAAAAATTACACAAGCTCTCAATATTAATAAAATGCAAAACGGAACTGACCTTAACGGAAATCAAATATTTTTAGCTGAAAATAATTTTTCAAAAGAATTCGAAATTATTTCCGGTAAAAGAATTGGAATTAAAAAATCGGCTGATCTGCTCTGGCGTTTTTATATTAAAAATAATCCTTATGTTTCGCATATATGATTAAACCTAAAAGCATACTAATTGTTAGAACCGACCGAATTGGTGATGTTGTTTTATCATTGCCTATGGCTGAGGTTATTAAAAATACTTATCCGAACTGCAAAGTAACATTTCTGCTGCGGAACTATACTAAGGATTTACTTTACATGCACCCTTTTGTTGATGAAGTAATTTTACTGGAAGAAGAAAATGGTAAAATGCTTTTTGAGCAGAATTTAAATAAAATAAAATCATTAATATTTGATACTGTAATTGTAGTTTCCCCAACATTTAAATTAGCACTGCTAATATTTCTTTCGCGTATCAAAAATAGAATAGGAACGGGTTACAGATGGTATTCATCTTTTTTCAATAAAAAGGTTTATGAACACCGAAAATACGGCACAAAGCATGAGCTTCTTCATAATCTTAATTTATTAAAAAATGTAGGTATCACTTCCGAAATTTCTAAAGATGAAATAAACTTTAACTTGCAGGTTGTTGAAAGCAGCCTGCAGAAAATTGATGATTATTTTGCTGAGCAGAATATCAATACAAGTTTGCCTATAATAATTGTACATCCGGGCAGCGGCGGCAGTGCCGTTGATTACCCGTTTGAAAAATTGAAAAAACTGATTAAAATTTTAGCCAACGAATTAAGCATTAACATAATATTAACCGGTTCGGAAAATGAAAGAGAACTTTGCAGTAAGCTATCTTCAAATGAAAAAGTTATCAATGCTGCTGGTAAATTCCGGTTAAAGGAATTAGTGGCTTTGGTTAGCAGGTCGGATCTGATGATTGCAAATTCAACAGGACCGATACACATTGCCGCGGCGTTAAATAAATTCGTAGTTGGGTTCTATCCTAAAATACCGGCATGCAGTCAAACACGCTGGGCGCCGTTTACAAATAAAAAAGTGATATTTGAACCTACAATTGACTGTAAAGAATGTACAAGGAAACAATGTGAAGAATTAAATTGTATGAACAGCATCGATGAAAGAATTGTTTTTGAAAGCGTGAAGGAAAGTCTTCAGAAAATTCTGAATAAAAATATTAACTAAATTGAGATAAAAATGAATCCATCTTCGATTGAAATAAATATGAAACTAAGGATTGTATATATATCGGCGATATTTTTAGCCTTGTCACTATCTTTGTCTGCTCAGATTAAGGATTTTCGGAAAATAGAAAACAATGCTTTTACAGTCGGCGAAAAATTAACCTACGAAGTTAAATACGGATTTGTTACCGCCGGCATTGCCGAAATGGCAATTCCAAAAATAAAAAGGATATCCGGTAGAAATGCATACAATGTTGTCTTCCGTGTTAATACTGTTCCGGCATTTGATGTGTTTTTTAAGGTAAGAGACCGATACGAAACTTACATAGATGTTGAAGGTATCTTCCCCTGGCGTTTTGAACAGCATATTCGCGAAGGCGGGTTTACAAAAGATTTTTCGGCATTTTTTGATCAGCGGAGAGGAAAAGCTAAAACTTCAAAAGGTTCGTATGATATTCCTCCTTATGTTAATGATATTTTTTCCGCATTCTATCTATTCCGCACACTCGATTTTACCGAAAAGAAAAAAGGCGATATCATTAAACTGGAAAATTTTTATAATGATAAAGTTTACCCGCTCGATGTAGTTTATAAAGGAAAGGAAACCATAACTGTCGATGCCGGAACATTCGATTGTTTTATTGTTGAACCGTTAGTGGTTGAAGGAGGACTGTTCAAAAGTGAAGGCAGCATTACAATTTGGATGACTGATGACGAGCTTAAAATTCCAATCAGAGTAAAAACAAAAGTTATAATCGGCGCAATTGATTCTGAGTTAACTGCTTACGAAGGTTTAGCCGGTGAAATAAATTCAAAAAGATAATTAAGTTTTAGTAAATATTTGAAGATATACTAATTATATTGGGTGATAGTTTTTATCACCCTTTTTTATTTTTGGAAATTAATGGAAGACAATTCAAATAATCCCGATCAAAATTCTTCAAACAAAGAGCAAGATGAGAGAACCTCGAAGTTAAATCCCACAATGCCCCCGGTACGTGCGGCATTTTTAGCGGTGATAGGTGTTTTTATCCTTTATCAATTCGGCGGCGGAATTTTAATGCTGCTTATTTTCGGTTTGGATTTAGAAAACGCCGATATGAATGCTGTTCGTTTGCTCACTATGGGCGGACAAATACTATTAATTCTTTTCCCGGCACTTTGGCTTGCAAAATCAATTTATGAAGATGTTTCAACCATTATTAGAGTTCGCGTTCCTAATTGGAAAGAGTTTGCGGTATTTACCATTGGACTAATAATTTTAGTGCCCCTGCTTCAGAATTATTTGTACATCCAAAATTTTTTAATTAGTAAACTTGCTGAGCTAAGTCCTTTTTTTAGTGATATAAAATATTTGCTTGATGAGGCTGATAAATACATTGAAAAAACTTATACCGATATTTTAGTTGCGAATAATTTTATTGAACTAATTTTAATTGTATTTGTAGTTGCTATTACGCCTTCAATTTGTGAGGAAGTGTTTTTTAGAGGTTTTGTTCAAAAAAGTTTTGAGCTGCAGATGCGCCCCTGGCTGGCGATATTTATTACCTCGGCATTTTTTGCACTCTACCATTTTAATCCATACGGATTATTAGCGCTTGGGGCACTCGGTGTTTATTTTGGATTTTCCGCATACCTCAGTAACTCAATTTTTATTCCTATGGTGCTTCACTTCATTAATAATTTTTCTCAGGTAATGATATTTCATTTATTTGGGGCAGAAGATTTTTTAGAAACAGATATTATTTATGATGGAGCGTTTGAATCTCAAATAATTAGTTTTTTATTATTGTTGATTCTTTTCTCAACATTTATTTATTATGTAAAAAAACATTATCCAACTATTAAAGGAGAGAAAGATGATTTGTCCAAATTGCGAAGCTGAATATGTTAAAGGAATTACAAAATGTGCCGATTGCGGAGAGACTCTAATTCCGCGCGAAGAATTTGAAGGTCATCTCCTTAAACCATCCGACTGGATAACAGTTTATACCACTGGAAAAATTTATGAAGCTGAAATGCTTAAATCTAATTTAGAAGGCGGCGGCATTGAAACTTTAATCGTAAAACAGAAAGACTCAAGTTTTCCTGCAGTCGGCGACTTAGCGGTAGTAAAAGTAAATGTTAAAAAAACTGATGCCGAGAACGCAGTTACAGTTATTAAAGATATTCTGGATTCCGAAGAAGAGAGCGAAGAAAATTAACTGATGGCTTTAGGCAACCGAACACTTAGAATTTTAGTTGCATTAATTTCTATCCCGATATTAATTGCTGTTACCTATATCGGTAAAATTCCATTTTTAATTTTTGTTTTATTTTTAGGGCTGGCAGCATACTACGAACTTGTTAAAATGGGAAAGCATAAAGAGATTAATGCAAATTTACCTGTCGGTGTCTTTTCCATTATTGCAATTATTTTAAATGCTTATTTAAGCTATACCCCATTTTTAATTTTAATTATAGCAGTAAGTTCCACTTTACTTATAACCGAACTTTTCAGAAATAAAGGCTCGGCGATTAATAATTTAGGAGTTTCACTACTTGGTATTTTCTATATCGGTCTCTTTTCATCAAGCCTGATAAACATTCGCGAGTTTTATAACACCTCTGAATTAGTTTATTATGAAGGCGGTTACTTGATAATAGCTATCTTTATTTCAATTTGGGTTTGCGATTCGGCAGCATATTTTATTGGGAGCGCAGTCGGTAAACACAAATTGTTTCCCCGTGTTAGTCCCAATAAAAGCTGGGAAGGTGCAATTGCCGGATTTATATTTGCTGTTGTCACTTTAATAGCCGCCCATGCATTACTGCTTGATGAAATTGCAATTAAAGATGCAATCGTTATTGGAATTATTGTTGGGGTATTTGGTCAAGTCGGCGACCTGGTTGAAAGTTTATTAAAACGTGATGCGGGTGTTAAAGATTCCTCATCCATAATTCCCGGTCACGGCGGCATTTTTGACCGCTTCGATTCAATATTATTTTCAGCACCGATTATTTACTTGTACATTCACTTTTTTGTTCAATAGTTATCGTTTAATACTTACTATATAATTTGTAAATTAGCTCTCCATTATTTAACTAATTTAATTCGGTTCAAATATTCATGAAATACAAATGGCTTCTTTTCGATCTCGACGGAACCCTCTTTGATTATGATAAAGGTGAAAGAATTGCATTTCAAAAAACTTTTAATGATTTCGGTTTGGATTATAAAGATGAATATTTAAGCATTTATGATTTGATTAATAAAGACCTTTGGAAAAAATTTGAACGTGGAGAGATTGAAGTATCAACTTTAAAGGTTGAACGTTTTGAATTACTGCTTACCCAAATTGACCATAAAAAAAATGCTGCTGAGTTCAGTAAAAAATATCAAACCAATTTATCAAACTGCACTTTTCTTTTAGAAGGAGTTGAAGAATTGCTAAGCGAGCTTGAAGGAAGTTTTAAAATGATGCTGATAACGAACGGACTTAAAGCTGTTCAGCGTCCGCGGCTAAAAAATTCAAGTATTAAAAATTATTTCAGTGATATTGTAATTTCAGAAGAAGTTGGAAGCGCAAAACCGGATAAAAAAATATTTGATACAGCATTTGAAAAAATGAATATGCCGAAGAAAAGTGAAGTATTAATGATCGGCGACAGTTTATCATCGGATATTGCCGGAGGAATTCATTACGGTTTAGATACTTGCTGGCTTAACTCAAATAAACAAAGTGCCAACGGTTTAAAACCCGTATTTGAAATTATTAACATAAGTGAACTTAAAAAAATTCTATTACCCTAACTGCGGCTGAACCTTAATGGATAAAATTCAAATAGCATTCTTTTTTATTTCGGGATTTTTTATCTCAAGAATTGTTATTAAAACTGAAATTCCACAGAGACTGGTTAGTTTTTTACTTCATAAAAGGCATACATCATTTCCCAGAATTGTACTCTACTTAATTTCATTAGCGGCATTCTTATCCTTTTTTGTCCCGAACGTAATTACAATATTAACACTGCTGCCGCTTATAAATATTATTATTACTGCTTATAACGAAACCGGAAGAGAAGTAAAATCGATACCGACAATATTAGCGCTGGCTATTATGTACGGTGCAAATGTTGGCGGCATGGGCTCAATTACTGCAACGCCCGCTAATGGTATTCTAATCACATTTATCGGACTCAATGAAATTTCCGGAGCCGAAAATTTATCTTTTGCTACATGGCTTTTATGGGGCATTCCATTAGTTGCCGGATTTATTTTTCTTGCCTGGCTGTTACTTTATCTATTTTTCCGTCCCACTGCCGAACGTGGTTCTGATTATGATATTACAATATCGTTTAAGTCGAGTAATCATCATCACTTTAAACTCGGCGTAATTTTGACTCTGCTTTACTTTGTTACTTCATTTTTATTTTCATTGCTCATTATTTCATACCCGGATTATCAATTATCCCTTCTAGTATTTACCGGAATTTATACTGTCATATTCATACTTTTTATATTTTTCTATCCTCTTAACTCAAGTGATGAAAAAGAAATAAAAGAACCGCTGTTGAAATTAAAGGATTGCTATTCCAACCTACCAATAAAGGGTTTTATTTATGTCGGTATTTCTATTATAATTGCCGGGCTGCTTTATGTGTTTAATTTACAAGAACCGTTTTCAAATTTTATTAATCAATTAATCCCATCCGGTTTATCAGTTTACATGCTTTTTTTACTGCTCGCTCTGCTAACATCCTTTTCGACCGAACTACTTAGCAATACAGCAGTTCAATTAAGTTTATTTCTAATCGTTGTTCCGCTTTCAGCACTTCTAAACTTTTCTGCAATTGAAGCCTTAATTATTGTAACACTCTCAAGCACTTGCGCATTTATGAGTCCCATTGCAACGGGTGTAAATGGATTGGCTTTTGGGGGAGTAAAAAATGTTTCTTTCAAACTTATGCTTGCTGTAGGATTTTTAATGAATATTATCGGGGCGCTATACATTTCATTCTATATAAGGTTTGTTGTTTTAAAATTCCTTTAATTTAAATTGATCATATTTTTATATCTCTTTTATAAACCTTTTTAACTTGTAATAAATCATTTCAATATTTACTTTTAGTTCAAAATAACACCATCTATCTTATTTGAAAATGAATGATCAAAGTGAAATAACGCAACTACTGCTGGATTTAAGTGACGGCAACAAAGAAATTGTAAATTCTTTAATGCCGAAAGTCTATAGTCAGCTTCACCAAGTTGCTATGAACCAGTTGAAGTATGAACGAGCCGGGCACACTTTAAATGCTACTGACCTGGTTCATGAAGCATACTTGAAGATGGTTGATCAAAGCAGAGTTAAGTGGCAGAACCGTGCTCACTTTTTTGCAATAGCTTCGCAGGCAATGCGTAGAATTTTAATTAATTATGCGCATAAGAAAAAAGCACAGAAGCGCGGCGGCAATGAAAACTTTGTAACATTTGTTGAAGGCAATGTTCAAAAAGAAGCTAAGCCCGAAGAACTGATTAATCTTGATGAAGCACTAACAAGATTACAAAAATTATCTATGCGCCAAAGCCAGGTAATTGAATATTGGTTTTTTGTCGGACTTACACACGAAGAAATTGCTGAAGTTTTAGGTGTGTCACTTCCTACTGTTAGAAGAGATTGGCGAATTGCAAGGGCATGGTTGAGCAGGGAACTTCAAAAAGATATTTAATTTTCTTTCCAATTAATTTCATTTGGCATTAAAATGGATCAAGAACGCTGGCTAAAGGTACAAGAACTATTTGATAAAGCATTTGAAATGGATGCTGAACAGCGGCTGAATTATTTAAATGAAAAATGCGGCAGCGATAAAGATCTGTTTAATGAAGTTATGTCTTTGCTAGATGCCGATGTTAATGCACACAGTATTTTTGATGAGGATGAAAGAAAAAGAATAAGCGAATTTGAGGAGCCGGATTATATAGGCAAAAAAATCGGTGTATATAAAGTATTGCGTAAAATTGCTTCGGGCGGTATGGGCACTGTTTATTATGCTGAACGAGATGACGGTACGTTTGAAAGAAAAGTAGCTCTCAAATTAATTAAGGGCGGAATCAATTCAATTCAAATTGTGCGCAGGTTTCAAAGAGAGCGGCAAATCCTTGCCAGGCTTCATCATCCCAACATAGCTCGTTTACTTGATGGTGGATTAACAGAAGACCGGAATCCATATTTTTCAATGGAGTATGTTGATGGCAAACCGATCATTGAATATTGTGATGATAATAATCTTAATATAAATCAAAGACTAAAAATTTTTCAGAAAGTCTGTGCCGCAGTTCAGTATGCACATAATAATCTGGTTGTGCATCGCGACTTAAAGCCAAACAACATTTATGTAACAAACGATGGTGTTGTTAAGCTGCTTGATTTTGGAATTGCTAAAGTTTTTTCATCTGAGGATGATTCATCTGACATTTCACAAATTACGCAAACCGGTTTTAAAATAATGACTCCAGAATATGCAGCTCCCGAACAAATTAGAGGAGAACCGGTAACAACATCTACAGATATTTACGCACTTGGTCTCGTCCTCTTCAAGCTTCTTGTCGGTGCTTTCCCATATGATAAACCAACTACCTCGGTTTTAGATTTAGAGAAATCAATAGTTACTGACCAGGCGCAAAAACCAAGTAATATTTTAAAAAGGAAAACTCACGAAAGTAGAGCCGAAGATGATATTTCCGGAGTTGAAAGAATAAGCAAATTGAGAAATACGAGTCCGGAAAAACTTAGAAAATTGCTGGTCGGCGATTTAGATAATATTTGCCTAATGGCTTTACGTAAAGAACAGGAAAGACGCTACAGTTCCGTTGAACAATTCTCCCAAGATATTTCAAACTACTTAAATAATTTACCGGTAGTTGCACGGCAAGATACAATTTCTTATAGAGCGCAGAAGTTTTTTAATCGCCACAAAGTAAGCGTTGTTGCAGCAGCAGCGGCGGCTATTCTAATTATTTTCATTACAACTTTTTACACACTTAAATTAGCCGATGAAAGGGATAAAGCAAGGGTTGAAGCTGAAAAGGCGGAACAGGTAGCTTCATTTTTAGTTGACCTATTTGAAAATTCTGATCCAAGTCAATCCAAAGGTGAAGATATTACTGCAAGGGAATTACTGGAAGCAGGTGCAAAAAAAATTGATGAGGAACTTGTAGATCAGCCAGTTGTTAAGGCTGCAATTCTTGATGTTATAGGCGGAGTTTACGAAAGTTTAGGCAGCTATGATAAATCTTTGAACATGTATCAGAATTCACTTGAGATAAGAAGATATTTATTTGGTGAACAGGGTTTAGAAGTTGCGGAAAGCTATAGTAATATTGGCAATCTATCCAGACTAAGAGGAGAGTATAGCTATGCCGATTCCGTCTACAGACTCTCTCTATCGATTTATAGCGAAGACGATTATAGTGATAAGGAAAAATCTGCATCAGCCATAACCGGTTTAGCATTTGTAATTAACGATCTTGGTAAATATGAAGAGGCAGATAGTTTATATAGAATTGGATTACAATTACAGGAGCAGGTCCTTGGCAAAAATCATCCGGATGTTGGTGTTACGCTAACTAACATGGCATTGGTTCAGCATGAAATGGGAAACTACCAAGAGTCAGAAGAACTTTATAAAAGGGCTGTCAAAATTCATAGAGAAACACTCGGACCAATACATCCCGAACTATCAAACACATTATACAATTATGCTTTATTGCTTAAGGACTTAAGTAAACTTGACGAAGCTGAAAAACTGCACAGAGAAGTTTTAGCAGCAGATAGAAAACTATTCGGCGAGGAACATCCCAATGTTGCATACAGCTTAAGAGGTTTAGCCCACATTTTGGAAATCACAAATAGAAAAGATGAAGCAATTGAAATGATGGAAGAAGTTTTAAGGATTAGAATTAAATTACTTGGTGAAGATCATCCGGATGTAGGGCAGGGCTTAAAAAGTCTTGGAAGAGTTGAACATAGTATCAATAATTTCAAAAAGGCTGAAGAATTATACAAGGATGCACTAAAGATATTTATTGACACAGGGGGAAAGGAAAATCCGAATGTTGCACAAACCATAGGGAATTTGGGCTGGCTCTATTTCGATAAAGGAGAATATCAGAAATCGGAAAATTATCTTGATTCTGCTTACAAAATGAAAAAGAAAATTTATGGCTACGATCATTTCTCTACTGCAATCGCAATACTTCAACTATCCCGCACATATAATGCGCTGGGTAAAAAAGAAGAAGCATTTAATTTTGCAGAGGAAGCTATAAGGATAGGAATAGATGAGTTAACCGAAGATCATACATTTACAACATCATGCATGAATAATTTAGCTTCTATTTTAAGTGAGCAGGGAAACTTTCTTAAAGCTGATTCATTGTACAAAAAATCGATAAGTATAAACAGTAAACTGGTTGGGGAGTCGCATCCTAGAACATTATCATCCGTGCTCGGTTATTCAAAATTATTAATGAAGCAGAGTAAAAATGATGATGCAGAAAAACTATTATTGAAAAATTTAGAGATACAGAAAAATGAAAAGAACAATTCCAATGGTGTTGATAGGGTAAGTGCAAGATTAGTTGAATTATACAAGTCGTGGGGGAAACCAAAGCTGGCAGAATTACATCATACTGAATCTTTAAACAAATAAAAAAAGCGGGAATAGAATTCCCGCTCTAAATAGATACTGTTAAATTTAATTACTCTTAGTTCTAAAGTCATAGTCCTCTGAAACACCCGCTCCAACGTCACCGCTATTTTTATTTATCAAGCTGATGAAACTCTCTGAAGCTGCATCATCAACAGAATTCAACGGAGAAATTTGAAGTACCTGCCAACTGTAATCACCATTGCTTGGTAAACCTAATCCTTGTGATGACAAATTAGGGATTGTTACCGAATTGCTTTTTGTAAAAACAAAGTAATCAGGATAGGATGAACTTGAACCGACTATTTGAACTAAATTTACACCGCTGCCGGTTCCTTGATTATAAAGGAATGTCGTTGATGTATCAACACCGGAAGCATTATCAACGGGTAAACTTAGCTGCGGCGGCATTTCAATAGGAATTGATACCCCATTTGTTCCTCCGGAAATATTTTGTTTGTAAGCTGTGGATCTTTTATTGTTATCGCTTGCAGTTGCTTCAATTCCAAAAGAGGCACCGGCAATATTAGGAACTGTAAAGCTCAAGTTTTCTGATAAAGAGCCAGATTCACTGCCAATATAAGTTGAAGAATTACCAAAATTTATTGATAGAGCTCTATTTGATATATTATAATTAGAAGACGGCTTAATAACTGTTCCGGTAATATTATTGTCAGCAGGGTCAGTTAGTTCGCCTGAAGAAAAATTATTATTGCTGAATGTTCCGCCATTGCTGATGGTTAAAGTTTTTTCTCCATAAGCATCATATTCCGATGGCAAACCATTTGAGCCGTTTGTCCAGCGCAGCACATAAAGCTTACCTGAATATGAAACAGTTGATCCATTCCATCTTGCATTAATTGTAAAGTTACCGTTCGATTGAGATGCTGTGGCATACCAGCTTTTATCGCCGCTTACAAAAAATACTCTCGTTACCTTTCCACTTGCCGAAGGAACACTTCCGGTAATTGTAGCAGAATTATTTGAACCGGTAAAGCCTTCAACATAAAGTAAGGTTGGATTAGTTTTTGTCACCTGCATATATTTAACAGCCAGCTTATCATTACCTAAAATCATAGTTATGTTGTAAGGTGTAAGCACATCCTGCACAGTAAAAGATCCATCAGATGAAGTAGTTACTGCTTGTTTCCCATCAACAAGAATTGCGGCACCCGCAATTGGTTCACCTGCAAAATCTTTTGCAAAACCATTTATAGTGGTGGATGATGCAGCATTTACCATTGCTGTGGCAGATGCTGAGTTAGCAGCGTTGCTTGCATTGATGATGAATGATGTAGTTGAGTTTACAAATACTTTTACCGAGCCGCTTGCCGGAGTAGCAACAGTACCAATATTGGGTGTTATTATAACAGAAGTTGCTCCGGTCACTTCCCAGCTTACTGTCACAGAATCGCCCTGAACCGGAACTGCTGATGGTGATACTGAAAACGCAACTATTGTCACATTCGGGTTTTCATCACCTGGGTTTGTTGGGTTGTCATCCTTGTTGCAGCCTTGAGTAAAGAGTAACAGCATTATTACCGTAAGAGTTATCGATAGTTTTAATATGGTTCTCATTTATGTTTTCCTTTTTTAGTTAAAAGATATTTTCAGTTCATTTTTGAATTTGGCTTCTAACTGTATACGCAGGAAAATTCATCAAAAGTGATAACGTGTCCTTTAAAATAATTTTAACAACTTTTTCAATATCTTGATTGCTTTGTAGCATAATTGTATTATTGCCTCTAATTTTAAAAAGTTATTGGTATGAGATGAAAGTATTAAAGTTCGGCGGTTCGTCAGTCGGTAAATCGGAAAGTATAAAACGGGTTGTTTCAATTATTGAAAATTACTATAAGGCTGAAATTCCTATAGTGGTTGTTTCATCAGCCTTTCAAGGTGTAACTAATGAACTGATACTGCTCAGCAAGAAAGCTGTGAGCAGAGATAATTCATATTTAGCGGCACTTCATAAATTACGCATTAGGCATTTAAATGCTGTTGAAGAATTGATTGCGCCCAACAAACAAAAATCAGCACTTGATTACACATCCGAATTGTTTGATCAGTTAAAAAGTATTTTGGAAGGAGTATTTTTATTAAAGGAATTAACTCCTAGAATTTCAGATACTATTCTTAGTTTCGGCGAACGGCTTTCATGCGGTATTATTGCAGAGACCCTAAATTCACAAGAAATAAAATGTAATTTTGTTAACAGTACGACGCTGATAAAAACAGATGAGAATTTCAGCCATGCGAAAATTAATTTTCCGATTACAAACAAACTGATTGAAGATCATTTTTCAAAAAATAAAATTATTCAAATTGTAACGGGCTTTATCGGTTCCACCGAGCATAATGAAATATCAACACTCGGAAGGGGAGGGTCTGATTATACAGCTTCCATACTTGCATCGGCATTGAAGGCAGATGAAATAGAAATATGGACTGATGTTAATGGAATAATGACTGCGGACCCCAGACGAGTAACAGATGCAATGTCATTGAATGCCGTTACTTATGCCGAGGCAATGGAGATGTCGCACTTTGGCGCCAAGGTAATCTATCCCCCTACCATTCAGCCTGCACTTGATAAAAAAATTAAGGTGAGAATTAGAAATACTTTTAATCCCGATTTTAAAGGTACCGTTGTAGTTGAAAAAGAACCTGAAATAGGCTTCAACGCAAAAGGAATTTCGTCAATTGATAATGTTACTCTGCTTAATATTGAAGGAACGGGAATGTTCGGCAATGAATTGGTTACTTCAAGAATATTTAACGCGCTGGCAAAAAGTAAAATTAAAGTATTGCTTCTAACACAAGGTTCATCAGGGATTAGTATTTCAATTGCAGTTAATCCGCAAGATGGTTTAGCCGCCGCCGCAGTAATAAAAAAAGAGTTTCGATTGGAAATTTTAGATGGTGAAATTGAGGAAGTTTTAACAGAAGAAAACTTATCGATAATTGCTGTAGTTGGTGAAGATATGAGGCACACGCCCGGAATATCAGGCAAGGTGTTTCGGTCACTCGGTAAAAACGGAGTAAACATTATTGCAATTGCACAAGGTTCATCCGAGCTTAATATTTCTTTTGTGATAAAAGAGAGTGAACTTACTAAAGCATTAAATGTTCTGCACGATTCGCTATTCTTATCAGAAAAAAAGATTTTAAATTTGTTTTTACTTGGACCGGGATTGGTTGGAAGCGCGCTAATTCAGTATATAAAAGAACACAAAGATTACGCACATAAAGAACTGCATACAAAATTTAACTTAGTTGGAATTGCAAACAGTAAAAAGATGATTTTTAATTCAAGCGGATTAAATATAGAGGACTGGAAAAATGAATTAGAAACAAACGGTGTTGAT
The DNA here is from genome assembly GCA_013112585.1 of Ignavibacteriota bacterium. Classification (GTDB taxonomy): domain Bacteria; phylum Bacteroidota; class Ignavibacteria; order Ignavibacteriales; family Melioribacteraceae; genus IGN16. The sequence continues at coordinate 32,004 of JABFGH010000029.1, read as the reverse complement.
TCTAATGTAGAAAAATTCATTACAGAAATGAAAAAGCTAAATATGGCAAATACTATTTTCGTTGATTGTACCGCTTCCAACATTGCGGTTCCTCATTATGTCTCTATTCTAAATTCAAGCATCTCAATTGCTACACCGAATAAAACTGCAAACAGCGGAACGCTGCATGATTACAAATTGCTGAGACAGGCAGCTAAAAGGCATAATGTTCAATTTAGATATGGAACGAATGTGGGTGCTGCCTTGCCTGTAATTACAACATTGCAAGACCTTATAAACTGCGGTGAGGAAATCATATCAGTTGAAGGTGTTTTTTCAGGAACATTAAGTTATTTGTTCAACTCGTTTACAGGTGATAAAAAATTCAGTGAAATAATTTTAGAAGCTAAAGCAAATGGTTTTACGGAACCTGATCCCCGTGATGACTTAAACGGTTTAGATGTTGCAAGAAAACTACTAATTCTTACCAGAGAAATTGGTGCTGATTTAGAACTTAGTGATATTTCCATAGAAAATTTAGTACCGGAGGAAGCGAGAGGGAAAGATATAAATGTTGAAAAATTTTATGAGATACTTAAACAGCACGATGAAAATTTTAGCATGAGAAAGAAAGAAGCTGAAAAAAAGGGAAAGGTTTTAAGGTACATTGCTAAATACGGAAAAGGTATTGCTGAAGTGAGACTGAAAGAAGCAGGACCCGAAGAAGCCGCCTATTCATTAAAAGGCGCAGATAATGTATTTGCAATTAGAACAAAAAATTTTTTCGATCAGCCGTTAACAATAAGCGGCAGAGGTGCCGGAGCTACTTTTACTGCTTCCGGTATTTATGCCGATATTTTAAGAATATCAAATTACTTGAGTTAAGTTATGACTAATAAAATTCCCGTTGGAATACTTGGCGCTACAGGAAGCGTGGGACAAAAGTTTATCGAACTATTAACTGATCATCCATGGTTTGAGATTACCGAATTAGGTGCTTCAGAAAAATCTGCAGGTAAAAAATATTCCGATGCAGTAAATTGGGTTATGCAGAAACCATTGCCTGATAAATTCGGAGAAATGCTTGTAAAAAATTGCGTGCCTGATTTCAATTCAAAATTATTGTTCTCTGCGCTTGATGCATCCGTTGCCGGAAAAATTGAAACTGAATTTGCCAATGAAGGATATATTATAGTTTCCAACGCCCGCAATCACCGCTTTGATGAAGATGTTCCATTAATGATTCCTGAAGTCAACCCTGATCATTTGGAATTAATAAAAAAACAAAAATATTCGGGTGCAATAGTTACAAACCCTAATTGCTCAACCATAGGCTTGGCGATGGCATTAAAACCGCTTGAAGAAAAATTTGGTATCGAAGCAATAAATGTAGTAACAATGCAGGCAGTTTCAGGCAGCGGTTACCCCGGCATGTCAAGCATGGATATGATTGATAATGTTGTTCCCTTTATTGGGGGTGAAGAAGAAAAGATGCAGACAGAGCCTTCAAAAATTTTCGGCAAGCTCTCAACTGATGGCACTTTTAATAGCGCCGATTTTAATATAAGTGCGCAATGCAATCGTGTACCGGTAATTGATGGTCATTTAGAATGTGTTCAAGTGAAGTTGAAAAACAAGCTTAGCCGGCAGGAACTGATAAGTGCATGGGAAAACTTTTCAAGTGAACCGCAGGCATTAAACCTGCCGTCTGCACCAAGGTATCCCGTTAAATATACCTTCAATGAAAAACATCCTCAACCGAAGACTCATAGAAATGAAGGTAATGGAATGACGGTTACAGTCGGACGTTTGAGGGAATGTAATTTGTTTGACTACAAATTTATTGTTTTATCGCATAATACTGTGCGCGGCGCGGCAGGCGGAACAATTTTAAATGCAGAATTAATGAAAGCAAAAGGTTATTTGGACAAAATTTTATAATGGAAAAAACTATTAAAGTATTTGCACCGGCAACCGTATCAAACGTAGGCTGCGGATTTGACACACTTGGTTTTGCATTAAATGAACCGGGTGATATTGTAATTCTAAAAAAGAATAATCTTAATAAAATTAAAGTTACAAAAATTACAGGCGATAAAGGTGCGATATCTAAAAAGATGGAAGAAAACACTGCATCTATGGCTGTAAAACATTTGCTTTCAAAATTAAATGATAGTATTGGAATAGACATTGAGATTAGAAAAAAAATGCCGCTCAGCAGCGGACTCGGTTCGAGTGCGGCAAGTGCTGTAGCGGCTGTGTTTGCAGCTAATAAATTATTGAATAATCCTTTTAGTAAAAATGAGTTATTGGAATTTGCACTGCTTGGCGAAAAGGTTGCCAGCAAAGCTATTCATGCCGATAATGTGGCTCCTTGTTTGTTCGGCGGATTTATTCTTGTTCGTGATTACAACCCGGCGGATATTGTTGAGTTAAATTATCCAAGAAATATGTACTGCACGGTTTTATATCCGCAGCTAAAAATTAATACCTCGGAAGCACGGAAGCTTATTAAAAAGAATTTACAATTAACAAAAGCACGCAGGCATTTTGGTAATATTGGAGCCCTCGTTGCCGGATTAAATAATTCTGATTATGAATTGATAGGCAAATCGATAGTTGATGAAATTTCCGAACCATTCCGGTCTAAACTTATTCCCGGATATTTTGATATAAAAAATGCGGCATTAACTGCGGGAGCAATTGCATGTAATATTTCAGGGTCGGGACCATCAATATTTGCGTTTAGTAAAAATCAAAAAGAGGCAAATAAAATTGGTGCTGAAATGATGTTGGCATTGAAGAAAAAAAATATTCAGGGTAAGGTTTATATTTCTAAAATAAACCCAAACGGACCAAAGGTAATTGGATAACAATGAAGTATTACAGTACAAATAATAAAAATGAGTTTGTCGATTTTAAGACGGCAGTAATGAGCGGACTTGCCTCAGACGGCGGGCTATTTTTGCCTGATAGGATTCCCCCGTTATCAAAATCATTTTTAGATGAACTTTCAAATTTATCAACTATTGAGATTGCCGTAAACATTGCAGATAAATTTATTGATGATGAAATAGAAAATAATACGCTGCAAAAAATAATTGAGCAGTCGATAACTTTTCCCTCTCCATTAGTTGAACTAAATGAATCATTTTCAATTTTAGAATTATTTCACGGACCTACATTAGCCTTTAAAGATTTCGGTGCCAGATTTATGGCTCGTACGATGGAGCATTTTATTAAAGATGAAAATGAAGAGCTTAATATTTTAGTTGCAACCAGCGGGGATACCGGCAGTGCTGTTGCAAATGGATTTTTAGGTGTTGAAGGAATTAATGTTTTTGTTCTTTATCCTTCGGGTAAAGTTAGCAAGATTCAAGAACAGCAATTCACAACTCTTGGAAACAATATTAAGGCTATTGAGATTGAGGGAACTTTTGATGACTGCCAGAAAATTGTAAAGCAGGCATTTGTTGATAAAGAAATTATCGGCAGAAAAAAAATGAGTTCGGCAAATTCAATTAATATTGCGAGGCTTATTCCACAAACGTTTTATTACTTTGATGCATTTAAGCAGAACAGAGAAAAAGATAATCTAATTTTCTGTGTGCCTTCAGGAAACTTTGGAAATTTAACAGCAGGTTTATTTGCAAAAAAAATGGGATTACCGGTAAACAAATTTATTGCCGCTACAAACAGCAATGATATTTTCCCGAAATATTTGAGCAGCGGAATATTTCATCCTAAGCCGTCAAAAAAAACTTACTCAAATGCAATGGATGTGGGCAACCCCAGTAATCTTAGTAGAATTATTGATCTATTTAATAATGATCTCGATGAGATCAAATCTGTAATTTACTCTAACACTTTTTCGGATGAAGAAACATTAAGCGCAATTGCCGAAGTGCGAAATGAGTTCGAGTATGTTATCGATCCTCATGGTGCTGTGGGTTATTTAGCAGCGTTAGATTATAAAAAAAATGTTACTGATAGTTCGAGAATTATAATTTTGGAAACGGCACACGCTGCAAAATTTGCAGATGTTGTTGAGAAAGCAATTGGTGAAAAAGTTATTATACCCGTAAGATTAGAGGAATGTATGCATAAAGAGAAACAATCAATTATGATTTCAAATGATTACAATGAATTTAAGAACTATTTTATTCATTCCTAAAAAATACACTTGACAAACACATAAACAAGTTTGTATGTTTGCACCCAATATGAAATTGAAAGAAAAAAATATCGCAGTCCAAAGTAACAATATCATGCTCTGTATGATTTGTAACATGCTTAACAGCAAAGGGCAGCGGTAGATACTTAATTTTAGATTTTCTACAAAAGCCCTTCAAAATAAATGAAGGGCTTTTTTTTGTTCATTGAAATTATACGAGTTAACAGCTCTTATAACGAAAGGTCGAGGGAACAGGTCCTATGACGCCTTAGCAACCATCTTGTGGAAACAGGAAAGGTGCTGCATCCTGCCCAAACGGGAAAGATAAGAAAGAACAATAAACCTCCTTCGAAAAATTTCCGGGAGGTTTTTTTGTATCCGGAAAAAATTAAAACTCTAACTAAACAAAAGGAAATACAATGAGCGACAACGGAACACAAAACTATAAATATGAAACACTGCAATTACATGCAGGGCAAGAACCCGATACTGCAACAAAATCACGTGCAGTACCAATTTATCAAACAACATCTTACACATTTGATGATGCACAAGATGCTGCTGAACTTTTTGCTCTTCAAAAATTCGGAAACATTTATACAAGAATTATGAATCCGACTACAGACGTTTTTGAAAAACGAATTGCCGCACTTGAAGGGGGAGTTGCTGCACTTGCAACCTCGTCCGGACTTTCAGCACAGCATTTGGCAATAACTAACTTGGCACAAGCCGGTGAAAATATTGTTTCATCAAGTAATTTGTACGGCGGAACTTACAATCAATTTAAAGTAACTTTTCCGCGTATCGGTATTGATGTTAAATTTGTTGAAAATGATAAAGCGGAAGATTTTGAAAAACAAATTGATGAGAAAACAAAAGCAATTTACCTTGAATCAATTGGTAACCCGGGGTTAAATATTCCGGATATAAAATCAATTGCAGAAGTCGCTCATAAACATAGTATTCCCCTTATTGTAGATAATACCTTTGGAGCGGCAGGATTTTTAGTTAAGCCCATTGAACATGGTGCTGATATTGTAGTTGCAAGTGCAACAAAATGGATAGGCGGGCATGGAAGTTCAATCGGGGGGATAATTGTCGATTCGGGTAATTTTGATTGGGGAAGCGGCAAGTTCCCAATTTTTACCGAACCTTCAGCCGGGTATCACGGCTTAAAATTTAATGAAGTATTCGGCAAAGGTTCTCAGTTCGGCAACATTGCATTTATTATTAGGGCACGGGTGGAAGGTCTTAGAGATTTTGGACCATGTATAAGTCCATTTAACTCATTCCTTTTGCTGCAGGGTATCGAAACATTATCGCTAAGAGTTGAACGGCATAATGAAAATGCTTTGATACTTGCTAATTGGCTGAATGAACATCCGGCAGTTGATTGGGTTTCGTATCCGGGACTTGAGAATCATCCATCCCATGAAAATGCAAAAAAATATTTGAAGGACGGTTACTTCGGGTCTATGTTATCGTTTGGTATTAAAGGCGGAATTGAAGCCGGAAAAAGTTTTATCAATAATGTTAAGCTTGCAAGTCTGCTGGCAAATGTTGGCGATGCAAAAACATTAGTTATTCATCCGGCATCTACAACGCATCAGCAATTATCGGAGGAAGAAAAAATTGCAGCAGGCGCATTGCCCGAACTGATAAGGGTTTCCGTAGGTATTGAACATATTGATGATATTATAAATGATTTTGAAAGTGCATTAAAACTGACTTATAAAAGCAAAGCAGCAGTTTAATATTTTTTCAGCCGGCGGAAAATATTCTGCCGGCTTTTAATTTTAAATTGGATTTATAATGAGAGAAACATTTGCAATTACTGAATTTGAAACGACTACAAAGTTTGTTGAGCTTTTCAAAGATGAACCGCTTAAGTTTGATAACGGTGAAAAGCTAAGCAATATAAAAGTCGCTTATCAAACATACGGCATACTGAATGATGAAAGAACCAATGCTGTATTGATATGCCATGCACTTACAGGCAACGCACATGCTGCCGGTATTATTGGTGATGCTGAAATTGGGATTTCAAAAGACAATGAATTTTTATCAAAGTATAATAAAATGTATCTCGGCAAGCCCGGCTGGTGGAATCAGATGATTGGTCCCGGCAAAGCTTTTGATACCGACAAATATTTTGTTATCTGCTCAAATGTTCTCGGAAGCTGCTATGGAACTGCCGGTCCTACTGATATAAATCATTCGACCGGTGAAAAATATAATCAAACTTTTCCGGCGGTAACAGTCCGAGATATGGTTAAGGTTCAAAAAAAGCTGATAGAATATTTAAATATAAATAGAATGAAAGCAGTATCGGGAGGCTCGCTCGGGGGTATGCAGGCTTTGGAATGGGCAATTATGTATGGCGATATTGTCGATTCCATTATTCCTATTGCAGCTTCGGCAGCACATTCTGCATGGGCAATGGGAATAAATAGAGCCAGCCGATTAGCAATAAAAAATGATGCAGATTTCCGGAATGGAAATTATAAAAACCAGCCGTACAAAGGATTATCGTTAGCCCGGCAAATTGCAATGCAAAGCTACAGAACATATTTTTCATTTGAAGAAAAGTTTGGTCGCCGAAAAGTAAGCGGAAATAAAAATGAATCTCAATTTGAAATTGAAAGTTATTTGGAATATCAGGGGAGTAAGCTTGTTGATAGATTTGATGCTAACACTTATCTCTATTTGAGCGAAGCATTGGATAGCCATGATATAACTTTGGGAAGAGGAGATACTGCAGATGTGCTTGGAGAAATAAAACAAAGGGCTTTATGGATCGGAATAAATACCGATGTTATATATCCGAAAGAGGAGCAGGTTAAAATTGCAGGGATGATACCGAATGCTGAATATGCCGAGATCACATCACCGCACGGGCATGATGCTTTTTTAATTGAGTTCGATCAACTTGGAAAATTAGTTTCGAGATTTTTAAGTTAAATTTATTTTTCTAAAAAATATTTGACCAGATTCTAACCGTTTCATCATAACTGCCGCTTATAAGAATAGTGCCTTCTCTGTTAAACTTTATAGATTTTACTATTTTACTGTGCCCCTCCAGAACACGAAGTAAGGTTTTATCATTGTAAGAAAATATATAGATATTTCCGTTGCTGCCGGCACTTGCAATATATTTTCCGGAGGGATGGAAAATTAAAGAATATATTTCACCGCCATCGGTTGATATAGAATCCGTCAAGCTGTAATCGTTTAAATTCCATATTAAAATTTTTGAATTGCTGCCTGAACTTATAAATGTACTTAAAGTCGGATGACAATTTAGAGCATTAACATTGCTCATCATATTTGGAATATCTTTTAACAATTCTCCTGTATCTGCATTCCAAATTTTAATAGTTTTATCGCGGCTGCCGCTTAATATTTTTTTTGAATCGGCACTAATAGCAACGGTAAGAATAGTGCTTGTATGACCGAGCATAGCAAGCTTTCCTATTTGTCCGCCTGCTGCATTACGCCATAGCACTACATTTCTATCTTGCCCGGTTATTATGCTTTTGCCGTCGGCTGTAAAAACTAAAGCCCACGTTGCTGAAAGATGTTCAGAAAAGGTTCGAAGTAATTTTTCGGTTTTAACATCCCAAAGCTTTATGTTATGGTCACTGCTGCCACTTGCAAGTATTTGTCCGTCAGGACTGAATTCAACTGCATTTATATAACCAATATGATCTTTAAGAGTACGTGAAGGGAATAGCTTTACAAAATTACTGAACCCTCCCCAAGCCGCAATTGGAGTTCCTCCGAATACTGCAACATCATTTACAGGACCAACATTACTTTTTGCAATTACTACGGAGAGTTCTTTTTTAATTATCGGTTTATTTTCAACTGCGTTTTCGCAACTGACAAATATCAGTAAAACAAGTACAGCTTTGTAAATATTCATTCGCAATCTTTCATATTTTTAAACCAATATTGTAATAATAGGATGGAATGTCTATGTATCAAACAATACCCAAATAATTAAACAAAGTACTTTTACTTAATTACTTTCAATTGGAAGTTTTTCATAAATAGAAGTCGGCAGTGCCCCAATAAGTTTACTTCCAATAACTGTGAGCATAGGAAATTGGATTATATTTTTTTCTTTTTTTATTCCTTTAAAAATTATTCTTCCGGCTTTTTCAACGCTCATAAGTAAAGGCATCTTAAAATTATTTTTATCAGTCATTGGTGTTTTTACAAAACCCGGTTTTATAGTTATAACTTTAACGCCATGTTTTTTAAGCTCAACTCTTAGTCCATCTAAATAAATGGTAGCGGCAGCTTTACTTGCACAATAAAAACCGCTGCCCGAATACCCGCGGTTATCGGCAAGACTTGAGACACCTGCTAAAATTCCTTTTTTATTTTTTAGATAATCCGGCAGCAATTGTTCAATCCAATAAATCATTCCAAGTACGTTAGCACCAAAAATTTCTTCTGCCAATTCCGAATTAAAATTTTCAATTTTCATATTATGTCCGCTGCCGGCATTTAAAATTGCAATATCAATAAAAGAAGTTTCTTTTTTAATTTGTTTAAAAGTATCTGCAACTTCGCTTTTATTTGAAACATCGCATTGGTAAGTAAATATTTTTGAACTGAATTGATCTAATTTGCTTTTTAACTCGTTAAGTTTATTTATTCTGCGGGCAACTAAAAAAACAGCGGCATTTTGTTCTGCATAAATTTTGGCAAGCTCAGCTCCAATTCCGCTGCTTGCACCGGTAATTAAAATAGATTTCTCCTTAATTTTCATTGAGAATCCTCGATAATAATTAGGTAGGATTATTATATTTACTCTTAAAATAATGAATTTGTTTTTAACAAATGGATTTCATTCTTTATATATTTAAATGAAATCATTATCTTTAGCAAAAATTATTCCAATACTATGCTTAACAAGTTTATAGAAATAGAAGATGTAATTGTAAACAAGGAAATTATCAATACAAAATTTACTTGTGATTTAGAAGTATGCAAAGGAGCATGCTGTACAATGAAAAGTGAGTTTGGCGCTCCCTTAGCAAATTATGAAATTGAAGAGATAAATAGGAATCTTGAAAATATTAAAAAATACTTGCCGGAAGTTCATGTTAAGGTAATTGAAGAAAATGGATTTTGGGAAAGTAAGCATGATCAGCTTATGACGAGAAGCATGAATAAAAGAGAATGCGTATTTGTTTATTACGATGAAAAAAAAATTGCAAAATGCGGTATTGAAGCTGCTTATAATAATGGCGATTCGGATTTTTTGAAACCAATATCTTGTCATCTTTTCCCTATTAGAGTTGACAGCTTCGGAGGACCGGCACTAAGGTTTGAAGAATATTCAGAATGTGATTGTGCATTAATAAAAGGAGCCGAAATTAACGTGAGTACACTGGATTTCTGCAAAGATGCTTTGCATAGATTACTTGGAAAAAAATGGTTTGAAAATTTAAAGGAGTTTCTTGGGGAGACTAAGTAAATGTTATCATTAAATCAGAGGCTGGCGCAGCAGCAAAAGCTCTCGCCTCAGCAAATTCAATATCAAAAACTGCTTCAGCTTAATACTCTGGCTTTGGAACAGAGAATTAAAACCGAGTTAGAATTAAATCCTATTTTGGAAGAGACATTATTAGATGAAATGGAAATGTCTGCTGATCAAAAAGAAGAAAAAGATGATGATGTTGAGGATGTAGATAATGAAGAGTTTGATCTTGAAGATTATATGAATGATGAAGATTTTGAAATAACGAAATCGAATAAAAGTCCGGATGACGAAAATCTTCAGCCGATTGCGCCTTCAAGAATTTCACTAAGGGAATTATTGGTAGAGCAGCTTAATATGCTGCCCTTAACCGAAGCGCAGATGATAATGGGTGAAACTATTATCAGCAGCTTAGATATAAGCGGTTATTTTTTACATGACTTAGAAAAATTAGTAAATGACTTAAAATTATTTGATCACGTAGAAATAACATTAGAAGAAGCCGAAAAAGTGTTGCACAGCATACAGCGGTTAGAGCCGATTGGTATTGCTGCACGTAGTTTACAAGAGTGTCTGCTTATTCAACTACGCGCCGGTTCTTATGATCCATATTACTCCTATTTAGCAGAAAAAGTGCTTGATGAACATTTTGAAGATTTTGCAAATAAGAGATTCGATAATATTCAAAAAAGTATGGATTTAACACGTGAAACTCTGCGTGCAACAATAGACCTTATCCACAAGTTAAATCCCAAGCCCGGCGAAGGCAATATTGATTCTGAAGAAGCAAATCAAATTACCCCTGATTTTGTAATTGAAAAACTTGAAGACAATTACATTGTCTCATTGAATGATAGAAGTGTTCCTTCGGTTACAATAAGTCAAACTTATCTAGAGATGATAAATACTAATAAGCGTAAACGAAAAATTTCAAAACGTGATAAAGAAACACATAAATTTTTAAGAGAAAAATTTGAATCGGCAAAATGGTTTATTGCATCAATACAGCAGCGCCGCCATACTTTAATGAAAATTATGCGCGCTATACTGGAAAAACAATATGAGTTTTTTGAATACGGTGCAAAGGCGTTAAAACCTATGATTTATAAGGACATTGCCGATGAAGTAATGATGGACATTTCAACAATAAGCCGTGTTGTAAACGGCAAATACGTTCAAAGCCCGGTTGGTATTCATGAATTAAAATACTTTTTCAGCGAAGGGTTGTCAACTGACTCCGGCGCCGAAGTTTCTAATAAGCACATTAGGGAATTAATAAGAGAAATTTGCGAAAACGAGCCTAAGAATAAACCATACAGTGATGATAAAATAGCAAAAATATTGGTCGATAAAGGAATTCATATTGCCAGAAGAACTGTTGCAAAATATAGAGAGCAATTGAAAATTCCGGTTGCGAGATTACGTAAAGAATTATGAATTTAGTTTTTGATATTTTAATAATATTTATTCTGTTTGCACTATTCGGTTATTCCCATTCCATACTTGCATCAAGAAAATTCAAAAAAAAACTTGTTGAAACTGTGGGTGATAAAATTGCTTTTTATAGATTATTCTACAACGCAATTTCTGTTATTTCTTTTATTGCACTTTTGGCTGTTTCACCCAAACCGGTAAAACCGCTCTATGATTTATCTAATCCGTATGATTTGATATTTTTTGGAATTCAGATTATTGGTTTGGCAGGAATAGTGTGGGCGGTAAAAGTTATTGATGGAATGGAGTTTTTAGGTATTAACCAAATTAGGAGATATCTAAACGGCACTTACGATATTAACGAACTTGATGAACATTCGGAATTAAAAATAGAAGGTCCGTTTAAGTATTGCCGACATCCAATTTATTTTTTTTCAACTTTAATTCTTCTATTTAATCCCGCAGTAAATTTGTGGTACCTGGTAATGGTAATAAATATTGCAATTTATTTTTATATCGGGTCAATTTTTGAAGAAAGGAAACTAGAGAGGGTTTTTGGTGTTAAATACACCGAGTATAAAAATGATGTACCGCGTATAATTCCGTATAAATTATTCAATAGAAAATAGAACTATGTTTACAAAAAAAATATTATCTGTAATTATTATTTCAGTAATTTTTAATTCAATTTTATTTGGGCAAAGCAATAGCACAAAAGTAATTGCCAAAGTGGGTGAAGAAGAAATTACTATTGATGAATTCAAAAAGAGATTTGAATTAGTACCTCAAATTAATAAGCCGAATAAAAGTGAAGAAGCACTTAAAGCGGAATTACTTTATTCAATTATTGCCGAAAAACTTTGGGCACAAGAGGCTGAAAATTTAGGGCTTGATACAACCAACGTAATAAAATATACGTTTGAAAATTTAAAAAAAATGTATGCCCGCGATGCTCTTTATAAAAAAGAGATCGAAAGTAATATTAATATTGATGAAGAAAAAATTAGTAAAGTATTTTTGCGGAGTAGAAAAAAATTAAATCTGCAGTTTCTAAAAGCACTAAGTATAAATGAAGCCGACAGCCTTTACCGGCTTTTGGAAAAAGGAGAAAGCTTCGGCACATTGCTCAACAAATGGAATTCATCATTTGGCAAGGACAGTTTATTTACAATTAGCTACGGTGATTTTCCGGTAGAAATTGAAGATGAGTTATATCGTCTTAAAGTTTCTGAATACAGTAAACCTATTAAAGCATCTAACGGATGGTATATATTTAAATTATTTTCTATTGATGAAATTCCTTTTGGTAGTGACAGGCAAGTATCAAAAGAATACCTGAACTTGAAGAGGAATTTAGAACAAACAATTGAAGACGAATTAAATAGAAATTATTTAGTCAAACTATTAGGGGACAAATCCGTTACAACAAATGGTTATTTGTTTTGGACTTTCAGTGATAATATTATTGAACAATTAAAACGTAAAAAAGAAAAAGAGGGAATACCCGATTTCGGTGATATAAAATTCAGCTCGGCTGACTTCAGCAATGTTGAATCAGAAATTGGCGAAGATTCCTTAAATATGAATTTTATAAATCTGGGAAAGAGAGATATAAAGTTAAAGGAATTTTATTATGCATTTGCATACGAAGGTTTTTATTCGAACAGTATTAATCCCGATACTGTTAGAGCAAAACTGAATTCAAGGGTAAAACGATTTATTGAGCATGAAATACTGACAGAAGAAGCTAAAAGGCAAAATCTTAATGAGCTGCCTGAAGTGAAAAATCAAGTGAACACTTGGCGCGGAAATTATTTGGGCAGACTCTATGAAAAAAAAATAAAAAACTCTGTTGAGATTACAGAGGGGGAAGCTAAACAGAAATTTGAAGAGGAAGCCGATTTTACTTCGCCGATGCAAGTTAACATTTTTGAAATTTTAACTGACAGTTTAGAAATAGTTGAAAAAGTTTTTAAGTGCCTGGATGAAGGGGAAAGGTTTCAGGATATAGCCAGGGAGTATACAATCCGGAAAGAAACGAAAGAGAATAATGGTGAGTTTGGATATTTCCCAATTACGGAACACGGTGAAATTGGAAAAATTGCTTCACAGCTTGAACTAGGCGAGGTTTATGGTCCATTAAATTTAGCTGAAGGATATTCGATCATCAAATTGATTGGCAAGAGAGAACCGGTAGTTAAAAGTGAACTTAATTTTGAAGAGGTAAAAGATACATACATAAAGCAGTTAAAAAATATGGAAATATTAAAAACCAAAATTGATAAAACTGTTGAACTTGCAAACAAATATGAGATTGACATCAACCACAAAGTTTTGCAATCGATAAAAGTTAATAATTTAAGTATGTTAGTGTTTAAGAATTTTGGATTTGGCGGAATGGGAATGGCTATGCCCATTATTTCTCCCTTTTATGAATGGGTTGAAAAATGGCAGAATAGTCAGCAAGATTTACCATAAAGATTTATAAGGAGATTAAATTGGAAAGAAAAATTAGATCGACAACTATATTAGGTATTATTCATAATGGAACCGCGGCAATTGGCGGCGATGGTCAAGTTACATTAGGCAACTCCGTTATGAAACATAACTCGATGAAAATAAGAAAATTATATAACGGAAAAGTTCTTTGCGGATTTGCCGGTTCGGCAGCCGATGCATTTGCCTTGCTTAACCGTTTTGAAGAAAAGCTTGAACAATTTGGCGGAAAAGTTGAACGCTCTGTTGTTGAACTGGCAAAAGATTGGCGGACTGATAAATTTTTAAGGAGATTAGAAGCAATGCTTGCGGTAGTATCAAAAGATAGAACCTTTGTTGTTTCGGGAACAGGTGATGTTATAGAGCCTGATGATAATATTATCGCAATCGGTTCGGGAGGTATGTTTGCTTTAGCTGCAGCAAAAATGCTAAAAAAATACAGCAATCTTTCCGCAGAAGAAATTGTGGAAGAAGCGTTAAAAACCGCAGCCGATATTTGTATTTATACAAATGATAAAATTAATGTTGAAGTATTAGAAAAATAAAGTTTGGAAAAGGTATGAATAATAATAACGTAATGAAAAATTTAACTCCGTTTCAGATTGTAAAAGCATTGGACGAGTATATAATTGGGCAGGATGATGCAAAACGTGCAGTTGCAATTGCTCTTAGAAACAGATGGAGAAGACAGCAGGTTTCCGGAAGTATTAAAGAGGAAATTATGCCGAATAATATAATACTAATTGGTCCAACCGGTGTTGGAAAAACAGAAATTGCAAGGAGACTCGCAAAGCTTTCGGGCGCACCATTCATAAAAGTAGAGGCATCAAAATTTACTGAAGTTGGTTATGTGGGCAGGGATGTTGAGTCAATGATTAGAGATTTAACTGAAATATCCGTCAACATGGTACGTTCGGAAAAGACAATGGAAGTTAAAGAAAAAGCAGATGTAATTGCTGAAGATAAAATTTTGGATATTTTGATTCCCCCCGTTAAAAAGCCTGCCGTAAAAGTTGAAGGAAATGAAAATGAGGAAGAAGTTCAGAATGAAAAAACACGCGAATGGATGCGCAAAAAATTAAAGAATGGCGAACTTGATGATAAGATGATTGAATTTGATGCAACAATACCATCAAGCGGAATGCAGATAATGGGTCCGATGGGAATGGATGACATGGGCATTAATATTCAGGAAATTGTTACCAACATGATGCCTAAGAAAAAGAAAAAGAGAAAAACAATTATAAGAGATGCCAGAAAAATTATCTCGCAGGAAGAAGCACAAAAATTAATTGATATGGAAGCCGTGCAGCAGGAAGCAATAAGAAGAGTTCAAGAATCCGGCATTGTATTTATTGATGAAATTGATAAGGTAGCAGGCGGGGGCAGCAAAGCTCAAGGTCCCGATGTTTCACGAGAAGGTGTTCAGAGAGACTTACTGCCGATTGTGGAAGGTTCTACCGTTAATACTAAATACGGCGTGGTCAAAACCGATCATGTATTGTTTATCGCTTCCGGTGCATTTCATATTGCAAAACCCTCCGACTTAATTCCCGAACTTCAAGGAAGATTTCCGATTAGAGTAGAACTGAAAAGTTTAAGCGAGCAAGACTTTATTAAAATTCTTACACTTCCTCAAAATGCTTTACTCAAGCAATATGCCGCATTGTTAAAAACCGAATCGGTGGATATTAGTTTTAATGAAAGTGCTATAATAGAAGTAGCTAAAACGGCAGCACATGTAAATGAACAAGTAGAAAATATTGGAGCGAGAAGGCTCCATACAATATTAACCACGTTATTGGAAGATATATTATTTGAAGTACCGGATAAAATGCCGGCGGAGTCAATTGAAATTACCGGTGAAATGGTAACGGAAAAATTAAATGTAATTGTAAAAGACCGCGATCTAAGTAAGTACATTTTATAATTTTTTAAATGCCCGTCTTAATATAAAGCGGGCAATCTTTTTGATCTTATTCAAACTTTCTTTCTACCTCTACCCCACATTTTATTTTATAATTATGTTAGATTCAAAACTCATATTTTCGAAATTTTGTTTCCAATCCATAATAAAATCGTAAATATTTCATCAGATTATTAAACTTGATATTGTGTCCTATTATTTATAGTTTAATCTCAAATTACTAAAAATTAAAATTGCATATGATCCCGAAAATTGATTACGGAGAAAAAGCGAATTTAGCCTTAGACACATGGGTCAAATTAGCTAGAGCTTACTCAAGCTTAAACAAAAAATCATTGGAAAACATCCGAGCATTTGGCTTAACTCAACCACAGTTTGGAGTTATAGAAGCTCTCGGTCATTTAGGTCCAATGAAAATTGGAGTGCTCTGCGCAAAAATGTTGGTAAGCGGCGGTAATATGACGCTAGTTTTAGATAATTTAGAAAAGTTAGGACTTATTGAACGTGTCCATAGTAAAGAGGATCGTCGTGCAATAGTAATTCAATTAACAAAAAAGGGCGATTCTCTCTTTAAGAAAATCTTTTCAAATCATGCAGTTTTTATTTCCGAACTAATGGGGGTACTAGATGAAAAGGAACAGAAAGAACTTGGCAAGTTGCTGAAGAAACTTGGTAAGGGGATAGGTGCTTAACATTATTTAAAAATAATACATTCTCATTTCTTTTAGCTACAAAGAATTAACTTTTTATTTATCTTTCCTCTTAAAAAACTTATAACTGATGAATATTCTCGGTATATCAGCATACTACCATGATAGTGCGGCTTGCTTAGTAAAAGATGGCGAGATTGTAGCTGCCGCACAGGAAGAAAGATTTACACGTAAAAAACATGATTTTAGATTTCCTGCAAATGCTTGTAATTATTGTTTGGAAGAAGGGAAATTAAAAACATCCGACATTGATATTGTTGCATTTTATGATAAGCCTTTTTTAAAGTTTGAACGAATTCTTGAAACCTATTTATCCTATGCTCCCGTTGGAATAAAATCATTTATCAAAGCGATGCCGCTTTGGATAAATCAAAAATTATGGATGAAAGAAGTTATAAAAAAAGAGCTGAATTTTGAAGGTGATGTTTTATTTCCTGAACATCATGAATCTCATGCAGCATCGGCTTTTTATCCCTCTCCTTTTAAACGTGCGGCATTTTTAACTTTGGATGGCGTTGGTGAGTGGACTACCGCAAGTTATGGTTTGGGCGTTGATAATAAAATTACTATTCAAGCCGATATTAAATTTCCGCATTCTATTGGTCTGTTATACTCTGCCTTTACTTATTATACCGGGTTTAAAGTTAACTCAGGCGAATATAAAGTAATGGGCTTAGCCCCCTATGGTGAACCAAAATATGTTGATTTAATTTTAAGCGAATTAGTTGACCTTAAAGAAGATGGTTCGTTCAAAATGAATATGAAATACTTTAATTACTGCGCCGGTTTAACAATGACGAATAAAAAGTTCAATAAACTTTTCGGCGGACCGCCCCGCAAACCCGAATCACAGTTAACACAGCGCGAAATGGATTTAGCAAGGTCTGTTCAAGATGTTACCGAAGAAATAATGTTAAGAATGGCAAAACATATAAAGAAGAAAACGGGTGAAAAATATCTTTGTTTAGCCGGCGGCGTTGCACTTAATTGTGTTGGCAACGGAAAACTTTTACGTGAAAATATATTCGATGATATTTGGATTCAGCCAGCAGCCGGTGATGCGGGGGGTGCTTTAGGCGCTGCAATGTTTACTTGGCATCAATATCTCAATAATTCTAGAATAGTTGACGAACAAAAAGAAATTCAAAAAGGTTCATACATTGGTCCCCAGTTCAGCGATGATGAAATTGAAAAGTATTTAATTAAAAATAATATCCCATATAAAAAGTATAATAAGGATGAACTCACCTCCAAAGTGGCGGAATTAATTGGATATGAGAAAGTCATTGGATGGTTTCAGGGTAGGATGGAATTCGGTCCCCGTGCACTTGGTGCAAGATCAATAATTGGTGATGCCCGTTCACCCAAGATGCAGGAAACTATGAACTTAAAAATTAAATTCCGGGAAAGTTTCAGACCTTTTGCTCCCTCAGTAATCGAAGAAAAAATTTCAGAGTATTTTGAAATCGACAGACCGAGCCCATACATGCTGCTTGTTGCAGATGTTAAAAAGGAAAAGCAAAAAACTATGACACAAGATCAGAAAAAACTTTTTGGAATCGATAAACTCAATATTGTTCGTTCAGAAATTCCGGCTGTTACTCACGTAGATTATTCTGCAAGAATTCAATCAGTTAGTAAAAATACAAATCAGCTTTACCATGAAGCTATTTCCAAGTTTGATGCAAAGGAAAAATGTGCAGTTATAGTAAATACATCTTTCAATGTAAGAGGTGAACCTATTGTCTGTACACCTCATGATGCATATAAATGCTTTATGAGAACAAATATGGACTACTTGGCAATTGGAAGTTTTATTTTAGATAAAACTGAACAGACACCGATGCAAGAGGACATAGACTGGCGTAAAGAATATGAACTGGATTAAATATGATTAAAGAAGAAATTAAAAATATTAAAAGTTCCAAAACTGAATTAAGAAAATTTGGATTAACTGTTGGAAGTGTTTTAGTTATAATCGGGCTGATATTATTTTATTTTGAAAAGTCATCATTCCCATACTTTTTAGCTGCGGGTGCGGTATTAATAGTTTTTGGAGCACTTTTACCAAAAGTGCTTTTACCAATACAAAAAGTCTGGATGTCGATTGCAGTTGTATTAGGTTTTATAATGACGCGGGTAATTTTAAGTGTTTTATATTATCTGGTAATTACCCCTATTGGTTTATTAGCAAAAATATTCGGCAAGGATTTTTTGGATAGAAAGATTAAAAAAGATGAAGAGACTTACTGGAATTATAGAGAAATAAAACAGTTTGAAAAAATTGATACTGAAAGACAATTTTAATTATTTTAGGTAATATTATGAGTAAACTTTCGATACTATCGGAGCTTTGGTCATTTCTTAAAGTTCGCAAAAAATGGTGGCTTCTGCCTATTTTATTCTTTTTAATTTTGCTTGGCGGATTAATAATATTAACTCAAGGCTCTGCCTTAGCCCCGTTTATTTATGCAATATTTTAATAAAAAATTACTCATTATATGTTTGACATCTTAACTGTTCGAACTCATAGTGTTTTTAACTTTAGCAATAGTTTACAAAAACTCAGTTTTTTTTACTAAAGATATCCCCCGTCTGTATTCTCCATAAATTCGTTAAGTCGGAGAACAATTTGAAGTTTGGTTAAAAATACTAATGAAGGGGATGTTTATCAATATCGATTTCTCTAACATTATTTTTTGTTGTATTAATATTTTTTTCTTTCATTAAAGACGAAATATTAGGGCTTAATCTTTAAATTAATTCATGTTCATCAAAAAGTGCAGAGTTACTATCCTTCGCAATTGGAATTGTAATGTTGAATTCACTGCCTTTACCCAGTTCACTATTGAACCAAATTTTTCCATCATTTCTCTCGACAAATTCCTTGCTTAACACTAGTCCAATTCCGGTACCTTTTTCATTTCCGGTGCCGGCAATATTTGTGTGTTCTTCTATGCAAAATATTTTATCAAGGTCACTCTCTTTAATTCCAATGCCATTATCAATTATATCAACACGTACAAATTGCTTTTGCTGCGTTGTTTTAATTAATACATAACCGCCTGCTTTGGTAAATTTTACTGCGTTTGAAATTAAGTTTCTAATTGCTGTTTCTATCATATTAAAATCTGCAACAACTAATTTGGTATGCCCGTATTCAATCTTCAAATCAATATTTTTTGATTCAGCGGTTTGCACAAATAATTCAGCAGTTTCATCTATCAGAGTTTTAATGTTGAACTCAGTCGGGTCAAATTTTATTCTTCCGGTTTGTATAAGTGACCACTTTAATAAGTTCTCCAATAGTCTATGTACACGTTTAGCTGAATTTGAAATACTACGGGATAATTTTTTTGCTTCATCAGGATTAAGATTGTCAACCTCTTCATTAAGAAACTCCGCTAGCCCTATTATTGAAGCAAAAGGATTCTTCAAATCATGGGCAAGTATTGAAAAGAACTTGTCCTTGCTGCTATTCAAGTCACGTAAGTTTTCTTCAGATTGCTTTAACTCAAAATTTACTTTTTCTAACTCTTCGTTTTTTTCTTCCAAAATTTTTCTGTTTGAAAGAAGCTCTTGATTAAAACTCTTTATATTTAATTCTGCCTCTTTACTTCTTACAACTTCCTTTTTTAATAACTTATTTTTTGCCCAAATTTGTGACGAACGTTTTTTTACTTTCTCGTAAAAATCTTTTATAGCTCCCGCTATCGAAGTTTCTGTTTGATCATTGTTTACTAATTCACCATTTAAAGTTTCTCTAAGTCTTTCATTCTTAGTTTTGAAATAAAAAGATAAAGCTCCTGCAATTAAGCCGCAGATGCTAATGGAAGATAAAGAGACTGCAATTGAAGGGGTATTAGTTGTAAATATAAAAAGAATGAAATGAAGAAAACCCATCAGCAGCATTGCTATAAATGAAAATAAAAATGCTGCGGGTAATGTTCTGCTTAAAGGAATATTGCTTTGTAACTTTGTTTGGAAGATGTCAATCTTTTTGTTACTTGGTGGTAGGATAGTTTCATTTTTATCTGATAATTGTTTTTCAAGATCATTAATCCTATTTCGCAGTAAATCAATTTCTGTACTAATGCCCTTTTGTAATATCTTTTTCTCAGTAATCATCAATAGTTAGAATGTTAATAAAGTGTACAACATGTTTGTAATTTAAGGTTTTTGGATGACAAGACAAACATCAATTTATACTTTTTGTGTAATTGTTTTCATAAACTATTAAACAATAAGTTGATTTTTAAGTAGAATTTTAATTTTTACATTCAAACAAATTTCACCTATTGATTTTTATTATTTTCTTAACGTATTTGAATGCAGAGTGAGGAATAAATTAGCTTTTAATTTAACTTAAAATTTGAAACATTTATCCTTAATTAAATGTATAACAGTCTTAAAAGAGAGTTAAATTTTAAAAGTGAAGAAAAGAAAATTATGAGAGGAACAATATGACATTTAATTTAAACAAGTTAACCATAAAAGCTCAGGATACGGTACAGAACGCAGTAGAGATTGCACAGAATTACAATAATCAAATAGTTGAACCTGAACATATTTTAGCAGCAATGTTGCAGGATGCAGATAATATTTCAAATTCTATAATTCAAAAAACAGGTGCAAACTTAAATCAGATAAAAATTAAAATTGGCGAGATACTTGAAAAACTGCCGAAGGTAACGGGCGCGGGGATTGGAAATCAGCAGCTTTCTGCCAACACGGGTAAAATGTTTGATACGGCATCTGCCGAAGCAAAAAAGCTGCAAGACGAGTATGTGTCCACAGAACATTTATTAGTTGCGTTGTCCGAAGATAAAGGAACATCCGGAAAACTGCTTCGTGAAAACGGTATTAACAAAAATGATCTGCTAACAGCATTGAAGGATATAAGAGGCACTCAAAGAGTAACATCGCAGAACCCAGAGGATACTTATCAATCATTAAAAAAATATGGGCGTGACTTAAATGCACTTGCTAAAGAGGGAAAACTTGATCCTGTAATTGGACGTGACGATGAGATTAGAAGAGTCCTTCAAGTGCTTTCGCGCAGGACCAAGAATAACCCGGTACTTATCGGTGAACCAGGTGTTGGTAAAACTGCTATCGCAGAAGGAATTGCACATAGAATTATTTCGGGCGATGTGCCTGATAACTTAAGCACTAAAACAATTATTGCATTAGATGTGAGTGCTCTTGTTGCCGGTACTCAATTCCGCGGGCAATTTGAAGAAAGAATAAAAGCTGTTATTAAAGAAGTTGTAGAAGCAAAAGGAGAAATAATTTTATTCATCGATGAAATGCATCAGCTTGTTGGAGCCGGCAGAACAGATGGAGCAATGGATGCAGCTAACATTCTTAAGCCTGCATTGGCTAGGGGCGAGCTACATGCAATTGGTGCAACCACATTAAACGAATATAAAAAACATATAGAAAAAGATGCCGCACTTGAAAGAAGATTTCAAACTGTTTATGTGGCGGAACCGAATGAAGAAGACTCAATATCAATTTTGAGAGGATTGAAGGAGCGATATGAAGTTCATCATGGCGTTCGCATAACCGATGCGGCAATTGTTGCTGCTGTGCATCTTTCCCACAGATATATAACCGATAGATTTTTGCCCGACAAAGCAATTGATCTGATTGATGAATCGGCTTCTAAATTAAGAATTGAAATAAACTCTATGCCGGAAGAACTTGATACGCTTGAAAGAAAAGTAAAACAATTAGAAATTGAACGTGAAGCTTTAAAGCTTGAAAAAGATGATGCATCAGCTCAGCGTTTAAAAGACTTGAACAAGGAACTCGGTGATTTGAATGAAACACGGTCTCAATTAAAAACCCACTGGGAATTGGAAAAACAAAATATTCAAAAAATACGTGATCTGAGAAATGAAATTGAAAATGCTAAATCACAAGCAGAGCGGTACGAACGAGAGGGCGACTTAGGGAAAGTTGCCGAACTTAGATATGGTGTTATTACTAATCTTAAAAAAGATTTGGAAAGTGAAATCAAACATCTGAACGATGCACAAAAAAATAATAAAATGTTAAAAGAAGAAGTTGAAGCTGAAGACATTGCTGAGGTAGTTGCGAAGTGGACGGGCATTCCCGTAAACCGAATGCTTGAAAGTGAAAGGAACAAACTTTTAAGGTTAGAAGAAGAACTGCATAAAAGAGTTGTCGGTCAAGCAGATGCTGTATCTGCTGTGGCAAATGCAATCCGAAGATCGCGTGCAGGAATGCAGGATGCTGACCGCCCGATTGGTTCGTTTATTTTTATTGGTACAACAGGTGTTGGTAAAACTGAACTAGCACGCACACTTGCCGACTTTCTATTCAATGATGAAAAAGCAATGGTTAGAATTGATATGTCGGAATACATGGAAAAATTTTCGGTCTCTCGATTAATTGGTGCGCCTCCCGGATATGTCGGTTATGAAGAAGGGGGACAATTAACTGAAGCAGTTCGCCGAAGACCATATTCGGTAGTGCTTTTAGATGAAATTGAAAAAGCTCATCCCGAAGTTTTTAATGTGCTGCTGCAGGTTTTAGATGATGGAAGATTGACTGATAACCAGGGTAGAACTGTTGACTTTAAAAACACAATAATAATTATGACGTCAAATCTTGGTTCGCATTTAATTCAAGAAAAATTAGAGCAGTTTGACGAAAAAAATTATGAAAATGTAATTGGCGAGCTGCGAACAAAACTTAGCGATTTACTTAGAAAAACAATACGACCTGAATTTTTAAATAGAATTGATGAAGTAGTTTTCTTTAAGCCATTATTGAAGAAAGAGTTGAAAAGTATTATTGAAATTCAATTAGAAAATGTTAAGAAGATGCTTGCTGAACAAAATCTTTATCTAAAAATTGATGAAGATTCAAAAGAGTTTCTGCTTCAAATAGGTTACGATGTTGTGTATGGTGCACGACCATTAAAACGAACAATTCAAAAATATTTAGTGAATCCTCTTTCCACCGAACTTCTGATGAGCAGCTATTCACCTAATGATACAATTATTGTTTCATACCCGGGTGACGGAAGATTAGCATTTAGTAAAGAGAAATAAATTTTAGGGCGGATAATATTTTTCCGCCTATTATTTTTTTAGATTAAATAACGATATTCATTTGCGTTTCCTACATCATTCTATGCTACATCTAAGTAGTAATTATTTATTTTATACCCGCTAATTCTATAAAGTTGACACTCTAGGGAGTTAAGAAATTTTTATAAATTTTAATTTGATCCCGGATTATGAAATAGAATAAATTGCACGGTGCTTTAGCGCCGTGAATATTGGGAAGCAAGTATGCTGGGTTTTAACCCAAATGGTTTTGGGACTGCCTGCCGGCAAAGGCGGGTTAAAGCCCTTTAAATGTTTTTTAATTCAATCACCGCCATACCCGCCTGCCGGACGGGCAGGAATGACGGTGCTATTTTAATACCAATTTTAATCATGCATTCTAAATTTAACTCTAATGCATAATTCGGGTTGAAATCCTGGATATACAATATTTTTGCAAAGGGAATTAATGCTTGCATTACTTTTAACGATTCATATATTTCAGCCATTCAGCCATTCAGCCATTCAGCCATTCAGCCATTCAGCCATTCAGCCATTCAGCCATTCAACAATATCAACCATTCAAATGTTAGCAATATCACAACCTGCCTTACTTTTTACTGCGATTTACAAAAAATCACAAAAATAATTTGCATTTTTGAATCCGCCGCCTTATATTTTCAGCCATTAATAATAAATAACCTTAATAAGTAAGATATGTTAGATGCAATTGACTTAAAAATATTAGATTTACTTCAGGAAAATGGAAGAGCAAAAAGAAATGTACTTGCCGAGAAGGTAGGATTATCATTACCCTCATTAAGTGATAGGCTGAATAAACTTGAGGAACATGGAATTATTGAAGGCTACTATACCAAGCTCGACCGTAAAGTATTCGGATACGATCTTATGGCTTTTATAACTGTGGTAACCGCATCATCCAAAAATTATGAAAACCTAATTGCTAAGGCGAATAAAATACCGGAGATTGTTGAATGCCATTCAGTTCTCGGTGAAGGCTCGCACATGCTTAAAGCTATTGTTAAAGATTCTGCTGCATTAGAAAAATTGCTCGGTAAAATTCAATCGTGGCAGGGTGTAACAAGAACAATTACTAGCTTAGTTTTATCTACAATAAAAGAAACAACCAAAATAAACATAAATAAATAGCGGAGTGTAATATGGCTGTACCAAAAACTTCTGAACAGAAAGTATTGGAGTATGTTAAAAAAAATAAAATTAAATTTATAGATTTCAAATTCATGGACTTCCCCGGTCAGTGGCAGCACTTTACTGTACCTGCAAATCAGTTTGATGCAGACTCATTCAAAAATGGATTTGGGTTTGACGGATCATCAATGCGTGGTTGGAAAGCAATTAACGAAAGTGATATGCTTCTGATTCCCGATGCGGATACAATGTTCCTCGACCCGTTTATTAAATCTCCGACAATCAGTTTGATTTGCGATATACACGAACCTGCAACAATGGAAAAATACGGAAGGTGCCCGCGGAACATTGCACAAAAAGCTCTCGCATATTTGCAATCAACCGGTATAGCTGATACTGTTTACTTTGGACCCGAAGCTGAGTTTTTTGTTTTTGATGATGTTCGTTTCGATTCAACTCCAAACAGCTCATTTTATTTTGTTGATTCAAAGGAAGGAAGATGGAATACAGGTTCTGATGAAATGCCGAACCTGCAGTACAAGCCCCGCTATAAGGAAGGATACTTTCCAGTTCCACCGACAGATTCGTTAAATGACCTGCGTAATGAAATGTGCGAAAGATTAATGGATATGGGAATTGATGTTGAAGCACAGCATCATGAAGTTGCAAGCGGCGGACAATGTGAAATTGATTTACGATATCAGCCGTTGCTTAAGGCATCCGATCAAATGCTGCTTTTTAAGTACGTTGTAAAAAACACAGCAAAGCTAAATGGTAAAACCGTTACTTATATGCCTAAACCAATTCAGGGTGATAACGGGAGCGGTATGCATGTACACAGCAGCTTATGGAAAAAAGGCAAGCCGCTATTTGCAGGCAGCGGTTATGCGGGCTTAAGTGAAATGGCTTTGTATTACATCGGCGGAATAATAAAACATGCACCGGCACTACTTGCTTTAACAAACCCGACAACTAATTCGTATAAAAGATTAGTTCCCGGCTATGAGGCTCCCGTAAGATTAGCATATTCTCAAAGCAACAGAAGTGCGGCGATTAGAATTCCGATGCTTTCGAACAATCCTAAAACAAAGCGTGTTGAGTTTAGATGTCCCGATCCATCAGCAAATCCATACTTGGCTTTTTCAGCAATTATGCTTGCCGGACTCGACGGCATACTAAACAAAATTGATCCGGGTGATCCGCTTGATAAAGATATTTATGATATGGAGCCGGAAGAACTGCAGGGAGTACCAACAACTCCGGAATCATTGAGCAATGCTCTGCGTGCTCTTGCAGATGACCATGAATTTTTATTGAAGGGTGATGTGTTTACTGAAGATGTAATTCAAACATGGATAAATTATAAGTTTGAAAAAGAGATACAGCCGATGGCATTGCAGCCGCATCCGTTTGAGTTTAATTTATACTATGATGTATAATTAATTTTTGTAGGGAAGGGTTTGTAACCCTTCCCTTTTAATATGGTTTCAACTTCAACTCAGTGTGTCCATCTTTATAAACTTTAACATAGCTAGGCAAAGGCAATTGCCAAACGTAAACAATTGAAAGATTTGGATTATTAAGGACTCGAATAGTTTCTAACATGTTATTTAAACTTAAATCAAGAAGTGAAACATTAGTATTAAGTATACTTATAGATTTTAACTTTTTATTATTTGTTACATCAATATTTGAGAATGGCATTGTTGAAAGAGATAAAGTTTCGAGATCTACATTTTGACTTAAGTCAAGCTGATTTATTTGACATAAACCAATTCCTAAAATTTTTAATTTCGTGTTAAAACTTAAATCAATATTAGAAATTGAATATGTTGCGAGTTCGAGTCGTTCTAGTTCTATATTGTTTTTTAGTATGAGGCTGCTTAGTTGATTTTCACTTAGTTTCAAGTATTTTAGACTAGTATTGTTTGACAAATCAATTTCCATCAGACTAGAGAACTCAATTGAAAGGGAATCCAATTTAGACAAAGTAGAAATATTAATTTGCCCCAAGTTAGACCAATCAATTCTAATAAAATTTAAATCCAAATTATTTGTAAGGTCAATATCAGTAAAATTATTTCTACTTAAATCCAATCTTTTTAAGTTTACAAATTCCTCAATGCCAGCCGGATTCCCAATTGAATAATCCACTAATTCTAAATCAACCATTTCTTGAGCTTGTTCTTGAATAATTGTATCTGTTCCAAGATCAATAAAACCATATTTTGAAATTAACCCATTTCGGAAATTATGATCAGGAAGATGAACTGGCACTATTTCTTTTGCTAAATTAACTGTTACATTAAATTCACTAACATTAAAACGGTGTTCGTTTGCCGATGCTTTTATTTCTAAAGTTGAAATTCCGCTAAGATATTTTTTTGGAGTGATAAATAACCTGCCGTTTTCAATGTACAAATCTAATAAACCCTCATTTGAATTAGAGATAATTTCATAATTCAATGGGTTATTTGGAGAATTATTATCATGAAAAACATTTAGTAAATTTACTGAGTTTGTTGAGGAAGTATCAATTAAATTTATATCATTAAGTGGGTTTACAACTTGAATTGATTTTTCGAATAAGAACATTATCGTTTTTGATTTTCCTTCATTTCCGGAACGGTCATGCGCTGTTGCATAAATATAGTTAGTATCTATATTAAAATTACTTATTGGAATTTCAAATGTTAACTTCATACCCCTACTTGTCGAAAATAATTCACCATTAAGAAATAATGATGTAGTTCTAATACCGAAAACTTCTTGGACTGAGACAATTGTTTGAATATTAGAAGTTGAATCTGATATGATATCACCATTGTTAATGTTTATTATTTCAACAGATGGTTTATCTACATCTAGTAAACCCAAATAGCCTATTGGGTCATCTTCACAAGAGTAAATAAATATGATTGCAATTAAAAAAGTTAGAGTTCTAAAATTCATAATATTTACCTCGCTTCTCAAGAAAAATTCAACTGATAGCTAATAGATATGAAGGGTGATAATTGTATGTCTTGTAATTGTTTATCCCCAATTGGAATAAGTCTGCCAACTTTTTCACCGTTTAGGGTATATTCTACATCTCTCCTGGAAATTGAACCAAATTCCATTTTGACACCAACTCCAATAGTTAAAGGGCTATCACCCAATCTTTCAAAATCAATTCCACTTATTATTTTAAAGAATATGCCATTTTTGTAGTTATGCTTAACCTCATATAAACCAAAATTGCTCTTGCCGCCATAATCTTTTAATGACAAACCAAAACTATTGTGTAAAAATATTTTTCCGTCATTAAAAAACCAACCGTAACCAATAAACGGGGCGTAGGTTTTGATATCTAAGGTTTTTCCAAGAATTCTAGTGGAATTAATATTGTGATTCTCATTGGATAATTCTATACTCTCATATTCAAAACCCAAAATAATTCCATCACCATTTTCCGCTAAGGGAATTCTAAATCCAAGAGAAAAATTCCATCCGACATTATTGCTAAAAAAATCCGAGATCGCCGGGCTTTGCTCACTAGTTATCAATTGATTTTGAATGTGAGGTTCTTTATTCGTTATTCCTCCCAAGTGGAATTGATATATCCCGCCAACGGATATTTTTAATGTTTGTGATTTTACAAAAGCTGAAGTAAAAATAAGAATGAGAAAAATCCTTATTCCAGGTATGAAGCATCGATTACTATTCACAATAATTATCTCCACTGCGTTTATTTTTTATGCAAACACATTTCTGATTTATAACATCAATGATAATTTATTTGAGTTAAACATTAGGTCCCTTTTTTAATATCATACAATATACAAAGCCCAATAAAATCTTAAGGCATGATATTATCTTTTTAAAAGTAGTTTATATATTTAGCTTTGTCAATATCCTATGGTTTTGAATTGTTTAATTATGGGGCACATCCAAATAATCTTCAATAAATAAAAGGACAATATAAATGCAACCCCATTAAATATGTCGTTATTTTAATAAATTTTCTTAACCTACTTATTGTCGAATGGTCCTCAACAACCCTAAGCTAAAAATTTGAAAAAGAGATAAAGCCGATAGCATTGCAGCCGCATCCGTATGAGTTTAATTTATACTATGATGTATAATTAATTTTTGTAGGGAAGGGTTTGTAATCCTTCCTTTTTTTGTTTCCGGATAACTTTTAATTTTCCCTCCGACTCGTGGTCCTTGACGACCATGAAAAAGGACAGATGTTCCGATTTCCCTTGATATAGTTGATCCAAATGCATTCCATTATTAAGCCGTATTTGTTTTTGCTTGGCTATTAACCAGAAAAAATCATAATTTTCTTTTCGGCAAAGTTCTGTCTTTACCGTACTAAAATTTGCAAAAAATTACAGGGCTCTTATGAAATCTCTCACACTTTTAATCACTCTTTTTATTTCTCTACAACTTCATGCTCAAAGCAGTATTGATTATCGAAGATCAATGACCTTAGAAGCTAATTCTATTAAAACTATTATTTCAAATTACGGAGTAATTGCACAGCCCCGCAACAGCGGACCGAGTCTGTCATGGATGCATAATCCCAACCAGTACGCTGGAGACATGAGCATATTTGTTGGTGTAGAACTGCCACTAAAAGATTATACCAATAACGGAATTATTGATACTATTCATTCGGTTATTATCTCACCGGTTAATCGTCCGGGAGGAGGGGAGTTTGGTAATGGAAAATTTTGGGGATTTGAACCTGTGGATGGTTATTTTAATTCAGATAATCCCGGATTTGCAATAGGCAGCGATAATAGCACCTGGCCAACAAATTGGCCCGACCATCCGGAGTGGGGTGATAATGTTTGGTATGGACTTTACGGACCGAATACTTTTGTAGGTGATGAAGAATCCTTCTTTGTTATTGATGATGCTAATGATGAAGAGTTTTTTGTTAATTATGGTTTTTTGCCCGATTCAAATAATATTGATGTTAAAGGGCATGGTATAAAAACTTTTGTAAGATATGTTCAATTAAATGATCCGATGTTTAAAGATGTACTATTTAAAATTTACGACATTAAAAATGAAAGTATTTATGATTATACCAAGGTTGTGTTCGGCTCTTTAACCGGGACTTATATCGGCGGTGACGGTGATGAATGGAATGATGATGCAACATTATTCTTTCCACGGGAAAAATTTGCCTACTCTTACGATTTTAATAATGATATACGAAATAGTGCTAATCCATATTGGGTAGGTGAAATTGGGAAATTCGGTGAAGCAATTATTTCTTCGCCCAATAATTCCGGTATAGCAAGCTTTGATTATTTTGTTCCTTCCGGCGATATTTTGATGAGCAATGATGAAGAAATGTGGCAAAGAGTTGAACCGGGAAGTTATTCTTTTCCTTCCAGCGTTTTATGGGATGCTGATTCCATTCCTTACAATACGAGAGGCGAAGATGGAGATTATCTTTTTGGCAGCGGTTATTTTGATTTAAGTTCCGGCGAAACTAAAAGGATAGTTTCAGTTGTAACTTTTGGGCAAGATAGATTTGATGTTCTTCAAAAAATAAAATTAAGTGAAGTTTTGTACAATAATAACTTTGATATCCTTTCACTATCTGATCACATAGAATTGACTTCATTAAATTACCATAAAACACTTACTGGAATTGAAAATATTACATGGAGCGGAACGGATTCTTTGAACAAAGTTGAAATTTGGTTTAGTCCTGATTTGGGCAACACATGGAGTGCGGTTGAAAGAGATATTCCTAACAATGGAAACCATTCGCTTAATACAGAACAACTTGAGGATTGTGCTTTTGGATTATTGAGAATCTTTATTAAAAATAATTCGGGAGAGTTATATGGTTATTCGGACAGTCACCCATTCATGATAAATAATTCGGTTAACGGAAAACCATTTATAAAAATCTTGAACGAAGAGTTTTCTTTTTCAGACAGCATCCGTTCTGTTAACGGCAATGAATTTGAAATTGAATATTTTGCCGGCGATCCTGATGATGCTCAACTTGATGTAGATATTTTTTATAAAAATGGTAAATATTCAAACTGGATTTTTAGTCAATCCTTCAGCACAGATTCGGATACCTCAGTTCAAACTACTTTGATCAATCTTGATATTCTTCCAAACAGTGATGAACTAAAACTTAGATTTGTAATTAATGACGGTGTAAATAATTATGTTTATGAATCTGCTTTAGTAAAAAAGCATACTGATAGGGAATATGTTTCCGGCGATAATATAAACTATTCAAACAACACCGACGCATTTATAAAAATTATTTCAGTGGATCCTGATCAATTTACCGATCATGAGTATATCGTAACTTTTAATGATACATTATCAAATTTGAATAAGGTTTTTTCGGTATATGACAATACGCTTAATGAATACAAAGTTGTAGATGGGTATCTTCCTTCCATAGGTGAATCACAGATATTTGATGGGCTTGCAATTTATGTTGAAGATTTCCCGACTGAGGTCGATACTATCAGAAGCGGCTGGAATATTGATCGAGCAGAGAATTTAGATTTTGAAATGGGACTTTTTACTTCCCCAAGTGTGAACGGATATCCGAGACCGTTCGACTACATGATTACATTCTCTGATTCATACAATGATTCATCAAATAATCTATCTTCTCTATTCGGATTATCAGTTCCTGCTAAACATAATTTAAATTTTAAAATTTTTGAATCTAAGAGTGAATCAACAGAACGAATCCAATTTGCATTTTCGGAAGTAGGTGATTTTCGAAGAGATACACTTTCCTACTTTGATAACATCTTCATGTCAAACAGCAGTGGAACTCAAACTTCATGGAGGCTTGTGTTTACGGGAGACAGCAGTTCATATGTTCCGCGCGGGGGAGATTCATTGATGCTTTTTACAAAAAAAGGACTCTCGGTTTATGACACGCTCCGAATATTTAATCTCCCGACTTCAATTGATGATGGTGAATTAAATGTTAATAGTTATAATTTATTCCAAAACTATCCTAATCCGTTTAACCCTGTAACAACAATCAGCTATTCGATTCCGAAGCGAAGTAAAGTATCTTTAAAATTATTTGATATTTTAGGAAGAGTAGTCAGTGAGTTAAAAAATGAAATTCAGAATGAAGGAACTTATAAAGTAGAATTTAATGCATCACATTTAGCAAGCGGTGTTTATTTTTATCAATTAAAAGCTGAAGATTTTATCTCTGTTAAAAAGATGATTTTATTGAAGTGAAAATTCAGCCAAACCTCCGAGGTTTTCAAAACCACGGAGGTTTCTTGACTAATCCTAAACAATCTTAAACTATTCTCTAAATTTTCACACAAAAAAAGGGACAACAAAAATTGCTGTCCCCTCAAATGGGTCGGTACTAAATTAATGCTAGTTCATTTACTTTTATTACTTACAATACCGACATTTGTCGCCTGGTAAAATTTACCTTTATTTATTTGTTTCCGGATTTAGATCATAATACAATTTAATATATTCTTTTACTACTTTCATCGATCTTCCGGTTATTTCTTGTATTG
>JABFGH010000028.1 GCA_013112585.1 Ignavibacteriota bacterium | reverse complement strand
CGCTAATAACCTTGCCGGAATATTTCCAAACTTTAGTTTTAGCACCTGGTATTATTGATACTTCGGATGGATGAGCAGTCAGTTCAATTTCAATATCTGGTGAAAATTCGGGATCGGCTTTGCGGTTGGGGGTAGCATCATTCTCGCAAGAAGTTAAAAAGAAACTCGGTAAAAACATTAGTGCGAATGTTCCACCCGTTCCTTTAAGAAAATTTTTTCTTGTAATCTTGGTAACACTCATTTTAAATCCTATTTATCATTTCTAATTGTTATTAACTTAACGATGTCCAACCACAAATTTTCAACAGAAATATTTTCGAATCCGGCTTTGCGAAGATTTTCAACCGTATCACGATTGATATTAGCTCCGAAAATATGAAGGGGAATAGAATTAAGTATATCCATTAAAGAACCAACCACCGGTTTATTGCTCCTAACATGTTCAAGCATCAATAATTTCCCGCCATTCTTGCAAACTCGTCTGATCTCCTTTAATCCTTTTATTGGAGTGGGAACAGAACAGAAAACGCATGAAGTTACAACCGTATCGAATGTATTATCTTCGAATTTCAAATTCTCAACATCCATTTCAATAACATGTTTTATGTTTTCAAGTTTGGCTGCTTTTGATGATGCTATCTTTACCATCTTTGGGCTGAAGTCGATTGCAGTAACTTCGACATTGGCTGGATAATATTGAAAATTCTTTCCGGTTCCAGCACCAACTTCCAACACATTTCCTCCGGCGTTTCTAAGCATTCTTTCCCTATATTCGGAAAACATGCTTTCCATCGGTTTTTCCAGAAAATCATATAATCCTGAAATTCTATTGTAGCGGTACTTCATTTTCTCCGTTCTTTTATCTGCAAACATTTATCTTAATCCAGCGTATTCATCGTTCATCATTATCCTCTTAGATAATGAATTAGACTGCATAACTAATTCATGGAGTTGGTAATTATTCTAAATCTTTTTTCGTACTTTCGAATTCTTCTTTTGATATTTCCCCGCGGGCATATCTTTTCTTTAACACATCGAGCGGAGTTTCATTTGATTGAATAGTTTGGTTGTTACTTTTCTGATTTGTGAGTCTAACAACCAGATAGCCAACCAAAACAATAATACCTATCCAGAACACCCATCCAAACCACATTCCGCCACCCATAAATCCATCGTGAAACATATCGAATCCTCCTTGTTTATTGGTTTATGTATTAAATCAATGTACTACATAATCACCTTGCTTTTTTAGTACCGGAAATTATGTATGAAAATCCAGCGAATAATTCCTCTTTATAAACATTATACAAATTTTTGTTGAAAAATCGAATTATTTTCTCCCAGGGCTTCTGTTTAATGTGGTATTCTATGATCGCGAAGGGCTTCACAACAGGCATGAATAAAAACTTAAACTTACCCAAAAAATTATCCGGCAGTTTAAGATCTAGTATAACAAAAGTTGAATTCGGTTTTAGTATATCAAAGTATTTTTGAAGAATAGTTTCAAGATTTGGCGACAACGATACGGCAAATGAAGTTATTATTCCGTCAACATTTTCCGAAGGTACAAATTCTGAGGCATCCGCATTAATGAGTTCAACATTTTTCCAATTGTTTTCATTTATTTTCTGTTCTGCCGAATTTAACATTTCTTCGGTAATATCGACACCGATTATTTTTCCATTCTCCCCGATAATATTTTGAATTAGGGAGAAGTTCAGTCCTGTTCCGCAACCTATTTCAACAACGGTATCGCCCTCTTTTATATTTAATTTTTTAACAGCTTTTTTACGATATGCCCATTCTCTAAAACCGAATAAATAATAAAGTTGAGCTGTTAAGTCATATCTCTTCGCCCGTTTCTTATATATGTTTTGAACGAAGTTATTCACTTTTTCGGCTAACATATTATTTATCCTCAATTAAAAATATTTTTAATCATTCTCGATTACTAAAAATTAAAATGCATTCCGCCCGAAATGGTATAATCCGGATTAAGTTCCGATAACCCTTTCGATGCGTATATGTTGTATCCCATCATGTGGGAAGAGTTAAGCATAATTTCCAGCGATACTTGTGCCGGCGGATCATAGCCGTCAATCACTTTAGAATAACCGCTGTATGAGAGAAGCAGTCCGAAAATTTGGTTGGTAAAAAAGGTGCCTACTCCTACATTGTAAGCTATCGGATCAATATAATTTATTTCAGGTGCATCACCCAGAAAAAGGTAACCTAACTCGGCAAAAAACATAAATGATTCTATATTTTTTCTCACTCCCATTGCAAGACTATAATCAAATTTCCCTGTTCCGAGTCCGCTGTTTTTATCGGCAAACGGAACTTTCACATAACTGTTAAAATAGAGATCGATATTGGAGTTAAGTTGGTTCATTAAATTATATCTACCGTTTAAGTAGAGATCGCCTATGGAAATTTCTTTATCGGATAAAAAGCCGGTTCCCATCATTCCACGATGTGAGTCATTCAAAGGGTCTTCATTACTGTGGTGCATTTCGTTTTGTGTTGGAATAAAAGTGTTGCCGAATTGCGAAACCGAACCGCCATCGCTTGCAATAACAGGAATAATTGCCGAGAGTCCCCAGTCATCCGTTTGATAACCCAAACCGCCGTAGAGATAATACGTCTGCATATGTGTATCGAAAAAATAATTTCCACTGTTCATCTGCAGGCTGGTTGAGGCAGTCCATTTACCTTGAGCGATTGCCGATCCGCCTATCAAGAGTAAGCACAACACTATCAGGGTTAAATTTCTAATTGCTTTTTGCTTTATCATTAAACGTACCATTTGTTTCCTATTCTGTCTTATTCACTTTAACTCGCTTTAAATAAATGTCATGCCCTAAGGGTATAATCGGGCACGACATTTTATTATTGGTTTTAAGCAAGATTATTTTTTGATCTTTTCAACAGCTTTTTCGTAGTCTTTCATCAGCATATTCATATTTTTCATCATATCATTCATGGTCTTTTCCATATCTTTGCTATGCATTAAGTCTTCGTTCTTCATTACTTTATCCATGTGTTCAATTATACCCTTCAGATGTCCGCTCATCGAGTTCAGACTTTCCACGGACCGCATCATATCTTCGTTTTGCATATTATTCATATTTTTCATCTTGTATTGATTCATCTCGTGATTACCTATATGACCGGATTTCATTTGTTCCATCATATTATGAATCCTAGTCTGCAGTTTATTCATTTGGTTGTACATTTGCTGCATATTATTGTTATGCATTTGCATATTCAAATTTTGCATGTGCTGTTGTGTGCTGCTCATATCACCGTGTTGAGCAGATAAACTTACTGTAAATATTGTTGCAAATATTACTATAGCTGTTTTGATTAAATTTCGAGTTCTCATTTTGATTCTCCTTTATTATTGCTATAAAAATTACTTTTACTTTCTTTCATGTACAGAATAATGAATATAGATTCTATCATCATCAACTAAGTTCGAGGCATTCTTTTCTGAAACGTTACAAGAATTTTAAATTCATTTCCAGACAAGCTATGTATGAATTCTTATTTTAATAGATCTCGATTCAATTAATGAACAATTAATTTTCCCTTCAGCATGCCCATACTACATTGAAATCCGTATTCTCCTGGTTGATCAATTTTGAGTTCAACAGGAATTGTTTTATAAGGTGTAAGTGTTGCCTTTTTATTAAAATCTGAAAAAATAACTTCTTCTGAACAGGCCGCTGTTTCCTCGCGAATAAAATTTAATTTAATTGGCTTCCCTGTCTCAAAAATTAATATGTCTGGTGAATATCCACCTTTAACTTTTATTACAGCTTCTTGGAATCCATCTTGTCCAGATTTAATCATAATAGCTTTTTTTTCAGAAAACCAAAAATACCATGCTACCCATGATGCAAAACTGATACTTCCAATAATTACTAATATTTGATCGATAGTCATTTTTAATTTCCTTATTTCAATTTTGGTTTAAATTTTCTTAATCTATTTGCATTAGTTACTACTGTCACTGAACTAAACGCCATTGCAGCCCCAGCTATTAGTGGTGAGAGCAAAATGCCGAAGAAGGGGAATAATAATCCGGCAGCTATTGGAATTCCAACTCCATTATAAAAGAACGCACCGAATAGATTTTGCTTAATGTTTTTCATTGTAGCTTTAGATAGTTGTATAGCTAACACAACTCCTTTAAGGCTTCCTTTGATAAGTGTAATATCTGATGCCTCTATTGCTACATCTGTACCTGTGCCTATTGCCAATCCAATATTTGCCTGCGCCAATGCAGGAGCATCGTTTATTCCATCTCCCACCATTGCTACAACTTTACCTTCTTTTTGAAGTTTTTGAACATTAAATGATTTATCTTCCGGCAATACTTCTGCAAGAACTCTGTCAATTCCAACTAGTTTCCCAATTGCATTTGCGGTTCTAATATTATCGCCTGTTATCATTACTACCTCTAATCCCAAATCTTTTAATTGTACAATTGCTTCTTTCGAATCAGATTTTATTTTGTCAGCAACAGCAATAATTCCCGCCGCCTTCCCATTAATGGCAACATACATAGGTGTTTTGCCATAATCAGCTAAATTAGTGCTCTTTTCCTGTAGACCTCCAAGCTCAATATTAAATTTATCCATCATTTTCTTATTGCCCAGTAGAACTTTATGATCATGAACAGTTGCCTCTACTCCATGACCCGCGATAGCTTTAAATTCTTTCGGATCGGTAAGAGAGATTCCTCTGTCACTAGCTCCATTAACTATCGCCTCCGCCAACGGGTGTTCAGAGGACTTTTCCACACTTGCACTCAAGAAAATTAATTCTTTCTCCTCAAAACTATTAGTTGTAATCACGTCCGTTAAGGAAGGTTGACCCTCTGTAATGGTACCGGTTTTATCTAGCACAATAGTATCAATTTTTTGTGTAGTCTCTAAGGCATCACCACTACGAATTAATATACCATTCTCAGCACCTTTCCCAACTCCGACCATTAAAGACATGGGGGTTGCAAGTCCCAACGCACAAGGACACGCAATCACTAGTATTGTTACAAATACTATTAGAGCATAGGCTAACTGCGGGGCTGGACCTAAGACATACCATCCGGCAAATGCCAAAATAGCTAGTATAATGACTGCCGGGACAAAATATCCTGATACTTGATCTACAATTTTTTGAATTGGAGCCTTTGAACTTTGAGCTTGCTCAACTAATTCTATGATTTGTGCAAGAGCAGTATCTTTCCCGACCTTCGTTGCCTTAAATTTAAACGCTCCGGTTTTATTTATGGTAGACCCGATTACCTCATTCCCGGTGTGCTTTTCTACAGGAATTGATTCACCAGTAATCATTGATTCATCTATTGAGGAATTTCCATCTATCACTATCCCATCTACCGGTATTTTTTCACCGGGTCTTACAATAATAATATCATCCAATACTACTTCTTCAATAGGTATATCAACTTCTTCTTCATTTCTAAGGACTCTTGCAGTTTTAGACTGCAAGCGCATAAGTTTTTTTATTGCTTCAGAACTTTTTCCCTTAGCCCTAATTTCAAGTGCCATACCTAAAACGACTAATGCAACAACAACAAAAACTACGTCAAAAAATTGATCAGCTAATTCTGCTTGAGGGAATAAACTTGGTAAGTAAGTGGCAATTGTGGAGTAAAGCCATGCAGCAGTTATACCAGTGGCTATAAGTGTATGCATGTTTGCAGACCTATTTTTGAATGCAGCAAAGGCACCGGTATAAAATTGAGAACCTGACCAAAACATGACAGGTAAACTTAAAAGCCCCATTGCTATCCATATATAGCGTAAAAGCGGAGAACCTAATTGAAATTGATCTGGCAAGCCCCAAACGGTTGGATAACTAAAAAACATAACCGGCAAAGCTAAGATACCTGCAAATATAAATTTGTTCATTAAAGTTTTATATTCTTTTTCTCTAACTAACTGGTTCTCATCAACCTCTACATTTTTTTCTGCATGCAGGTCAGCCGTGTCAGTTTTTTTATTCCTTTTGCCTTCAATATGTTCGAACGTATTGTTTATTACTCCTGAGGTAATAGATGTTTTATACCCTAATTTTTCTATAACATTTTTTATCTTGTACACTTCAATTTGACCAGGTATATAGTTTATCAACACAGTTTCGGCTCCTAAGTCAACACTGGCAGAAATCACTCCTTGAGTTTTCTTCAATTCTTCTTCAATTTTTGATACACATGAGCCGCAGTGCATTCCGTTTACACTTAATTTCAGAACGGCACGACCCGTTTTATACCCGGCTCTTTTTATTGCATTTACTATATCATCTACTTCAACTTCACCCTCACCATAATCGACATATGCCGTTTCTGTTACATAATTAATTGTGGCAGATTTAATACCGGGTAATTTCTTCACCGCTTTCTCAATTGTAATGGCACAACTCGAGCAGTTCATATCAATAATTGGTAATTGCAATTTTTGTAATCCATAACTTGTTGACTTATATGAATTAGATTTAATATCATTTTTATTTACAAATTTACTTGGGTCAGTTTCAAACTCATGCTGGCAGTTTTCAGAACAAAATTCAAAGACCTTTCCATTTAATTTTATAAAGTATTTTGATAATGATTTTATTCTCATACCGCAAACCGGATCGTAGGCATATGATTTATTGAAGATATCTTTCGTTGCCATTTTATTTTCCTTAAAAGTAATTTAGAGAATAGTCTTCTGATTGAATTATTTTTTTTGGTTAGAGATTTTTATATTAACGTTAAGAATAAAGGTTAGGGCGACTGAACACCTCAGTCACCCATTTGACATAGTTATATGCATGTCCAATATTCCAAAATCATAGAACATTACTCACATCCTACTTAGTTTTAATGATGATCTTCATGATCAGAATTATTCTTACCTTCCGGTTCCTTATCATGCTTCATTTTTTTATCTTTCATCATCATTCCTTTATGATCCATTGATTTGTTGCCCATCATTTTCATCATCATGGAATGCATTTCCGGATTATCCATCATCA
Organism: Ignavibacteriota bacterium; assembly: GCA_013112585.1. Classification (GTDB taxonomy): domain Bacteria; phylum Bacteroidota; class Ignavibacteria; order Ignavibacteriales; family Melioribacteraceae; genus IGN16. The sequence continues at coordinate 55,450 of JABFGH010000028.1, read as the reverse complement.
TTTTGCACATTTGCATCATGCCGGATGAGTCATTCTTAGTATGCTCCATCATCTTATCCATCATTTCACCTCGCATATGCTCATCAGATGCTATTTTGTCCATACATTTACTCATATCTTTATCCTGCATCATTGAATGATCCATTTTCTTTTCAGTATTTTTCTCTTGCGCGAAAAGCACTAATGATGTTGAAAATAGAAATACAACCATTGCTGAACTAATTATTCTTTTGAATAACATTTTTTTCTCTCCTTATTTTAATGTGAATTTGATATTACTTTTGCAACCACTGTGCCATTAAAAAAGACTGAAAAATGAATAATTTATAGATATTTACTCGGTATGTTTTTAAATAACTTAAATATATTTCATTTTTTTAACCGATGGGATTCAGTGACATAGGTTTATTGGTTTGGATTTTGAGCGAGAAATTGAATCGTTCGCTGTAAACTCCCGCCACACCCAATTCGAACAATGTGCAAGTTATGTGACTTTTGTTTATAAAAAACATCACAACAGCAAATAGTATTGCATAGCATAATGGTTCGGAGATTTGATCATCACAATTTGAGGAGGTTCAAACTATTTCCATTTTCATGGAAGAGGAGTAGTTAGGTCAATTAAAAATTATCTTCTTTTATGTGAGCAAGTTTACCATGCCGACACCAAACGCAATCACAATTAACATGCATACACTGCTTATCTATTAATCTTGTTTTATACCATCTCTTTGCTAAAATGTAAAACAATTTTTTGCCCAGTGAGGTATTATAATGTTTTCTTAATGCAGGTATTATATCGTCCATATTTCTTAATTTATATAGTATAAACGAATAGCCTATATTATATAGATGGGCAAACAACCATCGGTTTGCAAGTGAAGTTTGAAGTTGAGAAAAAATAAACTGTTTACACAGAGTTAAATAGTCCCGATTTTCAATTATACTTTTGGCGGCATAATAACCTGATAGCATTGCGTACTTGATTCCAAATCCCCAAAGAGCATCCTGGAAGCCTGCGTTTTCACCAACATATAGAATTCCACTCTCTTTGGAAATTACCGGTTCATTAAAAAAATTAACAAACCCGCCGAATTCTTTCGGCTCATTAATTTCAATATTAATCACGGTATTCAGAACTCGCAATGCTCTTTCGTAGTAGAGCTTTTCATTTTTAAAATCTTCGAACATACAAGTTGCGAATGTAGCTTTACCGTTGTGCACCAAAAGATAAGAATAACCTTTGGGCGCGATTCTATTATCAAGAAAACCGATAAACCTATTATCTAATGAAGTATTAAATACCATGCCTTTAGCTATTGCATCTGCTGCTTTTGGACCTGTGCCGACTATAGCTTTTGAGGCATCAATCGATTCAAGTTTTTTGCTCCACAAAATATTCACTCCCAAATCCTCTGCTTGTCTTCGCAAACCCTGGTCTAACGAATTAGTGCTTGAACCCCTTTCAATAAGATAAAAAAGAGGTCGGGAAGTTTTTAACTGAGTTTTCTGAAGTTTCGGGCCATAGAACAAACCATCTTTTGCGAAATAGGGATGACACAAAAAGTTAATATTAATACCGATTTTATCCAAGATTTGAAGTGTATCTTGTTCGTCCGACCAATTTTCTAATCCTTGAAAATCACCATTGAAGCGAAGTCCAACATCATGGTTCTGTTCATACACAGAAGTTTTGAAACCCGCTTTAGCTAAATTGATAGCTGCAGTTAAACCCGCAGGGCCCGCACCGACAATCGCTATAGTTTTTCCATTTTTCACAACTTCTCCGATAAATTTAATCAAAAAACATTTATTATTAGAAACCAAAATCTAAAATTCATTAGTGCTCTTTAAATCGATTCAATCCAAATTCATTTATAACTGATAATCCAATTGCCGATATAACAATTATAATACCAATGATTTCTAGAATCTGTAAAGTTTCTCCAAAAACAAAAAAAGCTATAAGTAATCCGAATACGGGTATTAAAAACAAGTACAATGACAATTTGCCTGCATCATATTTCTGAAGAAGCCAGAACCATATAATTTCGGCTAGTGCCGTACCGATTAGTCCTAAAAAAATAACCAAGCCCCAAAAAACACCAGACCAGGCAACAGTACTTTGAGACTCGAAAAAAAATGAACCGGCTAACAACGGAATACTCCCTGCAATGAGCTGCCAGCCTGTAAATGAAATAAGATCACCTGCGGGTTTAAGACGTTTTAACATAACAGCAGTAATCGCAGCGCCACTTGATGTTCCTGTTGCAAGCATAGCACCGATAAAAGCATTTGTTTCTTCGCCCATAAATGCCTCTATAGATATTAAAACGATGCCGACCATTCCTGAAATAAGAGCTACCATTTTTATCAGAGTAATTTTTTCATTAAGGAAAATCGCGGCTAAAATAATGATAGTGAGCGGCTGTGAGTTTCCAAGAACGGAAGCAATACCTGCTCCTGTAAATTCAGGGCTTGAAAACATAAATCCGAAAGTAATTGTGGTTGAGATAAGACCAACTGGTATAATCCATTTAATTAAATCGCGGCGTGGAAGAATCGGTTTTCGTAGAACGATTAGAAGTAAAATTAGCGAACTCCCTCCAATGAGTGTGCGCAAACCGGCAAAATAAATTGGGGGAGAAAACTTTAACCCTGCTTTAATTGCTGTATAGCAGAGGGCTGCTGCAATGGTATAGATTAACATTAATCCGAATACTGAATAAGGTGAGAGTATCCGGTCTTTGTAAAAAAATCCAGTTTTAATTTGTCTAATTTCCATATGTGTACTCTATATTTTCATTTAATTTTTTTATTTAAAAAAATAGATTAGTCCTTCATATCCATTTCCATATTCATTTTCCCGTTGCTATCGGTATGAGTTTTCATAAAAAGTCTTTCAGCAACTATAACAATGAGAATACCTGCGAAAGAAACGACTAGAACAAGCGGATCGCTATTAAATTTTAATATTATAAAAGCAATAAGAATAACTGTATCAAAAAGTAATGCAAGTAAGGGAACAAGAGGATTAAAACTAACTTCCTTTCTTAGAAATCTAAACAGACCCCAATGAACAGCAATATCCATAACTATGTAAAATATAGCACCGATAGCTGCAATTCTGGTTAGATCGAATAAAATAGTAAGTATTATGGCGAGTGAAACAGTGAGTAGGAGCGACGGGTTACTGAATTTAAAGCGTAGTGCAGGAATTTGTTTCATTCTGCTTAGCATAGCAAGTAACCTGGATGCAGAAAAAACACTTGCAATCAATCCGGATACAGTGGCAATGATTGCCAAAATTACTGTAAACCACAAACCCATATTACCAAAAACCGGTTGGGAAGCTTCTGCAAGTGAATAATTTTTTGCTTCAATGATATCCGGTATGCTCAGGTTTGCCGAGACTGACAAAGCTAACGACACATAAATAACCATGCAAATTAGCACCGAAAAAATTATGGAGCGCCCCACGTTTTTATTTGGATTTACAATATCATCTCCCTGGTTAGTAATTGTTGTAAATCCTTTATAGGCAAGTATTGATAAAGCCAAAGCTGCTATAAAACCTCCCATTAGTGACCAATCGCTACTTTCCGCCGTACCCAAATTTTCGAAGGAAGGAAAACCCGATGCAGCGAGCCCCGCAATTGCTAATAATGCAATACCCAAAATTTTTGCAATTGCTGTAATAGTTGCACTTGCTCCTATTATTTTATTGCCAGATATATTAATAATAAAGGCTGCCGCAATCAGAACTACACCGAGTATAGGGACAAGAGCGCTGTCATCGCCCACATTAAATAACCTAAGTGTGTAGGATCCGAAAGTTCTGGCTACAAGACTCTCGGCAATAACCATTGATACATACATTAAAAGAGAAAAAGTACCTGTGATTGTGCCAGGTCCATAGGCTTTTCCTAAAAATTTGGCAACTCCGCCGGACGAGGGATATGCATTTGAAAATTTTACATAAGAATAGGCGCTTAGACCGGTTACAATGCCGCCAACTAAAAAAGCTATAGGAAAAAGGTTGCCGGCTAATTCGGCAACCTGTCCCATTAGTGCAAATATTCCGGCTCCTATCATTACACCTGTACCTAAAGATATAGAACCTATCAGGGTTAACTTGTTTGAAGAATCTTTTTTCATATACTAATCCTTTGTTTTGCAATCGAATCACTGTGTAAGGCATAGTTGTCTTTTAAAGAATATTTTAGTTCCAATTTATAAAATATTAAATCACCATATCTCCAAATTACAGTCCCGATAATTACAGTTATGTGTGAAGCCCTTTCTAAGTACTTATGAGTTCTTGCCGGCTGTACTTGCTTAAAATTTACACGGTTTCCTCTTGAATATGTTTTCAACTGATTGTTATGATATTCATCCCGTGCTCTCAATAAGTAATATTCAGCTATGAAGGCAAACAAGATCATTGAAGAACCAGATCTCGAAAACAATGAATTTCCCCAAATAGATTCTAATTAGAAGAAATCAATAAAAGTAGCCAAGAGATGATCAAAAATATAATCGGCTTCATATTATTAGTTATATTCATCTAATCATAAATTCTTTTCGCATACCCATTGCTTCATCAGTTATACGAATAGATTCACTGCCGTCTTTAACAGTACCGATCAGAGCACGGATTGCATCAATAGTTTCTGGAACTACTATTGCTTCGTTATAAACCTGGTAAGTGTAATAAACTTCATTTCCATTAACGGTTAATACATTTTCCCATAAAGCCACTTCCCACATATCACCGCGTGGTCGTCCAAGGTCTTTCATTAATTCAATAGTGCTGTTAAGTGCTACAATGCCGTCGCTCATTCTTATAAAGGCGATGCGGGGCACTGCTCTAAAAGCATTAAGCACTTCCTCACGGCTTGCTTCACGGTTCAACTCAACAACCCAGTAATGACTATGAGTTTGTGTATGAGAAGCTTTTACTGCCATTGTTATTACATCAAGTTCCGGTACAACTGTTTGTGCATCAGGTCCTTGATGGCTGGGAATATGCTGTTCCGGCACAACTGTGTTCATAATTCCACTATGATCGGATTCCCAAGGGTCTGTTGCTCGTCTTATTAAAACACCGCGCGCTTTTTTAAGCAAGCCTGCATTACGAAGAGCGATGAGCGTACGCACCGTGCTTGTTGTATTACAAGAGACAACGCGCGTAGCATCAAGCCCTAATGCCGTTTCATAATTTGCTTGTGCAACAAAAGAATGCCCGGTAAGGCTGTGTTTTTCGCCGCCCTGATAAATTGCTTTTACACCGGTTTTTTTATAGAGCTCAAGATTTTTAGCACCAATTCCTTTAGGAGTACAGTCTACTATTACATCTATTTGTTTGAGTAAGTCATCGAGATTTCCAGCGATAGGTATCCCTGCGTTTTTCATTTCATTTGATTTTTCCGGTAGCGATGCGTAGATAGGTAATCCGAGTACAATTGCTGCTTTAACCCGGTAGTCGTTAACTACATCGGCAACGCCAACCAGTTCCATATCCGGCTGAATCCTTATTGCATCAGCAACTCGCTTGCCGATAATACCATAACCATTAACTGCAACTTTTATTCTTTTATTTGACATTTTTTATTTCCTCTTTTTTTATTAATAATAATTTAATTTTTTGTAAAGCCCCATCTTTTATAAAAGAAATTATATATAGGAACAAAAACCAATCCAGCATAAACGCCAAACAAAAAACTCTCTATAAGCCCAAGTATAAAACCCCACCAAGTTAACCATTTGAAAGCCGGCAGGACAGTTTCCAAAAATGTATGCATGTGAATGCTTTCCGGTGTTATTAGACCATAAATAACACAAACGGTAAAACTAACAGCAGTAAAAAGCCCAATCGACCACGTTACTATTTTAATATTTAACATATTAAATCTCTTTCTAAAATTACGATTAGAAAAATTAATGGTGTCCATGACCGGAATCGGGATTATGATTTTTTCGGTTTTTATCTTCGTTTTTATCATCACTATGTTTCCAGTGACCGCCATGACCAAATATGTGCATAACTACAAACAGTATAAGTACTAAAACCCAGAACCAATTTTCAGCTAACCATTCCATTTTATCCTCTACTAAATATGCCAAGATTATCAAAACAAAAATTCACTTATTCAATTGATTTAATAGCATGTGAGTTAGAAGAAATTTAAATATTTAAATTTCTATATGTATCTAGAAGTTATAGACTGTCAATAACTTTTTTCAATTTAGATTGAACCTCATTTGCAATATCATTCAATGATTCGTTATCCACAGCCTGCATTGAAGCAACAGGATCAACAGCCGAAACCTCGATTTTGTTTTCTGCTTGTTCGATTACAATTACGTTGCACGGAAGCATTGCACCAATTCTATCTTCCGCTTGCAGTGCTTTGTATGCAAATGGGGGATTGCAAGCGCCTAAGATTCTATACTTCTTAAAATCAACGTTCAGTTTATTTTTTAATGTTTCCTTAACGTCTATCTCGGTTAAAATTCCGAATCCTTCTTCTTTCAATTCGTCAGTTACTTTTTTAATTGCATTATCAAAAGTTGTGCTTATTGTTTTTGTGAAATAGTAAGACATATTAATTCTCCTTTTTAATATTTATTTCTTAAGATTTTATTAATGTTTAAAATTGATACTCAGTTTTAATGAAAATTTTCTTAATTAAGGAATCCTCGAAATATTTTAGAATAGCCAATAATGGCATTCATGGTAAAAGCAATTAACGGACTTTGCGTTATCATTATTCTTCAATAACTTCAATTTCTAAACTCGATAATAACAAGCTGCCGGTTCCATTAAATCTGACGCCCACTGTTCCGGGGTTCACTTTATCACCATGTCCGTGTAAAATCATTTTACCATTTATCATTGTTCTAAAATGGCTGCCTGAACTAATTATTTTAATATTCAACCAGTCGGTATTATTAAAATTACCTCGTTCAAAACTCTCAGTTTCTCCGGCGGCAATTCTACCCATTTCAATACTATCATTTTGAAATGAAACAAAATCATAATTATTATTATCAATAAAATGATGGAGGATTATTAAAATTCCGTTGAATGAATCGAAGTTTACTCTTGAAGACACTTGAATGTTATTTAGTTTTCCCCCATAAGTAAGTGTGGCGAAATTGTTATTCGGGCTTAACTTGATGTATGACTCAATATCATCTGACTCTGACTCGATTCCAATTATTGATCTGTTGCCGTCTATCCATGTAAAATCATTTTTTAATGTTTGGACTGAACCTTCCGCAGTATAAAACTTCCAAGAGCCATTTTCTTTACTACTTATTGTTGAGGTTACATTATCTACATTATTTTCCGTATTTAATGTCTCATCATTTTTGTTCTCTACTTCTTCTTTAATATTCCCAGTGCCAAGTCCGTAACCAAAAACCATTTTTGCTCCATTGTCTCCGGTTTGGTAAACGAAAAATAGTCCTCCCAATCCAATTACAAATAACAAGGGCTTTATATACGCAGCTAAATTTTTGAAATATTTTTCTTCAAATACTGAATAAACTAAATACACAATTGTGAATATTCCAAAGTACCACACTGTATATTCTGCCCAATCCGCATGATCAGTAAGTGTACTAATAACATTCCGCGGCAGATCAAGCGCATCACCCGCTGCACGTCCACTTACAAAAGCAGCTATTGATGCTAGCGCACCAATTATGTAAAGACTTAATGCTGTTTTTGCAAACCAATCTTGCTGCTTGAAAAATAAACTAAGAGAGTGAAAAAAAACTGCTATGAATAATAATGCAATGGGGAAGTGTACTATTATCGGGTGTATATTCGGTGCCCACTCTGGTAACATTTTAAGTCCTTTTTTTATGAATAATAATTTTTTATAAAAGTTTTAATTGAATGAAAATTCAAAATATTATAACCTGTAACCGTGCACAATTAAGTTATTTTTATCACAATCACATTCATCGGGATTTATATTGGTAAAATTTAATTCGTAATGCATACCGGAAATATAAGTTTCAGGATTTGTATCAAAGATACTTTTACAATTTTCACAGCAGAAATAAACCATGCTGCCTTTATATATGCTCCGTGGTGCATCCAAAATGTTGTTAAATCTCATACCGCATATCGGATCGCATTCCATCTCATTTGCCAAGTTTTAATTGATTGATGTTCAGTTTCCCGGCAAGCATAATGAATGATCTAAATATTAATCCTGATGTTCGTCTTGCTCAGAGTCACCTTTTTGTATATATTTTTCCGGTTCCTGCTCGAACTGAATTTTACATAAGTCCGTACAGAAATAATATGTTTTACCCTTGTAAATGATCAAGGGCGCAGATAGAGTATTCTTAATTTCCATTCCACAAACTATATCGTGTTCCATTGTTAACCTCTTATAATTTTGTATTTAATGCAGCAGCATTTTGTAATAATTATTTGATTTGCGATAACCATTGCAGCAACTTTTATCATCCTATTATTTACCAAGATCAATTAGTTCATTTGCCTTACCTGTTAAAGCCAAATAATTCGTTGATGGTTTATTAACCGGTGAGCACTCTTTTAATTTTTCTATGCTGCAAAATTTGCTCAACCCGCATTCAATAGAATTCTTTTCCTTCCTCTCAATTCCTTTTGCTGTGAGAAACATTGCTGCGGATAAAATAATCAGGGTAATTAACGTTATAATTAACATTTCAGCCTCCATATTTTTATAAATCAATGTTTGAAATGCAAGACTGATGCCAAAACAATAGTTCGTATTTTGTCAAAATTTGATATTTTGTGATGAAAATTATTTTAAGATATTTAATATGATTTTAATTTTTTAATAAAATTTCGAGGAACATTATTGTTTATTACAATTATCGGTTTGGGAAATTGAACATTACCTTAAGGTTTAATTACCAATTCTATCTTATTTTTATAAAATTGAGTTGAACTTAATAATGTCGAAATCATACTATGAAGAAATTGATTTATTGACTCTTTCATAAAACAATCGGGAATCGCCGTTTTCAAAATAAGCAATTGATTCCCCAATTCCTTTGATTCGATTTTCTACACATTCAAAACATTCAAAAGTATTTTCACCAACGCATGGTTTATTTTCATAGAGTCGATAATTATTCCTGTACTTTGCTTCTGAAATGTTGGGCATAAAAACATTAGCACCAGAGAGTATTGCCTGTTCTCTTCCAAAAGGATACAAAGCTTGAAAAGCAGTTGCTGCAGCAATATTAATTTTTGGAATAGTAATTCTTGTTAACGCAATCATTTTTAGTGAGAGGTTATATAACTCAATTTTATTCCTAACAATTTGAATTTCGGCTGGGAAAATCGGTGTATCGGAATGAGGTATATATGGTCCCATCCCGATCATATCAGCTTCGATGGAATTAAAGAAAATTATATCACTCGCTAAATCTTCCAGCATTTGATTTGGGAGACCTATCATTATTCCTGTTCCAACTTGATAACCTATTTCTTTCAAAAAGTTTAAGCAGGCAACTCTATTATTGTAGCTATGATTTTGCGGGTGAAGGCTTTCATATATCCTTTTATTTGAGGATTCTATTCTTAATAAATATCTGGCAGCCCCTGCATCAAACCATCTCTTATAAGTCTCTTTCGTTTGTTCACCGCACGATAATGTAACTCTAAACTCATTTGATGTTTGAATTGAAATACTATTTAAAATTGATTCTATAAAATTTATAAAATTTTTGTCTTTTCTTTCGCCACACTGCAGCACAATAGATCCGTAACCTTTATCAAATGCCCATTTTGCCGAATTTAATATTTCATCAATGGTCATTAAATATCTGTTTACTTTTATATTTGATTTTCTAATTCCACAATAGTAACAATCTTTATAACAGATATTACTAAATTCAATTAGTCCTCTCAAATAAACTGTATTGCCGAGAGTGTTGACTTTTTGCTGATATGCTTTTTGAATTAGTTCGTTTCTGGATTGTGAATCTTTTAACCCTAGTAAATAAACTAATTCATCTTTTGATGTAGGCAGCATTCGTTGTAGTTCCAAATATTAAAATAGTTATTTGTGATTTGTTATAATAAATAGCTTGAAAATAGCCAGCCATAATATTTTTTGATCAATATTTCTAAACCTGGCATTAGATATATTTTCATAAGTCCTTCGATTAATATTATAACCGAATAGCTTTATAAATAATGGATTTAGTAGGTCCACCAATTTTCCTAAAAACACTTTATCATTTCTCGTATGTTCTAACAGAATTATTTTCCCGCCATCTTTACAAATTCTTCTCATCTCTCTTAAACCAAGAACAAAATCGGGTACAGAACAAAAAACATACGAAGCTAAAATTGTGTCAAATGAATTATCCTCAAACTCTGTTTGCTGAATATCAATATTATGGAATGTAATATTTTTCTTTGTGTAAAATTTTCTTTTAGCTTTTTTAACCATCCCCTCGCTAAAATCAATAGCAGTAATATTAATATAAGGTGGATAAAGATTAATGTTTTTACCGGTGCCCACTCCCGCCTCCAATACATTACAGGAGGCATAGTTAATTAATTCTTTTTTCCATTTTGAAAATAACAACTCCATAGGAGACTCAAGAAAGTCGTAATACTTTGAGTAACGGTTGTATCTTTTTTGAATAGTTTTACTCTGATTCAATTTTAGTGTCATCGCGTTTTATTCAATGTGATACACCTTTTAATTGTTTCGTCAATCCATATTTGTTTTCTTTCGATAAATAATATTCTGTGTTATTTTCAAATAATACTCTGCAAAATGTTGAGCAAAAATAATACTTTTTACCATCTACGATTGATTCATCGCATTTTTTAATATCTGTTAATTCCATTTTGCAAACCGGGTCAAGTTCCATTTTTATCTCCAAGTGTAGTTATTTTAAAAGTAATTATTTGTTATTATTCATTTATTATACCAGAATAAAATGGTGATTAACACCTATTAAGGATAGAATTTCATTGGACAGATTCAAGAAACTTGAATTGTTTTAAGAATTTTAATTGGATAAAATTAAAGGCTACAGATGATACTTTCATTCTATAAAAACACATCCTAAAATTCTGATTAATTTCCATATCCCAAAACCAATTAAGGTGCCGTCTATAAAAGAAAATGCAATTCCCTCATAAACTGTTGAAATATCAAAACTAAAAATTCTAGCAAAAAAGAAAATGAAATCATTATTAAACATGTTATCCATACCATGCAAAAGGAATTGCAGAAAATAAATACTACTCCATACAATTGCTGTTAGAAGGCATATAATTAAAGTTACTTTCGCGGAAGTTATCATTTTCTTCACTTGAAGTATTTAAATTATTTTAATGATGATGAGAATACCTAGCATAAGTACTACTACTTTTATCTTTATTCTGTTCGTCCATTTTAGAATTTCTGTTATGAGAATGTCCACCACAACCGCCCTTGGTATGACCATGTCCTCGATGCATAAAAAACATTAATACAACGAAGATTAAAAAGAATATTTTTTCGTCAGACATTTTTAATCCTCCAAATTAGTTCGCATTAGAATTAAAATATTTAACTGAGAAAAATCATTTTCAATTACATTTCGATTTTTAATGGCAGCCAAATTTATCCGGGTCTTTAACAGTTAATCCCGCCACATTTTTTTGTGATATTTTTTTATTCCACTTCATTATTATAAAACCAAGCAATACAAATAATGCAATAACAAATCCGATTGAAAATATTGTCTCTGACATTTGATCCTCCGTGTTCGAAATTATATAACAACGATTTATTATAATTCCCAAAATTATTAAAACTAAAAAATGGAGAGAATAATGATCATCGATAGTGCTAATACCACCATTGAAATAATTAAGTATTCCATAATCCTTAATGCTATTGGTAGTAATAAGCTATGCAAAATTAAAGCTATCATTTTTACTCTAACTATTTTTTAACTATAAAAACAAATACTATGCCCTAATAATTCGTTCAATAGAGTCCATAATCGCACCATTCAGAATGTAGTTATTATAAAAAGCTTAATCGATTTAATTTTTTTAAAACTGAATAAAATAATAGAACTTATTTTTGTAAGAATTTGGGGGTTACTTTTTTGCTTGACTCCGTACCATACTACAGATATTATATTTGTAATAAGTAAAATAAAGGTTAATGTTATGGAAAATCTAAAGGTTGGGGAAATTGCTAAGAAAGTTGGCGTAAACATAGAAACATTGCGATATTATGAAAAAATAAAACTGATGCCAAAACCGAGGCGAATTGAATCAAAGTATCGTATGTACGACATTTTAGATGTTCAGCGTTTACTATTTATTAAGAAAGCTAAAGAGCTCGGTTTCACACTCAAAGAAATAAAAGAACTTCTTGAACTTAAAATTGAATCATCGGCTACTTGTGGGGATGTTAAAATAATTGCAAAACATAAAATAAGAGACATTGAAAATAAGATTACGGATTTACAAAAAATCAAAAAAATATTACAAAAGTTAGTTTCACAATGTGTTACGGAAGAAATTTCTAAAGATGAGTGTCCTATTCTCGAAACAATAGTTGTAAAGTAAAATAATTAGGAATATGATATGAATAATAAATTAAAAGACAAGAAATGGATTGGAGCAGGGCTATTTGCTGCAATTGTCGCCTCTCTTTGCTGCATCACTCCTGTATTAGCAGTACTCGGCGGGTTGGGAGGAATAGCATCAACATTTTCTTTTCTCGAACCTTTAAGACCATACTTAATTGGCGTAACAGTATTAGTTCTTGGTTTTGCTTTTTATAAAGCATATAAACCCAAAAAGAAAGAAGAAATTGATTGTGCTTGCGAACCTGCCCGTCTGGCAGGCGGGGAGGATGAGAAAAAAAGTTTTCTTAATTCAAAAGCATTCTTATGGGTTGTTGCGGGAGTAAGTATTCTTATGTTTTCATTTCCATCGTATTCACATGTGTTTTTCCCAGAGACAAATAAGGTTGCTATTGTAAACGAAAGCAATATAGCTGAAATCACTTTGCAGATTGAAGGAATGACTTGTACTGGTTGCGAAGAATCGGTTGATTATGCTTTAAAAACAGAAAACGGGGTAGTCAGTGTAACATCCTCTTATAAAACTGGAATAGCCAAAGTAAAATTTGATAAAACAAAAGTAAAACCAGAGCAACTAAAAAAAGCAGTTGAAGAAAAAGTTGGCTATAACGTAAAAAATTATAAAGTGAAATAAAATTGAGGGAAAAATGAAAATTGAAACAGTAAAATATTCAATATCGGGAATGACATGCGACCATTGTGCAAAAAGTATTGAGAAGAAATTTGAAGGAAAAAATGGAGTCATTAGTAAATCGGTTAATTACAAAGATGCTGAAGGTGAATTTCAATACAACAGTGAGCTACTTTCAAAAGATGAGATTGTAGAGCAAATTAACTCAACGGGTCATTATAAAGTTGTAGATGAAATTATTAAAAATAATGGTAACGGTAATAATATTTATGATGAAGATAGCCTAAGTTCAAAAAAGCTTAGGAAGAATTTTGATTACGATTTAATAATTATCGGAGGAGGCTCTGCAGCATTTTCTGCGGCAATAAAAGCAAGTTCGCTTGAAAAGAAAGTCTTAATGATAAATGACGGTTTGCCAATCGGCGGAACCTGTGTAAATGTGGGTTGTGTGCCTTCAAAAACTTTAATTAGAAACGGAGAACAGTTTTATAATTCCAACAATCCAAATTTTACAGCTATAACACCGGGCAATAGCACGTTGGATTTCAAAGAAGCTATTCGCCAAAAAACAGAATTGGTTGAAGAACTAAGGCAAGGCAAATACATTGATATACTGAAGGATGATAAAAATGTAACAATTTTAAAGGGTAGAGCTGAACTGGTTGACAACAACACTGTTTCAGTTGAAAAGGATACTTATTCCGCAGCAAATATACTTATATCTACAGGCTCATCAACGTTTATTCCCGATATTCCAGGTCTAAACGAAGTTGGATATCTTACCAACGAAACTCTTTATGATTTAGAAGATTTACCGGAACATTTAATTGTGCTTGGCGGAAGATACATTGCTTTAGAAAATGCACAACTTTTTAGTCGTCTTGGTGCTAAAGTTACTGTTTTACAAAGATCAAATAGAATAATACCGGATGAGATGCCGGATGTAAGTGAGCAATTAACCGAATCTTTAATAAAAGAAAATATTGATATTAAAACCGGAGTTAAATTAAAATCGGTTGAAAAAAGAGGAGAAAAAATTGTAGTGGTTGCAATGGTAAAGGACAAAGAAGAAATTATTGAGGGAAGTCATATTTTTATTGCAACAGGAAGGAAAGGTAATACTGGTAATTTTGAAAGCAAAGGAATTGAACTATTTGGCGAAAATTTTATAAAAACAAATAATTTTCTCGAAACATCAATTCCAAATATTTATGCTGCCGGCGATATTACCGGGAAATATTTATTCGTCTATTCAGCCGCATACGAAGGAGCGCTTGCAGTAGAAAATATGTTTACAGAGAATAAAAGAAAAACAGACTATTCTGTTTTTCCATGGGTTGTTTTTACTGATCCGCAAATTGCCGGTGTAGGAATGGATGAAAACCAAGCTGAGGGAAATAAAATTGATTACGATGTTTCAACTATATCGCTTTCGGATGTTCCACGTTCAATTGCAGCACGGAACACAAAAGGATTTATAAAACTTCTGCGTGATAAAAATAGTGACAAACTAATTGGTGCTAGAATATTGGCTTCCGAAGGTTCTGAACTTTTGATGGAAATAGCTTTAGCAATAAAATACGGGATTACTGTGGCTGATTTGAAAAATATGTTTCATCCATATTTAACATTATCAGAGGGAGTTAAAATTGCAGCAATAAGTTTTGATATGGATGTAAACAAATTGTCATGTTGTGCTGTTTAAGTATTAATTGAAATTGGAGAATAAAATGAGAAAACATATTATTTATGTATTCTTTCAGTAGTTATACTAATTGGATGCAGAAAAGAACCAGCAAAAGAGAATACCAAAAATCAAATAACCGAAAAAATAGTAAAGCCAGACGGAAAGACTATTAAGGTTGGTAAAGGTCCCGATGCATTATTTCTAACACCGAATGAAAAATATCTTTACGTCGCCAATGTTGAAGATGATTTTATTTCAATAATCAATACCACAACTGAAAAAGTTACAGGAAAAATTGAGGGAATAAAATACCCATGGGGATTTACTAGATTAGTTAATTCAAATCTTGTTGCCGTTAGCGGATATGATAAACAAATTGTAATAGTTGATTTTTCAACTCATAAAATTGTAAAGAATAAAATGTTTGAAAATAATTTGGGCGGTATCACTTCAACCAAAGACGGAAAATATATTTATGTGATTGAGACAGGGAATAATAAAGCATTAAAACTAGATGCAAGTTCACTTAAAGTTTTAGATGGTTATAAAACAGGAAATGGGCCTGATGGGATTGGCATCTCGAAAGATGAGAGTAAAATTTATACTACCAATACAAAAGACGGAACGATTTCAGTAATCAATATAAAAAGTAAAAAATCAAGATTGCTTGAAGTATGCGGTAAACCTGAATTGGTGCATTACAATCATGATAATTCTCTATTATTTATAAGCAATTTTAAGTTAAATAAAATTCACATAATAGATACAAAAACTGACAAGATAGTTCACGAAATTACTGATCTGATTTCTCCCGAAGAAGCTGTTTTATCAAAATCAGAGAAATTACTATACGTTGTTAACTTAGGTGCAAAGAAAGTCTTTGTTTATGATGCTTCAACGTATAAAAAACTTCATGAAGAATATTCGGTTGGCAATAAGCCTATTGGAGTTATTCCCGCTTTTAACGATTCCAAATTATTTGTTTCTAATTACGGTGATACTTCTGTATCTGCAATACATTTAGATTATTAATAATTATTGTAAATAACTCATTAAGTTGATTTTATTTTTCTCTTGACAAACACCCCCTGCTCTAAACTAAGTTGAAGAGAAATTTAATTTATATATTGGAAATTATTATGGAACAACTAAGAGAAATAAAGACCTTAAAAAAACACCTTCACTATATTAATGGACAGATTGAAGGCATTGAAAATATGATTGATGAGAATAGAGATATTGGAGATGTATATATTCAATGCAAAGCTGTTGAAGGAAGTTTACAAAAGATTATATATGTATTATTAGAAGATCTTTTGCGAAAAGAATTGGCTCAAAAAATAGTAAAAGTTGTAAATGCGTGCCCCGGTAATTGCGAAGATGCACAAAAAATTGAGTTTGTTAAAAATGAATTTCCAAAGATGGAAATTAAAAAGGTATCTTCCATTATTCATGAAATGAATACAATTGAAGAAAGACTTGTCAGGCTGAACAATAAAAATTAATTGACCTAAAGAAAAAACTAGACAAACACCCCCTGCTGAAAATATAATGTATTTAGTTATTTATTAATTGATGGAGTAATAAAGATGATAATCGAAGTATTTACAGCAGGATGCAAATTCTGCGGAGATGTAGAATTACAGGTTACCGAAATAGCAGGCGATAAACACAAAGTAATAGTTTATAATACAACTGATAAAAATTACTCGACTAAATATTATGAAGCGGCAAAAAATTATGGAATTAACTCACTACCGTCTGTTGTAGTAAAAGGCGAATTGCTAACGTGTTGCAGTCGTAAAAATTTTAATCCAGAATTATTAACACAAGCGCTTCGATAAAAAATGAGAAATACAACTTGCTTATTATTTATTCTGGTTAGTTTAACCATCACATTAAAAAATGTGCATGCACAAGGTCCGCCAATCTTTACCGACAGTCCTTATCTGTTAGGACTTGACGGAGGAGGCATAAGAACATTCGGTAAATATATTTCTACGGGAAACGGGCAAACATATTCTCAACCGTTGATTGTTCCTTATAATGTTACGACCAATTATCAAATAGGCGGTGTGCAGCCGTTTATTATTCAGTTTCCCGATAATGGTTCTAGTAAATCAGGCTTTGGAAACTTTACTTTGTTCGGTAAATATTCAGTTATTCAAATTGACGGAAAGGCGAAAACATTCAGAGCGCTTATGAAATTTTCACAAACATTTTCAACCGGGGCTTCAAACATAAGTGTTGATACTAACGTATCTCAACTTGAATTTGTTATAGGTTACATTACAACAAAGTATGGCATTTATGGAACTGTGGGTTATACATTTGTTTCAAATGATTTTCCCGATAATTTAATTTACAATTTTGCTTTCGGTTACCCGTTGCTTCCGCAGAAATATCCACCGTTTCAGTTAAATCTTTTTATTGAATTAAACGGCACTCACACTTTGGATATTGAAAATAATTTACTCTTTGTATCATCCGGAATACAGATAATTACCTCAAGTATATTTTTGATTGAAAGCGGTGTGCAAATTCCTGTTGTTGATGATAGGAGTGCAACAAAATTTACATACGCAATCGGGATGAGATATTTAATATTTTAGAATAGAAAGGAATAGATAAATGCAATCTAGAAGGCGCAAGTCAATAGTAATCTTTATATTCTGTGTGACAACTGTTTTTGCTCAATCAAATGAAGTAACTGTCAGGGTTGATGGTCTCTCCTGTCCATTCTGTGCTTACGGATTGGAGAAAAAGCTGAATGATATTAAAGGAGTAGAAAACATCAACATTGATATTGAAGAAGGATTGATAATCCTAAAAATAGTAGAAGGCAAGATAATTTCCGAAGAAGAATTAAGAGAGAAGATACGAGATGCCGGCTTCACGCCTAAAGAGATAGTATTTACTAATAAGGATAAAAAAACCCGAGAAAAGGAGTAGATGTTGAAAATTTTATGTTTGCTGTTTACTGGATTATTCACTTTTGTTTCCTGTAAAGATTCCGAAAAATCAGAAATAAATCCGGAATGGAAATTTGTTCGGACAATAAAACTTAATGACATAACACCAACTGGATTACAGGCTGAAGGCAATTTTCTCTGGATATCTGATGTAAAAAATAACCGTGTTATTAAAACGAATTTAAATGGAGAAGTAGTAAAAGAATATTCTGATATTAAAAGACCGATGCATTTATCAGTTTATAACTCAAAAGTTTTTGTACCGGAATATCCATCAGATAAAATTATAATTATTGAAAATGGTTATGCTGAAGAATACCCTCTCCAAGAAAAGCCGGAGGCACCTGCGGGTGTTTTTGTAAATGATAGTCTAATTGCAGTAGCTGATTTTTATAATCACCGGATTGTTCTGCAAATTAACAATGAGAATATTATCTTAGGAAAAGCGGGGCACAATAAAGGAGAGCTTTATTATCCGACAGATTTAACAATTAGAAATGATAAAGTTTATGTGGCTGATGCTTATAATAACCGCGTGCAGGTCTTTGATTATAAAGGCAATAGTTTAAAAGTAATTGGTGAAAAGGATAAGATAAATGTTGCAACTGGTATTGAAGTTACTGCTAAAAATATATTCGTAACAGATTTTGAAGGAAGCAGGATTTTAATTTATAACCTTGATGGGATTCTGATTGAAACACTTAAAGATAATTTTAATCATCCCACTGATGTAACATACCATAATAATGCAATATTTGTTTCTAATTATGGTGATAATACAGTTTCAGTAATTCATTTGGCTGACTAATAATTATTGAAATAGTAATTAATTTTATTTTTTCTTGTCGAACACCCCATCTTGAAATTATTCTCTACTTAGTTATTCATTAATTGTTTAAGTGTAATTAGATAAAAATTGAGATTCAATATTTTAATGGTTTTTCAGACTCCACTGAAATGACTACTAAAGTTAAAGAAGCAATTAAAGGTTACGAAGATGGAATAGAGTATATTGAAATACTTGTCGAAGATAATGATCTTGCTGAAAAACTGAAATTCAGAGGTTCACCGACTGTATTAATAGATGGAAAGGATTTTGAAGGCAGAGATTTGGTTGAATCTGCTTCACTTAACTGCAGAATTTATGAAAATGGATTACCATAAGTAGAACGAATCCAACGTAGGTTATCTCATGCTAGTTTTTTAAAAAATAAGTAGATCATTAAAAATACTGCATAATTTTAAAATTAGTTTCAATCTTTATACGTATCCAATATGAATTTTTATTTTCTTTCCCATGTTATTTTTGAGACTATTTGAGAAGTATCATTTTTTTTCTAAGAGCATAACCATTCACTTTTAATTCATAAATATAAGTTCCTGATGCAAGGGATTTATTAGTGTAAGTAATTGAATGAGACCCACTACTTTTATTTCCGGCAAAAATAGTCTCGATTTTAGTCCCTAATAAACTAAAAATAGTCAATGTCGCAAAACCTGCATTTGTCAATTTAAATTTTATAGTTGTAGAGGGATTAAAAGGGTTTGGGTAATTCTGATAAAGCTCAAAATTGTTCGGGGAAGTATTTTCATCCTCAATATTTGTTGGAGTATCTATCTTTATGTTTAGCATCATTCCATCATCCTCGTGTTCAAGGTTATGGCAATGAAGTAAATAAGTTCCGGAGTAGTCTATAAACTTTACCAATGCTTGAACTGTTTCATTAGGTTTAACAAGCACCGTGTCTTTCCAACCTTTATCATTTGAAGCTAGTGTGGTATTCCCATTTCTTGAATAAATCTGAAATAAAACTCCATGAACATGCATAGGGTGATAATTATTAGTACTATTAATAAATTTCCATTCTTCAAGTTCATTGAAGGGGATCACTTCATCTATCCTGTTCATGTCATAGGTTAATCCATTAATACGGTGCATACCTGTTCCCATCATTGCTTGACTTAAAGTAAAAGTACGAGTTCCAGTTTTATCATTAATATCGTAATAATCAATTGGTAATAGGTTTTGAGGAACAACACCGCCGGAAGATGAATCACCGGCAATATCAAATCGGAGAATATCCATAAGTGTTCCTTGATTTCCGATTCCACTAAATGCCTGCGATTGAAGTGAAACTGAATTACCTATATCGATGGGGGAAAAATCGTAGAGGATTTCTATTCTTTCGCCAGGTGATAAAAATACATTTGAAACGGGAACAGCTTCATCCTTTAATCCGCCATCTGTTCCAATAATCCAGAATTGAGAATTATCTGAGAACCCAAAATTGTAAACCCTTGCATTGGAACCATTAACTATTCGGAATCGATATAGTGTTTTTTGAACATCGAAGAAAGCATCAGGTGTTCCATTAACAAGAGGTATATCACCAAGATATCCCAACATCCTATCCATCATATTAGGGGCATAATTAAATTGAGGTTGATATACTGAATGTCTATCCTGAATTAGCAGCGGAATATCATATGCCCCGGTTGGCAGACCATACTGAAGTTCATCATCATCTTCAATAATAAAAAATCCGGCATATCCTTTGTAAACATGTTTTGCGGTTAGATGATGTGCATGAGAATGATAAAAATATGTTCCTGCTCTTTGAATAATTGGGAATGAATAAGTGTAGTTAGAGCCAGCTTGCACTGCATCCTTTGGCTGCCCGTCCATCAATTCCGGTACAAGTAAACCATGCCAATGGATTGTTGCTTCTTCAGTGAACTGATTCTCAAACAATACAGAAAAATCATCACCCTTCTGCACCCTTATTGTAGGTCCAGGATAAGAATTATTTAATGCCAATACCTGAGTAGTTGTGCCTGGCCAGACTTCAACATTAGCAGAGTTAAATTTAAGTGATTCACCCTCCTGTAGCTCCGGTGGAAATCGCAATGGATTACCAACTTGCAATTTGGTGATTTTGCTATCCTGAGAATATATTTTTGGCAAGGCTACTAGAGCCATACCAGCTAATGATGATTTAATAATAAAATCGCGTCTCTTCATAAAGTCCCTTCATTTTCAAGTTGCAGATTAATTCAATTATTACACTATCCAATCAATTCTGATTATATTGTTGGATGTTCATTACCAATTTAAATTTAAGACAGGTAATATAAACCTTCATACTGTTTCGCAGTTTCCTTATCTGCTATCATCAATTTGAATTGTGGTTAATGACCCACATCTTTTTTCTTTCTTCACCATAGCTCAAATGCTTTCTCTTCTAAATAATGTGTAAACATAAGGTCTTTCACCACCGGATGGATTAATATAAAGATGATCTAAATATTTAATCAATTCAAAATCATTACCAAGGAATTCAGAAATCATTTTCTGATCATAATTAACAACATCAAGACCGCTGCATTTCTTTGCACCTTCAAGAGAAAATACAGCAATAATTACATATCCGCCTTTTTTTACAACTTGTTTTAACGTAGCAAGATAACCGGCTTGTTGTTCTTTTTCAGTTAAAAAATGAAGCACCGTTCTGTCGTGCCACAGATCAACGATCAAAGTATTCTCTAGATTTTGTGTGTTGGTAATATCATCAACTATCCATTTCACAAACGCTGAATTTTCTTTTGATAATCTTGTTTTAGATCTCTCGAGTGCGATTGTACTGATATCGGTTGCTATAATATTTCTATACCCTTGCTGAATTAAACTGTCAATTAGTGTTGTTGCACCGGAACCTACATCCAATATTACTGCATTTTTATCAAGTCCGCATTCTGAAATAAAATCTAGCGATGGCTTCGGTATTTCTTCATACCATCCTAAGTCAGTCATATCATTTGAAGAATAAACCTTATTCCAGTGTTCTTTGTAATTAATATGACTTTTATTGTTGTCTTTCATTTTGTATCCTTTTTTAAATTCTAATCCCAAATTTTGCTAAGAGAGTTATCACTAAATAATAAAGCAGTACTGTTACTCCAGATGCCAAAGATAAAGCAAGATAAAAATTTATTTTCATTCTTAACAAGAGCGGGAGAATAATAAATAGTCCAAGTGAAGGAATCACCATCCAAAATACACTTGTTGAAAATTGTGAAATCTTTGCAACATCTTTTGTCTCAACGTATAACCAAATCATTGCCAATACTGAGACAAGGGGAATGGAGGCAAGGATGCCTCCAATTAAAGAACTCTTTTTTGATAATTCTGATACAGCCACAATTAATGCAGCAGAAATTGCAACTTTAATTATGTAGTAAATCATATTTATTTCCCTCTTCCAAATTTATGAAACAAACTTGGCACTACAACCATATTTAATGCAGTCGAAGTAAATAGACCACCGAGAATTACAATAGCCATTGGGGCTTCAATTTCCTTACCTGGTTCTCCGCTTCCGAGAGCGAGTGGAACTAAAGCAAGACCGGCTGTTATTGCGGTCATCAATATTGGATTTAATCTTTCTATCGATCCTTGAATTACTGCTTGAGTAAATTCTACTCCTTCTTCGAGCAGGTGTTTGTAATGAGCTATCATTAAAATTCCATTTCGAGTTGCGATACCGAATAATGTTATAAATCCAACAAGAGAAGCAACGCTTATTATGCCGTCAGTAAAATAAACCGACCATACGCCGCCGATTAAAGCGAGCGGAAGATTAACGAGTATAAATAGGGAGTACTTGAAATTACCAAATTGGAGATATAAAATTAAAAATATTGCACCAACCGAGACTAAACTAAGAAGCGTAATAATTTTGGTCGCTTCCTGCTCGCTTTCAAACTGTCCTCCGAATTCTATAAAATAACCCTGTGGAAAGCCGACATTGGTTTGGATATTTTTCTGCATTTCATCAACCACGCTTCTTAAATCTCTGCCAGAAACATTAGCCTGTACAACTATTTTTCTTTGCACATTTTCCCGACTTATTCTATTGGGTCCTTTCTCATTCACCACTTCCGCTAATTGTGTCAGCGGAACTTTCGCTCCTATTGGAGTATCAAACATTGCGTTCTGAATTTTATGAATACTACCTCTATTATTTTCATCAAAACGTACTACGAGATCAAAAGTATTTTGCCCTTCCCTAATCTGAGTAGCCGTTTCACCGTTGAAGGCAATATCAATGGCTTCGGCAAGCTGCCCAACAGTTACGCCGTAACGAGCCATTGCAGTGCGGTTAAATTTAATTTTGGTCTGCGGAACTTCTACTTCCTGGTCAACGGCGATATCAACTGCTCCTTCGACCTTCTCTATTTCTTCCTTAACTGAAGCCGCTATTGAACGAAGCTGCTGAAGATTTGTGCCGAATACCTTTACGGCGATATTCGCTCTAGTACCCGAAAGCATATGGTCTATTCTGTGTCCAATAGGCTGACCAATTGTAACATTTGTACCTGGTAAAACAGTGAGAGAATTTCTTAAATCATTTATAAACTCTTCCTTGCTTTTTCCATTGAGTTCAAAACGGACATCTAATTCAGCGGCGTTTACACCCTGCGCATGTTCGTCAAGTTCCGCCCTCCCGGTTCTTCTTGCTGTTGATTTTACTTCTGAATGAGATAGAATAATCTCTTCGGCAAGGTTTCCCATTTTATTTGACTCCTCTAAAGAAGTTCCCGGAAGTGTTACTAAGCTCAGTGTTAGAGAACCTTCGTTAAATTCCGGAAGAAATGATCTGCCCAAAATCGGGATTACTGCAATTGTAATAACAAGAGCCGCTAACGAGGAAATAATAATTGTCTTGGGGTGTTTTAAGGTTAACTTCAACGTTTTTTCATAGAGCAGCTTTAGTTTCGATACCAACCAGGTATCACTCTCATTCTTCATAAAATCCGCTTTTGAGAGTAAATAGTATGACAACACTGGCGTAACGGTTAAGGCAACAAATAGGGAAGCGAAGATAGAAGTTATATAAGCAAATCCCATTGGTCTCAAAAGTCTGCCCTCAACCCCGCTTAAAAAAAATAGCGGCAAAAATACAACAACAATAATCAAAGTTGCATTAACCATAGGTGCTCTAATTTCTTTCGATGCTTCGAATATTACAGTCAGCTGATTTTCTTTTTCATTATCAGGAAGTGATTTGTTCAGTTTTAATCGGCGGAACACATTTTCAACGTCAATGATAGCGTCATCAACAAGTGCTCCTATAGCAATCGCAATTCCACCGAGAGACATTGTATTTATCATAATATCGAATAGTTGAAAAATTATTATCGTAACAATAATCGAAAGTGGGATAGCAAGCACGGAAATAAACGTAGTTCTGAAATTCCATAAAAAGAAAAATATCACAATGATAACAAGTATTGCCCCATCTCGTAAAGCACCAATTACATTGCCGATTGAAGTGTTTATAAAATCGGACTGTTTAAAAATATCTGTATTGATTACTATTCCATTTGGCAAAGTTTCTTGAATCTCATCTAATGACGATTCTATTTTTTCTGTCAGTTCAATTGTGTTAGTCTGAGGCTGTTTTTGAACTGTTAAAATAACTGCCGGTTTAGCATTTGAAGAACCATCACCTATTTTGATTGCCGGACCAATTTTAACTTCAGCTACATCCCTCATAAAAATAGGGACACCATTCTTTGTTGTGACAACACTATTGGAGATATCTTCAATTGTCTGCACTCTCCCTATTCCACGTATTAAATATTCACTGCCGGAATCCATATAAGAACCGCCGGAAGAGTTTTCGTTTGACTCTTCCGCAGCTTTTAATATTTCGTTAAGAGATATATTATATGCATGAAGCTTTTCAGGTGAAACTAAAATTTGGTATTGTTTTACTGCTCCCCCAATAGGAATAACTTGCGAAACTCCATTTATGGAAAGAAGTCTCCTTCTTATTTCAAAATCGGCAATTGTTCTTAAATCCATTTCCGTAAGATTATCGGTGTTATTCCTCTCATCAATGCTTAAACCTATTAGCATTATCTCACCCATAATAGATGAAATAGGCGCAAGCTGCGGATTGTCAACTCCTTTTGGCAAACTCGCAGCAGCGGTCTGCATCTTTTCATTGACCACTTGTCTTGCCGTATAGATATCAGTTCCCCAGTCGAACTCTACCCAAACTATCGAAATTCCTGCCGCGCTTGATGAACGCACTCTTCTGACATCTGTGGCGCCGTTAACGGAAGTTTCAATTGGAAAAGTTACTAGCATTTCCACTTCTTCGGCTGCCATTCCGTGAGCCTCGGTTATTATAGTAACGGTTGGTGCAGTTAAATCCGGGAATACATCTACCGGTAAATCCAAAGTAATGTATGTACCTAAAATCAATAAAATCAGGGCAGATATAAGTACTATCAACCTTCTGTTAAGTGAAAACTGAATTAATTTATCAAACATTTTTTCTCCTTAAACTTTTAATGAACGTGACCTTGACCGATTGCTGATTCTGGCGAAAGTGCTGCAAGTCTTACCTGATATGCACCTTGAGTAACTACTCTTTCACCTTCATTCAAACCTTCAAGTATCTGTACATAATTTCCATCGGTTATTCCGGTTTTTAAGATTCTTTTCTCAAACGCTTCTCCTTCAACTTGAACGTAAGCGGTATGAAGACCATCTTCGTCAATGATCGCGCTTTCCGGAATTGCAATATATTCTTCACCTTCACCTTCATGTATATAAACTTCCGCATACATCCCGATCTTTATCTGGTTTTGAGGATTTGTAAACTCGAAATATACCGGTATTGTTCTATTAACCACGTCCAGCCCAGCAGCAACAGATATTTTTTTACCATTAAGATCGCTGATTCTAAATTTCCGTTTTAGACCTTCAATTGAAAAAGAGGCGTTCTTAGAATTTACAGCAGCTTCTATTTGAGTTGAAGGAACATTTGCTTTTAATACTAATCTTGATGGATTTATTATCGTAAACAATTCTTGTCCAGGTTTTATCTGGTCACCGAGATTAAAGTTTATCATTTCAATGTATCCATCAATCGGTGCAATAACAGAGTAACCGTTTTCGGTAATCTTTATTTGTTCAGCCAGGGAATTGTAACTTACCTGTTTAGTCTCAAAATCAAATTTTGCTTCATCCAAACGTTTTTGTGATACAGCCTTTTTTTCAAACAGATTTTTAGCTCTTTCATAATCTGATTTGGCGAGGAGATAATCACTTTTAATTTTCTGAATGTTTGCACCTGCATTGGCAGAGGGAGAAATGTTTAATAAAACGCCCCCTTTTTTTACAAAGGCGCCTATGGATCTTAAATTCGAGTTATTTTTATTTAAAACAATACCGGCTATCGGCGATACTACTTTTGAGAAATACTCCGGTTTCGGTTTAATTTCACCGGTTGCCAAAACAGACTTTTGCAATTTTCTTTTTACAACCGCTTCATTTGCAAAATCAATTTTCCATTGCTGTTCTTTGAGGAAAGATATACTTGATGAAGCAGTTTCCTCTTCATGAGGAATTTCATTTTCGTTCGAATATACCGTTACTTCGTTAACAACAATATTATCCGATACTTGTTTTCCTTTGAGAGTAATATTCATTGTATAATTTCCCGGTTCTGCAAATTTTATAATCGGGGTATAAATTCCGTCTCTTACAGGTTTATCTTCAGTCAACAATAATTTTGTTCCTCTGCCGTTTGTTAACTCAACTGTTAAAATTCCTTGATTTACAGCCTTGAAATTTTTTAAATCAGTTAAGTGAATAAGAAACTTTGCATCCTGATTTACGACAAGAGCCGGATATTCCATAAATATCTCTGTTGAATCTGTATATTGAGTTACTGATGTGCCGCCGTGTTCATGAACTTCCTCTTCAGGCTCATGTTCATGTGAACAGGCACCGAGGAAAGTTAACGCAACTGCAAAAATTAAAATATATGTTGTTCTAACCATTTTATTCGCTTTGCTCCTTATTATTTCTCAAAATTTGTTAAAGA
Organism: Ignavibacteriota bacterium; assembly: GCA_013112585.1. Classification (GTDB taxonomy): domain Bacteria; phylum Bacteroidota; class Ignavibacteria; order Ignavibacteriales; family Melioribacteraceae; genus IGN16. The sequence continues at coordinate 28,630 of JABFGH010000028.1, read as the reverse complement.
AATTCCAACAGCTTTTTCAAGCTGAGAATAATATTTATGAAGATTGATTTCTAATTCACTGCTTAATTTTGATCCGTCGATAAAAGCATTAATGCCATCGATAAACTCGACTAAGTTTATCTCACCTTGTTCATAAGAATAAACTGCTGTGTTTAATATATTAGCCATCCGAATATTGTTTCTTTCGTTGTATAATGATTTATTCACAACATAATTTTGATACGCTTCGGATACTTCTGTTTTGATTTTATTAATTAGGAATGCCGTTTCCTTTTCAAGGAGGTTTACTTCAATTTCCGATTGCTGAATAGCCATCTGATTGCGATTAAACAGAGGGACTTCAAAATCTATTTGGAATACCGTTCCTTTTAGGTCGTCAGTTTGTTTTTTATACCCGGCAGATAAACTAATATCCGGTATTATTTTCATTTGATTGTGTGAGACAAACGAATTCTCACTTTCAATTAACATCTCAAGCGATTTAAGATCATTCCTGTTTTTTAGTGCAACATTTACAAGTTGTTCTTCGGAAAGATTTAAATCTGTGTTTAATTCAAGGGACTCTGTTACAATCTTTTTAGATGAACTGTAACCGGTAAGAAGTTTTAAACTATTTTCCGATCTGGTTTTTAAAAGTTCTATTTGTGAAGCTGTTACTTTTATTTTATTCACTTCAATGAGTATTCTCTGTAATTCATACTCAGAAATGTCGCCTTCATTCAAACGGTGTTTTGCAGCCTCTGCTAACTCGGCTAAACGGTTAATTGTATTATTTAATCTGCCGGCCAAATCAGAATATTTATTAAAAGCAAAGTAGCTTTCACGAACACGCGCTGAGACTTTAAACTTTAGAGCATTATAAAGAAGTTTCTGAGCTTCAAGTGATTTTTCTTTTGATTCTAAATTGCTCCAGCGGTTCCATAAAAAATTTAGCGGAATTGAACCTGATGCAATCCACTCCTTGTAATTAGTAGAACCCGAATTTAAGTCTTCGCGTGTATATGTGAATATCGGGTTTGGGAGCCTTGCCGATTCTCCCAATGCAGCATCTGCGTATTGTATTTTCGCAGATTGTTTTTGCAAATCTATGTTGTTTTGATAAGCTAACTTTAGGGCTTCATCAAAAGATAATTTTTGCTGAGCTATTATAAATACACAAGGTATAAATAAAAGTAAAACCAAGAGACGAAATAGTCTCATGATACCTCCTATTGAAGATTATTATAATTTTTTTAAAACTTGGTTTGGTTTAAGCTAATGGGGGAGAAACGTTTGCGGCGCAATGGACATACTTTTCCCATTGAAACTGAGATTCGGGATTGGAAGTTACATACCGGCTTGCTTCATTTTCGAAACTATCCTGAAAATAAAATTGAGTAGCATAAAAATTACTCACGAGGTTTATCTTGAATCCTTTGGAAGGATTGATACTGAAAACTGAGTTTAATTTAATAAAATGATAGTGATTGACTTTGTCAAACGAAGAATGGTTTTTATCTTCAGAATTATGTGTGTCAGAATTATGATTCAACAGGTGTGAATGAATTAATGTTTTTTCTACTTTGTCAACCGAATATTCATTGTGATGATGATGAAAAAAAGGTGAAAATAATAGAAAGTTCACCAACAAGAGTGTAATTGCTGAACTAAACAGCCGATATTTTTTTCTGAAAGTAGTCATAATTAAAAAATGGTGGGCAATATAGTAAATAATTTCTTTTAAAAGCAATGTGTTTAGGTTTAGGCTTTTTACTGGAATTAAAAATTAGTATTTGGTCGCAAATGACTTCTCTTAATAAATAAATTTATAATGAGAATAATTACTATCAAAATTTTAATTCTTCACAAACCTTAAATTCGATATTTATTAAATAACTTTCACACTCTTATTGAATTTTCCTAATACTTCATCTCTTTATATCTGCCATTTAGAAAATGTAACACTAGAATTTGAATAGACATGGCAAACTGTACTAAATTGAGCATATATTTAATCGTACATATTTTAAAATTCTATTGAGCACCGAACTGAATTAATTTAGCACTCTTACCTAGCTAAAATTTTACTAAATATTCTTAATATTAATTTCGTAGAAATTAATAACAATTTATTGCATATATCTATTTAAGTATTGTTATTTATATAATCATATCATTGACATTATTTACCTTTGCAATCTCTAGTAACCATTCCTTTTCTTCATCGTTCATAGGTTTTATTTGTTCCATAATATGGGTTACCTCTTTAACAAAAAAATGTGCAATTTCTTTTGATGAAAACACAGGTGGTTTTTCGGATAAAAATTCGTTTTCCAAAAGGTGACTTATTGCATCCTCACAAAATTTTTTTTCGAATCCAAAATATTTTCCAATTACCATTGTCATTTGCTTTTCTGACTTGTTAATATTTTTATCCTTCCTTATTAGAATTAAGAATGCTCTTAAAAATTCACCCTTATCTTTGTAACTGAACTGCATAAATCCTCATTTGTTTTTATTGTTATTTAACTTTTTTAATCTATCAATAAATCGACTTGGTGAATTAATAAATGCAGCAGCACAAAATGGAGAACAAAAATAATATCTGTTTCCTTCATAAGTCGCTGATTTTAAATCCAAGTCATCTGTCTCCGGAATTTCAACTTCCATCAAGCATACAGGGTCAATATGTTTTCTTTTTTTCGAATCCATTTTTATTTGTTAAGCCGTATATTATAAAAATTAAAAAGAAACATAAATGATACTCCCAGTAGATAACCCCAAAAGAAGGACCCAACCAGTCCAAATACCAATGATGATAGTGAGATATCTGTTACAATTGGTATTAAGGGCGTAATTATATTGATAATTAAAATATCATCTGTTATGTAAGATTTTATAAATAAATATGTAAAAAAAATCATCAAAAAAATGGCTATTGTAATTCCAAATTTATTCGAGTTATATTTTATCATTTGTTTCACCTCTTATTTTACATTTACAAATTGAACTTTTTGAAAATAGTTGAGTACCCAGGTAATAATTGAGGCAGAATAAAGACTATAGATTAGTAAATCGAAAATGCCAACTAAATAATTACTGAGGCTAAGGTTTTGAAAACCCGGTAATACCCACGACCAAATAAAGCTCATGCTTAAATTCTTTGGTACAATCAAATCATACACAAAACAAATTGTAAATAGCAGTACGGAATATGTAAATATTGTTAGGAACAATACTTTGAATCTAAGAACAAATGGTTTTGGTGAGGGTTGATTATTTGTAACCGATTTTTTATTTAGAAAATTATAAGTCAACACCACTAAATAACCAATTGCATATGCACCTAAGCCGACCTCTAACAGACCCAAAATGAAGTCCAATAAACTATGAGAAGAAAATCCGGGAAGTATCATTTCCCAAACTTTATGCATATGCCAAAAACCTTCAATTCCTAAATTATTAAGCACTAACTTTACACTGATACAGACTATATAAAATATTTGAGCTATGAAAAATAATGCACTTGCAATGGGGTAGGGTTCTACTTTTTTCATTTTACACCTCTTCTTTATAATTAATTTGTTTTCTAAATTTTGGAATAAATGCAGGCACCTCGCTTCTATAAATACTGTATTCTTTCATAAATTTTTTGGAAACAATTCTTTCTTCTTTAAGTGATAATTTTAAGTAAGCAAATAACAATACCGGAAACATTATTAGGGTTAATAATGTTGGCCATTGAACCAGCATGCCGAGAGAAATTAAAAATATACCAGAATATTGAGGGTGACGAATTTTTGAATAAATTCCGGTTGTTACCAAATTTCCATTTGATTTATGAATGAGTTTCCAGCCATCATAAATAACTATAGCGCCTGCAGCCATAATCAAACCGCCGATAATGCATATCAAATATTTGACGATATCAGATGCCCCTAATAAAGTTCCTAACAAGTGGCCATTTAAATGATCAAACGGATCAACAACACCAATGTTATCTCCAAAAATTGAAACTAAAAAATAAATTGTAAGTGGGAAACCATACATTTCTGTAAAGAGTGCAGCTATAAATGCTGTAAATATTCCCATCGATCGCCATTCAATTTTTTTTGATGGTCGTATAAATGATATGGCGAATACAAAAAATATCCCCGCATTTATCAAAACAATTATCCACAATCCATAATCATAACTTTCATGCATTACTAACTCCCGACTCTTAATTGATGAACTTTTCCGGTTCTTTTAGGAAAGTGGATTGGCACAGCGAACAGCATAAATAATATTCCTTTTTGCCGTATGTTTCTTTTGCATAAGCTTTATTCTTATTGATTTTTTTACCGCAAACCGGGTCTCTTAGAACTTTATTATTCTTTTTCATTTTATGACTCCTTTAATAATTGTTGTTTATATGTTTTCTGAGTTAAAAATATTATTGAGGCGTATGTTAACAATGCTAGTATCAAAGTCGATTTGAATCCATACAGTAAAGCTAATATTATTGACAGGCTTGATGCCGCTACTCCACCGATACTGGAGAGACCCAACAAAAAAGCTATTCCGTTCGAACTTTTGATTTTCGCTGTTGCCTTTAAAAGAAGCGGGAATGGAATTCCGAGTAGAATTGCAGGTATGCTTGTGGATGCTAAAAGCCAATGTAATGATGCGCTCTCGCGAAGTAATGGAATAATAAAGAAAAATTCAAAAGCACTAATGATTATGATCAAAAGTATAATTATCGATATAAACCGCAAATAATTTTTATGAATTATCCAAGTAAGTAAACTTCCGAACCCATTTCCGAGGAGGAATAAAAACAATAAAACTGATATTGATTTTGTCGGTGAATCGAGACTAAGATTTAATATCTGGAATGTATAAGCCTGAATTAAAAAATATGCAAAGCCTAATAATATTGAAATTAAACTGTACTGATTAAAAATACTCCGCTGCTTTTCGGAATGTTCATCTAATCCAGACAAACCATAGCTTTTTTTCCGGAGCACTATTAACCAAATTAAAATTGCTGCAAGGATAAATAGTAAAACAACCATATTATCCGGTATCCCAATTTGAAAATTGTAAAAGAAGGGGGCATCATCAAAGGTCGGTTTTAAATTAATCGCCGAACTTTGAGATACTTCGGCAAATGAGTATTTATTATCGGCTACATCATAAATAATTTTGTCAAACATTTGCCATTGAAAATTTAAGTCAGTGTATAAGACGGTGTCAATTTTGATCTGTTCAATAAATGGAAAGAAGAACACCCCCCTGTCTAATTCATTTTGATGGGCTGTAAAATGTCGTAGTTCAATTTCTTCGATAGTAAACTTATTCTTTTTAATTATAATAACCGGCTTCATTCCATTTGATATTATATATACTTGTTTTAAAGCTTCACCATTACTAATTCCGGTTCTGTTCTTAGCTTCCAAGAAAGTTGATAGGAAGCGGTAAATTTCTTCATAACTATGCATAGTGAAAACTAACCGCCCATTATAGGTCAGTGCATTAAGGTAATCTTCAACAGCTTCAACTGTGAATAAATAATTCTCAGTTAACATATAAAAGTCCGTCGATCTTGAGCTTTTTGTAATTGGTATAGTCAAAAAGATTAAATCATATTTATCCTCGAATTTTCGTACATAGTTTCTGCCTTCATTTTCAATTATTTTAATATTGTTTTTAGAACTGAAAGTTGAAGGATTATATTTTTGCATCAATTCAATGAAAGAGGGGTTAACCTCCGCTGCTTCTATAAAATTTACTTTTCCAAAATAATTTGCCGCAATATCAATACCCCCGCCGGGACCAATAATTAGGGATGTATCCTTTTCACCAGCTTCAAGAAATTGTAATGGAAAAAATCCTGGGAAATGCGCTATTACATGACCAAACTTACTTGGTGTTTGCTCTAATTCGTCTAAGCTGATTAATTCACTGCCAGCCGCTCCATCTATAAATATTGAAAATGAATTAGACCCATCGGGGTAGGAAAATTCTACTAAATCGGTTTTCCCAAATAGGTTCCATCTCGATTCTACTACACTCGATTGAATTGAAGGATTGTTCATTAACCGTAGTAAATCCTTGTCTTTACTTATTGCTATTGGAACATCTAGATTGGAAAAAATTATTGCTGAACCAGAAGTGAGAATTAAAAAAGTGATTACAATCTTATAATTGAATTTATTTTCTATAAATAAAATTATGATGAATAAAATAAAAAGAAAACTTGCTAGTGAAATAAAAATGATCAAGATACTAATCGAATCCAAAATAAAAACGGATATCAGTGCACCCATTGAAGCTCCTAACAGATCAGACGAATATAGTAAATAGCTTTTCTTGGAATTAATTTGAAAAATAAAACTGAACATAACTCCAATTGCTAAAAAAGGAATTGTTGTAAAAATTATGAAGAAGAATAACGTCATTTGCTGCCCTAGACTACTAATTAAAACTGGGAGCAAAAGCATTAGAGATAAACTGAGTATAATAATCAAAGGAATGGAAATAAATATCCAATGCTTTTGCTTATTAAAATAATCACTATATTTTGCATAAATTATTTCTCCAACACCAAGTCCGAAAACTGATATTGATAGAACAAGAAATGCAAAGTGGTAGCTTAGCATATAAGAAAATAACCGGGATAAAGTTATTTCGAAAATTATTGTGCTAGCAGTTATTAAAAAGATTATTACAAGATATTTATTTCTATTTTTCATTTAAGTTAGATTTTTTGACTATTGTTGCAATTGTTGTGCCCTTTATGTAGTTGATAAAACAAGTTGAAATTAAATGGTAGATTTAGATTTTGTTTAGATAATTAAAAAATATTTAAATAATTTAATTTATATCCCAATTAGCTTGTGGTTGATAATTTAATTTCCTAATAATTATTTTAACTTTTAGATTCATAAAAAACAGATAAAATTTATGCATGATATAGTTTCTTTAATATTTCTGATTGTAACAATTCTTGCTGCTATAGGTTTGATAGTAATTATTTATTCGCGTACTCCATCTAAATACACGAGTCGATTTTTTATAATGACTTTAATCCTTGTCATACTGTATGTGATTTCTCATGGAATGCATTTCTATATGCTAAAATCCGAGGATGTCACGATTTTAGATCAATCATGCCATTCACTTCTAATGTTAATATTAATCACCTTGACTTTTTTTGCAATCAGTTATCCCAATCAACAAAAAATAGATTTAAAAAATTCACTTGTAATTCTTATTCCGTCAATAATATTATTATTTTTTCTATGGACAGGAAATTTCGTTCAGGAGTCTCATGCCCATTCAGATGTTTTTGAAGCTCACTATGATACTAAGTATCCAATATTTTTAATGTGGTACGTTATTTTGCTCTTTTTTTCTTTATATGTATTAACGAAAAAATATAGGAATACAGAAGACAGTGAAATTAAAAGCCAAATATTGATTTTAATCTTCGGACTCATGATCACAAATTTCACCTCATTTGTTTTTGGATTATTTCTTCCTTGGGTTATGGGCTTTTATTATTTAGTAGAAATAAGTCCTTTGGCTTTCTTAGCAGGCTTAATTTTATTCACAGGCATTGGAGTTGTAAAATATAATATGTTTCCTAACGCATTGGAAAGAGTCAATTCATTCAGTCTTCAAAGAAAAATATTTTTAAGCGCATTAATTGCTGTACCAATTGTAATAGTTTTAATACAGATTCCTCTTGGGAGAGTGTTTTTTGGAATAAGTACCCCTGATGAATGGGGAAGATATTTTTTAATATCTCTATTTGGCGGAATAATTGTCTCAATTACTATGTCATTTATAATATTAAAAACTATTGCGCATCCAATAGAAAAACTTAAATCCCAAGCACTTGAAATACAAAGAGGAAACTATGGTACACTTGTTGACTCTCTATCAAATGATGAAATAGGAGAATTAGCGTTTACATTTAACGATATGTCAAAAACTTTAATGGCGGACTTAAAAGAAATAAAGCAAAAGGAAGAAAGGATATCCATGTTGATGGATGCCTTCGATAAATCTTATACTTCAATTGCATTAGTTGATAATTCATTCAGAATTCTTCAAGCCAACCGGGTGTTCTGTGAATTAAACTCATTAGACTACAATAATATAGATAAAATAACAATTGATGAAATTCAATTTAAAGATGATCAATCGGAAATATTTAAGTCAATTAAGAGTGAGTTAAAGATTAATAAAAATTACGAAGGTGAGCTTAATTTGACTTTATCAAATGGCAATGTAAGAACGATTTTATTATTTGTTACGCCCTTTGAAATTAGTACGGACGATGAACCTGGTTATCTGTTTGTTGAAATCGATATAACAAAAACAAAGGAATTGGAATTACAATTAGCACAGTCGGAGAAGCTTGCTGCGATAGGCAAGATGGCAGCGGTAATGGCACACGAAGTAAAAACTCCACTAACATCAATAAAAATGAATGCTGATATTTTATCAAGATCCCTTATACTCAATAACGAGGATAAAGAATCATTTGTAATTATAAATAAAGAAATAAATAGATTAAATAATTTAGTGAATGAAATTTTACAATATTCGCGATATACAGAATTATCTTTATCAACTTTTAATTTTCAGGAAATAATAAGAACAATTGAATTCAATAATAAAAATAAATATGAGTCATCGAGTTTTAGAATAATAAATAAATTAGATGATTTTGAATTAACAGCCGATAAAGAAAAATTACATCAAGTTTTTATAAATATATTTGAAAATTCATTTGAATCATCTGTTAATGAGGGATATGTAAAAATTGAAAACAAAACAACAAACGATGGGATCAAAATAATAATTTCGGACAATGGGAAAGGAGTTCCTGAAGAAATTAAGGATCGAATATTTGAACCATTCTACACATCAAAATCTTCGGGAACAGGATTGGGTTTATCTATTTGTAAAAAAATAATTGAACAGCATAATGGTGAAATCAAGCTGCTGAAATCGCAGCCCGGTTTTACGGTTTTTGAAATTTTGTTGAATAGTACTAATAGTAGCTAGAATAATAATGGATTTTGTATGGCAAAAATAATAGTTGTTGATGATGATGAATCAATCAGACAAACAATATGTAATTATCTTAAACGAGAAAAATATGAAACAAGTTCGGCGGCCGATGGTGTTGAGGGACTTGAGCTAATAAAGAGGATAAGCCCTGACTTAGTAATAAGTGATATAAGAATGCCGGGATTAAACGGCTTGGAGTTAATGAAGAGGGTAAAAGAGTCTAAACCCGGTACCCATTTTATACTAATGACTGCCTATGATGATATGGATATTACCATTGAAGCTATGAAAAAAGGGGCTTATGATTATTTAGAGAAACCGATTGAAATAGAAAAATTGACGATAGCTATTAATAGAGCGCTTGAAAATAAAAAGCTGAGTGACAAATTAAAGACTGTAATAGAAAGTAAAGATGATTCGGAAAAAAATAAAAATACAATTATCGGAAAAGCCCCGGTCATGAGATCAATTTTTAAAAAGATTGGACAGGTTGCTGATAACCGGGTCACTACATTAATACAAGGTGAAAGCGGAACCGGAAAAGAACTTGTTGCAAGAGCAATTCATTTTAGCGGTGTAACTAAGGGATATCCATTTGTGGCTGTAAACTGCACAGCTTTGACCGAAACACTTTTAGAAAGTGAATTGTTTGGTCACATGAAAGGTTCATTCACAGGATCCATAAAAGATAAAAAAGGTAAATTTGAAATTGCAGGTGAGGGGACTCTGTTCTTAGATGAAATTTCGGAGATTTCACAAAACCTACAAGTTAAACTATTAAGAATAATACAAGAAAAGGAATTTGAGAGGGTTGGAGGGGAAAGCACGATTCCGATGAAAGCAAGAATAATTGCAGCAACAAATAAGAATATTGAAAAGATGGTTCAGGATGGTACTTTTCGGGAAGATTTATTCTATAGATTAAACGTGCTTACAATTAACATTCCGCCGCTTAGAGATAGAAAAGAGGATATTCCAATTTTAGTAAATCACTTTTTAAATAAAATTAATAAGGAACTGCATAAAAAAGTAAATAAAATTCCTAATAATGTTATGGAAATTTTAAAGAATCATAATTGGATTGGCAATGTTAGAGAATTAGAAAATACCCTAATGCAGGCGATAGTCTTGTCTAGCGGTGACGTTTTGGAAAAGGAAAATATTTTATTAAGAGAGAATGAAAGTATTCATTCCGAATTTGATGATATAAAAAGTTTTACGCTTGCTGATATTGAAAAAAGACATATAGAAAAAATGTTGACCTCTGTAAAGTGGGAAAAACCATTGGCTGCAAAATATTTAGGTATTTCTCTACCGACTTTATACAGTAAAATAGAAAACTATGGAATTGAGAAACCGTGATTGAGTTCGAAAAAGGATTACCTAGAATAAGATTCTGAAAAATTAACCCAAATGAATAGAAATTTTATTTTCAATGAAAAGCAGTGGCTAAAAATAAAAGTATAATGAAAAATAAAAAACAAAAAGTATTGGTTGTGGGGGGAGGTTTCGGCGGGTTAAACACTGCCCAAAATTTAAATGACCAAAGTGTTGATGTTCTTCTCATTGATAAAGCAAACCATCATCTGTTCCAGCCTTTATTGTACCAAGTTGCTACGGCAGCTTTATCGCCCGGTGATATAATTGCCCCAATTAGGAATATTTTAAGAAAACAAAAAAATGTACAGGTTATAATGGATGAAGTTCTATCCATTGATCCTAAAAATAATATTGTTTATTTAAATGAAAAAAGCGTCAAATATGATTATTTAGTACTTGCTCCCGGCTGTATCTCAAATTATTATGGCAATAACCAGTGGAAGGATAATGCTATAGGATTAAAGACAATTAACGATGCATTAAGAATTAGAGAAAAGATTTTACTCTCATTTGAAAAAGCTGAAAAATCTAAATCTAAGAAAGAGTTGTCAAGTTTTTTAACATTTATAATAATAGGCGGGGGTCCAACCGGAGTTGAAATTGCCGGTGCAGTTGGAGAATTAGCAAATCATTCTTTACTTGAGGATTATAGCAACTTTAAAACTTCCGATGCACGAATTATTTTAATTGAAGCTTCAGATAGAATACTTAGACCCTTTGATGATAGGTTAAGTAAATGTGCTGAAAAGTGTTTGAAAGATTTAGGTGTAGAGGTTTTTCTAAATGGAAAAGTAGATGGAATTTCCGATACCGGTCTTTATCTTAATGGTAAATTTATTCCCAGTGAAAATATAATTTGGGCCGCAGGCAATCGTACTCCAAAATTTTTAGAAAACATTAATGCTGAGAGAGACAAGATTGGAAGAATTAAAGTTCTAAGTGATTGTTCTGTAGGGAATTTCCCGAATATTTTTCTCATTGGGGATGCTGCACATTTTGAATATGAAAACAATAAAGTTTTACCTCAAGTTGCTCCGGTAGCCATTCAACAGGGCAAGTTTGTAGCAAAAATTATTGTTAACAATATTTTACCGACTGACCGACCATCATTCAATTATATAGATAAAGGAACTTTAGCAACCATTGGGCGGGCAAGAGCAGTTGCTCAATTTAGAAAATTAAAATTTTCTGGTTTTTTTGCTTGGCTAATTTGGGCCTTTGTCCATATTATTTCATTGATCGGTTATAGAAACAGGTACAAAGTTTTAACAGAATGGGTTTGGTACTATTTCTCTTATAAAAATGGAATAAGATTGATTACAAAAGAATAGACTCTATGTTAAATCCAATTCTATCCCATCCCCAAAGTTTATTTCAAAAAATTCAAAATTATTAGTATTGAAGCTCGCATAAAATCTTAATTCGCCTTTACGAGTAGGTAGCTTTAATCTTTTTTTGATAAATTTCAATATTCACCCAGCCATCCAAAGTGTACTTTCGGAAAAAGCATCGTGCAATTTTCTCTACTGCATAATTCACACAATTCAATCCCCATAATTAAAATCCCCCTCATGCTGTTTTATAATATTTAAAATTATTTAAAAATCTTAAAACTATTTGTTGCAATAAATAGAAAATCCTACCAAAAACAAATAAAATCAAATGGCATGTAAATTGGCTTTCCATCGTAAAAATAAAAAAAGTAATGAACTCAAATTTACATCAAATATTATGGATGGCATTCTACTTCGTTCTAACAATAGCGATGATAGTGACCATCACAAAATTAACAAAGCATAAATCTAAATAGACATTATTGGAAATTAAATGAAAAGAAATAAAATTTTAGTGTTAACGGTTTTGATATTTTTTGTTCAAATAACTCAAATCAATTCGCAGGAAGCTGACAAATATCTAAAAGAACTAATTTCTGAAGCTATTGAAGTTAGTCCATCAATAAAAGCATTAGCCGATAAGAAAGATGCAAGTCAAACAAGGATAGCTCAGAACTCAAACCTACCAGACCCGGTTCTGAAATTGGGATTGGCGAACTTACCAACAAACTCCTTCTCTTTTACACAGGAACCTATGACAGGGAAAATAATAGGACTCAGTCAGGGGATACCCTTTCCTGGAAAATTAGGAGCTGTTGAGCAAGTTCGATCGAAAGACGTTGAGATTAATCAGCAAGAAATTGAAGATAGAAGCAATGAGATAAGGAATGAAGTAACTCAAATTTATTATGATTTAAGATTCACAAGAGAAGCAAGTAGAATAGCAGAAGAGAATAAGAACTTGCTAATAAAGATTGCAGAAGTAGTGAGGACAAAATATGCAGTATCTAAGGCGAGTCAACAAAACGTGATTAAAACTGAGGTAGAGATTACAATTATTAATGATAAAATAGAAGAACTTAAAGGTAAAGAAATGGGACTTCTAGCTTCGTTAAATGCTTTGCTGCTGCGAGAAAGTGATTCAAAAATTATTACTACTAATGTTCCGAAGATCATTGGTAAAAACATATCGTTGAAACTTCTAAACTCGTTGGCAGCTTCAGAGCGACCATTTCTTAAAGGAATAGCAATTTCCAAAGATAAAGCGGACTTGATGAAGGAACTGGCTGAATATGAATTCTATCCAAATTTTAATCTATCAGTCTCATATAATCAGCGAGATAAAATCTCAAAATCGAATACAGACTTAATTGATTTTCTGACTGTAATGGCTGGAGTAACTATACCAATTAATTATGGTGGAAAAAAATCATCCAAAGTTGAAGAGGCTAAATTTATTAAGTCAATGTTTACTAACCAGTATGATGCCTCATTACAGATGTTAGAAAAAGAGTTTGGTAAATCTATAGCTCGGTTAGAGGAATTGACAAAAAGAGAAAATCTAATTGAGCTTGGTCTGCTGCCTCAAGCTAAGCAATCATTAGAAGCGGCTATGGCTGGGTATCAAGTTAATGAAATTGATTTTCTTAATGTCATCGATGCACAAAATAGATTATTTGATATTGAAACAAAGTTATATAACATCAGAACGCAGTACTACAAAGAGACTGCTAAGCTAGAATTTTTAACCGGCAGTATATTATAAATAAAACACGCTTAAATGAAAATTAAGAAAACGGAGTATATAAAATGAGTAGGAAATTATTGATGATTCTAATTATTACCGGAGTGATTGTAATAGGGGGAGGATCATATTTTATCTTCTTTAACAATGATGATAGTATTCAAACTTCAGAGGAAAAACAATTATATACTTGCGGAATGCATCCCGAAATCATTTTAGAGGAACCGGGAAATTGCCCTATTTGCGGGATGAATCTCGTTCCAAAGAAAAGTGCAAATACTGCAAGTAATAATAGTGGTGAAAGAAAAATACTATACTATAGAGCCCCGATGGACCCAAATGAAATATATGATGAACCCGGTAAATCTAAAATGGGAATGGACTTAGTTCCAGTTTATGAAGATGAAGGAGGAAGTTCAGGTGTAGTAACTATCGATGGCGCTGTGCAGCAAAGTATGAATGTCAAAATTGACGAAATTAAATCTAAATCTCTATCTACTAACATTATAACAAACGGAATAATTACGACCGATGAAAGAAACGAATATTTGGTCACGACAAAAGTAAATGGCTGGATTGAAAAATTATACGTTAACTACACCGGACAGAAGGTTAAGAAGGGACAAAAGTTAATTGATATTTATTCACCTGAATTAGTTGCCGCTCAGCAAGAATTATTAACCGCAATCGGTTACAGTGAGGCGGTAGGAGAAAGTATTAACATAAATATACTTGAAAGCGGTGACGCACTAATTAGCAATACTATAAAAAAACTTGAACTTCTTGACATTTCAAAATCTGATATTGATGAATTGATTAGGAGTAAAGAGATTAAAAAATATATGACTATTTATGCCCCTATCGATGGTACTGTTTTAATGAAGTATGTTATTGAAGGAGAAAAGATAGTACCAGGCAAACAGTTAATGCACATTGCAGATTTATCAAACTTATGGCTAAAAGCAGATATTTATGAAAGTGAATTAAATAAAGTTTCTTTAGGTGCATCTGCAGAAATGCGATTAAGTTATAAACCTAGCAAAGTTTACAAGGGTAAAGTATCATTTATTTATCCAACGGTTGATCCCAAAACAAGAATTGTTCAATTAAGAATAAATGTACCAAATCCCAATGATGAATTGAAACCAGCAATGTTTGCAAATGTAACTATTAAGGGAAAAGATTTGGGGGAACATCCTGTAATCGATGAGACTGCAGTTTTAAGGAGTGGAACAAAAAGTATAGTAATACTTGCCTTGGGCGAAGGTAAATTTAAGCCGCTTGAAGTCCAGTTAGGGGCATATGCCAATGGATATTATCAGGTTTTAGACGGACTAAAGAGTGGGGATAAAATTGTTACCTCATCTCAATTTATGATCGACTCTGAAAGCAGTTTAAGAGCAGCGGTAAATTTATACTCAAGTACTGATAAAGATAACGATAAAATGAGCAATTCAAAAGACGCTTCTTCATCAAAAAATAATGATGAGGACACTTTAGAATCTTCCGATATAAAAGCAATGGAAGATCATGATATGGGTGAACATGACCATGCAAGTGTTACGAACAGTGGCTCTTCAATTGTTTGGAGGGGTGAAATTGATTTGGCTGCAATAGATACGAATAAAGATGGAAAAGTTTACCAGGATCAAATGGACTGGAATGTTATCTCCGATTCTGAAGGACGATGCCCAATATGTGGAATGAAGTTGAAGGAAGTAACGATTGAAGAAGCCAAAGAGAATCTAATCGAAAATGGCTTTCGGGTTAAGAAGTAAATATTGTTAATGAATTATAAAGAGGAATAGATTAATGGTTGTTAGTGATACTCAAAAAGAAAGTTTTATATCCAAGTTAATAGAATGGTCTATCAACAATAAGTTTATGGTGATTATTTTAACGGCTGCACTAATAGGCGGTGGAATTTGGGCAATAAAAAATACAGCAGTAGATGCTATACCTGATTTAAGTGATGTTCAAGTAATCATATTTACAGAATACCCGGGACAAGGACCTCAAATTGTAGAGGATCAGGTTACATACCCTATGACAACTAAAATGCTATCCGTTCCGTATGCATCTGTTGTTAGGGGTTATTCGTTCTTCGGATTTTCTATGGTCTACATAATTTTTGAGGACGGAACGGATATCTATTGGGCAAGAAGCCGCGTACTTGAATACCTCAGCTCAATGCAAAGAGAACTTCCTGCAGGAGTTTCACCGCAGCTAGGACCAGACGCAACGGGGCTTGGATGGGTATATCAATATGTATTGGAATCAGATGAGCGTGATTTGCAAGAACTCAGGAGTATTCAAGATTGGTTTTTAAGATATGAACTTTCAGCCTTACCTGGAGTATCTGAAGTTGCAAGTATTGGTGGATTTGTAAAGCAGTACCAGGTAAATCTCGACCCCAATAAACTTGCCTCTTATGGGATTCCGCTAAGTAAAGTAAAGATGGCAATAAAAGAAAGTAACAATGATGTTGGTGGTAAACTCCTAGAAATTAGTGAAATGGAGTTTATGGTTAGGGGGTTAGGGTATATAAAGAGCGTTGATGATTTAAAGAAAATCTCCATTGGTTATTCTCCTACAACGGGAAGTCCGGTTTACCTTGAAAATGTTGCCTCAGTTGATATTGGACCAGAATTAAGGAGAGGTTTAGCTGATTGGAATGGAGAAGGAGAAACTGTTGGCGGTATAATAGTTATGCGATTTGGTGAAAACGCGCTGGATGTTATAGATAGAGTCAAAGAAAGGATTGAGGAATTGCAATCTTCATTACCTGATGATATAAAGATTAAAACCTCATATGATAGATCTGATTTAATTAATGCAGCAATTGATAATTTGAAAATTACACTTATTGAAGAAAGTATAATTGTTGCAATTATTATTATCATTTTCCTTCTTCATGTTAGAAGTTCGTTAGTAGCAATATTCACATTACCAACGGCTATCATCATATCATATCTTGTGATGTATTTTCAGGGTATTAATGCCAACATTATGTCACTAGGAGGTATTGCAATTGCAATAGGGGCAATGGTCGACGCAGCCATTGTAATGGTGGAGAATGCCCATAATCATATGACAATTGAGCAGAAGAAAGATAAAGAAAAACAAAAACCGCATTGGGCTGTAGTATTAGAATCTGCCAAAGAAGTTGGACCTTCAATATTTTATTCACTTTTAGTAATTACAGTATCGTTTCTGCCAGTATTTACACTGGAACAGCAAGAAGGCAGAATGTTTAAACCGCTTGCTTTCACTAAAACTTATACGATGGGAGCGGCAGCAATTTTGGCTGTTACAATTGTACCAATTCTGATAGGGTATTTTGTAAGAGGTAAGATGCGTTCTGAAGAAGAAAATCCACTAACAAAGGTTTTAACGAAAATTTATCATCCCGTTGTAGATTTTGTAATGAAACAACGATGGTTAGTAATTGGTGTAGCATTTCTTACAATGGCAATAACACTCATCCCTTATTCAAAGCTGGGGTCCGAATTTATGCCCCCATTATATGAAGGCGATCTTCTTTATATGCCTACTACATTACCCGGCGTATCAGTTACAAAAGCAAAGGAATTGATTCAGCAGACGGATAGAATTATTAAAACTTTTCCTGAAGTTAAATCAGTTTTTGGGAAAATTGGTAGGGCAGAAACAGCAACTGACCCGGCGCCATTATCAATGATTGAAACAACAATTCAACTTAAAGATAAGGAAGAATGGCGGGAAGGTATGACTGTTGAAAAACTTGTTGAAGAGCTTAATTCAGCCATACAAATACCGGGATTAACGAACGCATGGACAATGCCGATTAAAACTCGAATTGACATGTTATCCACTGGTATTAAAACTCCGGTAGGAATAAAAATAGCTGGACCTGATTTAAATGTTTTACAGAAAATCGGTCAGGAAATTGAGCAAGTAGCTAAGACTATTCCAGGAACTCGTTCTGCCTACGCTGAAAGATCCGCTGGAGGAAACTATGTAGATTTTGAAATAAACCGAGATGCAATTGCCAGATATGGATTAACAATCAAAGATGTACAGGATGTAATAATGTCGGCAGTCGGTGGAATGAATATTACTAAAACTGTTGAAGGGCGCGAAAGATACCCTGTTAATCTTAGATACCAGCGGGATTATAGAGATAATATAGAATCTCTTAAACGTGTACTAGTTCCAATACCAAACGGTGGAAACGTTCCACTGGCAGAACTGGCAGAACTTCGAGTAAAGAAGGGACCGCCTGCAATTAAATCAGAAAATGCACGACCGAATGCCTGGGTTTATATCGACCTGAAAGATATTGATGTTGGTACTTACGTAGAGGAAGCTCAAAAAATCATTACTGAAAAAATTGAGTTACCCGCAGGGTATTCCTTAATCTGGAGTGGTCAATATGAGTATATGGAACGGTCCAGCAAGCGTTTGGCAATGGTTATTCCCGTTACATTGCTGCTGGTAATTCTCTTACTTTATATAAACACTAAATCGATGATTAAGACCGGTATTATTTTGTTAGCACTGCCATTTTCAATGGTGGGCGCAATTTGGTTTTTATACATTGCCGGATTTAATTTAAGCGTTGCTGTCTGGGTTGGAGTTATTGCACTACTTGGAGTAAGTGCAGAAACAGGGGTCGTTATGCTGCTCTACCTTGATATAGCTTTTGATAAATTCAAAAAGCGAGGAGCTTTAAACTCATTAGAGGATTTAAGAGAAGCAATTTTTGAAGGCGCTGTTAAGAGAATAAGACCTAAAATGATGACTGTGATGACAACTATGCTGGGTCTATTACCAATTTTAATTGGTGTCGGAATAGGTTCGGATGTTATGAAAAGAATTGCTGCTCCAATGGTCGGCGGGATCATAACTAGTTTATTAATGGAATTGACGCTGTTTCCAGCAATCTTTTATATCATCAAAAAAAGGGAAGTAAATAAATTACTTGAAAACCAAAATATTAATGTTGAATCCGTAAGTTAATGGTGAGGTATCCAATGAAAGCAGCATATCAAATATTAGTAATATTTGCAACAATTTCCGTAAGTACTTTTGCTCAAGACAAAGAATCCAAAAAATCTTTTGGAGATTTTACTATTGAAATAAATACTAAAAACCGATCAGTACAAAATGTCAGAGGGGATTATCAATATCCTTGCATGCAAAAATTTGCCGAATTAAAGGGAGTTAGCTTCCAATACAATGATATGAGTTCTAATTCTGATAAAGTTGAGAGGAAAAAAATTAACAAGAGCAGTGATAGTATAACTAAGGAAAATAAATGAAAACAATAGTGGTAATATTATTCTTCGTTGTGCTTGTTCTGTGGGGATATAAGCAATTTAAACGGACCTTAAAAAAGGGAAGTTGCTGTAAATAATATAAGGAATAGTACAATGAAAGAAATTAAAGCTTACATACGTCATGAAAAAGCTGAAATAATAATCGAAAAACTGGAACAAGCCGGTGTTCAGGGAATGACTGTAATAGATGCATTTGCTTTATTTGAATGGGCAGATAAAGAATCATTTAGTTACTCAATAAGATTCGTAGAAAAGTATTCGAAAGTGATAAAGCTTGAAATAGTTTGTGAAGATGAAGATGCTGAAACACTATCTGAGGTAATTGCAAAATATGGTAAAACTGGGAAATCGGGAGATGGAATGATCTTCATATCTCCTGTCGAAAAATCAATTAAAATCAGAACCAATGAAATAAATGTGGTTTAATATGAGGAACAAAATTGCCGGCGTATTTACCAAGAAAAATCTAGAGAGTAATCAATCTGAATATTATTGCAAATTTTATTCAAGGAATGACAATTTCGAGATATCGCGAATAACTAAATCCACTTTTGAATTATATAGAAAAAATATAAACAGTCTTAAAACAAAAAAAAATAATATCAAAAATACATAAGAGGTAAACAATGAAAAATCAAGTAATAAAAATTCTATTTGTAACTGCGGCATTCTTATTTATTTCATCAATAAATAGTGTAAATGGGCAGGTTAAAATTGATAAGCTAAAACACGAGCATAAGATGAAAAAAGGAAATAAGGAACACAGTATGATGAAAGGTGAAAAGCACGAGCACATGCATGGTGACAGTACCAAAAAACATGTAGATAATAAAATGATGGAACATTCAAAAATGAATGATCATACTGAATCCATTATCAGGGAAGGTGTAATTGATTTAAAAGCAATCGATAAAAATAATGATAGGAAAGTTTTCCAAGATCAAATGGATTGGAATGTAATATCGGATGAACCGGGAAAGTGTCCAATCTGCGAAATGGAACTTAAAGAAGTGCCAATAAATATGGCGAAAGCAAAATTACTTGAACATGGATTTAAGGTAAAATAAAAGTCGGTGTGGTCGAATGATTGTCCGGACCGTTAATATAAAAACGAGCTGTCCTTAATTGGGCAGCTCAATATAAAACAAATATGGAGATGACAATGAAATGTAAGAATTGTGGAATCCAAAATAATAAGGGTGCAAAGTATTGTGAAAATTGCGGAAAACCACTTTCTGAAACCAAAGGTTCGAGCCGAACTCCAAAGCAGAATTATAAAAGTAAGCGGAAAAAAAATATTGGTACAAAAAAACCGGTGAGTAATAAAAGGATTATTTCAAATCTGCTGTCTCTTAAGTTTGTATGGGTATTTACAACAATATTTCTTTTGATAATAATAATGATAGTCGCTTTAACTTCTGAAGAAAAAAGATTTAATCGTGATAACGATTTATTCATAGATAACAGAAGCCAAAATCCATTGATTGAAGCAAAAGTATTTGACATAGCATCAAAATTTGTCTGTGGCTGCGGTAGTTGCGGTGAGGAATCACTAGATATCTGTAAGTGTAATTTTGCGGTTGATGAGAGAGCATTTATTAGAGAATATCTAGAAAATAATAATAGCGAAACTGATATAATTAAAGCTATGGTTACTAAATACGGCGGCTTAAAGGATGGGGTTTCACTGAATAATAACTCGACTGCAAAAATTAATAAACCGAAAGCTGTGAACAATGGATCAACAGCATTAGCAAACTTTAATGATCGAATTACTATTTATTCTGCATTTCAATGCCCGTGCGGGCAATGCGGAATTGATGAATTGAAAGACTGCACATGCAACCATAAAAATGGCGCGAAAGAAGTTAAAAAATTTATTGATGCAAAAATTAGTGAAAATAAATACACTGTTGCACAGATAATTGATGTTGTTGATAACACATACGGCGGTAAAAAATAATTTTAATCAGGAGAAAACAATGAACTTTTGTAGAGAATGTGGTTCAAAACTAAACCCTAACTCAAAATTTTGTACTAACTGCGGTATTCAATTAAGAGGCGATGATGCAATAAACGTTAAAAAAAATATTGTTATGGGTGACAAGAAGAAAAATATAACATGGTTCAATGGTGCCATTGTAATAATATTTTTTGGACTGATTGCTTTTTATTTTATGACAATGCGATCTAAAGAGGAACTTGTGATTCAAAATCAGCCAACAATATCGGGGGAAGTCAGTTATCCAATGTCTCCGTATAGAAGTACAAATATAACTGCAGCAACGAGTAATGGATTTATTTCAATTCCGTTAACCTCGGTTATAAACAGCAAATTTGTTTCCTTCACTTATAGTAATGCCAATAGAAGTATACCGTTATTAGCTTATTTAACTGAAGACGGTAAGGTAGTAACAGCAATTCGTATGTGTGAACCTTGCAACTCCGAAAGTTTTCATATTAAAAATGATGAGTTTGTATGCGATGCATGCGGGACAACTTGGGAGTTAAATAATCTAGAAGCAATTAGTGGATCATGCGGTAAATACCCGCCAGACCCTATACCAAGTATTGTTAAAGATGGTAAAATAATTATTAATGCTGCCGATGTTGAGAAATGGCAGAGAAGAGTTTAAGTGGTTTAATATGAGATTGTATAATATTTCTTTCCAAAGTTTAAAAAGAAAAAAAACTAAGACAGCTTTACTGATCTTCAGTTTATTCCTTTCGGTTGTCTCCGTAATAACTTTACTGATTGTATCAACTGAAGTTGAGAAAAACATCTCTCATAATTTAGACGAATTTGGTGCAAATATTCTAATCACACCTAAGTCTAATGAATTAAACTATAGTTATGGCGGTATTAATCTTGGGCAAGTAACTTATGAAACTAATAGCATATCAGAAGATGAATTATATGAAATTCAAAAGATTAAAAATAAAAAAAATATAAGTGTTATTGCTCCGAAGCTTTTAATACTTAGTAGTATAGCTGATAAAGATGTGGTGTTGGCTGGAATTAATTTTGAGCAGGAAATTAGAGTAAAAAAATGGTGGAAAGTAATTGGCAGTCAACCATCGAAGGAAAATGAAGCATTGGCGGGCTTTCATCTAAAAAATAAATTTAACTTGAATATTAATGATACTGTAACAATTGAAAATTCAAAATTTATTATAGCGGGTTTTCTTAAAGAAACTGGTTCACAGGATGATCAAACGTTATTTTTATCCCTTCAAAAAGTTCAGGCAATGTTTAACAAGGAAAAACAAATTTCATTAGCGGAAATTGCAGCTCTATGTTATGATTGTCCAATTGAAGAGATAGTTTCTCAAACGTCTCAGAAGCTACCAAACGCAAAAGTTACTGCCCTGAAACAAACTATTGAATCGAAGATGACTGCGGTACAATTCTTCAAAGATTTCTCTTACGGAGTATCGGCAATAATAATTATAATTAGTGTTCTAATGTTATTTTCCAGTCTGAATGCTTCATTGAATGAGAGAATAAAGGAGATTGGCATTTATAGGGCAATAGGATTTAATAACATTCATATTATAAAATTAGTGGTACTTGAAGTATTCATCTCTTCATTATTTGCAGCCGTTCTTGCATCCATCAGCAGCTACTGGTTAGCTGATTTAATATTACCAATTCTAACTGAAAATTCTAACACAATAATTTCATTTAATTGGTTGAATCCGATATGGGCAATATTAATTGCCGTCTCAATGGCAATGTTATCAAGCATGTATCCAATTTATAAAGCATTAAAATTAAACCCGTCAATAGCATTAAGATCATTGTAAGAGAAAAACTATGTCATTTATAGAAATAAATAATTTGAGCAAAACTTATTATTCTGGTGAACAGAAAATTAGTGCAATTAGTGACGTTAATATTACAATTGATAGAAATGATTTTGTTTCAGTAACTGGTGCATCGGGCTCAGGAAAAAGTACGTTATTGAGTTTGCTTGGGGGATTAAATATTCCATCTAGCGGCAATATTATAATCGATGGAATTAATGTGTTCTCTCTTTCGTCAAATCAAATTGCAAAATTACGAAGAGAATATATCGGGTTTGTATTCCAATCATTTTACTTAATTAATTATTTAACTGTAGAAGAAAATATTCTTCTACCTCTCTCAATAACCGACTACAATAGTTCCCAACAGAAATTTAAATTGGACAAAATATTAGAAAGGGTCGGACTATCGGATAAGAAAGGCAGGCTTGTGGATGAACTAAGCGGCGGTGAACAGCAACGGGTTGCAATTGCAAGAGCAATAATTAATGATCCGGTAATTATTTTGGCAGATGAACCCACCGGTAATTTGGATTCTAGCACCGGCAACCAAATACTAGATTTATTTGAAGAATTAAATAAGGATGGAAAACTTGTAATTGTGGTTACACATGATGATAACGTTAAGAAGAGAACAAGTAATGTAATTGTATTTAGAGATGGCAGAGTAGAGCAATAAAGATTAATAAATAGTTTAGAAAAAGATGAAAATTAATCATGAATATAAATATTGCAAACTATTGTTGGCTTTTTTATTAGTCCTAATATCTAAAAATCTGCTGCATGCAGATACGGTACCTCAATATGATGTAATCAATAATAGTTTAGGGGTAATAGAAATGAGTGACAGCAGTATTAATTATAGAATACTTGAATTAAATGACAGCCTAAATGCTGCTCCCCAAAATCAAGATTTACTAAATAAACTAGGCAAGCTATATTTTCAATATGGTCTTTTTGATGAGGCTAAAAAATACTTCGACAAAGCATTTAATTTAAGTCCGGATAATCTTAATAATCTAATTAATGTTGCAAAAATTAATTTTGTTCTTAACAACTATAAATCTGCCAAATTACTATTTCATAAAATTGAAAAGATCAAACCTGATCTATTAGAAATTAATTTATTTTTAGGTCATATATATCTTACTGAGGGCAAGTTTGAGGTTAGTGAAAAATATTTTTTAGTTTTGCTGAACTCAGATTCCACGGACTACAATGCACTAACAGGTCTGGGCTTCATTTATCAACAAATAGGAGTATATGATAGTGCAGAGAAATATTGGAAAAAAATTGTTGATCATTATCCAACTGATTATCAGGGTTATTTTAATCTGGGTGTTTTTTATTCATCAATCGGAAATATTAATGATGCTGTAGTATCTCTCAATAGGGCTGCCGAATTAAATCCGCGTAACAAACAAATATTTCACAACCTCGGTGTAATATACCTTAATAATAATCTGTACCGAGAGGCGGAAAATACTTTTGAGAAAGTTTTAGAAATAGATAAGAATTCACCGGATACCTACTTTGCAATGGTTATGCTATTTTTAAATTCTAACAAATTGGAGTTCGCAAAAGAAGCTGCAAATAATCTCATCAAATATGATTATGACTATCCGCAAGTACATTTAGCAGCATCGCTGATCTACTTTTTAGACGAGCAATTTGATCTTGCAATTAAACATGCTGAATTGGAACAAGAATTAAATCCTTCAAGTCCCGAAACGTATGTGCTACTCGCCGGAATATACAAAGTGATTGGAGATGAATTAAAATCAAAAGAAATCGTTGATCAGATAAAACAAAAATTCGATTTCACTCTTGATGAAATTAGTAAATATCAATCTGAAATTTTAAGTAA
Source organism: Ignavibacteriota bacterium (assembly GCA_013112585.1). Lineage (GTDB taxonomy): Bacteria > Bacteroidota > Ignavibacteria > Ignavibacteriales > Melioribacteraceae > IGN16. The sequence goes on along the minus strand of JABFGH010000028.1, from coordinate 4,129 downwards.
TAATTTTAAAATTATTTACTAGCAGAAATTGCAATTAAATTTAATATCAATAATCAAATATGATAAATCAGCAGTTCTAATAATATTTTATTTTAAAACATCAATCGGTTCATAATTGCTCTTTATCGTTTGTTGCACAATTTGTTTTTAGAATCAAGGGAGAAAACACATGCTTGGAAATATTCTGATAACTATATCACTCGGCGCAAGCCTTTTTTCAATATATTTTTATTATAAAAGTTTTAAAGGCTTTAATAAAATTCAATATGCTAGATTGTCATATCATGTAATGACTATAACAATAATTTTAGCATCTGTATTTTTAATGTACGCTATAGTTACTCACCAATATCAGTATCAATATGTGTTTAATTATAGTAATGCAGATCTATCAACCGGATTATTGCTTTCAACATTTTTTGCCGGGCAGGAGGGCAGTTTTCTTCTATGGCTGCTCTTTACATCATTGATCGGTATAGCACTGATTAGCGCTACACAAAAAAATCATCAGCTCGAATCGAGTGTGATGGTTATTTATACCTTTGCAATATCATTTCTTCTTATGATGGTCTCACCAATATTAAAAAGTCCTTTTGAGTTATTATGGTCTGAATCATCATACCTAAGTGTAAAATACTTTAATGATAGTTATCTCGGTATGGCAGCCATTAAGAATTTCATAGTAAGCAATTCAAATTCCGGTGAAACATTTGTCCATGTTAATAAGGACTTAATCAGCACTCTAAATCTTAACGGAATTGCATTTGAAAATTTTCTTATTAAAGGGAAAGGATTGAACCCTCTGCTTCAAAACTTTTGGATGCAGATACATCCGCCGATATTGTTTTTAGGATATGCCCTTGTTACAGTACCATATGCATTTGCAGTATCAGCATCATTACGAAATGATTTTAAAGATTGGATTAATGAAGCACTGCCTTGGGTTATAGGCAGTTTACTAATTTTAGGTTTGGGAATAATGATTGGCGGCTATTGGGCTTATGGAGTTTTAGGCTGGGGCGGTTACTGGGCTTGGGACCCTGTAGAAAATGCGAGTTTAATTCCCTGGATTATTTTAGCGGCATTATTACACACTATGCTTATTCAAAAGAAGTCTCAAACAGCAATTAACTCTGCTAAGTTTGTAAAAACAAATCTGGTTTTAGCGGCACTTAGTTACATTTTTGTAATATACAGTACGTTCCTTACAAGAAGCGGAATTCTTTCAGATGCCTCAGTTCACTCATTTGCTGATCCGGGACAAACAGTTTATACGTTTCTTTTAATATATATTTTAACTTTTACTGCTTTGGGTATTGGTATTGTTTATCTTAAAAGAAAAAATATTAAACTACCATTAAAAAAAACCGATAACATCTTATCAAGAGAATACGGTTTATTTTATGGTGCCTTTGCACTTATAGCCTCGGCAATTGTTGTTTTTGTTGGTACCTCAGCGCCAATATTCGGACAGTCTGTTGATGTTGACTTCTATAACAAAATGAATCTGCCGCTTGTAATATTTATGGGAGTATTAATTGGGCTTACACTATATCTTAATTGGGGGTTTTCGAATTCAAAAAAAATAGTTAAATCTATTTTGCCCACTTTTATTGCATCAATAATTGCATCTACAATAGTATTGGTTTTGTTAGGTAAAATTGATGTGATATTAATGATCTTTACATTTTCAATTTTCTTTACAATAACTACAAATTTTTATTTCCTCTATTTGACCTCCATGACAAATGTAATTTTTTCAGGAGGTAAAATATCTCATATAGGTTTTGCAATATTTTTATTAGGAGTTATGATTACTGGTTATTTTTCTGAATCGGGGCAGGTTGAATTAGTTAAAAATGAAAAACAAAAAGTTCTAAACCGCGAGATCACTTTTACCGGTATAAAACCGATAGAAGGCGGGAAAAAGTATCAATTCAACATTGCCGTAGATGAAGATTATTCGAATTTTGTTGCTGAACCGGTAATGTATATTTCGAGCTTTAATAATAGCCTAATGAGGGAACCATCGATTATTAGTTCCTTCAATAAAGACTTATACTTTTCACCAACTTCATATGAAGAAGGTAAAGGTACAAACAACAATAACAGTGTTGTCTTAAAAAAGGGTGAGACAAAAGAGTATAACGGATTGAAAATAAATTTCGTTGGATTTCAATTCCCGGATGCAATTATGGAAAAAATGCAAAGCGGAGAAGATTTTGAAATCGGCGTAAATTTAAAATTGTATAAGGATGAAAAAGAATATTCATCAACACCTGTTATGAAATTTGAGAACGGAAATAAAAGTTACAGTAATGTTGTTCTTGATGAAATAGGAGTTAAAATAATTCTTGAATCATTGGATGTTGCCGGGAATGTGCAGTTAACAATCGGAAACATAAATGATGCAGTTGCATCACCTGTAAAAAAGGAATCTCTAACAATTGAATTTAGCGTTAAACCATTTATGAGCCTTGTCTGGATTGGAGTAATTTTAATGGCAATAGGTTTTACTATTTCGACACTAAGAAGAAGGAGGGAGGTAATGGTTTGATAATCTTCCGGCGATAAATAAATCGAGTTTAACATTACTGCATCAAAATCGATGGGATGTAAAATTATCCACACAATTGATGAAATATTTTTCTTGAATTACTAACTGCAAAAAAATAAATGCTATATTCATTATCGATTAAGGCTTTATTGCTTTAATAAAAAAATAATCTTAGTTTTATTTAGTGATTGTTAAATGATAGATTAAATTTATCATTCACAAGGGATTTGGCAAATAAATCTGAAATACTATTTAGTTCTGTGATAAATAATATAGAGTGTTTTTAATGTTATTAATTTCTGGCTTTAATGAGTGATTCTAATCTTACTCCCGAACAGAGAGCACGGCAAAATATAGACAAGCAGCTTATTGCCGCTGACTGGGCAATTCAGTCATTCCATAAATTTAATCCCTCTTCAAAATTGGGTATTGCCGTAACAGAATATCCCACACAATCAGGTGCGGCGGACTACATACTTTTTGTTGATAGAAGACCGGTTGGAGTTATTGAAGCGAAGGCAGAAGGTAAAACTCTTAGCCAAGTACATGACCAAACAGAACGATATGCTACCGATAAATTAAAATTCATTATTAAAACTGAAGACCTTCCATTTCAATTTGAATCAACCGGAACCGAAACATTTTTTACTGATGCAAGAGATCCTGCTCCGCGCCAGAGAGAAATATTTCAATTCTTTAAGCCCGAAACTTTGTATGAGTACATAAGTGCAAACACTTCACTCAGATCAAGATTAAAAACATTTCCACAATTAAACAAAGATGGATTAAGAAATTGTCAAATTAACGCTATTACTAATCTTGAAAAATCGTTTGGTGAAAATCATCCGCGGGCATTAGTTCAAATGGCAACCGGTGCAGGAAAAACTTTTGCCGCAATAACTTCGGTTTACAGGCTGCTAAAATTTGCTAAGGCAAAAAGAATACTTTTTCTAGTTGATACCAGAAATTTAGGAAAGCAAGCCGAGCAGGAATTCCAGGCATACAAACCTAACGATGATAAACGATTATTTACTGAGCTTTACAATGTTCAAAGATTGCAATCTAATTTTATTGATCCATCAGCGCAGGTATGCATCAGTACAATCCAGCGGATGTATTCAATACTAAAGGGAAAAGAGCTTGATGCAAGTCTCGAAGATGATTCGCCTTACGAAACAAAAATTGTAAAAGATAAAATTGATGAGGTAGTTTATAATTCAACTGTTCCAATCGAAACTTTTGATTTTATAATTATTGATGAATGCCACCGCTCAATTTATAATTTATGGAAGCAGGTGCTTGATTACTTTGATGCATTCATGATTGGGCTAACTGCAACACCCGATAAAAGAACATTTGCATTTTTTAATGAAAATATTGTAAGTGAATACAGTTTAAAACAATCAATCACTGATAAAGTAAATGTCGGCTACGATGTTTACACGATTGAAACTGAAATTACCAAAGATGGTGCAAGGATTAAGGCAAAGCAGTATGTAGATTTCCGTAACAAAATGACCCGCAAAAAAGAATGGCAGCAATTAGAAGATGAAGTGCAGTATGAGGGAAGGC
>JABFGH010000027.1 GCA_013112585.1 Ignavibacteriota bacterium | reverse complement strand
CTTTCAATTTTCCAATTTTCCAATTTTCCAATTTTTCAATCTTTCAATCTTTCAATCTTTCAATCTTTCAATCTTTCAATCTTTCAATCTTTCAACTTGCAACCTGCCAACCTGCAACCTTTTTAAAGTCACTATTTATTGAATAGTAATTTTCTTGCAAGTTTTTGATTTTTGTATTTCAGTTTACGGCAATTACTGTATTTTTGGGGGTAGCTGTATTAATTGATATTCAGAAGCCCTTTAACTAAATTGTACTTCTGAAAAAAATGGAGAAAATGAATGATTTCAGGTTTGATTAAAAAGGTATTCGGCGATAAAAACGCACGTGCATTAAAAGACTACTATCCGATAGTTGATGAAATTAATGAGCATTATGCAAAATTAGAAAAACTTACCGATGACGAACTAAGAGGAAAAACCGCTCAGTTTAAAGAACGAATAAATGAAGTGACCGGTGAAATAACCGGCAGAATTAATGAATTAAAAGAAAAACTTCGTTCCGATGAAATTGAAGAAGATAAAAATACAATCTATGATGAAATAGAGGAATTGAATAAAGAGCTTGATGATAAATATGAAGAAGTTTTAGACGAGCTTTTACCGGAAGCCTTTGCGGTTGTAAAAGATACCTGCCGCAGACACTGCGGAAAATCGTGGGATGCTGCAGGCTCAAAAATTACCTGGGAAATGATACCATACGACGTTCAGCTTATTGGCGGCATGGTTTTGCACTACGGCAAAATTGCAGAAATGGCTACCGGTGAAGGTAAAACACTTGTTGCAACAATGCCTATTTATCTAAACGCACTTACCGGCAGGGGTGTCCACATTGTAACTGTTAATGATTACCTGGCAAAACGTGATAGTGAGTGGATGGGAGAAATTTATAAGTTTCATGGACTTACGGTTGGCTGTATTACAAACACAATGGACCCTGAGGATAGAAAGGAAATTTATAACTACGATATCACCTACGGAACCAACAGTGAATTCGGGTTTGATTATCTTCGTGACAATATGTCAATTACAAAAGAACACCGTGTACAGCGCCCGCATAACTATACAATTGTGGATGAGGTTGACTCTGTGCTGATTGACGAAGCTCGAACACCGTTGATTATTTCAGGTCCCGTAGGTACAACCGATCATAAGTTCAATGATATGAAGCCAAAGGTTGAAAGACTTTTCAGAAAACAATCCAGCTTAGTTGCGGCACTTGTGCAGGATGCGGAAAAATATCTGACCTCGGATGATGTAAAAGAACGCCAGAATGCTGCAGTGCCTTTACTCCGTGCGCACAGAGGTTATCCTAAAAATAAACGCCTCTATAAAATTTTAAGTGAACCTGAAAATAAAAAAATGCTTCAGACGGTTGAGCTTGAATATTTGAGAGAAAATGCAAAGCGAATGCCTGAAATAGATGAAGAACTTTACTTTGCAATAGATGAACGAAATCACTCAATTGACTTAACCGAAAAGGGAAGAGAAGAATTAGCATCGGGTTCGGCAGAAGGAAAGGAGTTTTTTGTTTTACCCGATTTAGGAACAGAAGTTAGTAAAATTGAAAATGATGAGTCTCTTTCTAATGAAGATAAAATTGGTTTAAAGGATAAACTTTACCAAACTTACAGCGAAAGAAGTGATAGAATTCATACACTTAATCAATTATTAAAAGCCTATACACTTTTCCAAAAAGATGATGAGTATGTAATTACAGAAGAAGGTAAAATAGCAATTGTTGATGAGTTTACCGGGCGTGTATTAGCCGGCAGAAGGTATTCCGACGGACTTCATCAGGCAATTGAAGCAAAAGAAAATGTTAAAGTTGAAAGAGACACGCAGACATTAGCAACGATTACACTTCAGAATTATTTTAGACTTTATAAAAAATTAGCCGGTATGACGGGTACCGCAGAGACTGAAGAAGGCGAGTTTTTTGAAATCTATAAATTAGAAGTAAATGTAATTCCAACCAACAAGCCAATTGCAAGAGATGACAGCGATGACTCAATTTATAGAACCAAGCGTGAAAAATACAACGCAATTATTGAAAAAATAAAAGAACTGAAAGAAGAAAAAAGACCGGTGCTTGTGGGTACAACCAGCGTAGAAGTTTCTGAAACATTGAGCAGAATGCTGAAGCGGCAGGGTGTACAGCATAATGTGCTTAATGCTAAACAGCATCAGCGCGAATCTGAAATTGTTGCTTCCGCAGGGCAGCCGGGTGCAGTTACTATTGCAACTAACATGGCTGGTAGAGGTACCGATATTAAACTTGGAGCCGGTGTAATTGAATTAGGCGGACTTTATATTCTGGGTACAGAACGCCATGAATCCAGAAGAATTGACAGACAGCTTAGAGGACGTGCCGGAAGACAGGGAGACCCGGGAACTTCTAAATTTTATATTTCGCTCGAAGATGATTTGATGAGAATTTTCGGCGGCGATAGAGTTACCAATATTATGGGTAAGCTCGGACTGGAAGAAGGAGAAGCAATTCAGCATCCTCTTATTACCAAATCCGTTGAACGTGCCCAGAAAAAAGTTGAAGAAAATAACTTTGCAATTCGTAAAAGACTGCTTGAGTATGATGATGTGATGAATCAGCAGAGAGAAGTTATTTATGCAAAACGGAGACAAGCATTAGAAGGTGAAAGATTAAAAGATGAAATTTTTGATTACTTAGATGAATACGTTGACAGTCTATTAGATAAGTATTACGATGACGCATTGATAGAGAGAATTAATGAAGATTTGCTTCAGCATCTTTTAGTTGAAGTAAAAATTGACCCCGATACTTATGAAAAAGTTGGCAGAGATGGTTTGAAGCAGAATATTATTGAAGCCGCCGAAACTTTTTATGTGCGGAAAGAAGAAATGCTTACACATGAATTAATGGCGCGGCTTGAAAGATACGCCGTACTTAGTGTCATTGACGAAAAGTGGAAAGAACATCTTCGTGAAATGGATGATTTGAAGGAAGGTATTGGGCTAAGGGCTTATGGACAGAAAGACCCGCTTGTTGAATACAAAGCCGAATCTTTTAAATTATTCGTCAGTTTATTAGAACAGCTTCGTGATGAAATAATATCATTCTGCTTTAAGTTTTTCCCCAAAGAACCGGAACAAGTAGCCGAACAGAGACCTGACCCGACACAGAGAATGAGAACGGTTAAAGACAGTGCTACCAATATGGGAATTAGAGGAGCCGCAGCACAGGAAAATGAGGGTGCGAAAAGAGGTAAGCAGAAGCCTGTTAGAGTTGAAGAAAAAGTAGGTAGAAATGACCCTTGCCCTTGCGGCAGCGGTAAAAAATATAAACAGTGTCATGGTAAAATTTAGTTAATCTTTTTTGAGGTATAAATGAAAAAAGTAGAAGCTGTAATACGCCCCTTTAAATTAGATGATGTGAAAGAAGCCCTTTTGGATGAAGGAGTAAGAGGGATGACCATTACCGAAGTAAGAGGCTATGGCAGACAAAAGGGTCATACCGAAACCTACCGCGGCAGCGAATACCAAATTGAATTTGTACCCAAAATGAAAATTGAAATTGTTGTTGACGATGATACAGTTGAAAAAGTTGTTGATGCAATTCTACGAACTGCAAAAACCGGGCAGGTTGGAGACGGAAAAATATTTATTTCCGAAGTGGCGGATGCAATAAGAATTAGAACTGACGAATCGGGGACAGAGGCATTATAATTTTAGGGAAGAACATGTTGAGAAAAGGGAATTCTAAATTATATTTTTTGGCGGCGGCATTAATCTTAATTGCTGGCGGGTGCAGCGTGTGGCAGAATTTTACCGCATACTTTAACACATACTACAATGCTAAAACATTATTTGAACAAGTTGAAGAGGAGAGGGAAAAGCTAAATCATCCGCTGTTTGAATTTAAAGAACCAAAACTTCCCGGCAGTGCACAAACACCGGTTGTTAAAGTGATAGAAAAATGTTCAAAAATTCTTCAGTTCGATCAAGAATCCAGCTATGTTGATGATGCCCTGCTGATGATTGGAAAATCATTCTATTTTCAATCGGAATTTGCAAAAGCATTAAGGAAATTTAATGAACTTGCAGCCGTTGAGGATACCGATCTATTATTGATAAATCAGTATTGGATCGGAATAACAGAATTGCATTTAAGAAATTTTGATGAAGGTTATAATAAGTTAGAAGAAGTAAAAAAAATGGCATTGGAAGAAGGTGAAGATGAACTTGTTGACCGGGTTTATATTAAGCAGATTGCCTTTTTAAACTTCCGCGAAAATTATGCTGATGCCGTTGATTTATCGAAAGAATTATTGGAAGTAACCGATAATGAAGAACTGCAGGCAGAAACATATTTTCAATTAGGAAAATTTTATGTTGAATTAGACCAGGTTGAAAATGCAGCGGAAGCATTTGCCGCGCTTGATTCTTATTCCCCTTCGTTTGAAATTGAATTTTTAAGTAAGTTTGAGGCAGCCAAACTCCAAAAGCAATTGGGTAATGTTGATGAGAGCCTGCAATTACTGCAGGATATGCGCGAAGAAGGAAAGTTCAATCAGCACTTTGATAAGCTGGATTTAGAAATTGCACAAATCTATTTAGATAAAGAAGAACTTGACGCTGCACTTGAACTATACACTATTATTGATACAACCTATAAGAATGAACCCAGTTCCGGCGAGGCTAAATTTAAACGTGCCGAAATTTGGGAAAAATATTTTAGAGATTATGACAGCGCAAATTTCTATTATGAAAAAGCAATTTCATCAACTGCATCAACTGAAAGAAAAAATGAAGCACGGGCAAAATCATCAACTTTCAATAATTACTTTAAATTGAAACAAGAGCAGGATAAACTTTACAAGCAAATTATTTATAGAACAGACCCTGAATCGTTTTACAGGGATTCATTGGCTTATGCCGATTATATTAGCCGGGATACCTCAACAGCAATATCTGACAGTTTATTATTTGACAGAGATAATTTGCCGGAAGGTGAAGATGAAGAAGAAAAAGCCAATTTTGCCGCAATACAGGATACAGCAAAGATAGAAGATAAATTAGTTAAACCGGTTAAAATGGATATTACCGCCGACTCGCTGAATACATTAATTGCAAAAAATTTATTCAACCTTGGTAATGTCTTTTTCGGTGAACTGCAGGTTGTAGATTCTGCTTACCACTATTATAATTTGATTGATTCACAATATCCAAACATAAGCTTTAAGCCGAAGTTCTTATTCACTTATGCAAATTATTATTCAAGCATTGGCGAAGAAGAAAAAGCCGACAGTTTATTTAATTACGTGTATGTAAATTTCAGCGCAGATGCAGTTGCTGCCGAAGCTGCAAAGCGACTTGGTAAAACAGAGATAACCGAAACAACAAATCCGCTTGAGTTATCATATTTAGAAGCGGAGAAAATTTATTTCGCATCAAATTTCGATACTGCAATTGATTCATTTTATAATATTTATAGCGAGCATCCGGATTCTTACCTCGCACCGAAAGCACTTTATACCGTAGGCTATATTTTAGAGAATGATTTGCAATTATTAGATTCAGCCGCAGCAGTATATGATTCACTTGCTCAAAAATATTCAAACACGGATTATGCACGGGCTTCATCGAAAAAATTAAATTTTTATAGATCATATCATAGAAACATTCAAGATTCTTTAGACCTTATACAAAAACAGATCGCTGATTCAATTAAAGCAGATAGCCTTGCAAATGTAATTCCGGAAATTATTGAGAGCGATTCATTAGAAAATCAGAATGGCAATTTACCCGACAGTTTAATTAACTCTTTATTACCCGGCGACAGTTCGGCAGTAATTGAAGAAAATGATTTGAAAACCCCGTCTGATAAAAAAGAAAAGGTATATAAAGATATAATAAAACCGGACAAGGATTTACCGGATTCTCTAAAGAAAAAATTACGCTAATCAAACCCCGCCAATAATAAGAAAGTTAATTATGACCCGAAGACAATTATTAAAATTAATTGAAGAGGGCGAAGGACTTATCACCGAGTTCAAACAGCGGTTTTCTACACATGAAAAAATTGCTAAAGAAGTTATTGCACTTGCAAACACAAGGGGCGGGTATATTATTTTCGGCGTTAATGATGATAAATCAATTTGCGGTGTAGAAAGTGAAAAGGGTGAAGCGGAATTAATTAAACTAACGGCAGAAAATTATTGCGAACCCCCCGTTAATTATAAACTGCATTACCTTGAGTACAAAGATAAAGAATTGGTAATAATGGAAATTCCTGAATCGGATGTGAAGCCTCATCGAATTCAAGATTACCTTCCGGAATTTGATATTAGAAAAGCCGGTGTTTACGTTAGAGTTAATGAGATGAGCATGCTTGCCAGTAAGGAAATGATCAAAATTCTTCAGGCACAAGCTAGCGGTAAAAGTCTTAAACATTATGAAATTGGAAAAAACGAAAAAATTGCATTTGAATATTTAGATACTAACAATACAATATCAGTTAAGGAACTTAGTAAACTTGCAAATATTTCTACACGCAGAGCCTCACGCGCGTTAATAAAATTGGTACGTGCAAATTTGCTGATGATACATTCAAAAGATAACGGTGAAGATTATTTCACTTATGTGGGGTAGTACTAATTACGGTTATCACTATAAAATGAAAATTAAGAATTTCTCATCAAAATAATATTTGAAGCCTTTGAATAACCTCTGAATAAACTGGTTCGGGTCATTGCGATCCCGATGTTCTTTATTGGGAGAAGCAATCTGCCAAAAAGTGAGAGATTACTGCCTCCCGATAAGCCTGCTCCGAATTTATTTAATAAATTTTTATTCAGCCAATTCCAATTCTTCAAAATCAGGACAGTCAATTCTAATATCTTTTTCCGATAGTTTTAAGTTTAAGAGTTTACAAAAATGATTGTCTTTATTCTTCTCATAAAAATTACAAGTGTAGCAAATTCTCTGTACACTTAAAATACCGGCTTTATTTAATCTATGTATTAATTGGTTTAATGAATTATAAAGTTGGAGCAGCTCCTCACTGCTTATTTTTTCAACCTCATCTTTAATTGGATTAGCAAACCCGCTGATTTTATCGACCGCCTTTTTCCCTTTAGCAGAAAGAATGATTGAGAAACTTCTGCTGTCTTTTTTTGAATATTTTTTTGTTATTAAATTTTTATTCTCTAAAACTTTAACGGCATCACTGATAGTCGGTTTGGTTACATTAAACTCCTTTGCAAGGTAACTAACGTTGCACAATTCTTTTTTGTGGTAAGCAATAAATATCATTATCTGAATTTGAATAGGACTGAGATTTATTGTTTTTGCAATTTGCCAGATTAAAGACTTAAATGCTTCCGAAATACGTTCCAGTCCAACTACAATTTTGCTTGAAATATTCTGCTGCTGAAGTTCGGTATTAAATACACTGTTATTCATAAAAATAAATGCCTGTTAAGAAATATTTCCTAACAGGCAAGTTAGTAATCCTAATTATATTATTCAAACTAATTAAATCAATGTTACTCTTCCAATTTAACGGAGTAGGGTAGAGAAAGATTACCGCTGGCTACACTATAAACTTTATACACTCCAAGCATTGGCATATCTTTCATTTCGGTATTTACCTGCATGTATGCAGCAACGCCGTCATACTTAAAGTTTACTTGGTTATTCATTCTGAAATCGGGAACAATAACTTTTATAGAACTGCCTTTGGTTGTAACATTAAAACCCGGTGAATCCATGTACATCGGCATGCCGGGATTTGTAGGAGGCAGAACTACTGACTCATCATCCTTTGCGAATTGCTTCACGGATAAACCGCCTTCAATTCGTTTGTCTTCTACCAGAACAACCCAGTGCGGATGCCATATTATTCCATCATTTTTATAATTGGAATCATTGTTTTCATCCCATAGAGGTGTATCATCAAAATCGGGATGCGAGGTGAGTGCCAGAGCAACAATTCCTTCAACCTGGTTAAATCCAACATCAGTTGGTTTTAACGTGGTAGGAAAAACATACCCAAGCACAGGTGCACCGTGTAATTGTCCGGCAGGTACAGGCAATGTGTTCCCTGCATTTCCATCAACTTGAATATTCCAAATAGTTGAGTTAAGCTCAGCACTATGAACAACTTCAACTTTAGCAATTTTAAAGTCTTCATTGTCATATTGTGAACCTTCATTGCCGGCAAAACAATAAGATGCAATGAACACGGATATAAATAAAATTAATTTTTTCATTTTCAGCTCCCCTTTACTTCTTCCATTGAAGCACCAAAATTAAGGTGTAAAACATTTCCGGTTGGTGTAACTAAGGCGGGCACTGATTTAACGCCGGAAACTTCTGCATTATCAATTTTGGATTTGTCTTCTCCTAAATGAACTATTTGCACATTTGTTTCACCGATAAGATTAACAATCTCGTGTTCGGCACTGATACAAACCGGGCAGCCTGCGTGATAAAAAATTGATTTACTCATTTTGCTTCTCCTATAATTATTATTTAATGATGAAATAAATATAGTAAGGAGTCCTAACTAATGCAAGTAAAATTATTCCTCCCTTTCCAAAATGTTTTTGTAGTGACAACTCGCGAGTTGTCAAAAAGCAAAGCTATTTAACACTTCTTAACAATTATTCACACAAATTAACTTTGCATACCTTTTAATTAAAATTATTTTGAAATTTATAACCGCAAGTAAAAAGGATGAAAAATGAAACTAAAAATATACTTTACAATTATTTCACTACTCGTTTTAATAATTGCATGTAAAGCTATTGACGAAAAATCTAATTTAGATAAAGAATCTATTTCTCAAAAGACGGATGAACTGGTTGAGAAATACGTCGCACTCGATATATTTTCGGGTGCAGTGTTGATAGCCGAAGATGGAAAACCTTTTTACAAAAAAGCATTCGGCTTAGCCGACCGTGAAAATAATATTGAGAACACAACTAAAACAAAGTTTGATATCGGCTCGATGAATAAAACTTTTACGAAGGTGGTTGTTTATCAGCTTGCTGAAGAAGGCAAACTTAAGCTGGATGACAAACTGGGAAATTATTTAGATGGATTTCCAAAAGAATCCTCAGAGAAAATAACAATAGAGAATTTATTAAATCATTCATCAGGATATGGAGATTATCATTCACCTGAGTATTTTAATTTGCCGAGAGAGAAAAAAAATATTGCCGGATTGCTTCCCCTTATTAAAAAAATGAAGCTGCATTTTGAACCGGGAACTGATCAAGATTACAGCAATGCAGGTTATATTTTACTCGGCGGCATAATTGAAAAAGTTAGCGGAAAAAGTTATTACCAAAATGTGAGGGAAAGAATAACCGAACCGCTTAGTTTAAATGAAACTTATCTTGAAAAGAAAGACCAAGTGCCGGTTAGAGCGATCGGTTACTTTAAAACTGCTAAAGGTGAAATAGAGGACAATGGAAATGAGGTTGAAATTCCTAATCCCGATGGAGGTTTTCAATCTACTGTTAGTGATATACTTAAATTTTACCGTGAATATTATTATGGTGATAAACTACTTAGTGCTAAAATAAAAAGTGAAATGGAAGAGTTCAGTTATTATGAAGAAGTAAGTAAAACCCGCGGTGCTGTTACTCAAGCCGGAGGATTCCCGGGCGCCAATACTGTAATTTATGAAATCCTTCGCGATAAAATATCAATTATTGTTTTTGCAAATATGGATGAACCGGTTGCTGAACAGCTTGGAGCCGGCATCCTTGCGCTTGTTAGGGGAGAGGAGCCGGAAGAACCTGCTCTGCCGGCAATACAGAATATTTATGCTGCTATTGAAGAATTCGGAGCTAAGTATGTTAAAAATAATTTTGATAAACTCACAAAAAATTTTCATCCTTCTGATCCTAAAGATTTAATATTGAACCAAGTTGGTTATGAGTTTTTATTTGATGATGAAATCGATAAAGCAATTATAGCTTTTAAGTTAAATGTGGAAATGTTTCCCGAAGTTGCAAACTGCTATGATAGTTTAGGTGAAGCTCTTTTTAAAAAAGGCAATAAAAAAGAAGCATTAAAAAATTATAAAAAAGCACTTGAGTTAAATCCCCATATGCCGAGTGCGCAAAGGATGGTTAGGGAGTTGAGTGGGGAATAGAAAATATTTAATCATGACATAGGACTTATAATTCTAAATTATCAATCTCTTTTTCCAGGTCCCATTTACCCCGTGAGATAATTGCTGATTCTATAAAAAGAGCAGCAAATATTAGTTGGCAATTCCTTTTATATAATTAATAAAAGATCATATCTCTGAAAAGAGATAGGATCTTTGGAAGACGAACTAATTTATTATTTATTATTGGTGATTGATAATTATCGATTGAAGAATAATGAATGATGAAATTTTGTTTGGCGAGTAATACTAAAAATCGATGATCAAAATTCGATGCTCCTTAATTGCTATTGCCTTTAAATTTTACTTTTTGATAAGCAGCTCTGCCGACAAAGCTTTCGAAAGATGTCATCTCTTCCAGAGATGCCATCTTAAACTAAAATCAAGATCATATCTCTGAAAAGAGACAGGATCTTTGGAAAACAGATGAATAAAAAATAGGAAGGTTTAATAAAGAGCTATAGTTGGAAAAAACACTCGAAGAAATAATATAGGCTGGGCAGGCGGAGAAAAGTTAAGCCCCGTAAACTTTTGTTCTCAAATAACTTTCCGGTGTAAGTACACCGATTTCACTTTTCTTATAATCTTTTACGTTTCTTGTTATAATTACACTTATTCCCCCATGCTTAACAGCAGTAAAATTTTGTAAAGCATCTTCAAAATCAGTAAAGTTGGAGTTTATTGCTTTGATAATAATTCCCTTATCCATTGATAAAACATCAATAATAATAAGCAGCTGTTTTAATTTATCAATTACCTTTTTATGTGAAGCAGTTTGCTTAAGCAGGTAATAACAATTACTAATGATTACGGGTGTTACAAAACCTTTAATATTTTTAGATTCACACAGTGATAAAACAGAAGCAGCATTTTCTGAAAATGGTTTTCTGTCAAAAAAGAAATCAAGAATAACATCAGTATCAATTAAAACTTTATCCATCTGAAATATATTTTTTGCTTAATGATTTTGTTAATTCCTTCTTGTAATCAAAGTCTGCCGGTGCGCTAAATGAACCTTTTAGTGACTTAACGATTGGTGTATCTTCAACTTCAATATTCTGAGAATCAGTTGTAATTACCTTTAAGTAATTTTCAATAATATTAGATAGACTGCGTCCCTTACTGCCGGCATATTTTTTTGCTCTTTTTATTGTTGACTTATCAATGGTCAATGTCAATTTTGCATTCATAACACGTTCTTTTTTTTAATAATTAACACGTGTAAATTTATTAAAAAAAATTAGTTTGTGCAATGTTAATAAATCCCTACTAAAATCTTCAGGATCATATCTCTTCCAGAGATGCCATCTTAACTCAATCAAGATCATATCTCTGACAAGAGATAGGATCTTTGGAAAGCGCAATTAATTTATTTTTTTTGTGATGATTAACGATTATCGACTATCGAATTTCATAATGACTTTTGTAAATAGCTATCTGAAAAAGTTCGGTGACAAAGATTTCATATCTTCCAGAGATGCCATCTTAAACTTTAAGATGGCATCTTAATATTTTTCAGTTTTTAATTGTGTACTCCTTTATCTCTTCATCATTAATGGAGAAAAGATATTCTTGTTTAGGTGATTCAAAGAATTTTGATTTTTCAGATTCTTCTACCTGCCAAACTTGGCTGCCGTCAGATAAATTAAGCAGTGTTAAAATTTCGCTCGAACAGTAAATGATACTGCTGCCAATAGGTTTAGGAATATATTGAACATCTTGATTATCATATTCCCATGGAGTAACCCATCGCGGATTTCCGTTATCAGAGTCCACAAGCCCGATTCCTTCGGGACCTATTACAAGTAAAACATCTTTCCCATAAAGCACCCGCAGACAGCGTTTTGCCGAAACTCCCCAAATATTACCCCAGCTTGTATATGTTGTCGTGAGATCAGAGCCTGCAGCATCTTCAAGAAATTGTGCCGAACTTTCCGCATCCATTCCACCGCTTGTCCATGTAGTTGTACTTACCCATCCGCCTCCGAGATATGTGCTGTAAGAATTTGTTCTTACTTCACTTCCAATCCATCTTGTTTTAATTGCATAAGAATCCTCGTATTCTATTTCGCCAATTCCATTTTGTTCGAAGTTATATTTCCATGAGTAGGAGCCTCCATCTTTTCCCATTTTAAGAGCGTATAGATTTTGTTCATCGGCAAAATATAAATTATCATTATCAATGTTATAATAATTTGATAAAGAAAATTGAGGCGTCAATAATGCAGGGTCTGTTTCAATTGAAACTTTCCAAAGTGAGTTCCCGTTTGAAGGGTCATAAGCCTGAAAGCCGTAAGGGTCAATATCTAAACTGCTATTCACGTTTACATCTTTTTCAACAAGCTTAATACTAAAATTTTGTTTGCCGTATTTAGTATGAATAACATCTTTGTAAAGAAGTATGTCTGTAATTTGACCGGTTTCCTTTTTATTTTCCCAAACTAATTCTCCGGATGCGAGATTAAATTTAATAAATTTTTCATCCCCGGCAATGTATGCAAAGTCATTATCAAAGGTGATAGGAGCTAATTGTTCAAGTTCCGTTATATTAATTCCATCTGCAATTTCAAATAATTTTCTGTATTGTAACTTTCCCGTTGCAAAATCAATTGCTGCAAAACCTTCACCCGGTGATTCACGGTTTTCAGGATTCATCATTGGTTTATCACTTCTTGAAAAAAACACAATATTGTTGTTATGCTCAAATGTTTCGTATTCAAATCCAATATTATCATAGCCGAGCAATTTGTTTACCATGTTAGTTGCCTGATTAGTTTGCTGCGAGGCGCTCCCTAGTGTTCCAACATCAATAAAAGCGGTAAATGCAGATGTTACAATACTAGTTAGTGATCTTTGAAAATCTGACCAAACCGCTCCGGATAGCAATGCGGCGGTTTTATAATTTATCTTTCCGGTTATGCCATTAATACTCATCAAATAAAGGTATGTTCCGCTATCTGAACTTACTAACCTGGCTCTGTTATAAACAAGAACAACATTGCTGCCGTCAGTTTTCAAGTATCTATGGGCATAACCTTCAAACATAGGATCATCCTCCTTAGTCTGCCAAAGCACTTTTCCCTCAATCAAATCAACACTTGCCATTTGGTCTCCCATCGAAACGATTAGAATAGTTTTACCCTCCGCTTCGTAAGAATACATCGTTCTTATATCATCGACAGGAAATTCAAGTTCATTAACTGCGCCGGTTTGAAAATTAAAATGCACGAATTTTTCTTCGCCCATTACGGCACAGCCAACCCCGGTAGGAAGAATAGCATTCATATCACCGTCAATGTCAAATTCTCTGCGTGCCGTTTCCTTGTTATTATCAACATCAATTACCGCGGCACCATCTTCCAGAACAAAAAGTAAATGTGAGCGATCGGGGGACTTATATAACCAGGGAAATCCTTTTGCAATTAGATCCTTATTTACATCGTACCCTTCTAACGAGAGAATTCTATTTCCATTTGCAATGTCAAATAGAGAGGCGATTTCTGAATTTTCCATAACCAGCATTTTACCTTTATTATGGAAAACCGAATAATTAAAAGTACCAAGAGTTACCAACTCTCCCCAGTAATATACTTCGGTTCTGTAAATTTCATTTCCGTTATCTAAATCAATACCCAAATGAAGTTCGCCATACCTGAATACAGCATTGTTATTTATAAATTCAAAACTCATAAAATCCGATTGATCAACATCTTCGTATTCCTTTTCCCAAAGTAGTTTTCCTGTTGTCGCATCATAAGACTGAATTTTATTATCTGAATTAGTTAAAAACATTTCGCCGAGTAATTGGTTTACACCTGTTTCACTAAAATCGGGAATTTCCATACTCCATACTTCTTGCCCGCTTGCTGAATTATAACACCATGCATATTCACCTGAAGTAAAGAAGAGCAATTCGCCCTCTTTCATAAAATCACTTGTTTTTATTGGTTCGCCAAGGTCAACCGTCCATTGAGGTGCTTGGGCTAATATTAAATTTGAGAGTGCAATAAATTGGAATGTTAAAAAAATGTTTATTAGTCTTTTCATATTATTTCCTCGAATAATTTATATCGATAGGTTATTTAAGCGGATTATTTTAAAAGAATCATTTTTTTACTTATAGCTGAATTATTGGTGCTTAGGGTATAGTAATAAATTCCTGACGCAAGATCAGAAGCATCAAAGTCAATGCTATATTGACCCGGAGACATTTCCTCATTTATCAATTCGGTTATTTTGCTGCCCAGTATATCGTAAATACTTAAAGTAACAAAAGTGTTTGAAGGAATACTAAATGAGATTTTTGTACTTGGATTAAATGGGTTAGGATAATTTTGACTAAGAGAAAATATTTCCGGTTGAAATTCATTTTCTTTTTCAATACCGGTCAACCCGGTGTACTTAACAATGGAGCTGTCAATATCCCACTGAGCGGCGAACAATGTTCCATTATGCATTGCAAAAGATTTTAATCTATGATTCAATCCTCCGCTGATATCACTCCAGCTGCTGCCGCCGTTTGTTGAATAATAAGCAGAATCATCCTGAGCCATTGACGCATAAAGATTGCTTCCATCTGTGTACATTCCCCAAATCTGTGCAACATTAAATTGATTCCAAACCGCAAATCCTTGATCAACTCTTGTCCAGCTGTCAGCTTGATCGGTTGATTTATAGATTCCGTTGTCGGTGGAGACAAATAGATCAGAACCAATATTCAATAATCTATCTCCGTGTTGTCCATCAATGGGTGAAGGAAGTCCTGAGTTAGTTTTCTGAGTCCATGTTGTTCCATTATCCGTAGATTCAAACACACCAGAATTTCTTGTAGCGGCATACAGTGTATTGTTTACTTTCGTCATTCCTTTAACAGTTGCTGCATAACCGCTGCCGATAGAATTACTGTTTACTCTAGTCCATGATCCGGCTGAAGCAGGTTTCATGTAAAAGCCATAAGTAGGCCAATCGAAGCTGGAAAAGATGTTTGTTCCGTCTGAATAAATAATATGACAATTGAAAGAGCCTTCTAAACCGGATGTATCGCTTTGCCATGTTGATCCGTTATCGGGCGACATAAACACACCTAATACTGTGGAGCCTACAAAAATATTACTCCCTGCAATTTCTATCATAATATTAGAGTTGCCTAAATTTGTAACAAAACCGTTGGTTAGATTAACCCATGTATTTCCGTCATCGGTTGTTTTATAAACATCCTTGTTGTTGGCAAAATAAAGCTCACTATTGTGGGATAGTACATAGTTGCCTCCGAAAAATGTCTCAGGCGGAGTAACATAAGTCCATTGTGCTAAAAGTAAATTGCTGATGAAGAATAGTATAAATAGAGCTGCAGTAAACATTTTCATTTTATTCCTCCAAAGTGTTTGTGAAATAGCTTTATGTGCGGAAGTAATTTAATTTGGTGAGGTTATTTGTACAATAACCTGTTGAGGTGATAAAAGACAGCGTGTCTATTTAAGTAGATTTCTCTCGTATGCGGCTTTTACAACTGCGGTGCGGGAATGTACTTGAAGTTTTTTATAAATATTTTTCACGTGCGATCTTACAGTATGCTGACTTATTCCCAGGTCCATTGCAATAGCATATTCAGTATCATCCTGTACTATTGCTTTAAGAATTTCAATTTCCCTATCAGTTAGATTTATTTCCTGGTCTGCTTTAACATTTGCCGGCTCTTCTTTTTGAAGATAGCCCAGCACTTTTCTTGCAATTGATTTTGAAAGAGGAGAACCCCCATTTACCAATTCTTTAATTGAATCAACAATTTCATCAGTGGAAATATCTTTTAACAGATAGCCTGATGCACCCGATTTTATTGCACTGAAAATATTTTTTTCATCTTTGAATACTGTTACCATCATAATTTCTATTTGCGGATATTTATCTTTTACAATTGCCGTGGTATCAATTCCGGACATACCGGGCATATCAATATCCATCAAAATCACATCCGGTAATTCTTCGGCAATGGATAGTTTCTCAATCAGGTTTTTTCCGTCCTTTGCCATTAATATAATTTTAATATCTTCATAAAACTGAAAGCGCTGCCTGTATTGCTTCCGTGTTATAAAATTATCTTCTGCTATTGCTATTTTTATCATACGATTAAGGTAATTTTCTAAATCAATAAAAAAAATAACCTGTTAAGGGGATTAAAAACTTTTAGTCACAGTTATTATTGTTCCTAATCCAATTTCTGATTCAATTTTCAATACGGCATCTATTTGATCTGCCCTCTGCTCCATATTTTTTAATCCGAATTTATCGACGCAGGATGCTGCCGCCTGCACATCAAAGCCTTTCCCGTTATCAGAAATTTTTAAGATGAATGAATTGTTCTCTAATTTACCGCTTAACTTTATCTCTGAACATTCAGAATATTTAACAGCATTATTAACTGCCTCCTGAAAAATTCTAAATATATTTAAAGCATCTACCGATGAAATACTAAATGACTCATCACCTTTGAATTTATATTTAACATTAAGATTATCGCCCAGCTTAATTTTATGAAGAAGCAGCTCTCGTATTTTTTCATTTAAATCGCCGAAGTTTTTAACATCTTCATGAAGTGACCAAATTGTTTGTCTTAATTCCTCAATAGTATTTCTTGTATGACATTCTAAAGAAGAAATATTTTCAGATAGATTTAATCTGTCTCCTTTATCAAAATATTTTTTTGAGATTTCCAGACCGGTAATTATTGAGGTTAAATTAGAACCAATGCTGTCATGGAGTTCTCGTGATATTCTTTCTCGTTCATTTTGAATTTTTTGTTTTGTAGCAAGTTCTCTTAACCTTTGTTTGTACTTTTTAGTAAATAAACTTCTTAGTAATAATACACCTAAAGTGATAAATATTATTGAGCTTAATATTCTGAACCAAGTGGTGAGCCAAAATGGAGGTATGATATTTATTAATAAAGATGTTCCTGCTTCGTTCCAAACACCGTCACCGTTTGATGCTTTTACCTTAAATTTATAGCTGCCCGGGTCCAAGTGATTAAAACTTACAAATCTTCTGCTGCAGCAATAAACCCAATTGCTATGTAATCCTTCTAGTTTATATGCATACTGGTTTTTTTCCGGCGACATATAATCAAGTGCCGCAAATTCAATTGAGAAAAAATTATTTGAAGATGGGAGGTCAATATTTTTTTTATATACAATTTGAGTATCAAGCTCAGCTTCGGCTTCAAATATTTTTAATGATGTAATTGCAACATTCGGTGCATGATCACTTAGTTCAATTTCATCAGGGTCAAAGTATAATAAACCATTTACTCCGCCGAAAAATAATTCACCTGTAAAACTTTTTAAACAAGAGCCATTGTAAAACTCTGTAATTGAAGAATGATCATTAGCATCGAAATTAATAAAGCGGGCATTCTTAGGCTTAATATTTAACTCATCTTCAAATTCAATTTTACAGAGACCATTTTTTAAGCTCAGCCAAATTTTTCTGGAATTATCTTCAATTATACCATATACCGCATTATTCATTAGCCCGTTACTTTTATTAAAATGGATGAACCTTTCATTTCCCCGCTCGAAATAATCTAGTCCGTTATCCGTACCAACCCAAAGCCGCTCAAAGCTGTCTTTAAAAGATGTCCAAACTCTATTGCTGCTAATACTGAATTTATTTTTTTTATTAAATTGAAATTGCTTAAAGGATTCAGATTTTATATCAAACTTATTAAATCCTCCTGAAAAAGTTGAGATCCATACGGAACCCTGCTGATCAGAATAGACTGTTGTGATTGTTTTATTACTTAAACTATTAGCGGTGTTAGGGTTGGGCAAATAGTGTGTGAATAAATTATTTGCAATATCAAATTTATCCATACCCGCCTCCGAAAATCCAATCCATAAATTTCCAAATTCATCAGTGCTTAAACTTCTTACTTGATTTTCGCCCAGGCTGTTTGGATCATCCGGAATATTTTGATAATGAATAAATTTATTGTCGGCGGGAATATATTTACTTAAACCTCCCGCAATATTCCAACTCCCAATCCAAATGTTGCCTTTGTCATCTTCACAAATTGCTTTAATTGTATTATGAAGAATTGAATTCTCATCATCCTGATCTGCGGTAAAACGCTCGAAGTAACCGAGTTGACGGTTTTTGAAACTCAGTTTGTTCAGTCCTCCGTATTTTGTACCGACCCAAAGATTTTTTTTGCTGTCTTCAAAAATTGCGGTAACATTATTGTCGCTTAAGCTGTTTGGGTTTTTCGGATTATTGATGTACGCACTAAAATTTCTGCGCTTACTATAAAGTTTTAAAACACCTATATCCTCTGTACCTATCCATAAATTGCCCGACTTATCATTGTAGAAGCAGCGTACTGTATAATTGTTATTCATCGGTTCCAGCAAAGGATCATAATATTTAGTGAAATTATCATTCACACGATCATATTTAAAAAGTCCTTCCGACTTAGTTCCTACTAAAAGATTGCCGTTACTATCTTCAGTGATAGCCCAAATAAGATTAGAGCCGATGGCTTTGGGGTATTCGGAGAGGATGTTATAGTTTTTAAAACTTGCGGTTCCCTCCGGTAAAATAGTCATTCTTGATAAACCGTATTGAGTGCCTATCCACATTGTTTTTCGGTCATTGGTTTTTTCTTCGTAAATGCCGGCGATGATATTATTTACAAGACTGTTTTTATTATGCTTATCACTATTCCAGTTTTGAAATTTTATATCATACTTGCTTAATAAATTATCATTTTGATTAGCAACGTTTCTTCTTTCCGTAATGCTAAGTTTATTGATGCCGCCCGATGTGCCCGCCCAAAGTATAGAATCGGAATCTTTATACAAGCAGTATGCTCTGTCTCCTTTTAATCCGGTTATACTATTTGGATCAGTTTGAATGTGATGAAATTTTTCTGAAACTCTATCAAATAAATAAAGCCCCGAAGGATTTACGGCTATCCAAAGATTGTTGAATCGGTCTTCATTGATTGAATATATTGAACCTTCGCCAATGCTGCTCGTATCATTAGCATCTGCCCGATAACTTTTAAACGTATCTGTTATGGGGTCATATTTATTTATTCCGCCTTGATTTGTACCAATCCAAATTACTGATCTACTATCTTCATAGATAGAATTAATATAATTGCCCGAAATTGAGGATGAATCTTCCGGTATATTAATATATTTTTTTATCGAGTAGCCGTCATACCTGCATAATCCATTCTGTGTCCCGATCCAAAGAAAACCTTTTTTATCCTGCAGAATACACAAACCGCTGTTATGAGTTAATCCATCTTTAACGGTAAGTAAATGAAAACTTGGTGTATCGGAATTTGCTTTTGGATATGCAATAGAGGAGAGTAATAGAAGCAGTATTATGATGTGAGTTCTATTCAAATCAACATTTATAAGAAGTTGGTAATTTATTTTTGAAAGAAAATAAAAAAATAAAATCAAAAATAACTATAAAATTTCAAGAATGATTAAGTGGGAAGTAGGATTTTACATTGGGTGTAAAAGAATATTATTTGTAGTAAATCTCGATATGTGAAGTGTGTAAAGGATGGTTAGGGCTTGACAGGTAAAAGCATGCTTTTAAACTGTATCCTTTAAAAGATTGAAAATAGTTATTAAAGCAATTGGTTTCTAATGTTTTCATCTGCAACTATAACTTCCGTTTTAGTTTGCTTGGTTTTTTCTTTTATGATTTCCAAATAGTTTTCACCCAATTGAGATTTTAATGAAATTATTTCATTTGAAAATTTTTGAACTATTTCCGCTGAAGCATCTTTCGATAATTCATATTTGATCAACCGGCGTAATGAGTATTTATTGATTGTTTGATATTCCTTCAAGTCTTTTATCAAATCAATAATAAACTGAATGTGAGGTTCAAGCTCAGTTCTATAATTTTTTAATGCGGAATGTAAGTTGGTGAGAGATTTAAATTCTATCGATTGAGCTGATTGAGTATTTTTATATGCGGGTTTGTACTTTTTCATTAGCTCATAATGCTGCCAAAACTTTTCACTTAAATTTAATTTCGGTTCATCAACATCACATTTTATGGATGGAATAAGCTCATCAATTGTAATTAAATTAATATCCGGTTTATCCTCGTTTTCATCTTCAATTTTTTGTACGAATAAACTCAGTCCCTTTTTGCGGATAACCAGCAATTCATTTTGAGAAAAAGATTTTGCTGATTTAATTCTATATGGAAAATTTGATATTCGTTTTATTGTTTCGGGATGATTCGTTTTAATTATGTTCAGTTCATTTCTAATTTTAGTTAATGTACTTTGTTCTTCATCTTCCTCCGGATTTTCATTTATGCGGTTGAATAATTTACTTGGTGTCGGTTCTTCATCCGGATCAAATATTTTTGAATCCTCGCCAAGAGTATTATGAATTAAAAACATTTTATTTGCAGCAATCTCGCGGCTTTTTACAATATCTGCGCCTTTTTCAGAAGGGAAAAAATTATATATAAATAATTGATCAAAAACTTTCATTCCAATTCTATTAATTCTGCCCACTCTCTGAATTACTCGTGTCGGGTTCCAGGGTATGTCATAATTTATTATTGTCCCGGCTCTATTTAAGTTTACTCCTTCAGAAAGTTTATCGGAAGTGAATAATATTTGAAATTGATTTTTATGGCTGCCCTGATATTGAGCATTAAAATTTTCATTAAGTTTATGCGAAAAGCTGATTGTTAAACTTCCTTCAGAAAATAAAATCTGATCTCCGAAATGCTCTTTAAAGTATGACTTTAAGGAATTCAGTGTATCTAAATATTCGGTGAATACTATAACTTTTCTTTTTGGGTTTTCTTCGCTCTCAATTATTTTTTTAATTGTATGAAGAACTTCTTCCCGCTTAGGATCATTGTTTAAAAGATCAAGTTTTTCAATTTTATTACTGATCTCTGTTAATAGTTTAAGGTCATTTTCTATATCTGTTATAAAATCAGTTTTTCTTGAGAATTTATTTACATGATAAACCTTATTATGTTTTGGCAAGTTTTTATCTTTAAGCGATTCTGCAAATTTTTCTATCTCTTTATCAATTTCATCTGCATCATTTTCATAAATACTTTCAATTAGTTTTCTATCTAAAATATATTTATCAGTTTTTTCAATAAACTCCAATACAATTTTATGCACACGTTTAAATCTTTTAATGCTGGCATAAAATGCGCCGAATGAGCTCTCAAATCTTTTTACAAGCAATCGTCTCATAAAATCATACAAGTTGCGCTGCTGTAAAAATGTTCGGTTATCTTCCAGCCCAAGTTTTTCTTCGTCAAATGTTTTCTTTTCATAAACAAACGGCTGATAAATTGCACCAGTAAATTTACCCTCGCTTCCAAAATACTCGTTTATCACTCTATCATAAAACAAGGATTGTTCTGTTGATAATTCAAAAAATAATTCTTCAGGGTCTTCAACTTTTGAAAGTTCAGTAACTTCTTTTGAATAAAGATAATCGGCTTCTAAGTCTAAACGATTTCTTCTTATTAAAATTGGTTCAAGTACTGATTTAATTTCTTTTGCAAGCCTTTTAGTTTCGTTCTTAACTCTTCTAATGTCAATCGGCGGTTCTATATCAAAAATAGATTTATACTGATTCTCAGCTTTTTTTCTCTTTTCATCTTCCTTCGAGTTATAATTTTTTAAAATATTTGAGAGGCGTTTGAATAGATAATTATAAGAAGCGAACCTACTTTCCAAATCATCATCAAGCGTTATGCCCGATTTACCTGGAATAATAAAAAGTTTTAATAAGGAGAAAATATCAGCCGGACTATTATTAAAAGGAGTTGCGGTAAGAAGTAGAACAATTTTATTTCTGCAGATGTTCTGTAAAAACTCATAATCTGCCGTATCTTGGTTTCTGAAACGATGTGCTTCATCAACAATTATTACTTCGGGAGTATCATCGTTTTTATTAAAATATTCCGATAGTTCCTCTAACTTGCCGGATGATTCAACTTCCCAATCGTGCAGTTTAAATCTTTGTAAATATTCCCACCAGCCGGTTGATTCTCCAGATTTGTTTCTTCGCTCACCAATTAAAGCGGGCGGACAAATAACCAAGCCTCGTTTACCTAGATTTTTTGCCAGCAGAGATGCTATAACCGATTTGCCTAATCCAACTACATCAGCAACAATAACCCCATTATACTGCTCAATTATTGAAAGTGCTTGGTTAACAGCATCAATTTGATAGCTGTACTTTTTAAAATTATTTTCTTCTAACAATCTTTCTACATAAGGCTTTATATGTTTCTGTTCCATCAACTCAACATATAGTTTTAAAACAAAAACATAAGCTTCAAATGGAGTAACGGTGGCAGCTTGTGAGCGGTTCTTAATAAAATCAATTATGTATTGCCTGCGTTCGGGTATCTCAGAAATTTTGATTGCTGATTCCCAAAGTTCGTCAAAGTATTCCTCGGCTTCCTTGATGCCGTAATCTCTAATTTCTACATTAAATTCATTTTGATGTGTTAAACCTGCCCTGGTTAAATTACTGCTGCCGGTAATAAACTCAGAGGGAGTAACAACTGCTGCATCGCCGCCGAGTTTAAATATATATAACTTAGCATGGTTGGGCTTATATGTTTTTCTCAATATTATTCTTTCTTTTTCAAGCAGTTCAATAAAAAACTCAACTTGATTGTAAAACTCTTCAACATCTAATTCAGCATTGTTTATTGCGGTGTAAAGTGATTGAAAATAATTATTAACTATTTCTTCATTCGAGTACTCTTCATTATTATCAGCGGCTTCGATTATTCCTTTTAATGTTTTATCAATTTCCAGCCCGACTAACAGTTTTATATTAAAATTTTCATCATGTGCTGTTTTCTCTTTTATACTATCGAAAAGTTTACTCCACCCGGAAAAGAAAAAGAAGCCGACTAAAAATTTCAGCTCGCTGCTGACGGAAACTAATTGTTTAACTCTTTTCTCTAAAGTTTTAGTTTTTTGCGGATTGTTGGTAATAAAGTTGTTAGACATTTTCTCTGTTCTCAAAAATTCTTTGATGTTCCAATATCAGGTATAATGGCAATGAAATTAATTTGTACTCAATTTCAGTTACATTATTTCCAATTTTCATTTCATTATTTACTTGTGTAGTTAAAGCTATATCTGTATTAAACCTTAAGGCATATTTCATTTTTTTCTCTTTCATAAATATATGTAATGATTTTAAGGTTCCTGTTTTTCCTGCCTTTACTTCAATTGGAATAATCATTCCATTGTATTCGGTCACAAAATCAATTTCAGCAGAAGAGTTTCTTTTTTCTCTAGCCCAATAATAAATTTGTTTTTCTAAATAAAAAGGTTCTAAACTTAAAAGCTGTTGACCAATAAACTGTTCTGCCAAATTACCTTCATTAACCGTAATTAAATCTTCTATTTTTTGAAGACGCAGTTTTAACAAGTGATTCGCTAATCCAATGTCTAAAAAAATAGGTTTAAATACTTTTTGATTAATTTCACTTTCTAATGGAATTCCATTTGCATCAGTACTATATACTATATTTACAATTCTACTTAGCTTTAATAACTCCAACGCTCTTTTTGTATTTTCTACCCTCATTTCAGGAATAGCATTTGTGTACTTAAATTTTTTACCAATACTATTTGGCAGATATTTAAGTAAGCCTATTAAAACTTCTTGCTGACTTCTGGTTCCATATTTAGCAAAATCATACTGTAGTGATTTAAGTATGCTTTCATGAACAATCTCAACATCCTTTAAACTATTATTTTCAAGATAAGCTTTTACTGCTTGAGGCATTCCGCCAATAAAAAAATATAGTCTTAAAATTTTTAATATTTTTTGATGCAGAGGCAGTGGAATCTCTTTTTCAAGTTTATAATTCTTTAAAAAATCTAATATCGCTGTTTCGCTTAATGCCGAAAGAAATTCATAAAAATTCATTGGCGTTAAATATGCAAATTCCACTCTGCCAACCGGCATGGAATATTTTAAGTTATTAAGAGTGTGGTCTAATAAGGACCCGGCAGTTATTACATCTATTCCCGGCAGTTTTTCGTAAAAGTACCGCAATGTAACAATTGCTTCGGGGCAGGCTTGTATTTCATCAATAAATAATAGTGTTTTTCCGGGAATGATTTTTTTGCCAAAATAAACTTCAAGATTCTGCTTTATTTCAATTACATCGTTTGTCTTAAAATATTCTTTTAACTCGGGCGTTTCTTCAAAGTTTATTTTTATATAGTCATCAAAGTTTTGTCTTGCAAATTCTTCAATAACGTATGTTTTGCCTACTTGCCTTGCACCATTAACAATTAATGGCTTTTTATTTTTTTTTGAATGGCGTTCCGTTAAATAATCTGAAAAAAATCTCTTCATTTTAAAATAACCACTTAGAAAAGTAATATGCTGCTTTTACGTCAACAATGTAATAATATGCTTGGAAAATTACAAGCATTATGTAAAAAGAGGTTTGGATTAATACACTCAGCATTGCGCGGATTGACACTTTTCTGTGCATGTTGGTTCTTGGTTTAGTTGTCGGTGATGGGTATTAAGTGCGGGTTTGTTGAAGTGCTTGCTCACAGTCCTCTCTACCTCACCCTAACTCTCTCCTTCAAAAGGAGAGGGAATTTAAAAGTTATAAGGAGAAGCATACCTGTCGGCAAAGGCAGGTTTGGGATGAGGTTATTAGCTCCTTCTAATTATTGTCTAACTTATTTATCTCATTTTCAATTTTGCTGAATGTTTTATTCGGATTACTTAACAGTTCTTTATTAGTTACTCGTATAAATTTTATTCCAAATTTTTCTATGTGTTTCTGTCGAATTTTCTCATACTCAAATTGTTCGGGTTCGTTGTGTACGCTCCCATCTAACTCAATTGCAAGTTTAAGCTCCGGAGCGTAATAGTCTAATACATAATTATCAACCGAGTATTGCCGTTTAAACTTAATTCCGAGAAACTGCCGGTTACGCAGTTGTGACCACATTACTTTTTCTGCGTAGGTTTGGTCTTGGCGCAGTTGGCGGCGGCGTTGTTTTAGTTCTGGTTTGTTGAGGTGTTTGCTCATAGTCCTCTCTACCTCACCCTAGCCCTCTCCTTCAAAAGGAGAAGAAATTTAAAAGCCCCTCTCATGGTTTAGGAGAGGGGTTTGGGGTGAGGTCGTTTTTCACCAGCTTTATTTTTTCTTCTGTTAAACCGTAAAGTTTGTAAACTATTTGGTTTTCTAGGGTTGTTGCATGACTGCCAAAAATAAATTTATGTTAAAACTTAATACAAATTATTAGCCTTTACAAATTTTGAAACTGTTAGCCTATGAACATTGAGTGAGCGTGCAATTGAGCTGTAAGACATTCCTAAATTTAGAAACTCTGAAATAATATTCTCTTTACCTGTGAGTTTTGTCTTGCTTGATTTTCTTCCCTTCGGTCGACCGAGGATAACTCCATTCGCTCTTTTTCTAGCTAATGCCTCTTTTGTTCTTTGTGAGATCAAATCTCTTTCTATTTCTGCTGCTAAACCAAAAGCAAATGCAAGAACTTTTGAATTTATATCATCTCCAAGTCGGAAATTATCTTTAATTGTCCAAATCTGTACATCTTTTTTCATACAATCATTTAGTACACTCATTATCATAAGTAAATTTCTTCCTAATCTGGAAAGTTCTGTGCAGATAATAATATCTTCAGCTTGCATTTTTTGGAGCAGTGCTCCCAGTTTTCTTTCTGCAACCTTTTTTGTGCCGGATATGGTTTCTTCTATCCATCTATCTATAATTATTTCTTTTCTGTTGCAGAATTCTTTTATTTCATATCGTTGATTCTCAACCGTCTGTTTGTCTGTACTTACCCTTATGTAACCATAGTTCATAATTGATACCTCAAAAATTATTTGAAAGGGAAAGTATAATAAAAACGACCCATTTTACGCGGCAGGGATATAAAACGGTACAGGGCAGAATTTGCTGATTTATATCTTATAGCGACTTTTCCAAGTAGAAATTATGATATTGAAACCTTTCCCGCAGTAAAAAAACACTTAGAAACATATTTACCAAAAATTAAACAGACCGGTGAAACTTTTATTAACAAAGAAGGCAAAAAAGAAAAGACGAGAAAGAAAACGGAAAACAAATGGTTTGAAACACAAGATAGTATAAATTATTGGGAGGATTTTAATAAACAGAAAATAATCTATCCTAATATGACAAAATATTTGCCTTTTATACTTGATGAACAAAATTATATGACAAATCAAAAGTGTTTCATATTAACTGGTGAATCATTGGCTTATTTAACTTCGTTCCTAAATACTAAAATTGCACACTTTTGGATTAAGCTGAATTTACCTGAGTTACAAGGTGGCACACGAGAATTAAGTAAAATATTTTTCGAAAACATCCGTATACCAATAATAGATCAAAAAAATCAATTGTGGTATGTTGAAAAAGTTAATAATATCATTGAATCAAAAGAAATGGGAACAAACACTGCAGAGATTGAAAAAACAATTAACAAGAACTTTTACGAACTAATGGAATTAACCGCGGAAGAAATAAAATTTATTGAAGCATCTTAATCAGTATAATTGTTTAATCGAATATAATCTATTTCTTCAGAGGTCAATTTATAAAGTTCGTAAACTATTGTATCAATTCTTTCAAATGTCAGCCTATCAAGTGAATTAATAGTATTTTCTGTAATTATTTTCTGAATTAACTCTTTGTGAGAGGATTGAAAATTTACCATAGGGAAAATATTAAAAAATGTATGCTTCATTCTTATTCCACTAGTTCCAAGTCTACCTCCAGAATAAAAACTCTTTATCGCAAAGAAAAACAATGAAGAATTAAGAATGGGGTATATAAATAATATATTGGGTCCAGTGATAATTCTAGCGGTATCTAAGCAAAAATAATTTTTACTTTCATCATATACAAAGCACGGTTTTTGAACCATTTCTTGGTAAATAATTTTAGGCTTAAAAAAATCCTCCATATAAGCACAACTACGCAAGTTATATGGCGTATCACCTTGGTCATCTCGTTTTACCAGCTTTTCAAAATAGTTATCCAAATGCTCTTTCACGGCAGGATAATCATCAATTTCTATTCTTTTTATTTTTTTTCCAGCTTCATCAGTATAGCCGTTATGAGTATTTATTAGCCACAAATCTGCAAATTCAGCTTTATATCTTTTTATATCTCTGCCGCGTAAAATGGGTCTAATTAATTCGTCTGTACGTTTTCGTTCATCTGCTGTTTTACAATTATGTAAAATCTCCGTGCGCTTTTTACCACTAATAATAAATGCTTCATTTAATCCGGTTAATATTCCACGGTTAATTTTAATATCCCAATCTTTTAGGGGTGTTCCAACTTTTTCAATTTTTTCTTTAATACTTTGTTCAATAGGGCTAAGTATAATCCAGGCATCTTTTGTAAAAGAGTTCAGCATTAAGCTGTTTTGCTTAATATATTCTGCAAGTGTAGTTTTTCCGTTATTCAGTTTTTCTTTTATAGCACATGCTTTACAATTTGCATTAGTTTTTTGTTTGCTGAAAAGTAAAATATTTGTATCAACAGTTGCAGCTTCAAAAACATCAGGACCTAAATCAATAAGCAATTTTGGTGTTGTATTATCCGCAAGATATTTACGTAACTTTTCACCATAACCGGCTCGCATCCATTTGTTGCTTGTTATAAAAACAAGGTGTCCTTTTCCGTTAAGCAGGTTATTTCCGTTTTCATAAAAAAGTGTGTAAATATCCCCGGTTCTTGTATATGATTCAAAATTACTTTCTTTGTAAAGGTTAGCTAATTCACCCCCATTTTTTTGAAGCTGTATGTATGGCGGATTGCCAATAACAATATCAAAACCCGGATTATTCCCATGAAATATTTCTGCAAAGTATAACTTCCAAAGAAAAAATGGTTTGGCTTTTGTGCCCGATGAAAATTCACGTAACTGTTTTTCTATTTCATCTAAATTAAATCTAGTACTTTTATAAACCTTTTCTTTTTCGTTTTTTATTACTTCATCCTGCCCCTGCCATCTTTCTTCAATGTGTGCAAGTCTGTTAAAGTAATCTGCTTTTTCTCTTTTTAGTTTATTTTCAAAAATTTTAATTATAAGCTCTTCAATTTCTTTTCTTAATTTTTCCTTCTTTTTCCTATCAGCTTCATTTTGGAACGCATTCTTTTTATCTTGAAATTCATCAATCAGACTTTCAGATTCATCTACAAA
The DNA here is from genome assembly GCA_013112585.1 of Ignavibacteriota bacterium. Lineage (GTDB taxonomy): Bacteria > Bacteroidota > Ignavibacteria > Ignavibacteriales > Melioribacteraceae > IGN16. The sequence goes on along the minus strand of JABFGH010000027.1, from coordinate 36,515 downwards.
AAGTGAATCTATTTTACGAGGTTTTTCTTCATCAAAATTAATTCCCATAAATTCAGAAATTAGGCTGTTGCCCTGCATTAGTTTAAATTCAAGATTCGGCAGTGGTTCAATTCCCCAATTATCTTTGGCTTTATCAATATTTTCATCAACAAGCAGCGAAATAAAGAAACGGAGTTTTGCAATTTCAACTGCAATCTGCTGAATATCAACTCCGTATATACAATTTTGTATTAAGTAAAGTTTTCTGCCGTAATTAAAATTTTTATCTTCAAAAGCTTCTTCAATTTGCAGTATTAGTTTTTGTCTTAGCGCCGGGTCTGTAATATTATTTTCAACCGCTTTAACTTGAGTATCTTTCCAAATTTCATTTTTGGGGTCTACCTTTGCAAGTAAAAAAACAAGTTTGTTCAAAATGCCCATTGGGAAAGCGCCGGAACCAACTGCGGGATCTACAATTCTAACATTATCAATTAGTTTTACAAGTTGTTTTGTTTCGATTTTATTAAAAGGATTTATGTTTTCTTCTTCACTATTTGGACTAAAAAGTTTATCTAATTTTTCATCAAATTTATCAATTTTTATTAAATGAGTTTTAAAATATTCTTTAAGAGATTGAGAAACCATATAATCAACAATTTCACGCGGTGTGTAATAGCTTCCGGTAGCTTTGCGGGCAGTTGTGGAAGTTTCGGGATTAAAACTTGCAAGAAGGTTTTCAAAGACTTTGCCAAGTAATTCGGGATCAAGTGCAACTTCTACATCACTCGGATCGTTTTCATCTATTGTAAAATTATATGCCTGCAGAATGTTTATTAAGCCTTCGGTTTTATATTTTTTATTTTTAGTTCCATAATCATTATTTAAATCGAGTTCTACTTCATCATTAAAGAACAGAAAATTAGGCACCTTTAACCCAATTTCTTTATCAGAAAATCCATCAATTCTTATTTCAATATTTTTATCATTATCTATAATTCTTCTATCTAAACAATCAAATAATCCTCCGTTAAGGAATGGAATTTCTTTGAAGATTTTCAGCATATCATTTTTGTTTTTAAAATAATCTTCATATCTGTAAACGCTTTGATCAAAATAATCTCTGTTCTTACCCTGAAACGATTTTTGAAATCTGAATTTTCTTTCTTTTGTTTTAGTGTTCAAAGTTGCAAAGAATAGATTTTGCAATATTGCCTTATAATAAGTTGTTTTTTTTGATGTTGTATCCCTTAGTATTGATTTAATAAAATTATAGTCGAATAAATTATTCGGTACAAGATTTCTTTGTTTCATAAACCAGATAAAAATCATTCTAGTAATTAAACGAATTACTGCATTATTTTTACCATTAACTTCCTTTTCGGCATCCTTTGGAAAATTGCATTCTTTGATTGCCCAGAAATACCAGTTGGCAATTTCTTTATAGAACTCTTTGGTTACCTTTTCAACACTAAAAGCTTCTTGAATAGTATTAACACTTGTAAACGAACATTTACCAATTCTTTCTTTAAAAGTTTTGTTGGTTAATTCGGGACTAACAAAATAAGTATAACGTTTGTAGGTAGTAAAATTCCGTTTAGTACCGCTATAGCTTGCAGTTACAAGAGAAAAACGGAAATGGTTTTCTTCATCATAAAAAATAAAAATTGCAGCATTGCTGTTATTTGCTTTTAAAACTTCCTTAGCAATTTTGTATTGACGCAGTTTACTTGTGCGTTCGGTTAATTCCTTTTTCCACTTGCCGGCAATAATTATTAGTTCTTGGGCATCTTCTTCAAAATCAATTTCGCCGAGTAGAAAAAGTTCATCAACAAATTCTGCATCCGCATCTTTTAGGTAGTGAGTATAGTTTTTATTAATCGGTCTAAATTTTTCAGATTTACTGCGAAAGAAATTTTGAATTGTTTTGTGCGAAATGCTGTTTATTAGGTTTTCCATTAGCTAAACAAACCATAGTTAGTGAATGAAAGAATTAAAATTAATTTACTGCCTTTAATCAAACCAAACTTATCAGTAATTTTTTTCAATTTCAATTTATAATCGTAAATTTGAATAGTTAGTCATAATAATTAACAAATACTTTAGTTTATGAAAATTGGAAAATATAATATTAGTCTAATTCAAACCGGCACGTTCGGTTTGGATGGCGGGGCGATGTTCGGGATAATCCCAAAACCTTTGTGGGGTAAAACAAATCCCGCGGATGATAAAAACCGTATAACACTTAAAGTGCAATGCCTGCTTCTGCAGAGCGACAACAAAGTTATACTTGTTGATACAGGAATGGGAAGTTATCAAGATCACATCTCTGAAAAAGATAGAATCTTTGGAAAGAAGAGATGAGTAAAAAAACATTTAGTCATTCAACTTTTCTTTTTATAAAAAAATAAACTATTATTTAACGTGAAGTTTCAAGAATGAGGTTTCCTTTATCCCCTGAAGGGCATGTTCTTATAGTCAGCCAAAAGTAGAATAATTTTATAGATTTGGCTATCTATAATTTTTTCAATCTTCGAAAAGACAACCCATCTCCAGACTATTATCAACTAATTCTAATCGATAACTATTTTCTTTTAAGCCGTAGGTAGTAATAAGTGTTACAAAAATATTTTTTTTGGTTTTCGTATTTAATTTAAAAGTGGTCACTTTATTTTTTATTTCACCGGCATATCTTTTTGTGATTGTAAAAGTATCATGTGCGAATTTCATTTCGCATAGATTAATTATATTGTCATCTCTATCAATCAGCAAATCAATTTGAGCTCCATTAGTTGAGTCCTTACCAATCCAACTGGCATTATTCGAATAAATTGCTGAAATACCCAAAGCGGTTTTTATTTGCTCCACATGTTTTAAACAGACAGTTTCAAAACTAAATCCCGCCCAAGCAACATAAGACTTAGAGTTAAACAACTTTTTCCAAGTTCCCGCGCCATTTGATCTGTTGCTAATAAATTTAAGAAAGAACATGGAGTACTCGTCTGTTAATCTATAGAGAGTATCCTTACTTGTTTTGCCAAAAGGAAGGAATTGAGCTACGAAGCCCGATTCAACTAAATCTTGAATCGTTCCGGTAAATGTACCTCCAGTAGTTATTTTACTTTTTTGCAATAGATCACTGCGAGTAAGTCCTTTTCTTACGGCAGCTAGTGACGTGACAATATTGATATGTCTTTCATGGTTCTCAAATAATGAGGAAAATACGAGATTAAATTCATTATTTAAGACCCCATCTTTTGCAAAACACAATCGGTCTAGCGCTTGAGCAATGCTTTCACCTTTTCTTAAAAATTCTAGATAATATGGAATGCCTCCAATTGCCATATAAAGCTGCAGAATATCATAGCGTGAAAACTGAATATTTTTGCTTTTTAAAAAAAGTTCGGTCTCATGCAAAGTAAACGGCAGTAGTCTAATAGTTTGTGTAATTCTATGGTGAAGTCCCCCTTTATTATTAATGATTTTTTGAACCATATAAGAAGCCGCTGAACCACAAATTACAACAACTAAATCGTTTCTTTTTGCAGCATAGCTATTCCAAAAATTTTCAAATGCCATTAAAAATTTTGATTTCGGAGTAACAAGCCATGGGAATTCGTCAATAAAAATTACTTTTTTCTTTTTTGATCTTGACTTGTCGATATATTCAGCTAATAATTTGAATGCTTCTAACCAACTTACAGGCTTAGTAATATTTTTAGAGTTCTTCAGTTTAGATGAAAGTTCAATCGAAAAATTTTCTAATTGATCTGATAATTTTCTGTTATGCAGACCGGATAATTCAAACTGTATTTGCGTTTTGAAAACTTCCCTTATTAAAAAAGTTTTTCCAACTCTTCTTCTGCCATATACAGCTATTAGTTCGGACTTTTTACTTTGCAAAGCACTTTCTAATATTACTATTTCAGATTTTCTTCCGATTAACATTTTTATCCGTAAATATTTATAACCAGCCAAATGTACAAAAAAATACGAGATTTGGCTACGTATAAATGATTTAACTATATTCGAAAAATATTATAAGGATATGTGAAATTTCAGATATAATTGTAAATTTGGATAGTTAGTCATAATAATTAACAAATACTTTAGTTTATGAAAATTGGAAAATATAATATTAGTCTAATTCAAACCGGCACGTTTGGTTTGGATGGCGGAGCAATGTTCGGCATTATCCCAAAACCATTATGGGGCAAAACAAATCCCGCGGATGATAAAAACCGTATAACACTTAAAGTGCAATGCCTGCTTCTGCAGAGCGACAATAAAGTTATACTTGTTGATACAGGAATGGGAAGTTATTGGGATGAGAAATTCACAAAAATTTATAATGTCGATCAATCGAATGATGCTCTCGTCAGTTCGCTCAAAAAAAATAATTTATCTCCTTCAGATATTACCGATGTAATTTTAACTCACCTTCATTTTGATCATACGGGCGGATCTGTAATTTTAGAAAATGAAAAATGGGTTCCTGCATTTCCGCGTGCAAAATATCATGTGCAGAAAGATCAATTTGAGTGGGCGAAAAATCCTACGCAGAAAGACCGCGGCAGTTTTATAAAGGAGAGATTTATTCCCCTTGCAGAAGAAGGGATTCTGCATTTTATTAATGGGCAGGCAAACTTTGATGATGAGATTGAGTTCCACCCGCTTAACGGACACACAATTGCAATGCAGGCTTTAAAAATTTCTGATGCATCAAACACACTTTTTTATTGTGCTGACCTTATACCTACTTCATCGCATGTTCCTATTCCGTATGTTATGGGTTACGATGTTCAGCCGCTTGAAACTGTGAAAGAGAAAAATATTTTTCTGCCCCAAGCTGTTGAAGAGGATTGGACATTAATTTTTGAGCATGACCCGTTTATTGCGGGAGCTAAAGTGATCAAGACAGAGAGAGGTTTTGCACTCGGCGAAAAATTTAAGGAGATATAGTTTTTGGAATCAAATGGATTTGAAAAAGTATGCAAGCTTTCCGATCTGAGAGAAAAGGAAGGAAAGCGATATTGGATTGACGATGTTGATGTTGCGGTATATAAAGTTGATGGTGAAGTATTTGCATTCAGCAATGTTTGTCCGCACCAGCATGCGCCGGTAATGTATAACGGATTTATTGAAGAAGGCTGCATTGTTTGCCCTAACCACGGCTGGATGTTTGACTTAAAAACCGGCTCGCTTAAAGCAACACATTCAGGTTTGGATAAGTACGATGTAAAAATTGAAGGCGATGATGTGCTTGTAAAAGTAAAAAAGAAAAAAGATTTAAATTGGTAATCCTTCCTAATGAACCTCACAAAAAAAATAGTAACGCAGCTTGCAAAGAAAACGGGTTTTGATCTTGTCGGTTTTACAGATGCTGAAGAACTGGCTGAAGAAACAGACCGCTTAAAAGATTGGCTGGGTAAGGGTTTTCAAGCAGGCATGGCATATATGGAGAAAAATATTGAAAAGCGAAAAGACGTGAATGAAATTCTTCCGGATTCAAAGTCAGTAATTTCTCTCGGATTGAATTATTATACAGATGATGAATACGAGAATATTTCCGACAGGGGAAAAGTTTCGCGTTATGCATGGGGAAAAGATTATCACTTAATTATTTGGGAAAAACTTGATGAAATGATTGCAGCTTTAAAGGAAATTGATCCCGGCTTGGAGGCTAAATCTTACGTTGATACCGGTCCCGTTATGGACAAAGCCTGGGCAGTGCGAGCCGGATTAGGCTGGATGGGCAAGCATACAAATGTTATCAACAAGCAAATGGGCAGCTGGTTTTTTATTGCAAACATAATTACAAACATAAAGTTTGAACCGGATAAACCGATTGAAGATTTTTGCGGAAGCTGCACGGCGTGTATTGATGCTTGTCCTACCAATGCAATTGTTGATGAATATGTTGTTGATGCGAATAGATGCATTTCATATCTCACGATTGAAAACAAAAAAGATATACATGAAGAGTTCGGCAATCAATTTGATAATTGGTTATTCGGCTGCGATGTTTGTCAGGATGTTTGTCCGTGGAATATTAAATTTGCAGAAGAGACGAGCTTGAAAGAGTTTGAACCCGTAAACAAGGAAATTCCATTAAATGAATTTGAAGGATTGACAAATTCGACATTCAAAAAAAAGTATGGTACCACTCCAATAAGCAGAGCAAGATTAAAAGGCATGAAACGCAACGCCGCATTTTTGAAAAGCGCCTCCAAGTGAATCCCATCGAAGAATTGAGAATCTAATGAAATTGAATATGCTTTTCTTTGTGCCCTTCGCGGTTAAAGCTTTTACCACAAAGCACACAAAGAATGCACAAAGAACACAAAGTCAAAATAAAAATAATTAAATCAGTTTAAAAAATTGACAGCGCAGTATTGTAACAAAAATAAATTTTTACTTTCGGTTATTATGTCTTGGTGAACTTTGTGTATCTTTTATTCGTGTCCTTTGTGGTTAAGGTTTTTTTACTCAAGAAGAAGATAAAGTTAAAGAAAGTAGTTTTTTGTAAATTGTGATTCAAAAAAAATAGAAATTAAAGCAATTAGAAAATGGAGTAATTAAAATGTCAGATAATCATCATAGTGTAGTAATTATTGGATCAGGTCCGGCAGGGTTAACAGCGGCGCTATACGCAGCACGCGCAAATCTTAATCCGGTTATTTATGAAGGCATACAGCCGGGCGGACAATTAACGATGACGACAGAAGTTGAAAACTATCCGGGATTCGAGCATGGAATTCAAGGACCGGAGTTGATGGATGCAATGAGAAAACAAGTTTTAAAGTTCGGCGCTAAAAGCTTTTTCAAAGAAATAACAGAAGTAGATTTTTCAAAGCGACCATTGGAAATGAAAGCAGGAAACGAAACACTCACCGCTGATTCAGTGATAATTTCAACAGGTGCATCGGCAAAACTGCTTGGATTAGAAAGTGAAAGTAAATATATGGGTTACGGTGTTTCGGCATGCGCAACTTGTGACGGATTTTTCTTTAAGAATCAGAAAATTATTGTTGTCGGCGGGGGCGACACCGCAATGGAAGAGGCGACTTACTTAACTAAATTTGCTTCGGAAGTTACAGTTGTTCACAGGCGCGAAGGTTTTAGGGCTTCACCAATTATGCTTGAGCGTGCACAGAAAAATCCTAAAATAAAATTTGAACTGAATGCCATAGTTAAAGAGATTACCGGAGAAGAAACAAACGGAATTAAAAAAGTAACCGGCGCAATTTTGGAAAACACACAAGACGGTACAACCAAGGATGTTTTGGTAGATGGGATTTTTATGGCAATCGGGCATCAGCCGAACACGAAACTTTTTGAAGGCAAATTGGATATGGATGAAACGGGTTACTTAATTGTTAAACCGGGATCAACATACACAAATGTTGAAGGCGTTTTTGCCGCAGGTGATGTGGCAGACAAAACTTACCGCCAGGCGGTTACTGCTGCCGGAACCGGATGTATGGCTGCTATTGATGCTCAAAGATGGCTGGAAGAGAAAGAACTGGCTTAGCCGTTTGGGGTAATTGACTTGCGAAATAAATTTCACATTACAATTGTAAATCGAAATTTATTTCGATTGTATTTTGATTTGCTGACTTATAAAATAATAATTGAAATAAAGATAAGTCATCAGCCCCTCTCTACTTTCAGCATACAGGCTCGAGAACCTTCCCTCCGGCAAGCAAGCTCAGACTGACTTTGCAAAAAAAATGAAATTATTGTAACACCGAGCGGAGTCGAAGTGTGAGGAAAACCAAAGAATGATAAAGACATAAAAAAGCCCGACAAAATTTGCCGGGCTTTCTTTTTGATACTTCTTCAATTTTACTGAATATTCATTTTATCTCTTTTATCTAATTTATCGGCTACATAAAAAGCTGTAACAAAACCCGCACCGGTAAATACAAAAATTAAAAATGGTATCCATTGCCCAATCATTGTTGCCTCCTCAATCAGCAATCCTATTCCTAATCCAAAGCCAAAGAAAATTAATACGATCCCAATTTTCAGCATTGTGTAGGGACTTTTTTTGGTTTTTAAAAATTCAACCATCTGCTCGTAGGACATTCCCTTTTCGATCATCATCTGTTTTTCTTTGGAACGAAAATATACCCAGGTCACTATAACTAAACCCGTTATTATTATTCCGATTATTGGTATAAATACTGCAATTGTTTCCGTCATTTTTTACCTCAAATTTATTATTTCTAAAAGTTTTGACTCAACTTCTTTTAAAAGGTTACAAATCAATTAAATCAATTTTTTAACTATTATATCGAATTCGAACTTCACACCTTTTGACAATGGTTAACTACTGAAAGGTTACAGATTAGAATTGTTAATTTTGTTGAAATATTAGACCTGATTAAAAACCGTTAAAACGGTTAAAAAGATTTGTTAATTTCACTAACCCACGACTTAAGTCGTGGGTTAATTAGAAAATATAGAATGAACAACCGTTTCAATTTATGCGCCGGGGCGTACGGTTTACATAACCGAAGTTAGGCGAAAATATTTATTCAATCTTTTGTAACCTGTGCATACAAATATTAGTCATATGTTACGTAATGAAAAATTTAAGCGATGTTGAAATAATCGATTCGGTTAATAGGGGAAACCAAAGTGATTTTGCCCTGCTCATTGAACGCTATAAGGATAGAGCTTTTTCAATGCTTAAAAGAATGCTGAAGAATGAGATGGATGCGGAAGAAGTTTTGCAAGACTGCTTTCTCAAAGCCTACAATTCTCTTAACAGTTTTCGGCAAGACTCAAAATTTTCAACTTGGTTTTATAGAATTGTTTACAACACGGCTCTTACAAAATTAGCAAGCAAAAAGAGAAAAACTGAAATGGAAATGAGCTCGATTGATGAGCATTTTGATTTGGGACAGTATGACAATGAGATATATTCTCAATCGGAAAACGCATCGATGTACCTGCTTAAAATGGTAAACAAATTGCCTGTTAAAAATGGATTAGTTTTAATATTATTTTATATAGATAATTTATCGCTCAATGAAATAGCACAAGTACTGAACCTATCGCTTGTTAATGTAAAAGTTATGCTGCATAGGTCGCGCAACAGTTTACGAAAATTACTTGAAGAGCATAATTATCAGGAGGAACTTTTATGAAATTGACAGATGAAATATTAAATAAATATTTAGACGGTGAATTATCATCCGATGAACTGAAAGAATTAAATTTATTAATTGAAGAAGACCCTGATGCACTTACTACTTTAAAGACACACAAATTTGTTGATAAAACTCTTTCCAAAATTGAAACTGAAACCGCACCCGTTGGAATTACACAACGAGTGATGAATATTATTTCCGCTGCCTCAAGTGTAAAAGGTAAAAAGTTTTATTTTTTCAGATTTGTCGTTTCACTATTTGCACTGCTTATTTCAGGAACAATATTTTTTATAATTAATAATTTACCGGAACCTGAGCCGGAATCTCAAACATCTTTAAAGGTATTTGATACAGCATCTAAATTTCTAAATGAAAATTTAGGAAGCCTTAGTAATCTGCTTAATAATAATACATTAATAATGATCGGCGGAATACTTACAATTGTATTGCTGATCAGCGGCTACTTTGTTTTGGAGTCCCACAAATCATTCAAACAAAAATTGGAAAACTCTTTTCACTAAGCTATAAATTGCCTTTCAGAATGCCTTTATATATATTTTGCCTTTCTTAATATTTTAAAATTCAATGGAAACTAAAGCAGGCTTTGTAACAATAATCGGCAAACCGAATGTCGGTAAGTCCACATTAATGAATGCGCTGTTAGGCGAGCGGCTTTCTATAATAACAAACAAACCGCAAACAACGCGTAAAAGAATTCTTGGAATACTAAGTGATGAAGAGACACAAATAATATTTTTGGATACACCCGGAATTCTCGATCCATCTTACTTGCTGCAGGAAAAAATGGTTGATTACATTATAAACTCAGCCAAAGATGCGGATGTTCTTCTTTATCTGTTTGATGTTAATGAAAAACTGCCCTCGTTTGAAACGGAGGAACAAGAAGAACTGATTAAAATATTAAAGAAGAAAAGAATAAAAAAAATAGCAGTACTCAATAAAATGGATCTATCGAAGCAGGAAGATGCTGAGTTAAAAATTAAAGAGTTGGAGAGCCTAAATCTTTTTGATCAAATAATTACTATTTCCGCTCTGGTTAATTTCAACGTTGATGCACTGCTACAATTAATTAAAAAATATTTGCCCGCACATCCCAAGTATTATCCCGATGATCAGCTAACTGATGAACCGGAAAAATTTTTCGTATCGGAAATTATTCGTGAAAAAATATTTGAAAAATACCAGGACGAAATTCCGTACAGCACAGAAGTGTTGATAGAAGAATTTAAAGAGCGTGAGGGAAGAAAAGATTTTATTCGTGCTGCGATCATTGTTGAGCGTGACTCGCAAAAGCCCATTATTATTGGCAAACGGGGAGATGCGATAAAAAGAGTAGGAAAGATAGCACGTGAAGCGATTGAGGAATTTTTGCAGCGGGATGTCTATTTGGAATTACAAGTTAAGGTAAAAAGCAAGTGGCGAAGCAATCCCCAGCAGCTTAAAAATTTCGGCTACACAACCGGTGATGAAAAATAATTTATGCAAAAGCCTTCTAAACATTTCATTGGCGCTTCCGCACTTTTATTGGTAACACTTCTCTGGGGTGCAACCTTTGTAATTGTAAAAGAATCGCTCAACAGTGCTTCTCCAATGATATTTATTGCATCGCGATTTACAATCGCATCCGTTTTATTTCTGCCGTTTGTGATTTACAAAAAGGTCAAGTTCAATTCTGCAGCAGTTAAAACAGGAATAATTTTAGGTGTGCTTCTCTTTATGGGTTTCGCAACTCAAACGGTTGGATTAAAATATACAACAGCTACTAAGTCGGGATTTATAACCGGTTCCGCTGTTGTAATGATACCGATTCTTCAAACAATAATTCACCGAAAGCCGCCAACGAAAGCATCAATCATAGGTGTTGTGCTTGTAACTATTGGAATACTTTTTCTTTCAAGCGGCGGCAATTCCATTTTTACTTTTCTTTCGGAACTGGGCGGCAGTTTTAATTTTGGCGACTTTCTAACATTCCTCTGTGCATTCTTTTTTGCTGCTTATATAATTTATTTGGAATCAAATTCTGCCGAGCATGATTTTATGAATTTGCTTTCGGTTCAGTTAATTGTTACTGCGCTGCTAGGTTTTTCTGCAGCGTTAATTTTTTCTTCAACAGGAATTGAGGAAGCCAGGATTGAGTTTACTCCATATTTAATTTTTGGATTAATTTATACTTCGGTATTTGCAACACTGATAACGACCGCGCTTCATACTAAATATCAAAAAGATGTAAGCCCTACGAAAACCGGAATCATATTTTCACTCGAGCCGATCTTTGCCGCAGTGTTCGCATACTTTTTATTAAATGAAATAATAACTAATTTTGGATTCATCGGCAGTATTTTGATCATTGCGGGACTGCTTATTTCAGAAGTGTCGGATAGCTTTAAAAGAAAACATGTCTAACGAATTAGTAAGAGCGGAAATTTTAGTAAGCGGATTGGTGCAGGGCGTCGGCTTCAGATATTTTGTAATGAGGGAAGCACACAAGTTAAATTTGGCGGGATATGTTAAAAATCTTTATACCGGGGAAGTCCTTTCAGTAGTTGAGGGAGAAAAATTTGCAGTGGAAGACTTCTTTCAAAAGTTAAAAGTTGGACCAATGCATGCCCATGTTAAAAATGCTTCAATACAGTGGAGCGATTATAAAAATGAATTTTCAACATTTGAGATAAAACATTGAATACAAATTTTAGAATCGGTTTCGGTTATGATGTTCACGCATTTGCAGAAAACAGAAAATTAATCTTAGGCGGAATTGAAATCCCATATGAAAAAGGATTGCTTGGACACAGCGATGCAGATGTATTGCTCCACGCAATTTGCGATGCACTTTTAGGCGCGTTCGCTCTCGGCGATATAGGCAAACATTTTCCAGATACAGATCCTAAGTATAAGGGAGCCGACAGCACAGTTTTGTTAAAAGAAGTCTACGCAATGATAACAGATCAAGGTTATGAATTAGCCAATTGCGATTCAACACTTGTTCTGGAAAAACCAAAATTGCTAGATCATATTGATTCAATAAGAGAGAAGATCGCAGAATTGCTGGATTGTTCGATAGATCAAATTTCTGTTAAAGCTACCACCTCAGAAAAAATGGGATTTGCAGGAAGAGGGGAAGGTGTTGCTGCTTATTCCACAGTTTTAGTTCAAAGAAAATAGTTTTACTATTTCATTAACCCCGTGATTCATCACAGAGACCAGAATAAAGCCTGAGCCCCCAACCACAGAGTTGTTGAAGTTATTGATATTACAAGCCATAAAATCAGTTCAACAGCTACGCTGTTGTGTCTTAATCTTGTTTACCTATTTTCTACAAACATTGGATGGCTAACGCCATCAAAACAAAATAATGATGAGATTGTAAACAAAATATTAATCCGTTGACCCATTATCGAGTTTAAAGCAATTAACAAATAGTCCAACCACTTAGTAGTTTAATTCCTATTAACCCCGTGATTTAGTGGCTGTTTAAAAACCACTAAAACGATACCCCACAGCGCATCAATTGAAACTGTTATGTAGATGATCTACTTTTTGCTCCTATTCCCACGATTGAAATCGTGGGTTAATGCGTTTTTCAATATTTCATTAACCCCGTGATTCATCACGGGGACTAGAATAAAGCCTTAGCCCCCCAACCACAGAGTGGTTGAACTTTCCTTCCTATTACTTATCTTTGTTATCAATAAATTAAAAACTAAAATATTCCACGGCACTAGTGAAAATCAAATATTTCTTTCAAAGAATTCCCAAAACTCCAGAGCAGCGTAAAGAATCCCGCCGGCAATTATTATTAGGATTACTAAGCGGTGTGTTGATGGGATTGTCATTCCAGCCCGTGCCTTTCCACTGGTTTATGTTTTTTGCTCTCGTTCCTTATTTGTATGTTTTAAATAAACGGGAAGGACTTGGGGAGATCAGCCGGTTGACTTACTTCACTGCATTCATCTTCAACATTGTTACACTTTACTGGGTAGGGAGTTGGACTCCCGATGCAGACCCATTTTTAATGATGGCAGGCAGCATACTCATGTTCTGGAATCCTATTTTATTTTTAATTCCTTCTACTTTATTCTACGCTGCAAAAAAATTATTCAATAAAAATATTGCGTTCATTTTATTACCCCTCTTTTGGGTATCGTATGAATATGTTTACAGCATAACAGAATTCCGCTTTCCCTGGCTGACTCTTGCAAATAGTCAAAGTTACTTTTTAACGTTCATTCAAATTACAGATATCATTGGCGCTTACGGTTTGTCACTTATTCTTCTTTTCATAAATGTTTCTCTTTTCTTTTTGGTGAATAAATACTTAAAGGAAAAAAGGATAAGCTATATTGGAATAGCAGCATTGCTGAGTTTAGTATTTATCCCAATCCTTTACGGTGTAATAAAAATAAATAATTACGAACAGCCGGGAAAAAAAATAAAAGTAGGCATAATTCAGCCGGACCTAAATCCAAATAAAAAATGGGAAGTCGGCAGCCTCGATCAGATTTTAGATCTGTATCTGGATATGTCGGATAAGGTTATTGCCGAAGGTGGGGAAATAATTTTATGGCCCGAAACAGCGCTGCCAGTTTATTTATTGTCGGGCAACTATAATTCCACGGCTCAAAGAATATTTGATTACGCAAAGCAGAATGATGTTCACATACTATCGGGAATGCCTGATGCTGAATTTTATCGAGAAGGAGATATTGTTCCTGATGATGCAAAGCCTGTTAAAAATTCAAAATCATTTTATACATCATACAATTCAATTCTGTTATTCAACCCATATAATGATAAGGCAGATAAATACGGAAAAATAAAACTGGTGCCATTTGGTGAAAAAGTACCCTATGTTGAAGACCTTCCATTTCTTGGTGATTTTCTAAAATGGAATGTTGGAATTTCCAGTTGGAATACAGGCAGAGACACGGTTGTATTTAATTTTGTAAAAGATAGAGCAATTGAGGACACTGTTAAAATTGGAGCAGTAGTCTGCATCGAATCGATATACCCGGATTTTGTTTCCTCATTTGTTAAAAGAGGCGCAGAGATCATTACAGTTGTAACAAACGACAGCTGGTATGGTAATTCGAGCGGACCGTATCAGCATAAAGAATTCAGTGTTTTGCGGGCGGTAGAAAACCGCCGGTCATTGATCCGCTGCGCCAACGGCGGCATTAGCTGTTTGATCGATCCGCTCGGAAATACAATTGTTGAGACAAAAATGTTTGAGAAAACCACACTTGTTGTTGATGCGGCACTCGAAAATGAAATTTCATTATACACCAAGTATCCATTGCTAATTCCTATTTTATGCAGTGTAATTTCAATTTGGATATTCGGAATGTTTTTGATCAAAAAAATGAGCATTAAATTTTATCCACCTGAAATAGAAAAAGAGAAACATGAAAAAAATAATTGATCTAAGAAGCGATACAGTAACCAAGCCATCCGAAGAGATGCGTAAAGCAATGTATGAAGCTGAAGTGGGCGATGATATTTACAAAGAAGACCCGACAGTAAATGAATTAGAAAATTATGCAGCCGAACTGCTTGGTAAGGAAGCCGCTTTATTTGTGCCGAGCGGGATGATGGGCAACCAAATTTGCTTGAATGTTTTAACCAATCCGGGTGATGAAGTTATTTGTCATAAGGATGCACATATATTTCAGTATGAGTCAGGTGCACCGGCAATGCTAAGCGGAATACAGCTTTGCCAGGTTGATGGGGTGCGGGGAATTATTACTCCGGAAAGTGTTGAACCACTGATAAGGGATACCAGTGCTTACTACATGCCGCGAAGCAAAGTGATTGAAATTGAAAACACACATAACCGAGCTGGCGGAACAATTCAGCCGATTAGTATAATTGAAGGATTGCAGGAACTGGCTGATGAACACGGATTGTTTTATCATCTCGATGGTGCTCGGCTTTGGAATGCGTCTGTCACAACCGGGATTTCAGTAGATCAGTATGCATCATACTTTGATTCTGTTTCTGTCTGTTTATCAAAGGGGCTCGGGGCGCCGATCGGTTCTATCATTGCAAGCACAACCGAGTTTATTGTAGAAGCTTACCGTATTAGAAAAGCCTGGGGCGGAGGAATGCGTCAAGTTGGAATTATTGCCGCTGCCGGATTGTACGCATTAAAAAATAATATTGATAGATTATCAGAAGATCATGATAAAGCTCAGATACTTGCTGAACATTTTGCGGGAAATGATGCTGTTGAAATTGATCTGGGCAGTGTTGAAACAAATATTTTAATGTTCAAACCGGTGAAGAAAAGTGTTGAGGATATTTTAGAGGAAGCTAAGGAAAAAGGATTGCTCCTTTCTGTTGGGGCTGTAGGCTACATAAGAATTGTTACTCACATGGATGTAAGTTTTGAGGACATTGAAAAAGCGAAAAATATTTTAGATGAAATTTTAGGTTAGTTAAAACGGATAAAATCAATGGAAATAAAAAATTATAAACACAGTATAAATGAAGCAGTAAAATTTCACGAAGTGGATATGCTGGGCATCTGCAATAATGCTGTCTATTTTAACTATTTTGAAGACGCACGACTAAAATATGTGCAGGACATTGTAAAGAAATTCAAGTTGAGAAATTTTTTAAGCGGCGATTCATTTTTTATAATGGTCCGTAACGAGTGCGATTACATTGAACCCGCCTACCTCGATGACGAATTGAAAATACACACAAAAATAGATTACATAAAAAACTCAAGCTTTGGATTTAAACATTTAGTTAAAAAAGTAAGCAGCGGAAAAATAATTGCTAAGGGCGGCGGCGCAGTAGTTCATATCAATAAAACTACAAATCAATCAATTCCCTTGCCACAGGAGTTTTATGATGCGGTGAAAGAATTTGAGGGGGAAGTAAAAATCGTAAAGCAGCAATAATTAATAGAACACAGATTACACAGATAAAGCAGATTTACACTGTAAGAATTATCTGCGGTTATCTGTTAAATCAGCGTCTTCTGCGTGCTATTTTCACCTCTTGTTAAGCAGACAAGTTTTTTTTATTTTGGGATAGGGTTAACAAAATAGGGAGTAGCATGAAAATTGTTTTTGATATCGAAACTTCAGGTTATGATTTTGAATCACTTTCAGAATCACAGCAGGAATACTTGCTGCGCTATGCGGAAAAAGAGAGCGACGAGGAAGCCCGCACACAAAAGAAAGATGAAGCGATAAGGTATTTGAGCCTTTATCCTTTTACGGCAAAGGTTGTAAGCATTGCAATGCTGAACACTCAGACGGAAAACTCGCTTGTGCTTTACGAAAGTGAGGAAAGCGAAGAATGGCAATCTGAAGAGAAGAGCATTACCTACCGCTCAATGAGCGAAGAAGAAATTCTTAAAACATTTTGGGAATATGTTAAAAAGGTTGAGCAGGTAATTACATTTAATGGTCGCCATTTTGATATACCCTTTTTAATGCTTCGCTCTGCAATGCACAAAATCAAACCGACACGAAATTTTATCAAAAACCGTTACAGTAATAAATCTCATGTTGATCTGCTTGAGCAGTTCACCAACTTCGGACTCACGCGCAAATTCAATCTAGATTTTTACTGCCACGCTTTTGGAATTGAATCTCCAAAATCAAAAGGCATATCCGGAATGGAAGTGAAGGAACTTTACAATGCGGGTAGAATAAAAGACATTGCCATTTACTGCGGTGAAGACATTAAAGCAACTTACGAGCTTTACAAAATTTGGCAGGAGTTTTTGAATGTGTGAAGACAATTTCCGGTGGCTTCGATACATCCCGCTCCGCGGGAATACTCAGCCACCTATCCTGCAGAGAAAAAGTAAGGTTATCGAGTAGCCCCGTTTTTTAGGGCGTATCGAGATACCGACACTTTCGAAATGTATAAGATTTGTATTTAGAAATAGTTTGCTGCATACATGGATAATTTTCATATGAATGTAAAACTTAAAATATTAGCTTTATCACTTTTAGGTTTATCGTTAACCGGATGTGCCCTTCATGCACCACTTTCAGAAGAAATAATTTTTGACGACGAACTTGAAGAAACTACTGACTTCAATTCGATTTTTCGCTCTTCTAAAGTGAGAGTATCATTAACTAAATCATATTATAGTAAGACTTTTGAGAGCTTGAATAGAGAAAGATATGCTGTAAATGTTGATACAACACTTAATCCATTTTGGCAGATTGGTGTTGCGGGTTATAGTTTTTTATTAGTATTCGGGGATAAATTTTCAATTGGTTTAAACCCATCGTTATTGGTAAATGCAGGTGCGGATTTCACATATGAGATATCCAGCAATCTTTATATTACAGGCTTGGGGAATCTGACAAAAAATGCAGAATTAATTTTACAAACAAAAATTTTTGACGGAAAGTATTTTAAAGGAAGTTTTGGTTTTAATTACCGGCATGAAAGACAAGGATACATAAACTTCTTTTCTATGGATAAAACTGAGCCCTTTGATGTTAACCTAATTGGAATAAGAGGAGTTTTATATTTCCCGCTGATGCGTAATAATCATAGATTACAACTCGGCTTAGCTTACGATATGAAATACAAAACACCAGTCTTCAATATTGGTTTTTCAAATACTTTCGGATTTTAAATCTCCACGTATCAAATAAGTCCAATTTATAAGTCGTGTCACAATGTAAGTTATCGCCGAATTTCATTCGGGGCTATTCACCTATTACTGCGCTGCAGTAACAAAATATAAATAAAACGCTAGGAGTATTGTTTATCAGGAAGTACGAAGTACTTCAAAATGAATAGCTATGGATGCAATCCATAGAAAACAGAAAAGGAAGTAAATACGGAACTGCAACACAGTTCAAGAAGAAGCATTTCAGTTACATTCGTAATTGTATGCTGATGTTCCTCTCCAGGGGGGAATTCACCTTCAAGTAGAAAAAAGTAAGGTTATCGAGAAGTCCCATTCTTTGGGCTGTATCGAGATGCCGGGGCTTCGATACATCCCGCTCCGCGGGATTACTCAGCCACCTATCAAGTGGAAGAATGTAAGGTTATCGAGTAGTCCCGGTTTATGGGACGTATCGAGATGCCGTCAAGTTCGATCTCGACAAAAATAAAAAACCCGGCACAAGTCCGGGTTTCAAAAAATCAAAACTAAAATGAATGCTTAACTGTCCATTCCTTCCAAAACTACTTTTTTAGCCATCAACTCATCGTTAGTCTCTTCATGGTTCGGATCATGAACAATTGCTTCAGTAGGACAAGATTCAATACATTGCGGTTCATCATAAAATCCAACACATTCTGTACATTTTTCAGGTACTACATAAGTAAAATCTTCAGATAATGCTTCATGTTCTTCGCCATCATACTGATATGGTTCACCCGCATTATAAATTGCAGTATTTGGGCATTCAGCTTCGCAAGCGTTGCATGCGATACAGTCTTCAGTTATCATTACAGCCATTTTTAAAACCTCATAAAATTATTTTTTGTAGAATATGGATTATTTATCTTACTTCATTTTCGAAATTATATTAAAATTTTTGAGTATTAATCCCGATCAAATCTTTATCAATATTTTTTAACCAAAAGAAATACTATTGCCTAACATCTTGCAAATAGAGTGCCTGTTAAAATTTATAATGAAAACTGAATTGAAATTATAGTTTAATTACTAAAATTGTTTATTTTAGATTTTAATAAATAATTAAAAAAGAGGCTAAAATGACAGAAAATATTAAAATGATAAAAGCTGTTTATGAAGGAATGGACGCGAAATTAATAAAAGTTAAAGAAGTTGTTGGCAGACCGCTAACTTATACCGAAAAGATACTTTATTCCCATTTGTGGGAAAGCCCAACTCATGAATTGGAAAGAGGAAAAAATTATGTAGATTTATCGCCCGATAGAGTTGCAATGCAGGATGCGACTGCACAAATGGCGTTATTGCAGTTTATGCATGCCGGAAGAAATACCACCGCTGTACCAACAACTGTTCATTGTGACCACTTAATTCAAGCTAAAGTTGGTGCAGTTGATGACTTAAATAGAGCGAAAGATGAAAACAAGGAAGTATTTGATTTTCTCGAAAGTGTATCTAAAAAATATGGTATTGGTTTTTGGAAACCGGGTGCAGGAATAATTCATCAAGTGGTTTTAGAAAATTATGCATTCCCGGGCGGAATGATGATTGGGACCGATTCTCACACTCCCAACGCCGGAGGATTAGGGATGATTGCAATAGGAGTTGGCGGTGCGGATGCAGTTGATGTTATGGCAGGAATGCCGTGGGAACTTAAGTGGCCCAAAGTTATCGGCGTTAAATTAACAGGTAAACTTTCCGGCTGGACCTCAGCAAAAGATGTAATTTTAAAAGTTGCGGGAATTCTTACAGTTAAAGGCGGCACGGGTGCAATTGTAGAATATTTTGGTGAAGGAGCAGAATCTCTTTCCTGCACCGGTAAAGGAACTATCTGCAACATGGGCGCAGAAATAGGTGCAACTACTTCTGTTTTTGGATTCGATAAAAAAATGGCTGATTATTTGAGATCAACCGATAGAGATGATGTTGCAGAATTGGCAGAAAAGTATGCTGCCCTATTAAAAGCTGATGATGAAGTTTATGCTGATCCGGAGAACTTTTATGATCAAGTAATTGAAATTAATTTAGATGAACTGGAACCTCATTTGAACGGACCGTTTACGCCGGATTTAGCCTGGCCTGTTTCCAAAATGAAAGAAGCGGTAAAAGAAAATGATTATCCGGAGAAAGTAAGCGTGGCACTAATAGGAAGCTGTACAAACTCCAGTTACGAAGATATAGACCGCGCAGCCAGCATTGCAAGGCAGGCATTGGCAAAAGGATTAAAAGCAAAATCACAATTTACAATTACTCCCGGCAGTGAGCAGGTTAGGGCTACAATTGAAAGAGACGGACAATTGAGAACACTTACAGAATTCGGTGGCGTGGTTCTTGCAAATGCATGCGGACCATGTATTGGGATGTGGAAAAGAATGGATATTGAAACCGGGGAAAAGAACACAATTGTAACTTCTTTCAATAGAAACTTTGCAAAACGAAATGACGGTAATCCTCAAACACTTGCGTTTGTTGCAAGTCCCGAAATGACCACCGCTATTGCCGCTGCAGGTGTTCTAACATTTAATCCCGAAACTGATGGATTAGAAAATGAAGTCGGCGAAAAAGTAAAACTTGACGCCCCGGTTGGTGATGAACTGCCGAGCAAAGGATTTGACAAGGGAGATGTCGGCTACATTCCTCCGAGCAGTGAAGGCAAAGATGTTGAAGTTATTGTGAAGAAGGATAGTGAAAGACTTCAGTTGCTGGAAAAATTTGAAGCTTGGGATGGGAATGATTATGAAGACCTTGCACTTTTGTTGAAGGCTAAGGGAAAGTGTACAACTGATCATATTTCTATGGCGGGACCCTGGCTTCGTTTCCGCGGACATCTTGATAATATTTCCAACAATATGTTCCTCGGTGCAATAAATGCATTTTCAGATAGACCCGGTGAAGTTAAAAATCAATTTACCGGTGAAACTAAAATGGTGCATGAAGTAGCTCGTGAGTATAAAGCAAAGGGTGTTGGCTGGATTGTAGTCGGTGATGAAAATTATGGCGAAGGTTCAAGCAGGGAACACGCTGCTATGGAACCGAGACATCTTGGCGGTAAAGCAATTATTGTAAAAAGCTTTGCACGCATTCATGAAACTAATCTCAAAAAGCAGGGTATGCTGCCTCTTACTTTTGCCAATCCTTCCGACTATGATAAAATTCATGAAGATGATAAACTAAGTATAATCGGATTGACAAATTTAACACCTGGCAAACCACTAACGTTAGTAATAAAGCATAGTGACGGTTCAGTAACAGACGCGGTTCTTAATCATACATTTAATGAGAACCAAATTAAATGGTTTGAAGCAGGCAGTGCGTTAAATTTAATTTCCGAACAAAATAAATAATTTTTTTTGAATTTGTTTTTGAATTGGCTGTCAAATTTTGGCAGCCTTTTTTTTATTGTTCAACCACTCTGTGGTTGGTCATCTGGTATCTACACTAGAGCTACAAACATTGAACCGCTAACGCGGTTGAAAACCCCCCTGGGCTCTAAAATATTTACACGCTGGTTTGAGAATTTGTTAATGTAGCTCAGACGGCAGTTAGGTGTTTGTTGTAATGAAAAAAGTAAAACAATTTGCAACCGTGCGGCAGTTGAACTGATTCATAAATATTGCTGCATCCAAATAGTGATGTCAAACAAAGACCCCGCATCCGGTTTTAAAATATTTGGAATTTGTAAAAATTTTAATGAAGTTTAAAAACTACTATACCACAAAACCGGAAGAATAATGATTAAAAAACTTTCTACTATTTTATTCGTACTTACACTATTCAAAATATCCTTTGCTCAGGGTAACCCAACAATTCAAAACATTATTAACGACGTAAATTTAGATTCATTAATGTTTACGATTGAAGAATTAACAGGCGAAGTTTCGACAATAATTAATGGCTCGCCTTATACAATAACATCGAGACATAAATATTCAGACGGCAATGCAAAAGCCGCAGTTTATTTGAAACAACGATTAGATAGTTATGGATTAACAGCATTCTATCAAAATTTTGGTTCACTCGGCATTAATGTTTTGGCTGAAAAAACCGGAACAGATTTCCCGAATCAAAAAGTGATTATTTGCGGGCATTATGATTCAATGCCTTCAGGTAATACTGCACCTGGCGCAGATGATAACGGAAGCGGCACTACCGCAGTTATTGAAGCTGCCAGAGTTCTTCAAAATTATTCATTCCCTTACACAGTTGTTTTTGCATTGTGGGATGAAGAGGAACAAGGCTTGGTTGGTGCCGAGCATTATTCCGATGTTGCATTTGCAGCGGGAGATTCAATTATCGGTGTTGTTAATATGGATATGATTGCATGGGATCAGAACGATGACGGTGTTGTTCGTGTTCATACCAGGGATATAAATGAATCGAATGCAATCGCCGATAAAATGGTTGAGATGAATTCTGTTCATTCTATTGGGCTTAACCCAATTATTGAAGATCCGGGAACAGGTGCAAGTGATCACGCGGCGTTTTGGTCAAATAATTATAGTGCTATTCTTCTTATTGAAGATGATGTTTCCGACTTTAATAATTATTACCATTCAGTAAATGATCTAATGATACATTTTAATCAGCCATACTTTAAAAAATGTGCACAGCTTGGCATTGCAACAACTCTTGCATTGGCAATGAACTTAAACATTGTAATAGAACACACTCCATTTGCATCCGTTGATTATTCAAGCGATATGATCTTGAGCGCAAATATCTCAAGCGGATTATCAATCGGCACCGGCAGCTCCGGACCGCGTTTGTTTTATAGGACTGATAACGGAAGCGGGTTTACAGCCTTTATGGAGGTTGAAGGAATTTCAACTGACAATATCGGAACATACAATTTTACAATTCCTGCACAGCAGTTAGGAACAAAAGTTCAATACTATATTGCAGCACAAGATTCCGCCTCAACATTAGTTGCAACAATGCCTGCGGGCGGCAGCGGATTTAATCCTGCCGGTAATATTGCTCCGCCAAACGCATATCAATTTTATGTTGCACCAATTGACCTGGTATTTGACGACGATGCTTCAAACACAAGTAACTGGCAGGCAACCGGTAACTGGAATACAACTACTTCAAAATATGTTTCAGGTCCATCTTCTTTTACTGATTCTCCAATCGGAAATTATTCAAACAGTCAAACCGTAACTTTTACTACTGCCTCATTTTTAACTATGGATGATGCAATTGGTTCAGTGCTAAAATTCCAAACTCAATGGGATATTGAAAGTAATTGGGATTACGGGCAAATTCAGATTTCTACAAACGGAACTAATTGGACTCCGCTAGAAGGTATCCATACACAAGCAGGAACCGGTTCTTTTCAGCCGACAGGTGAACCGGTTTATGATGGTGCTCAATTAACTTGGGTTGAAGAAGAAATTGATTTGACCCCCTATATAGGGCAGCAAATTAAATTAAGATTTATGCTGAAGAGTGATGGATCAGTAACTAGAGACGGATGGTATGTTGATGATATTAGTGTCGAAAATTATGGAATAGTTCCGGTTGAGTTAACTAGTTTTACTTTTCAAACAAATGATAACAGTGTTATTCTTAATTGGGAAACGGCTACCGAGTTAAATAATCAGGGGTTTGAAGTTTATCGTTCTTCTGATAATGAAAACTGGCAAATGATTTCCTATGTTGAAGGAAAGGGGACAACATCAAACCCTAACTCATATTCAATTGCCGATGAACCAAATCAATACGGACAGCTTTACTATAGATTAAAACAATTAGATTTTGACGGTACATTTAAAATTTATGGACCGATTGAAGTTGAGTTTACCGGAAGTATAGATTATGCACTCGAACAAAACTATCCAAACCCGTTTAACCCGACAACAAAAATCAGTTTTTCTATTCCGAAAGAAGAGAATGTAAAAATTATTGTATCGAACAGTTTGGGTCAGCAAGTAGCAGAATTGCTTAATGGTAAATTAGAAGCAGGCAGGCATGAACTGAACTTTAATGCAGGCAATTACTCCAGTGGAGTATATTTTTACCAAATTCAAGCAGGGGAATATACTGAGGTTCGGAAGATGATGCTTCTTAAGTAGTAGTCAGAATTCAGTAGTCAGACCTGCCTGCCGGTCAGGCAGGATTCAGAATAAAAACCAAAACCCTTACAGCCGCTTTTCATATTAAATGATTGGCGGCTTTTTTATTTTAATTGGTTTTTTGTTTAATATTGTTTTGAAATTTAAATTTATCACAAAGTATAGAACCGGCAATGTCAACATTAATTAAAAACGGAAGAATAATTACGGCTGATGAAGATTACACGGCTGATATTTTTATTGAAAATGAAACCATCAGTTTGATTGAAAAGAATTTAACTATTGAAGCCGACATTATAATTGACGCAAAGGGAAAACTTGTTATTCCCGGCGGAATTGACGTACACACACATTTGGATATGCCTTACCGTGGAATCACCACTTCTTCCGATGATTTTAAATCGGGAACAATTGCCGCAGCGTTTGGGGGAACAACAACTATCATCGATTTTGCAAATCAAACCAAAGGAAAAAGTTTAAAAGAAGGTTTGGAAACATGGATGAAGAAAGCTGACGGAAAGTCGGTCATCGATTACAGCTTTCACATGGCAGTTACTGATTTGGTAGAAAACTGGCAGCAGGAAATGAGAGAACTTGCGAATGAAGGAATAACCAGCTTTAAACTTTTTACCGCTTACCCAAATGATCTAATGTTGGATGACGGTTCAATATTTAAAGTAATGAGTGAGTCTGCAAATCTGGGGACACTGATCTTAATGCATGCTGAAAACGGACCCGTGATCGATCTGATAATTGAGCAAATGCTAAGCGAAGGAAAAGTTGAACCGAAATATCATGCGCTCAGCCGACCAGTTGCCGCCGAAGCCGAAGCAACGTACCGCGCAATTGCAATTTCGGAAATGGCAGGCACGCCTCTTTACATTGTTCATTTAACTTGTGATGACGCGTTAAAAAAAGTAGCGGAAGCAAGAAGCAAAGGTTTGCCAGTGTTTGCGGAAACTTGTCCGCAATATCTTTATCTATCAATTGATGACATAAGCAAGCCGGGATTTGAAGGTGCGAAATTTGTTTTTTCTCCCCCGGTTAGAGAAAAGTTTCATCAGGAAAAATTATGGGCGGGACTTAAGAGCAATGATCTGCAAGTTGCGGCAACTGACCATTGCCCGTTTAATTTTAAAGGACAAAAAGATTTGGGCAAAAATGATTTTACAAAAATTCCAAATGGGGGAGCGGGAATTGAGAACAGGCTGCATTTAACTTTTCAAGGGGGAGTGAATGAGGGACGTTTTTCGTTGAACAGATGGGTGGATATAATTTCTACAACTCCGGCAAAGTTGTTTGGGCTTTACCCTCAAAAGGGAAACATTTCTGTTGGTGCCGATGCCGATATTGTAATTTGGGACCCGAATACCGAGCACACAATCTCAGCGGAAACTCACCACATGAACTGCGATTACTCATTGTACGAAGGAATGAAAATTAAAGGGAATGCCGAGACAGTTCTTTCCCGCGGAGAAATTATTATTGCAGAAGATAAGTTTAAAGGAAAAACAGGAAGAGGGAATTTTGTGAAACGTAGAATGCCGGTGCTGGGTTAAAAAATAATAGCAACAAATAATTGTGATAGATGGATGCTCCTCGACGGCTGAGAAATTTATTAGAACGTAATAAAATTGCAATGATTAGAAATTAGCAAAACAAAATTTTAGGAGTAAAATATGACAGACAAATTTATGCAGGCAGCAATTGAAGAAGCAAAAAAAGGGTTGGAGGAAGGGGGTATTCCTATAGGTTCAGTATTAGTAATTGGCGGTGAAATTGTAGGGCGTGGACATAACCGACGGGTTCAAAATGGAAGTGCCATACTTCATGCTGAAATGGATTGTTTTGAAAATGCCGGTAGATTAAAAGCAAGTGATTACAAAAAAGCTGTTTTGTATTCTACACTTTCACCATGTGATATGTGCAGCGGAACATCTTTATTATATAACATTCCTAAAATTGTGATTGGTGAGAATCAAACTTTCCAGGGTCCGGAAGATTATTTGAGAAGCAGAGGTGTTGAAATAGAAATTAAGAATAACGAAGAATGTATTGAGTTGATGAAAAATTTTATAGCCTCAAAACCTGAACTTTGGAATGAAGATATTGGCGAATAGAATTTAACATTGAAGCTACATAAACTCATCGGTATGCCACCACTCCCTGAATTCGGTGCATAGATTTTCTTCATTAAATTTAATTAGAAAAATTCCATCAAGATTTATTAGCTGCTGTGTTGCAATTCGCGTAAAGGAGCACCACCATTGACACAAACCTCTATCGTTATCAACATTTAAAATTTGCGAGTCAAAATTTATTCCTTCCTGCGATGCTATTGCTTCATTGAAAGCTTTGTTTATTTCATCTATCCCTTTTTGAGGGGTATCAAAAGGTGTCCAATAGTAATTTGCATCCGCGGCAAATCCGCTTACAAATTTTTCGGTGTTTTTATCTTCCCAAGCCCTGCCGTAAACTTGCAGCCATTGTTCAAATGTTTTCTCCGTCATGGATATTTCCTTTCAATTTTTAAGTCAATGTTTTTAAAAAGGGAGTTCCTTTGCCATCTTCGCAAAAACTCTTTAAACTCTTCATGTATAAACCCCAATGGTAATTGCAGCTTCCGTAAAAGTCGGTTTGCTCTTTCCAATCTGTGTGAGAAAATCTTAACCAGCAATACTGTTCATCTTCCATTATCTCAAATTTATATTTTGTCCCAACCCATTCAGTATCGCCCTCTAGGCATTCCCACTCAACTAGTTTATTTTCGACCAGAGTTAAAACTTTCATTCTATTTTGGTATTGTTCACCAAAGTTAAATTCAATAATTGAACCGACTTTCGCATCGGCGGTATTTTCCTCCGTCCACCAGCCGTCAACACCTTCTTTGGTTGTTACGGCTTTATATATTTTTTCTGCAGGTGATTTTATTTGGAAGTAATGAATAATATCCGGCATTCTTTCTCCTTTCAATTTTAAAGATTGAATGACTGTTGGTGAATTAAGTTAAACTAATGGTTAATAAGATACAACGGCTTTTTAAGGGAGAGACAAAAAACAGATATAGCCACGAAGTCACCAAGGCACTAAGAAAAACTTTGTGTCTTCGAGTCTTAGTGGCAAAAAAGAAATAGCCACAAAGTCACCAAGAAATAGAATAGCACGCTAAGTTGCCAAGACGCTAAGGTTTAAATCTTTACTTCACGTCTCTGCGTGAAAAAATGCCACAAAGTCACAAGGGCACTAAGAAAATACTTTGTGTCTTCGAGTCTTAGTGGCAAAAAAGAAATAGTCACAAAGTCACCAAGAAATAGAATAGCACACTAAGTTGCCAAGACGCTAAGGTTTAAATCTTTACTTTACGTCTCTGCGTGAAAAAATGCCACAAAGTCACAAGGGCACAAAGAAAATACTTTGTGTCTTCGAGTCTTAGTGGCAAAAAAGAAATAGCCACAAAGTCACCAAGAAATAGAATAGCACACTAAGTTGCCAAGACGCTAAGGTTTAAATCTTTACTTTACGTCTCTGCGTGAAAAAATGCCACGAAGTCACAAGGGCACTAAGAAAATACTTTGTGTCTTCGAGTCTTTGCGGCAATAATATTTTAAGTGAGTTTGGTAAGTAAACTCTCCGCTGTTGGATGTGATTGTCGGTCAACAAAAACTCTAAATTCTGTTGGTTTCAACTGGGGGAATTCAGTGAATGAATACTCGATATTATTTTCGGTAAGACAGGCTTTAACTTTATCAAAAGCGGAATCGGTGGAGCATGAGCAGAGTAATACCTTGTATGAAACAATAGGTGCAATATCGCTGCTTATATCAATTCCGCAAACCTTGCAAACTTCGGAATCAAATATTGGTAAGTTTTCAAATTCTGATAGATAATCTTTAAACTCTTCTAATTCATTTGACATCTTGATAACTACATTGTCTGTTGTGAACAAAGTTATTAAATTAACCTTTACGAAGTTAATAATTTTTACAAAGTTCTACTTAATAAATAATTAAAATAAATATGGGGTTAGTTTGAACAAGCAAAAAATTTTAGCAATCAGTTTTATCTTTATCTTAATGGCAGGCTGTTCAAACAGCAATATTAACTGGTTCGGTTATGAAGAAGGGGCAGCTATTGCAAGGCAGAATAATAAGCATACTGTTGTTTATTTTTCTGCTGATTCATGCAGTGCATGCACTGAATTGGAGGAAACAGTTTTCCAAAATAAAATAATTGCCGAGACTCTAGAAAAAGATTTTGTCCCTATCAAAATTAATCTGCATGAAGTTGATTCAGTTTATTATGACAGCACTAAAATTGATGTTTTAAGTTTTAGAAAAATATGTAAGGTCCCGATGGCTCCTACATGGGCTGTATTTAATTCGGAAGAAGAATGGCTGGAATCTTTTCATGGGCTTAAAAATGCGGCAGAGACGAGTGTTGTTCTAGACTTTTATAAAGATGAGGTTTACAAAGAAACAAAATTGGTTGATTATTTATACTATCGATACTTTAATAAATTATTAGAGGAAGATAATACAAATGCTGAACTTCAATACTTAGCAGGGTATTTTTATTATCATGCGGTTGAAAAATATGATATTGCAGAAAAATATTTTTTAAAGGCTGTGAACTTAAATCCCAAATTTGCAGAAGCTTATGCAGTTCTTTATAAACTTACTATTAAGAAAGAAAATTATAATGAAAATCTTGCCGAGGAGTTGATTGAAAAAGCTAAAGAAAATGGATTTTCTGAGTTTGAAGCGATAGTGGCAAAATCTTATGAGCTGGCTCAAAAATATGGTCCGCCGGTATGGGAGTAAAATCATTATCTTTTAATAATTACTCTTAATAATGTTTCTGTTCAGACAGTTGTTTTTTGTTTATTTAAGAATTGTATTATTCAATTAGCGGCAATTGTTAGGTTTGATAAATCTTAATTATCCGAAAAAGATAAATTATATCTCCCCCTTCTAAGTTGGGCTGCAACTGATATTTTTATTTGTTTTTATCCTCCAGCTGTCTCATCATTTCCTTAGGATCGTTCGTAGGCAAATTGCAAACGTAATTTTGACAAACATAAGCTGTAGCTTTATTGTTAACCGCCGAGTAGTTTTCTGTAAACGAAGCAATGTTTTTCAATTCCTTATCTGATGCAGATAATAATACAACAACCTTATTTGGATGAAAATTTTTGTTTAACTCTGTCAGCATTTCTTTTGTATCAGATTTATTGTCGCCGCTAACTATTATTATTTCATTTGATGGACCAACGGCAAAAATATATCCGGATAAAAACTGTGTAAATGCGCTGGGTGCTTTTTCAACTTGTGATGAAATTGAAAGTGTAAGCTCGGATGCGAGTTCCTCATACTTACTATCTCCCGTAAGTTTCGAGAGTTTTAATAAATTCATTAGTGCAACTGAATTCCCTGATGGAATGGCACTGTCGTAATATTCTTTAGTCCGCACAATTAAATTTTCGCCATCATCGGGAGTAAAGAAAAAGCCGCCCTGTTTTTCATCCCAAAACTTATCTGTTACAATTTTTGTTAATGAAATTGCTTTTATGAGATAGTCTGTTTTAAAAGTTGATTCGTAAAGTTCAAGCAAGCCCCAGGTTAAAAATGCATAATCATCAATGCTGGCAGTCAATCCGCTTTCACCTTCGCGGAATCTGTGCAGCAATGTTCCATCGGGATTTACAAGATTATTAAAAATAAACTCGACCGATTTTTCAGCGCTATTTGTGTAAGTATAATTTCCTAAAACTCGTCCGCTCATTGCCAATGCGGCGATCATCAAGCCGTTCCAATCGGTTAAAATTTTATCATCTTTGTAGGGATGAACTCTTTTTTCACGAGCAGAAAATAATTTCTCTCTAATTGCGGAAATTCGATCAGTTAATTCAGCCGGATAATTTTTTAATTCATCGGCATATTCTTCAATTGATTTGGTAAGATGAGGAATGTTCGTTCCGGTTTTTGATTTTTTAACTTCATCAATAAAATTCCCTTCTTCCGTAAAGTTGAAAAAATTTAGAAAGAGTTCGGCATCATCATCATTTAATATTTCTTCTATTTCAGAATTGCTCCAAACATAAAACTTACCTTCCTCACCTTCACTGTCGGCATCTTCGGCAGAATAAAATCCTCCATGAGGAGAGGTCATATCGCGCGCAATGTATTTAAAAATTTCTTCGGCTGTCGTTTTGAATTTTTCTTTTCCTGTTGCCTGATAGCATTCAATAAAAGCCATTGCGAGCATTGCCTGGTCGTAAAGCATTTTTTCAAAATGAGGGACGAGCCATTTTTCATCAGTTGAATAGCGGTGAAACCCGAATCCAAGGTGGTCGTAAATTCCGCCTTGGCGCATTTCTGTTAAAGTTTTCTCAACCATTTCCAGCGCACTCTTTTCACCGGTCTTTTTCCAATAACGGAGAAGAAATAAAAAGTTCTGCGGCGATGGAAACTTAGGTGCATTGCTGAATCCGCCGTATTGTTTATCGAATCGATTATAAAATTCATCAAAAGTTTTTGAAAGAATTGAAGGAGATAATTCCGATCCTCTTTCATTATCAAATGCATTACTTAGATGCGATGTGATTTGTTCTGCCGAACTATTTATTTCGGTGCGTTTATTTTTCCATGCATTATCCAGTTGCTTTATTAGATCTATAAAACCAATTCTACCGAAGCGGCTTTCTTTAGGAAAATATGTGCCGGCAAAAAATGGTCGCTTGTCGGGAGTTAATACAACCGAGAGAGGCCAGCCTCCTCCACCTGTCATCATCTGGCAGACAGTCATATAAATGTTATCAATATCAGGTCTCTCTTCTCTATCAACTTTTACAGAAACAAAAACTTCATTCATTAATTCGGCAACGGCTGAATCTTCAAATGATTCATGCTCCATTACATGACACCAATGACAAGTTGAGTAACCGATTGAAAGGAAAATAGGTTTATCCTCTGCGCGTGCTTTTTCAAATGCTTCTTCGCCCCACGGATACCAATCAACAGGGTTATACGCATGCTGCAAAAGGTACGGGCTTTTTTCATTTATAAGTCTGTTTGGTTTTCTGTTTTCATCACTCATTAAATTTTCTTCCACTCGGTTTGTATTTTGGCAGGCTGCAAGAGTTACCGCCGCCATCAAAAATATAATTTTTAGCTTTTTAATGTTAAGTATTTTTGAAATTAAATTGTAAATCAAATTAATCATAAAGCTAATATAAGACAATGTGTCTCAAAGTTATATATTCAATAATACCTTACTTTTTTCATCAGCAATGAAATTAGCTAATAAGAAAAGTAAAATGTATTCCTGCGGAACAAGTAATCTACTTTACTCTTTAATTGAAACAAATTGTAGTTGTTGAAATGTTATGCTGATAATTCGTCTGCTAATATTTTTTTAGCAACGGGCAGAATTGATTCGTTAAAAGGAAGATCGAGACCAGTTTTGATTGCATAAACGGGTGAACTAGTAAGCTCAGGATAGCCGTTTATCAGTTTATCGCCAATATTACTTATGTTGTTATCATATATTTCGTTAAAGTTAATTGATTCAATTAAATTGGCTTCCACTGTTTTTTGATTTTTGCTTAGATAAGGTGTGTTGGAATTAGAGAACTTATAAAAATTAAGCTCAGCCATTTTATTATTGGGAACTAATAGGCAGCCGGATTTTTCATAATCATCACTATCTTCAATTGCCATCAAATTAATATTCCGCTCAATAAAATCGTGCAGGATACAAGCTTCTTCAAAGATTGGTGATATTGTATCGTAACCCCATTCAATCAATTTCCATATTTTGCCCATCTCAGTTTTGATAAAATTTTCTGTATCAATTACTTCTTCATTTTCCGGTAGTTCAAACTTAATGAGACG
Source organism: Ignavibacteriota bacterium (assembly GCA_013112585.1). GTDB lineage: Bacteria > Bacteroidota > Ignavibacteria > Ignavibacteriales > Melioribacteraceae > IGN16. Next base: position 4,768 of record JABFGH010000027.1, on the reverse strand, counting down.
GACAGGTGAACACTCTTTAATGCAGGCTTTTCTTACCAGTACATTTTCCAGTTCTTCAACCAAAGTGCTTAAATACTGATAAACAGGATAGAGTTTAAATTGCTTTAATTCATTCTTATACTCTTGTAAAGTGCTTAGAATGTTATACTGACTTGTTTCGAAATCAGCGTTTGCAATTATAAAATTATCAAGTGTAAGCTTCTGCATTAAAACTCCAAATCAAAAATTCAATTTGGTATTTCAAAATGCAGACCAACAAAGGAGTATGACCAAAAGTTAAGAATTTGCTTCAAAAATAAACAAAATCAAAGATCAAATGGATGTAAACTAATGTTTACTTGATAAAACAAAGGCTTAAAGTTACCAGTAAAAAGTATCGGATTATAAATTAATAAGCTGCTTCTACAGCCGGCTAATGCTATGCTGCAATATGCTGTACTAATTTTCTTTTAGCTACCGGCAAAATCGTTTCTATAAAAGGAAAATCAATTTCAGCATCAATTTTATACAAAACCGGATTCGGCAGTTCAGGAAATTTTTTAACTAAATCTAACTTTAGCAATTCGGGGTGCATGCGTTCAGGTTCAGTAATTGTAAAGGAATCAACTAAGTCGGTTTTGAATGTCATAAAAGGATTCTCACCTTTTGAAATTGAACTTAAATAAAATCTATAAATCTGGCATTCAACTCTTTGAGAATTAGTGATTACAAAGTAGCCTTCATTTTTATAAAGCGGTATAATTCCAATATGATCAATCGATAAATTCTCATTAACAAACTCATAAATAACTTTTCCTTCATTAATTGCTTCGTCCACTTTTGGTGTTGCCCATTGTATCAGGTTCAAAACTGTGTTTATATCATTTTCATCAACAGTAAGTGATTTACTTTCTGAACCTGCCTTCATAATATTAAGCGTCATTTTTTGCTTAGGTAAATCGGGAGTAAATTTTTCGTGCTGTTTGTTTAGTTCGAACAAAATTTTATTAAGCTCAATTAAATCTGATAAAGCCGGGTAAAGTCTATTTTGATGAAGCATAGAATTGTATTTTTGTAATCGAGCTAAAATAATATATTTGCTCTTTTCTAAATCATCGGCTGCTGCTATAAAGTTTTCAATTGTTAACTTTTCCATTTTATCCTCCATATCAGTTGTAAAGTTTAACAGACAAATTTCAGACCAGTGCAGGTAGTTAAAATTTCACAAAAATTAAACAATTTATAGGACATAAAGTCTTTAAGTGTATTAATTTGATTTATTGTGTTACATTATTCATACACTATTTGATCCTTTACGGGGAAATAATTGCCCTATTTTCAGCAGAAAAATTTTATATTTCTCTTATCAACATTAAATATTTATTAGGTAAAATATTATGAACGTAAAATTTTTAAGAATATCATATTTAATTCTTATCTCATTTTTTTTAATCAACAGTTATGTATATCCTTGCACAACTGCAATAATACTTGGTAAATATACTTCAAACGGAAAGCCTCTCCTATATAAACACCGCGATGCCGGTTTTGAACAAAACAAACTAATGTATTTTACGGATGGTAAATATAATTACATAGGACTGGTAAATTCTGTTGATTCCGTAGGTAAAGAAGTCTGGGCGGGAACCAATAGCGCGGGGTTTTCAATAATGAACTCAGCATCATATAATCTAAAACCGGCTGATGATTCAACCGATTTTGCCGATAGGGAAGGTGTGATTATGAAACAGGCGCTAATGCAATGTGCTACCATAAAAGACTTTGAAAAATTTTTAACTGAATTACCAAAGCCTTTGGGTGTAGAAGCAAATTTTGGTGTGATAGATGCAGAGGGGGGAGCCGCATATTTTGAAACTAATAATTTCGATTATATAAAAGTTGATGTTAACGAAGCACCTAATGGATATATCATTAGAACAAACTATTCGGTTACGGGTGATGAAGACCAAGGCTATGGTTACATTAGGCACGCACAAGCGGAAAAATTATTCGAAAATGCCGTATCAGAAAAAAGTTTTTCTGCTGAGTTTCTTGCTCAAAATATAAGCAGGTGCTTAAAACACGGCTTAACCGGAAAAGATTTAACAGAGGGAAATTTGCCGGATGAAAATGAAAAAAAGTTTGTTCACTTTGAAGATTTTATTCCAAGAAATTCATCGGTAACAACTGTAATTATTGAAGGTGTTGCTGAAGGTGAAAGTGCTGATTTAACAACCATGTGGACTACACTCGGTTTCCAGCTTTGTTCGGTGTCTGTACCCGTTTGGGTTGCTGCCGGAAAAAATTTACCGGCTCTACTCACCGCGGATGAATCGGGCGAAGCCCCGCTTTGTACCAAGGCTCTTCAACTTAAAGAAAAATGCTTCCCTGTTAAAAGGGGTTCTGGTAAACGCTACTTAAATGTTGCCGCACTTTTGAATAAACAGAATTCAGGTATTATGCAGAAGCTAAAACCGATTGAAGAAAAAATAAAAAATGAAGCTGAAAAAAATATTTCCGGTTGGGAAAAAAATAAGTTCAAAAAAGATGAGGCATTAAAGTTTTATGATTGGGTTAATGAATTTATTACTAACGAATATCATATAAACTTCGGTATATAAAATAATTAACTGGAGAATTTATGAACGAATTATTCAGCTTAATTTTGGTTGGGGTTCTGCTGATTATTTTTATAGCAGGATTTGTTTATGTTTCCCGCATGTATAAAAGAAAGGGCGGAACCCAAACATTAGTTACATTCGGCGCCACGGATCAGTTTTATAACAAGGAACAAAAAGAAGCCGTAGAAATGATTGTTGATTTAAATGCCGGCAAGAAAATGGAAGAACAATCAAACGATGACAATAAAGATTAGATAAGGGGTTTAATATTTGATCGGCATGTTAAGGAAATTTTTTTCAGATAAAGTTTTATTTAGTCCGATTGCAATAATTTTATTTTTTGCAGCTGTTAAGTTATCCCTTCATTTAATTTTTAGTAGTGAATATGGTTATTTTCGAGACGAGTTCTACTACATTGCCTGTTCCGAGAATCTTGCTTTCGGATACGTAGATCACCCGCCATTAATTGCACTAATCACAAAGTTATCAATATTGCTATTCGGCAGTTCGGTTGAAGCAATTAGAATATTGCCTGCTTTAGCGGGAGCCGCAGCATTATTTGTGGGCGGTTTGATTATAACTGAAATTGGCGGCGGCAGATTTGCAATTCTTATCGGAATGATAGCCATTCTATTTTCCCCTGTGTTGCTCGGATCAAATCATACACTCTCGATGAACCCTTTTGATCAACTCTTTTGGACGCTTGCAATTTATATTTTAATTTTAATCTTAAACGGAAAAAGTGACAAATATTGGATCCTATTTGGAGTAATAATTGGAATAGGTTTGCAGAATAAACATTCAATTGTATTTCTATTATTTGGATTGTTGATCGGAATGTTATTTACAACCCACAGGCGTTTTTTAAAAAACAAATATTTATGGATTGGAGCAGCAACTGCATTTTTAATTTTTCTTCCTAATTTTATTTGGCAGGTGAGTAATGGTTTTCCCACATTAGAATTTGCAGGCAATGCAGCGAAATTTAAAAATGTAACACTATCACCAATTGAATTCCTATCAGGTCAATTTCTCGAAGCTCATCCAAATTCATTTATAATATTAGTGATTGGTTTGGCAGCATTATTATTTATTAAGGAATTCAAAAAATATAAATTATTTGCTTGGTGTTACATTGCAATTTTATTATTGATGATATTTACAAATTCAAAAACATATTATTTAGCAGCAATATTTCCCGCAATGATTGCCTTTGGTGCAGCATCTTTAAGTTATTTTATCAGAGATCAAAAATTTCTATGGTTAAGGTATTCCTTAGCTTCGTTTATTTTACCGAGCTACTTATTGATATTACCAATGGCACTGCCGGTGTTGCCCGTAGAAACTTATGTTAAGTATGCCGACAAATTAGGTATAGGTATTCCATCAAGCGAACGGCATGAAATGGGTAAGCTGCCTCAGCATTATGCTGATATGTTCGGATGGGAAAACATGGCGGCAACTGTTGCTAAGGTTTATAATTCATTACCGGAAAATGAAAAGAGAAAGTGCGGAATATTTACAGGCAATTACGGCGAGGCAGGCTCAATAAATTTTTACAGCGGAAAATATAATTTGCCTAAAGCCATAAGCGGACATAACAACTATTGGCTTTGGGGTTACGGGGGTTATTCCGGCGAGGTTATGATAGTTTTGGGGACGGGATTAAAATTTAATTTGGACTTGTTTGAGGTGGTTGAACCGGTAGAAATTATTGAAAGCCCCTATGCAATGCCTTATGAAAATAATTTACCAATCTACATTTGTAAAAAACCGAGGTACACTCTAAATAATATGTGGCAGAAAGTGAAACACTTTAATTAATAAAATAACAATTAATATTGTTGCAAAATCTGCTGTTTTAAGCGAAAAAGATGTTATTGTGCTAAAATTTATTTGAGCGGGTGTTGAAGCAGACAAAAAAAAGTAGAAAAAAAGTGGTATAGATGTAAAAATGGTTTTGTAATTAATAAAAAAAATTATACATTTGAAGTGCCCTCTAAACCCTCCTTTGCCCTAAGCGCTTCCAATGCGCAAAACAGAAGCAGCCTAGTTTACTAGGTTGCTTCTCTTATTTTAAATGGGTCTTTGTTTTTAAGATAAAGGACCGTTGAAAAAGAGTTTTAAATATTAGAAAACTCTGCAAAACCTATGATGCTATTACCTAC
>JABFGH010000026.1 GCA_013112585.1 Ignavibacteriota bacterium | reverse complement strand
ATAAATGAGTTTGAATAGTGTATAATTAATAACTAAATAATTAAATAATAATAATTAATTAAAAATGAGGATTAGATATGTTATCAATAGGACAAAAATTTCCCGAATTCCAGAAAATCTCGGTAGTATCAACAGAAAAAGGTAAAGAGTTTGCTGATGTAAGTTCAGAAGATCATAAAAAAGATGGTAATTGGATGGTTATGTTTTGGTATCCGAAAGATTTTACTTTTGTATGTCCAACTGAAATAGCTGAATTTAATAATCACTATGAAGATTTTAGAGATAGAGATACAGCATTAATTGGCGCTTCAACAGATTCTGAGTTTGTTCATTTGGCTTGGAGAAAAGACCATGAAGATTTGAAGGACTTAAAATTTCCTTTACTTGCTGATACTTCAAAATCATTAGCCGAAGAGTTAGGAATATTAGAACCTAATGAAAAAGTTGCTTACCGGGTAACTTATATAGTTGATCCTGATGGAATTGTAAGATGGGTATGTGCTAATGATTTATCTGTAGGAAGAAATGTTAGTGAAGTGATTAGAGTGTTAGATGCTTTGCAGACAGACGAATTGTGCCCATGTAATTGGGAGAAAGGTGAAGAAACTATTAGTGTATAGTTTTTAATTGAACAGACAAGGCTGGTTAACGGATAGTGAAATTATCTTGCCAGCCTTTTATTTTATAAACCGAAACTAAATAATTAAATGGATACAACATGTCGATGAATGAAACAAAATTAGATTTACTTAAAGACTTAAAGATTGTTGAGAATGCAAAAATATTATCACTTGATGCAATGGTAGAAGGTGAAACAAGATATGTGCGCGATTTAAGAATTAATGTTAAAAATGCTTTGGTCTCGGATAACATGTCTGCAAAGGAAGCTTATCTAATTGCGCTTTCTGTTGCGGTAAATGAGCGGAATGAAAAATTGATAAATACTTTTACAGAATACGCAAAAGAGAATGAGGCTTCGCAAGAGGAAATTGCAGAGATTCATGCTTGTACTTCAATGCTTTCGGTAAATAATGTGTTTTACAGGTTCCGCCATTTTGCAGATAAGGAAAGCTACAGTAATATGCCTGCACGTATTAAAATGAATGTTATGATGAAGCCTGTGCTCGGCAAGGAGTTCTTTGAACTAGTAAGTTTAGTCATTTCAGCGGTTAACGGATGTGAGCAATGTGTTAAGTCACATGAACAATCAGTTATGCAGTTGGGAACATCCGAAGCCAGGGTTTTTGATGCAATAAGGTTGGGAGCAATTGTTAGAGGACTTTCTCAAGTATTAAATTAGTTTAAAGTTACTGCAAACTATGCATAATTTAAAATGATATGAAGATGGAAAAGAAAGAGCAAATAATTGATATTGAAGAATCTCATAGATCAATATTTGCCGGTTGCTTAAAAGAGTATTCAAAATAGGAATTGATGATGAAGTCGATGTGGAATGAGAGATACAGCAGCGAAGAATATATTTACGGCACTAAACCCAATAAATTTTTCGCTGAACAGATTTCTAAACTGGAACCTGGGAAGGTGCTCTTCCTGGGTGAAGGTGAGGGGAGAAATGCAATGCATGCCGCCAAGTTAGGCTGGGATGTAGATGCGGTTGATTACAGCGAAGCAGGAAAATTAAAAGCTCTGAAACTTGCCGAGCAGGAAAATGTTAATCTTAATTATATGGTTGGCGATGTTACTAAATTTGATTTTGAAGAAAATAATTTTGATGCTGCCGTAATTATTTATCTCCACCTGAATGAAAAAGATAGAAATAAAGTTCACAAGAATGTTATTGATATATTAAAACCAAATGGCAAGATAATTTTAGAAGTTTTTGAAAAAAGTCAAATTAAAAACGACACCGGCGGACCTAAGAATATTGACCTTCTCTATTCATTAGAAGATATCTTTGAAGACTTTCAGGATTTAGATATAATTAAATTTTCAAATGAAACCATACACCTGAACGAGGGAGATTTACACAATGGAACAGCTTCGGTTATTCAGTATGTAGGTGAAAAGAAACACTAATTATTTTTGGTTGAGGAATTATCAACACGTTTTTCAAGTTCTTTCAACTCTTGAATTTTCTGCTCTAAAATTTCTTTCTTCTTGTTTACCTCTTCAATTCTGTTATCCAATTGAACTTCAAATTCAGCTTTATCCCAATATCCTCTTTCCTCAAAGTAAGCTTTGAAAAGCCAATTGTGTTTAAGTGCCTCCATATTTTCGGCAAAACTGGCTGCACCATCTGCCGCATAATTTGTAGTTGAAACCAAATTTGAAATTACAGTTTTAATTGAATCGTAGGAGCTTTCATCGGCAAACAGCGCGCCTATTACACCTTCCCCTTTTTTTACATTATCAATCAGCATTTTAATTTCAGTAATTGATGTATCAACATTTGAAACAATGCTTTCGAAACCGGTACCAAGATCAACAATAAAATCTGTTACCTCGTTCATTCTGTTTGTAATTGCAGCTAAACTCGTATCGGCAGTTTTAGTAATGCTTACCGTTGATGTATAAAGTTCATCATCATTAACCAATTTACCAATTGTGCCTTCACCGGAATTAATTTTTGCAACAATACTTGAAAAGTCTTTCGTTATATCATTTAGATAAGCCATTAAGTCTCTGGTTTCTCTTATAATAGCTGTAATGTTAATCGGGTCTTTCGATTTTATTATTCCGCCTTCTGCAACAATTTCTAAATCGGGTGAACCGGCGGTAATATTAACAATTTTTTTACCGACTAATCCTTCAGTTTCAACCGATGCTTCACTATCGAGCCTTAAAAACTGACGAACATCAGTTTCAATTCTCATTTCTACTTCAACTCTGCCGGAAGTATCATTCGCGAGAGAAATACTTCTAACACTGCCTATTGTATAGCCGCTCATTCTTACCGGTGCGCCGGCTTTCAATCCTTCAACCGTAGTAAAATAAGTTTTAACATAAATGCTGCTTACAAAAAGTGATTCCCTATTACCGATTAAAAAAATTGATAAAACAATTAATACAGTGCCAAGGAATATAAACAAACCGAGTCTCGCGCCTTCGAGATGTTTTAACATTTAATTCTCCTGCTCATTAATAATATTATGACTGAAAAAATCACGTAGAAAAGGATGATCGGAATTTGAAAGTGAATCCATATCTCCTTCGAACCTGACTTTCCCGTCTCCTAAAAATATTGCTCTATCTGCAATAATTTGCGCACAAGTTACATCATGAGTAACTACAATTGATGTCATATTTAATTTTTTCTGTAGTTCCAATATAAGTGCGCTAATTTCTTTTGAACTTATCGGGTCTAAACCGGTAGTGGGTTCGTCATAAAGCATCAACTCCGGTTCGGTTATAATCGATCTTGCAAGCCCAATTCTTTTTCTCATTCCGCCCGATAATTCAGATGGGGCTTTATCAACTGCTTCAGTTAAAGATACGTGTTCTAAAGTCTGCATAACTTTTTCATCGATTTCTGTTTGGCTAAAATCAAAAAGCCGCTTTAACGGAAATTCTAAATTTTCACGTACGCTCATGGAATCATATAAAGCAGCACTTTGAAAAAGAAAGCCGATATTTTTTCTTACTTTATTCAACTCATTTTGTGTTAAGTCGGGAATAAATTTACCATTAATATAAATTTCACCGCTATCTGCTTTAATTAATCCAATCAAACACTTAAGCAGTACACTTTTACCGGAACCGCTTCTTCCAAACACAACAAGGTTTTCACCAATATCTACATGAAGTGAAATGCCGTCGAGAACAACCTTGTCACCAAATCCTTTTGATAGATTTTTTATTTCTACGCGTCGAGTGTCGGCCATAAGATTAATGTAATTTTAACTAAAACTGTGTCGAATAAAAGAATTAGGAGTGAGGCGATAACAACTGCAGTAGTTGCTGAACGTCCTACTCCTTCTGTACCGCCGTCTGTTGTAAAACCTTTATAGCAGCCAACTAAGCCAACAATGTAGCCGAACACAAAAGTTTTAGCAATTGCCGGAATAAAATCACCAAATTTCATTGATGATAAAATTGAATTTACGTAGTAAGCCGGACTCATGTTGTCAACAATAATTACTGCAATGTAACCTCCGAATAGCGAAAGAAAAATTACATAGATTGTAAGGATTGGCAGTATCATTGTTGTTGCAAAAATTCTTGTAACAACTAAATATTTAAAGGGATGAACAGCTGAAACTTCCATTGCATCAATTTGCTCGGTAACTCTCATCGAACCGAGTTCAGCACCAATACCTGAACTTACTCTGCCTGCAAAAATCAGCGCGGTAATAACCGGTCCCAATTCCCTAACTATCGATAAGGAAAGAGTAGCGGGAAGAAAGTCGGATGCTCCGAATCTTTCCATTACAGGCTGAAGCTGCATTGCCATAACTAACCCGATAACAATTCCGGTTATGCTTACTATCGGAAAAGTTTTTACTCCTAATTCATCCATGTGCCTTTTTATTTCGCCAACATCATAAGGGGGAATGAAAACATTTTTAAAAAATTCAAAAGAAAAAATTGTAAGTCCTGTAATGGTAGCAAAAAAATTGTAAATGTTCTGCTCAATTGTAGGTCGGCGTAAGTATTTTACTACAGGTATTTTCATTTTTTAATGTTTCAATTATATCAAATTATTAATGCAAAATAGTAATTCTAAACTAAACTTAATAATCATTTAATGATTGATAAATATTTGAATTCTATTCAGCTAAAAAGCATTTACAATGTGATTGATTTGCGGGTCTTGGTTTTTAATAAGCAGAATAGCGATAACATCTATTCTGCAGTCAGTCTCCTTTATCTCTTTTTCGTATAGATACGATTCGGCAATTTTACGGATTTGCCGTTGTTTATTTTTTGTAACTGCAAGTTCGGGTGGACCAAATTCAAGATTATTGCGGGTTTTCACTTCAATAAATACAAGTATGTTTTTATCCTTTGCAATTATGTCTATTTCGCCATGCCCATAACGGTAGTTCCGCTGTAAAATTTTATAGCCTTTGTTTAATAGGTATTCTTCGGCTAAGTCTTCACCAATTTTACCAATGGTTTGTTTTTGATGAGGCATCTATCTTCCAAAAATAATTTCTAATTCTTTTTGTTCAATAATATTACTTAAAAAAGTTTTTCTATGCATGGTGCATGGACCAATTTTTTTTATTGCTTCAATGTGCTGCTTAGTGCCGTAACCTTTATTCTTTTCCCAAAAGTATAGCGGATATTTTTCAGCTGCATTAATCATTAGTTTATCACGAGAAACCTTTGCCAGTATTGATGCGGCAGCGATTGCATGTGATTTTGAATCACCTTTTACAATAGTTTTAACGGGAGTTTTGGAATAGAATGATTTGTTGCCGTCTATCAAAATTAAATCGGGTTTTATCGTCAACTCTTCAACTGATTGTTTCATTGCTTTTAGTGTTGCCTGCAGAATATTGATTTTATCAATATCTCTTTCATCAACAATACTTACTCTGTAGGCTAAAGCTTTCTGCGTTATCTCAATAAAAAGTTCTTCTCTTAATTTACTGCTTAATTTTTTTGAATCATTTATACGAGGAATATCTGTATCGGAATCGAATAAAACCGAAGCCGCAACTACGGGACCGGCTAAAGGACCCCGCCCTGCTTCATCAACTCCGCATATTAATTTTATTTTATTTGATAGAAATGAATTGTCGAAATTTTTCATGCTATAATTTAATAAATATTTTTTAGGTGCTAACTATTTAATAATCTTAAAATAAATCTTAGTGAATATTTTTCAAGTAAATGGATTTGGCGGGGGCCTGTAAAACCTTTGAGTCTTCGTGTCTTCGTGGCAAAAACGGAGAAGCCACAAAGTCACCAAGGCACTAAAAGAAAATATTGCAACCTAATTTGGATATTTACATTTTAACCATCCACCCATGCATTCATTCAATCATTCGCTTTTCACACATTCTTTCATTTTCTAAAACTCATTCAAAATTCCAAAATGAATTTTACCATCACTAAATGAATCACCCTTTGCTATACCAAAATTAACTCCCAGAACACCAATACCGGTTTCTAAATTTAGTCCTAATCCATAACCAATTTTAAATCCTTCATTACGCTCAATATTTCTTTCCGGTTCTTCATTCCTTAAATAATAGCCGGTATCAAAAAACAGGTATGCAAAAGTTCTTTTGGTTAATAAGTATCTGTATTCCAGGTTCGACCAAAATATTCTGTTGGCAATAAACTGATTCTCGCGGTAGCCCCTTAATGAATAAGTACCGCCCAATCTATACAAATCACTCTGATCGAAAGAAGAGCCTCTCATTTCTCTGCCGTGTAAACTGAGTGCTGCAATTTGTCTGGTAAAAAATTCGAAAAAATATGAAAAGTCAACTTCAATTCGCTGCAAGTTAATTTTAGTCTCGGTTGTTGAAGTTATATAATCTTCGGGACCATTAATTTTTTTACGCGAAAACTTATAAGTGTTTCTAAATATCATTCCGCTTGTTGGTGCATAAAAATCATCGGAAGTATTAATTAGCAGGCTTAATCCGGTGGTGAAGCTGTTTGAGTTGAAAACTGTAAATTGAGAGAAATCAGATTCTGTTGGGATTGTTGTTTCCGTTGAAATTAACAACGATGCGGTAATATCCTCTGTAGCAATATAGTCTAATGTTCCGTCAAACTTTCTTTGAACATAGCTCGTATCTTGCTTCCTCTGAAAGAAAGCTGTCCCGATATTAAAAGGGAAACCAAAAATCCAGGGTTCCAAATATTTAAGTTCAATTTCCTGTGTGTTTCTTTCCTGTTGCTGCCACTTAATGGCTGCCGCTCTGCCTGTGCCTAAAATATTACGCAGACTAATATTTACGAATCCGGTAAAATACCCTGTTTCACCTTCGCGTGTATCGGGTACATAGCCGATTATTCCGTCAAAATTATTTGTTTGTTTTTCCTTTACTTTTATCTGCAGTACCCCTTCATTTTTTGAATTGAGATAAAATGTCGGTATGCTGACGGGTTCAAAAAACCTTAATCTGTTCAGACTTTTAGGTATATCTTCAATTCTTGTTTGAGAGTACTTTTCATTTTCATTAAGATTTATACTCCGCAGAATTACATAGTCTTTTGTTTTATCATTCCCAATTATTTCTACTTTGGTAATTGTACTAGGGTCACCTTTTTTAATATTGAGATAAACATTTGCTAAATATTTTTCTTCAACGGAATCGCGAGAAAAATATACTGATTGAATTTTAATTGCATAAAAGGGGAACGCATTTTCTTCATAATAGGTAAGCAGTTCGTTAATTGCAGTTTCAAATTCCGATTGATAAAAAATTGATCCGATTAAATATTCAAAAGATTTATTTAGAATAGCAGAATCAGCCGAGCTTATTTCATTTGTAATAATACGATTTAAATAGGTGGGTGTTCCTTCCTCAATTTCCAATTTCAAATTAACAGATTGAGAGTCATCTGAAAAAGCAGCATTGCTTGAAGTAAATTCAAAATTAAAATAACCTTGCTGTGTAAGTTGTTCGCTAATTCTCTGCTTTGCCGAATCGAGAATACCATTAAAGTAACTGCTGTTTATTGCTATACCCGACCAATCAATATATTCACTTTCAGAAAAGTTCGAGTTGCCTTCAATATCAAATTCGGTAATTGTTTGAGCCGATGCTGAATAGCTTAGGACAGCAATAAATGAAACGATAAAATAAAATTTAATAATTAGGCGAGTCATCAATCAATTTAACCTTTTTACCGATGGCTTCAATTTTTACTTTTTCAATATATTTTTCAAAATCTTCTTTTTTAAGATTACACGCATCCCATCTTTCGGCATTTGCAGATCCTAAAGCTGCAGCAGTTTTTATAAAATCATCAAATATCATTGATTTTTCAAGTCCATATATTATTCCGGCAGTAAAGGCATCTCCGCTTCCGGTTGAATTTATTGCATCAACTTTGGGCGGTGATACGCGGTAGTTAAATCCAAATTTTGAAGCATAAAAATTATTTGATCCATCTGTAACAAAGGCAAGTTTAATATTATTTTTATTGAGGTAGATAAGTAAATTCAAATAATCATTTTCATCATTAAGCCTTATTCCGAGTGAACTTTCAATTTCATCCTTATTATTGTGCAGAACTAACGGACCTTTGCTGATTGCATTTTCAAGGTGGCTGCCGTACGTATCCAGAACACAAATTTTGTCCAATTCGTTAGCAATTTCAATTCCGGCGGAGAAAATCATATCAGCTTCCTGAGAAGGGGAACTGCCCGAGAACACAACTATAGAAGAGTTGCGCACCATTTTTTCAAACTTGCCTAAAAATTGCTCAGCTTCAGATTTTGTGATTATCGGGTTAGGTTCAAATTCAGTTTTGTATTCGAGTCTGTTTTCATCAATTAAAATATCGGCAGCACGGGTGTCACTTTGAGTTGAGATAAAACTGAATTCTATATTTTCATCAGCCAAAGTTTTACGAAGCAGTTTGCCGTTTTTGCCGCCCATAAATGTTAGAGCATGATTTTTTATACCCAGATGGTTTAATTGTCTGCTTACATTTATTCCTTTGCCGCCGGCAAATAAAGTTTCTGCCGGATTTACTTTTTCGGATTTTTGTTTTCTTTTATGCACTCTTCTTTCAAGAAGAGGATTTAGTGTAACGGTAAGAACCAATTAATGTACCTTGTAATTAATATCTGTATCTATTCCAATCACCGTAATCTCTATCTAAAAGTCTGTAGTCACCAAATCCCGTTTGATCAACAAAAACAAATCTTCTATTTAACTGATAGTAATCCCATACTTCATAAGGCTTTGAATCGTAATCAAATGGATGACGATCAACTTGGTTAGGCGGACCCAATGTAATGTAAATCATTCCCATATCAGTTTTCCAGCCGTCGTAATAGCTTTCAAAATTTTTAGTGGCGTAAGCAACTCTTCTGTAGTATTCGGTTAGTACTTCGTTTTCCGGTGTGTTTGGTGATGGGTCTTTTGCTTTCCAAAAATCTTTAAATCTTTGAAGCATTTCAGTATAATTCTCGGCTTCTTCAATATAGTTCATCTCTTCATTTGAAGCTATATACTGCATTTGACTTACGGCTGTCTCAAGGTCTTTTATAATTGCAGGAAAGCCCGGCAGTTTAGATGAAATCTTTTTTCGTACGCTTGTTAGTTCATTATCATTTTCTTCTATCAGCTTTACGTATAAGGAATAATCACCGAGTGAAATATTTGGATTTTCAATTACATGATTAATTAAATTTGTTCCTTCGGCAATATCCTGATGTACCATTTCAGTAAAGGTTCTCTGCTCGTTTTTATCTTCAATACTGTATTCCACAAAAAGTTTTCTTTCTTTATCGGAATAAACTTCAAAAAAGAAATCCAAATTCTCAAAATCCTCAGAAACGGTTTTACTTACATTAGGAATTATACTTTGGGTGTTTTCGGTCTCAATTCTTTTTGCAACAAGAACAATATCGCTAAGTTCAACAGGGTCGTCAAATTCTTTAATATTCACAATCGATTCTGCAACAACATTTCTGTTAGAATTTAAGTCTTCAACTGCGCAATTAAGCAAATATTTACCCGGCGTAAGGTGTGATTTTCTATAGCTTAAATTTTGACCTCTTTTACTTTCAGTTAGTTCAAAATTATCTACGCTTATTTTTTCATTCCATAAACTCTCATAAATAATATCCTCCTTATCTTCTGTATAGAAGGTGAGCGTAATGGAGTATTCGGCTGTATAGCCGTTTTCGGCACGAATGAATGAAACGTTTTTATATGGTACTTGAATAAAAACATCGACTCTCGTTTTACCGGGGAGGTCTCCCTTGTAATTGGCTAATTCGATATAAAAATCAGGACCAATTGAATAAGGGTTCACTGCCCGTGATTGCTCAACTTGAGCAAAAATAGCTGCGAATGAAACGAAAAAAACAATTAAAAATTTTATCATGTTTTTACCAACTTTGTTCTATTTTATTTTACCAAATAAATCATACTCATTACAATCAATAATTTCAATGGGGTAAAACTCACCCAACTTCAGCAACTTATTTTCTGCCTTGATCAGCACTTCGCCATCCACTTCAGGCGCATCCCTTTCCGAACGTGCAATGTAAAAATCGTTTTCAATATCATCAACTATGCAGTTCATAGTTTTGCCTACATAGTTTCTATTTTTCTCTAATGAAATTTCACTTTGAATTTTCATTAGCTCGGCACGGCGCGCTTCTTTTTCATCAGCCGATATCGGATCGCTCAAAATATATGAAGGAGTATTCTCTTCGACCGAATAATTAAAAACGCCGAACCTATCAAATTGAATATCTTTAACAAAATCACAAAGCTCTAGAAAATCTTTTTCTGTTTCAGCAGGATAACCGGAAATAAAAGTTGTTCGTAAAGTAATTCCGGGAACCTGTTCCTTCAATTTGTAAAGAAGCTCTTTTGTCCTTCGCTTAGTTATTCCGCGCCTCATAGATTTAAGTACATTATCAGAAATGTGCTGTAAAGGCATATCAACATATTTAAGAACTTTTGGATTATTTGCAAGAGTATCAATTACATCATCAGGAAAATGAGAAGGATATGCGTAAAGCAATCTAATCCATTCAATACCCTTTAGATTACTTAATCGCTCAAGAAGTTCCGAGAGATTTCTTTTTCCACTAATGTCTTTTCCGTAATCTGTTGTATCCTGACCGATAATGATTAATTCTTTAACGCCCTTATCTGCCAATCTCGAGGCTTCATCTAACAGCATATCCATCGGTTTGGAAACATGCCCGCCGCGCATAAGCGGAATTGCGCAAAAACTGCAAGGATTATCGCATCCTTCTGAAATTTTTAAGTATGCGTAATGCTTTGGAGTTGTAACTAATCGTTCTCCTAAAAGATCGTAACTGAACTGCCCGCCGAAATCTTTAACGATCTCTTCATACTTTTCTGTTCCGAAAAAAGAATCGACATCGGGAATCTCTTTTTTAAGATCATCCATGTATCGTTCGGAAAGGCAGCCTGCAACAACAACTTTTTTAATTTTGCCCTGCTTCTTTAATTCAATTGCTTCAAGAATTGTATTAACTGATTCTTCTTTTGCGGCGTCAATAAATCCGCATGTATTTATAATTATTGAATCTGCATCATCCGAGGAATCCACAAATTCAAAATTGTTGGCTTTTAACTGGCTCATTAATCTTTCGGAATCAACAGTGTTTTTTGAACAGCCGAGTGTGATTAGTTCTATTTTATTTGTTTTGCTCATTTATATGTATTCTAATTATTTATATCAAAAATTTGAATAATAAGTTAAGGAATCGCTATAAACATTGATAGAGATTTATACTATAAAATGTTTGAAAAATTAAAACGTAGAAATTTCGAAAAAAATAATAGAACCAGACAGGCAGCATGCGGGTATGTCGGGGATATAATTAAAAAAAGAACTAGGGGTTTTAGCCCACACTCACTTTATTCTAGAGGGGGTTTAATTTTATTCTTGTAGTTTTTATATGGGAAATTGATACTTAGCACTAAAGGATAATAGGTTTAGGGAAAATATTTTCATTCAGATTTATTAGAATATAAATTAACTTTTCTACTTGTGTTCGAACCTAAATAACCATATGCATTTTCAATTCCTACTCTTTGAATCTTTTCTACAAAATAATTGTAACTGTTTTGATCATATGCATTGATTTCAATTTCTAATGAATCTGCATTACTCCTAATCTTCAATTGTTTTGAAAAATAATTTTCTCCATTAGCTGTATCCGGATCAAATAAAAATGGATAACCGGAAACTGAATATTTTACTGAATCTCCTGTCCGTGGGTCATTAAACCAATATTTATACGATACACTTACTGAATAAAACTTAGCTTGATCAGCTTTTCCCCATTTTATATTTACCAGAGAAAAACTTGCGGCATTGTTCTCTTCCAAATTAACTTCAATTATTTCAAAGTCACCAATAGTTTTTAAATGACCTTCAATTAATTCCCCGTTTGATTCCACTTTAATATCATATTCTGAATTTGGTTCAATAAATAAATTACTAGCATTAGTATAATATTTATGCCTTTTGGTACTATCCCTAAATTCAATTATAAAATCGCTATAAACAGTATCTCCATGGATTATTGAGATGGCTGCATCATTTGCTAAAGGATTTGAATACCCGTCAAGAAATAACGGGTCGCCCAACGAAAATGAAATTGGAAAAGTATGATAAACGTATAATTGCTGCTTTGCGTTTCCATTTTGCAATTGTAGTATTACACTATTCTTAAACTCAGTTTCACCCGGTTCATTCAAATTTTCGCACGCTTGAAAGAGTAAAATAAAAATGTAAAATAAATATTTAAGTATTCTTTTTAACATGGTTAAAACTCCAAAGTAATACCTATAGTTGGAATTATCATTGAACCAACTTCTTGTCCATCCTCCAGACTAACGTCGTTTGGATTGGGGTCATAATTAAATGGATTTTTACTCATATAAACATTCATTATTTGTAAATATGGTTTTGCGATAATCGAATCCCACCAAATAAAATTTCCGGTAATACCAACATCGAGCCTATGGTAATCCTGGTAACGGCTGCTATTTTTTCTGCCAAATGCATGTTCCAATTTTTCCCCTCCGCCATCTCGATAATATTCATGTTTAATATATTTGCCAATTGCTGGCGTAAAAGGCAGCCCGGTAGAATATAACCAGAGCGCGTTTAATTTCCATTTTTCTGAGAGATTGTAATTAAGCATAAGTTTGAAGTTGTGTGTCCTATCATAGTTAGCAAAGTATTTATTGCTGCTATCATTTTTTACTGTTCGCGAAAAAGTATAACTTGCCCATCCAGTTACTGCTCCCATTTCTTTCTTTAAGAGTGCGTCAACACCGGCTGTATAGCCTTTTGTGTATGAATAAGTTTTAGTTAGTTCATCTGAGGTATAAATGTTATTTCTTGTTTTATAATAGCCTTCTACTTCTAAGGCTATGCCGGGAATAATTTCTTTAATTTGTATACCCAAGCTATAATGATCTGAAGAAGGGATGTTCTTTGAGTTATCAGCAATAAAATATATTGAGAAGGGATAATAATAAGATTGGTTAATTAATTCTCTTTTGGTAAAAAAATATTGATGATATTTGCCGTAACTTGAGGAGAGTTCTAGATTGTTATTTAACTTGTATCTAATCTTAGCGTATGGAGAGTTTAAATATTTTTTTACATTCTTAATATACATGCCCCTATAACCCAGCATCACATCAAATACTTTTGTGATTTGAATCTTATCGGAAAAATAAGCTGAAACGATTTCCGTTTCATCATTATACTTAAATTTGGCTGGTGCAAAGTCAAAAAAAATATCCTCAACGTTTCCATTTATACTTGCGCCTATATCATATTCCTTAATATTCCAAAAATAACTGATCGATAGATTTTTATATTCCACACCTAATAGTATATCTTGACCCGTTAACTTTAATTTGAATTGAGAATTTAAGTTGAACTCTTTTATACTGTTATTAGCATAAACATAATGAACAGCTTCTAAAGAATCTGCGGCAGAAGAAAATAATGGACTACTCAAAGGGGAGCTCTTTGCATCGCTGTCTAGATTTGAAATTGAGTAATAGGCGCCTAATTCAAATTCACCAGAATTGAACAAATGATTGAATTTTAAATTACCAATTAAGTTTCCCCAGTTTGGGTTTTCCTTTTTATCAACAACACTATTTTTTACATCTTCAAATACGCGATAAATGTCCTTCGAGTAAAATGCTGATAAAGAAAATAAATTCTTTGAATCTACCGGTATTGTATATTTACTATAAAAATCATAAAAATAATATGGAAATAATTCGCCGGATTTTGACAACAAATTAAATAGTAAATCAGGGTAGGTCCTGCGTGCTGAAAAAATAAAATTACCATTTAATAAAGGACCATTTAAATAAAGTTTTGAAGATACCAATCCAATTGATCCAGTTCCTTTAATTTTCTCGCTGTTCCCTGTTTTAGAATTTAGATTCAGCACGCCGGAAAGTACACCGTCATAGTTAACCGGATAATTTGAGGGATAGATAACTGCCTTATCAACAATCTCCGGATTAACTGAACCGAAGATTCCGCCTAAATGGTAAGGGTTATAAATAGGAACGCCATCAAGTGTTATCAATGTCTCATCATAATTTCCGCCTCGCAAATAAATCTGTGCTGAGAGATCATGAACAGACGTTATACCAGGTAATGCTTGAAAAGCCCTCAGCACATCTGATTCAAGAAATACCGGTATATTTGATAAATCCCCGCTTTGTAATTCATAAGTTTTAAAATCTTCTAACTCTTTATATCTAACTCCGCTGACGGTTACTTTTTCAATCTCAATTGGTTGCGGCTTCAGGAAATAGAATATTTCAAATTCTTCATCGGTTTCTTCTAAATTTATTTCTTTGATAGCTGTTTCATAACCAATGTATTTGCATTCTAAAAAATATTTGCCGGGATTTAATTTAAATGAAAAATAACCGGAGGAATCGGACACTGCCAGCCCGATTCCTCCGTTTAAAATTACTGCACCAATTAATCTTTCATTGGTTTTTGCATCCTTAACAAAACCAATAACACTTATTTGATTGGCTCGAGAAGAGCCAGTACATATTGTTATTAGTAAAATTAAATATGATGCTAATTTCTTCATTTTCATTTTTGGCTTAAAAACAATATATATAATGAAGCAGCTAAAAAGACAAAACAAAGTTGTCAAAAATGAATGACCAGTACTGGGTTCTGTTGAACAATATTATCCATCGATTAAACAGCTAACTCCTTACTCAACGCATCCACACACAAATTAATATTATTAATATTTGATGTATGACCCATCAAACCAACTCGCCAAACTTTGCCTGCCAATGCACCAAGTCCGGCACCAATTTCAATATTATATTTTTCTAATAAATTAGTTCTTACCAATGCTTCATCCGCATGCTTGGGCACAGTCACTGAAATTAATTGTGACAGTCTTTCTTCCTCTTTCACAAAAGGAGAAAGCCCGATTTTTTTAATTTCGTTACAGAAAATTTTACCATTAGCAGTATGTCTCTGCCATGCATTTTCAATTCCTTCTTCATGCAGAATAAGCAATGCCTCATGCAGACCGTAAAGTGAATTGATTGGCGCCGTGTGATGATAAGAACGCTTTGAACCGGAACCCCAATAACCGAGAACGAGATTCAAATCCATAAACCAGCTTTGCACTTTTGTTTTTCTATTTTTGATCTTATTAATTGCTTTTTCACTAAATGTCACCGGCGATAATCCCGGCGGGCATGATAAACATTTTTGTGTGCCGGAATAAACTGCATCAAGTTCCCATTCATCAACTTTCAACTCAGAACCGCCAAGCGAAGTAACTGTATCAACAATTGTTAAACAGTCATGCTTGCGTGAAATTTCCGCCAATGTTTTTACATCCGATAAAGCCCCGGTTGAGGTTTCCGCGTGAACGAATGCAGCTATTTTTGCAACGGGATTTTCAGTAAGTGCCTCCTCTAATTTTGAGGGACCAACGGATGTGCCCCAGTCGTCATTTACAACAACAGGTATTCCCCCGCATCTTTCAATAATTTCTTTCATCCTTCCGCCGAATACACCATTAACGCATACAACAACTTTTTCGCCGGGTTCAATAAGATTAACCAAACAAGTTTCCATTCCTGTTGAGCCGGGCGCCGACACGGGAAAAGTTACATCATTCTCGGTTTGGAATGCATACTTTAACAACTGTTTTATCTCATCCATCAAATCGATAAACCTTGGATCGAGATGCCCAATTGTTGGTTTTGATAATGCATTTAAAACTCTTGGGTTAATGTTCGATGGTCCCGGACCCATTAAAACTCTTTCGGGGGGATTGTAAGTTTGAAAGTTCATAAAATAATTTCCCTAATTTTTTAATAATCCATTTCGTAATAAAATATTTTTTAATTCCACCACTTCATCCGGCGGTAATTTTGTTAAAGGAATACGCGGCTCACCGCCGAAGTAGCCTATCATATCCATTGCGGATTTTAAACCGGGCACACCGTATTTTGCAGTCACTGCCTTGTTTGGTTCAACTAATCTCGCTTGAAGAGATTCAGCTTCCGTTAAATTTCCATCAATAATTTTTTGAAGAACTTCGATGCATTCATTCGGTGCGATATTGGCGAGTGCAGCAATACCGCCAACTGCGCCGGCTTTAAATGCGGGATACAAAACAGAAGCGGTACCGACTAGAATCGAAAAGTCGTCTGGAGTTAATTTATTAATTTTTGCAAGATGTTCAATATCTTCAGAACTATTTTTTATACCGACTATGTTTTCGTGCCCACTAAGTTTTGCAACTGTTTCCGGTTCAATATTTACACTTGTAAATTTTGGTACGTTATAAATTATTATTGGTATTTTTACTTCATCCGCCACCCTTTTAAAATAGCTTAACATTGCAAGGCTGTCCATTTGATTTGTGTAGTACGAAGGTGTAAGAACTAATGCATAATCAGCTCCGGCTTCTGCGGCACGGTTTGAAAGTTCAATGGTATCTTTGTAGCTGTCGGAACCGGTTCCCGCAATTATAATTTTACCCGGTGCAGCAAATTGTTTGGCAGATTCTGTTAAGCGTAGCTTTTCTTCGAATGTTAAAAATACACTTTCACCATTGGAACCCATTACAACATAGCCTGCTAAATCAGTAGAGTTCCATTTATCAATATTTGCTCTAAGCATTTCCGTTGATAATTCTCCATCTACAAATGGTGTTGGGATTGGCGGAAAAATTCCTTTGATCATAGTTTTCCTGTGGACTTATTTATTTAGTTTGGATCATCTAATTATTTCTTCTAAGAAACCTTTGAATAACCTCTGAATAAACTGGTTCGGGTCATTGCGATTCCGATGCTGTTTGTCGGGAGAAGCAATCTGCCAAAAAGTGAGAGATTGCCACATCCGTCGGCTGACGGATTCGCAATGACAAAACATATGTTATTCAAAGGCTTCTTTAAATATATCACCCCTAAGGGGTTTGAGTACTGTTTTCGTATAAACTTTTATAAACATATCACCCATTCGGGATTTGTCAAAATATTTTTTAATGTTAAAATGTTTTGGCTTAGAGATTTTGCTTATTGATTATAACCCCGATGGGGGTGAAATTTTTATAGATTAAATCAAACAGACTAAGAAACTCCGAAGGAGTGATATAAAAAGAACAGAATTTGATAATTATTAAGAATTATAACAACATTAAAAATTTTAAAACATATTTCTAATTACAAAACCTATATTTGCCGGGCGTTCAGCTAATCTTCTTACATACCAGGGGTACCAGTTTTCCCCATAGCTAATTAATACACTTAACCTTTTGCCCTGCTCAACTAATTTTTTCTGCTCATCGGTTTTTATTCCATACAGCATATTGAATTCAAACCTATCATTACTAATATTGTTTGATTTCGCATACTCCTTTATTCGGGAGATCATCTTTAAATCATGAGTAGCAATTGCAATTCGGGCATTATTTTCTAAACCGGCAGTAAGCATATATTTCGTAAGCTCAAAATAATTTTCGTCAACATCAAATTTTTTTTTGAATGCGACATTTGCCGGTTCCATATAAGCGCCTTTAACTAAACGAATAGCCGGTGAAATATTTATCATTTCTTCCAAATCGCTTTTTGTACGCATTAAATATGATTGAAGACAAAGCCCAATATTATCAAACTCCGATTTTAATTTTTTATAAACTTTAATAGTGTCATCAACATAATAACTCTGCTCCATATCAATCCATACAAAATTATTAAGTTCTTTAGCTTTAGCAGCAATTAAAGAAATATTTTTAAAAGTTTGATCAAATGAGAAATCGAACCCGAGTTGTGTAAGTTTAATTGAAATCTCCGCGGTGAGATTTTGAGAAGAAATTATTTTTAGAACATCTAAATAATGTTGAGTAACAGAATCAGCTTCATCAAGATTGGAAATGTTCTCACCAAGTTGAGTAAAAAGGGTTCCAATGTTTTTATTGTTAAACTCTAAAGCAGCTGCTACAGCATCCTCGACAGTCTCACCCGGCATAAATTTTTTTACTGCTTTTTTAACAAAGGCGTATTTGGGCACATTTGTTTTCATCCATTTATTCTGCGAACACCACAACAATGCTGTTCTTGATAAACCCATTGATTCAATCCTTTACAAAATAATTAATTAGAAACCATTGAATAATATAGGTTTTGTCATTGCTAATCCGTCATCCGTCAGCTGACGGAGACGGATGTGCCAATCTCTCACTTTTCGACAGATTGCTTCGGAATCCGTCAGCCGACGGACTCCTCGCAATGACCCGAAAAAGTTTTTTCGCAGGTTATTCAAAGGCTTCAAGTAATAATAAGAATGTCCTTTTGCGGAGTTGTCAGCCAATCTGCTCCGCTGCTTGTTACAATTACCATTTCTTCAATAGTAGCGGTGCCCCGGTTTTCAACTGTTAATCGCGGCTCAATGGTAAATACCATTCCTTCTTCTAAATACTTAAAAGGTTTCTGCGCGTATTTTTCCCAGGGGGGACCGAGCAAAGCGGTGCCGTCGTGTGAAAATCTCCCGACTTGATGACCCAATCCATGCGGGAATTCTTCGTAACCGGCATCAACAACAGTTTTGCGCGCAATTGCATCAATCTCTAAAGCCTGTACTCCCGGCTTCATACCCTGTTTGGATAATTCAATTGCGTTTACAATTGTGTCAAATCCTTTTTGTACATCATCGGGAACAGAGGTTTCATTCTCTTTCATTATATAAAATGTGCGCTGCATATCGGAACAGTAGCCGTTTACCTTAACACCGAAATCCATATTTAGAATATGCCCGCGTTCAACCTTTTTATCTGTTGGAGCAAAGTGTGCACCGGCTGTGTCGGGACCTGTAAAAACTGCAGGGCATACAGTTTCTTCCCATGCATATTCTAATTCTCGTTTATTTATCTCGGCTTTTATGAATGAGGCAATCTCTTTTTCTGTTACTCCCGGCTTAATATAATTATGAACCAGTTCAAAAATTTCCTCAGTATGTTTTATTGCCGATTTAATATTTTCAACCTCGCTTGGTGATTTCCGTTCACGCAATGCGGAAACAATATTTTCTGCCGAGATAATTCTATCCGCCATATTTATCTCGGATAAATATCCCTGCATTGTTGTAAACATACCGTGCGTAATGCCGTCACAAATCTCACTCCCTTCGGAATAATTCAATGCTATTTGTTTTGGATTCAATTCATTTAAAAATTCATGGAGCGGTTCTTTTGCGCCTGTAACAAATCCAACTACTTTATCATAAGCACCAAGTTCCTCAACTGTTGCTACATCATATCTGCCAACAATAGCATGGGTTTTACCGCTTTTAGTAATTATTATTGCTGAGTGCCAGGTTAAATCAGCTTCAACTAAAAATGCTAATGTAGGATCACCATTTATTTGGCTTTCACGTACAAATGTAATCCAGCAGTCAACATCAAATTCTTTTAGAATATTTTTCGCTTGCTCTACTTTTTCTTTTACCAGCATTTTATTTCCTAAATTTTAGTTCGCAAATCTTTTTAATTTTTTCATAGAGATGAATGCAAGAAACACTGAAAATAGAAGTATTCCGGTTAGAATCAGAAAATATTCGTGATGTAAAAAATCACTGTAAAACTTGCCGATTAAACCTGAACCTAACGCCCCGATCGAGGTGGCTAAAAACCATCCGCCCATCATTAACCCCTGTATTTTAGGCGGCGCAACTTTTGAAACATAAGATTGCCCTAACGGAGAAATTAAAATTTCAGATAGAGTTACAATTAGGTACGTTGAAATTAACCAGCCGGGAAACATATTGTTTGCATCATCATTGCCGCCTTGTAAAGATGCCACAACCATTATTAACATTGATGCACTCATAATAATCATTCCAATAAAGATTTTTACGGGCGTACTTGGTTCTTTTCCTTTTTTGTTAAGTTTACTAAAAATGGTCAGTAATATTGGAGTTAGAACAAGAATAAAAAATGGATTAAAAAATTGATAAGTTTCAGGTCGCAGAAAATCATAAATCTTTGTTGATCTTTCTGCAAAAAGTGTAAGTGCAAAACCGTTCTGATAAAAAGCCATCCAGAAAAATATTACAATCGTAAAAAGTAAACCTAAAGTTAAAATCCTTGAAGTTGATTCTTTTTTTGACATCTCCTCAAAGACAATTTCTTTTTCAGAATTTTTAGATTGTTTTACATCCGCCGTCATCAGCTTTCCTTTTCCGGAATAAAAAGTTATTAAACAGATGAGCATTCCAAAAGCGGCAGCCCAAAATGACATTCTATAATCATTAAAGAAATATCCGAGTAAAGTAGCAGCCAATGGCGCAATTGTAGCCCCAACATTAACGCCCATATAAAAGATATTAAATCCGGCATCCTTAAGATGAATTTTATCTCGATACAAATTACCAATAAGCACAGCCATGTTTACCTTAAATATTCCGGTTCCGAATGCTACTAAAAACAAACCGATATAAAATGAAACCAGTTGATCTGCGGAGGAAATGGCGAGTGCTACATAGCCGAACATCATTAATGAAGCTCCGGCAATTACTGTATTTATTTGCCCGAAAAGTTTATCGCCGAAATATCCGCCTAATAATGGAATAAGATAAACCAGCCCAAGAAATACTCCGTAGTGGTCACCTTTAACAGAGTCACTCCAGCCGAACTCGCTGCCCATGTACAAAACTAAAATTGCCATCATTATATAAAAACCAAAACGCTCCCACATTTCAGTTGTGAACATTACCATAATTCCTTTGGGGTGATCTTCAAGCATAAAGTATTCCTTATTGGGTTATAAAAATGGTTAAATAAAATTATCTAAAAATAAATCCGTTTTTAAGAGGATCATCAGGATCAATTAAAAATTCGTGTTTGCCCGTTATATGAGCAGTG
Source organism: Ignavibacteriota bacterium (assembly GCA_013112585.1). Taxonomy (GTDB): domain Bacteria; phylum Bacteroidota; class Ignavibacteria; order Ignavibacteriales; family Melioribacteraceae; genus IGN16. The sequence goes on along the minus strand of JABFGH010000026.1, from coordinate 44,537 downwards.
CCGGTTACTTTTGGAATTACAGCATCAAAATTACCGAACTTGGTTACCTGTTTAACACTAACATTAAAATTTGTGCCTAAAATGCTTTCTATCGTCATTGATTCATTTAATTTAATTTCATTACTGAAATAGTGCAAAGCAGCGCGACCACTCACTCCCGTACCTGTCGGACTCCTATCTACTTCACCCTCAGCAAAGATGCAGACGTTTCGGCTGTCAGCATTTTGAGTATGGGGTTTACCGATAAAAATTGTTCCGTAAAGAAAACTTAGATCTTTTTCGAACGGGTGATTGATCTCGAAATTATTCATTACAGCGTTTTTAATTTTTCTGCCTTTGTCAATCAGCTCATCATAATTTTGGGGTGTCATTTTTATTTCTAGGTCATCTGCATTAACGTATGCGTAAAAAGCGCCGCCGTATGCAATATCAAACTTCACTTCGCCGATTCCATCTACATTAACTTTTTTATTTTTCATTAAAACGAAGGAGGGCACATTTAAGAAAGAAACACTTTCAACTTTGCCATCTTTTATATTTGCTGTTGAAGTTATCAAACCTGCCGGAGCATTAATTTTTATTGTAGTTTCTGGTTCAATCATTTTAACCAAACCGGACTCTACAGCAATTTTTGTCACGGCAATAATTCCGTGTCCGCACATTGAACTGTAGCCCTCGTTATGGAGAAAGATTACGCCAAAATCTGCATCGTCAGTTGTTGGCGGGGTGATGATGCATCCGTACATGTCGGCATGTCCGCGCGGCTCCCACATCAATGCTGTTCTAATGTAGTCATGATTCTCAATTAAATCTTTACGCATTTCTAAAATTGTGGTGCCTTTAATTTGCGGTAAACCGCTTGTGATAATTCTTAACGGTTCGCCTTCTGTGTGTGTGTCTAAGGTTGAGATTTTAAGCCAGTTATTGGGCGGAGTCAATTCTCTTAATTTACTTAAATCAAAATTTTTCATATTCGGTTCAGAGGTTTATCATATTATAATTATACTTCGTAAATACGAAGATTGTTAGGCTAATGTCAACTTGAAATTGTTTAATACTATCTTAATGGTTGATTTAATTTAATAAACTAAAAAAATATTTTAATTTCTGTTAGATAGATTCAAAATGTTTTTTCTCAATAAATGACATAAAATTTCTATATTTTATATAATCATATAATTAAGCTTCAATTCAAATTAGATAAAAAAATAACATGAAAAAAAGTATTGACACTTTCTTAAACAAAGTGATACAAGGTGATTGTCTGGAAGAAATGGACAAATTGCCGAATAAAAGCATTAATATGATTTTATGCGATTTACCATATGGAACAACAAGAAATAAGTGGGATTCAATTATTGATTTAAGCACATTATGGAAACATTATGAAAGGATAATAAAAGATAGAGGTGCAATTGTTTTAACTGGGCAGGGACTTTTTACAGCAAAATTAATTCTTAGTAATGAAAAGTTATTCAAGTACAAATTAGTTTGGATTAAATCTAAACCAACAAATTTTTTAAATGCGAAGATTCAACCGCTTAGGAAGCATGAGGATATATGTATATTTTATAAAAAACAACCCACCTACAATCCTCAAATGACAAAAGGTATTCCGTATGATAAGGGAGTTAGAAAAGATCAATACACGGGAAGTTATGGTGACTTTAAACCAAGACATGTAAAAAGTAATGGTGAAAGATATCCAAATGATATTTTATTTTTTGATGAAGATTATCACGATGATTACATTTATGCTAAAACTGCTGAATCAGAGGGAAAGGTTTATCATCCAACACAAAAACCAATAGAGCTTGGACGATATTTAATACGGACGTTTACAAAACCCGGCGATATAGTTTTAGATAACGCCTGCGGCAGCGGAAGTTTTCTACTATCTGCAATATTGGAAAACAGAAACTTTATTGGAATTGAAAAAAACGAAGATGTTCTTCTACATAAGGTAAGGCCTATTGACTATATAAAAGTATGTGCAAATAGAATTGAAGAAACACTTCGCCAGAAAAAAAATAAAGATGAAGCATTAACACTCTTCAAAGAACCATTTATAGAATATCATACTGTAAATTATGTCAACAAGATATAACGAAAGAGTTTGGACTGGACATGTAATTAGTTGGATACAAGAGGCAATTCGTCAGGGGCGAACAGTATTTCAAGACGCAACAAATGATGCTGGTATTGTACTGGAGTCTGGCAAAACAAAATTTCCAGATATTCTGCTTTTTTCAGATAAAGTTTCGGGTATTATTTTTAATGGATGGGAGTTAAAGTTTCCCGATACAAAAATTGATGATATTGATATGCTTGAGAATGCACTGGAAAAAGCAGAAAGAATTGGTGCGAATTCATTCGTTACCTGGAATGGCTCGGAAGCAATTATTTGGAAGATAGAAAATGATAATTATTCAACAGAGGCGCTAAGTCAAAAAAAAGTCTACCCCAAAAATCTCAATATTAATTCAAGAGAGGATTTGGCAAACCCCGAAAGATATCGTGAAAATGAGTTGTTTTTGAAAACTCAACTAAATGAAATTCTTCATGATTTAGAACAACTATATAATATAGGAGAATTTAGACAAGCTGTTAATATTAGCGGTAGCATCATTGAGGCGATTAAATCTGCATCCAAAATTATAATTCCACAATTCCAAAAGGAGATTATAAACTTAAAGAATGCTAACCATACTTTTAGAGAAGAATTTAATAAATGGAAGATTTATGAGAATTCTACTTTGCGAATTTTATCTTCATCTTCCAGAAGACTAGAAAACATTGTTGCTGAAAATGTTCTAGCAAAATTTACATTTTATAATTTGATTGGAAGAATTTTATTTTATTCAACACTCTCTGAAAATCTATCGGGAAATTTAAATCGAATAGTCATAGAATCACAAACCGGCATTAATGTAAAAACAAGTTTATTCGAATATTTTGCTGAAGCAAGACGTATTGATTATCATGCAATTTTTAAACCTTATTTCACAGATATTATTAGTTTTTCAAATGTCGTTAGTAATGCTGTCTCTAAACTTATCAAAGTTATTAATGAATTTGACTTTAAAATTCTCCCATCAGATGTTATTGGGAAGATACTGGAAAACCTTGTACCTAAAGAAGAAAAACAGAAATTTGGGCAATACTTTACATCTGAAATTTTAGCAGATATTGTTTCATTCCCAGCAATTACTTCGGCACAAGATATAATTTTTGATCCTACGTCAGGTACCGGATCATTTTTAAATTCGGCTTACAAAATTTTAAAATATTTTGGTATACAGAAACACTCCCAATTATTAAATCAGATTTGGGGCAATGACATATCACATTTTCCCGCAATTTTATCAGTCGTAAATCTTTATAAACAAAATGTTTTGGAAACTGATAATTTCCCAAGAGTAATGAGAGAGGATTTTTTTAATTTATTGCCGGGTGCTACCAAAATATTTCCAGATTCAAATAATTACCTTAACCAGATTGAGATGTCTATTCCTACTTTTAACTCAATTATCAGCAATTTTCCTTTCATTCGGCAAGAAGATATCCCAAACGAGGTAATGACTGAACATTTTAGAGAACAATTTGAATCAACACAACAAGCATTCTTACCCGATAATTCTTTCAAAATAAATGAACGATCAGACTATTTTACTTATTGTATCTATAATTCATTTAGATTTTTAAATGAAGAGGGATTTATTTCTGCCATAACTTCTAATGCGTGGTTGGGTAAAGAATACGGAATTCAATTCAAAAAATTTATACTTGATAACTTTCACATTAAGTATGTTATAAAAAGTAGTGCAGAGCATTGGTTTGCTGATTCAAAAGTCTCAACTATTTTTGTGGTCTTACAAAAAATAGAATCTGAACAAGCAACAAAATTTATTTCGATAAATACTAAATTAGATGAACTTTTCAATGTAAGTGATAATAATTATTTGTTACAAATTGAAGATTTTTATTCAGATATAGAATATTGTGAAGACCCATTAAATAGTAATTGGAACAACGATGATAATTTTGAAAACTTAAAACATAACTTCAATAAAAAGATTTCTGTCAGCTCAATTGAGAGGTCAGTTTTAGAGCAATCATTAGAAGATAAAGCTAATTGGTCACAATACTTTATTTCAGCAAATATTTTTGATCTATTCTTAGCTCATCAAGCTCAGCTTTATCCAGATTTTATTAATGTTTTTCGCGGTGAAAGAACGGGTTGGAATAAAATGTTTATAATTCCTTTAGAAAAGGTCGAAGAAAGTCAAATAGAGAGACAGTTTCTAGTGCCTTACATCAAAGGTCCTGTCGAAATCAAATCTTTTGAATTCAAAAATGAATATAATTTTTACTTATTTGTTTGCGATAAAGGGATTGACGAATTAAGGAGAGATTTTCCTGGAGCATATCGATGGATTCAAAGTTTTTTAAATGTTAGGAATAAAAATTCTTCCAAAACGATTCCCGAAGCCTGTTCAAGTAACAAACCTTATTGGTATTCATTGTCACCCAAAACAGCTCATATTGTTACGGCAATTAATCCTTATAAAAGATTATTTTTTTGTTATTCGGAGGACGGGTTTACAATTGATCAACGATTAGCTGCCATAAGTGTTGTCGATGTAAACAACGTTAAACTCATAGCTGCCTTGTTAAATTCAGTTTTGTCACTTTTAGCAATCGAATTAAAAGGTACTTCAAGAAATTTAGGTTCACTTGATTTAAATGCGAGTTATTTTAAAAAATTAAAATTACTTAATCCATCAACTCTCTCACAATCATCAAGAAGCAAGATCTTAGCATCGTTTGCCTCATTAACTAGTAGAGAAATAATGAATATAGATCAAGAAGTTGAAATGCAAGATAGAATTGAGTTTGATGAAACCATATTTAGGGCGTTCAATATAGATGAAACAATTTTGCAAAGACTTTATGAATTATTGATCACACTTGTGAACGAACGTGTTACCTTAAGTGAAAACTAAACAATTAGTTTATCCGTATTTAAAATGAACTTTCTTATTTAATAAATAATCCCTGAATTTAGTAGCTTCAAGATTAGGCTAATATATCGAGCAATTTGCAAAATCATTCATCCTGATGGTTTGCATCTAAAATAACAAAAGCAGTATTTTGCACAATCTTTTAAAATCCAAATTGAGGTATTAATGGAAGAAAACAAAAGTAAGCCCGGACTATTTCAACGAGTTTTGAATAGAGTAGAAATTGCCGGAAACAAACTTCCCCAGCCGGTTACACTATTTTTAATTTTAGCAGCAATCGTACTGATTGCTTCCTGGATATTTTCGATGCTTGAAATAAGCGCAATTCATCCCGGCACACAAGAAGAGATTAAAGCTGTAAATTTATTAAGCGGCGAGGGTATTAGAAGAATATTTACTTCTATGGTAAAAGTGTTCACAGACTTCCCGCCATTGGGATTAGTGCTTGTTGTAATGATTGGTATTGGTGTAGCAGAGCGAACAGGGTTAATTGCCGCGGCTCTAAAAGCATTTGTAGCAAGTGTCCCTTCAAAATTAATTACCTTTACTATTGTAACAGCGGGTATGCTTTCCAGTGTTGCTGCTGATGCGGGTTATGTTGTTTTGATTCCTTTGGGTGCTGCAATATTTTTTGGAATGGGAAGACACCCCATTGCAGGACTTGCAGCAGCTTTCGCAGGAGTATCGGGCGGATTCGGAGCTAACCTTCTTTTAACTTCTCTCGATCCATTACTTGCCGGATTTACAACTCCCGCTGCACAAATTATTGATCCCGATTATGTTGTGCTTGAAACTTCCAACTGGTATTTAATGGCAGCTTCAGTTCCTATAATAGGTATCGCCGGAACATGGGTGACAGAGAAAATTTTAGAACCCCGATTAGGTAAATATCAGCAGGAAGATCATGTTGAAGAGGAAAAAAATGATTTAACCGAATTAGATAGAAAAGGTTTACGCTGGTCCGGGATCTCGCTTGCAGTTTCAGCAATAATAACCGGCTTTATGTTTATACCTGAATGGGGTGTTTTAAGAGGTGATGACGGCAGTCTTTCTCCTTTTTATGTTAGTATTGTTCCACTTATGTTATTTTTATTTTTTATACCGGGTTTGGTTTTTGGAATTGTTACCAAATCGATAAAGACAGATAAAGAGGTAGCTCAATTCACAGCGGAATCAATGGCGAGCATGGGCGGATATATTGTGCTTGCATTTGTAGCGGCTCAGTTTGTTGCATATTTCAACTGGTCTAATTTAGGATTGATCGTTGCTGTTAAAGGAGCAGAAGTTTTAAAGGCAATTAATCTAACAGGTATTCCTTTGATAATTGCTTTTATTATTGTTGCATCACTTATCAACATTGCTATCGGCAGTGCTTCTGCAAAGTGGGCGATTATGGCTCCCGTGTTTGTACCGATGTTAATGCTGATGGGATACTCTCCGGAAGTAACTCAAGCAGCTTATAGGGTTGGTGATTCATACACAAATATTCTTACTCCATTACTGCCGTATTTCCCGATAATAATTGTGTTTGCGCAAAAATATGTTAAGAACATTGGGCTTGGAACAATAATTTCATCAATGCTGCCCTACGCAATTGTTTTTGCAATTATTAGAATTGTAATGATGATTGTCTGGCTGTTATTTGAAATACCGCTTGGACCGGATGCACCCTTGTTTTATACACCGTGATCATAAAAGCAATTAATTATAAATTAGTCATTCTTTACTTTTGTGAAGAATGACTAATTTAATTTTAATGTTCAATAGTTTGTTAATAATGCAGCAATACAAAATTGATTTAAGATCAACGATTAACGATTTTTGATTTGCGATTCAGACTGAGGGAATAATTGTTTAATAAAAGTTTTTATTCATCTTGATCCTTTATTATACTTTCTGTTTCAATTCTATACTACTACACTCCTAAACTACTTATACATTGCCGCCGCACTTCGACGGAGCTCAGTGTGACCTAGTTTTTGATTTAATATTTTCGATTACCGATTACCGAAATTTTTCTACAAATTTATTTCAAAATCAAATGACCATAGAAATTTTTAATATTTCTACGTCTCTACGTCTCCACTCCTAAACTACTCCACTTCTAACTTCTCATTATTCTTTGGAACTGTTCGCAAAAACACGCCATAGTTTTTCAATTCTTCAAGCCGGCACGACCAAACAAGTTCATCTTTATGAACTGTGATATCGGGGCAGCCGTCACACATGCTTTGATCTCCATTTTCCATAAAATCAACCGGCTGAATGAACAGCACTGACTGCATATGTGTTTTCTTGAATAATCTAATAGGATTTTTAAGAAGCTGCTTAGTCGCCTGTCTTAATCCCTTATCAAAAGGAAAGAGGAGCAGCATTGCAGATTTTGCCATGCGGTTAAGCTTTGGGGAACTGTATGAAATATATGTACCTTTAATAAAGTGGTGACCTGCCATTATAAGTTCTAAAAATTTTGGTCCAACATAGCCGTAAATTTTTTTCTTAGTTCCAACTCTTTCCGATAATAGCCATTTGTATGAATCAGCTTTTTTAGTTCCATTCAAGTAGGCGCATGGTTCAAACTCCGGAAATTTTTCTTTCACTTTGGCAAGCACATCTGTTGAAAGAATATCAACATTTCTTTTGGTGTCGGAGTGGTACATAATTTTATCCCAATCAACTTTTTGTCCTCCTGCATACCAATCGAATGGCATAGTCGGCACAACATGTCGGAAGGCAATAAAAACCATCGTGTGCACAATGTCTATGTTTTTATGTGCCCACTCTACAAGTTCGGGAACATACTGAAGTGTGTCCTCATAAACTGTAGAGTTGAAGGAGCATGCGATATCCCCTGCATCTGCCAGCATTTTTGCATAGTGATACCTAAGTTCATTAAGCTCTACTTCATTTTTATCTTTCCATTCCTTTCCCCGCCCTTGCTTGCTATCCACGTGAAAGGTGAATCCAAACACCCCGGCTTTTTTCAAATCCATTAAAAGCTCTTTTGTTAGGGCTTTACCGTTTGTGTTTACAATCGGCTTTAATCCGCGTGACTTAATTTCAGCAACAAGTTTAACAATATCGGGATATAATAAAGGATCGCCGCCTGCAATTGAGATGCAGTCTGTGTTTCTATATTTCTGGAAAATGTCGAGTTCATGTTTTACTTCATCAAAAGGCTTATGTGAACCGGCTTCGTTTTCTCTGTAGCATCCGTCGCAAGCCAGGTTACACATTGCTGTAGGTTCCAGCCATGAAATTGCATTATCCGGTAACGTCCATGGTAATCTGTAGAGTTCTCTGTTGCTAATCATTTTTACTCCGTTTACTTGGAAATTCTATTTCAACATATTTTTCTAACTTAGATATTTATCAAGACGATGTACTCATCATGTACTGATGCAAATAATATAATTAAAACTAAAAATATCAATATAAAATATAATGTTGTTCGACATTCTTAAATTTAGTATAAATTTTTCCATTGTCAATTTTAATTTTCGCTTTCTCTAAATGCAAGTTATTTGCAATTAGAAACTTTGATTATTAAATTTAACTATGGAAAAACTTCTTTCACGAATAAAAGAACTTGGATTAAAAATTACAGTTCCCCGCAGGCAGATTTTAAATGTTTTAAATGAGAGCAATAAGCCGTTAACCATTTCTGAAATTGTGAATAAGTGCGGCGGGGCTGATTTTACAACTGTTTTTAGAACAGTAAAATTATTTTCCTCCAAAGGTTTACTGCAATCCACAAATTTTAATGATAAACAGTTAAGATACTCGCTGATTAAAAAAGATAATCATCCGCATCATATTTTATGTAAAAATTGCGGTAAGATTGAGGAACTTGAAATTTGTATTATTGATAAGGTGAGAAAGCTTACCGATTACCGAATTGTAGATCATTCAATGGAATTTATCGGCATTTGCCCGGAGTGTAAAAAATGAAAATATTTACTAATCTTATTCTATTTCTATCAATATTGTTTTTAGGCGGATGCGGCACAAAAGAAAATACTCCAACCGGAAAATTAAATGCTGTAGTGTCCATTGTAACTTATGCCGACTTTGTAAAACAAATCGGCGGCGAAAAAGTAAACGTTGATATTCTGATACCCGCTAATGAAAATCCGCATACATTTGAGCCCTCGCCAAAATCAATAAAAGTGATTGAGAATGCAGATGTAATTTTTAAAGTAGGCGAGCCGTTTGAATTTGAAAAAATATTTTATGATAAATATGATCTTGAAAACGACAGTGTAATTGCAACTGACTGCAGTGAAGGTTTAAGAAAGATTAGCGGAAACCCGCATATGTGGCTTAGTATTAAAAATGCTAAGCAAATAGTATTAACAATATTAAATTCATTATTAAAAGCCGCGCCCGAAAATAAAAAATATTTTTTAGAACGATATGAAACCTATTCAAAACATTTGATCAATTTGGAAGAAGAACTGCTTGCTAAATTTGAGAGATTAGAAAATCGAACTTTGATGGTATTTCACCCGGCATGGACCTACTTTGCAGAGGAGTTTAATTTAGAAGAAATTTCAATTGAGCACGAAGGAAAAAGTCCGAAGGCAAAACAATTAAAAGAGTTGATTGATCTTGCGGAGAATAAAAATGTTAAAGCAATATTTGTAGATTCGCGTTCCGATGTTTCAAATGCTAAAGCGATTGTCGACCAATTAGGTATAAGTGTAAGTTATATCAATCCGCTGCCGGAAAATTATTTAGAAAATATAAAAGAAGTAAGCGAAGAAATTATGAGGTACAATAAATAAAATGATTAACGCAATTCAATTAAGTGATGTAAACTTAAGCATCGGGAATACTTCAATTTTAGAAAAGATAAATCTCACGGTTCAGCAAAATGATTTTATAGGAATAATAGGTCCAAACGGCGGCGGAAAAACTTCATTATTAAAAATTATTTTGGGCTTACTTCCGCCGACAAGCGGCAGGGTTTTAGTGTTCGGTAAGTCGGCATCTCACAATAGTTCTTCTGTCGGCTATGTTCCGCAGCAGTCGGAGTTCACAAAAGATTTCCCAATATCAGTTTGGGATGTTGTGATGATGGGGAGGGTAGGCGAAAAAAAAATATTTTCGAGAACATCAAAAGATGATAAACAGATTGTGGATGAAGCAATTGAAATGGTGAGCATGAGTGAATTTAAATCTAAAACAATTGGTCATCTTTCAGGCGGACAAAAACAGCGGGTTCTTATTGCACGCGCACTTGCAATGAAACCAAAAATACTTTTACTTGATGAACCAACCGCAAGTGTTGATACAAAAACCGGGCAAAATGTTTATGAGCTGCTGAACAAATTAAATGAAACTACAACAATAATTTTAGTATCGCATGACATGAGTGCAATATCGCGCTATGTTAGAAAAATAGCATGCTTAAATAAAACACTTGTTTATCACGACTCTAAAGAAATAACAAAAGAGATGTTGGAAGATACATACCAATGCCCCGTTGATTTAATAGCACACGGTTTGCCGCACAGGGTTTTAGATGAGCATGGAGATTAAGAATGCTTGAATTTTTAGAATATGATTTTATGCTAAATGCAATAACTGCAAGTCTGCTGGCAAGCATAGCATGCGGCATTATCGGGTCGTATATAATTGTAAAGAGAATTGTTTTCATTACCGGCGGTATTGCCCACACAGCTTACGGAGGTATCGGGCTCGGCTATCTTTTAGGATTCAATCCATTGATTGGCGCTGTAGGTTTTTCACTTGGTGCAGCGGGCTTTATCTCATTTATGCGTAAACGAAATAATGAAAATGAAGATATACTAATCGGATTGATGTGGGCATTCGGAATGGCGCTCGGAGTTTTATTCATAAGCTTCGTGCCGGGCTACGTGCCTGATTTAATGAGTTATTTGTTCGGTAATATTCTTACAATTTCCGGCACAGAAATTTGGTTAATGGTAATTTTAGATTTAGTGATTGTAACTATTGTTGCTGTGTTGTTTAAGCAGTTAAGGGCAATTACGTTTGACGAAGAGTTCGCTCAAACAACCGGGCTGCCTGTTGACAAACTCTATTTTCTATTAATGAGTTTAATAGCAATTACAATTGTTGTACTAATAAAGTTAGTGGGAATAATTTTAGTTATTGCTCTGCTTTCTATTCCATCGGCAATAAGTGTTAAGTTCAATAAAGGATTAAAATCTATGATGTTTGTTTCGGTATTGCTTGCATTAGCTTTTATGCTTGTTGGCTTATTACTTTCCTATTACTTAAATTTACCTTCAGGTTCAACAATAATAATGGTTGCAGTTTTCAGCTACCTGCTTGCAGCAGTAATAAATAAATATAGATTTAACAGCAAGAATTTTGCAAAATAATATTTAAGGAATACTAATAAATGGAATGGAGTATCAGTCCGGAAATATTTTCGATTGGTCCGTTTACAGTTAGATGGTATGGTTTACTATTCGCCACATCTTTCATTGTAGGCTTCCAAATAATGTTGTGGATATTCAAAAAGGAAAAGAAGAAAGAGAAGGATCTAAACGATTTAGTTTGGTATATGGTTGGCGGAACAGTAATAGGGGCACGGTTAGGACATTGTTTATTTTATAATCCAAGCTATTATCTTAGTAACCCGATTGAGATACTTAAAGTCTGGGAAGGCGGTTTAGCAAGTCATGGCGCTGCCGTTGGAATTTTAATTGCTGTTTACCTTTACATTAAAGGAAGAAATGACCAGACTTACTTATGGGTGATGGATAGAGTAGTTATTACTGTTGCACTTGCGGCATTTTTTATCCGCGTTGGTAACTTTTTTAATTCTGAAATAATCGGCGTACCGGGTGATGTGCCCTGGGCAATAAAATTTTTAGCAGCACCCGGTTTAACAGCGCAGGAACGATTAATGCCAAGACACCCCGCCCAGCTTTATGAAGCTATTGCTTACTTGATTACTTTTTTAACAATATTTTTTATCTATAAAATTAAGGACGGGAAAGTTAAGGACGGACTAATTTTTGGAATTTTCTTAATAATGATTTTTGGATTTAGAATTTTTGTTGAACGCTTTAAAGAAGTTCAATCAAGTTTTGAAGCCGGAATGGCATTGAACATGGGGCAGATTCTTAGCATACCATTAGTAATACTGGGAATTGTGCTATTATTTTGGCAACCTAAAAAAGTAATTAAAATTGAAACTAAAAAATAAGTTATGGTGATAAATTGATACGGAAAATTTTTGCTTTACTAGTTTTTATATCTATAATCTTTTCCTGCAGTACCGATAAGGATTCAGAATATAATCCGGGTGCAGACTCATTACGGTTTACCGGTGAATATCATTTAAGAAATGTAACACAGTTAACCTTCGGCGGAAATAACGCAGAAGCATATTGGAGTTTTGATAATCAAAAACTAGTATTCCAAAGTGACTGGGATAAAATAAATAATCAAGGCTGCGACCAAATATATGTAATGAATGCCGATGGATCAAAACTCGGCAGCGGTAAACAATACCAATTAGTTTCAACAGGATTGGGGAGAACAACATGCAGCTATTTTTTAACCGACGGGAGAATAATTTATTCATCAACGCATGCGGCTGACAAAGACTGCCCCGATGCACCAATGTTTATGGGCGGCAGGTATGTTTGGGCAATTTATGATACTTATGATATTTATGTTACCGATGAAAATTATGAAAATGAAAAATTATTAATTGGCGGAGAAGGCTACGATGCCGAACCGACAGTTTCGCCCGATGGCAAATATATAATTTTTACATCTACCCGAAGCGGTGACCTTGAACTTTGGCGTTACGAAATAGCAACGGAAGAATTACTACAGCTTACTTCGGAACTTGGTTATGACGGCGGTGCATTTTTCTCTCATGATTCAAAAAAAATTGTTTGGCGTGCAAGCAGACCAACAGGAACACAAGCAGAGATTTATAAAGATTTACTGGAAGACGGATTTGTTGAACCAAAAGCATTAAATATTTTTGTTGCCGATATTGATGGGAAAAATGCAGTTCAAGTAACAAATTTTTTAGGCGCAAATTGGGCTCCCTATTTTCATCCGAGTAATCAAAAAATTGTTTTCGCCTCAAATCACCATTCTCTTAAACAAGGCGGAAGAATATTTGACATATTCCTTATAAATATTGATGGAACCGGATTGCAGCAAATTACAAACTCCAACACTTTCGATGCTTTCCCTATGTTCTCGCATGATGGTAAAAAAATTGCATTTGCTTCTAACCGAAGAACGGATGAAGCCGAAAGCCGTGAGACTAATGTTTTTGTTGCCGATTGGATTGAGAAACCAAACGCCGCAGATATGAATTTTAAGAAACCTAATAGTGCGGCTGCTAAATGACACAAAAAGATTTTCAGCAGAAATGGATTAAGTTGATAAAAGATGAAAAGCTGAAAGTCTTTCCTGATGATTTTGTTGAGAGTGTTCCAACTAAAGAAATTTCATTGCCCAATAAAAACTTAATTCTTGGTCCTGAATTATTTGGGTCTTTCGAACTGCTTGATGTCGGGGGCAATTTAATTTTTAACGCTTCCTCTTTTACAGAAGCTAAATTTGTACTATATGCAAACAGGTATAAGCCCTCAAAGATAAACCTGCCTTTAGATGATAATGATACTGCCAAAATTGTTAAGCAATATGAACTTCATCTGGATACTATTTTAAAAGAAGTTGAAAAGGAATTCAAATTGGAATTTCCTGAATCAACAAGATTTTTAGAAATCTCCAGTCATATTTTTCAAGCATTGAATATTCAAAGGTTTTAGGGCGGATGTTCAAAATAGGCAGCAATATTTCAGAGTATATCCTTAAACATTTCGGAGCAGAATACTTAAAAAAATATTCCGACTATGTTGAAGAAGATCATAGCCAGTATATTCGAATTCCTACAACTTTTGATAACCCCGGTGAAATAATTGAAGGTTTGAAAAAGTATAATATTGAAGTTGAGCAAGTTGGAAGCATCGAATCAGCTTATCGTGTAATTAAGGGTAATGAATTAATAGGTAAAACGATTGAATACACAATCGGCAAATATTATATCCAGAGTCTTTCATCAATGGTGCCGCCGCTAATTTTAAACCCGGCTAAAGAGGATCGGACGCTTGATTTATGTGCTGCCCCCGGTTCCAAATCAACACAGCTTTCGGAACTGATGAATTATCAAGGTACGCTTTATGCAAATGAAGTTTCCAATTCACGTATTAGGGTGCTCGTCTATAATCTGGATAAGATGAAATCAATAAACATGGGAATAATAAATTTTAAGGGTGAAAATTTAAGCAAGGTTTACAATAACTATTTTGATAAAATTTTAGTTGACGCACCCTGTACGGCTTTGGGTGTGCTTCAAAAAAAGAATGAGGTTAATAACTGGTGGGAAGAAAGTAAAACCGAACTGCTTGCTAACATTCAGTACAAACTTCTTGTCAGCGCAATAAAAATGCTAAAAACGGGAGGGGAAATAATTTACTCAACCTGCACATTAGCAATTGAAGAGAATGAATTAGTGCTGAACAAAATATTGAATAATTATCCCGTTGAATTGCTGCCGATTGAGCTTCCGATTAAATGTGAAGATGCATTTATAGAATTCGAGGAAGAAAAATTAAACCCGCAAATAAAAAATGCCAAACGGGTTATACCGTGGGAAGTTGACTCCGAAGGTTTTTTTGTAGCAAAGCTGCGTAAGCTTGAAAATATTGATGCGAATGAACAGATAACGATAAACGGTAAAGATCAAAAATTAATTACTGCACACAGCAAAGACATGATTGACAAACTTAAACAAATTGAAGAACGATTTGGAATACCGTTTGACGTTTTGAACCGTTACAAATTTTTGATCAAGAAAAATGACATATTTTTTATAGATGGAAGTTGGGAAGCCGATAACCTTAATCCATTTACACGCATCGGTTCTAAGTTTGGTGTGTTCGATAGAAGAGGGTATATTCACTTACATTCTAATGCGGCAAGGGTTTTGGCGGAATACATAAACTTAAATATAATTGAGTTAGAGAATGAAGCGGACTTAAAAAAATATTTGCAGGGTCAAACTGTTAAGGGTGAAAGTACGGAAAAGGGGCAAAAAGCAATTAAGTGGAAAAATGAAATATTGGGAACAGCTTCAGCATCCGGCGATGGACTCAAAAGTCAATTCCCTCGCTCATTGCGCTCGCATGAAATAATTTTTCCAGCCGATTAACCGTGAAAAGCTTTTCTCTTATTATCAGAGGCACGGCATTCATCACTGCAGCAGTATTCATTTTCAACTTTGCAATCGTGACAGCTAATTAATAATTTATCGCAATTTTGATTGTGACAATTAATGTAGTATGAGGTAGGCTTGCTGCAGTAGTAGCATTCGGCGGTATGCTTTAATTCTTCCTTCGTGTTTGGTTCAACTATTCTGCGTTCATCAAAAACAAAAATGCTGCCCTGCCAAAATTTATCGGGGTATTGTTTTGTATAGTTTACAATTCCGCCTTCAAGTTGGTAAACATCTTTGAAGCCCTGCTCCACTAAATACGCTGATGCTTTTTCACATCGGATGCCGCCTGTGCAGTAGGTTACAACAGTTTTATCCTTCTGCTCTGCAAGCTGTGCCGCAACATCTTTCCAATCACGGAAAGTATCCATATTGGGGGTGATAGAATTTTTGAAATTACCTATTACACTTTCATAATTATTTCGTGCATCAACAATTATAAAATCTTTACCCGACTCATAAAATTTATTCAGTTCATCAGGCTGCAGTCGTTTACCGCCGTTAGCAAAATCTACATCCAGTACATCCGAGTTTACAATTTCCTTTTTAACACGTACGTGAGTTTTCCTAAAAGCATGTTCACTTGCCTCATCTTCCTTGAACCAAATATCATTAAATTCAGCAAAGCTTGTTAAGTGAGTTTTATACTTTTCAATATTTTCAACTGTGCCGGAAACGGTTCCGTTTATTCCTTCGTCGGCAACAAAAACACGACCCTTAATATCATTTGCAAAACAAAACTCCAAATGCTCCTTTTGAAATTTTTGCGGATCGCTAACATTTACATATTTATAAAATAGAAGTACTCTGTAATTCATCTTGCATCATTTAAATTTATTATTGATTAATTAAAGATATGAAATCTGATTTAAATAATTAAGAGAGTTGATTTATTTTGAGGAGGCTATCTCAAAATTGTATTAATGTCATTGCGAAGCGTTTTTTGCTGAAGCAATCTTTCGAATATGAATATTAAATTAGCCCACTTCGCTTCTCTCGTGATGACGCTTGTACTTTAGTGAAAGCCTTTTTCAGATGTGGAGTAAATGCTACTTTAAAATTATCATCTTCCTGCTCTCCACATATTTACCTGCCTCCATTCTATAAATATATGTGCCGCTTGAAATCCGTCGGCTGACGGATGTTGCATCAAATGTTACATTGTAAATGCCAACCGCTTTTGTGGAGTTTACAAGTTCAGTTATTTCCTTCCCGAGTATATCGTAAACTTTTATTGTTACATGACTTTGTTTTGGTACCTGGTAAGTTATTACTGTTGTTGGGTTAAAAGGGTTGGGGTGATTTTGTTCTAATTTATATTCAGTAATGATAAGTTCTTCTGCTAATTTCTTTGCCGGTGCTTCACCATATACCGGTGTTATTGTTACCGTTATGGTTTGGTCTTGCTCTATCCAAACCTTAGTTGGTCTTTCATATACTTTTACATAATATTTTGCATTGGTTGGATTTGCTGCCGGTGTAAGCATTATATTAACATCAGTGTCTGTAAACTCTGTTATTGATTTGTCTGTTATTGTATGAACTAATTGAAAATTTGGTGAATCCTTCTTTCTATAAATCTCATACTTTACTGTTGATTCTTCACTTGGATATTCTGTCCAATAAAGTTTTGGATGAGTGTCATTTTGTGAAATTACAAGTCCATCACTCCAATCTGCAAATAAAAGTTCAGCGTTATTACTAAATGCAATACCGCCATACAAATTAGTTTCAACCATTCCACCGTCTTCAACATAGATATCTTCAGAAATAGAATAAAACTTATTCAGAGTTAACGTTGCATTTGGTTTAATTGTCATAGCTTCAGTTAGGGTAATAGCAGTTTTTACTGTATCATCAAAAACAAAGTTGCCGCCAATTTTTAATACGGGTCCGGTTTGAATAAATACTCCGTCACCAGGTGAAAGGTTATGGTTAAGGTAATTTGCTTGTGTAGAATTATTATCAAATGTTTCGTCAAAGGAATCTTCTAAATCCCTAAAGCGTATGTTGCGATAGCCATTGAACAGAGAGGGTATCTCATATTTAATACTTATTGGTTGAATTGAATTCGGATGATACGATGTTGATGTGACCAAATTAATTACTGAATAGTAGATGCTTTTAGAGGGTTCTACTTTATTATCTAATTGAGTTACAAGAATATGATGATTAGTTCCACTGAGATTTTCAAGTTCAAATCCATTAATATTCCCGGTATTGTTGTAAGGACTCAAATCACCAACAGTAGGATCATAAAAGTATTGATCGTATTTATTATAGTATTCCAACTTAACCAAATGGGTTTCCCAACTATTTCTTATTCTTGGGATAAGATCATCGCGTAAAAAGAAATACTTATAATTTCTTGTTAAGTCCATATCAATAAGACCAAGGTTATAGCTTATTGGTCCGCTGGTTGAAATATTTGTTGGTACGTTATAGAAAAATATTCCCTTCATCCCATGAGCTAATGCCATTAAGGTTTGAACCTTTATTTCATTAGTTGTAGGATTTCTTAATGGAGAATAGCTCGGATTATTGTCATTTTGATAACCATGAACTTGAAGTCCGTACCAGATATTCTCATCAGCAAATTCTTCTTTCGATCTGTTTAGCAAGTGCCGGGCAAAACTGAGTAAATTATAGGCTTCTCCATAATTTAGGCTTGTATAGTCGCTATGCAGCCACTTTTCCCTAATTACCGGATAATAATAAAACATCATTTGATCGTAATTAAAAGTTTTTATTAAAGGAAACTGAAGCTCTCCACAATATTTTTCATCCCATTTTGGGTAGTAGGTTGTAAACAATGGTTTGTAATTTGCGTGACCAGATATTGCCTCTTTTACGGTGTTAAAAGGAATTGCCTGTTCACGTAAATTTGGTTCGTCTTGTGAGTAAAAATATTTTATATCACTGAATTCAGGTTTCGAAATATAGGTCTCTAGTTCGGATGTTGAACCGGTATTATCTAAATAATTATCCTTCCAGATTTCTTTATCCAAAAATTCAATAAAATCAATTTCAAATTTCAAGCGGGGTGTCATTGATGATATTACAATATACAAACCCTTACCATACACATTTTCAATCATTTCATTGTTAGGAAAATTTGTTTTTGAAGTCAGTGCATAGTAGTCATATTCTAATAACACGTCTGTCCAATTTGCGCCCACTTGAATAGTATTTAATATTTCAGGGTATCTTAATGGCATATTAGTTGAATCATCAGCATAAATAAATTCAACTTTACAGATATTCGCTGCAGTTTCATATGATTGCTCAGTTCTAATTCTAATTTTTACAACGTAAAAAAGAGAGTCATTTCTCATAAACGAATTTTGTCGATATTTTTTTTCCTGATCATAACGCGGACCTCTTAATTCAGCATCAATGTTACCCCCATTTGACCATCTATCTGAATAAAGTATGCCGTTAGATTGCTTAAATCCAACTTCATTTGTGGTAATTGTACTTGAATTAATTTCCCATTGCGAATTATAACCTTGTGTATAGTAATAAATGCGATCGTATTCATCTTTTGCTGTTGAGGCAATCACTTCTAAATTTGTGAGAAAAGGTTTGTTTTGATTATTGAGATTGTGAATTACAGTATTTAAGTTTAATTCCCTTACATATCTTAAGTATGTTGAATCATCATTATGACTTGTTGCGGTACCTGCGTACGTGCCTAATGTTATCTTATCAGGAATACCTTGTAGTGCTTGCGCAGCTAAATTTCCGGAGAAAAATAAACTTGAGATTAGATATAAAATAATGCTTGCTTTCATAAACACCTCTATATAAGTTTTTGGAGTATATTTTTAAGTGAAACGTTATTTTAAAAGCATCATTTTTTTTGCAGCGTGTCTTATCTTTTTATCCTTTCCAGTTATTGTTATTGAATAGACATAAACACCTGCAGCCAAATTATTATTATTATTTTCTGCCGGATACTCTACTTCAAAATATCCTTTACCCATTTCCTTGCTTATCAGCTGATTTATTTTTTCACCTTTGGCATCATAAATTATAAGTTTTACAAAACCGGGTTCATCTAAATGAAAAGAAATGTTTGTAGTTGGATTGAATGGATTAGGATAATTCTGGTATAATTGAAAATCTTTTTCTTTTATTTCTATTTCATTAATTCCAGTTAGTAGTATTGTTACTTCTTCTCCCGGCTCCGATTCATTTTCAGTTGAATCTATTGCCGTTACTTTATAGTACAAATTCGTTTCAGCTTTATACTCCTCAATAAATACCGTATCACTTATTGCTGAAATTAATGTCAAAGGTGATATTGAAAAGTTCGCAATACTATCCCTGTAAATTTTGTAACCAAATAAATCTGCTTCACTATTTGGTTTCCAATCAATTTTCACTTTATTTTCTTCAATTATTTCCCCGTGAATATTTCTTGGAGGGCGAGGATCTAAGTTTTGATATGTATAACTTTCTCCATTAGGTCCCCCGTAAACTCCAATATCACTTCTTGAACCATCCTTGTCAAATATTGTAGGATCACCTACATCAATGCACGGTGAAAACATTTGTAAATGATAATCCTCATTTGATGTATCTGCAAACATTGGGTCAGCAATTATATTTGTTGTATCCAGCGGGTATGGTCTTGATATTACAATTAAATCCCATAAACAATTATACTTTATTGTGGTATTTAAGGCATCATTATCAATACCTATTCCACTATTAAATATAATGTTGTTTTTAATTACATTGTTATCATGTGCCAATATTGGTATGACTGTGTAACCTATAAATGTATTGTTGATAATATTTGTGGTAAATGTTGAATTAGCGACACCCCTGCTGCTGTTGCCTTTTGATATAATCAAATTATTATAAAAATTTAATTCCCAATTAGAAACTGAAGCTTTAGCAGTAGTTGATTCTAAATAAATCACATTATTATATATGTTTGCTTTATTACCAGGCCCGCTCTTAACGCTAGTACCAGTTGCACGTATAATATTTTCACTTACATAATGATCACTTGAATAAAATGTTAAGCTAAAAATAATCCCAACTTCACATTCTGTGATTATGTTTTCAGTAATGATTGCATCAATTAAGTTTGTTCTAATTCCGTAATAAGCTTGTGTAATAAAATTATTTTTTATTGTCGATGTATAGTTTCCTTCAGTAGAATCGGTATGCGCCCAGATCGCATGTCCTCTGTAAAATGAAACAAAAAAATTAGAGACAATAATCTTAAATCCACTAATTAAGCAACTATCTTTAATTTCAATTAAATTGGTTGTGTCTGAATTTATTCCAAGTGTTCTGCCATCAATAATACAATTATCATAACCGGTTCCAATTAAACTCCTCCCTTCGTTTAGTCTAACAAACTCACGGTAAGTTCCTTCGCCAACAAATATAGTATCACCAAAGCTGCTAATGTCTATACACTTCTGTATGCTATCCGCCGCAGTTGCCCAGCTTGTGTAGGGTGGTGTGCTGCTGCCGGTTTTGCTTACAAAGCGTACTTCGGCATTGGTGGTTAGGTTTATGGTGTAGGTAAGTGTGAGGAGAAAAATGAAAAATAACTTTTTCATAAAATGCCCTTAATTATAATTATTTGCTTACTATAAGGTAAAAACTTCTATTTAATTTTCAACTGATAAAATTTGTAGGGTTGTTGGATATTGTGTCCGGTTTGCTTTTAGAATGATTGGTAGATTTTAAATACTTGTTCGGTTGTTATGCAGTGGTTATTCGATGGGAATTCTGTGGTAATTCGGTTGTTATTCTATTGTCATTTATAGTCATTTGATGAAACGTCATTTGTTGTCATTTATTCTGACTACTGGATTCTGGATTCTGGATTCTGGATTCTTGATCCTGGATTCTTGATCCTAACTTCTGACTTATGCTTTACCGTCATTTATAGACATAAAGATGAACCTCAATCAAGTATGCAGTTTTTAATTTCTTTAAATGTCCATTTCCATCTGATGCATTAAACAATTAAATAAATACTAATTCAATTGGTATAATTGTTTAATGTTAATTTCAAGGTTATCGAGGACCATTCCTCGACAGCCGAGAAATCTTTCAATCTTTCAATCTTGTAATCTTTCAATCTTGTAATCGGTTCTCTCCTTTCTTAACTTAGTTCATTCCAATTATTATTTTTTGAAGAAAGGATGAACAATGAAGCATTTTGTTGTGGAAATTATTTATAAAGCGCCGATAGATAAAATTGAAGCTGTGATCGAAAAGCACCGTGATTTTTTAGATGAAGGTTATAAAAATGGGATGCTATTAATGTCGGGTCCGCAAGTGCCGCGCATTGGCGGAATTGTAATTGCACGTGCTGAATCGATGGAAGCATTGGCAGAATATTTTTCGAATGACCCATATTTGGCGGAGGGATTAGCCCATTACCAGTACATTGAATTCAATCCCGTGAAAAATGATAAAACAATTTCCGATTGGATTGGAACAAAAAAATAATTAATAATTTATAAGGACTTGAAATTTTATTTTGTCGTTTATAAATTTGCAATCGTTTAAAAATAAAATTGAAAAAATATGAGTATAGTTGTAGAGAATCTTACAAAAAAGTACGGCACGCAAAGGGCGGTTGATAATATATCATTTGAAGTAAAAACCGGGGAAGTCCTTGGTTTTCTTGGTCCAAACGGTGCCGGAAAGACAACAACCATGAAGATAATCACATGCTTTATGGCTCCATCTGACGGCGATATTAAAGTCGGCGGTCTATCAATTCATGAACATCAGGACGAAATCAAAAAGAAAATTGGCTACCTGCCGGAAAACAATCCGCTCTATTATGATATGCTGGTATTGGATTATCTCGAGTTCGTTGCAAATCTGCAAGGTGTGCCGAAAGAAAAAATTCAAAAGCGAATTGCCGAAATGGTTGTAATGACGGGGCTGAATGTTGAAAAGCATAAAAAGATAGGCGAGCTTTCTAAAGGCTACAGACAGCGTGTAGGTTTGGCTCAGGCAATGATCCATGATCCGGAAATACTGATCCTTGATGAACCAACAACAGGGCTGGACCCGAACCAAATTGTTGAGATCAGAAAATTGATAAAAGAATTGGGTAAAGAAAAAACCGTTGTGCTAAGCACGCACATTCTCCCCGAAGTTGAAGCAACCTGCGATAGAATAATGATAATCAATAACGGAAAAATTGTTGCCGACGGTACATCCGATATGCTGAGGAAACAGGCACAGGGACAAGAAATTCTAAGAGTTCAAATTTCTGAAGCGGGTGATAGAGATTCTGTTATTTCATCATTAAGCGGACTCGAATCTGTTGCGCTTGTTGATCCGGTTGAGGATAACAACAATACATTCATAATTAACAGCAATGAAAATTTATCATCGCGCAAACCGATATTTAACCTTTGCGTGCTGAATAATTGGGTGTTGACGGAAATGACACCGATAGAAACTAAACTAGAAGATATTTTTAGAGAATTAACAACAAATTAAAAACGATATGAATTCAATTTGGGTAATTACAAAACGGGAACTTAGCTCATTTTTCGATTCGCTTACTGCATACATTTTATTAACTGTATTTTTAGGATTAAGCGGATTCTTTACATGGCTATATGGTTCTGATATTTTCTTTATTGGACAAGCAACTCTGCAGCCGTTTTTCTCAATAGCAATGTGGACACTATTCTTTTTTATTCCCGCGCTTACAATGCGCATGCTTGCAGAAGAAAAACGGAGTGGAACTATTGAACTGCTCCTTACCAAATCAGTAAATGATTGGCAGGTTATACTTGGAAAGTTTTCAGCTTGCCTCGCTTTAATAGCAATCGCGCTTCTCCTTACACTGCCGTACTATATTACACTTTCATTCATTGGTCCGGTTGATCACGGTGCTGTTTGGACAGGCTATTTTGGCATGCTGCTTATGAGCATGGCTTATATCAGCATTGGATTATTTGCAAGCAGTATAACCAATAATCAAATAGTTGCATTTTTATTAGCATTATTCGTGAGTGTGTTTTTTCTAATAATTTTTGATGTGCTTGCCGGAAATTTTACCGGTTCAATGGGGCAGTTTTTTAACTTCCTAAGCATATCAACACATTATGAATCAATATCACGAGGAGTAATTGACTCCAAAGATTTGATCTACTTTTTATCAATTTCATTTTTCGGCTTAATGCTTGCTGAAACATCACTTTCTAAAAGAAACATAGTTGAATAAAAGAGCTTATGTTAACACGAAAAAAAATACAGACGTCAATAGTTTTAGTTTTCGGGATTTTAATTTTATTAAATCTTATTTCGAGCAAAATGTTTTTTAGGCTTGATTTTACTGCCGATAAAAGATACAGCTTGAGTGAAGCAACAGAAAATATTTTAGATGAATTGAATGATCCCGTAACAGTAACCGCTTATTTTTCTGAAGATCTTCCGCCGGATGTAGCAAAAGTCCGTCAGGATTTTCAAGATCTGCTGGTTGAATATTCAAGCCTTTCTAACGGGCAGGTAGTATTTGAATTTATCAATCCGAATGAAGATCAGCAGACAGAAATGGAAGCACAGCAGAGTGGAATTTCTCCCGTAATGATAAATGTACGCGAGCGAGATCAGATGAAGCAGCAGCGTGCTTATCTCGGTGCGGTAATTCAATTGGGTGAAAAGAAAGAGGTCATTCCTCTTATTCAGCCCGGTACGGCAATGGAGTTTACTCTTTCATCGAATATTAAAAAATTGGCAGTACACAGCAAACCAAAGGTAGCATTTTTTAAAGGGAACGGTTCGCCAAGTTTAGCGGCTCTTCAGCAATTGAATCAAGCTTTATCTGTAATGTATGAGGTTGAGGAATTTGAATTCAATGATTCCGTAAAAACTATTCCTTTCATTTACAAAACTTTTATTGTGGTTGCTCCAACCGATTCTCTTCCCGCAGAATATTTCAGCCGCTTCGATGAGTATCTTTCAAAAGGCGGAAGAATGATAGTTGCCCTAAATAAAGTTGAAGGCGATCTGCAGAATAGCCAGGGTAAAGTACAAAGCACAGGTTTCGGCGATTGGCTTGCGGAAAAAGGATTGGAAGTTGAACCAAGTTTTGTTGTTGATCAAAGCTGTGCAAGTATTACAGTGCAGCAGAGGCAGGGCATGTTTGTAATGAACACTCCGGTTAGATTTCCATATCTTCCGATCATTACAACATTTATGGAACACCCAATTACAGAAGGCTTGGAAGCGGTAATATTGCCGTTTGCAAGTCCGCTTAATATTGTTCCTAAAGATACATCCATAACTATCTACCCAATTGCATCAAGCTCAGGTAAGTCGGGTGTAGAAAAAGCGCCGGTATTTTTTAATATTCAAAAGGAATGGAAGCCGAGTGATTTTAATTTGCCGTCGGTAACAGTTGCCGCAGTTATGGAGGGAAAATTAGCAGGCGATACCAAATCTAAAATGGTTGTATTTGGTGACGGCGATTTTGTCGTGAATGGCGAAGGACAGGAGGCACAGCAGCTTCAGGGCGATAATGTAAACCTAATGGTAAACGCAATTGACTGGTTATCGGATGATACCGGGTTGATTGAATTGCGTACCAGGGGAATAACCGCGCGACCAATTGATGCTTCATTAGAAGACGGGACCAAAACATTATTAAAATATTTGAATTTTTTACTGCCGCTGATATTGATAATCGGTTATGGTGTTTTCCGTTTTCAGGTTAAAAGAAAATTACGCAACAAATTAAGTACCGTAGATTATGTCGAATAAAATATCAAACAAAACACTTGCCGGAATTTTCGGCGTTTTAGCTTTTATCTTTTTATTTCTGTTTGTTTGGAACGGCGATAAAAATGAACGCTCGTTTAGAAATGAACTTGTAACAATAGATACTGCGTCTGTTACCGAAATAGTGATAATGCCCAAAGCCAAACAGCATGGTGAAGTAAAACTTTTTAAGGATGATGAAAACTGGAGAGTTAAACTTGATGAGGAATCATCTGCCCCGGTTGCCGATGATAAAATAGCAGGTTTGTTAACGCAGCTTACATCAATTAAGCCGCAGCGATTAGCTGCACGCGGAAAAGATAAGTTCACAGATTTCCAAGTTGATTCAACCGGAACGAGAGTAAAAGTTTATGAGGACGGCGATGAAACTCTGGATATAATTCTCGGCAGGTTTAATTTTCAGCAGCAGCCGCAGCAGCAAGGCATGCCTAACTTTGGGCGCCAGCAGCCTAAGATGTCAACGTATGTTCGTCTTGGCAGCGATACTGATATTTATGAAGTTGACGGATTTTTAGAAACATATTTCAATCAAGCACCAAACGCATTTAGAAATGGAAGCATAGTTAAAAGTGATTATCAAAAATGGAACGAGTTAACATTTTCATATCCTGCAGACACATCATTTCAATTAATAAAAATGAATGATGAGTGGTTTGCAAATGACGAGAAAACCGACTCTGCTAAGACTGTAAATTTCCTACGGCAATTGGCTAACATCCGTAATAATGGTTTTATTGATGATGTTGATACGGAAAATCTCGGTGCTTCAGATTATAAGTTGACAATTAAAACTGAAGATGGAGAGGTAATTGACATTAATGCTTATTTCAAACAGGGTAAATATATAATTCATTCATCTCAAAATAGCGAAGCATACTTTGATGGTAACAATGCAAAATTGGGCGAGAAAATATTTGTAGGAATGAGCAAGGTGATGCCTGATAAATAATTTTTATTGCGATAAATAGTTTTATTTAATCCCGGTCAATCGATCGGGATTTTTTTAAAGTCCGATTATTCTTGATTGTTAAGTGAGGTATTATTTAATTTAAAGTATAAAATCATCTTGTTATTGCCTTAGGAGGGCTCATGAATTTATCGAAATTATTACTTCTAATTTTCTTAGTTTCATCTCAAACATACTTGGCACAATCCCAAGCACTCAATTTTATCAACTATCCAATTTCAACCGCTTCATTTGGTATGGGTAATCAATCAGTAGCTTTAACAAGCGGTAAGGATGCATTAACCTTTAACCCTGCGAACTTAGTTTATAATAAAGGGCTGCATCTTTCATTTTTCCGTCAGCCGTTTCAAATTACCGGAGGACATTACCCCGTATCAAATTATTCCGGAATATTTGAATATCCGGATTTAGGTGTATTCAGTTTTGAATATAGGAATCAGGATTATGGCACGTGGACTATTACTTCACCGACTGACCCGACGCCTTTAGGATATTATGATAATATTGATAGAAGCTTTGCCCTGGGTTTTGGCAGGATAATAAATGATAAACTTGCTTTGGGTGCAGCGTTAAAGTATAGCAAAGTTGAAATTGGGCAGGGGAGCGCCGATTTGTTCTCACTAAGTTTAGGAATAAATTATAACTTTGAATTATTCTGTAAACAATTCAATCTTGGTGTTTCCCTAATGAATTTAGGACCAGCCGTAACATTCGAACTAGATAATACATTTTATCAAAATAAATCGATGGAAGATTCACCCCCATCAAATATTAATATAGGATTATATTCAGAACCTGTAAGTAATAATTTTTATTCACTCGGTATTCAGCTTGCATTTTCAAAACCCTTTGATAGGTCTTCCGGTGAGGATGCAAAATCATCATTCAAAACACTCTTTTCAGATTGGGATGATTTTCCAAATGATGCAATACTGAATACGGGCTTGGGATATATTTGGAAACCTTTAAGCTTTGGAAACGAAATTTATTTTTGGCAGGAGTTTTACGTTGGGAATAGATCAAGAGGAATAAAATCCGGTTTGCAAAACTTCTATACTCAAAGTGCTCTGATGGGTATTGAGTATGCCGGAATTAGATTTACAGCAGGCTATGCCGGATATTGGCATAATGTTCATTATCCAAATTATTTGGAATGGACATTTCCTTATGAAACAGTTCAGTTTACTCTTGGACTTTCAGAAAAATATTTTTGGGGAGAAAGTCAAACACAAAATTATGATACCAAACTTGATCGAATTGTTATTTCTGCAGGAACAGGCTACAGCAATAAAGTTGGGAAATTTGCAGAGCCGGAAGTATTTCTATCATTTGATAATGGACTGAGCTATTACTTGGATGCTGCTTTTTATATAGCTGAAAATACAGCACTTGTTTCATCATTTATTTATCATCCATACGATGTTAATCTAAAGATTAATAATAAAAGCTATCCATTCACAAAATATGAAACCATTACAGTACTAAGTTCATTAAGGCATCACCCTGTTGATGAATTTAAAGCACCATTTGTTCAAGCGGGATTTGGAATTTATAGATGGAACCCGGTTATTAAAAGCACGCCGAGATATGAGTACAATGCAGTTTTTACTGCAGGCATTGGAGCAGAGGTTGATATATATGGAGGTCTCGTAATTATTCCATCAATTGACTGGTTGTTGACTTTTGAAAGAGCAACCGGTTCATCTCCAAGAATGCAGGGATGGAATCAATTTGATTTTTCCTTAAAAGTGGGCTACTGTTTCAGATAAAATTTAACAATCGTAGAGACGTTCGGCAGAACGTCTCAAACGCAGAAACGCAACAGCAAAAAAATTATACAAATTAATTATTCACTTCCTCACGTGAATAATTCCCAATTGCTGTTTCATAAACAGTTAAATAAGCCAGCCTTGTAATTTTCTCAATTAACTCACGGTTTAATGTTTCAGGTTTATCGCTTATGGAATGAAGATGATCATAACTATTTGTTGAAACGAAGTAAATACTCGGGATACCTCTTTCATGAAAAGGAGTTGCATCGGCACCCCCGCCGCCCCAGGTTTTACTTATCATAGATTTTGTATAAACTTCATCAATTTGTTTTGCAAGGTTCCATAACTCCGGCGCACCTTTACCATTGTGAACTTGAATACTGTCACCGTAACCGATGCAGTCTAAATTAAGCATTGCGGTTATTGCATTTAACGGTTGCGGAAAAGTATTGACAAAATATTTAGAACCGAACAACCCTGCTTCTTCACTTGCAAACAAAACAAAAATGATTGAACGTTTCGGTTCAATTTCTCCAACCACAAATGCTTCAGCAATTTCCAGAAGAGCAGATGAACCGGATGCGTTATCATTTGCACCCGGGAAATATATTTCTCCTTGTCTTCCTACATGGTCTAAGTGAGCACCTACAACAACATACTCGTTTTTCATTACCGGGTAAGAGCCTTTCAGCATTGCAGCGATATTGACAGTTTCTTTTCTTTTGTTGTATTCTGCTTCAACTTTTATTGCAGCTTTATTATTTAATAAAATTGAGTGCGGAGTTTTCAATGAATCAATTTTAGTTTGGTACTCCGATATTGCTGCACCTGTTTTTTCTAAAAAATCATTTGCAGTCTCCTTACTTATATGAAGCTGCGGAAAGTTCACATTTTGTTCACCCTCTCCGCTGTAAACACTGCCGATAATTCCCTGCGGATTTTTATCATTTGGTCGTGATACAAATAATATTCCCCTTGCTCCATGTTCGGCGGCAATGGCTGATTTTTGTCTCGGTGTTATCTGTTTCCAATTTAAGTTATTTATTTTCCATTTAGGATTTTGTTTAAATACAATTACAATTTTCCCACTAACATCAATGTTTTTATAATCATCGTAACCCAGTCCCGGCTCCGATAATCCGTATCCGCAAAATGCAGCATCGGCTGTAAAATTACCTGATCCGGAAAAACCTCTGCATACAAAATCTTCACCCAGCTCAAAAATTTTAATATCACTTTTACTATTGAATAAAGTTAATGATGCTGACTTAATCTCGTTATATTCAACAAAAAGGGGTTGAAAATATTTATCACCAAACGCCGGTTCTAACCTTAAGCTTTTAAATTTTTCTTTAGCATACTCAGCGGCTTTATAGTAACCGGAGCTCCCGGAAAGCCTGCCGTCTAATTCTTCGCCGGTAAAGTAGTCAACATTTTTCATCAAGTCATTTTGGTTAATTGATTCGAGTCCGGGTATAATTGAATTTTGTCTTAAGTTATCACAGCAGTTTAATGTAAATATCATTAACAGAAGCAGTGGAAGTCGAAAATAAAGAGTCATATGTTCGGATACATTTAATCAGAAAAAAATTATTAATTATAATTCAAGCAATCAAAAATAAAAAAATAAGATATTCTAAATGAATAATAATTAAGGTTTGATGATAAAAAAATGTGATTTGTTTAGGTTAATTTATTAAAATGTTGAAAATCACTGTTTGAAGTTGTAAATTCAAGAGAGTTTAAAGTATTTTAAACTACTTTGTAACAATAGAAATATTATAAGGAAGTAATTTAATATGGAGGGTAAATTGTTCGGCGATAAGTTACGTTACATCTTAACTACAAAAAACATTACAGCAAAAGAATTGTCGTTCAGTTCGGGTATTTCACAATCGCACCTATCAAAGCTTATTAATAATCAATTACAACCTCGATTTGATAAAATAGAAAGTATAGCCAAAGTTTTGGAAGTTTCACCAGGAATATTTTTCAATAATGAAAAGAGTGATAGTGCTTTTGGAAAGCCCTTAAATCTTAATTCCGCAGTTATTGAAACTGATTTTATGCTGGCTGATATTTATTTGAGCGAGGATAAAAAAGTATTCGGATTTTATTTGAGATACTTGAAAGATTATGAAGCTATGCTTAATAAATATGATGAAATCATAAAATCAGATTACCAGTTTATGGCATATATAAGTAAAGGTGAAATAACTTTAAAGCTGCCCAACGGCAAAACTGAAAATTATTTGCCAGGTGATATTTTAAGAAAAGAAAAGAACAATAATGAAATAATATATTCCGTAAAAGCAGGCACCTTTTTAACAGCAGTATTTATGGGCGATAATATGAATTCAATCTGGGACTATTATACAAAAAATAAGGGCTTAGTCATTACCGAGAGAGTTATTAAATAGCACCTCAAATCCTATTCGTCAAATGGAAAATTATTTTTCCAATTGAATGTTTAGTAATAGATAAATCTATAGTATATTTGGGTTGTTATCGGGTGTGTACTATAAACAAACCAAAACCGATCAAAAAAAATCTAACCCCACAAACGTTTTATTATAAAACGAAAAAATTGATTTATTAGTTCTTTAATAATTAATCAAATTTATCACGTTGAAGAATGTACTGGATAAAGAGAGGCAAGCATCATTATTAGAAATCAATTTACCCACATAGTTTTTCTACTTTTTGTTTTGCAAACAATAGTTTTCAAACCTGCATTGATTTATTCGCAAACCGAAAAGAATAACCTTAGCAATTTGAACAGTGAAAACTTTGTTGAAATTGAAGGTTTGATTGTTGACGAAACACGAACAAAAATCGGCAGAGATTTTTACGATATTTTTTATAATAAATGGACCGTACCTGCAAACGCAAAAGATTTCACAATTACCATTTCAGAAAAACCGATGCCCCGCTTAGGCGCTTTAGTATCAATTCAAATAAATGATTTAAAGGTGTTCAGCGAATTTGTTCAGCCGCGCTGGGAAGCGATTGAAGAACGCGCTGATGTAGGCATACAAAGGGTAAAAGGTTATCTGGAAAATTGGGAGATGATTCAAAATGAATTGCAAGGTGAAGATATGCAGGGTTCGGGAATTTTTTAGTTTTAAAATAACAGAGGTAGTTTTATGAAATTGATAAAACTTATTTTAACGGGATTAGCTTTGGTAATGTTTTTCTGCTCAGGCAGTTTATCGGCGCAGGAATTGGTTTACAATCCAATCAACCCATCTTTTGTAGGCGGTAATTACTTTAACGGTCAATGGCTGCTTGCACAAGCACAAGCTCAAAATAATATTAAAGAATCATCAGACTTCGACTATAAGAGTTACCGCAATGATCCGTTAACTGATTTTAATGAAAGTCTGAACAGGCAAATATTGAACAGGTTATCGCGTGACCTTATAAACAATGCCTTTGGCGAAGAATCTTTTCAGGAAGAAGGGCATTACGAAATCGGTAATTTTTTTATTGATATTATTCCGGGCGGTTCCGGAGTAAAAATAATAATAAATGATATTTCTACCGGCGATCAAACAAATATTGAAATACCTTACTATTGAGGATAATATGCAATTATTGAAATCATTTATTACCGCCTCACTTCTGTTTTGTTTGATGCAGTCATTCTCAGGCTGTCTTTCATACTTTGAACCTTATAAAACAGAACCGGCGAGATTAGGTGCAAAATCATCATCTAACAAAGAATTGAAAAACTTACCTAAGCCGAAAGAGAAAATTGTAGCAGCAGTATATAAATTCCGAGATCAAACAGGGCAGTATAAATCAGCCGCATCCGGTGCAAGCTGGTCAACCGCCGTCACTCAAGGGGCAACGTCAATTCTGCTCGAAGCACTTGAGGAATCAAATTGGTTTATTCCTATTGAAAGAGAAGGATTATCAAACTTATTAAATGAACGAAAAATTATACGTTCAAGCAGGGCAAATTTTAAAGGGGCTGACGGACAAGACCTGCCTCCGCTGCCGCCATTATTGTATGCCGGAATTCTATTGGAAGGCGGAATAATTTCGTACGAAACTAATGTTATTACCGGCGGAGTAGGAGCAAAGTATTTCGGTGCAGGTGCTTCCGGTCAGTATAATCAAGATAGAGTTACAATTTACCTTCGCGCAATTTCAACACAAAACGGGAGAGTGTTAAAAACTGTTTACACTTCAAAAACTATATTATCCCAATTGGTGGATGTTGGGCTTTTCCGCTATGTTGAATTTAAAAGACTTTTAGAAATTGAAGCCGGATACAGTTATAACGAACCCCCGCAAATGTGTGTTACGGCAGCCATCGATAAAGCTGTTCACAGTTTAATAATTGAAGGTATTGTTGACGGGCTTTGGGAATTAGAGAATCCTGATGACAGACTTGCAGATGCAATTTTAAATTATAGAGAAGAAAAAATTGATAACGACGAAACAGATTATTTGATGAACAATCTGGAAGATGAGCAGAGGGGTTTATTTGCTATCGGCTTAAAAGGGGGCGTACAAAAATATAAAGGGGATTACCCCGGCTCCGAAGATAAGCCCTCGCTTGGTTTTACAATCTCTGCACGGTATAATCCCAATCTATTTTTCGGGTTAACTTTAGCACGCGAAAAACTTTCCGACGGGAAAAATTTTACTACAACCCTCCGAACAGCGGAGCTGCAAATGACTTACAATCTATTTGGACATAGTCAATTTACACCTAATGTAATTGCAGGAGCAGGTGTATTAAATATATCCGACTTTAACAAAAAAGGTAAACTTACAACATTAGAAGATAGATGGCTGCCGGTTGTTTTTACCGGAGTTGGAGTTGAGTATTTAGTACTGAATAATTTTGGTATAAATGCTCTGGTAGATTACCATTATATATTAAGCGATAAAGTGGACGGCAGCGATTACGGAAAAATTAACGATTACTATTGGGGAATTAGATTCGGCGCAAAATTTTATATAACTCCCTAAACACTAATTAATAAAACTTAAAAAAAATAATTAAATAAAATGAATATAAATAAAACCGGAGGAGGTTAAAACGAAAACACAGCAAAGCACTATAAGCTATTTTATAACGAGGCAGTTATTAAAAATAAAAGGTAACGATAGAGCGAAATCAAATTTATGAAGTGTTATAAAAACACATCGAATCTGAGATCGTGCGACCTCTACCGTTACCAACTTTATTTACAATTTTTACTTTACTAATTACTTATAAAAAAATAGTAATTAAAAGGTAAAAATGGAATAACTAACTGCCAGGTAAAGCAAGACGTAGAAACACTATTAACAGCATATTTTATAACAAACCTGGAGAAGTAAAATGAAACAATTATTAACAGCAGTTGTTTTTCTTTTGATTTCAACTGCATTAGTTGCGCAGAGTAATACCGCAACAACAACACAAACCGGTAATTTGCAGGAAGCAAATACAACCCAAACCGGAACACTAAATGAAGCTACAGTAACACAAACACAATCCGGAACACCTGCGAACTCACCTGCTTATATGAACAAAGCAATTGTTGATCAAACAGGAACACACAATATTGCTACTGTTACTCAAGATGAATTAGGCGGAGGAAATAAAGGTGGCAATGACGCAAAGATAACTCAAAATGGTACAGATAATGTCTCTACACAAACTACTTATGCGCCTGGGTATAATGGAGGTCAAGATGTTGAAGCACTGCAAGATGGTATCGGCAATACTGTTACTCAATCAATAACAGGCGGTTATACAGATTATTTTTATGCAGAACAAATAGGTAACTCAAATACAGCAACTCAAACCGGTACCGGAATAACAACAAATACTGCAAAGATTTTTACAGAAGGTAATAACAATACTGCTACACAAACTTTAGCCGGTACAAATAATGGCTATTATGGCGGCATTTACTCAAATGAAAGAATACTTATTGATCAATTTGGGAATGGCAATTTAGCTACACAAACTTTTACAGGAGTTGGAACCAGCCATGGAAATAGTGCTGATATTCAGCAAATTGGTGATGACAACGTAGCTGACCAAACTGGTAACGGACGTAATATTTACGCTGATTTTGTACAGGATGGATTCGATAACATTGCATCAAGTTCTCAAAATGGAGAAGCTCAACAAGTTTTTGTTGATCAAATTGGCGACAGAAATAAAGCATCAGTTACCCAATACCATGAATTTAACTTTGCTGATGTAAACCAGAGTGGATTTGCTGATTGGGCTCATGTAAATCAACAATTTGGCTCAGGTAATACTGCCACTATTAATCAATTAGGTGGTATAGGCGGAACTTTAAGAATGGGTTATAATAATTTGGCACAAGTCTATCAAAGTGGTAGCGGTAATATTTTAACAGGAAACCAATCAGGTTATACCAACGGACTCGTAACTTCCCAACAAGGTACAAATGGTCTTATAAATGCAACTCAAGTTGGTGATATTAGTTTCGATCCAGTTGAAAATCAACCAGGTACTTGGGGATTTAACAATTATGCAACATTGACTCAAAAAAATGGAGATGGAAGCCAAATGACCCTATCGCAAGATGGTGCTGATAACTATGCTAAAAGTATGCAGGATGGTAATTTACATATTGGCAACATTACCCAAACAGGTGTTGATAATTTCGGTACAATTACTTCTGTTGGCAATGGTCATTCTGGTACAATTACCCAAACCGGCGGAATGAACGAAGCAGTAATTACACAGAGTAACTAAGTTTATCAATGAGGGGAATTCGTTCCCCTCTTTTAGAAAAATTTTTGGAGAAGAAAATGAAAAAATTATTAACAGCAGTTGTTTTTCTTTTGATTTCAACTGCATTGATCGCACAAAGCAATACAGCAACAACAACACAAACCGGTGATGATAACAATTCCACAGTTGGACAAACAGGAGCAAATACTTCCGAAGTATTGCAGGATGGTAATACTAATACTGCAAATGTTGGGCAAGTCGGTACCAACACAGCTATTGTAGATCAGTTAAATAGCACTTTTAATACAGTTACGGTTGATCAAGATGGAACTGGAAATGAAGCGTATGTAACACAAGGTATGGTTGAGAATTATTATGGACAAACATCAACTGATATGGATGCTAATAGTAACCTAGCAACTGTTGACCAAGATGGTGCTGGTAACATTATTGGAGAATTTATACAAGTTGGTGATAATAACATTGGTAACTTTACACAAAATGGTAATGGAAATAAGGGATATATTTATCAAGGTTGGGCATATGGTTTTTGGGGAGAAACCCCGATAACTTCTGCGCTAGCAAGTTATAATAGCACTGTGGACATTTCTCAAGTTAATGATAATAATGATGCAAGAGTTTGGCAGTATGGCGGCGACAATAATACTACAAATATAAATCAAACAGGCCTATCAAATACTGCTTCAATCAGCCAAGGTTTTATTTATGAAGACGGTGCCTATAATTATACTTACCCGGTGTTCAACACTCAAGATAACTTTGTTGCAATAGATCAGTTAGGTGATGATAACGTGGCAAAAACTATGCAGTTAGGTGATGGGAATCAATTTACCCTTACACAAAATGGTGCAGGTAATATTCTTGGCTATGATCCTGCTGCAACAGCATTAGTTGATAAGCGTAATGCATATTTTGAACAGGATGGAGATGATAACATTTTTGTAGGTACACAAAACGACGGCGCAACTTTAAAACATGAGAGCTTTCAAGCAGGAAATAATAACGATATTGATTTGATCCAAAATCAAGGTGATGTTGCATTGATTCAGCAGACAGGTGACCTGAATACTGCAAATGTATATCAGTATGGTGTAGGTAATGATGCGTCTGTTTTCCAAACTGGTGATAACAATACAGCTA
This sequence comes from Ignavibacteriota bacterium, assembly GCA_013112585.1. Classification (GTDB taxonomy): domain Bacteria; phylum Bacteroidota; class Ignavibacteria; order Ignavibacteriales; family Melioribacteraceae; genus IGN16. Next base: position 8,806 of record JABFGH010000026.1, on the reverse strand, counting down.
ATGTAACACAAAGTAATTAAGTATTTAATTGAGGGGAATACGTTCCCCTCTTTTATAAAAATTTTTGGAGAAGAAAATGAAAAAATTATTAATAGCAGGTTTGTTTTTGTTGCTTGCATCTTCAATTGTTGCACAAAACAATGAAGCAATTACAGATCAAAGCGGAAACAATAACAATGCTACTATAACTCAAACGGGTAATGAAAATGTTAGCAAATTAATTCAAGAAGTAAAAAGTAACACTGCTAATGTGATACAGAATGGAGCAGAAAATAAACTTCAAAATTCAGATATCGTTACAAGCGATATAGGCTTTGCAAAACAACGAGCAACCAGCTTATTAAATCTGAACCAGCAAGGCAATGAAAATGTGCTTGGGCTTTATCAAAATAATCAAAAAAATATTGCTGATGTTTATCAAGATGGAGTATTAAACGATGCTGATGTATGGCAGCAAGCGTTCGGCGGTGTAGTTTCCGGTAATGAAACAGATATTGATCAAGTTGGTAATAACAACAATGCTGAAGCATTTCAGAAAGGTGATTTAAACTATTCAAAGTTGATGCAAGAAGGTAATGATAACAAAACATATTTAGTTCAAGATGGAATAAATGTTGGTCCTGCTGGCGGTTTATCAAACACCTCTGCACTTTTAGTTACTGGTAATGATAATACAGTTGATGTAAACCAGTATGGTAATAGCAATATAGGTAATATTACAGTTGACTATTACGGTGATGCAGCTACAATAGCCGAATTTAATGATGTGAAAATTGATCAAGATGGAAATGGAAATCAAGGTTATCTGACCGTTAAAGGTGCATCAAACGTAATCGACTTAAAACAAGATGGAATTGGAAATAGAGAATGGGTTCAAAACTTCGGCAGTTATAACGAAGTTTATATCTCGAAAACGGGAGACGGCAACAGAGGATCTTGGTTACTTAACGCAAATGCAACCAATAATGATATTGATGTTACAGTTAGCGGTAACTGGAACTATGCAACCGGTCATATTAGAGGAGAAGGTAATGATGTTGACGTAAGCCAATCCGGGAATACTAATATGGTAACAGCTTCCGGGCAGTATAACGGTAAAGATGGTGTTGTGATTGATGGCGATTACAATACTGCCGATATTATGCAGTTAGGTGATACAAACACTGGTGTCATATTCCAAACCGGTGATAATAACACAGGAAGTATTTCATCAACAGGTGTTGGACATACCGGCACAATTACCCAAACTGGCGGAATGAACGAAGCAGTTATAACTCAAAATAATTAGGAGTACGAAATGAAAAAATTATTAATTACGTTTGTGATGCTGCTAGTTTCAACTTTGCTTGTTGCACAAAGCAACACAGCAACAGTAACACAAACAGGCGATGAAAATACAGGTTTAGTCGATCAAAAAGGAAGCTCTAATACCGGTACAATAACAACCACAGGTGACAAAAATAAAAATGATGATACAAAATGGATAAGCTGGCCAAATGGAGTTACCGGGTATATGTTAGCGAAAGGTGTAACACAGGATGGAACTGGAAATACTGGTTCGATTTTGCAAAACCGACATAGGAGTGATGCCGGAATTGCTCAGATAGGAAATACAAATAATGCAGAAATTATTCAGGATGATCCAAGTAATCATTCTTGGGGTGCTGAAAATCATGCATTTGTTGATCAAGTTGGTGACTTAAACGAGAGTGTCCAGAACCAACAAGGCAGAGCAAATAGTAGTTATTTTCGGCAAGTTGGTAGTTCAAACTCTGCTGAATCGCAACAGTTTGACGTTTATACAAGTTATACTATAACTGAACAAATCGGTAATAATAATACTTCTTATCAATTTCAGGAGTTTGGTGATTGGACAGGCAGCAATCATGCAGTTGTAAATCAAAAAGGTAATGACAATGATGCTAAACAAGAACAACACGGTAAAGGAAACAATGTATCAATTCGTCAGCAAGGTCATAGAAATATAGCAGATCAATATATGCTCGGTGATGACAATGACCTACAGGCTGTTGTTGCCGGCAGTGATAATAATGTTGATCAAGATGCTGTTGGTGACAATAACTTTTCATACTTATCTTCATCAGCTAATACCCACAGCAATGTTATGAAGAGTAACCAGGTCGGTGATAATAACTATGTTAACTCCCGAATTTATGGAAACAATGCTTCAGGAAGTTATAGCAATGATCTTGATATCTTTCAAGATGGTGATGGGAATAAATCTTCTAATTACGTAAAAGGCAATGATAATGAACTTGATGTAATTCAAAAGGGTGATGGAAATATTGCAGGGACAAATAATAACAATAGAGGTATTAGCCAGATTGGTGACTTAAATGACGCTGATATTTATCAAGATGGAATTAGTAACATTGCAAAAATATCACAAACCGGGAATTCTAATGTCGGAAGTATCACTTCAAACGGTACTGGTCACAACGGCACAATAACCCAAACCGGTGGAATGAACAATGCAGTAATAACACAAAATCCATAACAGCTTTTTTGAAAATGGAAATGATATGAAATCACTAATTAAAATAATTGTTTTTTTATGTTTGTTGTGCTCGTTTAATTATGCGCAGAAACAAACTTCGGAAGAACTGCTGCTTGCTCAAATTGAGGCACTCAATCAATTGAACACTCAATTGAATGAAGACTATAACAGCATCAGTATTATCAATCAGATCGGAGTTCAAAATTCCGGTATAATAGAACAGACAAATGCAGCAAACATACAACCGGGTAATGCCGCAATTATAAACCAGGCAGGTTTTCAGAATAATGCTTCGGTTAATCAAAACGGAAACGATATTATAACTGAAGTGCTGCAGGTTGGCGACGGTAATAATTATGAAGGCAGTGCTGATGGTATTGATATCTCCACTGTTGTTCATCAGTTCGGCATAGATAATAATGTTGAACAAGAATTAACCGGAACAAATTTAGATTACGGCATTTTTCAATTTGGTATAAGTAACGAGGTATTACAAATTGAAAACGGTACAGGTCAATTAGGACCATCATACAAAGTAACACAGTTTGGTAATGGATTAAAAATATCTATAACCAACGGAACAATTAAATAATAAAAAAATAATTTACTGCCTCGCATATGCGGGGCAGTTACTTAAAATCATTAAGCAATTAACCGCTTAATAGAATAGCATCGATTCAAAATATTGTAAGGAAAAAATAAAATGCACAGCAGTACATACTTTTATTCAATCGTCGTAAGTATTCTTCTATCATTTCTCCTTTATTCTTGTGACGAGGATAATTTTGAACCGGAGTTATTCGGAAGCATAAGCGGCGTTGTGCTTGATGCTGAAACTTCTACACCTATTGAAGGCGCAAGTATTACTACCGGTCCGCCTACACACGCAATTGTTACTAATGCAAACGGAATGTTTTCAATTGATGATATTCCTACTGATAATTATACAATAACAGCTAAAAAAGTCGGTTATAAAAATGGATCGGTAACAATAAGTGTTAAGGAAGATGAAACAACAAACGCAACAATTTTGCTTGAAGAGGAAGTAGAAGGAAATAGTAAACCAAATACACCAAGTGATCCTTCCCCTAAAAATTTATCGACAGATCAGCCCACAACCCTAAATTTATCTTGGAGCGCATCTGACCCGGATGAAAATGATAGTTTAGTTTATGATATATATTTATTTGAATCTAATGATTTAATTCCTGTAGCTTCGGCTGAAAACTTATCCGATACGACAAAACTTGTTGAAAACCTTAAATATAGTACAGCATACTTTTGGCAGGTTGTTGTTCGAGATCAAGAAAATGAAGAAGCCAACGGTGAACTTTGGAGATTTAATACAAAAAGTTTCCCCGATAACAGAATAGTTTACTCTGCAAATATTGAGGGTAACTTTGAAATATATTCAGCTAATTTAATTGATACCGATAGTGTAAAATTGACAAACAGACCTTACAGGGATTGGAGTCCGCGATTGAGCCCTAATTTGGATAAAATTGCGTTCAGTTCCGATGAACAAGTGCAGACACATATTTATACTATGAACCGTGATGGTTCGGATGTAAGAAAAGTTACCAATTTACCCGTTGCAGGCTACCATAATTATGGAATGGGTTTCTCATGGTCACCGGATGGCGGAAGATTATTATATGCTAATTACGAAAAATTATATTCTATTCGTTCGGATGGCTCCGACTTAAATCAGATAACAACTGCTCCAGCCGGCAGGCATTTTAGAGAATGTGAATGGGCACCGCAATATAATAAGATTACAGCACTGGCGGTTGGAGCAAATATTTATGATAATGAAATTATTCTGATGGATAGTGACGGTAATAATCAAACTGAGTTAGTTGCTAACTTACCGGGAATAGTTGAAAGTCCCTCTTTCTCAATAGACGGAAGAGAAATAATTTTTACTCATGATGTTTCCGGTTATGAATCTGCCGATGGGAGGCAGTTAGATGCCCATGTTTTTATTATTCATGTGGATAGCACTGAAGCCGTTGATATATCGGTAAATAAACCGGATGGAACGAATGACCTTTATCCCAGATTTTCTTCAGACGGCACACAAATTTTATTTGTTCACACAAGCAACATTCCAAATTCAAATAAAGAAATATGGAGAATGGATAGAGATGGGAATAACCGCGAAAGAATAATTAAAACCGGCACGACACCAGACTGGAAGTGAAATATAAATGGTTTAATTGTTTAATTGCTGAATTGTCAAAAACCAAAAATATAAGGTAAGTTATGCAATCATTCCCCATGCAGCCATGCAATCATGCTGCTTTTTATCATTAACTGCATTATATTTTAACTTCTTGATTCTGGATTCTGGATTCTGAATTCTAACTCCTAACTCCTAACTCCTAACTCCTAACTACTAGCTACTATTTTCTGCCAGTCATTCAACCATGCAATCATTTAACCATGCATTCTTCTCACACTTCTCCAATTTTTCCTTATATTTACAATTTAAATTTTTAGAACAATGGATTGAAAATGAAAGTAAAAAATCTTGATAACATACCTAAAGCCTATAACCCTAATGATGTTGAAGATAAATGGTACAAATACTGGGAAGAAAATAAATTTTATCATTCCGAAATAGATGAAACAAAGGAAGCATATACAATTGTTATACCTCCGCCGAATATTACAGGCATACTCCATATAGGTCATATTCTTAATAATACAATTCAAGATGTTTACATTAGATATAAAAGAATGCTCGGCTTTAATGCTTGCTGGGTTCCGGGTACCGATCATGCCTCTATTGCTACCGAATCCAAAGTGATAGCATATCTTAAAGAACAAGGTGTTGATAAATGGGATATTGGAAGAGAGGAATTTTTAAAACATTGCTATCAATGGAAAGAGAAGTACGGCGGAATAATTATTAGTCAGTTGCGCAAACTCGGCGTTAGCTGCGATTGGGACAGAGAACGTTTTACAATGGATGATCACTACTACAGAAAAGTAATTGAAACATTTGTTGATCTTTATAACAAAGGCTTAATTTACCGCGGATACAGAATGGTAAACTGGGACCCCGCATCAAAATCTGCAATCTCTGATGAAGAAGTAATCTTTAAACCGGTAAACGGAAAGCTGTGGTATTTTAAGTATCCCGTAAAAGATTCCGAGGAATTTGTAACGGTTGCTACAACACGACCCGAAACTATGCTTGGCGATACAGGCGTTGCAGTAAATCCAAAAGATGAAAGGTTTAAACACCTTGTTGGTAAAAAAATTATTCTACCTATTGTCGGGAGAGAAATTCCAATTTTTGCAGATGAATATGTTGAAATGGAATTTGGAACCGGTGCAGTTAAAATTACTCCCGCACATGATTTTAACGATTATGAAATGGGAAAGAGGAATAAATTAGAACTGATAAATATCTTTAATGAAAATGCTTCAACAAATGAAAATGTACCGAAAGAATTTCAGAACCTTGATAGATTTGACGTGAGAAAAAAAGTTGTTGCAAAATTTGAAGAATTAGGTCTGCTTGAAAAGATAGAAGACTACACCAACAATGTTGGTTACAGCCAAAGGGGCAATGTACCAATAGAGCCTTACCTTTCGGAACAGTGGTTTATGAAGATGGAGGAACTATCTGCACCGGCATTAAAGGTTGTTAAAGATGGCGATATTAAATTTCATCCCCCGCATTGGGTTAAAACTTATGAGCATTGGATGAGTAATATTCGTGACTGGTGCATTTCTCGACAGCTTTGGTGGGGACACAGAATACCGGTTTGGTATCATAAAGAGACAAAGGAAATTTACTGCGACGTTGAACCGCCGAAAGATATTGAAAATTATGTGCAGGATGATGATGTTCTTGATACATGGGCATCAAGCTGGCTTTGGGCGCAGGATGTTTTTAAAACTGAAGAGGAACAAAAATATTATTATCCCACCGATCTGCTTGTTACCGCACCCGATATTATTTTCTTTTGGGTAGCGCGAATGATAATGGCTGGTTTGCATTACATGGGTGATATACCTTTCAAAGATGTTTATTTCACAAGTACCATACGCGATATGCAGGGAAGACGAATGAGCAAGTCACTTGGCAATTCCCCTGATCCACTTGAAGTTATTGAAGATTACGGCGCCGATGCTTTAAGATTTTCAATTAATTATGTGGCACCGCTGGGGCAAGATGTTCTTTTCAGTATCGAGAAATGTGAAATAGGCAGAAACTTTGCAAATAAAATTTGGAACGCAGGAAGATTTTTATTGATGAATGCTCAAGATGTGGAAATGAAGGAAGAGTATCTTGAAAAACATTTAGACTTTACCGATAAATGGATTGCCTCTCGTTTGCAAAGTACATTAACACAATTGTATAAAGCTTTGGATAGTTATGATATAAACGGAGCTACAAAAATACTTTACCGTTTCGTTTGGAATGACTTCTGCGATTGGTATTTAGAGCTTTCAAAAAATAGGCTCTATTCCGATGATAAAGAAATTAAAGCTGCGGTAATTACAAGGTCAATTAAACTTTTTGAGGATATGCTTAAAATTGTTCATCCATTTATGCCCTTTATAACGGAGGAGTTATGGAATCTTATTGCCGAAAGAAAAGATGGAGAAAGTATTTCAATTTCTTCAATGCCGGAATTGGACAGCAGTAAAATTGACAAAGATGCCGAAGATGAAATTGAATTTGTTCAGAGTGTAGTGACAGCAATAAGAAATATACGGGGCGAAATGAATATTGCTCCATCAAAAGAAATAAAGCTGATTTTAAAAACAGCAAAGGTTAGTGAAGTGCAAGAGGCATACATAAAATCATTGGTTAAAGTTTCTTCGATTGAAGTAGGTGAGGAAATAACCAAGCCCAAAGCATGTGCTTCTGCCGTGGTTAAGGGCTGCGAAATATTTATTCCTCTTGAAGGACTGATTGATTTAGAAGTTGAGAAAGCAAGGTTGAATAAAGAAATTAAGAGACTTGAAGGAATGCTGATTGGTGTAAATAAAAAATTATCGAACGAAAAATTTGTAAACAATGCACCCGATGAAGTTGTGGAAAAGGAAAAAGCTAAAAAAGCAGACTGGGAAAATTCATTAACAAAATTAAAAACTATTTTGAATGAATTTAGCTGAGTTTACGAGACTATATAATAAACGTTAAATTTTACTTTTTATAGTTAGTAACGTAAACATAAAACTGCAGCACAGTTAAAAATAATATTAATAGATAAACAAAAAGCATCGATATACCTATTGAATGTTAAAAGCCGAATCTTCTATTAAAACAGTTTTGCCGGATAATGATTGTTTAATTCCTGTATAAGCAATCTCGATAACCAAATACGTTAGCCTGCCTAGTGTAACAATATAGAAAACCGTTAATGACAGAAATAAAATTCCGAATAACATGCCTACGAAAATGTTAAGCATTTTGTGAGTCCTTTCTTGGTATTTTAGGTTAATAGTACTTTTGCTGGTTGCGGGTAAAATAATAAGTCCAACTATAATGCCACTGTAAAATGACCTAAAACAAGCTGTTTTCGTACAATAATAAAATGTGATCTGTATCACGATGGGACAATAGCTAATAATGTCTCTAATTAAAACATTCGTTTTTAATGCAAATTAAAAGAAAGGAATTGTTTTTAGTATCATATTTGATATTATCCTTCAATATCATTCTCGAACACAAGATCATATCTTCGCCCTTGAAGATAGGATCTTTGGAAAACATTTTTAATTCATTATTGATGATTGAAGCCTGCCTGCCCCAAAGGGATACCTATGGTACCGCAATAAGGATTACCGATATTCGCAATTCGATATTCAAAATTCAGTGTTCGTTATTCGTTATTGTTTTTGCATTCCGTTTCTTTTACAACACAAATCTAAAATCTGCAATCCCTACCTACCGGTAGGCAGGATTGACGATTTCAGATTTTTGATGTAATCTATTCTCACTGGTTTTTACTTCTCAAATCAAAAATCAACAATGGTTATTCTTAAATCATCTTTTTATTAAATCTTTTTAATTTTAAAATATCGATTAGCGAATTTTGATCTTTATCAGCCAGCAAATAAAAAAGCCGCCAATCAAAATTTGAGTGGCGGCTCCATTGTATTAAAACTACACAATACTAAATTCTACTCCTTACTTATAGTTAGTATCATATGATACCCAAAGGAAGTTTTATTAAATTTAATAAAAACTTCTAAGAGGTATCAAAATGAAAACAGTTAATAACTTTAGTGATAGACTTAAATCTAAAACTGTTAAAAACT
>JABFGH010000025.1 GCA_013112585.1 Ignavibacteriota bacterium | reverse complement strand
TTTTCCTTCTAAAACCGAGTTTATTACTTTTATTTTAAAGGATTCACTATACTTTCTTTTTTGTTTTTTCATACTTTTGTCCTGGTTTTTGTTGACTTTTTTAGTCAACCTATTTCAGGACTATACAGGTTGTTTTTTGTTATTCATCCCCGCCATGAATGGCGGGGCTATTGGGAAGGTTTGTAAAGCAATATTTTTTCGAATTATTTAATAAGTTTAAGAAGTTCTCAAAATTATTAGGAATTTAATTAATAGCTCCGGTATTTATGCCGGAGTAAAAAACACATTAGAACAACAGGGCTTTAGCCCACCTTCGCCGGTAGGCAGGCCCAAAATAATTAAAAGCAAATCTAGAGGTCAAAACATGCCATACATAGCAATATGGATACACGCAGTTTGGGCGACAAAAAGTAGGGAACGAATAATCTCCAAAGAAATAAAACCAAAGCTATTAGCACATATGAAGGAAAATGCCAAATCAAAAAAGATTTATATAAATGAAATGAATTGTGAACCCGAACATGTGCATGCTCTAATTTCATTATCCGCAGATCAATCAATTAGTGAAGTGATGCAGCTAATAAAAGGAGAATCATCATATTGGATAAATCAAAATAAACTAACCAAAGTAAAATTTGGATGGCAGGATGAATATTTTGCGGTATCGGTCAGTAAATCGCAAATAGCGAGTGTTAAAAAATATATCAGAAATCAGGAAGAGCATCATCGTAGAAAAAGTTATACGGAAGAATGTGAAGAGTTTATTAGTAAGTATGGGTTTGATAAATATAAAATATGATTATTGAATATGCGATTTTGTTTGTGGGCTAAAGCCCGGATAGTGCTTCTTTATTCAACTCCGGCATAAATGCCGGAGCTATTAATAAAATCACTAAATAATTCGGATAGGACTTTTCGGATATTTATTTTATGAATTAATGCATTACCTCAAATAATATTTTAATTGCCCCGCCATTTATGGCGGGGAAAATGAACCTAAAAACACAATGGGCTTTAGCCCAATGAATTATTAATTACTCTGCACCGCCAACTCATTTGCGAGTTGTTCATTTATTGCTTTCGCTGCGCGTCTGCCTTCTCCCATCGCAAGGATAACTGTCGCAGCGCCGAGAACAATATCACCGCCGGCGTATATTTTATTTATTGATGATTTTTGTTTTTCATCAACTTTAATATTGCCCCATTTGTTTACGCTCATATCGGGAGTTGTCTGGCTTATCAATGGGTTGCTGCCGTTTCCGATAGAAACAAGTACGGTATCAACTTCCATCATAAATTCGCTTCCTTCGATAACAACCGGGCGTCTTCTACCGGAATCATCAGGCTCGCCGAGTTCATATTTTAAAACTTCCATTGCTTTTACACGACCATCTTCTGTTCCAAGTATTCTTTTTGGGTTACGTAAAAAGTGGAATTCAATTCCTTCCTCTTTTGCATGCTCAATTTCTTCGTTTCGAGCTGGCATCTCTTTTTCTGTTCTTCTGTAAACAACATATACTTTTTCCGCACCCAATCGTAAAGCCATACGAGCAGCATCCATAGCAACATTTCCGCCTCCAAGCACTGCAACTTTTTTAGATTCATAGATCGGTGTGTTTGATTCTTTTTTATCAAATGCTTTCATCAAATTAGCGCGTGTTAAATACTCATTCGCAGAAAATACACCTACTAAGTTTTCACCTTCAATTCCCATAAAGTAGGGGAGACCGGCTCCGGTGCCGACAAATACTGCATCAAACCCGTCTTTGTCAATTAAGTCAGTTAGTTTGCGTGTTCTTCCAACAACATAATTTGTCTGGAATTTAACACCCATTTTATTCAATGTATCAATTTCTTGATCGATGATCTCATTCGGTAAGCGGAATTCGGGAATACCGTAACGCATAACGCCGCCCATTTTGTGGAAGGCTTCAAAAATTGTTACATCATGCCCCTCACGACGAACATCCGCAGCAACTACAAGTCCAGCCGGACCGCTGCCGACAACCGCTACTTTTTTACCCGTTGCGGGTTTCACTTCAGGAACCCTGATATTACCTGTTGCTCTTTCCCAATCTGCCACGAACCTTTCAAGTCTGCCTATGCCGACACCTTTATCGATATCCTTTAGTGCCATGCCTACTTTGCAATGTTCCTGGCATTGAGTTTCTTGAGGGCAAACTCTTCCGCAGATCGATGGCAGCAAACTTGATTCTTTAATTGTATCAGCAGCAGCCTGCATATCGCCATCAGCTATATGCTTTATGAATCCAGGTATGTCAATAGCAACGGGGCAGTCATCAACGCAAGTATTCTTTTTGCATTGCAGGCAGCGCAATGCCTCGAGCCGCGCTTGTTCCATTGTAAATCCAAGTGCAACTTCATCTAAATTTTTACCTCTTTCAATAGGATCCTGGGCTGGCATTTCCTGTGATGGAATTGCTAATCTATCTTTCGGCTTTAGGTCATCTTTTTTAACAATGTATTCAGCAAGCCATTCTCTAGCTTGGTCTGCAATTGTTTCAGGATTTTCGTGACTCATAATTCAGCCTCCTTTTTAGCAACTTCCAATTCAAGATTACATTCATGAGCTTTTTTCTTTTCAAAATCTTTGTATGAATTTAATCTCATCATCATATTATCGAAGTCAACTTTATGTCCGTCAAATTCAGGTCCGTCAACGCAAACGAATTTTACTTCCCCGCCTACATTCACTCTGCATCCGCCGCACATTCCGGTTCCGTCAACCATAATTGTATTTAACGAAACTTGTGTGAACACTTCATAAGGTCTTGTAGTTTCGGCACAGAACTTCATCATAACGGGCGGACCAATTGCAATTGCCATGTTTGGCTTTTCTTCACGTTTGCAAATTTCCTTAAGCGGTTCGGTCACTAAAGCTTTTCTTCCGTAAGAGCCGTCATCTGTGCACACAATGAACTCGTCAGCAATTTCTTTCATTTTATCTTCAAGAATTATTAAATCTTTATTTCGTGCGCCGATAATTGTTATGACTTTATTGCCTGCCTTTTTTAATGCCTGCGCAATCGGATGAAGGGGAGCAACACCGATTCCGCCTCCAACGCAAACTACTGTTCCAAAATTTTCAATGTGTGTCGGCATGCCCAGCGGACCAACCAGTACTGGAATGTCATCACCTTTATTTAAGTGTGATAGATCATTCGTACTTTTTCCCACCACTTGAAAAATAATTGTGATAGAACCTTCATCCTCGTCGGCATCGGCAATTGTTAGTGGAATTCTCTCGCCTAAATCTTCGTCAGTTTGAAGGATTATAAATTGACCGGCTTTTCTTTCTTCGGCTATTAATGGTGCTTCTAGTCTCATCAAAAAAACATCTTTTGAGAGTTGTTCTTTGTGGATTATTCTGCTCATATAATAGTTCCTGAAAAGATTAAAAATTTAATAATTTGATGTCAAATAAACAGACAATAAGGAGATTAACATCCTTAAATTATTAAATATTTTAGAACCAACAAATGTATTTTTTCAGATTCCGCAAAAAAAAGTATAAAATATAATTTAATAGTCTCTAAGAATTTAAATTCTAAATAATTTGTATTACTTTAGTTGTTAACTTACTTAAACTTAATACAGCAATTTAACTATAAGGAGACATGTTGTGGTTATAGCAGTTCCGAAAGAAATTTTACCCGGTGAAAAAAGGGTAGCAATTGTTCCGGATGTTGCTTCTAAACTTATCAAAAAAGGCTTCCAAATTAATGTTGAAACAAATGCAGGACTTGGAGCGAGCTTTACCGATAAGGATTACGAAGCAGCAGGAGCTAAAATCTTCAGCAATGTTGAGGAACTTTACAATAGTGCTGATATTGTATTAAAGGTACAAAGACCGGTTGAGCATCCCGAATTAAATAAGCATGAAATTGATCTGATCAAAAAAGATACTCTTTTGATCGCGTTGGTTTACATTCTCCATTACCCCGAAATAGCAAAGCAATGTGCTGAAAAGGGTGTTAATTTAATTTCCATGGATGCGGTACCGAGAACTACGCTTGCTCAAAAAATGGATGCGCTTAGCTCACAGGCAAACATAGCAGGTTATAAATCAGTTTTAATAGCAGCAAATGAATTAGGAAAGATCTTTCCTCTTATGATGACTGCGGCAGGAACCATCCAGCCTGCACGTGTTGTAATTATGGGTGCCGGTGTTGCCGGACTTCAGGCATTAGGAACCGCAAAGCGACTGGGTGCAATAGTTGAAGTTTCTGATATTCGTCCAGCTGTAAAAGAAGAGGTTGAAAGTTTGGGCGGACGATTCATTGAAGTTGAAACTGATGAAGATATGCAGGATGAAGGCGGTTATGCAAAAGAAGCATCTGAAGAATTTTTGAAGAAGCAGAAAGAATTGATCTTTAAACATGTTTCAAATGCCGATATAGTGATCACAACAGCTCTTGTTCCGGGTAAAAAAGCTCCTATACTGGTTACAGAAGAAATGATAAAAAATATGAAACCGGGTTCAGTTGTTCTTGATATGGCGGTTGAATTTGGCGGCAACTGTGAAATTAGTGAAAGGGGAGAAACAGTAACTAAGCATGATGTTATAATTATTGGTGAAGATAATCTTCCCGGACTGGTACCGGTGAATTCTAGTTCAGTTTATGCAAAAAATATTCAAGCTTTACTGGAACACATAAGTAAAGAAGGCGTTGTTGAACTAAGCCTGGAAGACGAAATTGTGAAAGGAGCTTTAATAACGCATAATGGTGAAGTAATTCAGGAACGTACAATATCAGTACTTCAGTAATCTGAAGTAAGTAGGAAGTAGACAGTAGAAATGAAAAATAAATCTAAAACATTTCAAGATCTTACAGTTTGGCAAAAAGCTCATTCATTTGTTTTGGATGTCTATTCTATAACAAAAAAATTTCCCAAAGAGGAATTATTCGGTTTAACATCTCAATTCAGAAGATCGGCGATTTCAATCCCAGCTAATATTGCTGAAGGATTTAAGAAAAGAACAAAGCTAGATAAAAATCGATACTACAATATTTCTCAGGGCTCTATTGAAGAGTGTAAATATTACCTAATACTTGCTCATGATTTGAATTATATAAATAAAGACAAGTTGTGGAGCAACCTTGAAGAGGTTAGTAAACTTCTGCATGGTTATTCAAAAGGTCTGATGAATGCTGACTACTGACTACTGAATAATATCTACATAGTAAAGAAAATATTAAATAATAAAAGGAATCATTAAATGGAAATACTCGATCTAATAATGCAGATTTATGTTTTTGTGTTAGCAATATTTGTTGGATTTGAGTTAATAACTAAAGTCCCGCCTACATTGCACACTCCGTTGATGTCCGGTTCAAACGCCATCTCCGGTATTACCATTGTTGGTGCTTTGATAGTAGCAGGTGAAGGACAAAATATGTTAAGCACAATTCTCGGCTTGGTTGCTTTAATATTTGCAACAATTAATGTTGTTGGCGGCTACCTCGTAACCGATAGAATGCTCAAAATGTTCAAAAAGAAGTGAGAGATAACAAATGCAAATTGTATCATACATAATTTATTTAATCGCGTCTATACTCTTTATTTTTGGTATAAAAAAACTAGGTTCTCCTAAGACAGCACGCCAAGGGAATATGCTTTCTTCAATTGGTATGCTCCTGGCAGTAGTTATTACTTTGTTCGATCACATGATTATTACATATGAATGGATTATCGCAGGGTTGATTATTGGTTCACTTATTGGCTCTTTGATGGCACTTAAAGTACAAATGACAGGTATGCCTCAAATGGTTGGTTTATTAAATGGTTTCGGAGGCGGTGCTTCAGCCGTTGTGGCTCTTGGTGAGTTTTTCAAAGTTGATACACCAAATTTCGAAATTAATATTATCATCACAATTGTACTTTCCGTACTAATTGGTGCGGTAACATTCACCGGTTCTTTTATTGCATTTGGTAAATTGCAAGGAATTGTAACTGGTAAAGTGGTTAAATACCCGCTTCAAAACACAATAAATGTTTTACTTTTTGTAGTTGTTTTGGCAGCAGGGGTTTTTCTCATAGTTGATCAAACCCAAATTGAATTGCTTCTTGGAATAGTTGCAGTTTCTTTATTACTTGGTGTTCTTTTAGTTTTACCAATTGGCGGTGCAGATATGCCTGTTGCGGTCTCCTTGTTAAATTCATATTCAGGGATCGCAGCCTCTATGACCGGATTTGTTATCAGTAATAATATGCTGATTATCGCCGGTGCATTGGTCGGTGCTTCAGGAATAATTTTAACATTAATAATGTGCCGTGGAATGAATCGCTCCCTAATGAACGTAGTTCTTGGAGGTTGGGAATCCGCCGGCGCCGGTGGTGCAGCTGCAGGCGGTGGAGAGCAGAAACCTCATAAATCAATTGATTCTGAAGAACTAGCCATGCTATTTGACAGTGCTTCAAGTGTTGTTATTGTTCCTGGCTATGGTATGGCTGTTGCTCAAGCTCAGCATGCAATTCGTGATCTTGCAAATATCCTTGAATCAAAAGGTATAAAAGTTAGATTTGCTATTCACCCGGTAGCCGGACGTATGCCCGGTCACATGAATGTTCTTCTTGCAGAGGCACAAGTTTCTTATGATAAACTTTATGCACTTGAAGATATTAACGATGATTTCCCAAATACCGATGTTGTTTTTGTAGTTGGTGCAAACGATGTTGTTAATCCTGCGGCAAGGCACGATCAAGCGAGTCCTATTTACGGAATGCCGATATTGAATGTTGACTATTCAAAAACTGTTATTGTGAATAAACGATCGATGAATGTTGGCTATGCAGGTATTGATAATGAATTGTTCTATCTTGATAATACATTAATGTATTTTGGAGATGCCAAGGATGCTATTTCTAAATTGGTTAATGAGATCAAGGAACTTTAGGTGCAGAAGTCAGAATTCTGAATTCAGAAATCAGAATAAGAAACGAAAACATTTAAAGGCTGTTTGATTTTTTCAGGCAGCCTAAATTTTATCTATCCTGTCACAAATATTAAGTAAGAAATGGGAAAGGGAAAATGGCTAATATCATTTTAACTGACGAAAAAATATTCAGTTCAATCATGCTTATTAGGAATCAAAAAGTGATGATTGATAGTGACTTAGCAGTACTTTATGGTGTTGAGACTAAAAGATTAAACGAGCAAGTAAAAAGAAATATTGAGAGATTTCCTAAAGACTTTATGTTCCAACTTTCGGATGAAGAATGGTCAAACTTGAAGTCGCAATTTGCGACCTCAAAAAAAGAAAATTTGAAGTCGCAGATTTCGACCTCAAATTGGGGTGGAAGAAGGACGAATCCATATGTATTCACTGAACAAGGTGTAGCAATGTTATCATCTGTGCTGAATAGTGATCAAGCTATTAAAGTTAATATTGCGATTATGAGAGTTTTTGTAAAAATCCGGCAGTTTGCTGCCAATTATAAAGAATTACTGGAAAAAATCGATGAACTTCAAAAAGTAGATTCTGAGCAAAACAAACACATAAATAATATTTATAAAATTATTGAAGAATTAGTTAAACCTGAATCAAAAAATAAAAATCCAATTGGTTTTTAAATCTTCTCAAAACGCCATTTGTATTGATATTACCGGAGTGGATGGAACGCCGGTCTCTGTTAGTACATCTTTTCTTTTATGCTGATCAACAGCAAACTTTGCAACAAAATATCCTACCGCGGCTCCCATAAAAACATCCGACGCCCAATGCTTGTTGTGGTACATCCTTGAAAACCCGGTGATGAAAGCGGGTAAATAGCTTATTGCTTTAAGTATATCGGAATCAACATTATTGTAAAATACCGTGGACATGGCAAACGCAATTGCAGTGTGCCCTGAACTGAAAGATAAATAATCAGGATTCTTAAATGAATATGGGTAAAAGCTAAAAGCGTTTGAACCGGTTAACGGGCGTGCTCTGCCGAATGAAAATTTAATCAAGCCTGTAACCGCTACCGAGTAAACGTAAGACTGCAAAATCTCAAAACCGAGTTTTTTATTTGCTCTATTATCTTTTGCAATTCCATGAGCTAAAAATAATCCGCCCAAAATTGCCGGAGTAATAGGCTCGCCGTAATAAGTGCCAAAAACCATTGGAACACTCTTTACATAGCTGCGGTCTTTTAACATTTCTGTTCTAACATTTTCATCAACGTGCATCAGTAAATAACTTATGCTGCCTAAACCGCCAAGTATCGCCCAATCGGTTAAATTCCATTTTACAGGGCGGGATAAAAAATCAGCCGTCTCATCGCCGAATTGGGGGAAGTCATATTTTTGCTGAGCAAATAGATGTGAATTAATTAATATTAAAATAAAAATTGCGGCTGTTAACTTTTGAATTTCCTTTAGAATAAATATCATAATTTACTTTTTCTTTGCGGGAGTGTATTTGATGATCTGAGCTTTTTCTATGGTGATTAATCCGCCGGAATTTGCATCCTCAAAAATTTTTTCAACCATTGGAATAAATTTTTCTATTTTATTTTCTTCATCAACAATTTCAATAACAAGAGGCAGATCTTCTGAGATAGCTAAAAACTTTGCTGAATGAATTCTGCTGTTTCCGCCGTAGCCCATAATGCCGCGATAAACAGTTGCGCCGGCAAGTTCAGCTTTTCTTGCTTCAACAACTATTTTTTCATAAACGGGAACAGTGCCGTGTTTATCATTTTCGCCGACAAATATTCTTAATAATTTTGCTTCGCCTTCAATTTTCATCTATCACCTCGTTACTAAATAGCCGATGTAAATACCAAGTATGGTTAAAACCACATTTAATAAAATGTTTAATGAAGCAAGCATGAATTCAGTATCTCTTAATAAATTTATTGTCTCAAGAGAAAAAGTGGAGAAGGTAGTAAATCCGCCGCAAAAGCCGACCGCCAGTAATAATTTTAAGTTCGAGTTCAGCAGTTCTTTTTCATCAAATCCAAAAATTAAAATTCCTAAGATCAAACTGCCCAAAACATTTACGATCAAAGTACCGTAAGGAAAATAGACCGGGAGAAATTTGAAGGAAAATGTAGAAACCAAGTATCGGAATCCGCCGCCGAAACCGGCACCTAAAAAGACTAATAAAAATTTTACCATAACTCTTAATTTATTTTTCAAAATATAATGTTTTTAGGAGGAATAGAAAATTTGATACAACAATTATTTTTATTTTGAGTCTAAATAAAAAAAGAGTGTAACATTGTTGTAAAAAAGCAGTCTAAAGTGAAGAAATAATAAAATGGAGTTCATCTATGAATAAACAAAGTTTCAAATTCGTCCTCACAATAGTTTTAATAAGTTTTCTATCCACACAACTATTCGCTGTTAGTTTGGATTTATTGCATGATAAAAAATTTGATGTGAGTGAAGGTGAATTGCTCGAGCTGGAAATATCAACCGGGGATATAATAATTGATTCATGGAACGAAAATAGTGTAAGCGTAAAAATATTCGGGAACTCAAAAGCTGTAGATAAAATGGAATTTACTCTTGAGAAAACAGACAAAGGTATTTTTGTTAAGGCTAAGAAAAAGGGCAGCTCGTGGTTTAGTTGGTTCAGCAGTATAAAATTAAGATGCGAAATAAAAGTACCGGCTGAATTTAATATTGAATCACGCACAAGCGGGGGGGATGTAAAAATTATAAATGTTGAAGGCGAAATTGCAGCCAAGACTTCAGGCGGAGACATTTCGCTAAATGATAATATTGGAAATTTATTAGCAAAAACTTCCGGGGGTGATGTAGTTCTTAAAAATCATTTTGGTTATGCCGAATTAAAAACTTCCGGCGGCGATATTGAAGTGATTGATGCAGAAGGAAATTTAGATGCCAATACTTCCGGCGGGGATATAAAAGTAAAAGCATCAAACGGTAAAATTTATGCAGGCACCTCGGGCGGTGATGTAATGGTTTACTACAACGGAGCTAATGAAGGTATTAAACTAAGAAGCAGCGGCGGAAGTATTCTCGTAAAATTGCCCGAAAATTTTAGTGCTGATGTTTATTTATCAACCAGCGGAGGTGATGTGGAAGTTAATTATCCCGCTCAAAGCTCATCTAAAATTAAAAGCGGAAAATATGAAGGAACATTTAACGGCGGCGGAAATGAATTGGACTGCAGAACCTCGGGCGGGGATATTACGGTTAGATCATTATAGCTGAATAAAAGATAATTGAATTAAACCCTGCATTTTTTGCGGGGTTTTTTATTTCTGTTCCGCCAAGTATTAATACCAACTTAAGAGGTAGTACGAAACCTTTACTTGCGAAAAAAATGTCATTGCGAATTCCGATGTTGTTTATCGGGATGAAGCAATCTTTGGTTTGAGATTACTTCGTCCGTCAGCCGACGGACTCGTAATGACAATTTATACTTGTCATTGCGAATTCCGATGTCGTTTATCGGAGTGAAGCAATCTCCGCATTGAGATTACTTCGTCGTAAAAAGCACGACTCGTAATGACAGGGTATTTTGGGGCATTAAAAATATATTTTTTCTATCATTATTCTGTCATTGCGAATTCCGATGTCGTTTATCTGAATGAAGCAATCTTTGGTTTGAGATTACTTCGTGCGTCAGCTAACGGACTCGTAATGACAATTTATTTTATGCTGTGGAGAATAAGCAATCACTCCGAAACAATATTTATCCATCTACCCAATTTCAACACTTTATTATTAACCTAAAAGTCGATATTTTTGTGCAGTTTATAAATGAATATTCCACAGGGGAATTATAGCAAGTTTATACCGAAATATTAATAATGAAAAAAAATACAGGCTGTAGTAAAATGGTAAAAATAATTTCTATGTGGTTTTTGTTTATTTCAACTTTAATTGTTGGGCAGGATTTTTCAATTAAAAGTCTTCAAACTTATGCAAATATAGGCAGCTCACAAAGTACCCAGGCTAAGTTCCCATTAATTTCTAACAGCGGTCAAGCGGCAAATTCATTTACAATTGAATTTGACATAGAAGCAGATTATCAACCCAGCTTAAATATTCATTTTAAGTTCTGCGATAAAAACTGGCAGCCTTACGATAATATTTTTCTCGACAACCCATTAAAAAATACTGAGTATAGCTTGTATTTTGAAAGATTGCCTTTAAGTATTGAAGGGGCATCTTATCACTACAAGGGCAAATTTCCTAATGATAATGTTACATTCCCTTTTTCGGGCAAATGGATTTATTACATCACTGCCTCTAATAATGAAAATGAAATTTATGAAGAGGGGCGTTTTATTGTTGTTAATTCTGTAATGCCGATTAAAACCGGGTTTCAGCGGAGCAGAATGGAAAATGGTATTTCGAGAGAGGTGGAATTAGGGAGAGTTTTGAATTTACGGGTTGACTTTAATTTACCTGATTCACTTTATCCGGGTCGATTATTAAATGTTGAAGTTATTAAAAATCACGAAATTTACGATCCCATTATTATTAACCGAGATAGATATGACAGTGATAGATATTTTGAATGGGACGGAGATAGGGATTTTACCTTTGTTGCAAAAGATATTAAGCCGGGTAAAAATTATCGACTACTTGATATCAGAAGTATAAATAAGTACCCGGCACCCGCCGCAAATGCTCAGTTTGAAGGAATTGAAACTTCGAGATTCACTTTCCCGAATAAGGAAAGAGATAATTTCGGCGGTTCGATATTGAAGGATTATCGCGATGATTATGCAGAATATATTGATGTTAAATTTAGATTAAGATTGCCCGATTATTTTAAAAAAGATGTATTTGTTGTCGGCTCATTTACCGGTTGGGATCTATTTGAAGGATATAAAATGAATGGCAAAGGGGGACTCTATACTAATACAATTGAGTTAAAACGGGGAGTCTATGATTATCAATATGTAACTGCTTATTTTGACGGAGAGAATTTTACTGATATAGACTGGATAGAACTTGAAGGAAATAAATGGACAACTGTAAGCGAGTACAGAATTTTTGTTTATTATAAAAACTCCGATTACGGAGAGTACGATGAAATAATTGGTTATTCAAAAATTAGAAGCGGAATAAAATGAGTAAAGTAATAGTTGGTGTGGTAGGAACAGGACACCTGGGAAATCTCCATACAAAATTTTTCAGCAGCATTGAAAATTGCGAGTTAGTTGGTATTTATGATAAAAATATTGAAACGGCAAATAAAGTAGCTGAAACACATAAAACCAAAGTGTATGATGACCTGGAAAAATTACTTTCTGAAACAGAGGCAGTTTCAATTGTTGCAACTACAAGCGCGCATTACGAAATTGCAAAACTTGCCCTCGAAAAAGGTAATCATGTGATGATAGAGAAACCGATTACCACTACTTTGGATGAAGCGCAGGAATTAATCGATCTAGCAAAATCTAAAAATCTAAAAATACAAGTCGGGCATATTGAAAGATTTAATCCTGCACTTGTATCGCTCGAAAAATATAATCTTGATCCGATGTTTGTTCAAACAGACAGGCTTGCACAATTCAATCCGCGCGGAACTGATGTTGCCGTTGTGCTCGATCTGATGATCCATGATATTGATATAATTTTGAGTTTGATAAAAAGTAAAGTTAAAAATATCAGCGCAAGCGGTGTGGCTGTGGTCTCTGATAATTTAGATATTGCCAACGCGCGACTCGAATTTGAAAACGGTGCTGTTGCAAATGTAACAGCAAGCAGAATATCGCTGAAAAAAATGCGTAAGATGAGAATGTTTCAGCGTGATGCCTATATTTCATTGGATTTTGGAACAGGTGTTTCTGAAGTATTTAGATTAGAAGAGCCGGGTGTTGAGTTGCCCGATTACGCAATTTCATACGGTGAAATTGGTGTCTCCGATAAAAAGAAAACAATAGTTTTTGAAAAACCGGAAAACATTGAATTGAACGCACTTCAGCATGAGATACAGCTTTTTGTTGATTGCGTTGAAAAAGATATTGAACCGATTGTTACAGGTGAAGACGGCTTGCGGGCATTGAGAGTTGCACAAATTATTATTCAAAAAATTAAAGAGACTAACATTACATGAAAAAGATAATTTTAATTTCAATTGTAACATTACTCATGCTCAGTTCGTGTAGTATTTATAATACTATTGCAAATTTTTCAAAACTAAAATTTAAACTCGATTCGGTTAATGATTATAAAATTGCGGGAGTTCCGGTTTCAGAAAAATCTCAGTTAAAGGATTTTACAGCATTGCAGATACTAAAACTTTCCAGTGAGTTCGCTTCCGGAAATCTGCCTGTTTCATTTAAGCTGAATGTTGAAGTTAAAAATCCAAACGAAGCTAAAAACAGCGGCGGGGTTGATATTACTCTTAAGGAATTTCCCTGGACACTTTACATTGATGATAATGAAACAATTTCCGGCACCATCGGAAGTCCCGTTGTAATACCCGGCGGAATTAAAACTGAAATAATTCCTTTAGAAATTAGGCTGGACTTGATGAAGTTTTTCTCAAATAAAAATTTTGATTCGCTGCTGAATCTTGCACTAAAATTATCCGGTAATGAATCAGCATCTTCAAATATTAAACTCGTTGCCAGCCCAACACTTGGAACACCGATTGGGGATATGACATATCCGGAACCGTTAACCATAGTAAATCATACATTTAATTAAAACGGAATAGAAATGCCTGAAACAAATTATGCTGTTGGAATTGATCTTGGTGGAACTTCAATAAAGGCTGGTATTGCTGATAAGAAGGGGAAAATAATTGAAAAATTATCATTACCAACAAATGCCGGGCAAGGTCCGGAAGCTGTAGTAAATCAAATTAAAAAAGCAATACACAGGTTATTGAAAAAAAATAATAAAAAAATTGCAGGCATCGGTATCGGTTCGCCCGGAATTGTAAAACTAAAAAAAGGCACTGTTGAAAATCCGCCTAATTTTCCCGGCTGGAGCAAAGTACCTTTAGGCACTATTTTAACCAAAGAATTTAACCTAAATGTTTTTGTTGAAAATGATGCAAATGCTGCTGCCATTGGTGAGTTAGCATACGGCAGCGGAAAAAACCTGGATAACTTTTTAATGGTTACTCTTGGTACAGGTGTTGGAGGCAGTATAATTATAAATAAAAAAATATACCGTGGTGAAAGCGGTGCAGCAGGCGAAATTGGTCATGTTTCTATTGACCATAATGGACCGAAATGTAATTGCGGTTCTTACGGCTGCATCGAAGCTTATGCAGGCAATAATTATTTAATTCAAAATGTAAGCAGAGATTTAAATAATCATATCGATTCACTTTTATATCATTTTGTAAATGTTGATAATAAAACTCTCACACCTAAATTAATTCATCAAGCCGCGCTTGAAAACGATGCATACTCAAAAAGCATAATTATTGAATTAGGAAAAAATATTGGATTTGCTCTTACATCAATAATTAATCTGCTCGATATAACAAACGTGATCATAGGCGGCGGAGTTGCCGGTTTCGGTGAACTCCTTTTTGATTCTATTGAAAGAGGAATTAAGGAGAGGGTGTTAATTCCTCTTAAAGATCGTATTGACGTTAAACCTGCTAAACTAAAAAATGAAGCGGGAATTAAAGGTGCATCGGCATTAGTTTTTTACAGCAATTAAATTTATTGGATTTAGAATTGAAAGCTTTTGCAGCAATAGTTTTTTTCATTTCAATACAAGCATTTGCGCAGATTAATGATACAACTGCTGTAATACCCTCAGATAATTACCCGGTTTATACAATCGATACAACCCGAAGTAATCCTTTCTTAAATGAATTAGACACCTTGATTAGCGATCAGCCCGAAATAATAGATACAACGGAACAGAAAGAATCGGGTGATATTGACGCGGTGATTTATGCAAGTTCAACCGATTCACTTACCTTTGATGTTAAAAATAAAAAAATGTATATCTACGGATCAGGTGAATTGAAATACAAACAATCACAATTAACCGGTGGTGAAGTAGTTGCAGATTTTAAAACAAACACACTAAACGCAAATGGAATTATAGATACGGCTGACAGCACAGGTATAAATTATATTCAAACTCCCGTGCTTTCAGAAGCAGGGGAAGAGTATGAAGGATTTGAGTTGAAATATAACTTTAAAACTCAAGCCGGATATATTTCAATGGCAAAAAACAAGGAGGAAAATTCCCGCTACGAAGGTGAACGTGTGCGAAAAGTTAATAAAGACGTTTACTTTATTGAAGATGGAATATATACAACCTGCTCGCAAGACCCGCCCCATACACATTTTAGTGCAAGTAAAATGAAAGTAATTCAGGGTGACAAAATAATTGCCCGCTGGATTTTTATGCACATCGGCGGAGTACCAATTCCCATTCCGCTGCCATTTGCTGTTTTTCCAAATGAAACAGGAAGACGGTCAGGAGTAATTATACCTACATATGGCATAACCTCAGAACGAGGTTGGTACTTTAAGAACTTTGGATATTTCTTAGCTATTAACGATTACATGGATATAAATCTGACTGGCGATTATTATACGAGAGGTGGTTTTAGGGTTGGAAGTCGATTTAGATATACCAAAAGGTATTCATTTAACGGTAATCTTTTTTTTGATTATAAATTTAGCAAATTGGGTGAATCAAATGATCCAGGTGGTGATAGATCACGTGACTGGAAAATTGCAATCGCACATCATCAAGAATTTAATCCAACGACAAAGATAGATGCTAATCTTAGTTTTCAAACAGGCAATTACAACCAAAATAATACTTTTGATTATACGAGTAGGCTAACTAAAGATATTAATTCATCAGCTACTTTGCATAAAAGGTGGGAAGGGTCAGGCAACAGTATGTCGGTTAATTATCAAAGAAGCCAAAATTTAGAAAACGGAAATATTAGAGAAGTACTGCCGAGCCTTAATTTTAATAAACCCTTATCCTATCCCTTTGCTGATGGAACAGGTAAATCGAAGGATAAAATGTGGTATGAATATTTAGGTTATAATTATTCGGGACAGTTTAAAAACAACAGAAATAAAATTGACGGAAACTTAAAAGTACGGGGCGGTATTCAGCATAATATGAATTTCAGCGCTTCGCCAAAACTTAGCTACTTTTCAATTTCACCAAGTTTTAGATACACTGAAAAGTGGTACAACAAAAGAGTGAAGAAAAGTGTTGTGCCCATTTATGATTCGGCGGATGTATTTGTAAAGGATAGTCTTGTTACTGAAGATATTCACGATATAAATATGGTACGAACTTATGATGCATCCGTTTCTGCGAATACAAAAATTTACGGAATGTTCCCCGTTAACTCATTTGGAATTGATGCAATTCGGCATACGGTAACTCCTTCAATCAGTTATAATTATCGTCCAGATTTTTCAAAAGAATCATGGGGCTATTATGATGAATACACAGCAACTGATGGAAGAGTAGTTGAGTACGACAAATATGGAACTGAAGTTTTTGGGGGTGCAAGTTCGGGAGAAAGCCAAAGTATAAATTTTTCTATCGGCAATATTTTTGAGATGAAAACATTAAAAAATCCGACTGATACAACATCCGAGGCTCAAAAAATTCAATTATTGAATTTAAACTTAAGCTCCGGTTATAATTTTGCTGCCGATAGTTTACGCTTATCAGATTTACGACTGAGTTACCGCACGCAGATTGGTGACTACTTAAATTTACAGGGTTCTTCTTCATACACATTTTATGATAATATTGAAGGTAGAACAATAAATACATTTTTAGCTTCAAAGGGCAGGGGATTGATGCGATTGACGAATCTGTCATTTTCATTATCTACAACACTATCGGGTGATAAAATAGCGGGGGAGGAGCGTACCGGAATTGAAGACGAAACGCTCGGCGAGTTTGAACAAATGCAGAGAAACGATTACATAGGAATCTATGATGAACCCCCTGCTGATTTTACTGTACCATGGAATTTAAGTTTGAACTACAATTTTAATTTAGATAAAAGAAATCCCTCAATGGCAAATATCAGAAGCAACATTGGCGGTAACCTCGGAATAAATTTGACCAAGAATTGGAAGCTGACTTTCAATGCTAATTATGACCTAAAAGAAAAAAAACTTCTTACTCCGCATATAACTATTTACCGTGATTTGGAATGCTGGGAAATGAACTTGCAATGGTATCCAACCGGTTCGCTTCGCGGATTTAGGTTTGAGATTAGATTAAAAGCACCGGAGCTTAGTGATATTAAAGTTAATAAAGCGGGTGGAAATGTTGTGGCATACTGAGTTAGATAATTATGAATAAACATTACATAATTGACGGAAATAATTTAATAGGTAAAATAAAATCTATTTGGGAAGTACAGAAAAAAGATAAGCAAGCCTCGCGCGAAAAATTAGCATTTCTGCTCGATAGATACTTCATCAAAAAGAAAACAAAAGTATCACTCCACTTTGACGGCTTTGCCGCTGATGCTATTAGAACTTCAAAAATAAAAATTAAATATTCCGATAATAAAACGGCAGATTCAAAAATTAAAATTGAAATTGATCAATCGAAAAACCCTAAGTTAATTGCTGTTGTAAGCAGCGATAATAGTGTTAAGCAATATGCTAAACTGAATAGCTGCACAGTAATTAATAGTGAAGAATTTGCAGAAGAAATATTTAGGAAAGAGGATAATAATATTGAAGAGGTAAAAATTAAGGATATAAATAATGAAGAAATTAAACGCCTTTTTGGCGTTGATTAATCCAATAAACTATAAGGTGAAATATGAGAACCTTAACAATATTTTTACTAACCGGCTTACTAATTCTATCATGTAATAAGAGGGGAATGGAATTGAATGAATTAAAATCTAAAATTGAAAACAAATTTAAGAATGTAGAAGGTGATTTTGGTTTTGCTTTCCGTGAAATCGGGAATCCTGAAAATCAAATACTAATTAATGAACAAGAAGTTTTTCATGCAGCAAGCACAATGAAAACCCCGGTTTTGATTGAAGTGTTTCGTCAAGTTGAAGCAGGAAAATTTTCATTGGATGATTCGATTCTGGTGGAAAATAATTTTAAGAGCATAGTTGACGGAAGCTCTTATCAGATGGATATTACAAGGGATAGCGGAGATGCGTTATACGATTTGCTCGGTAAGAAAACTACAATTTATAACCTCGTTTATGATATGATTACGGTGAGCAGCAACTTAGCAACAAACATTGTAATAGAAATTGTTGATGCAGAAAAAGTAACCGAAACAATGCGAAAGTTGGGAGCGGAAAAAATTCAAGTTTTAAGAGGGGTTGAAGATATGAAAGCCTTTGATGCCGGATTGAATAACTCCACAACAGCTTTTGATATGATGCTGATATTTGAATCTATTGCAAATTGTAAAATGGTTAATGATACTTCATGCAAAGAAATGATTAAAATTTTATCCGATCAGAAATTTAATTCGGTTATACCTTCTCTGCTTCCTGATGATGTGGTCACTGCACATAAAACAGGTTCAATTGACGGCGTGCAGCATGATACCGGACTGGTATTTCTGCCGAACGGAAAAAAGTATGCAATTATTTTCTTATCAAAAAATCTAGTTGAAAGAAGACCGGCAATTACTGCAATGGCTGAAATCTCAAAAATGATTTATGATTATATGAATTAATGTACAATGAAGGAGAAAATAATTTTTATTGGAGATTCGATTACGGAAGGCTTTTCGGTTGAGAAGCATTTAAGTGAGTTCGACATTTCAAATTTTGGTATATCCGGTTTAGCCAGTTACGAAGTACTAAATTATGCATCCGATGTTTGGTTTAAGGAAAATCCCGATTATATTTTTATCTGTATAGGTACAAATGATTTTGCAAGAAATGTAAGTGATGAAGAAGTTTTGCAAAACATTAAAATTATTTCGAACTACTGCATCAAAAAAACACCCTCATCAAAAATTATATTAATACCGGTATTTCCCACAAAAAATAATCAGCCCAGACCCAATAGCAGAATAGTTAAATTTAATTATAAACTAAAAAAGTTAGCGGGTGAAAATAATTTCAACTTCTTCAATCTCCACCCACATTTTACTGATGAAGCGGGTCAATTGAGAAGTGAATTTACTGATGACGGACTTCACCTAACAGAAGCCGCTTATAAAAAATGGGCTGAAGAATTTAAAAAATACTATTTGGAAGAATTAAAAAATGAAGATTAAATCCGCAATTTTATTTTTTGCGCTCCTCCTTTTTGTGCATCTGCTTAATGCTCAAGAGAGGATAAAAACAGAAAGTTTATTTCCCGGAATCAATTATCAACACATTCAAAATGATTCCATTCCGTTGAGTATTCACATACTGGAAATTGATTTAACTAAGGAGAATATTGGTGTTGAAGTCGGCATTGCAAATGATATTATTGGTACGGGAGGAGAAACAGTCTCATCATTTGTTAACAGAAATCAAAGTGATTCTATAATTATTGTCGGGGCTGTAAACGGAGATTTTTTCGGGGGCGTGCCGCACACTGCACAAAACTGTATGGTTGTTGATGGCGAGTTTGCAAAGGGAGTTGTGCTCGATAGAACTTTATTTGGAATTACAAATAATAAAAAACCAATAGCGGAAAATATTGTTTTTAACGGTATGGCAGTTTTTGAAAATGACACAATTAATATTGATGCACTCAACGATAAACCGGATGATTTTTCAACCGCCTTACTAAATAAGTTTTATGGTAATAAGTCGGCGATTGGTGACAGCTGTCTTGCAATATTGATTGATCACTCTTCATTGCAAAAACCTAACGAATGGCATACGGGCAAAATAAAAAATATTTATCAGGGTGTTGATACTGTTTATTATAAACCAAATGAATCTGTTTTAATTATTAATGAAAAAACAATAAGTGAACTGACGAATATTGATGAGAGAGATTCGATAAAATATTTTTTAGGTACTCATCCCCGAATCGCTAACATACAATCATTGATCGGAGGTCTTCCAAGATTAATTTCAAATGGAAAAATACCGGAAACTTATTTGGGAAAAGAAAGCCTGGCAAGTGAAAGATTTCTTTTACGTCATCCCCGCACTGCTGTTGGGTTTACGCAAGACAGCACAAAATTAATTTTGGTACTTGCTGATGGAAGGCAGGAAAATTTGAGCATAGGTATCGAATTGAAAAAACTTGCCGAATTGATGCTGGAACTGGGATGCTATAATGCAGTAAATTTGGATGGCGGCGGATCCTCGGCGATGGTTGTTAAAAACAGATTAGTAAATTCACCCTCCGATAAAACTGGGGAGAGGAAGGTACATAATTTTCTCTATGTTACTTACAAACTAAATTAATTTTATATCATGTAAAAATGGTAAACGAGTTCTAACCGCTTCTACATCGGCTAAATTTAATTCGGTTTTAATTAAGCCGGCTTTATCTGCAACCATAATAATTTCATCACCCATAGGGCTGAAAACAGCGCTGCATCCGTTGTATTCGTTAAAGGGATCTTCACCGACTCTATTTACTCCAACTACAAAACACTGATTTTCAATTGCTCGTGCTTTTAATAAATACTTCCAATGCTCAACTCTTTTAAGCGGCCAATTTGCAATATCAATAATTAGGTCAACTTTTTCTTTAGCATACAGCCTATAAAGTTCAGGGAATCTTAAATCATAACAAACCGATAAACCGATAGCGCATTTCTCAATTTTGGTTATAAAAATATCCCTTCCTGCGGAATAGTATTTATGTTCATCGGCAAATGAAAATGGGTGAATTTTTCGATACCGTGCAGTAATCAATCCTTGATTATTGAAATGAACAAGTGTGTTATAGATATCAAAATTATCTCGTTCAATAATTCCGGCAAAGATATGTTTTTTTGTCTGCCTCGCTAAATCCATAAAAAACCGGGTACTCTTGCCGTCTAATTCTTCAGCAAATTTTTCCGAGTTCATTGTAAAGCCGGTAAGTGTCATCTCTGGGAAAACTATCATTTCCTCATCACTTATTTCGTTATCCAAAATATCATTTATCTTTGCAATATTTGCTTCCGGGTTTTCCCATTCGGGCGAGTATTGAAAAAGTCCGATTTTCATTTTTATTATCCTTAACTGAAAAATTGAAATCAATTTATTATTAATAAAAACAAATTAAAAATTGATTAGTTCATTGTTAGCAAAATGTAACAGAAAAAAGTATGAAAAGTTTATTTTATGTTGAAAATTTCGTGCTATTATGAACAAAGATTTTTATCTTAATAAGACTTATAAATACTAATTAAGTGAATTAAATTTAAAAATTGCATCAGGAGTTTTGAATGCTGAATTATGTATGGCTTGGTCTCCTTTTCCTCGGCATAGGAGTAGCATTAAGTACGGATATTATTTACCAATCAGAAAACAAGTTCAGAAACGGTGATCCTCTTCCAGTTGAAATTCAATTTGATGAACCTTACCAAGAAAATGTTGATAAAACTTATGAAGTTACACTTTCTGTTGATAACAAAAAGTTTAATCAATTTTACAACACTGTTGTTGATGAAGATATAAAACAAAAAGCAAGAGTTACTGTTAACACAGAAAAGAATATAAAGCTGCTCTTTTTTAAGGTTGATGAAAATACTCCAAATTTTTGGAAAAATATGGCAAAGGTTTCGGGTGATGAAGATGATTTAACCGGAACTGTTGAGTTAACAGAAATCACCGGCGAAACTGCTGCAGTAGGTTCAATCATACTCGAAAAAATTACCTTTTCAAAAATGAAAGAAGTAACAAACTCGGCGCTGGATTATGCAGGTATTGCAGTTGAAATAGCTCTCGGATTAATTGGAATTATGGCACTTTGGCTTGGTGTGATGAAAGTAGCCGAAGAAGCAGGATTGATAAGAATTATTGCTAATTCAGTAAGACCAATAACAAAATTCCTATTCCCGGATGTTCCATCCGATCACCCGGCAATGGGTGCAATGATCATGAATATTTCGGCAAACATGCTCGGTCTCGGTAATGCAGCAACTCCTTTCGGGCTAAAAGCTATGGAGGAGTTAGATAAGCTTAATCCTGAAAAAGGAACTGCAACAAATACAATGTGTACATTTTTAACGGTAAACACCGCAGGCTTAACTTTAATACCCGCAACGGCAATTGCTATTAGGTCTGCGGCTGGCAGCAGCGATCCGGCAATTATTATTGGTACTGCAATTTTTGGTGCATTATGCGCTACTACTGTCGGTATAACCGCTACTAAAATATTTGAGAAATTTCCATTAAAAAAAGGTGATGCTTCAAATTGGTTTAAGTCGAATGTAAAAGGATTTTCAATACTATTAGGATTGGCTGCTGTTATTTTACTGCTTGCCGTAACCGGAGCTCTATCAAGCATCGGTTCATTTTTCAGTTTTGTTAATCCTGAATTATTTAAAAGCATTATACAGGTAATTTCAATTCTCGCAATACCAATGCTCATTTTTATTTTTATTGGATATGGTGCACTTAAACGTGTGAAAATTTATGAGGTATTTGTTGAAGGGGCGAAGGAAGGCTTTGATGTTGCAGTAAAGATTATTCCCTACTTAGTTGCTATGCTGGTTGCAATAGGAATTTTTAGAGCGGGCGGAGCAATGGAGTTTCTAATAATATTTTTAGAGCCGTTTACAAACTTTATAGGTATGCCTGCCGAAGCATTACCAATGGCTATTATGCGTCCGCTTTCCGGCAGCGGTTCTCTCGGTATTATGGCAGAAATTATTTCAACTCACGGTCCTGATTCATTTATCGGTATTTTAGTTTCTACATTTTTCGGAAGCACGGAAACGACATTTTATGTGTTGGCAGTTTATTTTGGTGCAGTAAATATCAGAAAAACCAGGCATGCACTTGCTGCCGGTCTGCTTGCTGATATTGCAGGAATACTCGGTGCAGTATTTATTGTGAGATTACTTTTTGGTTAATGGAAGTAAAAATTTGTTATGAGTGAAAAAACAGTTTTTATAACAAGAAAAATTCCATCATCAGCTTTAGATATTCTTAAAAAGAATGGAATTAAAATATTACAGCATAAAGGCAGCGAGCCGATCGAAAGAGTCGAACTGCTTAAGAGAACAAAAAATGCTGATGCTGTTATTTCATTATTAACTGAAAAAATTGATGAGGAGTTTATTGATAATTTAATTGACTGCAGAATAATTGCAAACTATGCCGTTGGTTATAACAATATTGATGTAGAATATGCACGGCAAAAAGGGATAGAGGTTACAAATACTCCCGGTATTTTAACTGATGCAACAGCCGACCTTACAATGGCTTTACTGCTTGCCTGTACAAGAAGAATTGTTGAAAGCGACACTTATCTTCGTGAAGGTAAATTTACCTCATGGCAGCCGGAACTGCTTCTTGGAATGGAACTGAAAGGTAAGACATTAGGAATAATTGGTGCAGGCAGAATTGGTAAAGCAGTGGTAAAGCGAGCAGCTGGTTTTGGATTGAAGATTCTATATTTCAGCAATTCAAAGTCGCTAGAAATTGAAGAGAAATATAATGCCGGAAAGGTTTCACTAAATAAACTGCTTAAAATTTCAGACATTATTTCCGTTCACGTTCCGCTAACGGATAAAACTTATCATCTTTTGAACTCAGAAAATCTAACCAAAATTAAAAAAGGTGCGGTAATTATTAATACTGCACGCGGGGAAATTATTGATGAAAAAAGTTTGATCAAATTATTGAAGAGTAAACATTTATTTTCCGCGGGTTTGGATGTGTTTGAAAATGAACCAAATGTAAATAAGAAATTTATGAATTTAAAAAATGTTGTATTATTACCGCACATAGGCAGCGCCACAGTTGAGGCAAGAACAAAAATGGCAGAATGCTGTGCTGAAAATGTTGTAAGCGTACTTAAAGGTAAAAAAGCAATTACCCCCATTCCATAAATTCCCACTAAAAATTTGTAGAGATATTTGGCAAAACGTCTCAAACCCCAAAATGAATATTTATTTTGCTAATCTTATTTCTTGAATCTGCAAAGAGATATCGCTATTTTTCACTTTATTTAATAATTAATTGAATACACTTATGAGAATAGGCATACCAAAAGAAAGGCTTAATCAAGAAAAAAGAGTTGCACTTGCACCCGCCGGAGTAGATGCTTTAGTTAGAGCAGGGCATAGTGTTTATATTGAAAGCGAAGCCGGGCTTGAAAGTCATTTTACCGATGAACTCTATAGAAATGTTGGTGCTAAAATAGTTTATACAGCCGAAGAAGTTTTTCAGCGCGCGGAACTTATTGCAAAAATTGCTCCTCTTACAAATGAAGAAGCTGAATTATTAGAAGAAGAACAAATTTTATTTTCATTTTTACATTTAGCCGTCGGGAAAAAAAATATTTTAGATAAGTTACTTGAAAAGAAAGTTACCGCTATTAGCTATGAACTTATCGAAAAGAATGGAAGCCTTCCGGTTTTACAATCTATGAGTGAAATTGCAGGACAAATTTCCGTTCAAATTGGTGAGAGGTATTTTCAGAGCGATATAGAAAAGAGCCGCGGAATTTTAATGGGCGGAGTAACCGGGGTTGCACCTGCGGCTGTCGTTATTCTTGGTGCCGGTGTTGTAGGACTTAATGCCGCAAGAGCAGCACACGGCAGAGGCGCTCATATTATTGTTCTCGATACCGATTTGGATAGACTAAGATATGTCGAAGATACTGTATCTAAAAATATTACCACAGTTGTTGCAAACCCTTATACATTGGCGCGCGGTGCTAAGTTTGCCGATTTACTAATAGGAGCTATTCATATCAAAGGTGAAAAATCACCTCATATTATTACCGAAGAAATGGTTAAGCAAATGAAGAAGGGTGCTGTAATTGTTGATGTTTCTATAGATCAAGGCGGGTGCATTGAAACCAGCAGACCTACAACTCTTTCCGATCCGGTTTATACTAAGTATAATGTAATACATTATTGTGTACCGAATATGCCTGCACTAACCTGTAGATCCGCCAGCTATGGCTTAACTAATGCATCATTAGAATATATATTATCTATTGCTGATAACGGTTTATCTAATGCCTTAATGGGTGATCAAGGTTTATCTAAAGGTGTTTGCACTTATAACGGTTTGTGTTCTAATGAAATAATTTCTGAAACTTTTAATATAGAGTTTCGCAGATTACATATTTTCCCAACGAATTAAATAGAGATTCAGATGACAATTGAAGAAACAAATATTGCCAGACCTGTTAACGCGGCTTGGATAAAAAAATATACTTCAAAATTGGTGAGTGCCGATGATGCACTCAGAGTTCTTAAATCGGGCGATAACGTTGTTATACAGCCGGGCTGTGCCGCACCTATGGAACTAATCAGAGCCATGGTTAACAGAAAAGATGATTTATTGGATGTAAATATTTATCATATTTTAATTGTAGGTGATCTGCCTTATTCGCAGCCGGGAATGGAAAAACATTTTAGGCACAAGGCATTTTTTATTGGCGGCAATATGCGTAAAGCAGTAAACGAAGGCAGGGCAGAGTTCATTCCTATATTTTTATCTGAAGTAACAATGCTGTTTAAAAGAGAAGTACTAAAAGCTGATGTTGCTTTAATTCATGTCTCTCCGCCGGATGATCATGGTTTCTGCAGTTACGGAATTGACGTAGGCAACATTAAAACTCCCGCCGAAAAAGCCAACTTAGTTATTGCACAAGTTAATAAAGAAATGCCGCGCGGTTTAGGCAACAGTTTTATACACGTTAATAAGATTGATTATATAGTTGAACATAATGAAGGTTTGCTCGAACTTCCGCAGGTTGATCCGTCAACTAGCCAGGAACAATTAAAAATTTATGATAAAATCGGTCAATATGTTGCGGGCATGATTGAAAACGGTGCTACCCTTCAGATGGGTATTGGTGCTATTCCCGATTCGGTGCTTAAATATTTACGAAATCATAAAGACCTCGGCATTCATACAGAAATGTTCTCCGATGGTATGATTGATCTTGTTGAAGAAGGAATAATTAACGGTGAAAAAAAATCTCTTCATCCCGGTAAACTTATTGCCGGTTTTGTTCTCGGTACAAAAAAATCGTACGACTTTCTCGATAATAACCCGATATTTGAATTTCACCCGCAAGAGTATGTTAATAATCCTTTTATAATTTCGCAGAATGATAAAATGGTAGCAATTAATTCTGCTATTGAAGTTGATTTAACCGGGCAGGTTTGCAGCGATTCTATAGGAACAAAATTTTACAGCGGCATTGGCGGTCAAGTTGATTTTATTAGGGGTGCTGCACATTCCGAAGGGGGAAAACCTATAATTGCTTTACCGGCTGCCACAAAAGATTTAAAGTTTTCCCGAATTGTGCCAATGCTTAAACCGGGTGCCGGAGTTGTAACCTCACGCGGTGATGTGCATTATGTTGTAACCGAGTATGGTGTAGCATATTTATTCGGAAAAACTATTCAGGAACGAGCCAGAGCTTTGATCAATATTTCTCATCCTAAATTCAGGGATGAACTAACAGAGTTCGCACAAAATAATTATTTTATATAAGCATTAATTTTATGATAGCAGTTATTGGAGATGTTCACGGATGCTACTTTACTTTAGTAGAATTGTACTTAAAAATCGAAGCAAAGTATTCCGGCATTAAAATTTATTGTGTTGGCGATTTAGTTGATAGAGGTAATAATACGAAAGAGGTAATTGATTTTATTACTGAAAAAGAAATTGAATTCACACCGGGTAATCACGATTATATGTTTTATCATTATTTCAAAAAGCCCGATACTATTTTTGCAAAGTCATGGCTTTACAACGGTAATGAAGCAACATTAAATTCATACGAAAACAACCCTGATAAGATGGAAGAGCATATTAAAATTATTCAAAATGCTCCGCTTATTATTGATACTGATGATTGCTTTATAAGTCATGCCGGAATATCAATAGCATATAAAAATAAAGTTAATTTAAATTCGCCAAACATGATTACAGAATTAAAAGAATTAGTTTATGATGATTATGAAAAAGATTACGGTGTTATGTGGACGAGAGGAGAATTGCTTAATTTAGGAAAAGCACAGGTTTTAGGTCATACAAAAACGCAGGAAATTATTGTAGAAAGCAAAACCAACGCATATTATATTGATACCGGAGCTTGTTCCGGCAACAAATTAACGGCTGCAATTTTTGAACGAAGTAAACTTGTTGAGGTAATAGAGGAACCGACCCATTTGAATGATATTGTATAAAGATGCAATTATTCATCCTACTCAAAAAAGAAATTGAATTTAATTGTTCAAATAAATATGTTTTGAGCTGGTAATCTAAAATTTTGGAGGTTCTATAGATATTTTTTACTGTAATTGATACTTATTTAAGGTTAAACTATTCCATTGTCAGTGAAATATTTTATAAGCCGTGGATTTAAAAAATTATTGAATCCATTCTTAATTGTTTTATTCCTATCTACATCAGGGATTTCATTCGAGTTTTTATCTATAGCATTAGATAATTCTCTATATGCTTCAAGTATTGTTGTAAGTAAATCTATAAACTTAAACAATAATTTGAACTTTATAATTCCGCCCCCGCAGGATTCAACAGAATTTGCGCCTCCGGATAGCGGGTTTATTAAAGCTATGTCAGATTCCACAGCTGCTGATTCATTACTTGCAGATTCCGTAAAAATTGATCCTCAAAAAATTGATTCCACAGCAAGAATTAAACACTTCAGGCATAGTAGAAAATCAAAAGTATATACCGAATTTTATCCGGGCAGAACTTCAGCTTTTTTTGCGAAACCACCTCAAGGTTTTTATACAAGAACTGTTGAACTCGATTCATCAAAGCAATTTGTTACTATTAAGGAAAAATACGGCGATCAGGAAGCAAAAGTATTTCTAAAAATCCCGATTGATGATTTTATTAGAATGAAGCTGGATAAAGTGAATAAGGATAATTGGGAGGATATAGTTTACGCTTATGAACTCAAGGATTTAAATACAGATTTAAGCCAGCTGCTTACAGATATTACAAATATTCAAATTCCTTTACCGAGTGCGTCGTTCCTCAGTATATTTGGTCCGCCGGTAATTAATTTACGCATAAGCGGTGCTGTGGATATACACGGCGCATGGCGAAGTGAAACTACGGAAGGAATAACTTCCTCGCGGCTTGGCAACACGCGTAACGAACCCGATTTTAAACAGCAGGTGCAGATAAATGTAAGCGGTACAATTGGCGATAAACTTACAATTAATGCTGACTGGAATACTGAGAGAACTTTTGAATATGAAAACCAGTTGAAACTGCATTACAAAGGCTATGAAGATGAAATAATACAAAGTATTGAAGCGGGAAACGTTTCACTTCAAACATCATCATTGGTGGGCGGCAGTGAGGCACTATTTGGCGTAAAGGCACAATTTCAATTAGGTCCTTTAAGTTTAACCGCGCTCGCATCGCAGAAAAAAGGTGAAGTGAAAGAGGTTTCCGTAAGCGGCGGTTCAACTACTCAGCCATTTGAAAAACGGGCGTACGAGTACTCGCAGAATCATTATTTTATTGATAAAGCTTATGCCGACCCGAATTTAAATTTGTATAATGATTATTATGCGTCCGCAAATCCCATTATAAATCCTCGATTTAGAATAGTAGAAATTGAAGTTTGGAAAACCTCTCAAGGTTACATTGACCTTCAGCGGGAAAGAAAGGTAAACGCTTTTATAGATTTACCCGGTAGAGCTACGGGTTCACAATATGACCCGAATGATCCATTAAGAGATATCAGTCAGGATGAGGTGCCGGGAAATTCTGTTATCAACGGAAGGTTCTTACCGCTCGAACAAGGTGTTGATTATACCTATAATGAATACACGGGTGTTATTAGTTTTACTTCGCAGATACAGAATGATGACCAAATAGCTGTTGCTTATAGGCAGGCTAATGATGAAGGAAGTGATGATGATACTTATTATGGTGAATTTATTCGAGAGTCGTCAGATACATCACAGGTACTTCTTCTAAAATTAGTAAAACCGAAAAATCTTCAGCCAAAATTTACCACTGCATGGAGCCTGCAATTAAAAAATATTTATCCTATCGGCGGGCGTAATGTAAAGAAAGAAGGTTTTATTCTTGACATAAAATATCATATTGCAGGTCAGGAGCCTGTAAGTGAATTACAAAGTAAAAAATTGATTCAGTTATTTGGACTTGATAATACAGATGATGCAGGATCGGCAAACCCTGACGGAGCATTTGATTTTGAACCGGGTAAAACAATTTTTACAAAAACGGGTGAAATAATCTTCCCGACACTTCAGCCTTTCGGCAGGGATTTTCCTAGTGATTTAGACCCTGAAAAAAGATATCAAGCAGTATATGATACCACTGTTACTTTTGCGCAGCAGGAAAAAGCCCTTGATAAATTTGTAATTACAGGTGAATATTCCGCTTCAGTAACATCCACTTACAATATTGGGTTTAATGTTGTTGAAAACTCGGTTAAGGTGCTGCTTAACGGCAATGAACTTCGCGCAGGTGCCGATTATAGTGTAGATTATAATATTGGTCAGGTGATTATTAGAAACGATGCCGCACTTACTCCCGGTGCCGATTTAAGAATTACCTATGAGCAGAATGATCTTTTTGCATTAGCTTCAAAAACTCTTGTCGGGTTAAGGGGGCTTTATGAATTCAGCAAAGATACAAAGCTTGGATTTTCATTTTTGAATTTGAATCAACAGACTTTAAGTGATAAAGTAAGAATTGGTGAAGAACCGCTTAACAATTCAATTTACGGACTTGATTTTCAAACGCGGCATGATTTACCCTTTTTGACAAATGGACTAAGCAATATAATTTCTACAAGTGCTCCTTCCTCTATTTCTCTTAAAGGTGAATTTGCTTATATAAATCCCGACCCCAATACAAAGAAGAGTACAATTGCAAGTGATAACAATGAAAGTATTGCCTACATTGATGATTTCGAGGGAGCTAAAAGAACAATACCAATCGGAATGTCTGATAGGTCATGGAAAGATATTAGTATTCCGAGGGGAATGGAAATTATAGAGAATTTTGCAATTGGAGATTCAGCTTTAATGAGTAATAAGGGTAAAGCTTTCTGGTATAATATTTCACCTTCGGATGTAACTGTTGAACAGATTTATGGAGATAGAAAACAGGTAGCACGTGAAGAGGAACAGGTAACAGTGCTTGATTTTGTATTTAGACCAAACTTACCCGGTGCTTATAATAATCCTGCAGATTTATCCAACCCGACACAGAACTGGGGCGGAATAATGAAAGGATTATCTTCAACAGCAAGCAACCTTGTTGAAGAAAATATTCAATTTATTGAATTCTATTTAAAGATAGATTCTGAAAATCCTCTTCCTCCCGATGCTAAAATGTTTGTCGATTTGGGACTGATTAGTGAAGATGTAATTCCTAATAATGTTTTGGATACAGAAGATGTAATTAATGTTAATGATATTGAAGAACCTGACGAAGATACAGGTATTGACGGTTTATTTGACGAACAAGAACCCGGTTATGATCCAATAACCAACCCCGATCCAAATAACGATAATTTTTTCTTTACATTGCCAAGCGGTGATGAAATTTTTAACCCCGATAATTATGTGGGTATAAATGGCACCGAAGGAAATAGAGAATTTAGAAACGCAGGCATTAAGCTTCCTGATACTGAAGACTTAAACCGTAACTTAAGTCTTGATAAAGTAAATAGCTTTTACCGATATGAAGTAAGCCTTGATACAAGCGGTACAAATGAATTTATTATCGGCGGGGGAGAAGGATCAAGCTGGTATTTATATAGAATTCCTCTGCAGGACTCTGTTACATCAATTGGTGACCCTACTTTTACCGTTGTTGAAAATATAAGATTTTGGGTAGGCGGATACGATCAGGAAGTTCATCTTCGTTTTGCAGAAATTAACCTTGTTGGCAACCAGTGGCAAAAAGTTTTAAATGATCAAGTAGATGAATCTGACACAACTTTATCAATTGGAACAATAAACGTTGAAGATAACCCGGCTTACTTTAGCCCGCCGGGAGTATTTAGGGAACGAGACAGAAGTAAGCCTGATCAGGAAGTTTTCAAAAATGAACAATCTTTAGAATTATTAATTACTGACTTAGAAAATGGCGACAGTCGTGAGGCAATAAAATATCTCTATCGCCCGCTTGACGTTTTCAACTATAAAGAGATGAAATTTTTTGTTCACGGCGATGAATTCAATGGACCAACCTCTTCGGTTTCTTTTTATCAAGATGAAAATTATTATGGATCGGAGGTGTACTTCCGATTTGGTACAGACACGGCAAACTTTTATGAATACCGGCAGCCGGTGAAGGCAGGCTGGAATGAGGTTAGGATTATATTTGAAGAAATAACTGCAATAAAAGAAGGCAGAACACTTGAACAGAGAAGACAACTTATAACAAAAGAGGTTGCCGAACAACCCGGTCATACATTTGGCGTTAAGGGGCTTCCGACCCTTACTTCCGTTCAATTCTTTTTAGTGGGTATTCTTAATCCTGTGCAGCAAGATGATCTTAATGAATCAGTTTCCGGTAACATCTGGATAAATGAACTCCGTGTACTCGAGGCAGACGACTCACCCGGCTGGGCTTACAGTACATCCGGTACTGTGGCTTTCGCAGATCTGCTTACTGTTAATGCAAATATGAGCAAGACCGATCCTTACTTTCACCGATTAGCCGATAGATTCGGATCACGGGTTGATAGAACAAATTGGGGAGTTTCTCTTGAACTTGATGCTCTTAAAGCGCTGCCCATTAATCTTGAGGGAAGCAATTTAAAAGTAAACTACTCAAGAAATGAATCTGTTGCAAAGCCTCTGTATATACCCGGTACGGATATATTTGTTGATAGCGCCGCTGCTCAAGCGGAAAGAAGATTTATTGATGATCAAGGTGCATCACCCGAAAAAGCTAAGGAACTGGCACAAGATATAAGAACTAATTCACAGACTATAAGTGTTAAAGAAACTTGGACTCTGTCTAACATCAAACTAAAAGTGCCTTCAAATAAATGGTACTTCAGGGATACTTTTAACAGTTTGGTTTTTGGTTTCAATTACAGTAAAACATTAAGCCGTAATCCTACAGTATCTAAAAACTCCAGTTGGATTTGGAATGCATCGGCTAAATATTCAATCAATCTAAGTAATGATTATTTTATTTATCCGGCAAATATACCAATACTGGGTTGGCTATTCTCCATTTTTGATGATTACAGAAATGTTAAATTTTATTTTACACCGCAGAATTTTTCATTTAATCTTACAGCAAAAAGGAACAGAACATTTTCTCAAAATAGAACTTCCGGTTCATCACCAAATGTACAAAGAGATTTTACTGCTAACCGTAGTATGCAGTTTAGCTGGAAACTTAGTGAGGGCGGATTCTTAAATCCATCTATTAATTATTCTTTAGATATTGCCTCATCATTAGCTCACTTACTAACAGGCGAGAACGATAGAGAAAGGAATTCCAGTGCAGTTTTCGGAGATATTTTTGAAGGTGAGTTTTTCGGAAAGGATAATAATTACAGGCAGTCAGTCGATTTCAAACTTAACCCATCGCTGCCTACATTATGGGATATTAACAGATACTTTACTCTAACTGCAAATTATAATGTGAACTATAACTGGCGTTTCAATTTTCAGCAGGATACACTTGGCAGAAGCTCTCAATTTACAAATAACATAAGAGCAGGCTTAACATTAAGATGGAAATCCTTAACTGCACCGCTATTCAAAGAGGATACGCAGGCGGGCAGTAGGGGAAGAACACCTGCTTCAAGGTCAAGGGGAAGATCGCGGGGAAGAAATGAACGCGATTTAGATGATGAGATTAAGAGAACTAATATTGTGCAGGAGGATAGCGCGAGTGGAATTATCGATGCTGAAGCTCTGCAGGATTCCACGATAGATGATGGACCTTCTACAATTATGAAATTTTTAAATTTTATGAAGTTGAGTGCCAAGTGGCTCTTCTTCGATTACGATCAGTTCTCAATTAATTTTAGTCAGCAGAACACAGTAGCAAACAGCGGACTAAAATCTGAAGGGACAGGACTTAGTAACTTCTGGGGATTTAATCAGAGTGATAGAAGTGGACCCGGAAGACTTTATCAGCTTGGGCTTTCTCATGATCCCGGTGACAGAGCACCAAACGGAAACTTATCGGATAATTTTTCACAGAAAAACTCCATTGACTTTAAAACATCCAGACCATTGTGGGAAGGAGCCCAAATTGATTTAAATTGGAAGGTTGATTGGGGAATAAATAAAACGAGCACAATTCAAACAGATGCTGACGGCGGTGTTACGATTACTAATATTGCTTCATCTAAAAATATCAATAGATCATTCATAAGTTTTCCGCCTACGTTTTTCTTAAGCAGTTTTAATTCGGGTATCACAAAAGTAGCGGAACTTTACGACCCCGATTCCGATGATCCAAATAAAAGTTTATCCGATGCTTTTCTTGAAGGATTTGAAAGCGCACCTTTTGTCAGTAAACTTCCACTTTTAAAAGATTTTACTAAATATATACCAAGACCAAATTGGCGTTTAAGCTGGACAGGGTTAGAGAAAATTGGATTTTTTAAAAATTTTACAAAACGAGTTTCATTAAATCATGCCTATACATCAAATTATAGCGAAGGTTTGCGAATTAGTCCCGACGGGAATGAAGAGATTCAGAAACAGACAGTAAGCTACGGCTTTGCACCCCTAATTGGTTTGAATTTAACATTTAATGATATGTGGGGCGGTAATTTAACAGGCAGCGCTAAATACTCTACAAAAACCTCGTTCGACTTAGGTATTGCAACTAGAAACATTAGTGAGTCCTTCCAAAAGGATATCAGCTTTACGGCAAGTTTCAGTAAATCAGGATTCGAGATTCCATTATTTGGAGTATCACTTAAAAACGATATCGAAATTTCACTTTCCTATACAAGCGGAAGAAACTCAATTGTTATTTTTGAAATGGATGATTTTATTGAGGAAGGTAAACCGCAGGACGGAACAACAAGAACTACAATTGAACCGCGTATAAAATATGTAATCAGTTCTAAAGTTACCTTATCCTTATTTTACAAATCAACAACAGTTGTGCCCGAAGGTGCTGCAAGAATTCCGGAAACTTCAACCAGTGAAGCCGGATTGGATGTTCACATCTCTATTCAGTAAATTATTACACCATTTACTTTTTACACGAGGAAAAATGAATAAGAAAAAAATTCTTTGGATTGATGATGAAATAGAATTGTTAAGATCGCACATTATATTTCTATCGGAAAAAGGTTACCAGGTTGATACCGTAACTAACGGCGAAGATGCAATTGATTTTATTAAGAATGAAAGTGTTGATTTGATCTTTTTAGATGAAATGATGCCGGGGATGGGAGGCTTGGAAACTTTAGCTGAAATTAAAGATTTGAATCCGAACATACCTGTAGTTATGGTTACTAAAAGTGAAGAAGAAAGTTTAATGAATGATGCAATCGGAAGTAAGATTGATGATTATCTTATTAAGCCTGTTGTTCCTTCGCAAATACTTTTGGTCTGTAAAAAAATATTTGAAAGAAAAAAAATATCGAGCGAGTATGTTGCCAAAGATTATCTTCAGGATTTTAATCAAATAACAATGAAGCTTTTAGAGAACCCCGATTATATTGACTGGATTGATATTTATTTGAAACTTGTAAACAGTGGTTTGGAATTGGATCAGCACCCTGAAGTTGACTTACGCCAAACATTAACTGATCAAACAAAAGAATGTAATAAAGAGTTCAGTAAATACATCGAAAAAAACTATACGAAATGGATAAATCAGAAAAGTGAAGAAGATAGACCTACACTTACTACCGACATTGTGAAAAAATATGTGTTCCCTCATTTAGATGATGCTGAAGGTCCGGTATTTTTTTTCGTTATAGATTGTTTGAGAATGGATCAATGGCTGGTAATGGAAAAGCATCTGCGGGATATGTTTACAATTGAAAAGGATTACTATTTTTCGATACTGCCTACCGCAACTCCTTATGCTCGTAATTCACTTTTTGCAGGTTTATATCCGTCGGAGATAGAAAAATACTATCCCGATTTATGGCAGAGTAACAGAGATGATGAAAGCAGCCAGAATAAACATGAAAAAGAATTGCTTCAACTTTTGTTAGATAGAAATAATAAACGGTTAAAAAATGATTTGAAATATATGAAAGTGATTGACCCGGAAGTTGGAAGAAATTTTGAACAGAATATTAGGTCGCATGTTAAAACTCATCTGATGGCGGTAGTTGTAAACTTTCTCGATATGATTGCTCACGGACGATCGGACTCTGAAATATTAAAAGAAATTGCACCCAATGAAGCTGCCTACCGATCACTGACTAATAGCTGGTTCAAGCATTCCTCGCTACTTGGTACTTTTCAGGTTTTATCGCGAATGAAAAATGCTAAGATAATTGTAACTACGGATCACGGAAGCATAAGAACGCTGCGGGGAGCAAAAGTTTTAGGAGATAAGGAGGCATCTACTAATTTGCGTTTTAAGTTCGGCAGAAATTTGAAAGCCGAAGATAAGCATGCTGTATTTATTAAAAATCCGGCAGATTGGAAATTACCCAAAAGGGGACTTACGATTAGTTATATTATTTCAAAGGAAGATTATTATTTTGTTTATCCTACTGATTATCATAAATATTTAAGCTATTATAAAGATTCATTTCAGCATGGCGGTATTTCGAT
The DNA here is from genome assembly GCA_013112585.1 of Ignavibacteriota bacterium. GTDB lineage: Bacteria > Bacteroidota > Ignavibacteria > Ignavibacteriales > Melioribacteraceae > IGN16. The sequence goes on along the minus strand of JABFGH010000025.1, from coordinate 33,741 downwards.
GGAAGAGATGATATTACCTGTGATAACAATGGAGAGCAAGGTTTAAGTGGAATTTCCATTTTCAATTATTGTTAATTCGGAAACTGAAACAGCCAAAGTTGTAAAGCTATTTTTTAATGAAGTAAACCCCGGAAATGTTATTGCATTAAACGGTAATTTAGGTTCGGGTAAAACCTTTTTTATTAAAAAGTTTTGTCAGATGCTCGGTATTAATGATGCGGATAGCCCAACCTTTTCAATTATTAATGAATATGCCGGGGATGTGCCGGTTTATCATTTCGATTTTTACAGGATAAATAGGTTGGAAGAATTGTATGACATAGGGATTGATGAATATATTTATAACAGTGAAGCAATAAAATTTATTGAGTGGGCGGAACTTATGCCTGAAGTTTTACCATCAAAACATTTTGAAATTAAATTAGAATTTATTAATAATAGTTCAAGAAAGATTAGTATAATGAAACATGATTAAATATTCACCAATATTAGCAATTGAAACAACCGGCAGTAAATGCAGTGCGGCACTATATTACAGTGAAAATGAATCTTACGAAAAAACTATAACCGGTAAGCATCTTCATTCTGAAAAATTATTAACAACAATTGACGAATTATTAGTTGAAAAAAAATTATTAATTAAATCAGTAAAATCAATTGCAGTTTCTGTTGGTCCGGGTTCATTTACAGGTTTACGAATCGGTATGTCAGTTGCAAAAGGTTTAGCATTCGGGTTAGAAGTACCAATAATACCTGTTCCCACTTACGAGGCGCTTGCACTTCAAATTAGTAATGAAATAAATAACATTGAAAAATTTGTTATTGCCAACAGTGTTAATATGGATGAATTATACTCTGCCGAATACAAAAAACAAAATGATGGTTACGAAACTCTTACGGAAGTACATCTTGTAAATAAAAAAGATTTTTCTCCTGATAAGTATCAAGATTATATCATTATCGGTAATTATTCAGAGCAGATGGAGTATAGTGATTACACAGCACCTAATGCACTGTTCGTAGCAAAGTGGGCTTATATTTTTGGAAAAGATTTAGTAACTTCGGACTACGATTATTTAGAACCGAATTACATTAAAAATTTTATAGTAAAAGGAAAAAAATGAAAAGATTGACTTTAGGTTTTCTGTTGATTTTATTTTCAATTACATACAGCCAGATAGTTGGTCCTAAAATATCATATCAAGAAAGTAATTATGATTTCGGGACTGTGAATGAAGGTGAAGTTGTAGAGCATAATTTTGAAATTTATAATACCGGCGGAGACGTACTAAGAATAAATCATGTAAGAGCCTCTTGCGGGTGCACTGCCGTTAAACCAGAAAAAGATGTTTTGGAGCCGGGTGAAGGTACTACAATAAAAGTTTCATTTAACACTGCCCGCCGAAAAGGTAATCAGCGTAAGCATGTTTATGTGTTGTCAAATGATCCGTTAAATCCCGAAGTGCGTTTAAGTTTTACTGCAAATATAATTAAAGGTGCCGGGGGTGAAAAATCAGCAGCAAAACCGGTTCTAAAATTTGATAAATACCAGCATAACTTTGGTCGGGTAACCGAAGGTGAAGTAGCCGAATGGAATGTTGGATTTAGGAATTTAGGAAATAAACCGCTTAACATTAAGGAAGTTAAATCATCGTGCGGCTGTGCAGCAGCGGTAGTAAGCAGTAAAAGTTTAAAGCCCGGTGAAGAGGGAAAATTAAATATTAAGTTCGACACAAAAGATAGAAGCGGTAAAGTTACGCGAACTGTAACTGTATTTTCAGATGATCCTGAACAGCCGCGTCAGATAATAACTTTGTATGTTGCAATAAATAAGCGAAAAACATAATGAGCTGGTTTAAAAGATCGAAAGAAAATATTTCACCTGACAGCATAAAGCGTGAACTGCCTGACGGACAGTGGGTTAAGTGTGTTTCCTGCAGTGAGATAATTCATAAATCGCAATTTGAAATAAATAACTGGGTGTGCACAAAGTGTGATCATCATTCGAGAATCGGAAGCAGAGAGTACATTTCAATTCTGTTCGATAAAAACACCTTCCGTGAAATGGATAAAAAAATGAAATCGGGAGACCCGCTTAAATTTTCCGATACAAAAAATTATAAGGATAGGGTAGAGACTACGATAAAAAAATCGGGCTTGAATGACGCAGTAAAAACAGGTACTGGAAGAATTGACGGCAAGCGGGTGGCTTTTGCCTGCATGGATTTTAAATTCATCGGCGGAAGTATGGGTGCAGTGGTTGGTGAAAAAATTGCCAGAGCGATTGATAAAGCTTATACTTCTAAAATTCCAATGATTATTATTTCGCAGAGCGGCGGTGCCAGAATGATGGAAGGAGCTTTTTCCTTAATGCAGATGGCAAAAACAAGCGCAAGGTTAGCCCGGTTAGCGGATAATAATATTCCTTACATATCAATTCTTACAGACCCTACCACCGGTGGTACAACAGCAAGTTATGCAATGCTTGGTGATGTTATTATTGCTGAACCAAATGCATTAATCGGTTTTGCCGGACCCAGAGTAATAAAAGAAACTATTGGTAAGGACTTACCCGAAGGATTTCAGAGATCTGAGTTTTTACTCGAACATGGGTTTATAGATTTGATAATTCCGCGTAAGGAATTGAAGGAAAAATTAGGATCAGTGTTGGAATATGTTTCGAACGATCTTAACTAAAATTTATTTACGGAATTTATCTGTCATTTTTTTTAACACTTCCAGGGTGTAATCAATTTCTTCATCTCTGTTTTGGGCTCCGAATGAAAACCTAAAAGTTCCTGCTGCATTATTTTTTGAATGACCGATTGCCAGAACTGCATGAGATGGTTTTAGTGTGCCGGATGTACAGGCTGCACCGCCCGAAACAGCTACTCCATTAATATCTAAATACATCAGCATTGCTTCGGCATCATTATTATAATATTCTTCGCTCAAAGTTACGCTGCATATATGCGGGGTCGAGTTATCCAAACAGTTTATAATTATCCCGGCTTTATCTATTGATCTCAATCCTGTAATTAATCTGTTTTTTAATTTCGATGCATAATCAAATTTATAGTCAATATTTTCCCTAATCAAATTTACTGCTTCCGAAAATCCGATTATACCTGCAACATTTTCAGTTCCGCCTCTTCTGCTGCGTTCCTGCGACCCGCCCAGCATCATTGGAGCTATTGGAGTTTCACTTTTTATATACGCCATTCCAATTCCCTTCGGTCCGTTTAGTTTATGTCCGGATGCACACAAAGCATGGCAGCCGATTTCATTAACATCAATTTTAATTTTACCAAAACTCTGCACGGCATCCGTATGAAAAAAAGCATTGGATTCACCTGCTAATTTTCTAACGCTGCTTAAATTATTGATTGAACCGAGAACATTATTAACATGCATTACTGAAATTAAAGCGGCTCCTTCGGAATTCTCTTTAAGTTCATCATAATCGATTTCACCATTGTATTTTGAATCTATAAAATGAGTATCAAAACCTTCTTTATCCAATGCTTTAAAAGATTCAATAACGGCGTAATGTTCATTAGCTCCTGTTACAATTTTACTTTTGCCATTCTCATCCCTAATGGTTCTCGACATTCCCAGAATTGCAAAATTCAATGCTTCGGTACCGCTGCTTGTAAAATAAATTTCACTTGCATCAGCATTAATAAAGTCGGCAACATTTTCTCTTGCTTCTTCAATTGCAACTCTTACACTCCTTCCAAAAGAATGAATTGAAGATGGGTTACCAAAACTTTCTTTCAGAAAAGGCAGCATCTTTTCCAGAACTTTTGGATGAACCGGGGTAGTAGCTGCATTATCTAAATATACTTTCATAATTAGCTTTCTTTTTATTTATTGGCGGAGACTAACATCTCCGAAGTGTATTCTTTCAGTTTTATCTTTGCTTTTTAGTATTAAATATCCTTCATCGTCAATATTAGAGAAAATACCGAATTTAGATTCATCATTTTCAACAACTTTAATATGCTCCCCAATCATATCGCATCTTTCTTTCCAATACTCAATAATTTTATTCGGATTGTCAAAACATATTTTAAGTATTTCTTCAAAATTATTTAAAAGTTCACTCAGTAGTCTTTCACGGCTAATAGTTTCGTGAAATTCTTTTTTTACAGAAGTAGGCGGAATGATAAATTTGCCCTGAAAACCAACCTGGTTAACATTTATTCCAATCCCAACGACCAGTTTTTCTATTTTACTTCCTTTAGAAGAGGACTCTAGAAGAATGCCTGCAATTTTTTTACGCTTAATTAAAACATCATTCGGCCATTTAAGTTCAACATCAAGCTGATATAAATTTTCCAATGTTTGCGCAACTGCCAAGGATGCTCCCAAGTTAATTATACCAAGTAATTTTGATTTAATGTCTTTGCGGAGCAAGATGGAGAGTGTTAAATTCTGCCCTTTGCTACTTTCCCACGTCCTGTCTTTTCTGCCCTTTCCTTTAGATTGATATTCCGAAAGAACAACAGTTCCATGATGATTATAATCTTTTGTATTAAATAGAAAATTATTAGTGGAATCACATTCCTCTAAATAGACAAAACTTCTCCCGATCAAATCTGTATCAAGTTTTATGTTAAATTCTTCTAATTTTAACAATTTAATCTCCGTTCTTAAATGATGACATAATTAACGTCCTTTTGTACATCTATGACTAATAGTCATAAGTAGTGCCATAAACAAAAAACATGCAAACTTTAAGTAAAAACTGTAACATCAATGATAACAATAAGTTAAGGGCAAGAATATGATGTTGGCACGTTCATTGAATAAATAAGTATGTAAATTTTAATATTACAATTAATTTAAGTTTACAAAAGGAAAAAGATACGATAAAGAAATCGAAATCAAAAAGAAATTTAATTAAAAATAAATAATAAATCAGTTTAATAACTGTAAAAATTAAGGAGTAAAAAAATGGGAAAAATAATAGGTATTGATTTAGGAACAACGAACTCGTGTGTTTCGGTTATGGAAGGTAACGAACCGGTCGTGATCCCGAATTCCGAAGGGGGAAGAACTACTCCTTCTGTTGTGGCATTTGCAAAAAACGGGGATCGATTAGTTGGTCAGCCTGCAAAAAGACAGGCGGTTACGAATCCTACAAACACAATCTTTTCAATTAAAAGATTTATGGGTAGAAAGAAAAGTGAAGTTGGAAATGAAATCACAGAAGTACCATATAAAGTAGAGTCAGGCGATAATGATTCTGCCAGAGTTAAAATAGAAGACAGGCTATATTCACCGCCTGAAATCAGTGCAATGGTTCTGCAGAAAATGAAAAAAACTGCTGAAGAATATTTAGGTCAAGAAGTTTCTGAAGCTGTTGTAACTGTGCCTGCATACTTTAATGATGCACAGAGACAAGCAACCAAAGATGCAGGGGAAATTGCAGGTCTTACTGTTAAGAGAATTATAAATGAACCTACCGCAGCAGCTTTAGCTTACGGATTGGATAAGAAAACCAAAGAACAAATGGTTGCTGTTTATGACTTAGGCGGCGGTACATTTGATATTTCAATACTTCAACTAGGCGAAGGTGTTTTTGAAGTTAAATCAACTAACGGTGATACACACTTAGGCGGTGATGACTTTGACCAAAGAATTATTGATTACCTTGCTGACGAATTCAAGAAGCAGGAAGGAATTGATTTAAGGAAAGACCCGATGGCATTGCAGCGACTAAGAGAAGCTGCAGAAAAAGCTAAAATTGAATTGTCATCATCAATGCAGACTGATGTTAATTTACCGTTTGTTACTGCAACGCAAGATGGACCAAAACACTTGAACATAACACTATCACGTTCAAAATTTGAACAGCTTGTTGATGATCTTTTAACAAGAACAGTTGCTCCTTGCGAAACTGCAATTAAAGATGCCGGGCTTACAGCTTCGCAAATTGACGAAGTAATATTAGTTGGCGGTTCCACCCGCGTACCAAAGGTTCAAGAAATGGTAAAAGAAGTATTTGGAAGAGAGCCTCACAGAGGTGTTAATCCCGATGAGGTTGTAGCAATTGGAGCAGCAATTCAAGGCGGCGTTTTAGCCGGTGATGTTAAAGATGTTTTACTGCTTGATGTTACACCCCTTTCACTTGGTATTGAAACTTTAGGCGGAGTGATGACAAAGCTTATTGATGCTAACACAACAATTCCTACAAAGAAAAGTGAAGTTTTCTCAACTGCTGCCGATAATCAGGCTTCAGTTGAAATTCATGTGCTTCAAGGTGAAAGACCAATGGCACAGGATAACAGAACATTAGGAAGATTTCACTTAGACGGAATTCCTCCTGCACCGAGAGGCATGCCTCAGGTAGAAGTAACTTTTGATATTGATGCTAACGGTATTCTTCAAGTTTATGCTAAAGATAAAGCTACAGGAAAAGAGCAGAGTATTAGAATTACTTCTTCAAGCGGATTATCAGAAGAGGAAGTTGATAAAATGAAAAATGCTGCAAAAGAACATGCTGCAGAGGACAAGAAGAAAAAAGAATCTGTTGAAGTTAGAAATCAAGCTGATAATTTAGTTTTCCAAACTAAAAAGCAGATTGAAGATATGAAGGATAAAATTCCTGCTGATTCAAAAACTAAACTTGAAGCAGAAATTACAAAAGTAGAAGAGGCGTTAAAAACCGACAATACTGATGCAATTAAATCTGCTACTGAAGAGCTGAACAAAGTATGGAACGAAATTGCTCAGAATCTATATCAGCAAGCAGGCGCTCAGCCCGGTGCTGATCCCGGAGCAGATGGTGCCCAGCAAGAACAGCAGGCGCAATCCGATTCCGGTAGTGATGAAAAACAGGAAAAAGAAGTACAGGATGCTTCATACGAAGTAGTTGATGACGATGAACAAGACAAAGATAAAAAGTAAAATATCCTAAATGATATTTGTAGAACCCCGCGTAATGCGGGGTTTTTATTTTTAAACACATTCTATATAGTGACAATCATATCGTTTTTTGTTAGATTGAAATTTAAGTTTGAAAATTTATGAATGAAGTTTATGGAGATAATATGAAAAAAATTATTGGCGTACGAAGAGAAGATAAGAATATCTGGGAACGAAGAGTTCCGATAATTCCGAAGCATGTTAAAGAATTAAAGGAAAAGCATAATATTGAAACTGTTCTTCAATCATTTAAGACTAGAGCATTTAGTGATGCTGAATATATTGAAGCCGGCGGAACGATTAAAGAGGATTTAGATGAGTGCCCAATTGTATTTGCAGTAAAAGAAATTCCAATAAAATTACTAAAGCCAAATAGAACTTATATCGAATTTTCACACACGATTAAAGGTCAGCCTTATAACATGCCTATGCTCCAAAAATTAATTGATTTGAAATGTACACTTATAGATTATGAGTGCATTAAAGATGATAAAGGCAGAAGGAAAGTATTTTTTGGTAATTATGCCGGACTTGCAGGAATGATTGATACATTCCACGGAATGGGTAAAAGATATACTGCATTGGGCTACGAAACACCATTTAATAAAATTAAACCGGCTTATGAATACGCAGATGTTGATGATGCAAAAAAACAAATTGCAGAATTAAAATCTGAATTTGAAAAAAATGAAATTCCGGATGAACTTTGTCCGCTCGTAATCGGATTTGCAGGCTACGGTAATGTTTCGCAAGGTGCGCAGGAAGTTTTTGACCTCTTGCCGCATAAAGAAATTTCACCGGAGGAGTTGTTGAATCAAAAAGAATATGAGAATAACATTTTATACAAAGTTGTTTTTAAGGAAGAACATATGGCTGCTCCTATCGATAGCCAAATGAAATTCGTACTGCAGGATTATTACGATTATCCTGAAAAATATAAATCTAATTTTGAACAATACTTGAAAAAACTTAGCGTCCTTGTAAATGCAATTTATTGGGATGAAAGATATCCGAGATTTGTTACTAAAGATTTTATTAAGCGTAACATTAATGAGCTTAAGCTTCAGGTAATTGGTGATATAACTTGCGATATAGACGGCGCAATTGAATTTACCTCTAAAGCAACTGAATCAGATAACCCAGCTTATGTTTATAATCCGGATACGGATGATATTACAGACGGGTACGAGGGTAAAGGTGTTGTTGATATTGCTGTTGATAACCTACCCACAGAGTTACCGAAGGATTCCTCCGTTAGTTTCTCAACTTCATTACTGCCGTTTGTACCGGGTATTGTTAATGCAGATTTGAACAAATCTTTTGATGATTGCGGTTACCCTGATGAAATTAAAAGAGCGGTAATATTATATAAAGGGGAATTGACTCCTGACTTTAAATACCTTCAAGAGAATTTAGATAATTTGTAAAAGTCATTCTCTAATTATTATGGGAAATCTGTTTAGATATAAAAATGGATTTCCCTATTTTTTTTGAATTACCCAAATGACACCCTCCAGCTCTTTCTCTAAATATTTACATTCCTCTTTCTGTAGATCAATATACTTTAATAAACTATCCCTCTTATCCGGATGCTTATTTATTAATTCATCGCACCGTTTATTTATATTTTTCAGATATTCATCATTAATAATTTTATTAAACTCTGTAGTTGAAACCTCTTTAATTATTTTATCGCCGGCAGAGGAAAGTTCACGCTTCGTCTCTCGGTAATTACTATAATTTTCATACCCCTTTCTATTAGAAGAGGATTTGCTTTTCAGATAACCATCATCAATAATTATATATCCTCCTCGAGCAACTTGATTTCGCAAGGTGTTGATAGTCTGTATGTTATTACCGAAAATTCCTCCGAGCGAAGCTAATATTACTGCATGAAAGCTATTTATCTTTTTAGTGTAAATTAAAATATCATCAACAATAAATTTGCAGAGATTTTCAACATGATAAGATTTTGCATACCTATTCGCATCATCAATAAATTCCGGCATTGCATCCACACCGGTAATGGAATACCCAAATTCTTTAGCCAGTTTTACTGATACTGCGCCTTTGCCGCATGCTAAATCTAAAACACAATTATTATTTTTAGGGAAGGTAAGACTTTCAAATATTTGAACTATCTGATCGGCGGAACTACCAAGAGCCCACAGATCTTGAAGCATATAAGGCATATACTGCACAAGTTCTTCATCTGCTTCTAATGATTCTGCAACACTCATTTTTGATTCACTTTTCATAAACAATTTTGATTAGTTTAAGGAAGGTGAAAATATTTTATGAAGTTAATCTTGCTTAAAATAATAAAGGATAATAATGTTACCCTTGCATGCGGGTTTCTTTTCACCTTCAATCTCAAATGAAATTTCGGAAGTAACTTTTGAAATGCCGCGTAGAAGTTTTACATCAACAATTTTAGCATGCATCCTTACTCTGCTGCCAACCAATACAGGCTGCATGAAGCGCATTTTTTCTATCTCATAATTTACAGTCATTTCTGTATTCTGGAATTCCAAAACCTTATCGATCATTGCGGGTATTAGCGAAACCGTTAAATAACCGTGTGCAATAGTTTTCTTAAAAGGGGATTCAACTTTAGCTCTTTCAACATCAACGTGTATCCATTGGTAATCACCCGTAGCCTCAGCAAATTTATTTATTCGCTCTTGATCCACATCAATATATTCGGTTGGACCTAATTCAATTCCGACAATCTTTTCCAGTTCTTCAAAACTTGCAACAATATGTGTGCTCATCAATGCTCCGTAAGTTTATTTCAATTTGGGGACTAATATAATTGTTCTTGAATAGTTTTTGCAAATGAAAATTGCAATGAATTAAGATGAGGCAATGAGATTAAGTATTATGATTTCTCAGTGCATTCCTCGAAGCCTTATCAACAAGGGAAAACAGTTTATCAATATCAGATTTGTTACGTGTAGGCATGTGACCATCAACTTTAATAAATTCACAATCAAGCTGATCTATTAACTTGAAAAACTCTTTATAGAGTTCATGGTTTTTAAGGAGTTTATTTTGCTTTGTCCGATAATCATTTCCCTCCAGTCTCGTTCGTCTTTTCTGCAGTCCTAAAATATTTTGGGAATCTGTGTAAACGATAATATTATTTTCCATTGATTTAATTTCATTCAAAGCCCATAGCAAAGTCTGCAGTTCTAACTTTGTCGATGATGTATTTTCAAATCGTTTTAGCTTTACAGATGATCCAATCTGGTCTATCGACAAACTCAGATCATTCACCGCTAAATAAGCACCGTAACCGGTTTTTACTTTAGTGTTAACGCTTCCATCGGTAAAAAGTAATAGAGATTTCAATTAGATTAAAAATTGAATTTAACAAGAGTTAATAATTTTGTAATTTTAGTTATAAAATAATTCTAAAATTTCTGAATAAACAGAAAAAAATTAAAGCTCAATATTACGTATCACTGATGAAAATTTTATCCATCTTTTTCCTTCTATTTATCTCAACTTCAATAATACCTGCACTAAATTCTGACAGCACAATTACAGTACACGCCTACAAATTAGATGAACCATTAGAGATTGACGGTTACTTAAATGAACCGCTTTATTTAAATGAGCCTTTAAGAAACTTTACGCAAAAAGATCCGAATGAGGGGATGGGTGTTACCGAGCCTACAGAGATATGGGTTTCATACGATGAATCGAACATCTATTTTAGCGGAAGGTTTTATGACTCTCAGCCCGATTCCATTGACTTAGCTCTTATGAGACGGGATAAATTTTCCGAGTCTGATTGGTTTTGGATTTTTCTTGATCCTTATAACGATGATAGAACCGGATACTATTTTGCTGTAAATCCCGGCGGTTCAGTTGCGGATGGGATACTCTACAACGATGTATGGAGGGATAAATCGTGGGATGGAATTTGGGAGGCAGAATCGAGGGTAGATAGTTTGGGCTGGTACACCGAAGTAAGAATACCCTTTACCCAGCTTAGGTTTAACGAAGCCGAAGAAATGACCTGGGGAATTAATTTAAATCGTGACATAAAACGTAAACATGAATTTGCATACCTGGTTATGGTGCCTAAAGTGGAGAGCGGCTTTGTTTCTAAGTTTGCTGATTTAAAGGGATTGAAAGGAATTAAAACTAAACAGCGGATTGAATTACTCCCGTATTTTGTTCAAAGAGCACAATATTTACGGCATGATGCAGATGATCCGTTTTACAAAAGTAATCAGTATCGTACTTCAATAGGCGGTGATATAAAAATAAGTATAGGCAGCAATTTAAATTTAGATGCAACTATTAATCCAGATTTTGGACAGGTTGAAGTTGACCCTGCAATTGTTAATTTATCAGCATTCGAAAACTTCTTTTCAGAAAAGCGTCCTTTTTTTATTGAAGGTTCAAACATTTTTGATTTTGGAAGAGGAGGTGCAAATAGAAATTGGGGATTTAACTTCGGCACACCATCTCTATTTTATTCACGTAGAATTGGACGAACTCCGCAGGGTGATATAGAAACTGATGGAAGGGAAGATTATCCGGAGGAAACAAAAATTATCGGGGCAGCAAAATTAACAGGCAAGTTTAATGATTCTTGGTCCATTGGCGCACTAAGTGCATTTACCGAGCAAACTAAGGCTAAAATATTTACTGAAGATAATAGAATAATTAAAGCAGCGGTTGAACCTTTAACACACTATGCCGTGCTTCGATCCCGAAAAGAGTTTAACAGCGGCAATCAAGCATTAGGTTTTATTTTTACTTCTGTCAATAGAAAAATAGAAAATGATAACCTCAAAAAACTATTGGCAAAAAATGCATTTACATTTGGATTGGACGGCTGGACATTTTTAGATGAAGATCAAACATACGTTATTACCGGTTCGCTTATTGGTTCTTACCTGCATGGTAATAAAAGTTCAATAACAAAACTTCAGGAAATGCCGTATCGTTATATGCAGCGACCGGATAAAACTTTTATGCCTCTTGATTCTAACAGAACATCTTTAGCAGGAATGTATTCAAGACTTATGCTAAACAAACAGAAGGGCAACTTTTATTTGAACGCTGCCATTGGCACTGCCACACCGGGGTTTGAGTATAATGATCTGGGTTCGCAATGGTTTGCCGATAGAATAAACGGGCATGTTGTAACCGGCTACCGCTGGTACGAACCGGATAATATTTTCAGAAGAAAAAATATTTATGCTGCCTACAACAGAACTTCAGATTACGAGGGAAATGTTTCACGCAGCGGTATTTATGTTAGCGGAGGTGCTGAATTTCTTAATCTTTATGGATTCAATACAAGCTTCAGTTACAATTCAGAGGCTGTGTCTGTGACTCTTACAAGAGGCGGACCCAAAGCACGTGTTCCCGAAAATTATTCCTTTGGATTAAGTGCCTATACTGATAACAGGGAGAAAATTGTTTTTGAACCATTCGGCGGTTATTCAAGCAATGGATTGGGAGGATATAATTTCTACTACGGTTTAGAAATTGAATGGAAACCAATGCCGCAGCTTGAATTTGAAATTGAACCGGAGTATGAATTTAGTAATTCAAAATACCAGTGGGTTACAAGTTATGAAGATGATCTCGCTACAGCCACATTCGGCGATAGATATGTTTTTGCAGATATTGATCGTGAAACTTTCTCTGCTGAAATGAGATTGAACTGGTCATTTAGTCCGCAATTAAGTTTGCAAATATATCTTCAGCCTTTTTTTACTACAGGCAAATACACAATGTTTAAAGAATTTGCAAAACCGAATTCGATGGAATATAATGTTTACGGACAAAATGGCTCAACAATAATTTATGATGAAGAAAACTTTGAATATATAATAGATGCGGATGGGGATGGTCCGGCAGTTCAAGAAACTTTTGATAATCCCGATTTTAATTTTACATCAATAAGAGGAAATGTTGTTCTGCGATGGGAGGTGCTGCCGGGTTCCATATTCTATTTAGTTTGGACGCACGATAAAATTGATGAAGACCATCCCGGTAATTTGGATTTAAGCAGAGACTTTACAAATGTTTGGAAATCTGAAGCAAACAATGTTTTCTTGATGAAGTTCTCTTATTGGTTTGATGTTTAGAAAGTATTTCATTCTTCTGCCGATTTCCTTTTTCAAAATATTTATTTTAACTGCAATTATTTTTTTATTAATACAACTATTTTTTATAAAATTTACCTCAAATAGTTTTCCCACCATTTTGTTCGATAAAACCCTTAAATCAAATATTTAACTATAATCTACAAACGTGAAAAGTACAGTCCCATCAGTCTGGACTTAAAAAAATATACTATTAAGTCCAATCCCATCAATAAGAGCGCAAACCTCTTTTTATTTCCCCAGATTTGCATCAACAATTTTTAACTAACAAAAGGAAGCACAAAATGAAACATATAGTAATCATAGTATTGGCAGCACTAATCTCAGCACAATTATTTGCACAAGACTTTTCCCAAAAACAATCCGGGGAGGTTGAGTTAAATAAGTTTTATATCGACTTGACAAGTAGAGCAGAAAGGATAGATGGTAAGTGGGGTTTGTTCGGAGGAATGAGAGCCGGATATAATCTTACTGAAAATGTCAGTTTTGGTTTAACTGCTCACGGATTAATTCCAGATATTAGAGAGAGCAATTATATTAATCAAACCGGCAAAGACGAACTTACATTTGGCTATGGCGGGATTGAGTCTAACTATAAATATAATCTTTCAGAAAACTTTTATTTAACAGGGACTTTTATGGCAGGTATGGGTCGAATTGCTCTTAAAACCTTAGGCGGACATGATTATTTCTTTGTGTTCGAACCGGGAACATCAGTAAATTTTAGAATTACCGAGTGGTTCGGATTGGGTTATTCAGTTAATTATAGATTAGCAACCGGTGTCAATTATGCAGATTTCTACAATAAAAGCTTTAGCGGCTGGTCAATGGAATTAGGTTTTAAATTTGGATTTTAGTTTATCATTTAAAATGAAATGAATTAATATAATCAGCATAGAAAAATTGGCAGAAGGCTTTATTTAGAAAATTTTAGAAATAATCCTCTGCCAATTTTTGTATTACAAAACTTCAAATGAAGGTGCAAAAATATTTATGCGTAACACAATTGCAAAAATGATAAGTTTTTTAACTGTCCTGTTCGTTTTTATTGCGCTTCTATTAATCATACTAAAAAAGTTTTTAGAAATCGATTTGGAAAACTATTTTAATTGATTGCGATACTGTGAGGGCGTTACATTTGTATGTTTTTTAAATATTGAATTAAAAGCTGATTTTGAGTTAAAGCCGGAATCAAAAGCAATTGCAATTAAACTAAATTTTAATGAGTCATCTTCTGTTAACTTTCGCTTCACTTCCTCAACTCTATAACTATTAACAAAATCATAAAAATTTTGGTTAAGCTGAGTATTAATTATTTCCGATAAATTATGAGTTGATATATTCAGCTTATCCGCTAAATCTTTTAGAGTAAGATTTGTTGTCAAATATGGTTTTTCATTTTCCATCAACTTAATAAGATTATTTAAATGCAGCTCAGCTTCTTCAGCCTTAAGACCGGACTGCTTATAACTTTTTCTTTGATTTGAATTATTTTCTGTAGGCAATGTTTTATTTTCTGTATCGATAAAAGACTGAGTAAAGATTTGCGGTTGCCGTAAACTCAGATAACCAATTGAATAAATTAGCACTGAAGCTGCAATATAAATTAGAAAATCTAATTCAATTTCTTCTTTATTGAATTCATTATATACATAACTAAAAATAACAATACCCCAAATCAAACTTAAACCAATTGTTAGATGCAATAGCCAATCTAAATTAATTTGGTCAATATTAGAATAAGAGGATTTTATTTTTTTATTGTATTCACGTACAAGTATTATTGTTAGAATTACATAGATAATTCCATGAACCGGTTTTAAGTAGTTAATTATTTCTAAACCTGGCAATGAATTTTCAATTCCCAACTTAACAAGCTCAATTTTGTTCTCGCCCGTCTTAAAATAAAAAAAGACCAGTGCGTAAATAATGGCAACTATAAAAGGAATAAAATGTAAATAAAGTTTCTTATAAAAAGTTTGATCATTAGAGCTTAATAATTTGGCATATAAATAAAAAATTGGTCCATATAAAAATGGAAATGAGAATGTTACTCCAAGGAAGTGAGGGAATGCAGTATAGTAGTTAAAAAGTATGTAAGCTGAGTTAAACACATCAATAGAAAGTGCAATTATTGCAATTGCGAGAAAAACATTAGCAGTATGGTTGATTTTTTTTGTGAACAATAATACTGCTAATAAAATTCCCTGCCCGGCGCCCAGCAATAATATATGCTCAATAAATTCGATAAAGTTAGTATCCTAATAGATTGCTAAATCAGATATAAAGCAAATATGTTTTGTAATAAAGTTATTTGAAAGTTTATATACTAATTATTGGTGAATTAACAAATTGAAATATAGATAATCTATTTAGTTGAAATTATCTGCTGAAACAGCTTGCTGGAGTTTAATTGAATAAAATAAATACCGACTACTATTTAAAATTTCTTTAACTCAGGAGTTTGTCATGTTTTCTTGATGAAGTTCTCTTATTGGTTTGATGTTTAAATTTGTTTCATCAATCCCAAAATAATTCCTGTATGCGTGCCTTCATGAAAATGATTGAACGCAACAGCTTCTTCAAAATTATCTATTGAAACACCGACAGAGGTTTTATAGGGCCGATAATCTTTAAATATTCCTTTCTTATAATCTTCAGAAAATTTGTCTGGTAGTTCGAGAAACAATTGCTTTAACTCAATAATATCGGGCTGAGTTTTCCAATCGGAAGGTGAAGTGCCCGTGCGGAATGTTTGTATCATCTCTCTTGAAATATACATTTCCAATCTCGATAAAAAATAATGGAGTGATTGCTGGGTGATAAGGATATGTCCCAAATTCCAAAGCACATTATTATTGTATCCGGCTGGAATTTTTAATAACTGTTCATCACTCAGTTTATCTATTACGCTAAGAATTAGTGCCCGCTCTTTTTTCAGCAATGCAATTGAAGTTGTCAAACTCATTATTATTCCGGTTCCTTTCTTAAACCCATTTCATCAATAGAATTAAAGTATGTTGATAAGTAATGATATATTAATGAGTTACTCAAAATTCTAAAAATTAAATTGGTTTATTTATAAGTAAAACAGATTGCTTGCAATCTGTTAGTTTAATAAGCAGATTGCCTCAAGGTAATCCTTTCGGGACAAGCAATCTACTTTACCTTGAGTTTCTATTACAATTTGCTAATTAATTATTTATCCGTCTATTTTCCCGTACGTACAATAAATTCCATAATATCTTTAGTTGTCACGGGTTCATGCTTATCATCAAGGTCAACAACAATCATATAACCTTTTTCTGATTGAAGCTGTGTGTATTTATTTACTAATTCAATCTGCTCACTTTCCAATAGCTCTCCCGTTTTATCCGACCATCTTTCAAACGATGTGACGCAGCCGATAAAAGGGGTAAAAGGGTAGTAAGGTTTATCCGAGTAGTATTCGGGATCAATAGTTGAGCCGTGAACAATTATTTCATTTCTGCCTGCCCATCCCGCAAAAAAGCTTTCGTAAATTGGAATATGATAATGCCAGGTAATAGGAAAAATTTGTCTGTAGGATTTTTTATCCCACAAGGTATCGCCTTTGCTTATTGGGGTTGTAAAGTTTAAATACTCCTCCTCAAAAGGTAATGCTGTTACTAAAGTTGGCGAAGGTCCGATATATACATCTTCCGATTTTGATATACCCATAATTTTGTAAATACCCGAAGGTGTATTTCCGTTGGTAATATAAAAAGGTAAACCGCTAATTGAACGTGCTAACTGGTTAACAGTAAAAAGTGAGCTGTCTTCATTTCGAACAAAACTTCCATCGGGTTTTCTAATTATAGAAATGCCCGGATAGTTTCGGTTCGTTCTGTGAAAAGAATAAATGACTGAAGTATTCGCTCCTAAATCCATTAATAATAAATCTTCAATCGGGGGTAGGGGTTCGGATTTGTGGTTAACAATTTCATCCAATTGTGTGTAAAGCATAAGCGTGATTGGATGATATCCCCAATCGTAATATTTATCTTTAAGTTTGGTTAAATACTTTTCAGCGTTCTCTTTCGAGCTGTCATCTTTTATTAGATAAAGAACTGCCATCACATATAATTTTCTATCATCAATTTGAGAAAGCAGTTTCTCTATTTGAGATGTGAAAGTACCCGGATGCATACTATATGCTGCTTCAAGCAATCCGCGTTTGAAGTTGTAGCTTGTCCCTTCAAATTTATTTAAGCCATGTTCAATTGCATTTTCTGTTGTTTCAGATTTGTACTGTATCAACTGCATTGCACGGAATGCGTTCAGCCATTTTTCTTCATTATCAGAGTTTAGTTCCGTCTTCAAATTCTGTTCAATCGTGCTCTCAATTAACGCAGACTTAAAATTATCCCTTTCACTTTTAATTGTTCTTTCAGAAATAAAATCATCAGCCTCAAACAAATCGGAATTGTTGCATGATGTGAAAACTGAAAAAGACAATAGTATTATCAAATAGAAAAAATATTTTTTACTCATTTAGGTACACCTTACTTTGTGAACAGCAAGCTCTGTATTTATCATTTATACAAAGCAGCTAAGCATAGTTATTTTGAAAAGGAAATTAACCCATGTTAATGGAAAGTAGCAATAGGAATAAAAAATAATTATAACTGATTCATCTAATACTATACGGCAAAATTGAATCCGGCAAGAAACATTGTATAAGTTCCCTTACGTGTAAACAGTCCTTCATAATTTGAATTTAGAAAACTGTTCAGCTTAAAAGATAAAACCAAGCTGATATTGTTTCCGATGTTTCTAAATACGCCTCCGCCCAACCCAACGCCGAATAAATCATCATTTACATCAATCTTAGCAGAAGGGTCAACATAATAACCTATTACTTCACCAGATTCGTCATGACCCTTATTCCATACGAGGTATTTAGTGTAGCTTAAATGCGAGTAACCAAGTTCGATATTAACGAAAGAGGTAAATATTTTATTTGTGTGAAGATTAATTTTACCGCCGAAATTAAATGTCATCAGCTTGTGGTTATCTTTTGAGTAAGAAGGGAAATATTGCTGAGTTTGTGAACCCGTCAATTCCTCATAAAAAATTATTTTATTTCTATCCCAATTGGAGTAGCCGGAATAAAAATACAAATTAAATATTGAGTTGAGTGAATAATTGAATTGAACGGAGCCGGATAAACCCTTATGAGAATCAATCGGATTAATAAAACCCCCGTTAACTTGAATTGATAAAGGTTTCTGAGCGTAAGCAGTCAGTGAAAACAATAATAAAAATATGACAATCAATTTTTGCATAACACGCTCATAATTTTTAATTAACAATAATTATTTAAAACAAAATTAAATCTTCACTCAAAAATTATTAAAAAATTAAAGAATGAATATGCAAAAATCGGGTACGGTAAATTAGTATTCAATTTTCTTTAATAAGATAAATCTTACTATTCTCAACCTTAAAAAGCATTGGAGCAAAAACAATTTTTGGGTAGCGCATGCGCAGCCTGATTGCCTCACTTTTTAGAAATTCAATTTCATTTTCTATTTCAAATATCGGTTCAAATCTTTTAAAATGCTCTTCGGCTATCTCCGCATCCCATCCGGCATTATCAACCATTCCATCTATAAATTTTTTCTGTTTTGATTTTAAATTTACCATGCCGCAATTATTATGACCAATTAAAGCAATGTGCCTAACACCGCCGACAGCAATGGCAAATGAAACTTTAAACTCGCTAAACTTTAAGTTTGCTCCGCCTGTTCTAATTATATACGAAAAATTGCCCGGAATACTTAAGTGTTCCCTATGATCCATACACATTCCAATGAGTAATTCAGCTTGGGTGTATTCACGGTATTCCTTATCCAGGTTGTGGTATTCCAATAGATCAGCAATTGGAGTGCCTTTATATTCAGAAGGTATGTCAGATGTTGATTTAATTTCAATCAGTTTTTCCATTCATTCTCTCATTGTTTAATATTTGTATGTCAATGTTAAAAATAGTTTTAATATTTTCAAAAAAAGTTTTCTATTTAATTGAAGTTTAGACTATTGAACAAAAATTCTGATTCAAAATAAAATTTATTATTCTTAGAACTTCAATAAATAATTGGTCAGAAAAATATACTGCAAATAGGATTTAACCTATTTACTATTCAATATTTTGATAAGTGAATTTTTTATTCCCGGCGAAAGATTTTCTGTATAATGATTCTGAGTAAGATGATCAATCTCTTCTTTTAGTTCAGGATATTTCTTTGCAATGTTAAGCAGTACTCTAAATGCTGTGCTTCTTACCGAAGGACTTTTTGTGATCTCTTCCCAAATAGTTAAGCAGGCATCAAACAACCTGCTCGTTTGATCTTCGGTCAGCTTCATTCTTTCAATAATTTTAAGCCATTCCCGCTGATGCCCATCTTCAAAACTGATAAGTAGTTTTAAAATTTTTGTTAAATGTTTTTTTATTCTGCTGTCATTATCCTTCATACAGTGAAAGAGAAGCCATGCTGCGCGCCACGACTGCGGTTTATCATTGCCCATTGCAATTGTTACAGCATTTTCAAATTCATTGGGGTAGGTGGTTAGGTAATCGACCAGTACTTGCTTTTTAAGAGTTCTCGTCAATATATCATTAAGACTTTCTTTCATCTAAAATTATTTTACCGTTAGATATTCTTTTAGAGAATTATTTATAAAGTATTCCCATCCGCTTTTACAACTCTCTCTCTTAAACTCTTCAACATCATCGGGGAAATCTTCAACTACTTTGTGAGTTAACTTCAGAACAACTTTACTTTCATGTTCATTCAATTCGAATAAAACATATGAATCGCCCGGGCAGCCTTTATATTTCCAATTATATATCAAAAATTTATATGGTATAACCTCCGTAATTTCCCATTGATGGAGGAAATTATTTCCCCCACTTTTTACATTAAACTCAGTTTTAAAACCAGCCTCCGGTTCAAATTCCGGAATATTATCAAAGAACCATTTTCGCATATGTACGACTTCGGTAATTGCCCGCCAAACCATTTTAATAGGGGCATCAAAAGATTGTTCAACAATTACAGGTCTTTCATTTGTTTTCATAATATTCTATTCTTTTTAAGGTCATCCCAAAGTTATAATAACATTACCTTTTTTATGTCCGGTATCAACATATTTATGTGCATCGGTAATTTGTTCTAATGGATATTTCTTATCGATGACAGGTTTAATTTTATTTGATTCAATTAGTTCTTTTATAAATTTTAGGTCTGCCGTCTTCTCGCTGCTCTTTCGTAATCCGGTAAACAATATCATTGCTTTTCTACGGGACTTAAAAATCTTTGTTGTAAAAAGCATTTGAAATAAAATTGACCATGTGATATATGCAGTTAAATAAATTCCATTTTCGCTAAGTGAATTTTTACATTGGTTATAAGGATTTTTACCAATCGTATCAAAAACAACATCATAACTCTTACCATTATTTGTAAAGTCATCTTTAGTGTAATCAATAACTTCGTCTGCGCCAATGCTTTTAACAAGCTCGATATTTTTGGCACTGCACACACCGGTAACATGAGCACCGTAATACTTTGCAATCTGCACGGCATACGTGCCTACAGAACCCGATGCTCCAATGATCACTATTCTTTTGGGGTGTTTGGAAGAACTGGTTAGTTTTGCTCCGTCACGTAAAAAGGGCACTGCAGTCAGTGCACCGGAAGGAACGGCTGCGCAATCGATAAGAGAGAGGTTATCGGGTTTAGTTAAGATTGTATGCTCTTCATTCAAACATTTATATTCGGCATGGCAGCCGAAATTATCATCAGCGGGACCAAAGACGTGATCACCGACATTAAATTTTGTAACTTTATCACCTATTTCCTCAATGACACCGCTGAACTCTGAACCTTGAATTTTGTTTTTCGGTTTTGTTATTCCTACTGCTAAGCGTGCAAATAAATTTTTACCATTTCTAAAAATGCTGTCAACCGTTGTCACAGTTGATGCACGGATTTTAATCAGCACTTCGTTACTCTTGGGAACAGGTTTTTCTACTTCAACAATTTTAACAACTTCGGGCGGTCCGAACTTGTTGTAAACAGCTGCTTTCATTTTATTATCGTTCAATATTTAAGCCTTTCTATCTATTAAATTTAATTAATGTTAATAACAATTTTTCCTTTAGCATTACCGTTCATAAGGTGTCTCATTGCTTCTGCAATATCATTAAGTTTATATACCTTATCGATAACACACTTCATTTTTTTTGATTCGATCATGCTTAAAATATATTCCATTCCCTTATTTGGTTTATGAGTTAAAATTCCAATCTTCTTTTTTGAAATCATAAATTTATTTGCAACAAGCATTAATGCAGATACGATTACTGTTTTAAGTAATTGTAGTAACGAGCCTCCTACAAATAAGTAAGTTCCGTCATCAGCTAATGTGCGTTTATAATTACGAATTGGATGACCGGCGACTAAATCAAGAATGAGATCATAGCGTTCACCAATTTTTGTAAAATCAGTATTTGTATAATCAATTACATTATCTGCGCCTAAATCTTTTATCATATCAAGCTTTGCTGCGCTATCAACACCTGTAACCTCGGTGCCGAATGTTTTGGCAATTTGAATAGCGAATGAACCTGCACCCCCTCCGGCACCATTTATCAAAACTTTTTGTCCGGGTTGTAAATTTATTTTTGCAGTTAAACCCTGCAGTGCAACAAGAGAAGCCTGCGGAATAGCCGCCGCCTCTTCAAACGAAATAAAATCCGGTTTCACCAGCAGTTTACTTTCATTCACTGAAACATACTCAGCCAAACCTCCCCATGTATCAAAAATATCTCCGAAAACTTTATCGCCGGGTTTAAACTTTACGGCATTACTTCCCGTACTCTCAACATAACCTGCAATATCTGATCCGAGTACTTTAATCTTTGGTTTGAATAAACCCCACATACGGGTATAAAATGGTGAGCCTGTTAAAAACTCTACATCAGAGGCATTTATTGAAGCAGCAATTACTTTTACTAAAACTTCATTCTCTTTAACTTCAGGATTCTCAACCTCAGTTAATTTAAGCTCTTCCTCTGTTCCATAATTTTCTCTGTAAATTGCTTTCATAAATGTTTTGTAAAATCTATTGGATGTTTGTTAAAAGTTTTAGACGGCAATAGTTAAAATTTGTTATAAATTAAATTCCGATCAAAGAAATAATTTTATTTACGGTATTTAGATTTCGCGCCGTTACCGGTACACCTAAACATCTTTCAACCGCGGCGGCTAATTTGGATCTGCCAATACCTTCCGGTGCATGAAGATAAAATAAATTTCCTATCAATTTATATTTTTCAGATTCAGATTTGAGTTCATTCAATTTTAGTAAATCCGGATTTGCGGGAGTTACTGAGGAAAAAAAGAAATGAATTGTTTTCCCGGTATCGGAAGTAAAAGGATTATTATTAACTGCAGTTATAAACTCCTTTGAGGTGAATAGAAGGAGAGTGGGCTTGAAACCGAAATTATTTAAAATGGCAGATTGAATTTTATTTATGATTTTCTTTGAATCATTTTCATAATTAAATACAACATTGCCGCTTTGAATGTATGTGGTAACATTTGTGCAATTTAGTTCTTCGAGAATATTTTTCAAGTCCTTCATCGGAAGAATATTTCTGCCGCCGACATTTATTCCGCGGAATAGTGCAATGTATTTATTCAAAACAATCCTTAATAATTGATGATTAGATGATTAACCTTTTATTTACCAGTGAAACATAAATCAATTTTTATTTTTGATATTTATGAGGATAACCAATTAAGATTATTTTAACTAATTCATTCTTTACAGAATAGCTTAAAAATATTTATGCAGAAAAATAAATTGCAAATAATCTAAAAGATTACCGGCTTATGGTTTCGTTATCCAGCCTTTATACGAGAGTATGCCGTCGCTGAATTTCCCTTCAACTTTCAACTCACCATTAATGCCTTGTCCAAAAATAATAGTCCCAAATACTTCGCCGCCCGCTTTTACATTTGCGGTGTAAGTAAATTTTCCCGATTTAGAATTGCCATCAATATTGCCGGTGAATGAGCCATAGGCAATCCAGGTTTCATCGTATGTTCCCATTGGAGCGCCGCATGGACCTTTAACTAATATTCGATAATCTATTTCGAGTGAACCGGATAATGTTCCGGCAATTGTGTATGGCTGCTTTAATTCTATAATACAACCGGTCCCGGCATTTAATCTAACCGGACCTTCTGTAGGCGGACCTGATGGTTTAAATGTTCCTTTTACTTCGATATCAGAATTTAATTTAGAGGCAGAAAAAATTAGTAAAAATAAAATTGATGATAAAAGTAAGTATCGAGTCATATTATACCTCATCTTAATTATTTTTAGCATTGCTAATTTTTATTTCACGAGTATTTTAACCTTCATAAATATTATAATAAGAACAAAAATAAAAGCAATCAAACTAATTGGCGGTAAAAATCCAGCCCAGCTAAGCGGGGTTAACCATCCCTTTATTCCCATTGCAAATAGATGAAGTGAGACAAATATTAGTCCCGCAATTTTAGTCTTTTCAATATTTAGTTTATCGATTATTGAATTGTGAGTTACGGTTAAGAAATTTTTAATATCGTAATAATAGAGTGCTGAAATTGCAGCAGCACCGAACAGCATGCTTAAAGAACCAATTAAGTTTAGTTTATTACCGTTGAAAAATTTACTGTAAAATTCAGGGCTTAGCAAAATCAATGAAAATAAAATATGCATAATAAGAAGAGAGGTAATGATAGTTCTGAAATCGGTAAGAGATTTATTTTTTGATAAATAGAATTGATTGATAAATATCAGAAATATTATTGAGAGTGAAACTGCTTTATTTAATACATAAAGGGGTAAATCTTGCCAGGGCACATCATTAAAAATATTATATCGTAAAACAGAGTAGATAATTGTAAATGTAATAACGGAAAAGTAGGCGTAATATTTTTTCATAATTTATTGATTCAAGAAAAGTATAATTATTAAAATTTAAATCTAAGAATTTCTTTTAATATTCAATAGCTTCAGCAGGTTACCGCTTTCAGATATATCAGCCGGGCTATCAAGTATATTCCAAAAGTGCGGATAAATTATTTCATTGAGCTTAATAAATCTCAACATCTTCATCCCAAATTCTCTGCCATAATTTTACTAACGGTTCAAGACTATCAATTTCTTCGGGATCAAGTTTTTCAACTTGAGAAGTAGAGATGATTTTATTATTTATTTCTCCAACGGCAAATCTAAAAAAGTACAAAGAACCTACACCCATTCTTAAATCGGTAATCACAATTTTGTTATCAATATTACTTACGCGGTAAAATCCTTTCGTAAACCATTGCAGTCTCTTCACATTCCAATCATCGGCAATGGGCTTCAAAAATTCATTTTCGGAAGAGTGAAATATGAATTTAATTTCATCCGATTCATCAAATAGAGAATAGCTTCCTTCAACGTAGCCGCTGTCTGTAATGCCGATTACCCGCCACAGCACTGTATTAAATGGTGATGGTCCTGCAAGTATTTTTGAAGCAGTAATATTTTGATTGATTAAAGAATTTTCAGCAATTGAACTTACGTGAGCTTTTACTCCAACACTCCAAACCAGGTATAAACTGCTTACAATCAATCCTGCTATGTTTAATTTCAATGACCGCTTCGGATTTCGTTTAATAAAAAAGAGGGATGCTAAGCCAAGCAGCAGGGGAATTGTGTAAAGGGGATCAATTACAAAAATGGTATTCCACCCGACGGGAAAATTTGAAAAAGGGAGTAGAAGCTGTGTTCCGTAAACTGTAAAGCTATCGAGTAAAGCATGAGTAATGAAGGTAAGGAATACCGCAAGCAGCCACCTAACTTTGTGCTCTTTGGTTGATGGATGAATTTTTGTTATCAGCCAGACAAATAATGGTGCTGCCAATGCCATATAAAAAAAAGCATGACTCTCTGCTCTGTGATAAGTGAAATCTTTAACGGCATTGCCCATTGGAATTAAAACATCCAGATCGGGGAGAGTGCCGCATATTGCTCCCCATAAAGATGCTTTGCGTCCAACTTTATTCTGCATTACCGCTTCCGAAACGGCGGCTCCGAGCGCTATTTGAGTTAGTGAATCCATGATTAATTTAAAGTTATGATGTTAATGTAAATGAAAACCGAAATTTCCTTTAGGTAGTTCCATTAAGCTAATGGTGTAATTTATTATAATAGTTTTGAATTTATAAAGCCCTTCTTAAATTCAATCAATTTATCCTATCAGTGTTATGGTAAGATGTTGATAACCCAAAAATGATTTAAATTATTTTATACCAAGTGAGTACTATTATTATTGCAGAAGATAAGAAGATAGCGGCAATCCAATACTTAACCTTAGATATTTTTTTGTCTTCATATTTTTGTCTTATCCCTTCATAGATCACCATCAAAAAGGGTGGTATTGCCGTTGGCAAATATCCAATAGGCTTTGGTAGCACACGTTTTGAAAAGTATGCCATAACTATGATGCTAATTCCGGTTGCTAAAGCGATTTGGATATGCGGTGATTTAAGGAACTCTTTTATTTTTTTTGACATGGTATGACACCAATAAATATTAAATATTTATCTTTTTATAATTTGTATTACGGCTGTTTATACAACTTAGAATATTTCCTTATCCCAAATTGTTCTTTCTTTAATTACCTATGCTGGAATTTTATTACTCCAAAAACTTGCCATGGTTAATGTAACACAATAACCATTCTCAATATTCATGATATTCCATTGATCAGCTTGATTTATTTTACTTATATCAAATGCGACTTCATGTTCATTATTGAATTTAGCGAAAATCAGATAATTATCTAATATTCTTAATTTATTTAATGAGTAAATCTCAAAGGCTGGTTCTTGAACTTTCATTCCATTATAATTTGTATAAAATTCTCTTACTTGTTCTGGAAATAATATCTCAAATTTCTCTTCCACATTACTTATTTCATCTTTGCCTATTGGTGCACCAAATTTATAAGAAAGTGAAAACTCTTCTTTTCGACTATTAAAATAATTTTGTAGGTCACTTATTTTCATAATCTTTTATGTTGTATAACGACGTGGCAACTAGCCGGCGCCCCAACACTGGAATGCCGAATTATTGCACACCCTTTTATAATTAGCAACTGGTGATTAACTTTCGACCTGATCGCCGGTTGCAACAATTTAGTTTATTTCACTACTGCCGAACAGCAATATTATTTATTTCGCAAAACTTAAGAACGACACTGATGCCGCTTACATTGCGGCGTCAGTGTTGATTTGCGGGTTATGTGCGTTTTTGATATTGTACTGAAATCAATTTCTATTAATACATCCAGCGAACCAGAGCTTTACTTTTATATAAATCTAGATCTAAGCAAGGATGATGAAAGAATCCATACTGAATGTATAGATCAACAAGGCAGTCTTTAATATTTGTTAGATTGGTGACCGTTTTTAAATGAATATCGTTGATTAAAAATTCTCCATCATACTTACAAAAAGAATTTACTGTGACAGATCTATCATCGAAAATAATCTTTTCACCAGAAGGTAATATAAAATACACTTCAAAAGGATTTAAATAATGGGAAACACTAAATGAGGAATTAGATTTGACAAATAGATGTGATCTTAAATGAAAGGAAATCTTTCCGTCTCGCTTTTTATAAGCCCTAATAATATAGTTAGATAATCTATCTATCATTCTAAATTCATCAATAAATCATGTTCGTTTGGAAGAAGAATCTATTCGTCTAAAAGCATAAGAAACTAAGCTGAATAAATCGAGCGCATCTATCTCACTCATATTCCATTCAATCCTTAATGCGTGCGCAGTTGGATTTCTAAAAGTACCAAAAAGACCTTTCAACAAATTTGTAAATCCTCTCTGTTCTGATTTTTCCGTTTCACTTATATAAGAATTTATTTTAAGTACAGGATCATTTCCACCAAAAGCTGCATCTACAAGTTCAGCGCCGTCAAAAGTTAAATCTGATTTATTCCGTATCATATCAGCAACACCTTTTGAAGCTTCAAGAACTGCATGGAAATAATTATTTTCCAGAAGCTCAGCATTACAGTATTCAAATACTTTTTGGTGTAACGCTCGTTCTTCTAAGATACGGTGAAGTTTTCGAGCCCTTTTTTCAGCATCTGTTAAATTATCTACTTGTGTAATCTTATGAAATTTACCATCATCTCTAAACTCAAGCCCGTGAAAAGCAAGAATTACATTTAAATCAGCTATTATTCCATTATACCTATCAATTTCTCCAGCCCATTTTGCAGGTTCGAATGCTTTAGCGATATATCCAAGAATATGATTCCCAGATCCTCTATCATTATGCGCCTTAGCTAGTGCATTATATAGTCTTTGCCACTTTGTAATACCAGGATCAGTATCTGCTATTCCAGAACTCCGTAATGTATGACCTATCTCAGTCCCGGTTAAGCCATTCCCGGTATCCCCAATAATCTTTGAAATTCTTTCAATCTCTCCTTCCTTAAAAATCCTTTTTATAGTATCTCTAGGCATTATATTCCTATAATTATATCAAAAATATTTTAGCACATAACGGTGTTGCCGTTAAGCCGCCGCCCAGAACAGCAATGCTTAACAAACAACGAATGTTTATAATTTGTAGCCGCCAGTAAATTCCACCGAACTGGCGGCGACCTAACTTACATTTACAAATTCCTTAGAACAAAATGCCGAACGAAAAACGTAAACTCTAAAATTGCACTTAACTCAAACCGTTTCGGCGGTCGGTCTTGAGCGGCTTGTTAGCTGGACATTTATTTAGGAATATCAAAAACCATAAGTGTATTTATAAGTTCTCTTTCAGCATCGTCTTTACTTTTTAGAATAAATCTAAAATCTGTTTCACTTATTTTCTGAAAGTCTTTTTTATAATTTGAATGACCTTTTATTAAATCTGGTATTTGCGAAATAACATTCGTCGTATCTTTATTCCTATTGAAAATTAATATCGATGTTTTAGTATCTCTCCACGACAAATAGCCTAACAATTGGGTTATTGTTTCAGTTATTGTTTTTGGACCTTTCCAAAATTTGCATTCTGCAATAAATATATTTTTGCCATTAACTCGAATCAAAATATCTGTCTTCCCTTCGTAGTTAAATGTTTCACCAGTAGCACTTCCCTCATACATTGCATTCAATTGGACTAAAAAGTGTGTTCTAAGAGTTTCTTCATCCATATTAGCAAATGCCTTAGGGCTTCTTTCCATAACAACAATCATGTTTTTGAGAGTTTTTAATATTGCTTCATATTCTTTCAACTCAAGTTCTGGTTCTGGTTGATAAGGTTTGTTATTTGCGACAGGTGGTTGAATATTTATTTTCCTTTTAACGTCACTAATATATGTTGGCATTGAATCTTTTCTTTCGCGTAAAGGAAAACCTAAAGAAGAAAGAGTTTTTTGATCTTCCAATAATTTAGCTTTACGCGAACTTACAGACTGGGTAATTGAAGCCTTTATTTGGCTATTATATTGAAGAGCGTCCGCATTAATCCAGGCAAGGTAAGTTTTAATACTCCCAAGTTGGCTGCTTAAATTAGTTTTTATTTCCTCAGGGTTATTTTCATTCTGTTGAATTGAAAGGATTAATTCGCTGTTTCTAATTTCAGCACGTGGGGGATTATAATTAAAAGTAGAAGGCTGGTATAGAAACAACTCACTATGCCCCGTAAAAGGAACTGCAAAAATATAATAGTTCGCTCTTATTGTAATCGGTTCACCCCAACTTCTATCTACAACATCTTTTTCGCCTTGTTTGACAACTTCTATTTTGTCCTCCAAAAGAGATATTGGTTCAAAGCAATACTTTTTCACCAAATAATCGATGACATCATTTGTGTTGACACTTAATAAATAATCTCGTTTAAAGCTTTTTATTTCTTCATTTAGTTGAGATTGATAATTTCTTCTGACATCAAAAAAAGACTTGTTATTAAAAAGTATGTTTCTTTCATCCATAATTTAATATCCAGCCAACTTTAAAGAATTTTATCCACCAAGAAAAAGGTGGATAAATCTGGAAATGATCAAAAAAATATTAGTGGTGATGATACAATTTTCATTTACAGGTAAAATTTTGTTGTCCGCCACGGCGGATAAATGCGAAACCACCCACTCTAATTCTATGGGGATTTAATTTAGTTTTTGTTTTATTAATATAATCTAATAATACGAGGCTGTGAAAAAAGATCCTCATAAATTTTTCCCACACCAAATAAATTTAGATTTGTTGTTTATGTAGTGCATATTATTATTTATTGATAGAGCATTTTTATTAATAATTAATGCAGAGATTGATCCTGATCTACGGTCAAGTATACTTCTACATTTGGGATATTTCCATCTAAAAGGTTTTATTGTTTTTACCGATGTGCGCATTTGATCATTTATTTGAGTAAGTAATTTCAAATCTTTCTCAATTTTATAAAAATAATCGAACTAGTGAAACAATTAAATGAAGGAAGAAGAATAAAGTAAGTCTGTTTGCCGTTGGTGCCTCTATACAATTATTTCTCCGGTTATTAATAACATGTTGAACTAATTTATAACCCAATCAAAGAACAATTAAAAATAAGTTAAATAGGTATTTAATGCAAAGGAGATTTTGAGCAGGGGAGCCAAAGAAAAAAACATGCTACAAGCAGTTCATTTAACCGGTGTAAATACCGGACTTGCAGCATCTGATTACATATCAAAATGAAACAAATAATGATTAACGATTACTGATTAAAAATTTTCGATTAACGATTATACGATTAACGATTATCGCTTCGCCTTTCAACCTTCTAAACTCCTAAACTTCTCTACTTCTACTTGAGCAAATTATTTCAGCAGTAACATTTTTTTCGTTTCAGAATATGTACCGGATTGCAATTGATAATAATAAACACCGCTTGAAATATTCTCACCGTCAAATTCATATTTGTAGCTTCCCGGTGATTTTTGTTCATCGACGAGGATTGCGATTTCATTACCGAGTGCATCAAATATCTGAAGTAAGGAACGGACATTTCCGTTACCCACTGGAATGGTAAATTTAATATTTGTTTTGGGGTTAAATGGATTTGGATAATTGTTCAGCAATTTTATTTTTTGCGGCAGGCTGCCTTCTCCTTTTATTCCCGTTGGTGTATCGGTATAAATATCAACATTGTTAAATTGCTGTGTTGATCCGTAAGAACCGCCTACTGAAATTAAGAGTTTATTGCCTGCAGATGCTGAGCATAATTCGGAACGAGCCTGAGACAATGCTGCAGTTGACCATGTGCCGGAAACATCATCATAAATATCAACTCTATCGGACATAGTGTTGCTGCTATAATTGCTGTATCCGCCGGCAAAATAAATTTTGCTTCCTAAAGTTACAGCTGTTAATTCTCCTCTTGCTTCCGTCAGTGAAAATGTTGTCCAGGTGTCGGTTGATGTATCGTAAATATCAACTATATCCATTGCGGTGTTATTTATATCGTGTCCGCCTGCAAAAATTACTTTGGTCCCCACAGCCCCGACAGCTAATCCGCCCCTTGCAACGGATAAAGAATCATAAGTCCATGTATCAGTGTCATAGTTATAAATTTCAACCAAAGCAGTAAGCGGGCTTCCTCCGGCGCCTGTTATTCCGCCGGCAATGTATGCCTTACTGCCAATTGTAGCGGCAGCTAAATATCCGCGTGCAACGGTAAGGTTTTTTGTCGTCCAGCTATCTGCACCTTCATCGTAAATATCTACTGCCGATGATGGAGTTCCCGTTACAAAACTTTTGAAACCCCCAATAATTAAAGCTTTATTCCCATCACTTGTGCCAATTACTGCGCCTCTGCTTTCAGAAAGGGAACCGGTTGACCAGGTGTCGGTAACTGTGTCATAAATGTCTATTCTGTTGGATGTTGCAAATTGTGTCATATTGCTTACTCCGCCCGCAAAAATTACCTTGTTAGATGTGGAAGCCGCAGCCAGTGCAAACCTACCCTGTGAAAGTGCCGCACTTGACCAGGTGTCTGAATCAACATCATAAATATCTACAACTGTTTGTTCCTGCGTTCTGTTGTATGCTGCACCTCCGCCGATAAAAATTTTTGATCCATTTGATGTGCTTGCGGCTAAACTGCGTGCAACTCCCAGATTGTGAGTTGTCCATTGTGAAAAACATGTGATTGATAAACAAAAATAAAGGATTGTAAAAAGTGACTTTCTCATAATTTGTTCCCCCAAAGGTTTAATTTGAAAAATATGAGGGCAAATATAGTTTGATACAAGAGGTTAATCGTCACTTTTCAAGAAGTGGCACGCTTTTGTTCAAAATATTTTTTGAATTTTGCTTGAGGAAGCTTTTTCGCGGTAATAACTATTATGTAATAAGTGTTTTTCTAAATTCTGTTGGTGTGAGTCCGAGCTGCTTTTTAAATGCCCTGTTAAATGCAGATTTAGAATTGAACCCGACTTCATATAAAAGTTCTAATATTGTTTTATGACCATTATTTCCATTCATTTGTTCTAATTTGCTTTTTGCTTCATCAATTCTATAACTATTTATAAAATCAAAAAAGTTTAGCTTGAAGGATTCATTAATAATTTGTGACAAATACTTGGGTTGGATTTCAATTAATTCAGCCAGTTCATTTAATGTTAGTCCGGGTGAAAGGTATGGCTTTTCATTTTTCATGAATTCATTAATTCGTTCTACATACTCATTTTTTTGTAATTCGGTAATGGCTGAATTTGAGTATTTTTCTTTTTCATCAAGCTTAAAAAATATTGATTCACTTTGTAACCCCCTGTAAATAATTATTACGGCAAAAACTAACAGCGCAGCAATTGATAGAAATTCTAAAGTTGAAGTAAATTGTCGAAACCAAATTATTGAATATGAAGTAAATAAATCCAATAGCCAATGAATTATAAAAACAGATAGCACTAACAAATACCAAGAGGTTTTTAGTTTTGTTAGTTCGGAAAAATTATCCTTTGCAGTGTTGAAATACCTGCGTACAGCTCTAATAGTTAAAATTAAGTAAACCAATATTTGAATATTTACTGATGCAAGATAAATGTGGTAAGAAGTATTTGTCCATAAATGGGTAGCTGAATTATCTACTGATCCTTCTATTCTTATATAATAACTAACAGTTAGAATTAGTGCACTTGTTATAGCCGGAATTAAATGAACAATTAATTTTGAAGATTTTAGCCTAGTTTGAGATACAATTTTTAAAAAGTAAAAATAGAGCAGAGGACCAAATAGAAAAAATAATGAAGCGATTGAAAAATAAAATATGGGAAAATTCCGCGGTACTAATAATTGATTTCTGTAAAGAAGTGATAGAGTTATAATAATTAAATTAATTAGAAGGAAGAGTGCAAATAGTTTATTTCCGGAATTATAGGGCGATTTTTTTTTAGTAAGAACTATTATTACAATAAAAAAAATAAATGCAGTTAATATCCCTATTATATCTAATGATGAAGTCATATATGATATGATTTTAGTTTAGTGAAAAAATAAAATTTATGAATAAATAATTTAGATTCATAAAAAGTTAAATTTATAATTTAATTACAACGGAGCCGCCGGTGGTATTTATGCTGCCGATTTGCGGATCACCATAATACCTTAAAACCGAAGCCCCGCTTAGTGTTGCATTTAATGTGCCGTTAACTCTAATTGTCGAAACTGATGCCCCGCTTAAAACTAAGGTTGCATCTCCGCTCAAATTAAAATTGCCCAGACTCAAAACACTTGCTCCGCTGCCATCAACAAATAAATTGGTTCCATTACCGGTAAAGGAGACATTGCTTGCACCGGACAATTCCAATGTTAAATTGCCTGTGTTTATTGTTCCGCTTACCGCACTTGCTCCGCTTAAAATAATTTTTAGATCGTGTGTAAAGCTGAAACCGGAAATTACAGATGCGGATGCACCGCTGAGATTTATATTCTGCACATCGGGCAGAGTAATATCAACTTTTAAAGTTACATCGTGGTAGTCAAGATTCTCATCCATCAAAATTTTAAGTGTGCTGCTTTCTTTTGATATTTTAAGATGATCAACAATGTTATCATCTAATGTAACAGTCACTTTGTAAACGGTATCCCGCCTGATTGTGGATTCAAATGCAAAGCCCGTTTGAATATTTGTGAAGTCGCTAAAGTTTTGATCTAAGGTTACAAGATTTCCTGTACCTTGAATTGTTTCGTTATTATCAACAGTATCGCAGCTTATAAATAGTAAGGCGGCAAATAAAAATAGGGTAGCGGTCAAAATGTTTCTTTTCATTTTTTATCTATCCTTATTTTAAAAAATCTTTTATTAAAAATTTAATGATGATAATTATACTAACCAAATATAGTGATTGGACGAATGATTATCCCGGATGTTTTGTGCAGAAGTTTTCTCTTAGCGGCTCCGCGTCTCTGCGTTTGTGCCGTGAAGTTAAAGAAAAGCTCTTTGACATGCTGTAATAAAGATGATACAATCCCAAAAGCAATCGGGACGAAGTATCGGTAACGCTGTATAGGCGGAGTTACCAAACCGCTCTGCGCTGCA
>JABFGH010000024.1 GCA_013112585.1 Ignavibacteriota bacterium | reverse complement strand
AAACATAGTAAAAGTATTCTATTTTATCAAAAATAATAGTATCAATTGGAACGTAAGAATCATTCCAATTGATACAAAAAATAATAAAAAATACAGATAAATAAACTTGACTTTCAACGGAATAACTCTGGGGTTGCGGATCGCTGAAATTAATTTTATTCCATAGGTTTTACCTATGGCTATTTATATTCGACTACTTCGTAGTCGGGAAGTTATTGCGACGAGTACAGAGTATGAGTTTAACCTATTAAAAATTGACTTGAACTAAAAAATATTTGATAAATTAATCAACACTGCAAAGATTTTAATCCGGTTAGGGGTTAAATGTTTGTAGAAAAAAGAAGGAAGAAAAACATCGAACCGCAGAGCGGTTCAACCAAATTATTGTGAGGGGCAAAATTATAATTTTAACAGTAATTATTCTTCAACCCCGCTGGGGTTGTGGTTTGCGGCAATTAATTTTATTCCATAGGTTTTACCTATGGCTATTTATATTCGACTACTTCGTAGTCGGGAAGTTACTGCAGCGAGTTGAGAGTAAGGGTTTAACTTGTTAAAAATTGACTTGAACTAAACAATTATTTGATAAATTAATCAGCACTGCAAAGATTATAACCCCGTTAGGGGTTAAATGTTTGTAGAAAAAAGAAGGAAGAAAAACATCGAACCGCAGAGCGGTTCAACCAAATTATTGTAAGGGGTAAAGTTTTAATTATAGCAGTAATTATTCTTCAACCCCGCTGGGGTTGCGGTTCTCTGCAATTAATTTTATTCCATAGGTTTCACCTATGGCTATTTATATTCAACTACTTCGTAGTCGGGAAGTTATTGCGACGAGCACAGAGTAAGAGTTTAACCTATTAAAAATTGGCTTGAACTAAAAAATATTTAATAAATTAAACAACACCGGAATGTTTATAACCCCGTTAGGGGTTAAATGTTTGTACAAAAAAGAAGGAAGAAAAGCATCGAACCGCAGAGCGGTTCAACCAATTTATTGTGAGGGGCAAAATTATAATTTTAACAGCAATTATTCTTCAACCCCTCCGCGGTTGCGGTTCTCTGCAATTAATTTCATTCCATAGGTTTTACCTATGGCTATTTATATTCGACTACTTCGTAGTCCAGTAAAATTATATCGGAGAGGCAAAAATTTAATAACCACGAATAAAATCAATGGTAAAAGATGACAAACAAATATGAATTAATTATTGCTGTAATTCGTAGAACTTAGCTGAAACAGATAAATATTATTGAGGAGTATTGAAGGACTAAAAAGATGATTCAATTTGACTTCGCCGGTTCGAGAATATCTAAAATATAAAATCAAAGCTCCAGCGGAAAATAGAAATAAGTATTAAAACAATACCATCCCGTTTTGATATTCTCCAGCCGCCGCGCATTAAAAATAATAAAACAACTATGCTTCCCATCATCAGGTACATACTTATATATTCATTTTCAGTAATGTTAAGGGGATTGAGTATTGCCGCCACACCAAGTACGCCCAGCATATTAAACAAATCGCTGCCGATTAAATTACCCGCCGAAATACCATACCTGCCTTTATACACTGCCACCATCGAAGTTGCGAGTTCGGGTACGGATGTTCCGCCGGCAACTATTGTAATTCCAATTATCCATTCAGATACGCCGATATTCCTTGCTAATATAGTTGCAGAATCCACAAGAAAATTTGCGCTTATAATTATAGCGGCAACACCAAAAATTAATTTGGGTATATCATACCATTTAAAAATACCCGCCGGCACACCTTCTTCAATTTTTTCCTTTTTGATGATTAATACTGATACATAAATAATTAGAATAGCGGTTAAAATTATTCCTTCAACAACTGATAGGTTTAAATCATAAAAGAAAATAAGCAGCAGTAGTGAGGTGAATAATAATAGCGATCCATCCCTTTTAATTAATATTTTATTGGTTGCTATGCCCGAAAAAATTGCTACAAGCCCAAGTATAAATCCTAAATTAAAAATGTTTGAACCGACAACATTGCCTACTGATATTGATGTTTGTCCACGCAGCGCCGCAGAAACTGTGACCGCAAATTCCGGAGCTGATGTAGCAATTGCTACAACGGTTAAACCAATTACCAGTTCGGAAAGTCCAAGTTTTTTTGCTATGGTAGATGCGGATTCGACAACCCAAATGGCGCCTACCCACAAACCTGTAACAGAAATAAGAATTATCAGTAATTCAATTATCAAAATATTTAGGATAGATTATTATAAAAGAAAACTAATATAATAATTTAATGAAGCAATTTTAAGGAGTGATGAAAAAAAGGAAGCCCGTTGAAGAACTTCCTTTTAAAATTAGTCTTCCGGATTATAAGTCAGTTCAACTTTCACTTGAAAGTCGGCACCGCTAAACATAGAATATTTAACTTCGCCAATTGTGCATTTATAATCTTCGCCAACTAACTCGCTAACAACCTTGCTTATTCCATTTTCAAGGTCGCCAACGCTAACACTTTTTAGTTTATTTTTTAAAAGCTTATCAACATCAATTGCTTTTTCGTCGGGCATTTTATTTCCTCCGGTTAATCTCTTTATTCGTTAGACGATAAAATAATAATTTAGTTCTAATATTAACTTAGTTTAATTTCTGATAACATCTAACAATTCTTTAGTTTTTTCTTCTAAAAGTTTCATATTGCCTTTTGTTTCAACATTTAACCTTATTAGTGGTTCGGTGTTGCTTAATCTTACATTGAACCGCCAATTCTCATATTCAACGCTTACTCCATCAGTAAAATCCATTTCACCATCGGCATATTTAGTTTTTAGCTCTTCAAGCTTAGCCGCCGGGTTATCTATTGTAGAATTTATTTCACCCGAGCATGGGTATTTGTTTATCATCTCATCAACTAATTCTGATAATTTTTTATTTTCAACAGCCATTAGCTCCATTATTAATAAAAAGGGTATCATTCCGCTATCGGAATAATAATTTTCTCTAAAATAATGATGGGCTGACATTTCCCCGCCGTATATAGCATTTACTTCGCGCATTTTCTCTTTTATTAATGCATGTCCGCTAACAGACTGAACCGCTACGCCCTTTCCTTCCTTTACTACATCTAAGGTATTCCAAACTAAGCGCGGATCGTGAACAATTTTTTCGCCGGGAAAATTTTTGAGAATTGATTTTGCGAGAATACCGACAATATAGTAACCCTCAATAAATCTTCCATTTTCATCAAAGAAAAAACAGCGGTCATAGTCGCCATCCCAGGCAACACCCAAGTCGGCATTGTTCTTAATTATTGAATCAATTGTGGGTTTGCGGTTTTCGGGCAGCGAAGGATTAGGCACACCGTTAGGGAAATTTGAATCGGGTTCATGAAAAACTTTAATCATTTTGATCGGCAGAAATGGTTCAATTGCATCAAGGGCAGGACCCACACATCCATTACCGGCATTAACAACTACATTAAATGGTTTTATTAAATCTTCCTTGTAAAAAGTTCTTAACCTTTCAACAAACTGATCCATAATATCCATTTGCTTAATGCTGCCTTTTCTATCTGCCTTGTCGCCAAGGTTATCATCCAAAATCATTTGCTCAATATCATTTAAGCCGGAATTGTACCCCATAGGCACCGCGCCTTTTTTTACAAACTTTAAACCATTGTATTCCGGCGGGTTGTGACTTGCGGTAATCATAATGCCGCCGTCTGCCTCGAGAAAAGGAGTGCCGAAATAAATCATCTCAGTTCCGCATAAACCCAAATCGATAACATCGGCTCCTGCGTCAGTAATTCCTTCGGCTAAGGCATCAGAAATTTCAACTGATGATTTCCTTACATCGCGTCCAATTAATACTGATTTACAATCTAAATATTTTACCATTGCTCTGCCTACTTTATAGGCAAGTTCTGTGTTTAACTCATCCGGTACTTTACCCCTTATATCGTATGCTTTAAAAGAGCTTATTTTACCCATGCGTTCTCCTTACATGATTGTTAATAACCTTGAATTAAAAGTAACTTATATCAATAATGAAAATAACTTTTGATAAAGTAAATTACAAACTAATGCAGCTCAAAATGCTGTAAAGTATATTTTTTTTTGCATAGAATTAGACACTAATAAAAATTATGTTTGAACAATTGAAATTAAGAATGGAGGTGACTATTAAAGAAAATGATACTGCATTACGGCAAAGGTTTGCAAGATGTAATAATTCTAAATGCCGAACCTTTTTTTTGTTAGACTCGAAAGAAATTTTAGGTGAGGCAGGGTTTTTGTGCCCCACATGCCGAAACAAAATCGATTCCCATCATGTTGTTCAATGTTCAAATTGTCAATCAATAATTAATTTTATTGCAGCCGAACCAAGTGAGGAACCGGTAATTTTTAATGTGCAGAAATGTTCGAGGTGTAACGGTACTGTGGAAGATGAGTGGGAGATGAAACCCTACTACTTTCCCGATGCGTTTGTTTAAGTGATTCAAATAGTTTCTATCAAAAGGCATAATTCTTAAAAAAGATTTATGCTTTTTTTTTGTTTTTTTATAGCATTGCAAATTGGTTTACTCTAATTTTATAAGTGTAATTATTAAATAATATCGGAAGTAAAATGAAATTAAGAAATCAAATATTTTCGCTCTCAACAATTTTGCTTATAGTTATTTTATCGTCGTGTTCATCTACAAAAGAGATGGAGACATTAAAAAATGACATAGTTTGGTTAGATGTTGATACTGTTAAAGCCCAAAGATTTGATACCGGCAGGATGTGGACATTTGAACATGCACCAACAGATTATTTTTATGAAGAATACGGATTTAAACCGAATGATGAATGGCTGAACAAAGTTCGAATGTCAGCACTTCGTTTTGCAAGCTGGTGCTCCGCATCATTCGTTTCGGCAGATGGATTAATTATAACAAACCATCATTGTATCGATATGATTGCAGATAAAATTCAAAGAGAGGGTGAAAATATTTTTAAAAACGGTTTTATTGCCGAAGACTTAAAAGACGAAAGAAGAGTCCCTGATTTATTTGTTGATCAATTGGCTTTTATTAAGGATGTAACTGATGAAGTAAACAGTGCTGCCGAAGGCTTGACATCAAAAAATGAAATTGTAAAAATGAAGCAGGAAAAAATATCCGAGCTTGAAAAATTATATTCCGAAGAGACTGGATTGCGATGCAGGGTTACTCCTTTATACAATGGAGGCAAGTACTCACTGTACGGTTACAGAAGGTATGATGATGTTAGAGTGGTATTTTTTGCTGAAAGCGAAATGGGATTATACGGAGGCGACCCTGATAATTTCACCTACCCAAGGTATAATTTAGATTGTGCGTTTTTAAGAGTTTACGACGAAAACGGCGAGCCCTTACAATCTGAAAATTATTTGCCTTTCAGCAATAACGGCATTGTAGAAGGAGAACCATTATTTGTTGTTGGTAACCCCGGCTCTACGAAACGATTGAAAACTGTTGCACAATTAGAATACTATAGAGACATATCATATAAAAATTCAGCAGCAACTTTACAAGGTCTGCAAGCCGCATTAGAAGAACAAATTCAAAACAATCCTGAAAAAATTGAGGAGTATCAGAAGTTGTTTATTTCTGTGTCGAACTCAGCAAAGGTTTACAGCAATGAATTAAAAGGAATGCGGGACCCATATCTAATGGCTCGCAAAAAAGATTTTGAAGAGAGCTTTAAAAGTAAGGTTATGGCTGACCCAAAATTAAAAGTAAAATACAGCCACGTTTGGAAGGCGATTGAAGATAATAGAAATGAATTGAGAAAATATGCTCCGGAAATTTACGCCTATAGAATAAGCAGATTGATTAGCCCGAAGTATTATTCAGCGGCAGCCAAATTATTAAAAATGGCTAATCAGTTGAAGCTGCCGGAAGAACAGCGGGATGAAAAATATAATAGCGAAAATCTTGACAGCACAATCGCAGCTATATTTCCCGCTGATATTGATCAAGACTTAGAAATAAAAAAATTAGCATTGCAGGCAGACCTAATTAGAATGAATCTTGGTGATGATCATAGTCTTGTTCTTAAAATGTTTAAGGGCAAAAAAGGTGCTGAAGCGGCTGAATATGTTTTATCTAACTCACTTATAACAAGTAAAGCTGATGTAGTTAAATTAGCCGGAATGGGTTCCGAAGCAATAATTAATTCTGATGACCCATTTATTTATTTTACAAAAACTACAACGCCGGTACTTCAGATAAATATGCAGCTTAAAAAAGAAATTGATGAAACCGAAGAAATGCTGGAAGAAGAATTAGGACAAGCGCTTTACGAAGTTTACGGAACTGAAATTCCGCCCGATGCAACTTTTACATTGCGAATTACCGATTGTGTTATGAAGGGTTATGAGTACAATGGCACTATTGCACCTAAATTTACTACCTTTTATGGATTATACGACAGGTACTATTCTCATGAAAAAATTTATCCTTGGGATATTAGTGAGAAGTGGAAAAATCCTGATGAAGATTTTGATATGAGTACTCCCTTCAACTTTGTTGCTACCTGCGATATTACCGGCGGTGCATCGGGCAGCCCTGTTATAAATCAAAGGGCTGAGGTAATTGGATTAGCATTTGACGGAAATATTGAAAGCATTCCCGCCGGATTTTTATTTACTACTGAAAAGAATAGAATGGTAGGTGTAACTGCTGAAGGTATGATTGAAGCAATTGAAAATGTTTATAGATTTGAACGACTAAGCAATGAACTGAAGAAAGGGAAATTAGAAAAGAAATAGTTGATTTAATGAAATGATGAAGACTATTCATTAAATTTATTTGCGCTAAACTGTATTCATATAAAATATTATGAAAATAAATTTTAATAAGTTTATACAAATAGCAGGTGTAATTGATAAAGAAGAAGCTGAACTGCTAATAAACTGCGGTGCTGAGTACCTTGGGTTTCCTTTAAGACTGCCGGTTAACAAGGAAGACCACACCGAAGAAGAAGCGGCTGAAATTATTGCCGGTATTGGGCAAAGGGCGGTACCAATTTTAATTACTTACTTGAATGAACATAAAAAAATAATTGAATTTGCTGCTAAGTTAAATGTGAAATGTGTTCAGCTGCACGGAACGGTAAGCCCGGTTGAAGTTGAACACCTTAAAAAGGAAGCTCCCGAAATCAGCGTAATAAAAAGCTTAATTGTTCGTAAGGATAATTTAGAAGAACTGAAGGAAGAAACTATTCTTCTAGAACCATTTGCTGATGCATTTATCACCGATACCTTTGATCCGCAAACTGGTGCCGAAGGAGCGACCGGTAAAACACACAATTGGGAGATAAGCAGGGAAATTGTTAATACTGCAAAACGTCCGGTAATATTAGCCGGAGGATTAAATCCATCGAATGTTAAAGATGCAATTTTAAAAGTTAAGCCTGCCGGTGTTGATGTACATACCGGCGTTGAAAATAGTGACGGCAGAAAAAATAAAATTCTAGTTGATGAATTTATTCGAAATGCAGATGAAGCTTTTGCAATGATTGAAAATGAGAACTAAAAATGAATCATGAATATCGGAGAGATGATTATTTAATATGTACAGATAAGGCAAGGCTGAATTTAGATGTGATTCATAATTTTTTAAAAGATTCATATTGGGCAAAGGAAATACCTTATGATATTGTAAAAAAATCAGTGGAGAACTCCTACTGTTTTGGTGTTTATAAAAATGATGAACAAATAGGGTTTGCGAGAATTGTATCGGACTTTGCAACCTTTGCTTATCTGGCTGATGTATTTATTTTAGAAGAACACCAAGGTAAGGGTTTAAGCAAATGGCTTATGGAGTGCATAATGCAAGATCCAAATCTTCAAAATCTGCGCACATTTTCACTTGCAACCTGGGATGCACACAGCCTGTATGAAAAGTTCGGATTCAAGAAGATAGACAATCCGGAAAAACAAATGTCAATTTCTAATATTAACATTTATAAAGAAATGAATAAAAAATAATTTAATAGTAAAAATTTTTATTCGATTTTTAATCTTTAAATATTAACTATTTAATAGGTCATCCGTCTAACTTATCAGATGTTTGAAATAAAATGGTAAATACAATAAGTGGAAAAAAAGTATTCTAAAATATTTTTCTCTATCAAAAAAATTCCTTTAGAGGCTTACTTGTGGATAGCCGGATTGATATACTTGTTTTTAATTAATCCCTATCAAGATTCACATTTTACAATTTGCCCGTTTAATAATTTGGGTATTGATTTTTGTCCCGGCTGCGGTATAGGAAAGTCAATCTCATTTATTTACTACGCAGATTTTATCAACTCTTTTAAGTCGCACCCGCTTGGTGTATTTGCCTTACTGGTGATTTTATACAGAATAATAAATCTAATTTATAAATCCTTCTCAAAGAAGACTTTCATGGAGGTTTACAATGGCTAATATTTTTAATCTACTCCCGGAAATAATGGGTGATGAACAAGTTTATGTTTCCGGCTTAGTAAAGGATATGTCGGACGAAAAAGCACAGCAATTTGCAAATATTTATCGAGTTAGAAGAAAAGATCCGCAAACTATTTTACTTTTAACGCTTGTTGGATTTTTAGGTATTGCAGGCATTCAGCGTTTTATAGTTGATCAAATAGGACTTGGAATTTTATATTTGCTTACCGCCGGTATTTGCTTTATAGGTACAATAATAGATTTAGTAAATTATAAATCTATTGCATTTGAATATAATCAGCAGCAGGCGCATCAAGTTGCGCAGCTTATTAACAATAGTTAAATCATATTAGTTTAAAGTTTTTTTTCTTTGAAAAAAATGATAATAGTATTAAAATAATAGTTGTAAGTATTTTACTTATGCAATTTATTTTTCACAAACATTTACGAGGTGCAATTTTATGTCTGATCTTACAAAAGGCAGCGTAAAGTGGTTCAATCAGGCAAAAGGCTTTGGCTTTATTACCCGTGAAGACGGAGATGATGTTTTTGTACATTACAGCAATATAGTTGGTGAAGGCTATAGGAATTTAAAGGAAGGTCAATCTGTACAATTTGCAGTTGCTGAATCGGATAAAGGTCCGCAGGCACATGAAGTAGAAATTATTGAAGAATAAATTTTACTGATTTTCTTTTTTAAAAGCGGTTAATAAAATTAACCGCTTTCTAATTTTAAAAATTAACCTGCCAAATTATCTTCTACATACTTTAGTACTTTGTTAAGTCTTTCTAATCCTTCTTTTTTCAAATCGCTGCACTGTTTTCTCATATCGGCATTGAATGCTTCGTCATCAATATCTTTTAGATTAGTAAGCACATTATAAAATCCGCCGAGCAAACCGGTATAAGCAGATTGCGCACCAACTCCAACATCGGTAATGGAACTCGGGTTACCGTGCTGAACAACAACTTCGGCAACTTTTATTGCTTCCAGGCTTAGCTTAGCAGTAATAAGGGGTATTTTAACTGCCTCTTTAAGACCGGCTAACATTGCTTCTTC
This sequence comes from Ignavibacteriota bacterium, assembly GCA_013112585.1. GTDB lineage: Bacteria > Bacteroidota > Ignavibacteria > Ignavibacteriales > Melioribacteraceae > IGN16. The sequence goes on along the minus strand of JABFGH010000024.1, from coordinate 62,346 downwards.
GCGCGCTTTTTTTTCTGCATCGGTTTTGTTTGGTAAGCGTCTTGCATCCATATACGAATTAAATGCATTTGTATCGTCATCAATTGCTTTTACCAAAGCAAATTTTATTTCCTGACATTTTTCCGAAGTCTCATTTAAAAGTGAATCTATACTTTCACTCCCTTTTTTATTTGCCGTTAAGTTGCTTACCATTGATGTAAGTGAAGCCCCCAATGCTCCTGCTAATGCTGCAATAGAACCTCCGCCCGGTGCAGGGGATTCTCTCGAAACTTCATCAACAAAATCAGTCAGTTTCATTTCAACTAAGGCAGTATCAATATTTTTGGGCAGACCAAGTACACGTTCTTCAATATTAAAATCTGCAACGTCAGTTAGTCCGAGCGACTGAACTGCTGTATTGAGAATATCCTTTATCGGAATTCCGGCTGAGCGTCCCTGTTTCTTTAAATAAAATTTTCCTGTTTCGAGCAATGCAGGGTAGGGAACCATTCCGACTATTTCGCTGCCGGTAACAATCAAACCTCTTTCAGCGGCTAACTTTCTGGTTTCTTCTAATACATGATGAGTTGAAGTTACTTTATAATTTGTTAGGTTGATTGAAATTTGTACACGGTCATATTCATCAACCATCCAGCCGATTGCTTTGCAGTAATCGAACTTGCCCGGTTTTTTAACGGATTTACCTTCAGGCTTTTCAGGATCAATACTGTTTAATTTTAAAAGTGCGGGCAGGTCATAACCATGTACTTCCTTACAGTGATCAACAGTCTCCTGCATAGTTTTACCAACAAAATCATCATCACCGCATGGATAGTAACCATCCTTGTATTTGAGTAATTCAGCACCTTTAAAATAAAATGGTTCAGATAATGGTCTTCGTGCTGTTCGCCCTTTTTCTCTCAACTCATAAGCGATATCCATTGCGTATCTTTTTTCACGTGTGTTTAAACTTATGTTATATGCAATTAAAAATTCACGTACACCTATAACCGTTGCGCCTGCTTGTGCATTAAATTCAGCGGGACCAAAATCGGGTTTCCATTCGGGCTTCTGCAGTTTGGCTTCTAATGCTTCATACTCACCCTGGCGAATTATTGCTAAGTTTTCTCGTTCCGGTTTCTGTGCTGATTTTTCATAGAGGTAAACAGGTATATTCAATTCTTCACCAACACGTTTTGCAACCTCTTTTGAAAGCTCGATGCATTCTTCGGTTGTAACTCCGCTTACAGGCACAAAGGGACAAACATCCGTGGCACCCATGCGTGGGTGGGAACCTGTGTGCTTTGTCATATCAATTAGCTCTTGTGCTTTTTTAATTGCATTGAATGCTGCTTCTTTAACTCCTTTTGGTGTGCCTACAAAAGTAACAACCGTTCTATTCATATCGGCACCGGGATCAACATCCAGCAGTTTTACATCATCAACCAATTCGATAATATCAGTAATTTGCTTTATAGTATCTAAGTTTCGCCCTTCGGAAAAATTAGGTACGCATTCAATTAGTTTATCACTCATATCTTCCCCTTTTCGGATTAATAAATTTTAAAATATCTATTATAATTTAGAACAAAAATTAAGGGATTCAATTATCTTTTACAAGGAATGAAAATGCAGAAGGGTAAATAATAGAACTCAGAGAACGCTGATGAATCGGATTTTCACAGGTATTTATTTATGGCAGTTAATAAATATCTGTGATACCCCGATAATCAACTCAGCAGTTCTCCGGTTTATTATAGGACTAATATTTAAATGGATTGTTCATCCCATCTATTCATCAAATTCAGATTAGTTACCTGATTAAAATCATCTTTTTAACAATTGATGTTTCACCTGCAATCAAGCTATACAAATAAATTCCGCTAGATAGCTGAGCTGCGTCAAAAGTTTTATTGTGAGCTCCTGCTTGTAATTCTTCATTAACTAAAACAGCAACCTCATTTCCAATTGTATCATAAACTTTTAGTGAAACAAAAGATGTTTGCGGAATTACAAAACTTATATTTGTTGATGGATTAAACGGATTGGGAAAATTTTGCTCCAATTCAAATTTATCCGGCAGCCCCAAATCAACTTCAATAATGTTTGAATATTCAAATGAGCCGTCAATATCAATTTGTTTCAGCCTGTAGATATACTTTCCAAAACTGCTCGACTTATCCGCATACTGATAAAGCTTAGGCGAGTTACTATTTCCATGCCCTTCAACAAAAGCAATCCTTTCCCAATTTTTAATTTTTACTTTTTCATTTTTAATTGCTCTTTCCACTTCAAACCCATAATTATCAATCTCAGTAGCGGTTTCCCAGTTTAGCATAACTGAATTGTTATTTGCCGAAGCTGAAAAATTTGTTAACTCAACCGGCAGCCCGCTTTCATCCTGAGCAAATTCCACAGCCAGCGGCGAACTAAATATAGGGGCTCCGTGTTGTCTATATCGATAGGTTATTCCTTTTGTTCCATCGCTATTCTCAATTCCAACTGTCCCTTCATCTGTATTAAACGAACTGCCTGAATTTTGAAATTGAATTTTTATATTACCATTGCTGCTTAGAATTATCTGAAATGTAATCCAGCCATTTGCATCGCCGTCTTTTTCGGGATAATTTTCAAATGTAATTACCATATCGCCATTGTCCGCACCATAGTATAAATGCTTACCGGTTACATTTGGATTAGTGGGATCCAGGTCTTTCCAATATCCTGCAATTAAATTATTTAATGCATCAGCTATTGGAAGCTGAGGTGCGAAATTTCCGGTAAGTGCGGTACTTGTAAAAGTAATAAACCCATTTGCATTGATGTAGAATTGAGTATAATCAACTCCGAAGTAATTAAATGTAAATCCCAAATTGAATGGACCGATCGTTTGATTATCGCCAATAGTACCAATGCGGTCAGTTCCGGTTGCCGAAATATCCCGCCAATCATAAAATGGCTGGGATGGCGCTGCGGCTGCCCCTGCTGTTGAGTTTGCAAAAAAGTATCCGCCCTGTGATGGAGCACCGCCGCCGAAATTATATTCGCCGTCATTTGTTGTGAATGACCATACAGGACAATTCTGTGCAGTCTGACTGCAGTTTTTAGGAATTACCTGCCAATAGTAGGTAGTGTTATTATCCAATAAGTTAGAGAATGGTCCAAGCCCGATTACATCACTATTCAATTCAGCCTGATAAAAATATACCGGTGAACCTGCTACTTCCTTCCAAATGCTAATATCTACATTACTCACATCATTAATAGGGTTTTGCCACCAGAATGAAATGAAATTTGTGTACATGGTAGCACCATTTGGCGGCGATAAATAAGTCGCACAATCTGGAACAGGTTCGTTTCCCGAACAAAGGTCATCAACAGTCACATCATCTAAATACCATTCCGAGCCAAAATAATCACCGGATTCATCCTGGTTGCCGATGTAATGGAATGCAATGTGAACTGTTTGCCCAATATATGCCGATAGATCAATTTCAACTTGGTCCCATTGAAATGGAGTACCGAACTGTGATCTTAGCTCTGTCCATGTTGCTGAATATGGGGAATTACCGGAAGTATAATCTGTTGAAATTTCTACAATGTGAAAGCCGTTAATTTCATCAAGATAAACCTGTTCATAGTATTGAAGAATTGGACCATCAGCAGATGTTAAATCAATTTCAGGAGTTATCAACCATGCATCAGCAAAGGGTTCACCATAGGCATAAGCCGAAAATTGACCATTCCATGAGTCGTAATCCTGCCACCAGAAAGATTCGTTGTCTGTCCAGCCGATTGGCGGAAAATTAAATTCATCTTCAAAACCTTCCGTAGCTAAATATGGTCCGGCTTCAACTCCCTCAGGTCTCTCTAATAAATTATTTGATTTATAAATTGCGGGGTTTTTAAATTTTTGTTTGTTACTAATATTCTGCGCACTTAACAGCATTGACGTGAAAATCAGTAGAGCAATTATTCGGTATATCTTCTTCATGTGTCACCTCTTCGATTAGTGTTTGAGTAGTAAAAATTATTTTAAAAGAATCATTTTTTTTGTTTGGCTTTGTGTGCCTGCCTGAAGTTTGTAAAAGTAAATTCCGCTTGTTAAATTATTGCCGCCGGATTCACTATCAAACTCAACTTCATAAGTGCCGGGTGATTTTTGTTCATTTACCAGAGTGGTTATTTGGTTACCAAGGATATCATACACTTTCAGAGTTATCAACCTCTCCCTATTTCCCTCTCCTTGGTAAGGAGAGGGATTAAAGGGTGAGGTCGAAAATTTAATTTTGGTTGTTGGATTAAAAGGATTCGGATAATTTTGGCTTAAAGTAAAACTAGTTAGTGTTGTATTGTCATCATTTATTCCGGTTGCAGTTTGTGATACTAAAATAGTTCCATCCGTTCCAACTGCGTATGCTTTATTCCCGACAAAGAAAACATCAGTTAAAAAGGCGGTTGTACCGCTAACATCTGTTCCCCATGTTGCACCGCCATCAAGAGTTCGCAAAATAGTTCCCAATAAACCCACTGCCAAACCGGTACTTGAATTTATGAAGTGCACACCGCTCAAAACAGGAATAGCCATTGGGGTGACATCAACCCATGAGTTGCCTCCATCTGTTGTTCTTAATATAGTACCCTGGGTTGTGCCTCCGCCGCCCACTGCAATCCCGGCAGCAGCACTTGTAAAAAACACATCATAAATAGGAAGATCGGTACCACTGTTTTGGCTTATCCAGTTTATTCCTCCATCAGTAGTTTTTAAGATAAGCCCGGGTAAAGAACCTACCCCGCTTCCTACCGCAAAACCAATATTTGTATCGATAAAATGAACGCCGTTAAGTCCTTCCTGCGGTGCGCCGGGCTGATCGACCCAAGAATCGCCGCCATCGGTAGTTCGTAGAATTCGTCCAATATGACCAACAGCAGTTCCGGTATTCGGGTCGCTGAACGACAAACCCCACAATGAACTTGTAACGCCGGATGGTTTCAACTCCCAATTAGTTCCGCCATCAGTTGTTTTATAGATAAGCCCATTGCGCCCAACTACTACTCCGTTATTTGCATCGCTGAAGTAAACGCCTTCAAATGCCAGTTGTGTTCCGTTATCAAATTGCGTTGTCCATAAATTTCCGCCGTCGGTAGTGCGCAAGATAGTTAAAGGACTACCGCCTACAGCGGATCCATTGTTTGCGTCACTAAAATATACATCGGTCAAATCAACAGATGTCCCGCTGGTTTGTATTGTCCAGCCGCCTTGTGCAAATAACAATTGAGAACTTATGAAAATTAGCAAGATCAAGATTCTATAATCAAATGATGAGATTTTCATATTACCTCCAATTAGTAAATTCTTATGCTCTACATTAACATGCGTAGAATCTTTTAGAAAAGGATCATTGGTATTAAAAATAATGTGGGTAATTGCCGATCGATTTAATCATCAGTATCGTAAAACTCATAAGTACCCGCACTCCAGAGGCTATCTCCATCATAAAATCCATACACCCCATCTCCGGCAACGGTAATGTCTTCGGATACCAGCGCAGCTTTTAGGTATGTAAGAAACTGGGCATTTGTAACCTCGTATTTCATTATTTCATAATCAGAATCGATAGAACGAATTTCATCATTTTCTCCGTACGTAAATGAACCTGAGGGAACAGATACCCATTCTATATTTTGTGAATAATTAATACTACTTAAAATGATTGTGCACAAAAAAATTGTAAATAGAGTAATTCTCTTCATAATAAACACCTTTTAATTGATCACTTATCAAAATCATTTACTTAGTTTTGATGCAATTGACTATAAAACTACATGCGTAATAACCGGAGATAATGGCTCATTTTATTTTTGCGGGTTCTGGTGGGGAGGGAGATTTTAATCTCGAACTGTATCTTCTGTAATATTTAATTTTTCTAGTTCTAAACTATACTTTTCTGATTTTTGAATATCTCCTATATCACTATATAATTGAGAAGCATATTCAGTATATCGTTCTATTTTTGTAATGTTTTTATATTTGTCATTTTTGAAAAAATTTAGTGCACCAATTAATAACATTTCTGATTCTTTAAATCTTTTCTGTTTGTATAAACAAATTGCAAGTTCACCTTTTGACGACCATGTTTTTGAATGATCACTCGAATAAACTTTCTCTCTTATCTGAATTGAATTTTTTAGTGATGTTTCAGATTCAGATAGTCGATCTAACTCCATATATGCTCTACCAAGCCAATAATAACTTAACGATAGAAAGGGATCGTCATTGGAATTTGTCCGTTTAAATAGTTCAATGGATTTAAGTAATGGCGGTTCTGCTTTTTCATATTCTTCTCTTACAAAATTAAGCATACCCATATTGGCAAGTGCTAAACCAACTGAGGGATGATTTTCTCCTATTACGGCAAGTTTAATTTCGTACGCTTTTTGAAATGCTTTTTCCGATTCATCGAATTTTTTGTTATCCAAGTAAATGAAAGCAAGATTGTTGAAAATGCTGGCTACCTCGGGCCTATTTTCGCCATATAAATTTGTAAGGATTTCCTTTGCTTCTAAATAATAATTCTCGGCTTCATCAATTTTATTTTGATGATGCATATTAACAGCTAAATTATTAATTGTTATGGCTTCCTTCTGTCCTTTTACTTCATTAAAGATACTGTAAATTTCCAATGATCTTTTTAACATTATTGATGCGCTGTCATACTCACCGGTATTTGTAAGCAGCGTTCCATAATCATTTAAGTTGTCCGCTAAACCTTTCAAAGGTTCATCCGAAACTTGTTCATAAATGGAAATACCTGCTGCGTAAAAAGAATCAGCTAATTGATAGCTGCCCATCCAGTCGTAGCATAATCCCAGTTGATGAGAGCTCAGAGCTGCTTCTTTACTAATCGGACCAAATAATTTTTTATTTGATTCAAGTGCTTCCAACAGCAAAGCTTCAGCCTTTTCATATTCTCCCAAACCAATAAACGTTTGTCCTAAAGTTTGCTTAATTGCCGATTTAATTTTGGGAAATGATCTAAGTTTTATTTCAATATCCTCAGTTGCCTTTTCTAGTAAGTCATATACTTTTACATCTCTTCCTTTAATTCCAGGGTCTGCAGATGCAAGCATTTCCAGCATGAAGTTATTTACCTCTTCAAATTTTTTAAGTTCTACTCTGGCATTATCCCTTTCGCGAGCGGCAACATTTGCTTGATGTATAATTGCGGCAACGCTTCCGATTATCATTAAGTTTACAATAAGAAAAAGAGCAAATCCAACTTTGTGTCTCTGAATAAATTTTGATGCCCGGTAAGAAACGGTGTCTTTCCTCGCATTTACCGGAAGTCCTTTTAAGTATCTATTTATATCATCCACAAACGCCTGCACCGAGATATATCTTTGAGCGGGATCTTTGTGCATAGTTTTTAAAACAATATTATCCAGATCGCCCTTTAACTGCTTAGCTAATTTTTTATTCTCAGCTTTTACAGTTTCAGAAATTACTTGCGATTTCTGATGCAGCACATCTATATTTTTAATTGCTTCACTTGGCTTCAAAATATTTTCTGTTAGAATAGTTTTGCTTATTTCAAGCGGTGAAGTTGATTTAAACTTATAAGGCTGATGCCCGGTTAAAATTTGATAAAGCAAAACTCCGAGAGAATAAATATCACTTGAAGTTGTAACCGGTTCGCCTTTTATTTGTTCGGGACTTGCATACTCAGGAGTTAAATGCCACATGCCTGTTTTGGTTAATCCATCTTCACCGGGTTCCAAGTTTGCATCTAAAAGTTTTGCAACACCAAAATCCAATAGTTTTGGTCGCCCTGCTTTATTTACTAAAATGTTGCCCGGCTTAATATCACGGTGTACAACCAAATTTTGATGCGCATATTGAACAGCGTTCCCAACTGTGACAAATAATTTTAATCGTTCAGTAATCGATAAATTTTTCTCACTGCAATAATCAGTGATCGTTGAGCCGTCAATATATTCCATTACGAGATAGGGTAGACCCTCATCAGTTTTTCCGCCGTCAAATAGCTTTGCAATATTTGGATGCTGAAGATTAGCAAGAGTTTGTCTTTCATTTTCAAAACGCTTAACAAGGTAGTTTGTGGTTAACCCCTGCTTTAAAATTTTTACTGCTACTTTTTGATCGAATTCTTTATCATCCCGTTTGCCGCTGAATACAATGCCCATACCGCCGTAGCCTATTTCTTCCTCAATTAAGTAGTGACCAATATGTTTGCCGATCATTGGGCTTGGCGTATTATCATCATCGGAAAAAATATTTTTATGATCAGAGGAGACTTCTAAAAAGTCATCAGTCTTTTCAAAGGAATCAATTAATGATTTTACTTCATCAACATATTTTTTTTGATCTGCAGGAAGACTAGCAAAATATTTTTCTCTTTCATCTTTGGAAAGATCAATAGTTTCGTTAAAAATATTTTTTACAATTTCGTTAAAATTATTTTTCATGTTGTTGAAACGTTAGTTGTGAAATAGTCTGAATACATTAATAAACTAATGAGAAAAGCTAATGTCATTGCGAATCCCGATGTTCTTCAATCGGGATGCGGCAATCTCTCATTTTTTTGCAGATTGCTTCTCCCGATAAACAGCATCGGGATCGCAATGACCCGACCAGTTTATTCAGAGATTATTCAAAGGCTTCAATTAATTTATCTCTCTATACAGCCAGGCTTTTGCAAACTTCCAATCCCGCTTAACAGTTGCTGCAGAAATATTAAGAATCTTTGCCGTCTCTTCAATGGAGAGACCTGAAAAAAATCTTAACTCAACAATTTTAGAAGAACGCTCTTCAATCGATTCCAGTTTATCTAATGCGTCGTTCAAATTCAGCAGCTGCTCTTCCGATTCCCCAATAACAAAATGTGCTTCATCTAACGGCAGTTCAGTTTTACCTTCGCCCCGTTTCTGCGATTTTCTTTTACGTGCATAGTCAACTAATATCTGCCTCATAGATTTTGCGGCGATACCATAAAAGTGTGATCGGCTTTCCCATGAAAGTTTATTTGAGCCGATAAGTTTTATATAAGCCTCGTGAACAAGTTCGGTAGTCTGCAAAGTATGCTGCCGGTATTCATCCCGTAAATACTTAGATGAAATTTTACGAAGCTCATTATAAACAAGGGGAAGAATTTGATTAATCGCTAATGTGTTTCCGTTAGAAACTTGATTGAGTAGAATGGTAATATTTTGAGAATTGTTCTGTTGCAATATTTTATATTATCAATAGAGAGTGAAATAATATAGGGAAAATGTGGTTATAAATACAATGAAGTACCGCACTCAAATTTTAATTAACAGAAATAAAAAAAGGGGTCGTGAAAGACCCCTTTGGATTGTGTTTGGGAAATTATTTTAAGAGGAGCATTTTCTTAGTATCAGAAAAGTTATTTGAGTAAATGGAGTATATGTAAATACCGGAAGAGAGTTTACCCGCATCAAACTCCACTTCATAATAACCCGCATCTTGTACTTCATTTACTATATCAGCAACCTTCTCTCCTAAGATGTTAAATATCTGTAAGCTTACATGGACTGCCTCCGGTAAGCCATACTTGATCCTCGTCGTAGGATTAAATGGATTCGGGTAGTTCTGACTTATTTGATAACTGTCCGGTACATTCTTTATTACTTTTATTTTAGCAGCACTAAATACTTCCGATCCAAATGTACCTCCTCTACTAAATTCTGTTTCTATTTTATATACTTCATCAATACCTATAACTTCCAGTCTTATCGCTTCTCCTTTCTTTGCTCCTTCTATTTCTAACCTTTCATCTCCCATCCATGCTACCGCTACCAAAGGCTGATCTTCTGAAGTATAGAGCAATCCTCCAACACATTTATCTCCTTCATATATTCCTATCTCCGTTCCTTCAGTTATTGTTCCCCACTTATCATCTATCTCTTCTATTACTACTGCATACATGTCACCGGTTTTATTAAATTCTAATCTGCCTTCATATTCTGCTTCTGTTTTCCTCTTAACTATCAAGGTTTTATTGGATATAACAGGGAACGTAAATGGTGTTATATCTGCCTCTGAGTATATCTTATATCCTCTCCCCGGATACATTGTCATATTAGTTAATCCCCAATCGGGTATGTAAACATTACCTTGTCCGTCATCTGCATACTTAATTGAAGGATAGCCCCCGAATACTTGTAATGCAGTGTGACTGCTTGAGTATGGATAACCTAATATCATTATACTATTGCCGATAATGTTAATTGTCTGTCCTCCGCCTACCGGTAACCCCACATAGTTTATTGTCTTTTCTGATGGGTCGAATATCTTATATCCATCAACTAGATCCATCGTTAAACTTGTTAGTCCCCATGATGGAATGTATAGTTGATGACCAAGTGTTTGATGTTCTCCTTCCATGTAGAAAGGGGATACTCCGCCTAATACTGCTGTTACTGTATAATCATCAGGCTCTACAGGCAGTGATGTCATCCTTATTGTATTGGGAGGTATTACTACAGGAACAGTAATATCAAGTACTGCATCAACAAGAGTTACGTTAGTAGCAAACCCTTCTCCAAACGTGCCTCCGGTTTGGAAGGTTGGTTCTCCTTGATATTCTGTAGAGGTTGATGCATCCCATATTCTAAAACTAATATCATTACCCACAATAGCTCCGGGCAGTGTTGATCCACCGGGAACGCTTGTTTCTAAATGTGTCGTTATTTGAATAGGATAGATGCCGTCAAATACTATCGCCGCATTTATGCCTAAGCCTCCAGGTCCTTCATCATAGACGGCTATCTCATCTCCTACTTCTATCCCTACTCCATCTATTTCTACCAACTGTACTACTACTGTGTAATTCTCGCCTGTATAACCGGGGTTAGGAAAATGACCAATTTGAATATTACCGTCGCCGCTAATATTAGCAGAAGCACATATGCCACTAGCATTCTCGGCAATAAGACTACCACCCAAATTAACGATAATGTTTTCTGCACAAAGGCTTGCACCATTGGGAATGAATAAGCTATTTCCATCATTTATTATGAGGCTGTCTTGTGCAGTAAGATTGATAATTAGAAATAAATAAACCGCAAATATTATTAATATTTTTTTCATTTTAAGTCCCTCAAATAATTTTGAGATTTATTAAAAGTCATTCTCAAAGCGATGTACTTTTAATAACTGAATCATTTTGATTTATTTTCTCAGATACTTCTTGTATTAAAGTGTTCTGAGCCTGGATCATCTCTTTAATTTCATTAATTTCACTTTCTAAGTTTTTAATTTTTTTATTTTGTTTTTTGGTTACATCAATTAATAGCACGGATAATTTTGAATAATTTATTGATTTGAAACCTTCACTATCAGTTCTTACTATTTCAGGAAATAATACTTCTACTTCTTGAGCAATTAAACCTATTTGTCTGCCTTTGGGAAGATTTCGTTCCGGATACTCGTCTTTTCGCATTTCATATATAACGGGTCTTAATTTCATTATCTTATCGCTTGATGAAACTAGACTCTTAATATTTTTCTTAAGTCTTTTGTCTGAGGATACAGTCCAATCTCCACTGACTATGCCGGAACCGTTAACCTCAACTATCCCATCATTTGAACTCGATAAATCGTTGCCAGGTGATAATGTTATATTTCCAGGAACTACATCAGAATTACCTGCATTTAATGAAATACTACCTCCTTCGATTCCCCCATATCCGCATGTAATTTCTACATTACCAGCAATATTGTTGTCTGTATCAGCTGTGATTAATGATATATTCCCTGTTCTCCAGCCATCCGATGTGGTTCCTCCAGTTTCTAATAGAATATCTCCGCCATGATCTTCACCTTTGCCAGAAACCAATTCAATTCCACCAGCGATTCCAAACTCAGAAGCACCTGAAATATTTATAGACGCTCCTTCTGCGTAATATATGGGACCAATAGAACCTGTAGACAATATCAAGTCGCCAGCATTACCGTTGCTAATATTACTTTCTGTCGCAATCTTTATACTCCGACCGAATTGGTCATCTAAATCAAGAAAACTTCCAACTTCAAATAAATAATTTGAATTTATTTTCCCAACTCCAACATTACCATTTCCTCTTGCGGTTAGCACAGTATTCCCTAAACTATCTTTAACTGTAAATCCAGATGAAGAATCCACTTTTGCCAAATTAGCTTCAATATCTTGTGCATCTATTGATAACTGTGTTCCATAAATAAGTATTAAACTTAGAAAAATTCTAATTGCATTGTGTCTTATTACCATCTCAACCTCATCTGATTTGTTCTTCAATTTTTATTTTTATTTGTTCTAGTACTTTCTGCTGCTCTTTTTTGCAGCTGCTTTCTTCTTTGCAACGAAGTTAATTTTTCAGAGATAATTCGTTACGACTTTCAAGCCTATCAATACGGTGAACAAGTTCATTAAGTAATTTATTCTGCTTCTCAAGTTTTTCATTTTGATCCTTAACAACATCCAGCAACAATACTGATACCTTTGTATAATCGATTGACTTAAAACCCTCACCATCTGTTCTTACGAGCTGCGGGAATAACTCTTCTACCTCTTGTGCTATCAATCCCATTTGCTCACCTTCAGCAAGATTTTTGTCCGGGAATTCATCTCTACGCATATCATATCTAACTGGTCGAAGCTGCAAAACATCAAACGCATTTAGGTTAAGGTCTTCAATATTTTCTTTGAATCTTCTATCTGATGTTTGTGTCCAAGTGCCAGTATAGGTACCGGAACCGTTTACTACAACTTTACCATCAACGCCTGTAACACCAGTACCTAAATTAAATTCGATATTACCACCATTAACTGAACCACCTGATGTATTAAGGGTAATTTTTCCACCGTTATATTGTCCCCCTCCTGTGCTCAATTCTAAACTTCCTCCAGTACTGTTGCCAAATAATGTCTCGCCAGATGTAATAATCACCTTGCCACCATAAGCACCATTACCCCCTGATATTTCGACATTTCCTCCATCTGCCATATAATTACCTTCTGCATCACCGCCAGCTATAATTACTTTTCCTGAACTTGGTGAACTTCCTGTGGTTCCATTACCGGCTTTTATATTTATATCACCGGCCGGTCTTCCAGCTCCCGCAGTAATGTTTACAGAACCACCTTCAAGTTCAGTTCCAGATTTTGATCCCGCTGCGGTAATATTTATATCTCCGCAATACCCCCAAACTGAAGGAAAATCAAATTTGCCAGAAAGTATATTCACATTCCCTCCATATCCATCGCCTGCCTTTATCGTTAAATCACCATAGTTATAGCCGCTGAATAAACTAATATAAGCGCCCCACGCAGTTTCAGAACCTGATAGTTTATAATTAGTAGTTTGTAATAATATATTGCCGTTATTCGGTTTAGGATCCCCAGAAAAAAGTGTTTTGCCAATAACATGAAACAAATTTGTATTGTCTTTAAGACCAATTCCGACATTCCCATTACCTCTAACAATAAATAGATTATCACCCGAATTATTTTTTACTGTAAAACCTGAAGTTGAGTCATCTGTTGCCAGGTTTGCTTCAATATCTTGAGCATTGTTTTCAACGATAAATGCAAAAAATAGTATAACAACGAGCATTTTCTTTACCATGTTAACCTCTGATTTCTGATAAATTTATTTTGATTCTAATTCATTAATTCTACTTGTTAAATCTTCTATTTTTTTCTGCTGTTCTTTGAATGCTTCAATTAGTAAAACTGTAATTTTAGAATAATCTATTGATTTATTTCCTTCTTTATCAACCTCCACTAATAATGGAACAACTTTCTCTACATCTTGAGCAATTAACCCATACTGTTCTTTGTTAGGAAACTGTTTATCCGGGTATTTAGAGTAATTCCAACTGTGTATTACGCCGTTCAACTGAATTATATTATTTGAAGCATTCTCTATTTCTTTCATCTTAGCTGCAAATCTTTTATCTGCAACTTGTGACCAAGTGCCGGAGTATGTACCGGAGCCATTGACAACAACCTTGCCGCCACTTTCACTTTGATATTCGGGAGTTAAATTAATATCACCGCTACTATTTACGATAATGTCTCCTAAATTATGATCCCAGCCATCTGGTCCGGTTTGTAATAGTATGGTGCCGGCTATGCCTCCGCCCATAGATCTGCCATATCCAGATATAATATTTATATCACCAGCTTCCTCTCCTTGACCCGCCATAATATTAATATCTCCGCCAATATCAACAGCGCCCCCCGCAATTATATCTATATTCCCACCAAATCCTGCACCAAATGGTTCACCATAGGCTCCATACAAATCGATTTTAGCTCCCTCTACAAAATCAGTAGCTAGTAGTGTATTTCCACAGCGCAAAAATATGTCTCCTGCTTTACCTTCAGGTCCGGAGTAATAACCTTCTGCATTTAGAAATATGCCTCTTCCATATTGATCTTCAAGGAATAAATTACTTTTTACTTCAAATAAATTAAAAGAATTGCTTGTTCCAATTCCTACACTTCCACTTCCCATCGCCGAAAGGATTGTTTTACCGTCATTATCAATAATATTGAAAGCCAAAGTAGAATCAGATGTGCTTAATTTAGCTTCAATATCTTGTGCATGAATATCAATATGCAGATAGAGAATAATTACACTAAAAAAGACTATTATAATTTTCATTTTACTTTTCCTTTGCAAGCTGTTCAATCTTTTTATTCAATTCTTCTATCATTGTCTGCTGCTCTTTCATAGCCTCAACTAGATATACTGTAAGTTTTGAATACTCGACTGATTTCAAATCATCTGTGTTAGTGACTACTAAGTCCGGAGCAATTTTTTCAACCTCTTGAGCAATTAAGCCAACATGTACTTTACTATCAAAATTTTTATTTGGGTATTCATCTGATTTCCAATTGAATTCTACTCCTCTTAATTGATCTATTTTTTTAAGAGCACTTTTTAGTGGATTGATATTTTTTTTACATTTTTCATCCGAAACTTGTGACCATGTCCCGGTGTATGTGCCCGAGCCATTTATTTGTACTGAGCCATTTGTTCCTCCATCAATACCGGAACCGGGTGTTAAAATAATATCACCGCCCCTAGTTTCTATACCTTCGCCACCAGTAATATTAATATCACCGGCATCTTCACCGGCATCCCCAATACCGCTTTCAATATAAACATCACCGGCATATCCGCCTGCTGAAGCTTTAATATTTACATCCCCCCCATAATTTCCACCAGAACTTCCATACCCACCTCCAAATAAATTTAAATCTGCATTATCACCGGGATAGATTTTGATTTCTCCACCTCCAATTCCATCATCATGACTGCCTCCGATAATGTCAATTCCTCCTGGTGAGTGAAATTCTTCGTAATCGCCACCAAAAATAGTAATGCTACCTCCTACTTGCTCAAAACCTATTGCACCTTCAAAAATTATGTCATCGCCTGAATCTAACTTAATATCTCTCCCATCTCCCCATCCATCCATATTGTTTTTTCCATCTATATTTAAGAGATAGTTGATTGAATTTATTTGCACATTTTCTTTTATGCTAAGAGGTTCAGCAGAACTTGAATTTGAAAAACTTACAACACCATCACCCCTGATAGTAAATAAAGTATCTCCAGCATCACTTATAATGAAAAAAGCTTTAGTTGAATCATCTCCTGCTAATTTGATATCTACATTTTGAGAATAGGATAAGCTCGAAATAAATATTAAACAGAAAAATATTAAAACACTTTTCGTTTGCATGACTCCTCCTTTAATTAAAATCTAAGGGGTCAAGTTAAGACCCCTTAAAAAATATTAGATATTATTTCAGCAATAACATTTTCTTAGTATCAGAAAAGTTATTAGAATAAATAGAGTAAATGTAAATACCTGAAGAGAGTTTACCTGCATCAAACTCTACCTCATAATATCCTGCATCTTGAACCTGATTTACTACATCAGCAACCTTTTCACCTAAGATGTTAAATATCTGTAAGCTTACATGACCTGCTTCCGGTAAGCCATACTTGATCCTCGTCGTAGGATTAAATGGATTCGGGTAGTTCTGACTTATCTGATAACTGTCTGGTACATTCTTTATTACTTTTATTTTAGCAGCACTAAATACTTCCAATCCAAATGTACCTCCTCTACTAAATTCTGTTTCTATTTTATATACTTCATCAATACCTATAACTTCCAGTCTTATCGCTTCTCCTTTCTTTGCTCCTTCTATTTCTAACCTTTCATCTCCCATCCATGCTACCGCTACCAAAGGCTGATCTTCTGAAGTATAGAGCAATCCTCCAACACATTTATCTCCTTCATATATTCCTATCTCCGTTCCTTCAGTTATTGTTCCCCACTTATCATCTATCTCTTCTATTACTACTGCATACATGTCACCGGTTTTATTAAATTCTAATCTGCCTTCATATTCTGCTTCTGTTTTCCTCTTAACTATCAAGGTTTTATTGGATATAACAGGGAACGTAAATGGTGTTATATCTGCCTCTGAGTATATCTTATATCCTCTCCCCGGATACATTGTCATATTAGTTAATCCCCAATCGGGTATGTAAACATTACCTTGTCCGTCATCTGCATACTTAATTGAAGGATAGCCCCCGAATACTTGTAATGCAGTGTGACTGCTTGAGTATGGATAACCTAATATCATTATACTATTGCCGATAATGTTAATTGTCTGTCCTCCGCCTACCGGTAACCCCACATAGTTTATTGTCTTTTCTGATGGGTCGAATATCTTATATCCATCAACTAGATCCATCGTTAAACTTGTTAGTCCCCATGATGGAATGTATAGTTGATGACCAAGTGTTTGATGTTCTCCTTCCATGTAGAAAGGGGATACTCCGCCTAATACTGCTGTTACTGTATAATCATCAGGCTCTACAGGCAGTGATGTCATCCTTATTGTATTGGGAGGTATTACTACAGGAACAGTAATATCAAGTACTGCATCAACAAGAGTTACGTTAGTAGCAAACCCTTCTCCAAACGTGCCTCCGGTTTGGAAGGTTGGTTCTCCTTGATATTCTGTAGAGGTTGATGCATCCCATATTCTAAAACTAATATCATTACCCACAATAGCTCCGGGCAGTGTTGATCCACCGGGAACGCTTGTTTCTAAATGTGTCGTTATTTGAATAGGATAGATGCCGTCAAATACTAATGCTGCATTAATACCCAATCCCCCGGGTCCTTCATCATAGACTGCCAGCTCATCTCCTACTTCTATCCCTACTCCATCTATTTCTACTAACTGTACTACTACGGTGTAATTTTCTCCACTATAGCCGGGATCTATAAAGTGAGGGCCATCATTAGGCAAATAATTATTCAGCCACTGTTCCATATTGGAATTGTTTTTAACGGCAAAATGAATTACATCTGTTCCGACCGGTATTGTCTGAAATGGACCATCTGCTGAGACTCCATTACTTGCGCTCATATCATGTATGTTCTCGTATACATAACCATATATTTCATCATAATCACCATCCCATGCTAATGCACCATATGCAACACTATCGTAAAGATTTGTATGACCACCTGGATAAGCGTAAGGGAATTTTTCTCTACTTAAATCCGGTTTAATTACACAGAGAGTATCATTCCCATCGTTATTTCCGCCCGGTTCCCAAGTTGCTCCTTCGAGTTGTTGTGAAGTAAGATCAAAATACATATCCATTTCAAAACCAAAAGAGCTAGACCATCTTAACTTGAAGGTTTTTGAACCGTAAATTGGATTTGTATATATAACTGTTGCTGAATCGGGATAAAGCGTAAATTCATCCACCGAACAATTATTATTATCGCTGTTTCCAAGTCTTCCTAAACCTCTTTTATTGGTAATATTCCAAGATTGGTCTAACAATTCTTGATTACTGCCATCTTTAAATCTTAATGAATCTATCATTCCATTAGCATGATCAAAATGAATTGAGACAATACTATTGTCAATAAAATCCGGGTAAGCATCTGCATGTGAATATTTTAGAATAGTTCCTAAGTCTCCAACGCACCATCCCAAATTAAGTGATGGAAAACTTAAGGAATATAAATAATTCGTTGCCGGGCTAGTTTGCGCTTCCCAATTACTTCCGCCATCACTTGTGTAAAGTATTAATCCGCCTTCTCCAACAGTCCATCCTTCTGAAGTATTATTGAAATAAACTGCTTTTAACGAATTAGTCGTGATTCCATCAACAGAGTTCCAAGTCTCTCCGCCATCAGTTGTCTTTGTTAATGCGCCTGCTGTACCTGCCGCCCAACCATTATTTATATCAGAAAAATGAATTGAATATAAAAAATGCTCTTCTGTTAAACTTGCACTTTTCTGAACCCAGCTAGTACCACTGTTTGTGGTTTTAAGTATTAAGCTGTTTCCCCCTGAAATACCTCCGGCTGCAAACCCTGTAGTTGAATTAATGAAATAGATTTCTTTCGGTTTATAGGTTGAGGTAAGGGTATATATTGACCAATTAGCGCCGCCGTCAGTAGTTTTTAATATATAACGACCACCTACAGCAAATCCATTATTTGAGTTCAAAAAATATATTGAATTTATATCATTTATTATTCCACTTGATTGGGCGGACCAAGATGAACCGCCATTTACAGTTTTTATAATCGTGCCGCCCTCGCCGCAGACCCAGCCGGTATTATCATCAACAAAAGAAACTCCATAATATCTATAAGTTGTATCGCTAGTTTGTGAATTCCAATTATCCCCGCTATCAGTAGTTTTTAATATCGTTCCTTTACTCCCCACTGCCCAGCCAAGATTGTCGTTTACAAAATCTACTGCAAATAGACCTAAATCTGTTCCGCTTGTTGTTGCAGGCCAATCATAATCGGGAATTACTTCTGGCCCACCTGTTATTTGAACAGCTTTTGTTTGATTTGTACTTTGGACAGTTATAAGTCCAGTAAAATCTTCATTGGCTGAAAGATCAACAGTGCTTGAATTAGGAACTACCAACGTTACTTGTACTTGAACCGAGTCACCGGCCGGAATAGAATTTACATGTGAAGGAACAATTGTAAAGTTACTTGCATCAATTGTGTTTGTTAATGGGTCAACTAAATCAGATGCGAAAATATCAACATTACTTAATTCAGATGAACCACCGGTTTCCTTTATCCAAAAATCTAGCGAGTATGTAGAATCATTTTCGATGGGGCGAATTTCATATGCTGTAGGATTTAATACCATATGCGGCAGCACTTCCGGGGGTGGTGCATAAACATTTAGGCCGCCAATTGCATTTACCGTAGCTGTTGTTCCTACTGATTGATCAGGCTCAACAGTACCGGGAAAATTCTCTGAACTTACTGGCTGCTGATTTGTTCCCTGATAGGCTTCTAGTTCCAAAACATAATCGTTAGAGACTGAACTGTTATTAGCTATTTCTGCAGTAAATGAGCTCGCTGTTGTTAAGTTTATTTCTAATTCATATGTGCCGCTTGTAGAATTCCATTGAGAATTTGGAATGTTTGATACCCAAACTCCGCTTGCGTTTTTCCCTGCAAAATTACCATTTCCGTCATAAACATTTAATAAAACGTCGGCAGGCAAACTCTCAATCCCCGCTATTGCCGGGCTACCAAGCCTAATAATAAAGCGGCTATCGGGCGGTACCGTACCAACCTGCAAAGATAAGAGGGCAAGAGCGGTATTACCATGGTTGCCCATTCCGCCTGAAGCTATAGAATAACCGGAAGGATCAGTCCACCCTGTTCTCCAATAGTAATTATTGTTATCGAGATTGTGTTGACCATCAATGCGATTAAAAAGTACACTGTACCAATTTTCATTTAGAAATTGTGTTTTACCACTTAGTGCTAAGGCTTTAGCAAGCTCGTAAACATAATAATAATAACCTGCACTAGAAACCACGTAGTATGAGGTTAAACTTGGTGGGCTTAATAAACCATTGACATCTGTTACACCATTATAGGAATCGATAAAATTAAACATCTGCTGTGATAATTCAGCGGCTCCAGATACACCATTCTGCCCGGCTAAAGTTAGACCCCAAATCCCTGCTAAAGAGTTCCCACCTGTTCTACTTGAAGACCCTGTATATCCAATCCAGGCTTCATCCCCCGAAGAACCTTTATTATTATTTATATAAGTATAAATTTTATTCCAAATATCTTTTTCAGAATAATCCATCTCACTTAATGCAAGATAGACCCATTGATTAACTGACATGTCACCACCCGACTGGCTAGTATATCCTCTATTATATCGCCAACTTACACTTGACCAACCAATGTCAACATCTTGTGTATAATAATTTAATGCATTCACAAGTGAATTCTCAACATTCGTTTTGAGAGGATCAGGTAAACCTATTTTAATGGCAGACTTAAGAGCAACAATTGCCATCGCCGTTTCGTATCCTTGTTGAGAATTATAAATAGCACCAAGATGGTATCCCGATGCAACTTGATTATTTAATAAATAATTAATTGCATTCTCAATTGTCGCACCATATACAGGATGATCAATTCCGTATCCATTTGCTAAAAATGCCTGTAAGGCAAGAGCTGTAATACCAGCATTTGGGGAACTTCCATATTTCCAACTTCCTTGTGCTAATAACTCAATATTCTTTGTTCCGCTTCTATTATCGTTTGATGTACCACCTAGTGGAATGGAATACATTTTCTTTTCTGCGGTAACATTCTGTTGAGCCTTAAGCCATTTTAATCCCTTCTCTATAACAACTTGATTTGTATATAGAGCACCATTTAAAACAATGTCACTGGAAACTGCTTCTGTTGGTGTGAAAGTTACCGTAATTTGCAAATCGTATAAACCAATTTCTGCTTTGGAAACAGGAGTGAACTCTATATTATATTTACTGCCATCATCCTGCAAACTGATATTAGTACAAGATTCACCACCAATTTCAACAGTTATATCATTTTGTGCAAGCCCCGGTACAAAAGTTCCACTTTCATCAAAAACTTCAAATGCTACTATTAAAGAATTTAGATTTGTGAAATCAACAATAAGCGGTTCGCCATCGCTGGGCGTAAGGATTTGAACATTCTTCTGAAGTAGCAAATGATTTAATTGAGCGGTACTGAACAGATCTTCATAACTCCAGTAAGCCATAAATTCATCAATATTTTGCGGCTGATACTCAACAAAGATATTCCATATCTCGAATAATTTTCCATTTATATTATCACCAGCTTCATTTACATTGTCATATAAATCCCAAAAGAAACTAGCTATAGCGCCTTCTACAATCTGTCCATTTGTGTTAGTACCGCTTTCTCCTTGCCACCAAGTATTAGTTTCAATATTTCCACCACCGAACTGAACAGCGTCAGGATCATCCGCAATTGCTGCAGTTAGAAACCATGCTAGACCATTAATTAGTGCAGTTGATTCATTTGATAAAACATTTAGACCCTGATCGCTTTGAAAACCTGCTGGCCACGAATAAACATAAACGTTGTAGATATTAGCTAGAGAATAGTTATAATTTAAGTATGTTGAATTCCACAAATTTGCATTTGTAACCCCTATATAATCATCACTTGCATTAAAACCCTCTGAGGTAGCTTCTGTATTTGAACCGATCCATATGATATCCAATTGGTCTTCAATAGGAGTTGGTAATTGACCTTCTGTCCCGATTCTCTGCCAACTCAAATTATCCCAATACCATGAATTGGACTTCGATAGTTCACTAAATAAATTGCAAGCAGGGAAATTAGGATTCGTTCCTTCAATATTAAAATTTAGTTCATTAAATCCTGGCTGTATTGATATTTGTGAGGAAGGGAATTTAAAAACATCTTTAAAAATTGGATCATCGTCTGCTACCCTAATGTTTTCATTCTCTAACTTTATTTTAATAAAAACATCATCAGTTGTATTAGTAAAAATATTGTATTCACCCTGTTCATTTGTCATCGAAGCTTTATTCCCAACCTCTATATCAATTCCAATCACATCTTTGTATAATCTTATTTCGGTATTGAAAAGGAAATCATTTTGTGACAGAAGATTATTATAGTAAGAAATGGTTCCTGATATTTCACTTTGATAAGGTGAAAAATTACCCAGAAAAATATTATCCCCATTGTTTGTTGGATTTGTCTCAAACTGAGGATGTTCAGTATTGTTTTCTTGAGGAGGTGTTCCAATGGGATCATTAGCTGGCCAAAATCTATCCTCTGTCCTTGCATGGTTGTAAATTTCTTCTAAAGATAATTGATCATCATCGTTTGCATCGACATCATTGAAATCTTCTCCTGAAGAATACAATGGCCAATTGTAGGCAAATACACCTTGTGAACCTCCACCATAAGAGACTTCATAATAATCCGCCGCTGAAGTAAATGACCAATTAGTAATATTTGAAGACTGAAGTTCATCAAGAAAACCACCACTATGGCACTGCTGCATCGAAATATTTAGATTTTGTAAGGTCACATATGGGGCTACATTAATCATAGTTACAAAATCATCGTCATCAAACTCGGTAAAGTTCCAAAGATTCAGAATTACTTCGTTATTATTTTCCTGATTTCCATGATCAAAAGTATAAATTAACAAAGATTTAGAATTTGAATTATTATTGAGTAGTGTTTTTAGTTCATTCTCAAACAAAGATTCTATATGCAATTGAAAAGCACTATTGGAAATATCACAATCACCATCTCCATCTAAATCGGAAGATCTCAATTCTTCATTAAGTGAAGCTGAATTCCGTGCAGTGTTTATTTCAACAAACTCTTCTCCATCTTGATGAGTATCTTGTGTGTCATCATAACTGCCTCCATCAGGAATAGCCCCGCCAGCAAAAAAAACAAAGATATGATCTTCTGGATAGGAATAATTTTTTACTAATGTAAGATACATGAGCTTAATATTGTCATAATAGCGTTCAAAATTTGCCGCTCTTCGGGCCCCGCCAGAAATTAGAACAGCAAATTTGTTTGGATCAATTTGTTCAGGATCGTCATAGTTCAAAAGTTTATCAATAGTTTTTTGAACCTCTTGATTGTTGTCTTTAATTATTTTCTCTTCGATTGTTAAATCATTAATCCGCTCAAGCTTGAGTAACTCAGTATTTACAAGTGGCATTTTTGTTACATAATCATATCTATTCCCAGATAATGGTTCAATAAAAATATACTTGAATGGATGGCCCAAATTTGCTGTTGGCATTAAGTCAATTAAACATACTATTGCATTCTCGAAGGGCAAGTCGAAATTTATACTTTGATTATCCTTTAAATTTACACTACTTTTTTTTCGATATAATTCCTGTGAAATAAAAATAGCTACTTCATCAATTTTATCTGCATATTCAGCAAGTATTTTTGATTTGACTTCCTCAATCTTTTGTTCAACAAATATTGAATCAACTGTAAATCCTTGCTGTTGGGAAAGTAGTTCTTTTGCTTTCTGTAAAATGGGATCATTATTTGGAGAACCATTCTGAGCTATTGCTGTACCAGCAATGAAAGTGATAGACAAAAGTAAAAAAAATACTTTTCGCATCTAATATCTCCTCTGTTAAAAACTAAATTATTTTATTTTTAATTAATTATAATTTCTTCCAAAGCCAGTAATGTATAAGCGGTAACTAAAACCGGGTTGTTCTCCCACCATCGGGCATTTTCATTCACCCAAAAACCTTCATTTGTTTGTGCTTTAAGCAATTGGTCGGCAAGCTCTTCTCTCCATGCTCGTTCTTTATTTGTATCATCAACAATTAATTCTTCACCATAAATACTTAAAGCTTTTGCCATTGTGTGGTAGTAATAATACAAACCTTGATTACCCATACCCGGATTTTCAGCAACAGAAAAATTATTTTTTATCCAGTTAAAAGCTGCCTTCACTCTTTCATCATCTCTTGAAAGCCGCGCATGAATAAAACTTTTTAACCCTGCATAGGTCATTCCTCCGTAGGATCTTGTATCGCCGGCTTTGCTTTCACCCGGTCTATACATAAATCCGCCGTCATCTGTAGCATAGGTCTGATCATTTGTTTTAAAGTTCTGTGTTCTTTCCAAAAACTTAATTGCCCTTTCATAGAAAAGTGTTCTTTTTGCCTCAAACTCTTCATCATCATTTTTTAAATTTTCCATCTCTTTATTTTCTTTCTCTCTCAAGGCTTCCAGCGACCATTGAAGATTTGAAAGATCTGGTGCCTTATCATCTTTACCATAACTGATGCCTCCATAATATATGCTGTCAACTGTATAACCATTAATTTCTGTAAATTGCAGTCCTAGTAAATATTTTTTAGCATTAAGAATAATTGGTTCAAATTCAACAACATTTGCATCCTCAAAAGCCATTACACAAATAGCCGTGTTATAGGATTTCATATCATCTAGGTAAATTCCCCCGTCTTCATTAATACAAGATTTAAGGAAATCAAATCCTTTTGATATTATAGAATCTTCTATACTAATATCCTGATGAGCTCTAAGAAATGAAGATAAGACAAGAGCCGTAATAGCGGGATAATTATTCCAAGATCCATTATCTTCCTGCTGGGTGTGCAGCCATTTTAATCCTTTGTAGATAGAATGTTTAATTTCTTTTTCTAAGGATATATCTAATTTTTGAGGTAATACAATATTATTGGTAAACAAAAGAGCAATGATTAAAACTGTAATCTTAATTTTCATAATTCCTCACATAGTTATGTAGATATTAAAAATTTATATTCCATATTTAAGTGCAATAATAAAATTTCTGCCCGGTGCATATATTCCGGAACCATGAGTTTTATAATATTTATCAAAAATATTTTCTATATAAATATTTGTTTTTAGCCATTTAAGAATTTCAATTCCCAAATGAATATTATGAATAAAATATCCTTGCGTTCCATTTAGCCCAATGCGGAAATCTTTTATATCACGTAGCGACAATTTTTTCTGATCAGCGGCAAACCAAGAGTAGTATTCAAGAAACCAATTATATTTTTTCCATCTTATACCAATAGCTCCATTAAACGGGGGTATTCTTGACAATGGCTCACTATCACTAATGTTGTTTCCAATTGTTTGAGAAATGTTACCCCATAATCTTACTGATGGGTTGATGAATATATAACTTAAGGATAAATTCCACCCGTATATTTCAGATTTACCCTTGTTTAACCTTTTGTAAACAGGGTAACCATATAGTGAATCCAATCCATTGAATGCACTTGCTCCGGGTTCTATGAGATCATAAATCTTACTATAATAAATATTGAAAGTAGTCTCTAGATTATTATGGATTGCCTTCAATCCAAACTCAAAATTATTGCTTTTTTCGGGGATTAAATTTGGATTTGGGGTATCATATCTTGCCGCATCACCCGAACCAGCTTTACCAAAAGCAGTTAGGTCATCAATTCCAGGAGCTCTGAAAGCCTGCGAATAATTAATATATGCATTCACTTTTTGTGGGATCAATTTATACAAGAAGGAAAAACTAAAAGTTATGTCATTTTCAGAATATTGGATTGTATTGAAGGGTTCACCTAAATCGCCATTAAAATTAAATTGACTATATCTTAATCCGCCGGTAATTGATGCTCTGTTTAAATTCATTTGATCAAAAACATAAAATCCTAACGAATGATATTTTGAACCATCTGCGAACTGAGGTTTGACATTATTGAAAATACCGCTTGAGATAATTGTTTCGCTGCGTTCACTTGATATATCATCTACGTAATATTCAAATCCAAATGCAAGCAAGTTATTTTCACTAATTAATGTGTTGGTATTTACAGAAACACCTAAAGTTGAGACTATATCAAAATCATTCCTTTCAACATCCGGACTATTTGCTGATATTATTGATCTTCCCTCTTTTTGCCTTTGGAATGAAGTAATAATATCAAGGGAATTAATGAATCCAATATTTTTTTCTAAACTAAACTTTAAATAACCAAGCTGCCTATCTTGTGGGTCAAAAATATATTTTAGACTATTGCCTGCTGCTATTCTGTCAGTTCTTGGAACATCGTTTTGCTGAACAAACTGGTATGCTGCTTTAAGATTAATTTTTCCGAAACTGTAATTAAGTTTAGCATCAATATTTTTTTCACTATATCCGGATGGTTTTTGTACCACCCCATTACCAGCCTTAATATCCCCAATGTTTTTATATGCGGCATTAAGATAAAAGTCAACTGAGCTTAATGTTTTACTCAATGAAATTGATTGCATATATGAATTCTCAGCAGATGAGTATCTAGACAATCCGCCAAATAGATTTGCTGAATTACCCCCCATATCAGTCAATAAACTTATAACCCCGCCTAATGCATCTGATCCGTATAATACTGATGTAGGTCCATATACGACTTCTATCTTATTCAACGCAGTAGAATTTATCGTATTCAAGTATTGGTTGGGTCCAAATCTAAAAGTAGAATTATTCAATCGGACACCATCAATTAATATCAGTACTCTATTACCGATAAATCCTCTTAAAATAGGAGAGCCTCCCCCAAGGTTTGTCCTTTGTAAATAAACAGATGATATACTATTAAACGCATCGGGAGTTGAAGGAATATTTTTGCTCTCGATCTCACCTGCATTTATTATATTTATTTCATTTGGTGAGCTTAATACTGATTTTTCACCTCTTGTAGCTGTAACTGAAATTTGTTTGAGTAAGTATTGGATTGATGAATCCGGTCGATCTTCAGATTCATCACCTTCTAGTTTTTGTGCTAATAAGTTTGTGTTAAATAACAAACAAAGTATAATGACTACTTTACATATCTTTAAAGAGTATTTAATATATACTTGAAAAGAATTTACCATTAGAAAAACCTTAGTAGTTGTAAACCAAATTTAACGACATAAATCTGCCAGCATTTGGAAATAAATATTGCTCATCATTTATCATGTACCCAGAAGAATTATACTTAATATTAAACAGATTTTTAATCTTTAAAATTAATTGAAATGCATTGAATTTATATCCAAGTTGAGTATCGAAAATGATATAACCCGGTAGGTAGTTAAGATTTTCATCATCAATGTAAGTTTCATCTAATGCTCTCATAGCAAGCATTGCCGAAATTCCTATAGAGCTAATATAAGATAAACCGCTACTGATGTAATGCTTAGGAATGTTTTTTAATTGGTTGTTTTTATAAGTACCATTAGCAAAAATGGCCCTGGTATAAGTATAATTTAAGAATAACTGAAGGTAACTTTTAAAATTTAATTTTAATCCAGCTTCAATACCCTGATGCAGGCTTTCATTAATGTTACCATATTTGAAGCTCATCAAATCAAAATCAATTTCATCCCTTACTTCTGTATGATATAGAGCAAATGAGAGTTCACCATTTAAATCATCAGAAAATTGCATCATTTGATAAGTGCCTATTTCATAATTGATACTTTTTTGAGGTTTTAAAAGCGTATTTCCAAATGGATCTGCTTTTATCGATTGAAAAATTTTATCAGGACCAATGGGTACAAATACACCAAAGTTTAATTCTTTAAAATCTAGAAGCTGATTAATTGTAGGAGCTTTGAAAGATTTGTTAACATTAATGTATATGCTTGCAACATAATCCTTTGAATGTGCATAATTAAAATTAATCCCAATTTTAGGACTATAGGCCGAGCTAGAAATTTTTAGTGAAGAATCAGGTAAAAAATTATCATATTTATCATTGATATAGTCATATCTTACCCCCGCAAAAAGTTTCAAGTGTGATAGAATCTCTATTTCTGTATTAATGAACAATGCACTATTTAATCGGTTTCCTTCTCCATCAACTGACAAAATTTCCTCATGATAATTATTACTTTCGTAATCGGAATAAAAGCCATTAAACAGATCATAATATTTATTAT
Source organism: Ignavibacteriota bacterium (assembly GCA_013112585.1). Lineage (GTDB taxonomy): Bacteria > Bacteroidota > Ignavibacteria > Ignavibacteriales > Melioribacteraceae > IGN16. The sequence continues at coordinate 34,454 of JABFGH010000024.1, read as the reverse complement.
TATAGGACCCGTAATTTGCTTCACCTCCCAAAATTAATCGAGTATTTAGTAAAGGAATTTCGGAATAGTATTTAATCTCGCTAGATATTCTATTAATTTTTTGTTGATTTCTTTTTGTATCTCCATACAGTGTCGTGTCATAAATTCCAATTTGTGCAAATGTTATCGGGTCAACAATAGGTATTGCGTTCATAAATGTTCGGATATTATTAAGATTACTTTTGTTGTAAATCAATGACAAATCAATTGAAGATTTCTCGGAAAATTTTGATTTAAATATTACGCCAACATTGTATCTCTGTTCGTCATTTATATCAAATTTGTAATAGGGAATTGAAAAGGAGCGGTTTCTAAATAGAGTTTCTGAATCTAGTGGGCCTGGAACTTCAGATTTTATAACATGATTATTTGTGCTGATTCTAAAAGTAGATAATTTACCACTTGAAATTAAAATACTTCCGCCGAAAGAATAATTTTTGTAATTACTATGATTCCGGGCACCATTTCTTTTATCGAAACTTGCGTATAAATTATAGGGCAAGGAGAAGTAATGATTATTGCTAAGAATAGAAAGGCCATAACTGCTAAAGCTGCCGCCTTTTAAATTTATATTTAGATACTTTTTCTTCAAATTAGAACTACTGATATTTAAAACCCCACCAATTGCAGCGTTACCATAAATAGGTGAAGCTCCACCTTTCATAACCTCTATATGATCTATATTGTTAGGATTAATAAAATTCCAATTAACTAATCCATTTAGAAGATCATTTACTTGCTTTCCGTCCAAATAAACAGATAAGTATTCAGACTCCCCGCCACCATAGAATCCCCTAGTACTAATAATTGGTAACCCGCCTACTCCATCAACACTGGAAATAATATATCCCGGTATATAGTTGAAAAGTTCAGCTAAATGAGTAATAGGAATCGAACTTATTTTTTCTTTTTTAATTTTCTCAACAGAAGATGCAGAGGAGTAAGTGTAGTTATTAAATTTATCAGGTGTTATAATAATTTCATCCAAGGTATACTCAGATAAAGAGTCGGCAGAATTTAATAATTGAGCTCTAATGCTTGCGTGAAAGATGGTCAAATATAAAATAGAAATTATGAGTAAGTTTTTCATTGTAAGCCTGCTTTTACATTAAGAACTAATTCTACCGGTGTTCCAATTGGCGGGAGTAAGGTCTTATTGACTTCATAAAGTTCATCATTAATTCTTGTCGAAAGCGGATTTTCAATGATAGTGTAAGGGTCATTAAAAGTCGTTATTAAGGATTTATTATCATTGGCTACAAATACTCCATTAATTGTCTTTGATCCTATAAAAAGCCAGTTGACTTCTTGCATCGGTTTGCCTTGAGATAAGTTCCAAATGAGTTTTTCAGCACGCATCTCTGTTTCCTCATCATCAATTTTCCATTTTACAATAATTTCAATTTGCCCGAATTTTTCTAAGCTTTCTGTAATTTTAACATCATTTATATCAGTCGGATTAATTCCTAATAAAAGTAGAGCAACTTGTAAATGATAGGGTAGGATATTCGCAACAATTAGACTTTCGTGTAATTTGCCCCCGGGAGAACAAGCAAACACCTCAATAATTCCCTCATTCATATTTATTATTCCAGGAATAGTTATTTTATTTGCATCAATATCCAGCAACAAATTTCCTAATTTATATTCATTCTTATTTAACTTTATTATAGAATTTTTTTCATCAGTTGATTCTTGGGCAAAAACAAAATTTGCAAATAGTGTTGTTAGTAAAACCAGTAGCCTAAAATTAATTTTCATAGCTTATCCATGAAGAATAAAATTATTGTTTTTAAAATCCAATCCCACATAATGTTTTCAAGAATTCTTGAAAAGAAAAATTAAAATAAATCTGTTACTTTTTATTTTAATATTAACATCTTCTTGACAGCAAAATGAGATGGCGTTTCAATTTTATAAAAATATACACCTGAGGTTAATCCCTCCCCATTAAATTCTATATCATAAATGTCTGCTGCCTTTTCTTCATTCACCAAAACTGCGATCTCTTCACCGGAAATATTGAATACTGAAAGTTTAACATATCCATTCTCAATGAGTGTATAGGATATTGAAGTTATTGGATTAAACGGATTTGGATAGTTCTGCTCAAGAGTAAATTTAGCTGGAGTTTGATTTATTTCTACAGCTATTGTTTTGCTGTACTCAAAGCTGCCGTCGTTATCAATTTGCTTTAGTCTATAAAAAAGTTTTTTACCAAAAATCGATTTATCAGTGAATTGATATTCAACGGGTTTGTTGCTTGTACCGATTCCTTCTACAAATCCTATAGTTTCCCATTCTGAGTTCTCAATAGTTCTTTCTATCTCAAAACCGTAATTATTCAACTCAGTTTCTGTGCGCCAGTTTAATTCAACCACATTATCAGCACAAATAGCAGTAAAAGAACTCAATTCTACAGGCAGTGGGGGTGTTTCACTTGAAAAGACAAGCTCACTAAAGGAAGTAATACCATCCATAAATAAATAGTCATCACTTAAATCACCTGTTGTTGATCCATTAACATAGACCATGTTTCCAATATATTGGGTGAATGCCCCGGTGCCGGGAGTGTCACGATGCCAGAGCAATATATCAGATTGATCTTCGGCTATACCCGGATTAGGAATTTCTGAAATGTAAAATCTTAATTGACATTCAATTGATGAAATATTTTGGTCAGCTTCAATAACCCAATAATAAGTGCTTATAAAATGACCAGGTGTTATACCGGTAGTTGGGGAAGGTTGATTACCCAAGTACCTTGACACAGTTATATCTCCGGAACCTGCCAGAGAGTTAACAACAATCTCAACCCCAGTTTGTTCACTATTAAACTGATATATACCTGTGCCCGAAACATTTTGGACTGCTGTGGAGGTTTTATGCGCATATACTAATTCAACTATTGAAAAAAGTTCTACACCAAATGTAGGACCAACTAATATTATAGACCCCGTTTCATATTCTTCATCCGTCGAAGAATCCCAGATTCTGAAACTTATTGGGTTTCCTGGTATTGCACCAGGGAGGGTAATACCACCAGGAACACTGGATTCTAAATTCGTAGTTATCTGGATAGGATATATACCATTGAAAACAACCGCTGCATTTATGCCTAAACCATTCGGACCCTCATCAAATACTGCAATTTCATCACCGATTTCCAAAGAGATCCCATCAATTGTTGAGCTTTGTATGACTACAGTATAAGCTTCACCAGTATATCCAGGATTAGTAAAATGCTGTAACTGAGCATTTGATGATATTGTAAGGGAAAATATTCCAATTAAAAAAAGTAAAATAAGCTGCTTCATATAGATCCTCCGTTTATTAAAAATATTAGTTTCAATAAATATTCAATTCAATGGTCGTAAGAGAAATAATTTTTTCACCTAATAGAATTTGATAAACTAATTAGATTACAAAATTTACCAGGTTAGAGTAATTCTATACTCAATCTGATTATCCGCGTATTACATTGAAATATTTATTTTATTTAAATAGTGCTAACTATCTTCTTATTGAGAGGAAACTTCCAACGCTAATACATTTTTTGCCACAAGAGATATTAAGAATATTTTTTCCAAAGTTCAAAAGGAATTTTATCCGATTTAATTTTAATTCATTATTTATTGTTGTAGTGCTTTTGATACATCGCTTTATTTCACTATCCTGCTGCTTATAAAAGCTAAGTAGTCCACATTTTATTATGTTTGAAAAAATAATTTCATTTTTTTTATTTAACTCTAACTTGCTTAATTGTTTGAGCAATATTCATTTTAATCTTTACTTTTCTGTCGTAAGGTTTACCGTCATTAAATGCAGGAAAAAATTTCGTTTCGTAAACCTTTTCCAATATTTTTTCATTTAAACTTGTGTCTTGTGTACCGGCGGTAAATTGTGCATCTATCACATTTCCAAAGGAATTAATTTTTGTATCAATTATTAATTTCCCATTCCAATTATTTAAGTTTTCTATTTTAGATATTCTGTTTTCTAATTTTTGCCAGCCGCCAAGCGGTATTGTGGTTAATGTTTTTTCTGCTTTAGAAACTGTGCTTACATTTACTTTATCCCTTTTATTTTTTGATTTGGTATGAGAAACAGTGGAGTTATCATCTTCGACTTTTTTTCTATTCAATTCAAAATAAAACGGTATTTGTGTTGTCATCCGGGTGTAAATTCCATCAATGCTTCCGGGTGTAAATTCGGTATTTAATAGTGCAGCTATGGCAGTTTCATCGCAGCCAGCCCCAATTCCTTTTAATAGTTTGTGACTAATTATTTCTCCATCATCATCAATCTCAACTTCAATTAGAACAGTTCCTTTTACACCTGCTCTTTTAGCAATCTCCGGATAAACAATATTCGAATACAATTCTGAAAGTCCATACCTCGGTAAAGGGTTTTGCACAATTGAAATACCTAGATTTTTCAATACATGCTGCGATAATTTATCACCCATCATTGATCCTTGGCGGTATGCATTCAGCATTTTAATTGTGTCATCCTGTTGTAAGTAAATGGCGGCTAATTTATTATAAATTGAGCCCATCAGCGGCTGAATGCTTAAACATTGTAAAAACAATTTTTCTGCCTTTAAGTTTTCTCCTTTTTTTAAACTATTTAGTGCTTCTGAGTAAATAGTTTCAAATGTATCTTGATCATTTGGCTCCACGCACTTTATTTCCCTTGCAGCAAATAAGCATATAAGAAACAATATCATTAAAATATGGCGGCAGAAAATATTATAAACTAAGTTTTGCATAGCTTTACCTACCACACAAATGAAATTTGAATAGCGAATTGATTAATACTGCTATCATTTACCAAAATACCCATGTCCTTCGAGTCAAATAATTCTTTAGGTGCATATTTATATGAGAGAAAGTTTACCGGATTAAACATAAAAGAAACACCAAGCCCCGATCTTCCGAAATCGACAAACAATGATGGCTTAATAATTAAAGGGATCAGATTTGCTGAACCGATAGCATCTTCTTCCAGTGTTCCTTTTTCACGTATTGAAAACATGCCGCCTACATTTACCAGCGTGAACATTAGCCTTGCCGTAAAGGCATATCCGTTGTTGATTACAAATGTATATTCTGAACCAATATTTAGTGAAAAAACATCAATCAGACCTAGGTAGTATTTTGATTTAACGCTTGATAAAGCTGAGAAGGGGGTATCTTCGGTAAGAGCGGCGGCAATTCTAAAAGTCCCTTCTGTAATAAATCTTAGGCGATTATTTTCGGCAAAAACATACGATCCTATTTCACCCAACAAATAATTGTGTGTGAATTCAACACCCTTAAAATTCAGTTTCTTTGAATTTAAGTACTCAGGCAATTTAAAGGAGACATTTAAATATCCGAGTGAATTTAATTTTGATTCATGAGTATAGACTTCATACGCCCCAAACGAGCTGGTTTGAGATATTAAATTGTTTGCTGATAAAAACATCATTATTAATACAATGTAGTAGGTTATCTTTTTCATTTTTAATCTCGCTTTTTATTAATTTTTATTTACTGGATTGTTTCTTCTAATAAAAACAAAATCCCCGCCTTCATGCCCTGATTGCTGTATAACTCCATATTGGGGGTACTGATTATTTGCACTGTTGCTTGTTACAGGGTCAAGTATTCGGTCATAAAGCCTTTGTGTGGAAAGGAATTCATCTTCATTTTCTTTCAATCGTTTAATAATATATTTAATGAATACGCTCTCATCCGGCACTTCTTGGTCTTTCATGCCGCTTGTTAGTGCTCTGCGACTAATATGTGCGTACATTTCTTTTACAGATAGCGGCGCATTTACTATTGCATTTCTCGACTCAAAAATACCACCGCTGAAACATGCATCTGCAATTAGCAATGTGTGTTTACTTTTTATTCCTCTAATATTATCTCGAATATCGGGGTTGGATATCCAAGCAGAAGGATTATCGGGATTAGCATTTTTAGGCCACCAATAACCTTGTTCGTTTTGCGGGTCCCATTTTCCATGCCCTGCGTAAAAGATTAACAAATTATCTCTTTCAGTTAGTGTCCTTTTCAGTGTGCTTATTTCTGCAAGTATCTCTGCTCTGGTTGGGTTCGTAAGTAATCTGACATTTTCTTCAAAAAAAGTATAGTCGGTGGTTAGTACCTCTTTTATTTGCTCTGCATCTTTTACGGGGTTGCTTAGGTCATTTATTCTTCTATTGTCATACTCTTCAACAGCAATAAGCAGAGCATGATAATTACCCATTGAGGTATCCACTTTTGCAACTTGCACTGTTTCAAATGGAAAGTTTTTTTCTACTCTGTTACCAAAAGCATCAATGGCTATTACTGAAAGAGCATCATCAACATTATATAGTACTGTAGAAAATATTCCGTTTTGAATATTATTTACACTTTTCCCATTTATCCAGAGCGCATAAATACTACTTTTATCAATAACATTTCCCCGTACTATAATGGAATCTTTGTTCATGTCATTTATTTCAACAGTATAAATACCTCTTGTTAAATTCGGTTCGGTTAAAACTATTTTTGGAGGTGTGATATCAACAAGGGGGTCCTGGTAAATATTTAAAAAATGTTCACTTACATTTTTCTTTTTATCTATAGCCCTAATTAAAATACGGTTCTCGCCGAACTTGAGATTAAAGGTTGAACTAAACCTATTTCCATAAACTGAATCAGGATTTTCCCCATTAATCATTACGCGAATTTTCCGATTTGAATTATCGGTTACCTTCCCTCTGATTGTCATGATAGGATTTTGCGTAAAGATAGGCTGCTCAGGAATGATGTTCGGTAGAGGGTATTCAAGCATTAATTTAGGTGGTATTGAATCCGGAGGAGCAAACCGAATATCGAGACTGATTTTTTCACTTTTTAGTTCTAATTTTTGCGCAATAATTAGTTGTGAAAGAAATAATAGAAGCATGACAATTTTTTTCATTTTTAAACCTCTCACTCTAGTCCTTATTATTATTTTATTTATTTTACTAATTGTTTAACTACTCTAAAGCCTACATCACCGCTGCCCATATGGGGCGGTAAAAAACTTCTATCTGTAACTCTTATATCTACAGGAGTATTATGCCATGACCCGCCTCTAATTGATTTTGTTTCTCCAAACCAGGGACCTGTTGGATTATCCGTAATGCTATTAAAGTAGTAATTACTCGCATACCAATCCTGACACCATTCCCAAACATTACCACTCATATCAAATAGTTCAAGTTTGTTTGGAGGAAAGCTGGCAATACGTGTTGCATATTGCCTATTTTCTCCAGCTTTGGAATACTTTGTTTTATAATCTATATGTCCATTAAAATTAATTTCCGTCGGGCTTGCTAAATTTTTTCCATTACCAAATCTAATAGTATCTCCTAGTTCTCTTGCGGCATATTCCCATTCAGCTTCCGTTGGTAATCTATATCCATAGTATTTGCAAAATTCATTTGCACCATACCAGGTTACATTCACTACCGGATGATACTCATAGCCTTTTTGAGGTGCCCAGCCGCCGCTTTGCCCTGCTTTCCGTGTATAATTTTTTAGTCCCTTTTCGTGTTCAAATATCATTGGTTGACCAACATATTCACCGGATTTAACTTCAGCTGATTCATATCGATATAAAAAATTTGAAAATTGTATATTAGTGATTTCATAAACTCCAATTAAAAATGGATCCAAATTTACCTTATGAGGATAATTTTCATCAGATCGTCCTTCCTCAAAGTTATTACCCATAATAAAAGTTCCGCCCGGAATTTCTGCAAACTCAATTGAGTCTCTGCCGCCAAGCAGTCTAGCCGATATTTTAAAAATGTAATCATCGCCAATTAGTTGAACGCTATCTTCTAAAGGCTGCCATTGCATCTTTTTCTTAACCCCTGATTTAACACCATACCCAACATCACCAACTATGGTTGTTGGGATAATATCAAATGCCTGCCCATTATTCCCGGAAACAAAAATATCAACTTTATATACATCATCTGGTCGTTGACCCACGAGATTATAGGCTATGTTTATGGTATCCTCGTCAGCTTCAATATTAAAGGCGTAAAGTGATTGTGCCTTTTGACCGTTTGATAAGAAACATGAGAAAACAATTAGGAAGAATGCTTTAATAAAAATCTTATTAGGTTTCATATTATTCTCACAAATTTTATTTTTTAAATTTTTTCATGCGGTATTGAAACAACAATCGGAAGAATTGTTTTTTCTTGAGCGTTAGTGCTGAATGTAATTTCATTGTCAGTTTGAATTAGAAAATCTTGTCCTGTTTTATTATATCCTATTTCTTTTATTACTGAATTTATTCTGTTTAAAAATGTTCCTCTTTTATACTCTACTATTTTTGCAAATCGTTTTATATCAAAGGGAGCAGAAGAATAAAGAACGCAGAAAAAAGTTATACCATCATTTTCATCTAATTGAAATGCGTACTGTTCTCCCGGAATTATAACATTATTCTCTTTGTAGGGTAAAAAAGGTGAAGTGAAATTATCGAATGGGAAATTTATTGTTGTTTTGAAACTTAAATCAGAGCTGATTACATAAACATATGCTGGTTCATTGTTAGTTAGTTTTAGTTGAAAACGTGTACCGGTTTTATGTGAATTTTTTGTCGAAAAATATTGGTCCTTTAATTGAAGAGTAATTTTCTCACCGTTTAATTTATTCAAACTAATAGCTCCGTTGAATAAATTATCTTGTTCTCTTTCTTTCATTGCAATAAGTTCGCCGCCCCATACACAGAATTGTTCAAAATCTGTATATTTGATCCAGGCAAAACCTTCATCACCCCAGTCGGTGCCCCAGCTATTCATAATTTCAAATGCACCATTTTCCTTTTTATCGTTATAACTAACAATTGTAATTGCATGCCCGGCAAAATTGTTTTGATAATCACTGCTATCGGGCTGCCATACTTCTTCTACATCCTGAAAAGAATCCGGACAGTTAATGGCAACAACTACAGGATTGTTTTCGGAGAGACTTTTTTTAATGAGTGAAATTTTATCTTTGGTTTTTCTATTTACAAGTTGACGATACTCTTTTATTTTGAACTTATCTGCAATCTGATGATGTTCATTTGAAACTATTTTATCGCAATCAAAACCAAACTGACTTGTTTTAATGGCTCCGTATTCTTTCAAAATTTTAAGTCCATCCGATAAACTTGTTCCAACATTGCAGCCTTCCTTTGGTCTAATTAGGTTATATATATAAGAGGGAGAAAATGTGTTTTCATTAATTTGCTTTTTTGTCCAATTAGATTGCATTGCCGAGATTATTGTTCGTGCTGAATAGGCAACAGCCCAACCTGTGCATGTTGAGGTTTGACCTTGATTACCTGGAGTTGGAGCATATTGTTTTATTGAATAAAATGAAGGAAGATTAGAATAATCGCTTCTCATAAGTTGCGCAGCTTCGGGCACATCCTGATAATATTTTTCATCGAGTAATGCACCCATACCATATTTTTGGCTAAAAACTCTGGTGCTGAATAGAAGAGAACTTATTAAAAGAAAGGATATATATAATTTAAAATTCATTATTAATTACTCCTCATCTCTAAGTTCGCTTAATAACAATTTGGCTTCTTCTAAATGCTCATTATCTTCTTCTTCATTTTCAGGGCATTGTTTTACTTTTTCCAGCATTTCAATAGCTTGTTCTTCATCGTCATTTTGAATTAGCGCTTTTGCATAGTCTAAATAAAATCTTCTCAAATAAGGTACTAACTCAATAGCTCTCTGAAACTCCACGATTGCCGTATCAGTTTCAGCCCACCCTAACCCAACAACGCTTCTAACTAATCCGGGCTCTTCGCAAATTTGATAATGTAATTTTGCTTTAAAGTAATGGCACATCGCTTGAACTGCATTGCCCCCATTACCAATTTTCAGAGCTTTATCAATATCGCTCCTAATGGAGTCAACAACTTCAGTTACTGTAAATATTCCTTCGGTTGCTGCTATTCTTACATTTGCGGCTGCTCTTTTCAAAAAAGCTCGTGATTCTGTGGGTGCCAACTGGACGGCTTTTGATGCATACTCTAATGCATTTTCATACTTTTGCAGCTTTGCAGCTTTTAACTCTTCTGCAAGTTTTCTTAAGTCTTCTTTTTTACTTTCTTCAGTTCCTGAACGCATGGAGACAGACTTATTTACCTCAGCGTAAATCTTTGGTAAACGGTTGCCTTCCTGCAAATAAATTTCAGAAAGTTTTAATGATACTTTCCAATTATCCGGGTAAAGTGCATCTGCAAGTTTGTAAACTTCAATCGCTTTATTGATCTCAGAATTTTTTGCATAAGCGTCTCCTCGAGATATCAAATCTTCTAATGCTTGGGCGTTTATGCTTAATGCTGAAAAAAATATTATTATAAACAGTGCTACGTGTTTGTGGTGATTCATTATTTCCGCCTCTCAATAAATATAAAGTGCATACTTGCTGTATTGATTTAGTAACCCACAAACTTATTTTTTTGAAAACTATTTTTAATATTTTATCTTTTAATTATAAAAGAATGAGGTAGGGGATTTCTGTTTGATGAATATCAATTGCATTGAAACTAAGCGAGAGGCTTTGCAGAAACAATTACAGATAAGTTCTTCACCAATTTCAAATTTGTTTTATCTTACCGATTATCTGCATTTACTATTAAACCAGGATGACAAATTTATATTAGAAGCTTTTTTTAAAGAATTTCAAAAGAAGTATTTATTATTCCTTGAACAATTCACACCTTCCGGTATAACCCCCAATAAAACAGAGCATATTTTAAGTGTTGCTGAATCATATCAAAAAATATTTAATGATGGGTCTAGTACCAAACTTAATTTAGTTATTGAGTCAATCCATCAAAATTTTGATTATATCAAAAATGTATTGGCAGGTGAGCAAAATGATCGGCAAGCAATTGGATCTGTTAAATTTCCTATTATCGAAAATTGCGAAGCATTAGAAAAATGGTATGGCTTTGTTGAAGAGATAAATATTACGATTACTGAACAGGTTAGCGAGGGCGATAAGTTTATTGTAGTTCCAAATTTAGGAGAGATTGAAGATCGCCTGCAAAATCAAATTAATTATTCATGGCTAATAGCCAAAAACTATTTAACTAATCATTATAGTCGAATTAACAAATTTCATAAAGTGGTTGTTCAATTTGAAAAAAAATACGGACTTTATGTTGGTGAATCACTAGGTATAGCATTAACAATTGGATTTATTCAATCATTAATAAAATATTATAATTTAAGACGAAGTGTTCTTATAAAGTCAAATATTGCATCGACAGGCGGTGTAGATAAAAATGAAAAAGTTAAATCTGTTTCTAGTGGCGTGATTAAAAAGAAAATCGAAACTCTATTCTATTCAGAAGTTAAAAAGTTTATTATTCCCAATAAAGATATTACCGATGCGAAAAAGAAATTGGCTGAACTTAATTCAATCTTTCCAAAAAGAGAACTTCAGCTTATTGGTATTGAAAAGATTGATGACCTTTTAAATAGAAGAGACATAATTGAAATTAAGAAGCAGAATATTATTTATTGGGGTTTAAAAAAAATTATAAAAAATAAATTCGCATTGCTTTTACTTTCATTACTCATAATTCTTTCATCATACTTTCTATTTAGAAATATGGATAACAACCCTACTGCAGTCGAGTTCGAAAACAATGATAGAACTCCGTACTTAACAGCTTACGTAAAAAATAAATACGGTAATATAATCTGGATTAAATCACCTGAAGCATCAGGTGTGTTATATAGAAAGTATCCATCATTATCAAAAAAATTATATGCTATTAAAGACGTTAACAACGATGGTAAAAACGAAGTATTTTTAACAAGAGTAGATTCTTCAGGAGCACTTTACAATTATACAAATAACGGTTATAAGATTTGGAGTTATGTTCATCACGAAAAAATTGAAACAGAGAGTCAAAAGTTTTCTGACAGATACAGCATTAATTCTATTATTGATATAATAGAGAATAATGATATTATTGAAATTGTTACTATTGCAAATCACAATTATTACTACCCAAATATTATACTGAAAGTAAATGCGAAAACAGGTGAGCCGTTTGGAAAAAAATTCTATCATGCCGGTAATATAACCGGAGCAGAAATATTTGATCTAAAAAATGATGATCAGTTAGATTTGATTGCTTCAGGAATATCATATGGCTACGATAAGGCTTTTTTATTTACTATTGATTATGACAGTTTAACAGGGTCGGCACCCACTTTGGATGAGTTTTCTTTCAGCGATAAATCTATTGCTAACTTTACTAAATATTTGTTATTGCCAAGAACTGATTTAGGAAAAAGAAATTATCCTAGGTTAAACCCTATTTATGAAGCACCAAAAGTTTTTGAAAATGACGAGATTATATCAGTTTCAACTCTTGAAGACTACTTAAACATTGACAATCTGATGGTAGTAGAATATAGATTCAGCTTTGATTTTAAGAAAGTTGAGATTGTATTCAATGAATTATTTATTGCAAAAAGGGACGAACTAGTGAAGAACGGAAAACTTAAACAGCCTTTTACTGATACTCATGAATATCGCACAAAAATATTTAAAGAAATAAAATCATGGAATGGAAAAAGTTTTATTGAACTAAATTCTATGTTAGAAAATTAGCAGGCAATTCAGTTAATATCAGTTCTATTAATGAGAGCTATATCCCACAAGACTTAAAATTAATTTGTAATCAATTATAAAAAACTCAATAAGTGTACTACTTAATTAGGTAACAACATTTGAATTAATACTATTTAATTATTACACAAACTAAATTTTAAGGATCAAAAATGAATAAGCTGATACTAATTACCTTTTATCTTTGTGCAAATTTAGTTACGTATTCTCAAACAACAGGTCATATTCAAATTAAATGTCAACCGGGGGTAACTATTTATCTTGATGAAAAGTTAGTTGGTACCACAGATTTGAAATATGACGGTCTATTAATAGACAATGTTGAAGCGGGAAGACATGTAGTTGAAGCAAAAGGTGGTGGGTATGAATCGGAACTGATCTATATTAATGTAAAGCCCTCAAAAGTTCATGTGCATTACATGGAACTATTTCAAACCAAACGAAATGAAAAGCGTACTAAAAAAAATAACAAGAAGTTATTTGGAAGTTTACAAATACAGTCACTTCCTTTAGACATTAAAATTTACGTGCATGAATTAGGAATAAATGCAAGTAAGATAGTTGATAAATGGAAAGCCTCCAAAATAAGCGCAGGAACTTATGATATGGATTTCTTTTACAAAGGGAAGAAAATTTCAAAAATTATTTCAATAAATAATCTTCAGCAAGCAGAAGTATTTGTTGATTTTTTGAATGATTCATTTTCCGTTTCTTATAGAAATTTAGATGCTGAGGAAAATAATTTATGGGCTGATAAGAAACTTTCACAAATGGCATATTTTATTGCAGTAGAAGAAATGCCTAAACCAGTTGGTGGAATGGACTCTTTACAGGCAAGAGTATCTTATCCGGAAATTGCTAAAAGAGCAGGAATAAAGGGAAAGGTTTTTATTAAAGCATTTGTTGACAAAGAGGGTAAAGTAAATAAAGTAGAGTTAATAAAAGGAATTGGAGCGGGATGTGATGAAGCTGCAATGAGTGCTGTAAAAAATGCAAAGTTTATTCCGGGCAGACAAAAAGGGAAACCTGTAAATGTTCAAGTTTCAATCCCAATTTTATTTAAGTTGGACTAACTATTTGAGTTTTTCAAAAATTCCGGTTTGTGTACTACCTTTAGTTTAAGGAGACCAAACGAGGTAAGATATGAATATTACAGAAAGAGATATTTTTAACTATGTTTGCTGCCAAAATGAATTGGGCAGTTGGAAAATGAAACAACTGAATATCTATAAACATTTTCTTAACGAACAAATTTTAATCTGCAGCTCTGCTCAAGCAATAATAAATAATTATAATAACCATAAAGCTTTAGATGAAAAAGCATTTACTGCTGTAATTCAGCAATATAAAATAGAGAATGATTTACAGTATGAATTTAATGTCGAATATTCTATTACAAATATTGTAAAACTTGCAGCAGATGGTCCGGAAGAAAACACTGAAGTTGTTGTAGATACATATAAAGATGAAGTAAATGATTTAATTATTAAAATTATTACAACAAAAGCTGATCGGAAAATTTATATATTTAAAAATGATAACAGTCATTTTGAGACCATATCTCTAAAACTAAAACCTGGCGGTAAAATTATTAAAGTTAAGGGAAGTAATAAATCCGCAACAATCGATAAGAGTATTGAAATAAATGGAGTTGAGTTGATTAGTTGATTGTTGAAAGAAACTGGTTCAGCAGGTTTTTGATCAAACGTTTTCCAATTCTGCAATGTTATCTCGATAAGTCCCTTAAAGGCGGGGCTACTCGATAACCGTATCTCGATACGTCCTGAAAAACGGGAGTACTCGATGACCGGCATCTCGATACGTCCTCAAATGCGGGACTACTCGATGACCTACAAATTTAAAACTTTCACTCAACCAAGATGGCTGAGTAACCCCGCTAAGCGGGGTGTACCGAAGCAACCGGAAATCGTTGAACCTATTTTATTTTTAATGCCGCTGATTGAGCTTCAATGTGTAAGGTGGATATATCGAGATTTCTTGCAGCTAATTATAACAAGGGGAAGAAATTGATTAATGGCTAAACTATTTCTATTAGAAACTTGATTTAGAAGAAGAGTTAAGTTCTGAGAATTGTTGTTTCGCACATATCCGACTATTATGCACTACTTTGCAAAAAAGTCTTGACTATTTTGCATTTTATTGCAATAATTGCGTATGCAAAGATATTTATTTAATCAAATATTAAAAGACCTTTCAAAAAAGATGGTTTTTATAACCGGACCGCGGCAAGTTGGAAAAACTTATCTTGCAAAACAAATAATGGGTAAATTCCAAAATCCACAGTATCTAAATTTTGATAATTTTACCGATAGGAACATTATTAATGAGATGAGTTGGGTTCAAAATTCCGACATATTAATATTTGATGAGATCCACAAAATGAAGAATTGGAAAAATTACTTAAAAGGTGTCTATGATTCTAAAAAGAGCGGTCAGGCAATTTTAATTACCGGAAGCGCTAGATTAGATACATTTCGTCAAAGCGGAGATTCATTAGCCGGAAGGTATTTTCATCATCGTCTAAATCCTTTTTCGGTAAAAGAGTTAGCATCTAAAATTACGGCCTATGAGGCAGTTGATAAACTAAATAATTTCGGTGGTTTTCCGGAACCTATTCTGCAAAGCCTAAACTTACCGGCTGAAGACGCAGTAATTGAAGCTGAAAGATGGAAAAATCAATATTATACAGACTTAATAAGAGAAGATATATTAGAGTTTTCACGCATTAACGAAATTAATACAATGAAAACCCTTGTGGAAGTTTTAAGATTGAAAGTTGGTTCACCACTTTCAATAAATTCAATTGCTGAAGATTTGCAGGCATCGCCGAATACAATTAAAAAATATATCAATATTTTAGAAAGTCTTTATGTTATTTTTCTTGTCCGTCCTCTCCATAAAAATATTGCACGTTCCATCCTAAAGGAACCTAAAATTTATTTTTACAATACCTCTTATATTAAGGGTGATGCCGGAATTAAGCTTGAAAATACAACAGCTGTTTGTTTGTTAAAGCATGTACAATATCTGTATGATGCCAAGGGTGCTAACTATAGTTTGAATTATCTACGAACAAAAGATGGAAAGGAAATTGATTTTGTGGTTGCGAAAGATGATAAACCACTTCAATTTTTAGAAGTAAAATTAAGCAGTAAGCAGTTATCCGCTCCACTGCTATATTTTTCAGCACGCTACCCTGAAGTTGAATCTGTACAGCTTGTTTATAATTTGCACCAGGAAGAAGAAAAGCGAAATATAAAACTACTAAAACTCTCCGACTGGCTTGCAGAATTAGCCGCTTAGTTTAAAACGACTTGGTAAGTTTTTCAAGCCTCCAAAATCTCTGCAATACATTCACGTTATCTCGCTACATTCCGCTTAGCGGGAATACTCGATAACCTTTATCTCGATACGTCCCCAAAGGCAGGACTACTCGATAACCGGTAAAGTTAAAGTTGCGGTACAACCAAGGTGGCTGAGTAACCCCGCTAAGCGGGGTGTACCGAAGCAACCGGGTATTGTCAAAGGTAATTAAAATGAGGAAATTAATACAAATGAATTTGTGAAAATGAGGTCCTGAAACAACCATTCATTTTTGAAAAACCACACCAATTTTTTTATATTATTTTTGGTTTAAATGTGGAGTGGGGAGTTTGGCAATAAATAATTTAGCAGCTTTAGAAGAAAGGAGACAGCATCTCAATCAAGTTCTTGCAGAGTTCGGCTCACCGAATTTTCAATTAATTGAGCTTACTATTTTTTTATCACATTTACTTACCGCTAACAACAATTCCTTACTATCAGCTTACTTTACAGAGTTCCTACCAAAATATTCTACATTGCTAAAAAATTATTCACCCTTCGGGATCGATCCTTTACAGACCGAATCAATTTATAGCATTGCTGAGAAATACTTAAAAACTGTAAACGAAGAAGCTGTTAACAATGAGTTAAGTTTTTCAATTACGAAGATTAAAAATCAATTTGATGAGCTTAAAAAAATATTGGAGGGCGGAACTTCTGAAAGTTCTACCGGCAATTGTCTGCTATTTCCGGTTTTAGAAAAATCAGATGATGATAAATACTTTTTCGGGTTTCTTGAAACTATCACAATCAGTATTTCAAAGCGTATCTCATTAACGGAAGATACTTTTGTTGTAGTGCCGGATTTCGGGCAGAGTGATAACCGGTTGAATCAACAAATACAAAGCTCATGGGATTTCGCTAAAAATTATTTTGCCGGTTCAATTAAAGCATCAAAGCATTTTCACGAAGTAGTAATAAGATTCAATAAAAAGTACGGCATTTATGAAGGGGGTTCATTCGGCATTGCATTAACTATCGGGTTTATTCAAGAATTAATTCGATTTTACAATTTGCGCGATGTTGTTACGCTTGGAAGCAATATTGCATCTACCGGAAGCGTAAATGAAAAAGGAGAAATTGATTCAGTTGGAGTTGAATCGATAGAGAAAAAAGTTGAGGCAGTTTTTTATTCAAAAGTTCAAAGATTTATTATCCCATTTTCGGATTTAGCAACTGCTACTAAAAGAATAAACTTACTTCATAAAAAATATCCCAAAAGAGAGCTTGAAATTATTGGCATTCCAATTATATCAGATTTAATTGATAGAAGAAGTTTAGTGAGTATCAAAAAACAAAACATTATTAAATGGGGTGCGAAAAAAACTTTAAAGAATAAGTTATCAATCGCACTTTTAGTTTTATTAGTTTTTACTTCAAGCTATTTTTTGGTAAAAGATTTTGATGATAATCCGGTTGGAATTGATTTCCAAAGTGTGCCTGGAATCGGTTTTGTTAAAAACAAACTTGGTAAAACTTTATGGGAGATAAATGAGTTCCCTGTTCCCGGCAAAGAGTATGCGCCGTCGCATTATTTTAAGAATAAATTTAAAATATTTGATACTGATGGAGATGGTAAAAATGAGTTATTCTTATGCGAAGTTGGGCGGAGCGGAACTTTATTTTGCCTTAACTCTACAGGTAGTTTAAAGTGGAAGTTTGATTACCGAAGAATTGTTGAAACTCCAAAAGAAAAGTTCTCAGATTTTTATAGAATTCATATGATAGTAGATATTATTAAAAATAATGGAGTAAATGAACTGATAGTTGCTGCCCAAGAAGCACATCATTACCCCAACCCGATACTAAAAATTAATGCGGCTACCGGTGAACTAATTGATGATTCGTTTTGGCATCCGGGCGGAATTCAAGGTGCATTAGTTAAAGACATTGATAATGATGGTAAGTTGGAAGTAGTAGCAGCAGGAAATTCAAATGGTAAAAAATCAGCTTTTGTGTTTTCCATTGAATATGATAAACTAAATGGCACAGCACCAACGATCAAAAATTATACTTTTTTAAATCAGCAAGTTGCTGATTTTGATCAATATATTTTGCTGCCAAAAACTGATCTAAGTTTTTTCTTAACTGAAAAATATAACTCAACAGTTAATTCTCCGCATATTGAAGAAACGAAACAACTAATTGACATTAAAACAATTGAGGATATTGTTGGATATAGAAATTATCCATTAGAAATATATTACGATTTTACCTTTGATTTTTCAGATGTTCGAATTACGATTCCCGAGGGCTTTGTTTACAAAAGAGATTCGCTTGTGAGAAGCAGCAAGTTGGATATGCCTTTAACTGGAACAAGTGAATACAAAGAAAAATTGCAGAGAAATATTCAAAGATGGAATGGAAAAGAATTTGTTCAAATGTTCCCGCAAAATGTGGAAATGAATGAGGGAACTATCAGCATACAAAACAAATAACTGTATTTTAAAAATTGAGATCAGCATCACGGGGAAGTACAAAGTACTTTAAGGTAAATAGCTATGGATGGAATCCATAGAAAAGAGAGAAAACCGGTGTGGGTGGAACTACGGAGCAGTTCAAGAATAAATAATAAATTGAATTTACGAATTAAAATGTACCTTCAACTACTCCGTAGTTGGAAAATACGTTTGTCATATTATCCCCGAATTTCATTCGAGGCTATTTGTCTTTGACTGCGCTGCAGTCGGAAAACTAAAAAATAGAAAACGCCAAATTGTTTTTCAAAAGTACGAAGTACTTCAAGGTTAATAGCTATGGATGAAATCCATAGAAAGAGAGAATGCCGAATGGGTGGGAACTACGGAGTAGTTCAAGAATAGATATTAAATTGAATCTGCGAATTAAAATGTACCTTCAACTACTCCGTAGTTGGAAAATATATTTATCATATCATCCCCGAATTTCATTCGGGGCTATTTGTCTTTGACTGCGCTGCAGTCAAAAAAGCGAAAATTAAGATTGTAAAATTATCTCAATAGTAGTAAGTATTTGCAGATCAGAAACTTTGGAGTTACTCAAAGATTATATAATGACCTCTAACAGAAACAACTATGAAGTAATTAAAAAAATGAACTAAATTTTAATATTCAAAATTGATGGAGGCAATTATGTCAACGTACACAAAAATTCTATATCAAATTATATTTTCAACAAAAGATAGAGTAAAAACCCTTACTGAGGAAAAACAGCCAACATTATATAAATACATCTGGGGTATTTTAAAAAACAACAAATGTCATCTGTACAGAATAAACGGAATGGAGGATCATATTCATATTTTAACGCATCTACATCCCACAGTAGCATTGGCAGATTTAATAAAGGATATAAAATTATCAACTTCACAAATGATCAAAGAAGAAAAAGCATTTCCGTTATTTAATGGATGGCAAATTGGTTATGGAGCTTTTACCTATTCAATTGATTCAAAGGAAAAACTTATAGAGTATATAAAAAATCAAAAAGAACATCATAGGAATGTAAGTTTTGCAGAGGAGTATAAAAATATTTTAGAAGAATTCAATATCGAATTTGACGAGAAGTATTTGGTTTAGTGTAATATAGAAAAAGGTAGATTGTATTATCTGAGGAAAATGTAATTAGAATGGAACGGAGTCATTTGTAAGATATTGTAAATCGAAAGTACGAAGTACTTTAACGTAAATAACTATGGATGGAATCCATAGAAAAGAGAGAAAACCAGTGTGGGTGGAACTACGGAGTAGTTCAAGAATGATTATTAAATTGAAGCCGTAATGAAAAAATACTTTCAACCACTTCGTAGTTGGAAAATATATTTATCATATCATCCCCGAATTTCATTCGGGGCTATTTGTCTTTGACTGCGTTGCAGTCGAAAAAATAAAATATTGGATTCATTAAAATGTTTTTTAAAAGTACAAAGTACTTTAAGGTAAATAACTATGGATGGAATCCATAGAAAAGAGTGAATGCCGAATGGGCGGGAACTACGGCGTGGTTCAAAAAATGATCTTAACTCCTTTTCACCCAAAAGCACTTTATTCAGATTATAATTTGATTTTCTTATATTTATCAAAGCACTAATATACTTTTTTCTAAATCTCACAAATGCGAGTATGAAACTTACAGAGCTAGAGAAATATAGAAATGAATTTTTATCTAACAAAAATAATGAAAACTCACCAAGATTAAATCTGTCCTACTTAAATCAATTCCTTTCAAAATTACTTAAAGTAAACCAGCCCGGATTAATAATAGCCTACTTTTCTGAATACCTGAATGAATATTTGATGCTCTTGCAAACTATTGATGTGGCTGGCACTAATATTATTGATTCAGAAAATCTTTTAATTAATTTGAAACGACTGCAAACGACAAATGCTTTCAGCAGTCAAAGTAATAAAATAGAAATAGCAATTAACTCTTTAAGTGAACGTATAGATAAAATAAAATCTAAACTTGAGGGAAAATCTTCCGATGAGATTACAAAAGAAATTACTTTCCCAATTTTAGAAAAAAGCGAATCCGACATTGAAGATTTTGGCTTTCTCGAAAGGATTTCAATTTCAATAAAATATAAACCGGGTTTGATAAAAGATAAATTTATTATTGTACCCAGTTTTGGGCAATTAGATGAAAGGTTGAAGCGACAGATAAATATATCGTGGGATTATTCAAATTCACTAGTTCTTAATTCAAAAAAAAACAAAAATCAATTTTATGAAGTTGTAATTCAATTTGATAAGAAATACGGAATCTATGAAGGCGATTCCTTGGGAATTGCTTTAACTATCGGGTTTATTCAAGAGTTAGTAAAGTTTCATAATTTGCGCGAGCTTGTAAATGTTAAAGGCAATATTGTTTCAACCGGAAGTGTTTCTGGAACGGGCGAAGTCGGATCGGTATCAAAATCAGTAATTGAGAAAAAGCTAAAAGTAGTATTTTTTTCGGAAGCAGAAATATTTATTGTTCCCGAAAAAGATAAGCAATTTGCTGATGCCGGGTTAAATAATCTTAATAAAGAATATCCAAATAGAAAACTGACAATTGTCGGTGTTTCATCAATTGAAGATTTAATCAGCCGCCGCAACCTGGTTGAAATTAAAAAACAGAACTTTGTTAAATGGTCAGCTAAAAAAACTTTTAAAAATAAAACAGCAGTAATATCTTTACTGGTTTTGGCAATTATTTCAAGTTACTTTTTTATAAAAGATATTGATAACATTCCGGTTGATCTAGAGTTTAAAAACAGTAGAGCATACGCAAAAAATAAATATGGAAAAGTATTGTGGGATATTTTTCCGGCAAATAATAACATAGAAACTATGTTCAATTCAAATTATCATAAAAAATATTTTAAAATAGATACCGGTGATAATTTAAATGAAAACAGCATTTATATATGCGGAATAAATAACTCAAGGGATCTATTCAAACTGGATTGTACGGGCAATGAAATATGGCGCTATAAATTTAGATCGAAAATTGAATCCGATAGCGAGGTTTTTTCTAATGAACACCAGTTTCATACAGTTGTTGGAATTTTTGACAAACCTGCTTACAAAGAAGTGGTTGCAATTACTCAGCATGCAAGCTACTATCCAAATGCGGTACTTAAACTGAATGCTGAAACCGGCGAAATAACAGATTTCATATTTTGGCATCCGGGTGGCATTGCCGGCTCTCTGATTGAGGATATTGATAATGACGGCAATTTAGAATTCGTCGGGTTGGCTATTTCAAATGGATATAAATGTGTTGCATATTTTTCAATTGAATATGATAAGCTTATCGGAACAGCTCCAGCACCAAAAGGGTACAGATTTAAAAATAAATCAATAGCTGAGTTTGAGTGGTATGTTTTAATTCCAATGTCGGATTACGGCAAGCATCACTATCCAAAATACAATCATGTTATTTATCCTCCCTCTAATAATAAAAAGGAAAATTATATTACTGTATCAACTATAGAAAGCGGGCTAATGACAGATAAAAGACCGCAAAGCATTCAGTATAATTTCTCTTTGCCTTTGAACGACATTGAAATAGTAATTAATGACGACTTTGCTATTCAAAGAGATAAATTAGTTAATGCCGGGGCATTAAAGAAGCCGTATGCTGATACCCGTGAATACCGGGAAATATTAAAAAGGCAATTACAAAAATGGAATGGAAAAGAATTTGTTCAAATGTTTCCACCTGATTCAACTTCAAATTAATGGATATTTTAGAACTTGAAAAATACCGCACAAAAATAATTGAAATTAAGAATCAGGATTATTCAAGCAGGCGGTTACTTTTTATTTTAAACGAATACCTCTCAACAATTCTTTCCTTTAATAATGCACAAATGCTTACTGCTTATTTCGATGAATACATTGATCAGTATTTGCAGCTTCTTGCAGAACTTGATCCAATTGGGCTAATGCCGAAAGAGATGGATAATTTAATTGCGACTGCTGAAAAATTAAAATCAACTTATGTATTTAAAAATTATAGAACAGAATTAAATAGTTGTGCCGAAAAATTAAGAAGTAAGATATCAGATATAAAATTAAAATTGGAAGGAGGAGCGCAAAAATTAATTATAAAAAGTGAAATTCTATTTCCGGTATTAGAAAAAACACCGCAGAGTAATACTGAATATGGTTTTCTTGAAAGGTTATCCATCTACCTAAGAAAAAACATTGGAAGTGAACAAGACAATTTTATTGTTGTACCAAGTGTTGGTAAAATTGATGTGCAATTAAAAAATCAGATTCGTCTTTCTTGGAATTATGCAATGGACTTTATTAAAAAATCATCGCGAAATAAAATTCAAAGTCATGAGGTTGTAATTCAATTTGATAAAAGGTATGGTATTTATGAAGGCGAATCTTTAGGGATAGCGTTAACTATAGGGTTTATTCAAGAGTTGATAAAATTTTATAACTTGAGAGAGTTAGTAAGAATAAAAGGCAATATTGTTACTACCGGGGGTATCAATTCCAATGGAAAAGTAAATCCTGTTTCTAAAGAAATAATTCAGAAAAAAGTAAAAACAGTTTTTTACTCAACGGCAGATATTTTTGTTATTGCAGATGAGGATAAAGTTTTTGCTGACGCTGCGTTCAATGAGCTTAAAGAGCTGTATCCATTAAGAAAGCTTGAGATTATTCCGGTTACAAAAATTAGTGATATATTCAATCGGCGGGATCTGGTTGAATTAAAAAAACAGTCATTATTATTTTGGAGTTCAAAAAAAATTATTCAAAATAAGGCAGCTCTCTTTTTGCTCATTTTGCTGGTTACTGCACTCACCGTCCTAATTTTCATAAGCACCGATAGCAATCCCTCGATAGTTGATAGCTACAATCATGAATATCATATCAAAAATAAGTATGGTAAAATTCTTTGGAGTATTTCCACCATTGAAGATTATACTTTATTAGATAATAACAAAAATAAAATGATAAAAAGGCATACAAGAATTATTGATGTTGATAATGACGGTACTAATGAAGTGTTAATAGCAAGAGCAAGTAAAGAGCATATATATAAACTTTTACTTTATGATGATAGAGGGAATGTTTTAAATGAATTCAATTTCAATTATGAAGTTCAAACATCTTATGAAAAGTTTACCAATCGGTACTCAATTTATTTTATTGAGGAAATAATTTTCACTAAAAATGGACCGATTGCTTTACTGATTGCAAATCACGAAAGCTACTATCCGAGTTTCATACTAAGATTAAACCTATCAACTTTTCAACTTGAAGGAAAACCATTTGTTCATTCGGGGCACTTAACAGGAATTACGGTTAATGATATTGATAACGATGGCAGATTGGAATTATTATGCAATGCTGTTTCTAACGGATATAGAGGGGCAGTATTTTTTGTAATTGAGTTAGATAAATTATACGGTACAAGTCCGGCAATCGAAGATTACAAAATACTTGATTTCCCGATTGCCGAATTTGAACATTATTTTTTACTGCCGAAAAGTGATTATTGTGAATTGGTCTATCCTAAATATAATACATCGCTCTGGGCGCCGCACCTTCTCTACGAGAATAAAGTTATTTCGGTTGGTGTTATTGAATCCCATCCGAAAGATTATTATGGTAATCACTTTAGCTACAGTTTAAGATTTTCTACTGATTTTAATGAAACGCAACTTGTAATTGGCGATGCAGCAGCAATCGAACGAGACAGACTTGTAAAGTCAGGCAGGTTACAATATCCACTTACGGATACAAAAGAATTTAGAAACACACTATTAAAGCAAATTCAAAGATGGAATGGAAAAGAATTCGTTCAAATGTTTCCGGAAAAAGAAGAAGTGATTGAGAGGAATATTAGTATAGAAAATAAAAAACAACATTAGAGTTCAGCAAAAGTACGAAGCACTTTAAGGTAAATAGCTATGGATGCAATCCACAGGAAAGAGAGAAAGCCAATGTTGGCAGGAACTACGAAGTAGTTCAAGAATAAATATTAAATTGAATCGGTAAATTAAATGTACCTTCAACTACTTCGTAGTTGGCAAATCCATTGGTCATTTCATCCATCCCGAATTTCATTCGGGGCTATTCAACTTTGACTGCATTACAGTCGGAAAAATAAAAAATAGAAAACGCCAAATTGTTTTTCAAAAGTACGAAGCACTTTAAGGTAAATAGCTATGGATGGAATCCATAGGAAAGAGAGAAAGCCAATGTTAGCGGGAACTACGGAGTAGTTCAAGAATAAATATTAAATTGAATCGGTAAATTAAATGTACCTTCAACTACTTCGTAGTTGGCAAATTCATTGGTCATTTCATCCATCCCGAATTTCATTCGGTGCTATGCATCTTTGACTGCGTTACAGTCATAAAAAAACGAGAATAAATAATAACAATTTGTTGGTATAATTTAGCCTTCAAAAGTACGAAGTACTTTAACATAAATAACTATGGATAAAATCCATAGAAAACTGGGAAAGCCAATGGGCATGGAACTACGGAGTAGTTCAAGTATTTATTACTGAATGCTCGAGTGATTTTACTCTTCAATTATTTCCCATTTTTAAAACTATTTCCCTCCAACTCTCCAAGAAGCCAAATCATGATTCTATTTTTTAATTTATACTTTTTCCTTTTTCCTTTTCACTTTTCCCTTTAATTTTTTCATTCAAATTTAAAATAAATGTTTATTTAATTAAAGAACATTGTTATATTCAAGCCGGTAAATAATTAAACGACAATTGAACAGGAAATGAATCTCCTTAAAATTTTTAGTAATATAAACGTTGATACAAAAACCCTCTCTTATGCGGATATAAAAGTTTTATATTCGTTATGCCTAAAAATTGCATGCGGTTATATAGCCAAAGTTCACTCCGATAAATTTTGTTCAAAAAATAGATGGAACGATAATATTGATGATGTCGCCTCAGATGCAATTGTTCCATTATTCATTCAAAACGAACATGGTACAATTCACATCATCAACTCTTACAATCATTGGAACTCGAAAATTTTAACTGAAAATGATGCTCGTTTTTTCCTAAGCCGATTAGTATGGAGCAGAGTAGAACAAAGAATGGCTAAAGTTTTAAAGGAGCGTGATCCTATCTTCAATAAAATTCATAAAACTTTAATGAATTGTATTGATGGAGAGGTTTATAAGAAACAGACGTTTTTCGGTAAAGCTTATTTTGTACGGGGTTCCGCGGATGAAATATTTGCCCCTGTAATTAATTACGATGACTTTAATGAATTGCCCGCCGCAATATTTTATAAAAAACGAAGTAAATTACTCGAAGAACTTTTTAACTTTATCGCTTCTCATACAATTTATTTCCCTGCAATTCCGGTTAACATTCTTGTTAATAGAATAAAAGTACTTTACGCCGGCGGTATTGAAATCACAAATAATGTTCATCCAATTTGTGAACAGGAAATTGATTTGAACAATGTTTTGAAGAAATGCTTACTAGATGTTGAAGAAAAATTGAAAACAAAATATTGTTCCACGAATAAGTTAAATGAGGAAGAATGCGAACTTATTGCTAATACGTTTTATCAAGTTTCATTAGACTTAAAAAATGGGGGAATGAAGGGAAGTTTGTTTTCTTATATGAATGATGTTGATAAGTCGATTCGGAACGATGAGTTTTATTCAAAATACCATGGAATAGTTAATTATTTATTCAAAAGCTTTAAGGCAGATATTGAAGAGTTTATCAATTATGAATAGATTTTTCAAAAAATTAAAAATGTGGACTACTTATATTATAAACCCACAGAATAGGATGTTAAGATGAATATTAGTGAAAGAGATATTTTCGATTATGTCTTTTCGCGGAACGAATTGGAAATTGACAAGTTAGATTTTATAAATAACAATTTAGTGAAGTACGCAAAGGAAATTGAAATTTGTAAATCTTCTTTAAATGCGTTTTATGATGAAACGAATATTGAACCTCCAAAATCTATTGGAGAATCGGCTGTTAACTTCACCGGCAAAAAAGTAATTTTTCTTGATAAGGTTTTACCGGAGGAGAATAATTCAAACGGAATTGTTCGTCTTGCTGCCGATAGCCCTAAGTTTGAAAAGAAAGTTTCCGTTGATACATTTATTGATAAGAAGCAGGAATATGTTGTTAAAGTAATTTCGCAGGAAGATTCAACAAATATTTATGTTTTTAAAAATGATAACTCACCCATTGAAAATTTTTCATTAGAACTTTTACCTTCTCACAAAGTACTGCGTTATCAAAATAATAGTAACCCTATCCAAATTGAATATCAGCCATCTATAGAAAATGTAGAACTGCATGTTGATTGAACAAAAGTAATAGAACACTGATGACACAGATCAAGCAGATTTACACTGATTAAAAAATATTTAAAATCTGTGAAGATCAGTTAAATCAGTGTCATCAGCGTGCTATTAAAAATAATATTTACAAACTAACTTTATCTTCCTTTTTCTTGAATGTTTCTTCTGAATTTATGATCTCAACATTTTTAACATTCAGCTTAAAGTTAGCTGCTTCAGCATCCTGCTGAAGAACTTCTTCGGGTAATCCTTCTTTAACTTGATCTGAATAACTCATCGGTGAGGGTTTGTTTTCCTTTATGCTTGCGGCAAGTGGACCTGCTTCACTCTTGTCGGTAATTATTGTTACAAACATATTTTCAACCTGCCAATGTTTTTTGATCGCTTTATTCACATCATCCAAAGTTAAATCTCTCAGCAAATTATCTAACTCAGCTATGTAATCTTCACGTCCATAAAATCTCGAGTCCATTAAATATCCGAGTCTTGCAGAAGGGGATTGAGCGTACAATTTTGTATAGCTTATCAAAAAGTCACGAGTAGTCTCAAACTCTTTTTGCGTTAATCCATTCTGAACAAGTCTGTCAATTTCTTTCAATGCCATTCGTAATGCAAAATGCGCATGTCCAATTTCAACTTCTTTTAATTCTTCATACTGCTGTTTCAGCTGCTTTGCAATTTGTACGGGTCGTATCCAAATTGAAAAATAATTTGAGGTTCGGGGTGTGCCTGATGGAGGAAGCATATTACCGCCGCCGTTATCATACCATTCAATATAGGAGTAGTCTCCGTAGTTCATTGAGCGCGTTTCTCTTAATAACTGGTATAATTTTGAATATGATTTTCTATGTTCACCGAGGTATGAGTTTGCAACAGCCAGTGCAGCAAATTCATCATCTGCGCGAGTAATGCTCAACGGAAAACCGGCAAAGATAGCTGAACCAAATGCATTATCTTTTTGAACTATTTCAACCTGCAATCCTTTAGGCATAATAGCTTTACCGGGCTCGGGTATTTCGGGTTTGGCATCAGAAAGTTTTTGCAGATCATTCTTAAGTTTTGTTAAAAAGTCATTGGAATAATTTCCTGCAATGCCAATAATTAAATTATTTGAAGTGAAATAATTTTTGTAATGATCCTTAACATCATCAATTGTAATCGATCTTACCGATTCCGACATACCCTGTTTCATATGCTGATAATTGGTCCCTCTGAACAATAAGTCTTCCAATGCTTTTTTGCTGTACTCTTCATCGGATGATGCTCTTATTACTTGATCCACATAATTCTGCTGATTAGTTTTTACCCGCTGAAAATCACTTTCACTAAATGCAGGACTGAGCATCATGTTCATCATTACAGGATAAAATTTGTTTAAGAAATCCATATGGACTTGGAAAGTAAACGTAGCAACTTCCTTATCAACATTTACATAATAGCTTGCTGCCATTGGGTAAATGAAATCTTGTATTTCACTATAG
Organism: Ignavibacteriota bacterium; assembly: GCA_013112585.1. Taxonomy (GTDB): domain Bacteria; phylum Bacteroidota; class Ignavibacteria; order Ignavibacteriales; family Melioribacteraceae; genus IGN16. Next base: position 6,056 of record JABFGH010000024.1, on the reverse strand, counting down.
CTCATTTTTTCTGTTCCGCCTTGAGTTACAAGGTTGGCAGTAAAATGAGTTAGTCCTTCTTTTCCAACAGGATCAGTAATTGAACCATTTTGAAATCGTAGTTTGATTACAACTTTATTTGAGTTTGGTAATTTTAGTTCAACCACTTCTTGTGCGAAAATTGAACCGGCTAAAAGCATTATCAAAATTAATTTTTTCATTTTACGCCTCCCATTTCCTTATCAGAAATTGTTGATACTGTTAACCCGGTTTGTACAAAATATTTTTTTGCAACCATAACTACATCTTCAACACTTACTTTGTCGTATAATTGATAAAGTCTGTTAAGTGATTCAGGATCACCGGTCAACTGAATATAATGACTGAGTGAATTTGCAATATTATCTGGAGCATCAATATTCATTGCAAAACTATATTTTAGATTCGACTTTGTTTTATTCAAGGTCTCCTCATCAACTCCTTCTGTTTTTACCTTTTCAATCGCTTTAACTATTTCATCCTTAACATACTGCAGATCTGCTTCATTGATAAGAGAAGCCTGAATTGAAAATAGGTTCGGGTCGCGCGAATCGAATGCCCCGCCGCCTATGAATCTTGCCTTTCTTTCTTCAAGTACAAGTTTTTTATACAGATCAGAGGTTTGCGAAAAAACTATTGAAGATAAAACGTCAAGCGCGGGCATATCAATTTCTTTATCATTGAATGCCGGACCTTTATAATGTAAACCTAAATATGGAGGTATGCTTCCGTTTTGTAAATGAGTGTATCTTGTTTCGGTCTGTTTTGGCTCGGTTGGAATTTCAACTGTGTAATTTCCTCTTTCCCAATCGCCGAAATATTTTTTAGAAAGTGAAACCACCTGATCATGCGTTACATCGCCTACTACAACAACAGTGCAGTACTCGGGTCGATAGTATCTGTCGAAAAATGTTTTTGAGTACTCATACTGATTGGGCATGTCAACAATATCATCAAAAAATCCCATTGTTGTATGCTTGTAAGTGTGTTTGTCAAAAGCTGTATTTTTCAGATTTTCAAAATTTTGCTGATAAGGACTAGCAAAGTTTTTTGTGTATTCACCTTTAACCGCACCGGCTTCAGTTTTAAAATCATGTTCCGAATAATTTAAATTCATAAATCTATCGGCTTCGATCTCAAACATTAGTTCCAGTTTTTCAGCACTGCCCGTCATGTGATAAACAGTTCTATCCTGCGAGGTGTTTGCGTTTGCTGAAGCCCCAATTGATTTAAGCACTGCCTGGTATTCTCGCTTTGGGTATTTATCGGTTCCGCGGAACATCATATGCTCAAAAAAATGTGCAAAGCCGGTAACGCCTTCCTCGACTTCATTACGTGCACCTACTCTTACAACAATATAAAATGCTGCAATGCCGGGACTATCGAACGGAACGGTGACAATATTTAAGTCGTTGCTGAGTTTGGTCTGGTGAATTTTATACGGCAGTATTTTTCCGGTATCTTTTGCAAAATTGAAATTTGCAAATACTAGAAAAAATAAAAGCAGCATAAGAAAAGTTTTACTCTTCATTTATATCCTCTGTTTTATTTGTAGATAAAATTTGATTCAATTAAAAAAGATAGATAATCTAATTATTATTATGAAAGAAAAATCTATAAAACTTTGCAATATTCTTTAGATGCAATTTCTGTAAAAAAGTTTTGAAGTTTAATGGCAATATTTTAATCCTTATTTTTGGAATAGAGAAATTAGGGGTTACTTCGACACACCCCGCTTAGCGGGGTACTCAGCAGCTAACATTTGGATATATGCAAGGTTATCGAGTAACGCCGTAGTTTGGCGTGTATCGAGATACCGGTTGCTTCGATAAATCCCAAACTGCGGTATTACTCAGCCACCTGTCATGTTGAAAAATTGTAAGTTTATCGAGTAGTCCAGATTTGTGACGTATCGAGATAACTATAACTTGAAAGCAAAAGACCCCACTCGACTGTGCGAGTGTTGATTGAGCCCGCCTAAGTAAGGCAGGCAGGTGAATCCACTTTCGTTTCATTGCAGCGGACAGGCTCCTTCTAAATGGATGCCCTTGGCAGAACCGCCGACCGGCTGTAAATATCTATAAGGTTTTAAAGCAAAAAACCCTCTCGGTTATGAGAGGGTTAAGTGAGCTGGTGAACGGACTCGAACCGCCGACCGGCTGATTACAAATAACTTGACATTCTTCGAAAACAAGCCAAATTCAAATGACATTTAGCATATGTTCCGCTAAATGTACACTTCCAATGAACTATTATTTACAAAATAAAGATACAAATTAATTAAAAAAAAGTATAATGTAAACGGATCTAAACTGAAACTAGATGGATTGAATTTAATACTTAGTTATTTTTGTATCACTTTAGGATAAATAAAACATTAACCAAATACTTGTAATTATTGTCCGACTCCTTTTCAAAACAGATATTAAAAAATATCAGTAAATTAAGGACAAAAGGCTAGTGAAAATAAGAGATGATTTTTTATATTTTTAAGCATTAGGGGGATAACCATGGGAAAAAGAGAAAGAATAAATTAATTAGTAAGGGGGTAGATTTATTTTTGACTTTATTGACATACTAATTATGAGTTGACAGTTGAGTTCTAAAAGTTAGCCATAGAGCGACAAATCTATTTACAACTAATTCACCATACGAGTAAGGATAAAACTAAATATGTTTTTGATGAGATTACAGGAACTACAGGAATTACTGCCGGATTTGATAAAATATTATTCCTCAAAAGTAATAAGACAAATGCAGCTTACATGTTACTGAGAAAGTCGAATTTGAAAATGAGTTCGCGCTTGAGTGGGATTCAAATTCTTTTTCATGGGTAAAAAAATCAAATGAAAGTATTACTGATTTCACAGTGGAGATAAAGGAAATTCACGAATTCATTAAATTTAATCAAAGGTCTTCGAGAACAGGGGCGATTGCAAAAGCGCTAAATAATTCCAATGCCAGCAAAATGTAAAAAAATGGTTGATGATGGATATTTAATTATATTTATGTGCGTAATATTTAAATTAATAATAATAAAAAAAATCCGTCGGACTATCAAAATGAGAACACTACTGAAAACAAATTAAATTCTTAAATTCTTAATAGTTAAAGTAGATAAAAAAATTAGAATAATAATTAGTCAAAATTTATATCTTCAAAAAAAAATGTATTAAATTAATTTTGCAAAGATCAACTAGTTTAATCAAATGAACTAAATTTTATGGTGAAATAATTTTTTATTCTGGAACATTTTTTTAACAATCTATTATGTCTAAGTGAAAAACTAAAAAACCTAATTTCACTGACTATAAGTCAGCAGACAAGCAAAACATAATTTTTTAATTCAATTTATTTAAACTTATGGATTAATCTCGATTATTTTTTTTTCACCATTTTCTATAATGACCAAATCATTAATCCCAATCGAAATAATTTTTATATCAAAATATTTCTCTCCTTCTTGCAAATTGGTAATTTGTTTTTTTGACAAATCCTCAAGTGTTACAATCTTTTTTTTATCATCTATGATAGTTCCCAAAATTCTATAATTTATTGAAGTACTTTGTTTCTTTTTTCGATTAGAGCTTATTGACTTTTTAGTTTTTGGGGACGTAATGGTATGAGTTTTCATTTTGAAAGGATCAATCGATAGTTTCCTATAGCTAAGAGGTTCATCAACTCTTTGAGTTATTTCATCTTCTACATCTTTATAATCAAATGAGGCATTTATAGGTAAACTCATTGGTTGGTTATAAGAAAAACCATCTACTATTGAATATATTATTATGCTCCATGTAATTACAGTTATCACAATTAGGGGAAGCACTATTTTCAAATTTTGCTTTGATTTCATAGGTTTAAATAGAAGTCCATAACTATTGAACCGGAAAGATATTTTGATTTATTTTTTGGAGATTCAAGTATAAATTCTTTGAATCTAATAACTTTAGCTGAATGCTCCATGAACCTTACGAAGTTATAGAAATTTTCATATGAACATTTCATTTTCACAGATACACTTTGAACATCTAGATTTCCCGATTTATTAATATTACCCGGAAGTATATCGATAATTTGTACATCACAAACTTTCGCTAAACTGTCTATGGTTGCAACTATACTTGATATTCCCATATATCTATCCGTATTGAGAACAAGACGATCAATTTTTTTTGAAATTGTAGACTTTTTGTGCTGGAGTGTTAACAGTAATTTTTCATTTTCATCAACATCTCCCTTGAATAATTTCCTTTCAATAGATATAAATAAATGCGAAGAAATCGAATAGAACATTGGAACAATCTCAAATAAAAACACAAATGCCATGAAAATTGAGAAGACTGTAGCTAATCGTTTCCATTTAGTATTTCTTAGAAACATCGAACTTTGAATTTATTTTAAAATCAATTTTGTTATCAATTACTTTGATCTTGTATTTTCCTTTATTTCTTTGTGAATACTCTAATTGCGGTTTAAAAAATATTTTATAGTCTTCCATTAAATCGATAAAATTTACGATGTCATTTTGTGAATTACACTTTCCCTTAACACTGAGGAAGGACTTACTGGAATCACATTTAATAGATAGTTGTACTAATTTAGTATTTCTACTTGTACAGTTAGCAATGCTGCTAAATATTTCAGAGTAATTCTGATTGTTATATTTGATCTCAAATAATTTTGAATAATCCTTTTCCAATTGTGAAATATCATTTTCTAGTTTATCAATTTTTCTTTCATTAGCCCTAATTAGTTGAAGTCGGTTATGGTTCTCTTCGCTTTGACTCAAAAAATATTGTTCCAAACCATTCAACATAATTAAAAGAATCATAAAGACAACACCACATGATAAAACTATTCTTTGAAATATTGTTCGATCTGTTGAGTTACTAAACTCTATTTTAAGTTTTTCTTCTAAAAAATTTAATTCATCATGAGAATGTGTGACAATACTATTGACAGCTAGAAGCGATGTATTCGCCTTATGGCTTTGAATAATCTTTTTACATTGTAGATTCGATTGAAATTCACTTTTTAATAAATCATCTACTTCATTCTGATTTGAAAAGGGATGCGACATATAAATTTTGCAAACACTTTCTTCTAAAGTTTTAAATCCATTAAAAATATTTCTTCTAATATATCCGGCAATTTCAGATAGTGCTGAAAACTCTAACTCATAGTTCTTTTGGGGGTTTTGTGTATGAGAGTTGTCAAAGTAGAATTCTCCGAAAAGCAGTTCTTTATTGGAGTTCTTAACAATCCAAGTTAACTCATTCTCATTAATCTTTAGATGAATATTTTCAGAGCTCAAGAAAATACTCGATAGTAAAAAGGGAAAAACAGAAACAAGTTCTAATCCCGGAATAGTAAACTGATTGGTGATTCGTTCAATATTTTCATTTCGAGTAACTACAACAAGAAACTTTTTCACTTCTTCGTTCTCGAAATATTTGAAATATCTGTATTCAAATTCATTTCTATTTGATTTTGGTGGAAGGAAAGAGCTGCTATTTTCGAGAAACCAAAGCTCAACATCCTCTGTATCTGAAGGTAAGCTAATTGAATAAATTTTGTATTGATCCAAACCTAATAGTACCGGAGCTTTTCTCAAATTATAGTTGGTCAAGAAATTGTCAATAATTTCTTTGATGTTAGCTTTTTTTGAAGAAACCGGAATTTTTTGAGTTTCAAGAACTTTGTAAGAACTGATACCCTCATTGGATTTGGAATTAATTAAACCCTTCGGAATTAAAATTAGGGAGAGTAGATATTCATTATCTATGAGATCCACTGTTATAAAGTGTCGGGTACCTGTAAGTTTTATTGGGCTGATGAGCTCTTTTAAATTAATTTTCATGATACATCTTATCGATTTTCACTATAGTTATAATACAAGTATTCATAGTTATCGTTATACATGATTCTTGGTGTAAGGTAGATTATAAGTTCGCTTTTAGATATTTGTTCATTAACAGATTTAAATAATAATCCCAATAATGGGATATCACCTAGAATCGGAAATTTTTCTTCTG
>JABFGH010000023.1 GCA_013112585.1 Ignavibacteriota bacterium | reverse complement strand
ATTATACACTATTCAAACTCATTTATCTAATTGATAATTTTTATATTCGTATAAGTTTTATCTATATTATGAAACAGATTCTTAATAGCAAGTGAAGATAAATTATGACTTTAGTTCAGTTAAATTATATTGTTGCATTAGATACATATAAAAATTTTGAAAAAGCTGCCGAGCAGTGTTTTATTACCCAGCCCACATTAAGTATGCAGATACAAAAACTTGAAGAAGAACTTGGAATTTTAATTTTTGATAGAAGCAGAAAACCTGTAAAGACTACAGAAATTGGAGCCAAAATTGTTGATCAGGCGCGTGTAATTTTAAATGAGACTGACCGTATAAGTGAAATAATAAACATTGAATCGAATGAAGTTAAGGGAATACTGCGATTAGGAATTATTCCTACTATTGCTCCTTACCTGCTTCCACTTTTCTTAGTAAATTTCGTAGATAAATTTCCGAATGTTAATTTGATAATAGATGAAATTCAAACACACGAAATATTGAATAAGTTAAAGTCTGATGAACTTGATGCTGCAATTTTAGTTACCCCTCTTGATAAATCCGATATAATAGAAGACCCGTTGTTTTATGAACCCTTTGTTGCATATATTTCTGAAAAGCACAGATTATTTGAAAAAGAAAAAATTAAATCTGCCGATTTAATGCTTAAAGATTTATGGCTGCTTAAAGAAGGTCATTGTTTTCGTGATCACATAATTCAAATATGCGATAGGTACAGTAAAAACGAAATACCGCCCGAAACAAATATCAGCTTTGAAGCGGGCACAATTGATACTTTAATGAAACTGGTTGAACACAATTTTGGAATGACATTAGTCCCATACCTTTTAGCCTTGGAGGTGCGGCAAACCAAAAAACGTAAATATTTACGTGATATTGAAAAACCGACTCCCAAGAGAGAAGTTAGTTTAATATTTAAACGGGCATTTGTTAAGCGGCATCTTATTAATTTATTAAAAGAGGAAATAATTGATTCACTGCCTGAAGAATTAAAAAATAAAAGACGCGGGTTTGTAGTTGGATAATCTAAATAATAATTAAATCGAAAGTTCGGAATGCAAATGAGAAAAATATTAATAAAAAACATCACTGTTGTAAATGAAGGTAAATCATTCGTCAGCGATTTATTAATTGAAGATAAATACATTGCTCGAATCGACTCTTCAATACCGAAAGCGGAGGGAGCGGCAGAGATTGATGGAACCGGTAAGCATTTGATACCGGGAATAATTGACGACCAAGTTCACTTTCGGGAACCCGGCTTAACTCATAAAGCTGATATTGCGTCCGAATCGGCTGCGGCAGTTGCGGGGGGAGTAACTTCATTTATGGAAATGCCGAACACTAATCCGCCAACTGTAACTATTGATCTTTTGGAAGAAAAATATTCTATCGCCGCAAAAACTTCCATTGCTAATTATTCATTTTATCTCGGCGGCTCGAATGATAATGTTGAAGAAGTAAAAAAAGTTGATCCTAAAAATATTTGCGGATTGAAAATATTTATGGGCAGTTCCACCGGCGATATGCTTGTTGAGAATGAAGACGCACTAAAACAGCTCTTCACTCACTCGCCTACTCTAATAGCCGTTCATTCAGAAAATGATAAAATTATAAGCGATAATTTACAGGCTCACTTTGAAAAGTATGGTGAAGACATTCCGATTGAAGCACATGCCGAAATAAGAAATGTAGAAGCCTGCATTAAAAGTACCGAACGTGCGATTAAATTAGCAGAAGAATCAAATGCACATTTGCACGTACTGCATATTTCAACAAAGGAAGAAGCGGAACTTTTCAGCAGTACAATTCCATTAAATGAAAAAAAACTTACTGCGGAAGTTTGCGCCCATCATTTATGGTTTGATAAAAATGATTACCAAACTTTGGGAACAAAAATTAAATGCAACCCTGCTATAAAGGATGAGACACATAAGCCCGCACTATTAAAAGCTTTGCTCAATAACCGATTCGATATCATCGGCAGTGACCACGCACCGCATACTTTAGATGAAAAACAAAACAAATATCTAAGGGCTCCATCGGGACTTCCGCTTGTTCAGCATACGTTAAATATTCTGCTTCAATTATATCATCAACAGAAAATCTCCCTCGAAAAAATTGTTGAAAAAATGTGTCATGCCCCCGCTGAATTATTTCAGATTGATAGACGCGGATTTATTGAAGAGGGATATTTTGCCGACCTGGCAATAATTGACTTAAATAAAAAGTGGTCTGTAAATCAAAATAATATTTTGTATAAATGCGGCTGGTCACCTTTTGAAGAATTTGAGTTTACCGGTAGAGTGGCTGATACATTTGTGAATGGAAATCATGCTTATAGCAATGGTAAAATCAACTCAACGGTTAACGGCTTAAGAATGGCATTTAACCGTTAAAAATCTTAGTGCAATTTTTGGGTACATATTGTATTTATTCAAATCTATAATTATGTTTCAAAAGAAGATTTTAACGTCCACTTAAATAGATGCGTGGTCTGAATAAATTGAATTAGGGATTTTCAAATATTCAAGTTCGACAAATAGATTAAGTCTCATTTTAGAATAAAGTATTAACAGGAATCTTACTCAAAAAAAACTAAATTTTAATGACTGAGAAAAGCGATCATGGAAAAAAGAAATCGAGTTTTAAATTTCGTTATTATTTTCATGCTGCTATGTGCAGCAAAATTCTCCACAGTTAAGGCACAAGAAACAGCAGATAATAGTTTAGCTGTTTTACCTTTTCAATCCATCGGAATTAATGATAATGATATGCTTGTAGCTCATTCAATTTTACGAGTTGAAATTAATAAGCAAAGTTCATTCAGCCTTATTTCAGAAAAAGAAACAGCAGCAGCATTAGCCGGTGAAATATGTGCTGACAAAGATTGCGCTGTTGAAATTGGCAGCAAGCTAAAAGCCTCCGCCGTGTTAGGAGGTAAGCTGGCGGCACTTGGTGAAAAAATAATTGTTCAATACTTTCTTGTAGATGTTGCCTTAGAAAAAGAATTACTCATCGATCAGCTTACAGTTACTGATGTTGAAGAACTTGAAGTAGTAATGAAAAGAATTGCAATAAGTGTATCAGACTTAAAATCCTTTAAGGAAAGTGCAGAGGTTGGTGCAATCACTCAAGCGGAATCAGCCGAGCCGCTTCGCAGAACTTCAAATAAAAACTTCGGTCTTTCATTCGGTTATCTTTATCCCCAAAATGGTTATGATGATGTGGAAAAATCATTTGTGCTGGATGTACGGTTCGATTACGAAATGGAAGAGATTGCAGTTGGAATGCTGCTGGGAGTTCATCGTGGATTTACTTCAAATATTTATGGCTCCTATTTGTTTTCTAAAAGTGATATTTGCCCTTACATAGGCGGCGGATTTGGATTTCACTGGGTGCTGCACGACAGCTACTTTAGATACAATTACGGAATGGATAACAATATTTACAGCAGCGATAAATTACACGGTGATGGATTTGAACTAGTTCTGAACGGGGGTGTGCGTTTATTTCATACTTACAATTTTCAAATCATAATAAATTTGGAATACAGCTTTACATTTAACGATTATGATGACAGGGCATTAATTTTAACAATTGGTCTGCTGTAGTTTTTAACGCAACCCAAAAAATATAAATAGGTAAAGAAAATCATTCACATAAGAACGAGGGAATTACAAATGAAAACACAACTCATCATATTTTTGCTGATCTTTTTAACTTCAAGTATGTTTGCACAAATTGACACTATCTACACAAAAAAAGGTGATGTTTATCCATGTACAATTGTTGAACTTGACGATGATAAAATTATTACTTTCGACAATAACGGTTCAGAGCTAAAGGTATATCATTTTTTAATTGATAAAGTTTACTTCGATTCCTATGAAGAAATTTACACTGCTGAAAAAGGCTATACTATTGATGTTGATGAACTTGAACCTGCATTAGAATGGCGTTTGGAATTGATTGAAGAAGAGAAAGAAAATCGCAAAGCAGTTGTTTTTGATAATAATGTTGAATTAGTAAATATCAAAAATAATCATAATAGAAATGGTGAAAGCTGTAATTCAAAAAGTAATAAACCAAATTTTTCTTTCGGGGTATTTTATGTGCCTTATTCATTGGAGAAAAAAATTTTTTACTTCGATTCATATAGACCTTCATACGCAGTTATTGACGATTATTCAGCGCAGATTGAATCTCAATTTTCATATCATCTTAAAGATAGACTCTTTGCAATTTGTAACGTAAGCTTTAATTCAGCTACTATTAAAGATGTAATGATTGAAAAAAGAGAGTATTTTAATCCGCCGAATTCTAATGATTCCGGTTATGAAACTGAGACCTCGTTAAAACTTCTTACAATTGAAGTTGGATTTAAGTATTATTTTATGAAACTATTTTCAAACCAAGTAAGCGCATATGTTCAATTAGGCGCCGGTAAAACTTTAGCTTGGGGCGATTACAGCCATAAAAATTTATTCGAAGATGACCCCCCGCCTTATTATTATGAAGAGAATAGAGGAGAATACCTTGAAGACTCTAATTCTCCTTTTCTGCTTCAAGCAGGATTTGGTACCGAATACTTTTTTAATGAAAGTTTATCGATACACTCCAGCATTAGAGTTTATTACAGTACAACATCAGCTAAATATGAAACTGTGCAAAAGGATGATTACTCGTTAAGAGTTAATAGCAAGGAAGAAGAACGAACAGATGTTCTAACAAAAGTAGGATTGGGACTTAATTTTTATTTTTAGCATAACCTTATCAATTAAATTTTTAGCGGTGATTAGATCCAATTGATCACCGTTTTTTATTTATCCTCACTTAATATTTTTTCATAACTTACAATTCAAACTTTAATTCAAAAGATTTTTTGTGAAAAATAAAAACGACGATCTAAAAATACCGCGTGCATTTTTGAGCTTTGATCTTGAATACAATCTGGATGATAAAATTCATTTCATCAACGAGATAGTAAATTCCACAGTAAAGTTTGCCGTACGAAGCTGGTCAACTCCATTTACACGCCCAACTTTTTTATGGACTAAAAAGGTTAAAGAAAAAATATTGCGCTGTAATTTTGCTGTGGTTATTGTTGATGAATTCACACACGAATCACAAAACGTGCTTAGAGAAATTCACATTGCACAAAAGAATAGCATTCCAATATTTGGAGTGTACATTCCGGGTATTAGGGCAAGCTGCAAACTGCCGCCCGGCTTGCTGCGCGAAAGAACTATCAAATGGAATTGGACTTTAATTGGAACCGCCGTTACTTTTGTTATGAAAAATGAAACCGATAAATGGGAACAGCTTCGATAATTTTTAACATCAGACTTTTTTACTATTATTATCATTAAAATTTAAATATTTATGCGGAGAAGAAATGAGTGCTGAAGCAAATAAAATAATTTACTCGATGATTGGAGTAAGTAAATTTTATGACAAGAAACCAATACTGAAAGATATTTATCTATCCTACTTTTACGGTGCAAAGATTGGAGTATTGGGATTAAATGGTTCCGGTAAAAGTTCACTGCTAAAAATACTGGCAGGAGTTGATAAAGATTTTAACGGCGAGATTGCAATTTCACCGGGTTATAAAGTCGGGTTCTTAGAACAAGAGCCTCAACTTGATGAAACTAAAACAGTTATGGAAATAGTAGAAGAGGGTGTTCAAGAAGTTATGGATGCACTTCGTGAATATGATGAAATAAATCAGAAGTTTGCAGAAGAAATGACTGATGATGAAATGACCGAGCTTCTTGAAAAACAGGGTAAAGTTCAAGATAAACTCGATGCACTTGGTGCATGGGATATTGAATCGAAACTTGAAATGGCAATGGATGCATTGCGATGCCCGCCGAAAGATACTCCGGTTAAAGTTATTTCCGGCGGCGAGAAAAGAAGGGTAGCACTTTGCCGCCTGCTTTTACAAAAGCCCGATATACTTTTACTTGATGAACCGACAAACCACCTGGACGCGGAAACCGTTGCCTGGCTTGAAGCTGAGCTTAACCGTTATCCGGGAACGGTTATTGCCGTAACACATGATAGATACTTTTTGGATAATGTTGCCGGATGGATTTTAGAATTGGACAGAGGTGCAGGTGTTCCTTGGAAGGGAAATTATTCTTCTTGGTTAGAGCAAAAACAAAACAGGTTAAAACAGGAAGAGAAAAAAGAGAGTGACCGCCAAAGAACTTTACAGCGTGAATTGGAATGGATTAGAATGTCGCCGCGTGGAAGACATGCTAAATCGAAAGCAAGAATTACCTCCTATGAAAATATGCTGAAAGAGGAAAACGAAAAAGTTCAAAAGGATTTGGAGTTGTACATTCCAGCCGGACCAAGATTAGGTAAAGTTGTAATTGAAGCTGAAAATGTTAATAAAAGTTTTGGCGAAAGACTTTTAATTGAAGATATGAATTTTGCACTTCCGCCCGGTGGTATTGTTGGGGTAATTGGTCCGAACGGTGCGGGTAAAACAACATTATTTAGAATGATTGTTGGACAAGAAAATGCCGATTCCGGTAGCTTTAGAATTGGTGAGACTGTAAAACTAGCTTACGTAGATCAAAGCAGAGATGTTCTTGATCCGGATAAATCAATTTGGGAAATGATTTCCGGCGGCAGCGATATTATTCAGCTTGGAAACAGAGAGTTTAATTCACGTGCTTATGTAGGCGAATTTAATTTTACCGGAGGAGACCAGCAGAAAAAAGTCGGCGTGCTTTCCGGCGGCGAAAGAAATCGCGTTCATCTTGCGATGGTTTTAAAAAAAGGCGCAAATGTTATTCTGCTTGATGAGCCTACAAACGATCTTGACGTAAACACAATGCGAGCACTGGAAGAAGGATTGCTAAATTTTGCCGGCTGTGCTGCGGTTATTAGTCACGATAGATGGTTCCTTGATAGAATTTGCACTCACATTTTAGCATTTGAAGGAAACAGTAAAGTAGTTTGGTTTGAGGGAAACTTTTCTGATTACGAAGAGAACCGTAAAGAGAGACTTGGTAAGGACGCAGATATTCCGAAGAGAATTAAATATAAAAAACTTGTAAGGTGATATTAAAATATTTCGTAACCATTATTTTTTTATCACACCAATTTTAACCAAATAGTAATAACTTCAACATTGAACCGCTAATGCGGTTCTTTTTTTATTTTTACATTCTGAGCTACAAACATTGAACTCCTACGGAGTTCCTAAAGCATTTAACACACAAGTATTTTTATATTTTGGCAGTCCAATTTGATTATAGCCTGCAACTTATGCACCCCACAAATGATAAGCGCTTGAATGTCAAATACCAAAAGACCGCAGCGCAGTCAAAACTTGCCTGACGGTAGTCAGGTGATTGTAGGCATCGGCAGTTCCAAGATATTTTTAAGAACCACGTTAGTGGTTCAACATACTTGCCTCATATAAAAAATAATCACAATGTATTTGAAGCTGAAGGGAAAAGTAATCACAACTATTAAAACTACCGTTGCAGTACCATCATTTGGGAACGTTAGATGACCTGGCTGATCTGAAATTTGGATTGAAAAGATTAAAATCAGTGCCGGTAACTGACCCATCTAAATTAAAATCTGTATTCAGATATCCTGAAGCCGCAGATCTGAAATCGGGATTAAAAATATTAAAATCAGTTCCTGTAATATTTCCATCGGAGTTCGCATCAGCGGCATACATTGCAAAAACTCCCGTCGCCACTTCAGTCATTGCCCCGCTGCCGTAGGCTTTAGATTGACTATCGGTAAAATCATATTCTGCACTTGTTTTACTTATAGGATAAGGCAATGCATTCATAATGCTTAAATGATTTCTGTGGGTGATTACAATATAATAATCATTCGTTGCCTGTTCAAAATAGGGCGCAGCGGAACCATCAAGCCCAACTAGGCTGCCGTCATTTAAAACAAAACAAGCCTGCTCGGCGACCCTTGTTGATGGCAAAATACCGGTTCTTAATTCTAATAAAACCCAGTCAACTATATTTGGATTAGATGCAAAAAAATTTAGAGGAACACTTTCACTTCCCGAATAATTCCAAGGTGAAACTGAGTATGGCTGGCTGTTTGGTAAGTGTCCATTTTGATTTAGAACGGTATTCATCTTATCAACAGAAAATGGTCCTTCAAAAAACACTTTTGCTTTAACCGGCAGCATAACCGTGATAGACCCGGAATAAAATTCTACAGACATATATTGTCCACTTAAATCATATAGCTTTACTTCATCAATAGATATTTCTGTGAAGCCTGCCTCAAGGATATCAAATTCTACGCTGAATAAAGTACCGCTGCCGGATGCCGTTAAGATTCCGCCTGAAAATTCAGGTTTTAATGTCTCGTCAACACTGAAGTTATTGATGATGTTTAAGGTTGAAGGCTGGGTTAAGAAAGTACTCCCCGACGCTCCCCCGCTTCTCAAAAATTCTTTTCTAGTTACCTCACTGAACTCAACAATGCTATCATTAAAACTTAAACTCACTCGATAGGTTTTTAAGTCTGTTACTCCTGCAATTTTTATTTCTACAATTGCTGTAGTATCGTTAGTAATATTTATTGTTTGCGGATTAATATAAACAATTGCCTGTGCAAATAGATTTACACAAGATAGAATAATTAATAGTCCTATATATTTAAGTTTTCTCATTTCAAATTACTACTTAAGCAATGTTATTTTTTTTGAAGCAAATATATCTTTCTCAAAAATTGTTACCAAATAAATTCCGCTCGGCAATTCTACGCCTAAATTATTTTTTCCGTTCCAATTGAACTTATTTTCTACGTTTGGAATTCCCATAGCCTGTTTTGAAAATACTAAATCACCCAAAAGAGAAAATATTTTTAATTCAATTTGCTCATTGTAATTAGCGTTGTAAATAATAACAGTTGAATTGTTAAAAGGATTGGGATAGTTACTGATCGTATTTATCGAAGCTCTCTCATTATATATTTCGCTTACATCGGTAACCGGGTTTATTCTAATAATACCCCCGGATGTTGTAAATGGAATATCATTATTCTGGCTGTCTCGTAAAATGATATTTTGCAGGTTAAGATGAACAACACCCGCAGCTTTTGCTTTAAACTCAACCTCAAAAAAATCACCCGACCCGGTTTGTGTATTCGGACCAAGTATTGCAGCATCAACCAATAAACTATTTTGTGCTGAATTTATCTTCGGGAAAAATAAGATTGAATGAGCCGCAAAAAAATCGAGTTCGTTTACATCAGTAATTTCAACAAGACTGCCCTCGTATGGGAGGGTAATACTGTATGAATGCAAGTCACTAACATTTGAAATTGAAACTGTGACAAAAATGGATGAGTCCGCATTAATGTTTTGCTCAACCGGCTGAATATATACATTTGCAGTTTGCGCTTTGAGTATTGACACAAAACTGAATGCAGCTAAGCAAAATAATAGAGCATCAATACGGCTCAATAAAAATATTTTTAAAATGCTTCTCATATTCTGAATTCTTTATCCTTACTCTTGAATTCCGTTTGTTTATTTTAAAAGAAGCATTTTTCTAACTTCAGTAAATTTTTCACTTCTTAATTCGTAAATGTACATACCGCTTGGCAGGTTATCGGCATTGAACGTAACACCATAGAGATTACCCGCTGAAGCTTTGCTGTTAAATAGAACAGATACTAATTCACCAATTGTATTATACACCTTCAAACTTGCTTGAGTGTCCTCCTTAAATCCAAACTTTATTTGTGTACTAGGATTAAAAGGATTTGGATAATTTTGCGTTAATGTAAAGTCTTCAGCAATCAAATCAAATTTAACTTCAACTTCACCTGAGTAAGTATAGGAACCGTCATTATCAATTTGTTTAAGTCTATAAAAATAATGATCGCTCTTTAAGTTTTCATCAAAGTAGGTATAGCTAATTTTACTATTGCTGTTTCCTGCACCTGCTATAAAACTAATATTACGCCATTGAGCATTTTCTGTTTCAGCTTCTTTTCGTTCTATCTCAAATCCGTAATTATCAATTTCAGTTGCTGTCTGCCATTCTAAACCAATCTTAAGATTTGAATAGTTAGCTGCGAATGAAACTAATTCAATAGGTAAAGGCTCATTAAGTATTTCTATTGGGAGACTCAAAGTTTGATTATTGATTATACCGGAACTGTTACTATTAGCATGGCTATCAAACAAACCAATTTGATTTGTTGCCTCAGCAATAAACAAATCAGCCGGAAGTTGGTCATCGACAATTTGAAAATGAACAGTGATAAAGGTCTCATAGGTTTCTAACAAATCATGCCCCGGTCCATCATCTGTAAAAGCTGGGCCAACACCACCACCTGTAACCCCAAATCTAACAACTGTACCATTATCATCCAGACTGAGACTATAACCATCGGAACCTATAATTACACCAATTGCACCACCAAGATAATTTAATTGAGAATTATTGTACACGACATCTATTGTAGCAGAACCTAACGTATTTGTAATAGTTAAATCAGTTCCCTTAACATTAATTGCAACATGAAATTCTCCCCCAACTACTCCATCATTTCTTACAACATCAAGCCATTGCTCAATAGTAGTTTGACCATAAAAACTTGAACTGACAAAAAGAATTAGTGTAGTTACAATAAAAAAGCATTTATTTAATTTCATATAAACCTCAAGATATTATTCATTCTAAATATTATTAAAAATTTTCACTATGGCACTTGACTACCTATTACAGCTCTAAAATTTGGATTGAAATAATTAAAATCTGTTCCCGTTACATTTCCATTTAAATCCCAATCTACCGTAAGATAACCATTGGCAATTGCTCTAAAAAATGGATTATAAATATTAAAATCCGTACCGTTAATAATTCCATCACTATTACCATCACCAGTGTACATCGCAAAAACACCGGTATCAACTTCTTTTAGTGCATCAGTACCATAAGCATTAGTTGATGCAACTGTAAAATCATAAAGCGTGCTTGCAAAATTCACATCAACGAGACTACTGCTCATTACATCCAAATGATTTCTGTGCCTAATCACAATATAATATTGAACTGCGGAATTTACAAAAAAGCTTACCGGGTTTACTCCGTCAATGTCAATTAAATTTCCGGCTTCATTTAAGAACGCAGCACGCTTTGCAACAGTGGTATTTTCTGCCGTTCCTGTTCGCAATTCAATTAGTACCCAATCCACAATTTCGGGATGTGCAGTATAAAAACTTGCATCAACTTTTTCAAATCCGTTATAATTCCAGGGTGCAGTGTTAAACGGCTGAATTAGAGGCAGGTAGCCAAGTTCAGGAAGTAATGATGTCATCGCTCCTGTTTGATATGGTCCTTCTAAAAATATTTTAGTATTTGGTCCAGGTGAATCAACTATGACTTCCGCATCTATTGAAGTTGTTAAAATCGGCACATTATCTAAATCCCTTAATTCAACAGATTGTATTATAAAATTTCCGGTGCCCGCTCTTAGCGGCTTTATAACAAAATTGAATAGCTCTCCAGTACCGCTAACATTTGACCTGCCTAATATTGCTGCATCAACAGTTAATGTTTCCATTGTAGATTGAACAACGGAATTTGATTTAAAAAGAGTATTATGACCGCCCGAATTACTTTCTAAAAAATCTCCTTCATTTACAGATAACAATTGAAACATTGTATTATCAAATTTTATTTCCACGCTCGAGGCAAATAATTCAGTAATGTTAGCAGTAATAACTTTTAAAACAATTGAGCTATTACTATTAACAGATTGGGAATGGGAGGCAATTTGAATACTATGATCACAATAACCCTTATTAACAAAACCATTACCATGATGAGCATTAATTTCAGTTGAATTCAATGCATTATTATAAATTGCCAATTCATCAATACTTCCGGTATAGCGAAAATGATTAGTTAAATTCAAGTATCCAATATTTAGATTGGAAGTCGGCGAATCAAATCCATCTTGATAATCAAAATATTTTGAATCCTCAAGTACTCCATCAACATATAAATGAAGAGAATCATTTACACCGTTTCTTGTTACAGCAATATGGTGCCAATTATTATCTCTGATATCAAAACTACCATTAAGATTGACGATTTCCTTAGTGGTACTAACAAGATAAAATGTAGGTATGCCTAAATCGGTATGACCGGACCACCAATGGAGAAATGTAGCCGCATCATCCCTGCCAATGATAACTCTATTCCCCGTTGTTATACTGTTTGTTTTCATCCAATATTCAATTGTAAAGCTATCGTTAGGTCCCCAATCAAATGTACTATTCGGTGCAACATCAACTTCATTAGTACCGTCAAAGTATTGTGCATTGTCAACTATCCCTAAAGTTTGCACCGGCGGGGTAGCTGAAACTGCATTTGCAGATCCCTGCGAATCAATATATGGGGGACCTGTGCTCTCTTCCATCTTCCAATAATGAACCAAGCTCGAAGGGCAATTTATACTGGCTTGAGAATTGAATGTACCAATAAAAGAGAAGAACATTATTGAAAAAATTAACCGCTTCATTTTATTATTCCCTTATTCATAAAAAACATAGTGGGTAATTTTAAAAAATAGCGGCATAAATTTTATGCCGCCATTAATTATTATTTACTTACTTCATTAACATCATTTTCTTAACTGATACAAAATCACCGGCTTCTATTCTATAGAAATAAACGCCCGATGTTAAGTTTGCACCATTCCATTCAACTTTATGATAACCTGCTTCTTTAACCTCATTAACTAACGTTGATACTTCTTCGCCAAGCATGTTAAAGATTGCAACTTTAACTTGTCTCTGTTCAGGAAGCTGATAGCTGATTATCGTTGACGGGTTAAACGGATTCGGATAGTTCTGATCTAAAGCAAAGCTAGTTGGAATTGCGTTAACGTTTGAGTTTGTAATTTCAATCTTCATTGAATTATTACCGCTGTTTCTAACATTCGCACTGCTCAATTGAACATCTGCTCGCCCGTCGAATCTTAATGTAAGCAATTCACCTTCAGCATTTAAGCCTTCAGCATCAACACCAAATATTGCTAAGTCAACATTTGCACTATTTGCAGTTGATTTATCCATAACCATAACCGGAGCATCAACGTTTTGTAATAAAGCTCCTTTTTCAACACTAAGCAGTTTACCGAATGAACCGCCGAAAGTTAATTCCATTGCTCTAACATCAACAACAGAACCGCTGATTGATAGTGGAACTAATGTTTCGCTGCCGAGATACATTGGCTCGCCGACAATAAGTTCTACCGGCGTCTCAGGTGCCGGTGCAGCTTTTGGATAAACATTGTCGCCGCTTAAACCATAGCTGATTGCAAAAATCACCATATCTTCAAACTGAATCTTTGTGTCCGGAACCGGAAGTGTGTAAACAGTATTATCAACAGTTGGACCAACATCATATTTTACTTTGTAGTTTGTTAGTCCGCCTGCAAAACCGGTAACACCAGACCAGTATGAACTTGCCCAAATGTTAAGATCTTCAATATTTACCAAACCGTCGCCGGTGCTTTCATCAGGTCCCGCTGATGCAACATCACCGAGATAAGATTTTACTGATGCGCCGTTGCCTACAACATAAACTCCATCAGCGCCGCCAATACCATCAAAAGCTCTAAAATCCATTGAACTAAAATTGATCGGACCAAATCCTGGCTGTAATAAATTTAATTCGAGTTTACAGATATAGTCACCACTTAATGTTGAAAAATTGCTATTTCCTGCGCTTGCGTTGATAGTTACCTGATCAACAGCTCCTAATTGATTGTAGAAGAATTGAAATTGTGTACCGTCGAACAAGCCGCCCGATTCATCTACACCGGCAAAAGAGAACAAAGTATTATCCCACTGAAGTACTATATCTGCTGCACCGAAAATTGATCCGGGCTCTGGAACAATATAAAGTTCAATCGGAGTGGTTGTAAAATTCCAATCGTTGGGATCATAAGTAGTAGAACCCCAAGCATCATTCGGATAAATTACACTGCTTACTAATGGCATTGGGTTTGGTTCTGACGCCAAATAAATATTATAAGCAGTAGCCGGAGTATTTATAAAGCTAAACGGTGTAAAGTGATTTGTTGTAAAGGTATATGTTTCGGGAGGACCTGCAGCATAAGTTCCGTTATTAACTGCAACCCAGCTATTTGTTGTTGAGTTAAAATACATGATGGAAGTTGATGCACTAAAACCTAATCCTGTAACATCAACTGTTACATCTGCACTAAATGAATAATTAGGCATTGATGATGTGATATCTAACCATAGTCCAACATGTGTTGCTCCTGCAGGCGGTACGGGATATCCCGCTGGCACTGAATTATATCTATCCACTGTTACTGTTCCACCACCTACGGGAAGTGTTGTAAATACGATTTCAACACCTGATGACGGGAAACTATATGTAGTATTTGCTGCAGTAATTTGTAGTTGAACTGTCCAAGGATCGAATGTTACATTATCAGATACAGCATTTCCTGTTCCTGCAGGGTTTAGTGTTGGATGCTGAGGACCGCTTGCATCACCCCACCAGTTGTTTGTTGCATCTACTGTTGGAGCAGTACTGCTGACACCAAATGATGTATTGTCATAAATATTATTATTATTTGCGACTACTGTACTAACGTCTGAGGCATCATAACCAACAGCAATACCTGTAGTATTGTTCATTATATCATTGTTTGTAATAACTGCATTACTTCCAGCACCATAAAATGTTGAGACTAATAAACCTGCAGAGGTTGAACCATCTGAAGAGGCAACACCTTGATTATTTGAAATTGTATTATTATCAACGACAACATTTGCCCCCGCTCCAATATCTAAACAGTAGTCTAACCAATCACCAGCACCTTTACCTAGATACGTATTATTAGCAAAAGTAGAGTTTGTTATACCAGCACCAAAATAAAGCACGCCAACTCTACCAATTTCAGAGAAATTACATCCTGTAATGTCAACATTCATTGCCGGAGTGCCAAAAGCAGCAACTGCAACACCACTATAATGAGGTCCACTTTCATTGTATTTAATATTTACAAAATCGCAATTAGTAATGGTTCCCTTGCCTAAATGTCGAATCCCCTGATATACTAGGAATCCAGTACCATCTAGTGTGAGTTCACTCATGTTCAGCTCAATTCCATCGTTCACCAAAAACCATCCGCGAGCATCGCCGCTTGTACCTGTGTTTGCAGTAGGATTAATAAAAGTTGTACCAGCACCCGCACCGATAATATTTATATTATTATCTATTACAACCTGAGTGTTGGTAGATATATTTCCCGCTCTAACATTAATTATATCACCTGCGGTAGAATTATCAACCGCTGCATTTAGGTTCATACCATCACCGACAACAAATTCACCGTTATCAATTCTCATTAAATACGAATCCATTGGTGTTGGGAAAGCCAATGCTTGGGCTATTGCAGTAGGTTCATCGATTTGATAATAAGTAAATCCTGGCGCCTCCGCTCTGAAAGTTAAATTTCGAACTATGTATTCATATCCAGTAACCGTAATATTTGTATTTGTAAGTCCAAATTCATCTTGATTAAAAACAACGCCTTCACCGAAGGAAGAATTTGTTCCATTAATTACAACATTATCAGAACCTCGATTAAGATAAGCAGGTTGAGACGAGTAAATTGCCAAACTGCCCCAAACATTGTTCATTGTTGTAATATTTTCCGCAACAACATTTATACAACCCGTTAATTGAACGCCATTTCCACCAGTCGCATCTTTGGAGGTCAAGTTTGTCAAGATAACATTGTTAAATCCATGTATATCAAATCCTGTTCTGCGATGTGTTCCCTCTATGGTAATGTTTTCCAGTGTTAAATTATCAAAACCATTTGGCGGATTGCTTGTTCCGCTTGCGTGGATGGGATAATTTTCATTTGAGGTGTTAGCAACTAAAGTGAAGTTTTTCAACATTACATCACCAGATGTTAGAGTAATACCATAGCTACCTGTAGTTAAAATATTAATTACAACTCCTGCTTCACTCTCCCCAATAAAATCAAGTGATTTAGTTATTACTAAATTGCCGGAGTATGTTCCATCTGCAACATTGATTTGTCCAGCAACAGGAATTCCTGTAATCGCCGTTTGTATTGTTGCTAATGGACTTGCTTTACTTCCTAAATTAGCATCGTTACCAGTGACTACATCAACAAATAATTCTGGTGAACTAACACTAATTCCCCATAAGGCTTCGCCGGTAATTTCATTATTTTCTCCACTTCCAGGATTGTTTTCCCATCCCCCAGTAAGTAATTGTACACCAATCAGAAATTCACCTGCTCCAATAATGTTATCTAAAAATAACTCTCTATCGAGTTCATTCAGCGCAAGTAAACTATAAGCAGTTTCTTGTATTACTTCATTATCATCATTCGGAATAACATATGCACTATTCCATGCAAATCCACCCATATCAATTTGATAGCTTGCAAGGATATTAGCAAGATCTGCTAAACTATTAGCTGCAGCATGTTCACCTGCAGTGGGGTCATAGTCTTCTCCCACAATTGCCAAACCATATATAGCTCCTGCTAATCCAACAACATCATAATATTCTGCACCATCAAGTTCATCAATTTCTGCCTTAACACCGGCAATCCAATCTGCTGTGTTTGCACCTGCCATCGCTGCTCCAACTAAGCCCATGCCTAAATCCCAGGCTGCAAGATTAGCAATTCCCTGATTAGCTCTATTTGTTCTTACCAAAAGGACATAATCTGCTGTAGTATATAAGGTTCCCGCACCATTTTTATCATAAGTACCAGCTGCTAAAGGATCATAAAAATTTGTTGTTACATGATCAACATAAGCTGTACCGCCAAAGATATCATCTAACATTGCTGCAAGGTAACCATCAGAAGGAGAAAAATTATTTGTTTTAGATAGAAGTAAAGCACCCGCATTAGATAATGCAGTTAAGTGTGCCGGATCTCCTGTAAAATGATATGCGTGGGCTAAACCCATAGCAATCGGTCCAATGGTATTAACAGCGCTCGGATCATTTGGATCACCATCATCAAGTGGCCAGTCCCAACCGCCATCATTTTGTTGTAATGCGGCTAAGCGATCTGCTCCATTTTGGTATACAGCAAGTGCTGCCTCAATAGGCATATATGGTGTTGTTACACCGGAACCAGCCTTAGAATCCAAACTATATCCATCTAAAAATAATGGATATGCAGTACTGGACCTTTCCTGTGCAAGAAAACTGGTAGTAAAAAGTAATACTGTTAGTAGTGTAAAAATAGCTTTTTTCATAAACCCCTCTGGTTAATGTGTAAATTAATTTGTTTTGATATTATTTAAAGTACTGCTAGAAATAGTAGTTCTATTTTTAAGTTTTTTAAAAAATAGGCTAAGTATTCTGAATGTTTTATAAAATGCCAATTGCTCCTCGCATTCAAAAAATTAGAATTAACAAATAATTTTTATGTGTGGGTTAAGATTTTTTCCGGACAAGCCGGTTACTGTGGGTATAGTGCTACCAAATACCGAATTAATATAAGTTTGATTTTGAAATAACCAAATGCTTAAGTGGAAAATTAATATTCCAAATGACTATTCACCCCCTGGTTCATTAATAACGGTTAATTTCATTTTTTTATGACTTTCTTAAAAGTAGTGCATCAATTTACCCCTTTTTAACATTTTTTTAACACTATTTAACAGATACTGCGTCTGATATTATGACTGCTGAAGTATTTATCAGTAAAAAATAAAATTAAAAATATTTATTGGAGAATCGGTATGAGATCAAAATTTTTAATAAAAATTTATTATCCATTATTCTAATCTTCTCACTTGCAACACTTACATTCGCCCAGCTAAATAATTCCTTTTGAAGGGAAATAACATTTGATCAAATAATGTCAGGCATCTATTTAAAAAAATTTTTCTGTATGCTTGCCTGGGCAGGCTGCATTGTATAATTCTCCTTTCGTATGATAATATGTAAAATAATTTTTCATGGGTAAGTGCAGTTTGCGGAGTTTATTTTCATGAATATCGAGACTTCACAGCGCTTACTTATATTTATTTACCATGTACATAAAAACTTTTTATACCGCTTTTAAAATATAATTTTCGATGTTCATTATACATTGTGCTCTTGAAGAATTTCTAATTATGATTGTAAATTTTCGGTTGGTGACTTGATCTCTTACTGGTTTTTCTTTTTAATTTCTTTTTTAAATACCGCCTATAATAATTTATAGGCGGCATTAAAATTAAAAGAAGTCATACTCTTTTTCTTTTATTCTGCTTTTCTTACTCCCGCCAAACATCAATTGGCAACAGTTGTTAAGACTGATTCTTATTTCAGCAGAATCATCTTTTTTGCTTCAACAAAACCATCTGCAACTACTCTGTAAATGTAAGTTCCACTAGGCAGATTTTCTGCCTTAAAATTAACTTCAAATACACCAGGCTCTTTCTTCTCATCGAGCAAAGTAATAACTTCTGCACCTAGCATATCATATAATTTTATCGTCACTTTACTTTCATTCGGTATTTGAAATCTTATTTTTGTACTTGGATTAAATGGATTTGGATAGTTTTGATAAACAGCAAACTCGGTCGGAACTATCTCTATTTCTATTTCATTTGAATACTCGAATTTGCCATCAATATCAATCTGTTTTAATCTATATATAAATTTACTGCTGCCTATCAGTTTATTATCAGTGAAATAATAAGACTTGGGTGAGTTGCTATTTCCTGCTCCTTCAACAAATCCAATGTTTGCCCAATCCCCATTTGACGCTTTTCTTTCTATATCAAAACCATAGTTATTTAATTCAGTTGCAGTCTCCCAGTTAAGTATTACACTATTTTTACTTATCTCTGCGGCAAATGAATTTAACTCCACGGGTAATGAACCATTGAATGAACCGTTGAGTGTAGTGTTAACATCGTCGTCTACTAAATCGAAAAACCCGGTATCGACGTTATCCCAGCTTAGATCTGCTGTTTGACCTGCGTCAGTCACATTCATTGATACTGTAAGAAGTTTTGTTTTTACGTTTAATGGTAATATTACTGTGGGAAACGTATTGAACGCATAGTCAATGCTAACTATACATTTTCCTTGAGCTAAGATTACAGTTACATTATAGTTGGCATTATCAAGGGGACCACCCGCCTCAACAACAACGCTTGGTGAGTTTAGCGCCCCCGCATTCACGTTAAAAGCTGCCGAAGAGCTATTAAATGTCTGAAGCGCTCCCCCCCATTCGTCGGTTCTCTCAAAATGTAATTCCCAACTTAATGTGGTGCCTATTACTTGTGCGTTCTCTATGTATGCGATACCTGTGTTAGGAAATATATTGCTCATAGATAAAAAGAGCATTGTTATTATAATTATAAAAGATTTTTTCATTTTAGTATCTCCGTTAATTTCTATGGAACAAATATAGCCTTTAAGTTATTTGAATTTACAAAAGATTTATCTGCCGCTGTTACTATACCCGAAAAATTTGTATCGGCATTGTAATAACCAACACTTAAGTTAAATGAATTTACAGGTGATTTATCTGCCGCTGTGATAATTCCGGAAGTATTAGTATCCCCGGAATACATCCCAAATACACCCCCTCCAAGATCTATCATTGGTTCATCGGATGGGGTAGTTGTGTATGCTTGTGTTTGAGCTAATGTAAAGTCATAAAGAGAGCTTGCAACATTAACACCCACCGGGTTATCGCTCATTATATCAAGATGATTTCTATGTCTAATTACTACAAAATACTGAATAGTTGAATCCACAAAAAAGCTAATTGGACTCACACCGTCAATTTCGACCAGCGTACCATTTTTATTTAGGAATGCTGCCCTTTTGGCAACTGTCGTATTTTCTGTCTCACTTGTCCGTAATTCAATCAGCACCCAATCTACAATATCAGGGTGTGAAGTGAAAAACCCACTTGGAACTTTTTCAAAGCCGGAATAATTCCATGGTGCAACATCATAAGGTTGTGATAATGGTACATATCCAAGTCCAGCCAGGGTAGTAGTCATAACGCTATCTCGATATGGTCCTTGTAAAAATACTTTAATTTTGGGAGCTGGAGAAGTAATCTCTATTTCCGCATTAATTGAGTCCGCTGAAATAGCCAAACTATTTGAATCTAGGAGACTATATGATCTAAATTTAATATCTCCAATTCCCGATCTT
Organism: Ignavibacteriota bacterium; assembly: GCA_013112585.1. Taxonomy (GTDB): domain Bacteria; phylum Bacteroidota; class Ignavibacteria; order Ignavibacteriales; family Melioribacteraceae; genus IGN16. The sequence continues at coordinate 64,331 of JABFGH010000023.1, read as the reverse complement.
AAAGGCAACAAGACTAGATTAAATAACACTCCTGTACCGGAAACAGATGACGGACCTAATATTTCCTCATCAACAATAATCGTATCAATTATTGACACACTACCTGTGTCTGAATTGTATGAGACGCTATAAGCACCAACATTACTTTCAAGAAAACTTCCGTTTGTAACTTCTACAAACTGAAACAGAGTATTATCAAATTCAATTGTTACGCTCGAAGAAAATAAACCCGGCATACTATTAGCAATAACATTTAATGTGATTGTATCATTGTTGTTAACAATTTGTGAATGAGGGAAGATTTGAATGGTGGTATCACAATATCCCTTATTTGCAAAACCATTCCCATAATGAGCCTGAACTTCAGTTGCACTTAAAGCTCTATTATAAAGTGCTATTTCATCAAGATTGCCTTTGTAGCGAAATCCATTTATGAAATCCAGGTAACCAATATTTAAATTTCTAGTTGCAGAGTCAAATCCATATTGATAATCAAAATATTTTGAATCCTCAAGAACTCCATCTACATATAAATATAGAGAATCATTAACACCATTTCTCATTACAGCAATATGATGCCAATTGTCATCAAGTATGCTAAAACTACCGCTCATGTTTACAATTTCTTTTTCTCCATTAACCTTCGTAGTACTAATTAGGTAAAATGCAGGAATGCCGGCTGCTGTGTGACCCGACCACCATTGGAGATAGGTGCTTGGATCATCTCTTCCGATTATAACTCTGTTACCGGCATTGACAGTACTATTTGATTTCATCCAATATTCAATTGTAAAACTGTCATCCGGACCCCAATCAAATGAGCTGTCAGGGGGAACATCAACTACGTTTCCGCTAACATTGACTCCATTAAAATATTGTGCATTATTTACAATACCTAAGGTTTGTGTTGGTGGTGAAGATGAAATTCCATCTGATGAGCCATACGAGTCTATGTATGGCGGTCCGGAAGTTTCATCAAATTTCCAGAGATGCTCCATACCTGACGGACAATTTTCAATACCTGGTTGAGAAATTATCACATCAATGAAAGTAAAAAACACTAATAAAATAGTTATCCATTTCATTTTAACCCTTCCTTAATTTTTAGCAATACTATCACAAATGCCAAATTATTTTAGATTATATATAACAATTAATTTAACAAAACTCTAATAAAAATATTTTGCATAATTATATAGAAAACCGATTTTATTTTGAACAAGTTAGTTTTAGTCTTTCTATACATTTTTGAATAAACGATAAATAATATATAGCGATAAAAATGATTCTATTTGTGATCTAAATTACAGCGTTAAACTTAAAAAAAACACTTAAATAACAAGATAACTTTGTCAAAATTGGATAGGATATCTTATTGTTATTAATGCGCTATTTATCCCTGACAATTTTGATATATACATTTTGATTTAGTGCATCAATTTACCCCTTTTTAACATTTTTTTAACACTATTTAACGGATACTGCGTCTGATATTATGACTGCTGAAGTATTTATCAGTAAAAAATAAAATTAAAAATATTTATTGGAGAATCGGTATGAGATCAAAATTTACTAAGTTTTTTATTCTAACTGCTTCGTTAGGATTATTTTTGTTTACACAAACATCCGCGCAGCAAAATATTTCTTTTGTCCGTGTTAGCCAGAAGGCAAAAGTATTTCAAGCAATTGGCTTTGCAGATGTAGAAATTAACTACAGCAGACCAAGTGCAAACGGAAGAGAGATTTGGGGCACACTTGTTCCTTACGGATTGGCACCAAATGGTTTCGGCAATGGCAAGCCTATGCCATGGAGGGTTGGCGCAAATGAGAATACCACAATTTCATTGAGCCATGACGCGAAAATAAACGGCTCAAAAATACCTGCAGGTATTTACAGTATTCATGCTATTGTTCAAGAGGATGAATGGACAATAATTTTTAATAAAGATATTGATGCATGGGGCAGTTTTTTTTATGAGCAGTCCAATGACGCATTAAGAATAAAAGCAAAACCACAACAAGCCGCACATAGTGAACTTCTTACATTCGGGTTTGAAAATTTAACTCAAGCGTCATCTGATGTCTTTGTTCATTGGGGTAAAGTTAAAGTACCATTTAAGGTTGAGTTCGATCAGCATACTGTTGCACTTGATAGATTCCGAAAAGAACTCACAAATCTGCCGGGATTTAATCAAGCTGCCTTTGGTGCAGCAGCGCGTTATTGCATGCAGAATAATGTTAATCTTGATGAAGCAATGACCTGGATTGACAAAGCTTTGGGTATGAATGGCGGTGATAATTTTAATAATAAATCTGTAAAAGCGGGTTTATTAACTGCAAAAGGAAAAAAGGCTGAGGGTGATAAAATTATGGAAGGTGCATTCGAGATTGCCACAGAAGCGGAACTAAATAACTACGGTTATCAATTGATGGGACAAAACAGGCTTGATGAAGCAATAAAAATATTCGAATTAAATATTAAACGGCATCCCGATGCCTGGAATGTTTACGACAGTCTTGGTGAAGCCCTTAATAATAAAGGTGATAAAGCCGGTGCAAAAAAGAATTATGAAATCGCTTATGAAAAAGCTCCGGGTCAGCAAAAAGCTAGGATTGAGGGAATAATTAAGGGACTTTAAAATATATTAGACAAATTATCTTATATTTATTGTACTTAATGGAAGTTGTGCTTAACTATGCAGCTTCCATACTTTTTTTTTGAATTACTCACGTTGCGGATGAATATATTTTGTTCATCAATACTTAGTGCCTTGGAGCCTTTGTGGCTTTGCTTTTTCGCCACTAAGACTCGAAGTCACAAAGAAATTAAAATTGATTAAAATGAGTTCACAAAAAAATTTTTGTTCGGAGTATAAATTGTTCAGAGTTAAAAAATCACTTATTCTATTACTGCTCATTCTTTTTCCAATTAGTATTAATTTAAGCCAAAGTACTTATTCAAGTTCGCACATTCTTCAATCCCTTAAAAAGCTAAAAGTTTTAGGAAGTGTATTATACATTGCAGCTCATCCCGATGATGAGAACACTGCAGTGTTATCTTATATGTCAAAAGGCAAACTTGTTAGAACCGCATATTTATCATTAACCCGCGGAGATGGCGGGCAAAATTTATTGGGGAAAGAAAAAGGCGATTTGCTCGGAGTGATTCGCACACAGGAATTACTTTCTGCAAGAAGACTTGACGGCGCGGAACAATTTTTTACCAGAGCAATAGATTTCGGATATTCAAAAACTGCCGATGAAACACTTAATTTATGGAACAAGGAATTAATTTTGGGCGATGTCGTAAAAGTCATACGAGAATTTCGACCGGATATAATTCTTACACGATTTAGTAAAACACAGGGCGGGCATGGTCATCATTTATCATCAGCAATTTTAGCTGAAGAGGCATTATTTGCTGCTGCCGATCCGACAAGATTCCCCGAACAATTAGATAAACTTGAGCCCCGGCAGCCGAAAAGAGTTTTATGGAACACCTGGTCGCCATCATCAAAAGCTGCTGCAATTGATATCGGTGAATACAATCCCATTTTAGGAAAATCATTTTCCGAGATTTCTGCAAAAAGTAGATCGATGCATAAGAGTCAAGGTTTTGGGGTAAGCCCCGGTCGCGGCACTCAGCTAAATCATTTCGATTTGACAGCGGGCGATTCACTAAAAAACAATTTGTTTGAAGGTATTGATTTAACATGGAATCGAGTTGCAAATAATTCTGATGTTGAAAATTCTGTTAATGAAATCATTAAAAAGTTTGAGCCTCAGCATCCTCAAAAAATTGTAGAGGATTTAGTTGGTCTTTATAACAAATTAGATCAGCTTGAAGATGGATATTGGGTAAACCTAAAGAAGAAAGAAATTAAAGAGATTATAAAAATGTGCAGCGGATTGTGGCTTGAGTCGATTGTTTGGGAGCCGGGCATTTCTCCCGGCGAGAGCATCGATGTAAGAACAATGATCGTAAACCGTTCATCCGTTCCAATTAAAGTTGAAAAAATATCTACTACTTATTCCGCGAGTGATACTGTTATTAATTTAACTTTACAAGAAAACACCCCCCTGAATTTTAAGCAGATTAGTTTTATCCCAAAAGATGCCGAATATTCTCAACCCTACTGGTTAAGGGAAGAACATAACGGAAAAGTTTTTACGGTTAATGATCCCGCCTTAATTGGCTTGGCAGAAAATGGGGAAGAAATCAAAACAAAATTCTTCCTGAATATTTTCAATACATCTTTTACATATGAAGTTCCCGCAAAGCACCGCTGGACGGATGCTGTTAAGGGTGAACAATTCCGCCCGTTTGTAATTCGACCGGAGCTAAGTTTATCAGTTGAACAGCCGACTTATGTTTTTGCAAAAGGTAGAAGTCATGATGTAAATGTGAGTGTAAAAACTAATACAAAAAATGCGATCGGCAGAATTTATCTATCACTTCCAAATGGCTGGCACTCCGAACCGGCTGAGTATAATTTTAATTTAGAGGAAAAAGATGATCAGGCAAATTTTGCATTTAAGATTTCTACAAATAATAATACTGAAAATGGCACAGCAAAATTAATTGCAGAAATGAACGGAAAAACATTTACAGATCAGATAATAGAAATTGATTACTCACACATTCCGCTTCAAACAGTTCTGCAGCCCGCGAAAACAAAATTAGTAAAATTAGATATTGAGTTTGAACCGAAACGGATCGGTTACATAATGGGAAGCGGTGATGACATTCCCCTCTCTTTAACGCAGCTTGGTTACGAGCTTGATCTTTTAACCGATGATGAATTGGACAGTAAAGACCTTTCAATTTATGATGTTATCATTTGCGGAATTAGAGCATTTAATACCCGCGAGCAATTAGGCAGACAGCAGAAAAGATTGATTGAATTTGTTGAACAAGGCGGCACCTGGATCGTTCAGCACAACACCCGGTTTGGTTCGCAGGTTGATCAAATTGGTCCGTTCCCTTTCAGTACACAGGGACGAGATAGAATTGCAGATGAAACAGCTCCGCTTCAAATTTTAATGCCCGAACATCAAGTTTTTAATTCACCTAATAAAATTACTGAAAAAGACTTTGAAGGCTGGGTTCAGGAGCGGGGTCTTTACTTTGCAAGTAGTTGGGAAGGAAAACTGTATCCCCTGCTTGCCGGTAATGATAAAGGGGAACCTTCAAAATTGGGAGGATTGCTTTATGCAAATTACGGACAAGGTGTTTTTATTTTTACAGCTTATTCATGGTTCCGGCAATTGCCCGCCGGAGTTCCGGGTGCATACAGGTTATTCGTTAATCTAATATCGGCAAAGGGAAAACATGATTGATAAAACAGAACATGAAATTGAATCGCCCCCAATTTTAAAAAAATGGTCGCGGCTTTATTGGGCAGTAATGATAAACCTTGTCGGCTGGCTGTTTATCTTTTTCATCTTCCGAAAGGTTTTTGAATGAGCAATATTGACTGGATTGTAATGTGCGGTTTTCTTCTTTTCATTGTTGCTTACGGAACATGGAAAAGCAGGGGCAGTAAAAATGTAAAAGATTTTCTTCTCGCAAATAAATCAACGCCATGGTACACGGTTGCTCTATCTATAATGGCAACACAGGCAAGCGCAATTACTTTTCTTTCCACACCGGGACAGGCATACGTTGATGGAATGAGATTCGTTCAATTTTATATCGGACTGCCGATCGCAATGATCATCCTTTCAATCACTGCTGTTCCGCTTTATCACAAATTAAATGTATTTACTGCTTATGAATATTTAGAAAACCGATTCGACTTAAAAAACCGGGCATTGGGCAGCATTCTGTTTTTAATTCAGCGGGGACTCGCAGCAGGATTTACAATTTTTGCACCTGCGTTAATTATCTCTGCAATTTTGGGCTGGTCGTTAAACTGGACGATATTGTTCATCGGGGTTATGGTTATAATTTACACGGCATCCGGCGGAACAAAAGCCGTTAACAAAACCCACATGCTGCAAATGACTATCATCTTTTTCGGTATGCTCTCAGCCTTTTTTATGATATTTAAATTACTGCCTGAAAGCATAGGCGTGACAGATGCACTAAACATTGCGGGCAAAATGGGCAAACTTAACACAATCGATTTTTCATTTAACTTAAACGACCGCTATACTTTTTGGTCGGGACTTATAGGCGGAACTTTTTTAGCACTCTCCTATTTTGGAACGGATCAATCGCAAGTGCAGCGTTATTTATCGGGCAGTTCGGTAACACAAAGCAGAATGGGATTACTGTTAAACGGAATGATAAAAGTGCCGATGCAGTTTTTCATTTTGCTGATTGGCGCTATGGTTTTTGTGTTTTATCAATTTGTAATGCCCCCTTTATATTTTAATCCCGTTGAGGATAGTTCAATTAAGCAGAGTTCCCTTTCAGAAGAATATACTGATCTGGAAAACGAATTTAAGGATGTGCACACTCAAAAATTAAATTCTATTAATGGTTTGATAAACGCTATTGATAATAATGATGCAGGAGAGGTGAACGCTAAAAGAAATGAAATTGTTGAAGCAAACAAGCAAGCAAACGAAATTAAATCAGATGCAATTGAGCTTATAAAACAGAACAATCCTTCAAGTGACGGCAATGATACAAATTTTATTTTTCTAAGTTTTGTACTCGGATTTCTCCCCGTTGGATTAGTGGGGCTGGTACTTGCGGCAATACTCTCGGCTTCAATGTCCTCAACATCGGCGGAGCTTAACGCGCTCGCATCAACTTCGGTAATGGATATTTATAAACGGATGATAAAAAAAGAAGGAAGTGATAAGCATTATCTTATTGTTTCAAAACTTGCCACAATAATGTGGGGCGGATTCGCAATATTTTTCGCGCTGTTTGCAAACAGTCTCGGTTCACTTATCGAGGCAGTGAATATTCTCGGCTCGCTATTCTACGGCACTATTCTCGGAATTTTTCTCGTTGCGTTTTACATTAAAAAAGTCGGCGGCAACTCTGTTTTTATTGCAGCGTTAATTGCCGAGGTAATTGTTCTTCTGCTTTTCTTCTTCACCGATATACCATATCTCTGGTTTAATTTTATTGGTTGTGTTATTGTTGTTTTGTTAGCTTTGATTTTTGAATCTACAATTTTTAATAAATCGGTTAGTCAAATGTAAAACCGGTTTCAACCGGCTTCTGCCATAACTTTTTGCTCATCAATAATTGGTCTAACAAAAATAAGCGATTTGAAAATCGCTTTACATTCAAGGGTGTTAATAACTGCTATTCAAGGGTGTCGAGGACCATTCCTCGACACAACAAGTGCTAGTACATTAGGTTTTTATTTTAAAAAAAACTTATAAAGCAATAACGAATATCAAATTTCGAACACCGAATAATTACTAAATTATTTTTCTTCTAAAATCGCCCTGCCTCTCCGCAGGCTGATGCTGATTACCTTTCCCCTCTTTCGGCTAAAAATCCCAAAGGTTATAAGCGATTTCAAAATCGCTCTACATTAATAATTAAATTGTTATTTTTAAACATGATATAAATTGAGTTTTACTATTTATGGAGGAGAATAATTTTGAAGAGATCAATTAAAATCACCGCACTTTTTATTTTCATCGTTTTATTAATTTCTGCCTGTGCTCCGGGCGGCGGTTCCTCTACACCGGATGACCTTGCCGGATTTTTTATGGGTATATGGCACGGATGGATTGCACCAATTTCTCTTATAGTTGGATTCTTCAATCCCGATATTAGAGTGTACGAATTACATAACACCGGCTGGTGGTACGATTTCGGATTTTATATAGCCATCATCGGCGGTTTCGGAGGTATTTCTTTGTTGCGGAAAAATTCCAAGAAAAAAGATTAACTTGTGTGTAAGAATAAATAGTTTTTGATTTTTTGAATTTAATTATGCTTAATAATATTCGGATAAACCTAAAGGATTAATCATGTCTAAAAAAAACAAATCAACTTTATTGGCGGCAGTTGATTTTTCATCTTTTTCCAAAGAGGCAGTTTTGTTTGCCGGAAAATTGGCAGATGATTTAAATGCTGGAATTATTGTCCTTCACGTAATTCATGATCCGGCTGAGGCTCCCGGTTTTTATGCTCAGAAGAAAAAAAAGAAAAAATATCTTCAGAATATTGAAGACTCAGCGGCAGATATGATGGAAGAGTTTATTCTAGACATTCAGAAGGAAAATCCGGAAATAAAAAGTCTTGCAGAGGCTGAAACTCTTTTAGTAATAGGCACACCGGTTAAAAGAATTATTGAAGTAGCAAAAAAGAAAGATGCAAGAATGATTATTTTAGGCAGTCATGGTCGTACAGGTTTTACTCATTTTCTTGTCGGTTCAAAAGTAAATAAAGTTGTTCAGCTTTCAACTATTCCGGTAACAGTTGTAAAAACTATACCCAAAAACGAATTACCTGATAATGGCTGATACTGTTATGCATTTACTTTCCCGTATAAAATTTTCCTCTTTATTTTTTGGCTTAATCATACCCGGATACTCATTAGCCTATGGTTCGGAAAGCGGCAATATTGTTAATAATGATATTAGCTGGTTTATGCTTATTGTTGGATTGGTGGGCGGCTTAGCGTTATTCCTTTACGGTATGGATAAAATGAGTGAAGCATTAAGAAACCTAACCGGCTCAAGGTTAAAAGATGGTTTGGCAATGCTTTCAAATAATCGGTTCTCCGGTTTAATAACAGGCTCGCTTGTAACTGCAACAATACAATCAAGTTCCATTACTACTGTAATGCTCGTCGGATTTGTTAGTGCGGGGTTAATGTCATTCTCGCAGACAATAAGCATTATATTAGGTTCAGGTATCGGCACTACAATAACCGCACAGCTTGTTGCATTTAAAGTAACTCAATACTCGTTATTGCTAATAGCATTTGGTTTTGCACTCTTCTTCATTTCAAAAAAAGAAAGCCTGCGCCAATATGGTGCAATGATTATGGGATTAGGAATGCTCTTTTTCGGGATGGGATTAATGAGTGAATCAATGAACCCGCTTCGAACGTATCAGCCGTTTATAAATCTTATGGCAGGTATGTCTAAACCGCTTTGGGGTATATTAGCTGCAACAATATTCACGGCGTTAATTCAATCCAGTGCCGCGGCTATAAGTGTAATTATAGTTTTAGCAATGCAGGGCTTAATTTCATTGGAAGCAGGAATTGCCCTTTCACTCGGCGCTAATGTAGGCACATGTGTTACAGCGGGATTAGCATCAATCGGTAAACCCCGCGAAGCTGTTAGGGTTGCAGTAAGTCACGTTTTATTTAAGATTATCGGCGTTGTAATTCTATTCCCATTTATTGAACCGTTTGCAAAGTTAATTGTTTTTATTTCACCCCAAGCTTCGGAGGGACTAACGGGAATTGATGCTGCGGCTTCTGTACTTCCGCGGCAGGTTGCAAATGCACACACAGTTTTTAACGTTGCTATCGCTATTGTATTTTTACCCTTTACAACACTTTTTGCCCGATTTATCACTTGGATAATTCCCGATAAACCATGGGAAGAAGAAAAAGAAATTCAGCCTAAATTTTTAAATGAACTCCTCTACCACACACCCGGTTTAGCGCTCGATGCTTCGCGGCATGAAATCAGGCGAATGGGAAAACGCATACAATATATGAATATAGATATGATGCCCGCAGTGCTGAGCGGAAGTAAAGAGGAGTTGCTTGAAGTACGATCTAAAATTGATGACATTCATACTCTTTATAAGCACCTTGTTACATACCTTGCAAAAATCAGCAGACTTAAACTAACAGAAGAGCAGACTGATAATTTATCTAACATTATGACAGCAGTAAATAATTTAGACCATATCGGCGGATTGCTTGAAGTTAATATGTTTGAGCTGGGAATGCGCAGAATTCAAAAAGGAGCAAAAATAAGTCAACAGTCACAAGGGGTAATAAAAACGCTTCATGTTGTCATTTCCGATGCCGTAAAAACTGCGGTAAAAGCAGTTGTTGAAGATGACATTCAACTGGCGCAAAAAGTTATTGATATGAAAGCTGAGTTATCAATACTTGCCGACAGGGCAAATCAGCATCAAAATGAAAGGCTTGTTTCTCAAGATTCTAAAAATTTTGAGGCTTATAAAATTGAAGTAGAAATTATTTCCAGACTTAAACGTATTTACTATCATTGCAAACGTATGGCTAAAACAGTGGTTGAAATAGAAGATGATGAAAAATCATTATATAATGATACAGAGGATATAGCAGCCGGGTAAATTTATTTTTTTCAAGTCCGTCATCTAACGAGGAAAATTATTATTGGTGTATTAAACAAGTACTATATTGAATTTTGTCAGCGGCTTTTCTACATTTAGTTAAGAGATATTTATGTCTGCTTAACAAGATATTCAATCTTAATTTATTTTTAATTGGGTTTAATTGCATTGTAATTCAATAGCAAATGGAGGCATTAAGATGTTTAAAAGAATTATTATTCTACCATTTTTATTTTTATTTATTTCCTGCCAGGATGATATTAATGTAACGATTGTTAAACAGCCCGGAACAGTTACCGGCATTGTTCTACCTGCCTTAAGTAATGCCGATGTTTACCTTCAGCAAGTTTCCGAAAGGAAAACAAAAATTAATAGTTCGGGAGTATTTTATTTTGATGATGTTGCCCCGGGGGTTTACAGGCTTATAGTTAAAGCGCCCGGTTATGGTCGAGCGGAAATTGATCAAGTGACAGTTAAAGATGGAGAGGGCTGTGATGTTGGAAAGATTGAGTTAGTATCTTATCCGTTCCCTCTTTTAGGTATTTCCCCGCAAGATGGCTCACGAAGAATAAATGCAAATTCAACTCAAGTTATACAAATTGAATCTTCGAAGTTAATGGATTTTGACAGCTTCGTTAATTCAATAAGTGTTACTCCGGAATTAGCAGATTATAATATTTCTGAATATTCATCAAGTTCAGTTTCCGTATTCAGGTATATAATTAGTGGAAAATATCAAATGGGAACTGAATATACTGTAAACATTGATTCTACTGCTAAAACCATTTATGATGAAAATATTGAATTTCCATTTTCGTTTAGTTTTACCACCGATTTTTTTAATGTATATAGATTTTATCCGCCCGGTTATTCAAGTCAAAAAAATATTCGTTTTAGATTTAATAATTTAGTTGGGAATAGTATAATTGATTATTTAACAATCGTTCCCGAAACGCCATTGTTCGAAGTGAGAATTTCCTATGATGCTATTGATCTTTCGCCAAGTATCTGCTGGAAGTCTGATACAGATTATTCCATTAGTTTGAAAAAAGATTACATGGACATTGAGGGAAATATGATGGAAAATGATACAACGTTTTACTTCAAAACTCCTCCCTTATTTGTTGCAAGAACATATCCGCATGACGGTCAGCAGAACGTACAGCAAAACATGACCATTGACATTGAAATGAATAATGTCGTTGATGAGAGCACGGTTTCCAATTCTATTTCAATCATCCCTAATGTTCCGTTTGAAATTATTACTCTTGCTTCAAATATTGAGAGCAGATTTGAGATTGTACCTGATACACTCTATGCCGACACCGAATACAAAATTTCTATTGATACAACTTTAACAGATTATTTTGGAGTTAACTTAAATGCACCCTATACATTGAACTTTAAGACAAAATGATTTTCAGAAAAAATAAATTTTTTTTAGTTAGAATTAAGGGGAAGAATAACAATGAAACACTTATTAAAAATATTTTTGATGCTTTTAGTATCAACCGCAATTTATTTAAGCTGCAGCGATAGCAGCAATCCCGGCATGCCGCTTCCTTTTGGCGATGATTTTTCTTATCCGCTAAAAGTTGGGAATAAATGGAGTTATGATAGAGAGTGGTCAAATTTTAATTTTAGACCTGACAGTGCCGGCACGGATTTTCCTTTTACTGACACAACTCTTTATACCAAGGCTGAAGTATTTGTCGACCGCGAAGAAATACTGATGGATTCGATTATTACATCTGTAGTAATTACAAAAGATATTGAAAATTCAATGAATTTTACTTCGTCTCATTTTTATCAGAATACAGATGATGGATTATTTATATTGGCTTATGATAGAGGAGGCAGTTCAATTTCCTATCCAAAAATGATTTCAAATTTTACAGATGATATTTTGATCGGTAGCCTCGAAAGTTTTCAAAGAATTTCTTCATTGCATGGAATACTTTCTTCGGTAAATAAAATAATTTCAGATACACTTAGGTATGAAGATCCCCCGGTACAATCCTTTAAGTATCCATTCAAACAAGACCAAGAATGGACTTATAGAAATGATTATTTTATTATAAATAAAAAGGTTATAGGTACGGAAAAAGTAGAACTGCCGGCGGGAAGTTTTGATTGCTGGAAAGTTCAGTGGATTTATGACTTCGCCAACACAGGTTTTAATTTTGGTAATATTACATTGTATGACTATATCTCTTCTAAGGGCTTAATAAAAAGAACATTACATATTAAGGATGCAAGAATTTCGGATATTAATAATCCGGATGGCGGCGGATTAGTAGATTCTAAAGAAGAGATTGTTTTAACCGGAATTAATTTTTAATTATTATTTTGATATCAAGAAACCCAACTTCTTAAAGAGTTCGGGTTTCTAAACAATCTCAAAATATAATGTACGTTAATATTTCAATTTTATAATATTTCTGGAGATTAATGATGAAGCGAAAATTATCCTCGTTAATTATACTTGCCTTATTCCTTCCTTCAATTATTCTTGCTCAATCCAATAACAATACAAGATTAGAAGAATCACTAAACCTAATTGAAGTCTGGATCGAAGCTCAAATGGCTTATGAACAAATTCCGGGTATGGCTGCCGGCTTAGCTTACAAGGACAAAGTTATTTGGCAGAAGGCTTTTGGTGTAACCGGTCTTGAAGAAAAGGCACCGACACAAACAAATACTATTTACAGCATCTGTTCAATTTCAAAATTGTTTACGAGCATTGCCGTAATGCAATTGCGGGATAAAGGACTCCTGCGGCTTGATGATCCGGTCGGTAAACATTTATCATGGTTCAACATTGAACAGGTTTACCCCGACAGCCCGCCAATTACAATTGAGGCATTGTTAACACATTCGTCGGGGCTGCCGAGAGAATCAGATTTCCCATATTGGAATGCTCCGGACTACCCTTTCCCTACAAGAGAGGAAATGATTAAAAAACTTGCCAAACAAAAAACACTTTACCCTTCCGATAAGCATTATCAATATTCAAATTTGGCATTAACCTTAGCCGGAGAAATTGTTGCCGCAGTTTCAGGTGAAAAATTTGAAGAGTATGTTGAAAAGAATATTATTGATCCGCTAAAATTAAATGATACGCGAACTGAAATGCCGGAAGAATTACACGGCAATCAGCTTGCAATTGGGTACAGTTCTAAAACTCGTGAAAGTAAAAGAATTAAGCAGCCGTTTTTCCAGGCGAAAGCAATTACTCCTGCGGCAGGTTTTTCTTCGACTGTGGAAGATCTTATTAAATTTGGAATGTGGCAGACAGATTTATTGGAGAATGGCGGTACAAAAATTATAAAAGCTAACACATTAAAGGAAATGCACCGCGTTCACTGGCTTGAACCAAATTGGAAAACCGCGCGGGGGCTGGGCTTTGGTGTTTATCGCAATAAGGACGTAACATTTGTCGGGCACCAGGGAAGCTGCCCCGGTTATAGAACAGCACTTATGATTCAGCCGGATAAAAAAGTTGTGTCGGTATTTTTGGCAAACGCATCCGGAGTAAGCGTAGGTCAGTTAGCACAAACAGCATACAAAATTGTTGCTTCAGTTCTTGAAGGTAACTCTGATGAAACAAAATTAATTATGGATGAATCATTAAAAAAATATATCGGCACGTACAGTTACGAAACCTGGGGCGGAGAAGGTGCAATAATTCCCTGGGAAGGCGGACTTGCTCTGCTTGATTTACCAACATCATCACCTCTTGATAATTTATCGAAGCTAAAGCATATTAAGAATAATACCTTTAAACGAGTACGGGACGATGGCGAATTAGGTGAAGAAATTATTTTTATTAGTGATGAGAATGGGAATGTAGTCAGCTATTATCAGCACAGTAATTATTGGAAGAAAATTAAATAGAATAGAAGATAGAAGTTGAGAAGTAAAGACGTAGAGACGTAGAGACGTAGAGACGTAAAAATATTGTTTTGGGATGTAATTGTAAATCGAAATTTATTTCGATTAGTTGTTACAGACTATTTTATCATTATCTGAATGCTATAAATCAGGATAAATTATTTTCGCACATTAAAAATATTTTAGCGGAGGGAAAAATGAGAAGTTTAATCAGAAAGTTTTTGGCTTTGCAGTTTAAACAAAAAGCTGCGACTAATTTTAATTTTCAAAGTGCAGCAAAAGCAAGAACGATATCAACTATATCGATTCTTATTATGCTCATTTTTATTTTGCCCTTGGGCATTGAAGCCCAGCCAAATATTGGAAAATTTGAAAAATGGCTAAACGCCGGTTCCTTTCATAATTGGTATTCAAGCATTGGGCATGAACGGGAAGAGGATGGACCGATCAGACGGCAGCAAGCCGGATGGCGATGGCCCGGCTATTATCTGCATCAGGATATGCAGGCAGCAAAGGGTTTATGGATCGGCTGTAGAAATTATACCGAACCTGAATTAGGAACAACATTCGAGTACAAAACGGTTCACTGTGGTCCGCGACCATATACCGGCGGATTAGTCGAGTTTTTTCCTATTGAATTTAAGCATTATGCAAAATTTCCACCTACCGAAGTATATGTTGACGGAGTTCTAAATAATCATCCCGACGAGGAAGTGGTTATTGACGAAATTGATAGCAGCATGCCTTACGATCAAATGATATATAATTATGTTAATACTCAAGTGGGTTTGAGTATGGAGAGGAAAATTTATCAGTTTAGTAATCAGTATTATGATAATGTTCATGTGATGGAATATACTTTTATTAATACCGGCAACATAGATGCTGATGAAGAGATTGAAAGAACAGAGGGAACATTGGAAGATGTTTACTTTTATTTTCAAAATAACATAGCGATTTTAAGCGAAGTTAGAATTTTATTTGGGGACCCGATTGCATGGGGAAGGAATACTTTAAATAATGAAGTGGGACCTTATCCGGCGGGCGGTAATGATAATTTACGTTATTCTTATGCATGGCATGGTTACTTTGAAACTTTTTTAGATTGGAATAACATCGGCGGACCTATTTGGGAACCCGATCAAGGTTTTGGTGCACGTATAAATGAAGCTGATACTGTAGGGCGTTTAGGAGCGGCACAGTTTGCCGGTACGCTAACACTCTTTGCTCAGAATGGATCGGACATCAATACTGACGATCCTAATCAACCCAGTACTACAGGCTATGAACATTTTAATAGCCCGTTGAATTTTGCATCAAATGCATTTGATCCAACAGAAATGCAGGCTAGATATGAAATGATGATCAAAGGACATCCAACTGAAAGCCATGCCAATTTTATTACCGGCGGCGATTTCGCAGGTTCCCAAGAAAACCCCGGTACCGGTTCTGTAGATAATGCAGGTTATGTGTATGTAAATGGATATGGACCATATACAATAGGCTATGGCGATAGTGTAAAAATTATCTTGGTTGAAGGTGCATCAGGTTTAAGCAGAGATGAATCAATTAGAATTGGAAAATTATATAAAAGCGGCAATATCTCTGTTCTAGAAAAAAATAATTGGGTTTTAACCGGTGCAGATTCATTGAGACAAACCTTTGAAAGAATAACAGATGCCTTTGACAACAATTGGAATATTCCGCAAGCACCTTATCCGCCGGAAACATTCAGCGTTAATTCTAACCAAGGTAAAGTTGATTTAGAATGGACAACATTTAGTGAGGGTCCAACAATTCAAGGTTTTGAAATTTATAGAAATACACAGGAACAAGTTGATGGTTATGTGAGCGATGTATGGTTTTCAAAATATGAACTGATTGCAGAATTAGGAGCTGAGATAAGAGAATATACTGATACAACCCAGTCATTAAATATTCCAGTTCATTATTATATAGTTTCTGTCGGTGATGAAGTGCCTGCAAATGTTAATCTTAACATCCCTGCTCACACTTTAAAAAGTAATAGAAGCTATACACAAACATACTTACCGGCTCATCGATTAGTCGTCTCTGTTGATGAACCTGAAAATGTTCTTAGAGAATTCCAATTAAATCAAAATTATCCTAATCCATTTAATCCGGTAACAACAATAACTTACACAATACCGCAGACCGGATTTGTACAACTAAAAGTTTATGATTTGTTGGGACGTGAAGCAGCAAATTTAGTGAGTGAAGAACAAACCGCCGGAAGTTACAAAGTAGAATTTGATGCTTCATCTCTTTCAAGTGGAATTTATTTTTATAGATTGCAGAGCGGTAGTTTTATGGATTTTAAGAAATTAACTTTACTAAGATAGATGCACTCTTTAGTTGAAAAGTTAAAAAGTTGAAAGGTTGAAAAATTGAAAAGCAAATCAAGGAAACGAAAATCGGAAATAAATAAATTAATTATCGGCTCACTACCGAAATAAATTTCGGTTTACAATTGTAAATCGAAATTTATTTCGATTATTTATTAATGTAAAAAACTACAAAGACACAACAACATGAAACGCATAAACCTGAAACATGTAAACTTGAAACCTGCAACTTTGTAACCTGTAACTAATAAATGATCAAAAACAAAAACCACTGGTACGACGGACTATTTTATGATTACCTGATTGCTCCTAATCAGGATAAATCATTTCAACACATTAAAAATATTATTGAACCCGATTCATCATTAATTGACATAGGCTGCGGAACGGGCAGGCTGGCTTTTCAAATTGCAGATAAGTGTTCTAGGTTCGACGGTATAGATTGATCGATAAAAAACATTCATGTAGCCAAGAAAAAACTTGCGAAAAATAACTCGAATAAAATTCAATTTTTTCACGCCGACGCAAATCAGTTTTTTACAAATGATGTTCATTACAACTATGCAGTTCTTTCATATGTAATACATGAAATGGATGAAAGTTTACGGGTAGGTCTTCTGCAGTCAATCTCCCGATTCGCCGATAAAATAATAATTGTTGATTACTTTGTTCCCCAGCCTAAAAACTTTTGGCGGCTGCTGAATGAAGTTGTTGAGTTTGCTGCGGGAAAAGATCATTATAAAAATTTTAAAACCTATACTAAAAATGAAGGCATAATAGGCTTATCAAAATTAAGCGGGTTAAAAATAATTAATGAAGTTCAAAACAGCCCCTCATCAAGTCATATTGCAGTACTTCAAAAATGATACTTGGATTTTGAAGCAGCCATAAAACTAAATTGAGTACTAATTTTTAAGTTGAGTTTATTGTTATAAAGTCACAAATTATTTCAAGATATTTAACAAAATCAATTTATTAACAAAGGATAATTCATGAATAACAAAAAATATATTTTAGTTCTTTTTCTAATAGCAAGTTTTTTTGTAACGGAAACAATTACACTTGCTCAAAAAGATAAAGTACGGGCAAGTTTGCGCGCAAGTGCATCACAAGGAATTGGGGTTGATACCGATATTACAATTGATTACAGCCGACCCGGAGTAAAGGGAAGAAATGTTTGGGGTGATCTTGTTCCTTACGGAATGGCGCCCGGTAACAAATACTCCAAAGGAAAACCATACCCATGGCGTGCCGGTGCAAATGAAAATACTACTATCGAATTCAGCACCGATGTTTTTATTGAAGGCGAAAAATTAGCTGCCGGTAAATACGGACTTCATATGATTCCTTCTGAAGAGGATTGGATAGTAATTTTCAGTAATAGAAATTCCGATTGGGGAAGTTACTCGTATGACCCTGCAGAAGATGCACTGCGTGTAACTGTTACCCCGGAGAAAGCGCCCTACCAGGAATGGCTGCTCTTTAATTTTGATGATTTATCCCCAACCTCTGCAACTGCTTACCTGCATTGGTATAAATTGAAAGTCCCTTTTAAAATTTCAATCAATTAATTTTTATTAAATACTTTTTAATGCCGGATATTTTGTCCGGCTTTTTTATTTCTCATCAATAATTCTTCTTCAAAATCATTAACCTCTAACATGTTTGTTTTGTTTCCCTTATTATTGTATTAGTTAAATCATCTAATAATTTCCGTTGAACCCGAATTATGCAAAAGAGATAATAGCACGGTGCTTCAGCGCCGTGAATATTGAACAAACATAAATATTGGGTTTTAACCCAAACGGTTTTGGGCTAAAGCCCCTTACATAATTTTAAAATCAATCACCGTCATAAATGACGGTGCAATTAAAAAGACAATTTTTATTTAGACTTTATTAATTATTTCTAATGCATAATTCGGGTTGAACATTAATGAGGAAGCCTAATGCTTGGTAGAATTTCTTTCGTCTCTATTTTTCTATTCTTAAATCTTACAATTTTTAGTCAAGGTAAAGTTTATTTTGTAATCGGCTCCGATACGGGTATTTGGCAGGGACTAAGTACAAACCGGCATATTCATCATTACAATCAAGACCTATATACAAATCCCGCACGCAATGCTTACAAGGTTATGGCGCCGGGTTACAGGAATTTAATGACCGACTCCTACGGCACACCAATGAAATTAACCTGGTGGATGATGGCGGGAAATACTTTTCGTTATTCCGATAATACCAACATTCCAAATGCAAATTCAATAGTTTTTTATTTGATGAAAAAATATCACGGTGAGCAAGTCGCACTTTTTCAGGATGAGCTTTCGCTGCACTACCACACATTTGCGTGGACCGACTATGACAATGACGGAATATTTTGGTGGAACCAGGCATTATACTTTGAAGATTATTTTGAAGATTTTAAATTCACTCTGGCTCAATTATTAATTGATGAAAATATTTTTCCCGTTTCATTTAGAAGCGGCTGGCATTATATGGATAATGATTGGCAAAATTATCTCGAGTATGTTCTTCCCTTCTCGCTTCATAATGATTATCCGCATAAGCGTACCGATGATGAAGAACCGTTGGACAATCTGTTTGATTGGTCTTTAGCCCCGTCATCATTTGTACCTTATCATCCATCGGCTGATAATTACCAGTTACCGGGTAATTTAAATGGCTATAACGTGCGTTCTGTTTATACAAAAAGATTTAATCAAACAACTTCAGATCTAGTATTTCAAAATGCAGCGAATGGTACGGATCAAATGATTTGTATTTGGTCGCATCTGCCCGAGAATGATTTTTTAGATCAATTAGTTAGAGTCGATTCAATAATTCAAATCTCGGCTGCAAATTATTCAACGGTAAATTTTGAATACTGCACCGGTGTTGAAGCTTATCAAAAATGGCTAAAAACTGCGGACTCCACTTCACCCGAATTAATTTTAACTGCCGATGAAATTGGCGATGAGGTTTACTTCAATATTTCCGCTGATGAAAATATTTTTCAAACGGTACCTTTTGTTGCTGTGAAAAATGTTTATGAACAGTACACAGTTATTCCATGCATTGAAACCTCACCGAACAATTGGCGAACCACAGAGCCAGCCGACAAAAATTTATTAGCAAAAATTGGTGCTGCAGTAACTGACACTAGCGGAAATCTTTCAACGGGATTTATTAATTATTTACCCGATGATATTTTTATTGATAATAAAGATGCCGGTTACGTTGAGCTTTACGGTAACTGGAGCACTTCATCAAATGCCGTGTGGGATTTAGAAAGTAGAATTGTAAATCTTAATCCGGGTGATTCTGCGAAAGTAAATTGGCTGATTGATGTTCCGCAGACTGTTAACTACAATATTTTTTATCAATATCCGGAATTAGAAAATCCGGCAGACAGTATTATTGTTACTCTGCTTAATGACGAGGACACACTTTACACCGAAGTTTATTCAGATTCATTTGAGGCAGTTGAATGGAATTATTTAACTACAGCAATGCTTGATTCAACCAATGTTTATAAACTTGAAATACTCGCCAAAGAAACAGGTTCGGCGTCATCGCAATTTGCATCTGATGTTATAAAGATTTCTGCATTGGTAAGGGATAAAGAAATTTCCACAGTACCGCCGTCAATAGATTTTGGAGAAGTAGTTATTAATGATATCGCAAGTATTAATTTGAAAATTAAAAACTCCGGTATAAATCCTCTTACTGTTTCGTCAATTTCAACAGCATTTGGAATTGTAAATTCAAACAGCATTACGCCATTTACAATACAGGGCATGGACAGCAAGCAAATAGAGGTTAGTATTGCCTCGGGCGAGCTTGGAGTAAAAACGGATACGCTTTATATTCAGAGTGATGATCCGATAAATCCATTGCTGGTAATACCTTGCGCGGCAATTGTTAAAAATCCATTTAAAATTGTTGATAACGAGGATGCCGGAAATTATTCAGAATCGGGAACTTGGGCTATAAGCGTTGCACAAGCTTACGGAAATTCAAGCAGGTACAGCTTTTTAAATCAATCCCCATTAGCTTCAGCCTCATTTACTACTGAGATGGATTATACCGGGCAGTATAATATTTATGCAATAATTCCCACTTCGGAAAACAGCAGTGACGATGCACTTTATACACTTTTTGTTGACGGCGTTAGCAGGCAGTCAATAATCAGAAATCAAAATTCTATCGGCGGCGAGTGGGCAATACTCTTTAGAAGTTATTTACCTGCCGGTACTCCCGTAACAGTAAAAGTTGAAGATACCGGCAACAGTACCGTTGGTCCGGTTCTTCGTGCCGATGCAGTAAAATTTCAGCTTATGGCGGGTACTACCGATATTGAAAATATGAATGAAAATATGCTGCCTGCTGCTTACAATCTAAGTCAAAATTATCCAAATCCTTTTAACCCAAGTACAATTATTAACTTTCAAATTAAGGATGAAGGTTTTGTTTCCCTAAAGATTTTTGATGTACTGGGAAGAGAAGCTGCCGTGTTAATAAATGAAAACAGGAAAGCCGGTTATTACTCACAAAATTTCAATGCACAAAATCTTTCCAGCGGAGTATATTTTTACAGATTAGAGATTAATAATTTTATCGATACAAAAAAAATGATTTTACTCCGCTAATTATAATCCTACCTCCGGTAGGCAGGCTTGTAATCTTTCAATTTTCTAATCTTTCAATTCCCTACTAAAAAAGAGCAAAGAATTTTTAAGTGGCAAACTATTTCACAAGTTTCTCCCCTTAACTTTTCTTAAATTTTACTTTCAAATTTTTAATAATCAAATAGGATATTTTAGATGAAAAGGATAACTATGTTAGTACTTGCATTCGGTTTGTTTGCGGCTGGCTGCGAAACAAGCGAAACAAATCCCTTCTTAACTAAATGGGATACACCTTTCGGCACACCGCCGTTTGAACAAATTAAAACAGAGCATTACCTGCCCGCATTTGAAGAGTCAATAGAAAAACACAATGCGGAAATTGATTCAATTGTGAATAACAAGGAAGAAGCAACTTTTGAAAACACTATTGCAGCTCTCGATAACAGCGGTGTTCAGTTAGATAGAGTCAGAAGAGTTTTTTCTTCAATGAAAAGTTCTATGAACAATGATCAGATGCAGAAGATTTCTAAAAAAGTAACTCCAATGCTGGCAAAGCATAAAGATGATGTAAATCTTAATGAGGGATTATTCAAAAGAGTAAATTCTGTTTATGAAAAAAAGGATGACTTAAATTTAACTACCGAACAGAATAAACTTCTTGATAAATATTATAAGCAGTTTATCCGAGGAGGAATTAATCTTGAACCGGAACTTAAAGAGGAGTTTAGAAAAATCAATGAAAACTTATCTGTTCTTCAGCTTCAGTTCGGTGAAAATATTTTAAAAGAAACCAACAAGTTTGAATTGGTAATTGATAACAAAGATGATCTGGAAGGCTTATCTGAAACTCAAATAGCAGGTGCGGCAGAGACTGCAAAAGAAAAGGGATACGAAGGCAAATGGGTTTTCACAATTCATAAACCAAGCATGATACCCTTTTTGCAATACTCAACTAAACGGGATTTAAGAGAAAAAATTTACAAAGCCTATTTTATGAAAGGCGATAATGATGATTCGTTTGACAATAAAAAAATTCTTGCAAAAATGGCTGCGTTAAGAGTTAAGCGTGCAAACATTCTTGGATATGACACACACGCACACTATGTACTCGAAGAACAAATGGCAGGCAGCCCGGATAATGTTTATGATCTACTAAATAAATTATGGACACCTGCACTTAAGCGAGCAAAGCAGGAAAGAAAAGAGATGCAGCAGATTATTGATTCCGAAGGCGGCAAGTTTAAACTTGAGCCGTGGGATTGGTGGTACTATGCCGAGAAACTTAAAAAAGCTAAATACAATTTGGATGAAGAAGAATTACGTCCATACTTCAAAGTAGAAAATGTTATTGACGGAGTATTCGGATTGGCAACTAATTTATGGGGAATCACTTTTGAGAAAAGGGATGACATCCAAAAGTATCATCCTGATGTAAATGTTTTTGAAGTAAAAGAAGCAGACGGCAGCCATATTGGAATTTTATATACGGATTATTTTCCGCGTCCAAGTAAACGAGCAGGCGCATGGATGGATGCACTCCGCAAACAGCATAAAAAAGATGGCAAAATGATCTCGCCGATTATTTATAACGTGGGTAATTTCTCTAAACCAACCGGGGATAAGCCTGCGCTTATTAGTGTTGACGAAACCAAAACATTATTCCACGAGTTCGGTCATGCACTTCACGGACTACTTTCAAATTGTACTTATGTTTCAATTTCCGGCACGGAAACTCCGCGTGACTTTGTTGAATTTCCTTCGCAGGTAATGGAGAACTGGGCTTTGCATCCTGATGTAATTACGAGTTATGCAAAGCATTATAAAACCGGTGAACCGATTCCGGACGAACTGATTGAGAAAATTCAGAAATCAAGTCTGTTCAATCAAGGATTCGAAACTGTGGAATATCTCGCTGCTTCATTCCTGGATATGGATTGGCATACAATGACTGAAGCAAAGGAAGTTGATGCAAGAGCGTTTGAAAATAAGTCGATGAAAAAAATTGGCTTGATGCCGGAAATCCTTCCTCGTTACCGCAGCACTTATTTCAATCATATATTCGGCGGTGATTATTCTTCCGGTTATTACAGCTATATTTGGTCAGAGGTGCTTGATGCAGATGCATTCAACGCATTCGTTAAATCCGGCAATGTGCTTGATAAAGAACTTGCATCGAAATATAGAAAATACATTTTAGCTTCCGGCGGGACTGATGATTCAATGGAGCTCTATAAAAAATTCCGCGGACAAGAGCCGACGATTAAACCTCTGCTTGCTAAAAGAGGACTGAACTAAATCGAGAAGAAAACATTTGCACACAGAGCCGCAAAGACTAAAAACTTAGCGGCTTTGCGGCTTCGCGTGCGATGCTTTTACAAAAAGTGAGAACTAAAACAGCTTTTCACGCAGAGACGCAGAGACGCTAAGAAAAACTTAAATGTAAAAATGGATTAGAAGTACCTTGCAAAATGAAAGATTTTAATTTCAATAGTAATTTAAAGACGAAGAATAATAAACAATCTTTTAAACTTAGCGGCTTTGCGTCTTCGCGTGCCAGGCTTTTGAGATGTTGAAAAATCAATACAGCTTATGGGAAAGTAATGACGGAAAATGAGATTTCAAAAATTATTGTTAATTGTGCTTTTAATGTTCACTCAAGTTTGGGTCCGGGTTTATTGGAATCAGTTTACGAGGAATTACTTGCGTTTGAACTAACTGATTATGGATTGTTTGTAGAACGACAAAAACCAATTCCAGTGTTATATAAAGACACAAAAATGGAAATAGGATTTCGAGCTGATTTAATTATCGAGCATAAAGTAATTATTGAAATTAAATCTGTTGAAGCTATTGCACCTGTTCATCAAAAACAATTATTAACGTACCTTAGAATTACGGGTAATAAACTAGGGCTTTTAATTAATTTTAACAGCGCTTTAATAAAAGATGGAATACAGCGAATAGTAAACAATCTTTAATACTTAGCGGCTTAGCGTGCAATGCTTTGAAACTGAGACAGCCATTCACGCAAAGACGCCGAGACGCTAAGAAAAACTTAAATGTAAAAATGGATTAAAAGTTCCTTGCAAAATGAAAAATTTTAATTTCAATATTATTCTTATTTCAAAGAATATTCTTTTAAACTTTGCGGCTTTGCGACTTAGCGTGCGATGCTTTTTCTGGAATTGAAAACACAAAAAACTTTTCACGCAGAGACGCAGAGTCGCAAAGAAAAACAAAAACCTTATAACGGAATTAGCAATGTTTGATTACCAACGAAAGAATAATTTTTTTGCACAAGTGCCCGGCAAAATGGAAGAGTTTTGCGAGCAAGAACTTAAAGAATTAGGTGCAGCAAATATAAAAACAGCTTACCGCGGTGTTTATTTTCAAGCTGAGCCTGCGGTGCTTTACAAAATTAATTATACATCCAGACTGCTTACTCGAGTACTTGCACCCCTTTTTACTTTCAATTGTAAAAGCACGAACGATATTAAAAATTCAGCTTCAAAAACTAAATGGGAAAAACTCATTTCACTTAACACAACATTTGCGATAAATGCTTCAGTCTCAAATAGCAAGATCACACATTCCAAATATGCGGCATTGTGCTTAAAAGATTCTATTGCAGATTATTTTAGCGCCAAATATAAAAAGCGTCCGAATGTTGATACACGCACACCTGATGTAAGATTAAACCTTCATATAGAAAAAGAGTTGGCAACTGTCAGCCTTGATCTATCCGGTGAGTCTCTGCATAAACGCGGATACAGATTATCGGCGGGTGAAGCACCAATGCAGGAAACACTTGCCGCCGCATTAATAAGAATAAGTGAGTGGAATGGTGAGAAACCATTTTGGGACTGCATGTGCGGTTCAGGTACAATTATCTCCGAAGCATTGATGAAATACTGTAATATCCCGGCTCAATACCTCCGTAAAGAATTCGGCTTTTTTAATCTGCCCGATTTTGATAAAAGCTTATGGGAAAAAATTAAAAGTGAATGTGATAGTAAAATACGTCCGCTGCCTAAAGGAATAATTAAAGGAAGTGATATTTCTCCGAAAGCGGTTGAAACTGCAAAGGAAAATATCGGAAGACTTCCCCATTCTGAAAATGTGCACATATTCAACAAGCCCTTTCAAAAAACAGATGGTTTTGAAAATGGAATAATTATTACAAATCCGCCATACGGAATAAGGATTGGAGAAAAAGAAGATGCAAAATTATTAATGAAGGAGTTAGGTGATTTTCTAAAACAAAAATGCAGCGGCACTTCAGCTTTTATTTATACCGGTGATCCGGCTTTACGTAAATCAATTGGATTAAAAACCTCCCAACGAATTCATCTGGTTAATGGAAAACTTGAAGGTGTACTATTCAGAATAGACAGTTTTAAAGGCACACACAAGGAACGGAAGACGGAAGAAAACAAAACGCAGGAAAGCAAATCGCAGGACGCAGGAAAATGATAATAGCATGAAGGATTCCATTTTTACTGTTTTTAACAATTTAACCATGCAGCAATTAAACAATTTTATTTTGTATTCTTTAATTTTTTAACCTTTAACCCTACAACCTTGATAAATATTTAAAACTATGAAAAAGAAAGCGATCATTATCGGCAACACCGACGGCATTGGATTGGCAATAACCAATAAACTTTTAGAAGACGGCTGGATTGTAGTCGGAATTTCAAAAAGTGAATCGGAAATTAAAAATCCGCTCTATATTCATATTGTTAGTGATGTTAAAGAAAAAAAATTTTCTGAAGAATTAAAAATCGCTGCCGAGAGAATTGACCCGATCGATGTTTGTATTTACTGTGCGGGAATAGGCGGGTTATTGAATACGAATAAGATGGGGAAAGAAGCTGATGTTATAAATGTAAACTTAACGGGGTTAGTTAAAACTGCTTCTTGCGTAATTCCATTAATGACTGCAAGCGGCAAGGGACATTTTATTGGGATTTCCAGTGTGGCAGATGTGATGATCTCTTCCGAAGCACCAAGCTATAATGCATCTAAAGCGGGTTTTTCAAATTACATGCTCGGACTAGCAAAAGCTGTAAAACCAAAAAATGTTAATGTCACAAATGTTCGCTTTGGTTTTGTTGATACAAAAATGGCAAAAGGTAATAAAAAACCTTTTATTATATCTGTTGAAAAAGCAGTGGAGCATTTATTAAAGTGCATTGATAAAAAACCAGTTCAATTTACCGCCCCTTGGTTCGTCCATCCTCTAACTCTCGCTGCGGGTTGGATATCAAAAATTAAATAAGCGAGAAGCAAAAGTCAGAAAGTAAATTAGAATCGTTATAATTATTTCAGCCATTCAGCCATTCAGCCATTCAGCCATTCAACCATTCAACCATTCAACCATTCAACCATTCAACCATGCAACCATGCAACCATTCAACCATTCAACCATTCAACCATGCAGCCATGCAACCATGCAGTCATGCAGTCATGCCGCCATTCAATCATTAACACTTTCACTCTATGTAATTAATATATTTTTTTATAACTTATCTGCATATCATTCTTGCAGCTTAACTAGTTTTAAAAAAT
The DNA here is from genome assembly GCA_013112585.1 of Ignavibacteriota bacterium. GTDB lineage: Bacteria > Bacteroidota > Ignavibacteria > Ignavibacteriales > Melioribacteraceae > IGN16. Next base: position 37,606 of record JABFGH010000023.1, on the reverse strand, counting down.
CTATAATCAAAATTAAAAAGGACGAGTATGAAAAAGATAAAAGAGCTTTTACTAATGCTGGAAAAAAATCGTGAAACAGCTTACTCGCTGGTAAGAATATACTTAGGAATTGCACTGTTTGTACGCGGCATTATATTATTTGCTGAGCCGGAGGCAATCACTAAATTAGCCGGCGCACACGATATGTATATGTGGCATTCATATATTATCGGCGCTCACATTATCGGCGGACTTTTATTAGCGCTTGGTTTGCTTACACGTGTTGCAGCATTATTTCAAATACCTATTCTATTTGGTGCTGTTTTCTTCATTCACATCGAGCAGGGACTTATAACAGGCGGGCAATCTTTGGAACTTGCAGGATTAGTATTGGTGCTGCTTTTCATTTATCTGCTTTTCGGTTCCGGCAAATTTTCTCTCGATACAAAAATATGGCATTCAGGTTCTCCGGCTTAAGTTTAAATAGTAAATATTCCCGGATCGTCAATCGTTCCGGGAACTATCCCTTCAAATTAAAAAATTTTATACCTTCCTTAAAATAAACTATCTATATGATAGTGTTATCATTTGTACTATTTACTATGTTTGCTTAATTTTAATAAAGTATTCAGAGGAAATAATCCATCCAAAAATAGGGGTTCAAATATGTTGGTCAAAAAGTTTGCCGCTTTCATTTTATTTTTAATCGCAGTAACAACTGCCGGGATTTTTTTATCATCATGCGAAAAAGAAATTGCTATTTCTAAAGAAGATGAATTTGTTGAATATGTAAGCGCTTACACAACCGGAATAATTTCACGTCAATCCACAATTAAAGTAAGGCTGGTGCAGGTTTATAATGAAAATGAATCAACTGAAATTCCGGCTTCTTTAAACTACTTAACTTTTGAACCCGCAATTGAAGGCGAAACATATTGGCTTGACGGACAGACAATTGAATTTGCACCTGATGAATTATTGGAACCAGATACCCGCTACATTGCTACTTTTAATGTTGGTAAAGTAATTGGTGCCGAAAAAAATATTAAACCCTTTGTATTTGATTTCAAAACAATTAAAAGAGAAATGGATGTTAAGTCTGAAGGTTTAACCGCCCTCTCGACAAAAAATGTTGAACTGCAGAAACTTACCGGAACTGTTGAGACATCAGACAACGAAAACATTGATGAAATAAAAAAAATAGTAAGTGCAGAATTTGAAGGGAACGATGTAGATGTTAAATGGTTTCCCCTGGCAAATAGCAAACGGCATAAATTTATTATCGATTCACTTAAAAGAGGCGATAAAGAAAGAGACATTGTAATAACCTGGGATGGCTCGCCGATAGGGATTGATAACTCCGGTGAAGAAACTATTAAACTGCCCGCTTTGGATGAGTTTAATATAAACAAAGTGAGGGTTATCCATTCACCGGAACAATATGTATCAATTAATTTTACCGATCCGCTTAAACCTTTGCAGAACCTTAAAGGGCTAATAACAATTAACGATGTTTCAAATTTAAGATTTGAAATTGCTGCGAATGAAATAAAGGTTTATCCGCAAAACAGACTTTATGGCGACTTTACATTAAACGTAAACGAAGGCATTAAAAACTCACTAAACTTTCGGATGAACTCCACTTACATGGAGAATATAACTTTTGAAAACTTAAAACCGGCGGTTAGATTCGTAGGCAACGGAGTTGTTATTCCCGATAATAAACACGGAATAATAATGCCGTTTGAGGCAGTTAACCTTAGTGCGGTAGATGTTATTGTAACTAAAATTTTTGAAAACAACATGTCGCAATTTCTTCAAGTGAATAACCTCGACGGTAATCGCGAGCTTCATCGAGTTGGTAAATATGTTCTTCGAAAAACTGTTGCATTAGATAAAAGCGGAACGGAATCACTCCATAAATGGAACCGCTTTACTTTGGACTTAAATGATATAACCGATGAAAAAGCCGGCGTTGTTTACAGGGTTCAAATTGGTTTCCGAAAAAGTCAATCACTCTACTCATGCGGAAATGATGATACAGCCGACGACCGTCTTGAACAGAATGAATACTTTGATGACGAGCAAGAAGCCAGCTATTGGAATTTTTATGAAAACTACTACTACTATGGTTATGATTGGCAGCATAGAGATGACCCTTGCCATAACTCATATTACGGCAGAAGAAGATCAGTGCAAAAAAATATTATTCATTCTAATATTGCCGTAATAGCAAAACGAGGCGCCGATAACTCACTCTTTTTTGCAACTACAAATATTTCAACCGGCAAACCTCTGGGCAGTGTCCATCTTCATTTAATGGATTTTCAAAAACAAGTTTTAGTTAAACTTGTAACCGATAGCGAAGGAATTGCCAAGACAAAAATTAATGATAAAATTTTTATGGTGATTGCCGAAAAGGGTGATGAAAAAGGTTACCTGAGAATGGATGACGGTTCCTCACTTTCAATAAGCAGGTTTGATGTTGGCGGCAGTGCAGTCCAGAAAGGTATTAAAGGTTTTATCTACGGCGATAGAGGCGTTTGGCGACCGGGTGATTCGGTTTATGTTACTTTTATTTTAGAAGATTTGAAGAATAACATTCCTGAACAGCATCCGATAATTTTTGAACTTAAAAATCCAAAACAGCAGATTGCTAAAAGATTAATAAAGCAGAGAAACGAAAGCGGCTTTTATACATTTATTTTTGCTACCGAACTAGATGCCCCAACCGGTAATTGGAATGCAAAAATTTCTTTGGGCGGTGTTGCGTTTTCCAAACAGATAAAAATTGAAACGGTTAAGCCGAATAGATTAAAAATTAAATTTGATATTGAAAAACCTTATCTAACAAAGCTATCGGAAAATGATGTAGGACTGACACTAAAGTGGCTGCATGGCGCTGTTGCTAAAAACTTAAAAGTAAAAATTGATGCTGATTTGTCGCGCACTAGAACTACGTTCACTAAATATTCTGATTTCACGTTTGATGATCCTTCCATAAAATTTTCAACCGAGCCGCAGACAATTTTTGACGGAAAGGTGAATGAGAAAGGTAAAGCAGAAATTGATGTAGATATTAATTTAGATCAGCGGGCACCCGGCAAACTGCGTGCAAATTTTTTAACAAAAGCTTTTGAACCCGGCGGTGATTTCAGCATTGATAAATTTAGTATCGATTACTATCCGTATAAAACTTATGTAGGTATCAAAATTCCTAAAGGTGATAGGAGACGCGGAATGCTGCTTACGGATAAAGATCATCAAATTGATATTGTTGCTTTGGACATTGATGGGAACCCTGCAAGTGATCGGCAAATAGAGATGAAACTTCATAAAGTTGAATGGAGATGGTGGTGGGATCAATCAGGAAATAATCAAAGTAACTATTCCCATAATATTTTTCGTGAAGAATTGGCTTCTCAAAAAATCACAACACATAACGGAAAAGGAACTTGGAAGATAAATGTAAAATATCCTGATTGGGGAAGATATATAATAACCGCTCGTGACTTAAAAGATAATCACAGAGCTGGAAAAATATTTTATATTGATTGGCCCGGCTGGGCAGGCAGAGCAAGAAGAGAGCAGCCCGATGGTGCAGCAATGCTTATGTTCAGTGCAGATAAGGAAAAGTATGCGGTTGGTGATGAAGTTGAACTTACGATCCCAAGCGGCGAAACAGGTAGAAGTTTAATAAGCATCGAATCAGGCACCAAGGTAATTGACAGCTACTGGTTTGAAATGGAAAAAGGTGAAAACAAATTTACCTTTACCGCCACGCAGGAAATGACACCAAATGTTTACGCAAACGTTACCTTAATTCAACCGCACTCGCAAACAGCAAATGATCTGCCGATTCGGCTTTATGGAATAATTCCAATTTATATTGAAAACCCTGAAACACATATCGACCCGAAAATTTCAATGCCGGATGTACTTAGACCGGAAGAGAGTTTTAAACTAACGGTTAAGGAAAATAATGATAGAGAAATGACATACACAATTGCTATTGTTGATGAAGGACTTCTCGATCTAACAAGATTTAAAACTCCCGATCCCTGGAACCACTTTTACAGTAAGGAAGCGTTGGGTGTAAAAAGCTGGGATATTTATGATATGGTAATTGGAGCATACGGCGGCAAACTCGAACATCTGCTTTCTTTGGGCGGCGGTGAATTTGAGAGACCAAAAGAAGGCACAAAGGTTAACCGCTTTAAACCGATGGTAAAATTTTTAGGTCCATTCACAATTGATGGTAGTTCAAAAACTCATACTATTCATGTACTGCGTTATGTAGGTTCGGTTAGAACAATGGTTATTGCCGGAAATGAAGGTGCATACGGCTTTGCCGAAAAAACCACACCCGTACGTAAACCGTTAATGGTGCTTGGTACTTTACCAAGATTGCTAGGACCCGGAGAGAATGTTCAGCTTCCTGTTTCAGTATTTGCAATGGAAGAAAATATCAAGAATGTATCAATTACAATTAAACCAAATGATATGTTTGACATTATCGGAAGCAAAACAAAGCAAATTACTTTCGATGAAAAAGGCGACCAGCTTGTGAGCTTTGAATTGAAAGCGAAACTCAAAACCGGAATAGGAAAGGTCGAAATTGAAGCGATCAGCGGATCAGAAAAGGCAATTTACGATATAGAGCTTGAGATAAGGAATCCTAATCCTATTGTTGTTGATGTTACTGGTAAGATGATTGAAGCAAACGGCGGCTGGGAAAAATCTGTTGCTCCCTTTGGAACGGAAGGAACAAATAAATGTATTCTGGAACTGTCATCAATACCGCCGATAAACCTGGGAAGAAGACTAAACTTCCTAATAAGATACCCTCATGGCTGTGTTGAACAAACTACCTCAGGCGCATTTCCGCAGCTTTATTTAAGTGATGTACTAAGACTAACCGATGAACAAAAATCTAGAACAGAAGGAAATATTAAATACGCAATAAAACGGCTAACTTCATTTCAGATCAGTTCCGGCGGATTATCATACTGGCCCGGGCAAACTACTGCTAACGATTGGGGAACAACTTATGCAGGGCATTTTTTGATTGAAGCAATGAATAAAGGCTATCAATTGCCTGCGGGATTTTTATCTAAGTGGAAAAAATATCAGCGTAACCAAGCTCGTAATTGGGCAAAGCGGGCTAATAGAAGAGGACTTTCTCAAGCATACCGTCTTTACACGCTTGCCCTGGTAGGTGACCCTGAAATTGGTGCAATGAACAGACTGCTTTCCAGCACCGGTTTGGATAAAACTACAAAGTTCAGATTAGCCGCTGCCTATCAGCTTGCGGGTAAACCCGAGGTTGCCGAGCAGCTTATTAAAAGTCTTGATTATAATATTGAAGATTACAGCGAACTCGGAAACACATTCGGCAGCGCTCTGCGGGATCAGGCAATGATACTTGAAACCATAACACTGATGAATAAGCAAAGTGAAGGATTTACACTAGTTAAGGCAATCTCGGAACAATTGAATGATCAAAGATGGTTAAGCACGCAAACAACGGCTTATGCTTTATTGGCGGTAGGTAAATTTATCGGCAATAAAAATATTGAAGAGAAAATGAATTTTGAATATTCAATTGACGGTAAAAATTCTAAAGCAATAAAATCTCCAAACCTGATAGTTCAGGAGGAAATTGATTTTAATAGTGAAGCAAAAACAATTTCTATCAGTAATAACGCCTCCTCTCCTTTGTTCGTAAGAGTAATTGTGGAAGGCAGACCAATCACCGGTGATAAAACCGATGCATCGAATAAACTTTTTATCAATGCCGAGTACTTTTTACTTGACGGCAAAAAAATTGACCCAGCCAGTATTGAGCAGGGAACCGATTTTGTAGCAGAAGTAACTCTAAAGCATCCCGGCAAATACGGAAGAAGATATGAGCAAATGGAGCTGCATCAAATTTTTCCATCCGGCTGGGAAATAATAAATACCCGATTGCTTAACTTAGATTCCTTTACCGGCAGCGATTCACCGGAATACCAAGACATCAGGGATGATAGAGTTTATACTTATTACAACTTAAATTCCGGTCAATCAAAAACATTTAGGCTGCTGTTAAATGCAAGTTACCTCGGAAGATTTTATCTGCCGACAGTTTACTCGCAGGCAATGTACGATAACACAATCAATGCACGTAAGCATGGTAAATGGGTTGAAGTAGTTTTGCCGGGAGAATAAAATATGTTTAATGCAGCCCTAACAATTGGGCTAAAGCCCGGATAGTTTTGGCTACAACGCAAACTCCGCCTTAAAAGACGGAGCTATTAAAAGGATTAATTTTAAATTGCCCCGTCCTTTAGGACGGGGAAAAATATTGAATGAAGAGTAATTGGGTTTTAACCCTTAATTTTTGGTAGTTTCATGGTATTCAATTGAACTATTCAATTAAGCATTTTAACTTCTCAAGAATGCGCATACTAATAATTTTGGTATCCGCTGTTTTATTATTTCTATTCTGGTTCAGCCTTCCCGATCCACTTTTTACCAATCCACACTCAATTGTGGTTGAAGATAAAAACGACAAACTCCTTGGAGCCATTATTGCAGAAGACGGGCAATGGCGTTTTCCTTTAGTTGAAAACGTACCTGACAAATTTGTTACTGCCATAACACATTTCGAAGATAAAAACTTCTTTTATCATCCGGGGGTTAATCCTTTTTCAATAATTCGTGCAGCATATCAAAATATTGAAGAAGGAAAAATTGTAAGCGGCGGAAGTACAATAACAATGCAGGTTATTCGTTTATCGCGTCAAGGAAAGCCGCGAACATTTTATCAGAAATTTATTGAAATGATATTGGCAGTTCGGCTGGAACTAAGCTACAGCAAAAATGAAATATTGGCTCTGCATGCATCGCACTCCCCTTTCGGCGGAAATGTCGTTGGCATTGAGGCTGCATCTTGGCGGTACTTCGGAAGAACACCGGAAAATTTATCATGGGCGGAAACATGCATGCTTGCGGTTCTACCAAATAGTCCATCGCTAATTCATCCCGGTAAAAACCGAATACTGTTAAAAGCAAAGCGCGATAGGCTGTTGAATAAACTTCTCCAAAATCATGAAATTGATTCGCTCACCTACGATCTATCATTATCCGAACCCTTACCTGAAAAGCCATTGCCTCTGCCGAAGTCAGCTCCGCATTTAACATTTGAAATTTCAAAACAGCTGAAGGGATCAAATGAAGAAATAAATCCACGAGTAAAAACTACGATTGATGAAGCAGTGCAGCAGCGAGCCAATGCTATTATTCAATCGAACCACAATAAATTAAAGGCAAACCAAATATTTAATGCCGCCGCGATTGTAGCAGAAATTAAAACCGGAAATGTAATTGCATACGTTGGAAACACAAATGATAAACAAAATAGAAATGAAAATTGGGTTGATGTAATAATGGCACCGCGAAGCAGCGGCAGCATTTTAAAACCAATTTTATTTGCTGCAATGTTAACAACCGGAGAACTTCTGCCAAAAGCTTTATTGCCCGATATACCAACACAAATCGGCGGCTTCAGTCCGCAGAATTTTAATCTTGGCTACGACGGCGCAATTCCCGCTGATAAAGCACTGGCGCGGTCAATCAACATTCCTGCTGTTCGAATGTTAAAAAGTTTTCGTACCGAAAGGTTTTATAATTTGCTTACAAATATTGGAATGACAACTCTTAATAGACCTGCAAGCAATTATGGCTTGTCTTTAATTTTAGGTGGAGCCGAAGTTAAGCTTTGGGATATTGCCGGAATTTATGCATCAATGGCGCGGTCACTTAATAACTATTCAAACTACGGGGCAAGTTATTACCCGCGAGATTATCATCCATTAAATTTTATAAAGGAAGATGATGCAAAAATTAACGAGCCCGGTTTCGATCAATTGGAAGACAACTCAGTTTTAAATGCCGCCTCGTTGTGGATTACATTCAATACAATGATCGATGTAGAGCGCCCGGATGATCATTCTTTTTGGCGGCAGTTTGCTTCATCACAAAAAATTGCATGGAAGACCGGAACTAGTTTCGGCTTTAGGGATGCCTGGGCAATTGGATTAAACAAAGAATACGTTGTTGCCGTTTGGGCAGGAAATGCAGACGGTGAGGGCAGAACCGGACTTATAGGCATCACTGCCGCCGCTCCAATTCTTTTTGAAATTTTTAATTCACTTCCTTACAGTCCCGAATGGTTTGAACCCCCTTACGAAGAACTTGTTAATGCGGAAGTCTGTGCTAAAAGCGGCTACCGTGTTTCGGAATATTGCACGGAGAAAGATTCAATGTGGATTCCTAGAACGGGTTTGGAATTTCCCGTTTGCCCTTATCATAAATTAATTCATTTGGATGGCAGTGGAAAATATAGAGTGACCGCAGAATGTGAAGCTCCTACGAAGATGATGCATAAGTCTTGGTTTGTGCTGCCTCCCGCAATGGAATATTTTTATAAGTCGAAAGACTTTAGTTACAAAACACTGCCGTCTTATCGTAAAGACTGCCTTGATGCAATTACCGGCAGCAGCCCAATGGATTTAATTTACCCGCGTGATATTGATAAAATCTATATCCCCATTGATTTGGTTGGAACACGAAGCAGTGCAGTTTTTGAAGTCGCACACCGCCAAGCTGATGCTTCAATTTTTTGGCATCTTGATGATGAATATCTTGGGCAAACACAAGGCAAGCACCGCATGCCGATAAATGCAGAAAAAGGTGAACACAAACTTACTCTCGTTGATATGGATGGAAATACTTTTGAAAGGAAGTTTGAGGTTTTGAGTGAGGGGGAGTGAGTGTAGTTTGAATCTCATTAAGTAATAATCTAAATTTTTATTAAATTTTTGCTTGGAATCAAATAAAAAAGAAAGACAAAGTATTTTTATGCTTAATTTAAATTAAAATACTACAAATATTAAAATTACATTAAAAAATTGTTTTTCTATGAAAAAGAATATGAGTATGGATATTTCAAATATTAGCTATGAGAACTTAAAGACACAAATAGGAGAACTCCTAAAAAAGGGAAGAGAGCAAGCTGGCAGAGCCATAAACACTATTTTAGTTCAGACGTATTGGCAAATAGGCAGATACATAATTGAGTTTGAACAAAAAGGGAAAGAAAAAGCAGGGTATGGGGAAGAACTATTAAAAAATCTTTCAAAGGACCTAACACTAACATACGGCAAAGGATTTAGTCGTTCTAACTTAACATATATGCGAAAAATATTTTTAGCATTCCCAAAAAGTGAGACGCTGTCTCACAAATTGAGCTGGAGTCATTATTTTGAAATTCTTAAAGCTGATACTGATTTGGAATTAAAATTTTATACTAAACAATGTGAATTAGAAAACTGGAGCGTGCGGGAATTAAGAAGACAAATGAAAAGTATGCTTTTCCATCGTTTAGCTTTAAGTAAAGATAAAGAAGGAATTTTAAACCTCTCAAATAGGGGTATTGATATTGATCAGCCAGCTGATATTATAAAAGATCCTTATGTTTTAGAGTTTTTAAGTATTCCCCAGGAGCATCAATATTTAGAAGGTGAATTAGAAGACAAGCTAATACAAAACCTTCAAAAATTTCTTTTAGAATTAGGAAAAGGTTTTGCTTTTATTGGAAGACAATATAAAATTTCAATTGGCAACCGTCATTTTTTTGTGGATTTAGTTTTTTATCATCGCATTTTAAAATGCTTTGTTCTTATAGATTTAAAGAGAGGCGAAATTGAACATAATGATATTGGAAAAATGAATTTGTATCTGAATTATTTCCGCAAGGAAGAATTTACCGAAGGAGATAATGAACCCATAGGAATTGTATTAGGTGCATATAAAGATCAAATTTTGGTAGAATATGCTACAGACAGTATTACCAATCAATTATTTGTTAGTAAGTATCAATTATATTTGCCCGATAAAAATATGTTAGCTGATGAATTAGAAAAACTGTTAGGAGAAAATGAGTGAGGTATTTTTTTAATTCCGACAGGCTGTAAAATCCAGCAATTTACACTTATGAACTTGCGGGCATTTTAACTTGCAACGAATTGCTTAATGAAAAACGAGCTGAATACAGCAATCAAATTGTAAACGTATTGAGTAAACAATTGACCAAAGAATACGGCAACGGCTTGGACCGAAAAACAATTACGGCATTGTCTCCGCATTGCGGAGACTTTTCCAAGTATAGCGATTTAATAAACTAAAGGTAGTTTTTCACAGTGAGAAAAAAATCATGAGTAAAAAATTAGAACCAATTCATCCCGGTGAAATATTATTAGAAGAATTTCTTGAGCCGATGGATATTAGTAAGGATAGACTGGCAAAAGATATAAGTGTTCCGCCGAGAAGAATTAATGAAATAATTTTAGGTAAAAGATCAATAACAGCAGATACGGCATTAAGGTTGTCGGAATATTTTGGTATGTCTGAAAAGTTTTGGTTAAATCTGCAAATGAAGTACAATTTGGAAATAGCTAAGGACACTTTGAAAGAGCGACTGAAAAATGAAGTTAAAAAATATAAAGAGGTTTAAATTAGTTAATGGCAGTCACGGTCGCGAGTTTGTCCGTGACTATCTATCTTAAGAAGCACCTAAATCTTCTTCAAATTAAATCTTTTTCTTTCATTCGGATCAAGATAAACTTTTCGCATTCTTAGCGACTTTGGTGTTACTTCAACGAGTTCGTCATCTCTAATAAATTCAAGCATTTCTTCCAAAGTGAATTTTATTGCCGGTGTTATCTTTACAGCTTTATCTGCACCGGAGGACCTCATGTTAGTTAATTTCTTTCCACGCTGAACATGAACTTCAATATCAAACTCCTTATTGTACTCACCAAGGATCTGTCCCTGGTAAACAACATCGCCCGGATCAATAAAGAACTTTCCGCGATCCTGCAGTGAATCAATTGCATAAGCAGTTGAAGATCCTTCATGCATGGAGATCAAAACTCCGTTCTGCCGCTGTGTAATTGAGCCTTTAAAATATTCATATTGATAAAAACGATGATGCATTATAGCTTCACCTGCTGTCATCGTTAAAACACGGTTTCTTAAACCCATTAGTCCGCGCGAGGGGATATGAAACTCAAGTGCAGTCAGCGATCCTTTCTGTTCCATTTTAATCATCTCGCCGCGTCGCTGTCCAACTAATTCAATCACTTTTCCCGCTGAATCATTCGGTACATCAACAACTAATATTTCTATCGGCTCGGCTTTTTTTCCGTTTATCTCTTTGTAAATTACTTTGGGCGGACCAACAGCAAACTCGTAACCTTCCCGACGCATATTTTCCATCAGTATAGAAAGATGAAGAATTCCTCTTCCCGAAACTTTGTGTGTATCGGGCGAACCCGTTTCTTGTACCTGGAGTGCAACGTTACTTTGTAATTCTTTGTGAAGTCTTTCCATCAAGTGGCGGGATGTAACATACTTTCCATCCTTGCCGTAAAAGGGAGAAGTGTTTACTGTAAAGTTCATACTGATTGTAGGCTCATCAATTGCAATAATAGGCAGCGGTTCGGGATTCTCACGGTCGGCAATTGTATCACCAATATTTATATCTCCCACTCCAACTATTGCGCAAATATCTCCAGTACTAACTTCATCTACTTCTTTTCTTTCCAATCCTTCAAAAATAAATAATTGCTTTAGTGAAATTTCCTTTATTGTTCCATCACGATGAATAATTGAGAGTGGTTTATTTTTACTTAGTGTTCCCCGGAAAACTCTTCCTATACCAATTCGCCCAACGTAATCGCTGTAATCAAGAGTGGTCACCTGCATTTGCGTATCACCCTCTAAAAATTCCGGTTCGGGAATATGATTAACAATTGTATCAAGAAGAGGAACCAGGTCTTTCTTTTCATCTTCCATTTCTTTAACTGCCCAGCCATCTCTTCCGCTTGCATAAACTACAGGAAAATCCAATTGATCTTCATCTGCATTCAAGTCGATGAACAGATCATAAATTTCATCTAAAACTTCGGCAGGGCGATTATCCGCTCTATCAATTTTATTAATAACAATAATTGGTTTTAAGTGAAGTTGAAGAGCCTTTTCGAGTACGAACCTTGTTTGAGGCATTGGTCCTTCAAATGAATCTACAAGCAGAAGAACACCGTCAGCCATTTTTAAAACACGCTCAACCTCACCCCCAAAATCGGCGTGACCCGGTGTATCGATTAAATTAATTTTTACTTCTTTATAAGGGATGCTTATATTTTTTGAAAGGATTGTTATTCCCCTCTCCCTTTCTAAATCGTTGGAATCTAAAACTCGTTCCTGCACAACCTGGTTTTTTCTAAAAATTTGACTCTGTTTTAATAACTGATCTACTAATGTAGTTTTGCCATGATCAACGTGTGCAATTATCGCTATGTTTCTTACTTGTATCACTTTACCTTCTTAAATAATCTCAAAAAAATGCAGCACAAATATGGTGAAATTAATTTAGAAGTCAAGAGAAGATATTTTGTATGAAAAATAAAAAACATTAAAGTTTAGTATTTGATTCAGATTGAGTACATAACCGCACAATAATTTATACAGTTAATTTTCCAGAAGCCCAACCGGAAGCCCAACTTCTTAAAGAAGTTGGGCTTCTTTTGCTGATTTCAGGATGGCATAAAATTAGCCCAATACTTTTAATGCACACAATTATTTGATCATCAAAATTATCGGTGCCGACATGTCATTAAAAAAATCATCGTTTATCTGCCTTCTAATTATTTCCTTTCTTTGGCTTGCAACTGATATCATTGCCCAAAGAGGGCGTTCTGCAAAACGGGGTAAAAGAGTTGAGCAGTCTTCAAAAAGTGAAACACGAGTAAGAAAACCAAGCCCGGCACCCGCGCCCCCAAAATCAATTCAAAGAACCCCGGCGGCATCTCATCAGCAAAAAAGAAATAGGGTTGAGACGCAACCAAGAAGGGTACAAAATGATTTTAAAGTTGAAAGAAGAAAAGATGTAGAAGTTGATAGAGATTTAAGAAAACGAAAGTATAATTTAAACAGACCAAAAAGAACAACTCCGAATTATCAACCAAAACCGCAAACCAAAAGAAGAAAACCGAAACAACATAAAATGGATAATACTTTTTACAATGACCAATTAGAGGACTACGTTTACGTTGAAGAGCATTACGAGGAACTATATCCAATTTGCGGAGTAGTTTTTAATGAGATCGGAAATATTTATCCCGCTTTTCCATTGCGGTTTATTGATGTCAATATTAATTATTTATTTACTGAAAGAACAAAAATTGATTTATGGGGAACCAAGGATTACAGCAGTTCCTTAACTCACCGCATTATCGAAAAAGATATTTATGAAATAAACATTTCTGTTAAACCGGAAAGATTTAATTATTGGGATATGTTTGGTGTCTTAATTCAATTTAATGACGGGGGTGAGCAGATTGTATTTTTTAATGAGAAGGAAGAACTGCTGGAGAATGGTTACGTTTATAATTTTTCAAAAGAAATTGAATTGAAACAAATTGGACACATGAAATTAACCCTGGGCTATTACGACAGCTTTGACGATATTTTTTATCCGGCAATAAGCTATGGCAAGCGGACGGAAATTTGGATTTATGTCGGGAGAGGGATAGCTTATGAAACATATGATTAAACGGTTCCGCTTCCTGCTGATCTCCTCAACTCAATAACAGAAATCTCCGGCGGCATTCCAACTCTGCCGGGGAAACCGATAAAACCTATGCCTGTATTAACATTTAAGTATTGTTTGCCTTCCTCATAAATTCCGCCCCAGCGTTTGTAGCGCATTGAAACCGGGCTCCATCGCCATCCGGGAATCTCAACACCGAATTGTGCACCGTGTGTATGCCCGGAAAGTGTTAGATCAATATTTGTTTGTTCTAATATTTGCTCATCCCAATGTGTTGGGTCGTGCGACATTAAAATTTTAAATGAATCTTTTTCAACATTGGCTAATGCCTTATTTAAATCACCGTATTGAGGGAATGGAGGCAAGCCCCAGTTTTCAACGCCAACCAGATTTATACTTTCACCGTTTAGTTCAATTTTAGTTGAATCGTTAAGAAGTATTTCAAACCCGGCTTCTTCCTGCAGCTTAATTATTCTATCAATATTTTCCTGGCGTTTTTCGGGGGTTTCCCATTTTACATAATCCCCATAATCGTGGTTACCAAAAATTGAGTACATGCCGTATTTTGCTTTAAGCTTTTTTAGGGCGGGCATAAAGAGATCAATTTCAGAAGATACATTATTTACAAAATCGCCGGTGAATAAGAGTAGGTCTGGCTCCTGTTCATTAATAAATTCAACCGCTTCTTCAACCTCTTCTTTTTTGTTTAGAAAACTGCCGAGGTGAAAATCGGAAATTTGAACAACACGCAATCCATCAAATGATTTTGGTAAATTTGCAAATCTCAAAGTGTGATTACGAATTGTATAGTTAAACCTTCCCCACTTTATTCCATAAGCAATAGAGAGAAACGGCAATCCAGCCATAACAATTCCAACACGGTTTAAAAACTGTCCGCGTGTTATCGGTGTTCTGTTAGGATCCGGCTCGGCGAGGTCAACTTTCTTTTTTGTAAATAATTTTTTGAAGAGAAGAACTAAGTCATCAAAAAAGTTAAAGATCACGAAAACGAGTTTAGGCACGTAGAATAATACAAATGTGCCGCTAATAAAATGGAAGTACGTTAAAAATTTTGCCGGATCAATTGAGCGATTGATAGACCCAAAAAGTATAATTCCTAAAATTAGAATCAGCGGGATTATCCAGAATAGAATAAAAACAATTCTCTTTATCAGCTTGCCGTAATTGACTGATAATTTTTTAATACCACGGTATGCATAAAAATCGATTGCTAAAATTAGTGATGTAAATACGATCAAAAATAGATAAGGATTTCTCATTCTTCTAAACTTTTCTCAATTTTGTTCTAATATTAAAAATATATTTCACTTAAACATTGGAGGTGATAAAAAGGTTCAACTTTTCTAAACTTAGCAAAAACTCGTCATTGCGATCCCGCTTTGCGGGAGAAGCAATCTGCCGTTATCGAGAGATTGCTTCATCAGTCAGCCGCCTGATTTGCAATAACCTTCATAGCTTGTCATTACGAGGAGTTGTTTTTAACGACGAAGTAATCTCACACCAGAAAATTCTTCTCCATCAGTATCGATTTTTCAATCTCCGCGTATTTTCTAATATCAGCGCACTCAACAATTTTCTTATTATAATTAAATCTAACTACATTAATCATAGCCAAACCAACTTCACTTAATGTATTAACATATTTTGGAAAAAGTTTTTTTAAAATGGGATAAAGAGGAGAAACAACTTTATAAATTTTGTAAGTGTTATTCAAACCTTTGATCGGCTGAATGTATCCGGGGCGAAACATAAATGCAGACTTAAATGGCAGCTTCAGCAAATCGTTTTCAGTTTTGCCTTTAACCCGCGCCCACATACTTTTTCCTTTTTCAGTGCTGTCTGTTCCTACGCCCGACACATAACAAAAGCTAATTTCATTATTTTTTTTAAGTAATGTCTCAGCAAGGTATAATGTTAAATCATAAGTAATATGCTTATACTCTTCTTCATTTTTACCAATTGAAGAAACTCCGGCGCAGAAATAACAGGCATTATATCCTGCAAGTTCATTTTCAATCGAAGATAAATTCATAAAATCATTAACAATTAATTCAGTCAGTTTCGAATGAACCACACCGCATGGTTTTCTATTTATAACAAGCACCGATTCAACATCGGGATGTTTTAAGCATTCATGCAGAACACCTTCACCAACCATCCCTGTTGCACCGGTTATAATTGCTTTTATTTTCATCTTCTTACTATTCCAAAATAAGTTTTGCTTTTAATGCCAAATGATCAGAAATACTTTCACTGTTCTCATCTTGAATATCAGTTGCATTTATTTCCTGCACTGCAACTTTTTTAAGTGGAATGTTCAACATTTCATCATAAACTAAAATATAATCAAACCGTAATTGTCTGTTAAAGAATCTCAATTTAAAAGTGTATTCCTCTTTTTCAAGATTAATTTCAGTATGAATGTCTCTTGGATTGCCTAAGTATGTCAGAAACATTTCAAGCTTTTCCTCATCGTATGCATCTGAATTAAAATCTCCTGCAAGAATTACTGCAAGGTTTTCCGGCGATTCAACAATGTTTGATTTTAAGAATTTGTAAACCGCCTGCTCAATAAACTTTCTAATTTGTCTTAGCTGATAACCCTTTTGATGCTTTGATCCTATTGCCTGCACGTGTGTTGAGCATAGAAATAATTTTGTTGAATCGTTGATTTGAAATAATGAACCGGCGATTGATTTATTTGATAGAAAATCCGTTGTTAGCGAGATTTCTTTCTTCAATAATTTGTGAATTACACTGCCCCGGTTTTCAATTCCATTTTCAAATTCAATTTGAGATAAATCGATAGTTGGAAAACGCGACATGTAAAACAATCCGGCATCATTAAAAAGAAATTCGGGAAAAGAATCGTAGTCAACTCTTGGGATTATAAATTTATATTTTGCAGAATCTATTTTTGAAAGAACATACTCGCGTGTGCCCTCATTAAATAATTCCTGCAGAAGCACAAAATCATAATCCTCTTTGTTAAAATAATTAATTAAGGCATCGAGTTCATCTTCCCCCTTACCGAAAACATCTTGAAGGTTATAGGTGATCAGATTGATTTGATTTGCGTTTGCCCGCACTTTTCCAATTGATTCATTAACGCGGGTTTCTACTAATCCGGTGGATGAGCAGCTATAAATGCTTAATAGAAACGTGAAATAAAATATATTTAGGAATTTAGTAGTATTCAAAATTAGAATTTGTTTTTATCAGCAAGTAATAGTTTACCTTGCTGGGCTAAAGCCCGGTTATCTAAAGTTATTAAAATCCCCGACATGAATGTCGGGGCAATTTAAAAAATATAAGAAGGAGTTTTTAATTTAGATTAAATTTAATTCCCGTTAACTCTTCAGAAACATCCCACAATTGTTTTGCTATTTTTTGATCCTTGGCTAAATTATTCGGTTCAACCTTAACGGGATATCCTCGCCATTCCTGCCATCCGTTTGGACCAAAATAATCGCCATTCTTAGCATCACTATCCACAGCGGCACGCAATGTTGTTAATGCACCCTGCTGCTGCGGCATAGCAAAAATATTATTTAGAAATTCAATGAAACCTGAATGACGCTGCAATTCTGTTGCTGTCCAGCCCGGATGAGAAGCAGTTACTTGAATATTCTTATCAGCAACTTTTTCTGCAAGCTCTTTTGTGAAATATAGATTTGCAATTTTACTATCTCCATAGGCTTTCCAGGCTTTATAGTCTCTTTCTTCCCAATTGAGATCTTCAAAATTGATTTTACCGTACTTATGAGCACCGCTGCTAACATTTACAATTCTTGCATCCTTAGTCTTTTCAATTAAATCCAGCAGCTCAAGTGTAAGAGCAAAATGTCCCAAATGATTTGTACCGAATTGAAGTTCAAAGCCGTCCTTTGTTTTTGAATAAGGCGGAATCATTACGCCGGCATTATTAATTAGTAAATTAAGCTGAGTATATTTTGACTTAAAATCCTTTACAAAACTTTTTACAGAATCTAAATCTGCCAAATCCAGTTTCATCACATCTAATTCGGCATCACTATTTTCACTAATTATTTTCGATTTAGCTTTGCTGCCTTTTTCTATATTTCTTACGGCTATAATTACTTTAGCATTTTTTTTAGCTAATACTTTCGCTGTTTCATAACCAATTCCGCTGCTGCTGCCTGTTACAATTGCAATTTTTCCACTTTGATTCGGAATATTCTTTTCTGTCCATTTACTTTTACTCATTTCGTTTTCCTTCAAAAATCTTAATTCAACTCTTTTTATTTTACAAATAATATTTTTATACCGACTAATCAGTCATATTTTTATTTCTCCAAACCATTCCAAAATATTTCAAAGGCTTGGCTTATATTTTCGTCTGTAAATTTTTCAGGATACTTCATAAAGTGCTTAACAGTTGTGTACATCATTCCCTGAAAATAATCCATAATAAATTCCGGGTAACTTTCTTTTATAAGTCCGGATTCACTCAATTCAATAATAGGCTCTGCAATATTTGCAAAAAGATTCATCGCCTCTTCGCGTGTAATTTTACTTATTACGGGGGAATTACCGAATTCTTGAAAAAATCGAAATTCTTGCGGATGTTTAATTAGCCAATTGAGTGAGTAACCCCAAATGTATCCTATTTTTTCCAATAATGATATTTCCGTGTTTAACCCTTCCTGCAGCCCTTCAATCATATTTCGCTTTACTGAAAGGTATAATTCATTAAATAGTATTTCTTTGTTTTTAAAATGATGAAACAACGTTCCGGTCGCTACACCCGCTTCTTTTGCTATTAATGAAGTCGGGGTATTATGAAAGCCGCGCTCAATGAATAAATCGAGGGCGGCGTTTAATATAGCTTGCTTTTTCTCAGTCATTTTCTTCTTCATGTTCAAATAATTTTATTATTATAAATATCGACTGATTAGTCGGTCTAAATATAACATTGCTCTATTGATTTGTCAAGTATTTTGTTTTTTTCAAATATTATTAAAATTTGTTAATATTGGAATCTTATAATTATTTTTTTTGTTTTCAAATCTAAAACATAGGGAGTCTATTAGAATGCTTAACAATGTATTAAAATTCATTTATCTATTCCTTTTTATTTATTCTTCAGTTATTGCTCAGGAAAAACATTTTAAACCGCACGACGTATTTAAACTTAAAATTGTTGATGAATCAAAAATTTCTCCGGATGAAAATTATGCAGCATTTTCCGTAAGAGTACCAAAACCACTTAACGAAGGAGTAGGTTCCGCTTATAAAGAACTTTTTGTATATAATTATGAAGATGATTCCGTTACCCCATTGTTAACCGGCAAGGTTAAAATTAATGATATTAGCTGGACGAAAAACTCAGAGTACATTTCTTTTAAAGCTAAGCTTAGTGGCGATAGATTCTCACAATTATATTTAATTTCCACGGATGGAACAGATACAATTAAAACTGCCGAACTAAAAACCACAATAATTAAATATGAATGGCACCCTACCGAAAATAAAATTGCTTACATAGCAAAAGAAAAAAAGCCTATGCTCGAACATGAAAAAATGGGCTTCGATATTGAAGTTTTTGAGGAAAATGTTGATGATAGATTTTTATATATACTTGATTTAGAAACAGATGAGGTTATAAAATTAGTAGGCGAGGGAGCTGTTTTTGACTTTAAATGGAGCCCCGATGGAAATTTTATTGCCGCTGCAATTGCTCCTAAAAATCTCGTTGATGATTCTTACATGTTTAAAGATATTTATGTAATTGATGTTAATGCTGAAGAAAAAACAAAGCTAATTGATGTTCCCGGAAAATTAGGAAAATTTGCCTGGAGTAAAGATGGAAAGCATTTAGCATTTATTTCCGGAGCTGATAAAAATGACTCAGTGGATGGAAGTTTGTTTGTCGTTTCTG
Source organism: Ignavibacteriota bacterium (assembly GCA_013112585.1). GTDB lineage: Bacteria > Bacteroidota > Ignavibacteria > Ignavibacteriales > Melioribacteraceae > IGN16. The sequence goes on along the minus strand of JABFGH010000023.1, from coordinate 18,047 downwards.
TGCCTAATGATAAAAAGTTTACTGAATTAAGAAATTATTCAAAAGATTTCCGCGGCTCGGTTACCGATATTCACTGGCTCGATGATAAAACTATGTTGTTTGTTTCGGAAGAAGGAGTTTACACCACAGTAAGAAAACAAAAATTTGATGCTCCAAATAGTGAATTAGTGATTAAACAAAATTTAGCAGTATTCAACTCCATTTCACTTTCTGAAAACAAAATTGTTCTAAGCGGCGAGACTCCAAATCATCCAAAAGAATTATTTACTTTTGATTTAGAGGAAAAAAGTTTGGAGAAAAATACAAACAATAATGTATGGCTGAATCAAATTAAGTTAACACCACAAGAAGTGATTGAATATAAAGCTTCAGATGGTTTGCCAATTGAAGGATTACTTTTTTATCCCATCAATTATGAAGAAGGGAAAAAATATCCGCTGATAGTTTACGCCCACGGCGGACCCGAATCAACAAATAGCTACGGCTGGAACACACGCTATAACAGGTGGGGGCAATCAGCAGCGGCAAAAGGATTTTTTGTTTTTATGCCTAATTACAGATCAGGCGCCGGAAGAGGCAACGAGTTTACGATGATGGGATTTGCCGATGCCGGAGGAAGAGAATTTTTAGATGTGATTGATGGGATTGATTATTTGGCAAGCAAAGGCTTGGTAGATAAAAATAAGGTTGGAATTGGAGGAGGCTCTTACGGCGGATATTTTTCTGCCTTAGCCGCAAGTAAACATACGGAACATTTTGCTGCAGCGGTTAGTTTTGTAGGAGTCGGCAATCAGCTTACAAAAAGAAATACCACCGATATTCCCTGGGAAAGTTATTTAGTTCATTGGGGTTTCTGGGTAAATGAAAATCCTATGGATATTTATGAACGAAGCCCTGTTAAATATGCCGAAAAAATGAATACCCCATTACTTCTTCTGCACGGAACAAAAGATCCGAGAGTTCATCCCGCACAAAGCTTAGAAATGTACAGAGCTTTTAGCCTGCGGGGTAAAGCCCCGGTTAGACTTGTTTGGTACGAGGGTGAAGGACATGGCAACATTAAGAATTCAAACAGGTTGGATTACCATCTACGTACACTTAACTGGTTTGAGTATTATTTGAAGGATGATAATCCTAAAGACACAATGCCGTCGAATGAGATTGACTACAATTTAGATTATTACGAATAGTAAGTTTTGGGGGAGTGAAAATATCGCTCCCCTTTTTATTTTACTTCCATCTCGTTCCCCAAATTTTTGCAACATCCACCCAAGATTTTCCATCATCAAAAGTCCATTGCTGCGCCCAATCGAATGAATTTTCAGTAATATTTGAGAACACATTTCTAACCGGTCTGCCTTGTGCATCATTGCCCTCCATTGTTAAAGTGTCATCGGTTTCACTTGCAGTAAAGGATAATAATTTATAGTTGAATGTGTCAATCCACCCCATGTACCATTTCTTTTCTTTTTCATTATAAATTCTAATGTTCGTTCCCATTGATGCAGCCTCATCTAATTTATCGGGAGTAGTATTTGCATACCAATCGTCTTGAATAGCTTTGTCTTGCAGAATTTTATACCAAATCCAGGCAGCGATTGTTGTATCTTTTTTCCATTGTCCGTCTGATGTGCTTCGGCTTATACTTTTTGTTGCCCAAGTGCCAATTAGTTTGTTTAGTAATTTATCACTTAATGGATCTTTAGCTGGCTGAGCACTAATAGTTTGTAAAAGCAGAAAACTGCTCAAAATTAAAAAAACTAAACACTTATTCATATTAAACATCCCCATTTTTTAATTATAACAATTTGTTAAATAAGACGGCTTGTCTTAAAAATTGTTTGATGGAATCCAAAGATGATTTTATTCAGTAGCTGTTTAACAATACCTTTGAATTAATTAAGAATGGCTGAAATATTTAGCAATAGTCTAGCTAATCAATTTTTATAACAGCTCTTAACGCACTATGGTCGGAAATACTTTCACCGGTATCATCCTTCAAATCAACAGCATTTGATGAACTGGGGTAAACTTTTTTAAGAGGAAATGAATTGATATAATCGTATGCTAGGATGTAATCAAATCTTCTGCTAGGTCTGCCAGACCTGAATCTAAATGTATATTCCTGTTTATTGCCATTATGTTCCATGTGCAAATCCTTTGGACTGCCTAAAAGTTTAAGCATGTTCTGAAATCTTTCAAAACTATAGGCATTGTTGTTAAAATCGCCGGCTAAAATAACAGCAAGATTTTCTGATGACTTAACAGTCCCTGAAGACAATACCCCCTTAACCGCATTCTCAATGAATCCTCTGATCTGCTCCATTTGAAGATTTTTGTGCTCTCTTGAACCGATTGCCTGCACATGAGTTGTAAACAAAAATACTTGTGATGAATCATTTATTTTGAAAAGTACGCCAAGCACGGATTTGTTGGCAAGAAAATCATTCGTTTTTGAAAACTCTTTTTCCAAGATCATGTGAATAACCCCGTTTGATTCACAGATATCATCATCAAACTCTACTTCCGATAAGTCGATGATCGGATATCTGCCCATCATAAAAAGGCCTGCATCTTGAAAAATAAATGACGGGAATGAATTGTAATCGACCCTGGAAATAATACTTCTGTAAAAACTAGTGTCCGTTTTTTCTAAAATGTAATCCCTCGTGCTTTCATTAAATAGTTCCTGAAACACTACGAAATCATATTTCTCATCATTCACAAATTCCATCACTTTATCAATTTGTTCTTCTTCTTTCTCATAAATAGCTTTTATGTTGTAAGTAATCAAACTGATGTTATCATTTCCATTTATAAAACTAACCGGATTTTTAGATGCCCCGGAATAAACATCCGCCGATGAACATGAAGCTGCAAGCAAAATTACAGCAGCAGATAAAATAATATTTAACAGCAATCTATAGCTAGTGGCAAACATATTGTAAACTTTCTTTTTTTAGTTGAACAATTTAACAATATTGAATTGAAATTTGTTCTCAAAAAAAAATATTATTCATTTAAAACGAAGTACAACTATGAACAAACAAAAACTTAATGATGAAAATGTTTTTTCATTCACACACCACAAAAATAAGAAAGTGATAATATTTTGGAGAGGCAAGCAGGTAAAAATTCTTAAAGATAAAAATGCAATAAAATTTTTGAACAGAATAAATACAGCAGATGAAATTGCAGCTCAACTTATAATGGCAAAAGCAACGGGAAATTTTAAGAGGGGAAATGAACGAGAATAATTCGCAAAGCAAATCAAGTAATAAATGATTTAAGTATATTTATAATTGAAAAATTAAACCATAATTTTGCACGGTCTTCAAATGAAAAACATTTCTAAAACTCTGCTTCTATTTTTTTTCCTAACTTCAATTTTATTTTCGCAGGACATTAACGATGAAGCTGAATTGAAAAGTAAGTTAGCGCCCACCTTAATTTCAATTCCGGCTAACACATCATTAAGCAATGCATTAAATAACATCGGCATGCTCACCAAATCAAAAGAAGAAAAGGTTTTGATTAATAAACTTGATTCAGAAAAAATTATTCGGGAAGAAATCAACAATCTGGATTACATGAAAGCTCTTTACCTGCTCGCAGAAAAATATAATTACACTATTCTTGAAAATGATTCATCATACATAATTGAAGAAGCAGCGTTTGAGGAAGAAGCGACAACAGGAATAGATGAGGTTTATAATTCAAGACAAATAAAAGTTTACGCATTGCTCTTTGAAGCAAATACAAATGAGCTTAAAAAACGGGGCGTTAATCTTCAATCGATAATATCAAAACATGGCATGGTGCTCGAGAGCAATTTATCTTCATTCTTAACCGTCGGCGATAATCCCCTTGTGCCTGACTATACCCTGAACTTGCAGCTTGAAGGTGATGTTGGTCCTTTTAGCGGTTATGCAAATGCGCTTTTTAATTTTTTGGAATCAGAACAGCTTGGAGAAATTGTTGCCCGGCTTTCAATCACCGTTAGGGACGGAGAAAAAGGAGTGATGCAGGTTGGCTCCGATTTTTCAATTAAGCAGAAAGATTTTGCCGGCAATGTGCTTGATGCATTTTATCCAACCGGAACAATTATAGAGGTTGTCCCAAATATTTTTCAAAAAGATACCTTAAATTTTTCTCTGCTTAAAGTAAATGTGGAAAGAAGTTTTGCTATACCGAACGAAATAAGTACGCAGGTGAAAAAGACAAATGCTAAATCGGAAATTATAATGAAGGACGGTGATGAAGCAGTAATTGCGGGACTTCTTTATAATCAGTTTATAAAAGTGCGAAGCGGCATTCCGATATTAAAAGATTTACCCTGGTGGTTTTTAGGCATAAGATATTTAACCGGTAATGATAGATTTGAATCATTGCAGAGGGAAGTGATACTGCTGATCAGAACTGAAATTATTCCTTCACTCAGTGAACAAATGGCAAATTAGAAGCGTGTTTCAAATAACAAAATATTTTTCAGCCGCATTAATAATTATTTCGCTCCAAGGATGCGAGCTTTCCGATAGAGATTTACTTGCACCCATAGCCGGACGTGAAGAACCAATTGAAGCTGAAATAACAAAATGGTTTAACGATCATAAAGCTGCTGTTGCGTTAAACTATGATCATGGTTATCCAACCACAACCTCCTACGCCCGCGATGCACTTGCCTTGCTTAAAAAACATAATGCTGTTATGGATTATGACATTGTAACGCACTCACTAATGCAGTCCGATTCGATGAAAAGTTTTATTCTAAATGAAATTATACCCAGCGGCATGGGGGTTTTCGGGCATGGGCACAAACATGATAATCACGATGATAAAAGTTATGATGATGCTTATGCTTCTTTCAAACAATGTTATGATGATATGGTCACGCTCGGAATAAAGCCGGTCTCCTACGCCTATCCCGGCGGGTGGGGCTATCATTTATCAACAAGAAAAGCTTTGAAGGATGCCGGATTTTTGAATGGAAGAAAATTTGAACAGCTTGATATTTCTAATCCGTTTATAATGCCGGATGAAAAATTAGAGCCGAGAGATTGGTATGCACTACCCACATTAATTATGCAGTCCGAAGATTATGACGGCTGCATTGTATGCGTTAATAATGCAGAGGAGCTTGCAGAATATTTAGATAGAGCGATTGAAAAAACTGCATGGTTAATTTTGACTTATCATTTTATAGGTGACTTAAATAATTACGGTTTTTATTATCTACCTGAATTTGAACGAGATTTAATTGCTGTAAAAAGCCGGGACATTTGGAATGACAAGATGGATAATATTACTCTTTATGCTTACGAGCGTAAAGGAGCACAAATTGAAGCCGTTAAAATTTTTGACGAAAATGACAGAGTTGAAAAAATAGAGATTAAAATTGATGATGGTCTGCCGAATGATATATTTGATCAGCCGTTAACAGTTAAGTTTGAATTGCCGGAAGAATGGGGTATGAAAAAACTAAAAGTTAAAAGTCCAATTAATTCAGAATTTTATATTAATCCCATTGAGAAATCGGTGTTGATCAATATCCTTCCCAATGAAGTAGTTTACACAATTGAGCCTAATTTATAATCTGCCTCAATCGCAAATTGCGTATTCCTGATAATCATCTTTTATAATTGTTTTAAATGAATCAACTTTTGCATGCATTGCTTTTAGGTAATTGTTATAGCGCGGGTCACTTTTAATATTATCAAAATAAGGATATACTTTAATTCTCTTAATATCCGTATAGGAATTCTTTATTGCTTCGTTCCACCACTTAAATGCTAAATCAGTTTTATTTAATATGGCATTTATTTCTGCGAAAGCTATATAATCAAAATTTGAAAAATTAGGTTCACCATCAAAGTAGCTTAAATAGTCCTCAGCCTCTTGCTTAAGAATTGATGCAGCACTATCATTTTCACCCAATGCGAGCAGAGTATGTGCATAAAAATATTCCGGCGGCGAGCCCGAGATTTTTAAGTATTTATCGAATCGTTCTTTAGATTTTTTATAATTTCCTGCAACAGCCTGCAGTCTTCCTCCGAAGTACCAGCCGTATATCCAATTGGAATCAACAGCAATTGATTTGTTAAAATAGTTTTCGGCTTTATCAATTTGCAGGTTATTTAAGTACACATCACCTATGTATGAAAGAGCATAAGTATGCTGAGGCTCTAAGGATAATGCACGTTCAGCCCAAATGATAGCAAGGGAATCACAATTTAAGTATTTGTAAATGAGACTTACGCTTAGGTTGCCCATAACATCATCCGGAGCTAAAGTGTGTGCTCTGCGTATCCAGTAAAAAGCCTCATCATAATTACCGGCAAACATTTTTATTTGTCCATAATTTAAAATAGCACTCCAGTAATTAGGATTAAGCTCAATAGCTTTTTTATAATTTGCTAACGCTAACTCGGTTTCGCCTAAACCATCGTAGCTGCTTGCAAGGGCTTTGTAAGCTTCGGGTAAATTTGGATTTATACGCAAAGCTTTTTTACTTAACACGAGAGATGAATCATGCCATTCTTCGGACTCCCAATATTTTTTTACCTTCTGTCCATAAGCATCGGCTAAACCGGCAAGTGCAAGCGCGTAATTGGAATCTACTTCTAATGCTTTCTTGAAGAATGTAATTGCTTTTTCATTTTCTTCTTTTGTGTAATTATAATAATGGTCTTTTCCTTTTAAGAAAAAAGTATATGCTTCTATATTATCGGTGTTTTTGTTTTTGATGAGTTCCTTTTCCATGGGAAGCAAATTTGCCTGCAGTGCAGCAGCGATGCGTTCTGCTATCTCCGATTGAATTTTAAATACATCTTCAAGTTCTCTGTCATATGTCTGTGACCAAATATGAACATCATTTTTAGCATCAATCAACTGCCCTACAATTCTAATTTTATCTCCGTAAGTTCTAACACTTCCTTCTAAAATTGTACCTGCACCAAGTTCTTGAGATATTTCAGAAATATTTAAATCTGTATTTTTGTACTTCATAACAGAGGTACGCGAGATTACTTTTAAGTCGGAAATTTTTGAAAGCTGCGTTAAAATATCATCGGTAATTCCATCGGCAAAAAATTCATTTTCCTTATTATCATTAAAATTTGTAAACGGCAGCACCGCAACAATATTTTTTTCTAAATCTCCTTTAACCTTTGTGTCACTGCCTACTCTGTAAAAAAGCACAACACCAAGAGCGGCAATAATAAAAGCGTGTAGAACAATTTCTAGTTTTTTTATCTTCTGCTTACCTTCTTTGCCATGGTACCATGAAATTATAAATCCCGTACCCAAACCGAAGAGGAGAGTAAAAAACACAATATCAAAAATGTAATTAGGAAATTGAAAACGAATGCTCAGCAAATGAACAACGCCGATAGTTGTGACTGCTGTACTTACATAAATTGCCAGCCACTTACGCAGCTTACGCTCTTTTATTTCTGCGATAAAATTTTTCATGTTTAATAATATAAAAATGTTTAATCACAATGAATTTATTTTCGGATAGAATATACAATTTACTGCACCTCTATTGTAGATTAAAAATGAGGGATCGAATTTTAATAATCAATATTACTTTCAATAAAAATAATTTTTAAATAATTGGCAAGTGGTACTTTTTTTTATTACAAATAAGTGTTGAATCTATTTTAATGATTCAACATCTAACCAACATTAAAACATTATATTTAAACTAAAATTTAAAGAGGAACTATGGAACAGACAAAAATTAACATGCCTTTACTAGGCGATGATTTCCCCGAACTAGATGTTCAGACGACACACGGACCGATGAAAATTCCGGGCGACTTAAAAGGATCATGGTTTGTATTATTTAGTCACCCTGCAGATTTCACACCGGTTTGCACAACCGAGTTTCACGGATTCCAGATGCTCTACGATGATTTTGAAAAGCTGGGCTGCAAACTTATCGGTATGTCTGTTGACCAGGTATTTTCACACATCAAATGGGTTGATTGGATTGATGAAAATCTAAAAACTGAAATTAAATTTCCTGTTGTTGCTGCTAATGATCAAGTTGCAATGAAACTAGGGATGCTTCACCCCGGTAAAGGCACAAACACTGTTCGTGCGGTATTTATTGTTGATCCGGAAAGCAAAGTTAGACTAGTACTTTACTACCCGCAGGAAATTGGAAGAAACATGGACGAAATATTACGAGCGGTTAAAGCTCTTCAAGTTTCAGACAAGCAGGGTGCTGTTGCCGCTAACTGGCCTAACAACGAATTGATAGGCGACAGAATTATTGTGCCGCCTGCAAAAGATGTAAAAACTGCACGCGAAAGAATGAAAGAATATGAAGGATACGATTGGTGGTTTGTTCACAAACCTTATGAAAAGTAAATGATTATGATTTGATGACAAGCCCGGTTAATATGCCGGGCTTTTTATTTTTAAATTATTGGGCATGTTTTTCAATAAGTTAATTCAGTAAGTCTAAACATTGATTGAACTTTTACCGATTGATAGTTTAGATATTTAAAGATAAATTTGTAAATAATTGAGAAGAGCTATTTATTATGCACATGTTTAGCTTTAATTGATAATAAATCAAATATCATACAATTTTAAAAGCTTGTGCTGACTAAAACCAATCTATATAAAATTCTCTTTCTAACAACTTTTTGGATTTGTGCAATTCTGCTTTATATATTTCTGGAAATGGGCATTGAAACACTTGTTGCAAACTTACATGGATTAAAAGATTATGAATATAATTTGGGCAGAATATTACTAATTGGATTAAGTGCAACAGTGGTTGGCTCTTTACTTATAGGCGGTTTTGAAGTTTTATTTTTCAGCCGAGCGCTTAGTAAAATACCATTTGGGGTATCTCTTATTATCAAAGCCGCTTTTTACCTGGTAAGCATTTTTTTCTTCACATCTTTTGCAACTCAAATTAGCTACAGCTATATAGTTGACAAACCTCTTTTCCATCACGAAGTTCTTTCTCGTTTATCGGTTTACCTTAGAAGTCCGAAGCTTTGGGCAGTAACACTTTATTGGGGTGTAATGATTATGGCTGCAGTTTTTATTTTACAGGTAAGTGAAAAGTTCGGACGAGGAGTAATGCTCAATTTCATACTCGGGAAATATCACCGCCCGAAAGTAGAAGATAGAATTTTTATGTTTCTTGATCTTACATCATCAACTGCTTATGCTGAAAAATTGGGGCACATAAAATACAGCAAGCTGCTGCAAGATTGCTTTTATGATTTAACAGAAGCTGCCTCAAGCTGTGGTGCTCAAATTTATCAGTATGTTGGTGATGAAGTGGTTTTAACCTGGAGCAAACAGCAAGGACTTAAAAACGGCAACTGCATAAAAATGTTTTTTAAATTTGCAGAAACTTTAAATAGAAAAGGTGAGCATTATAAAAAAGAATTTGGAATGATACCTGAATTTAAAACCGGAATACATTTAGGTGAAGTTACAGTAGTTGAAGTTGGAGAGTTGAAAAAGGAATTAGCTTATCATGGAGATGCGTTAAATACTACAGCAAGAATTCGTTCATCGTGTAATGAATTCAATAAAAAATTACTAGTCTCTGCCGATTTATTAAGTCTGCTTGCTGATATTGATAGAAGCTATAAAGTAGAATCTATTGGTGTATGCAAACTGAAGGGAAAGAAAAATGTAATTGCCTTATTCAGCGTTGAGTAAAATCTATAATTATATTTGCTATAAATGTTCGGAAAATAAAAAAGCCGCCAAGTATAAATGAAGGCGGCTTTCTTGTTTATTATTTTATTCTGATTTCTACATTCTGAATTCTGTATTCTGCTTTTTTACTTCAGCAGCTGCATCTTTTTAGTTTCGGTAAAGTTTTCTGATATCAATCTGTAGATATAAATTCCACTCGGTAAGTTTTTTGCATTAAATACAGCGGAATGATATCCGGCTGACATATTATCATCAATCAATGTTGCTACCTTCTGACCCAACAAATCGTAGATTGTTAAATTTACATTACCTGCTTCAGGTAAAGTAAAACTTAACGTTGTTGAAGGGTTAAACGGATTAGGATAATTTTGGTTTAATGCATATTCTTCAACAATCATATTAGATTCATTTTCATCTTCAATAGTATCCATGTCCGGCTGTTTGGCAAACGGCTGATCGTATCCATGCGGTACAAATTGAGTTCCGCGCAATACGGTTATTTTTCTCGCCGCTATACTTCCCTTCAGTCTGGTATAATAACCAACTTTTACATAACCGTTAGGTGCATTATAAGTACCGTAATATTGACCAAATCCGCCAAGATAAACTTTGTTAGCGTGCAGAGTTGTAAAAGTTAAACTTTCACTAGCATCAATTCCTGCGGGAATAGGTTTAACTGTTGATTTTGGACCGAGATTCATTTTTCCTACGACATAAACATTTACCGGTCCATCTGTAATGTCTGCAAGTATTTTAGAATAAAAATCGGTTCTCAATGATTCGAAATAATAATCACCTGCGGTTAGTTTTAATTTACCTAACCATCTTACTCTAACGTGCCCGTAGGAACCGGGTTCAAGTTCTTTCGATTGACGGAAAGAAACATAAACATTATTTCCGCCGGCAGTAAAATCAGCAGTTGGTATTTCCACATAATCAACTGATGTATTTTTTGATATTGAGCCTGTTACTTCTGCGTTACCATAAAGTTCAATATTCCCGCCTGCAGTTGCATTGCCATCAATTGTATTTCCTTTTTTAATGTAAATATCTCCTAAGGCACTTAAATTACCTGTTTGATAACCTTGCCACCAAAAACAGTTTGGTTTATAAACTATTGAGCTATTACTATGAACATCACCGACAGAACTTCTTTGTCTGTAAAGTTTAATTTGTTCTTCAGCAAGTAAAACATAGTCGGGATTGGAACCACCGTTATCATCACAGTAGCAAATTCCTGCTAATCCATTTGTATAATGAGTTTCAATTTCATTTTTTGTTAGTGCATCATTATAAAGTGCAACTTCGTCAATTACACCGTTAAAATAAAATCTGTTTGTTAGATTTAAATACCCGATATCAAGATTTTTTGTAGTTGATTCAAATCCTGAAGAATAGAAAATCTGTTTAGCAGCTTTTAATTCGCCATCAACCCACAAATATATAGAATCAACAGCTGCATTTCTTATTGCAACTATGTGGTGCCAGGTGCCATCAATAATGCTAGTGCTATCGCGTAACACCCCAACAGTCCCGTCCGTATCAACTAATATAAAGCTTGGATCTCCACCGCTGAAAATGCCTGACCACCAGTGAAGGGACGATAGATTATCATCTCTACCAATTGCAACTTTGTTGCCTGGAGTATCATTTTCTACTTTTAACCAATATTCAATTGTAAAATTATCATCTACTCCCCAATTAAAAGTTTCGCTAACCGGAACGTAAACTTCTTGATTACTACCATCAAACCTTTGAGCATTTCCGCAAATACCGTCAGTTACTACAGGGGGGTTTACAGATTGTGCATCATCGGCACCAAAGGAATCAACATAAGGTGCGCCTGTGGTTTCATCTAATTTCCAGTAGTTTGTCATGTTGGGCGGACAATTTTGCTGTGCAAAAATAGACCCCGCAACTATAAACAATACTAAAAAAGTTAAAAAACTTTTCATTGTGAATCTCCTTTTGTTTTAGATTTTTTAAAAGTTAATACATCCTATTCAACTTCTGTACCGCCATTAATTGAGCTCTTTATTTCTGCTTCATTTATAAAATATTTTTGTTTTTATCGCCTTATTAGTGATTTAAAGAATTTCTATGCAATAAAAAAATGGGACATAGAATTTTATCCCGTGTCCCATTTTGAGAATTTTACTTAAACTTGAAACATCAAAAGCAATCATTTGAAATCCCAAATAACAGTTAAAAACTAATTTAATTTTTGAATCGCAGCCACTTTACTACTTCTCCCCAAGAGGGTTTTTTCCCTGTTCGCAATATACCAATTCTATAAATTTTACCTGCAAAAGGAAACAATAAAACTATTGTTGTAATGTTTACAACTATCGATAAAATAAACTGCCAAAGGTGTACATCAACAAGAGTCATTTTAACAGGCATAACAATAATGGATGCAAATGGAAGCATCGACGCAATCTCTGCAATTTGATTTGCAGGATTCTGAATCATTGAAAGGGCGATAAAAAATGGAACTATTATTAATATCATAATTGGCCACATTCCCGATTGTGCTTCTTGTGCGTTTTCAAAAATTGAACCTACGGTTGCAAATAAACCAATAAATGTTACTAAGCCTATAAAGAAATTTATCAGTAAGTAAAGTAGATGATACATTGAAATATCGAGAATAAACTTTGCCGGAAGCACAAACCATGATGTTGAAATTAACAGCATAACAGGTAAAAGCCAAATTGCCATTTGCAGCAAGCCCGTTATTGACGCACCCAGTATTTTCCCCGCCATTAAATCTCTGCTGCTCACTGAAGAAAGAAGTACCTCCACAATTCTATTGCTCTTTTCCTGAATTACCGACTGCATTGTTATAGAACCCATCATCAATAAACTAATATAAAGGAGAAACGCGAAGATGTAAGCCAGTATCAAATTTCCAACTCCTTCTTCTTCCGCCTCTTCCCCTTCAGAAATTTTAAATTCGGTAACTTCAATGCTGTTGCCGGCAAATGTTAATTCTTCATCGGTTATATCTCTACCCTTAAAAAAAGTTTTAACAAGTGTGTTGTTAATAACCGGACGAACTTTTCTAAGTAAAGATATATTCTTTGGAGTTTTTGAATAGTATTCAAATTTCTTATTCTGCAATGCCTCTTTAGGAATAAAAACTATACCCGTAATTTCTTCACTTATCAATTGAGCATTTTTATTTTTTACGTGTTCATCGAATTCAGTTTTGCTCATATAACTATAACTAATTGAATAGACACTGTCCTTAACAAAGGATCGTTCATCAAACTCAACTTTTAAATCATCATTTAGATCAGGAATTTCAGAAACTACTTCTAAATTAACATCATTCTCACCTTGGTAATTTATAAGCAATGCCTGAAAACCAAGAAGTCCAAACATCAGAACAGGCAACAGGATCGTCATAAAAATAAATGTCTTTGAAAGCAGTTTTTCTCTAAGCTCACGTTTAATAATTGATAGTGTTCTCATCTTAGCCATTGTGTACCTCCTCATTAATTAGTTCGGCATCACCACCGGCAGTTTCAACAAAAATTTCATGAAGTGAAATATCATTAGCATCAAATTTTTTAACAGTAATATTATGCTGAACCAATAATTTTAGAAGTTCTTGAATTTGCTCAGGACTTTTAACACGAATTCCGGTAGTATTGCCAAAGTCTTCAACCTTTTTAATAAATGGCTGATCCTTTAAAAAGCCAATATCGCCTTCGTAGCTTAAACTTACATTGCTTTTGGCAAATTTCTTTTTAAGATCAGTAAGCGAACCTTCAAGAATTATTTCACCGTTGTTAATTATTGCAATATGATCGCACATTTTTTCTGCAAAATCCATTAAGTGAGTAGAGAATAAAATAACTTTTCCTTCTTTCTTTTTTTCAAGAATAATTTCTTTAAGAATGTTTGTATTGATCGGATCCAGTCCTGAAAACGGTTCATCCAGAATTAAAAATTCAGGATCGTGAAGGATGGTTGCAATAAACTGCACCTTCTGCTGATTACCTTTTGAGAGGTCCTCAATTTTTGAATTCATTCTGTCTGATAAATTAAATCTTTCAAGATACTCCTTTGCTTTCTTCTGAACATCTCTTCCGGTTTTTCCTTTGAGTTCGGCAAAAAATAAAAGTGTTTCTAAAACTTTCATTTTTTTATACAAGCCTCTTTCTTCAGGTAAATAGCCAACTTTATCCTTAAAATCCTGCCCAACAACTGCGCCTCTTAATATTACCTCTCCGCTATCGGGCATGTATATATTCATCATCATTCTAATTGTTGTAGTTTTGCCGGCACCGTTTCTTCCTATCAGTCCAAATATTGAGCCTTCAGGAACTTTAAAGGAAGCTTTGTTCACCGCCGTTAAATTGCCGAACTTTTTTGTTAATTCTTTAACCTCAAGAGCATACATAAATTCTTTCCTTCTCTATTTTTTAGTTATAAATATTACTCTACTTTCTCTCCCGGCATTTCATTTCCATTTTGATATAGAACCATTTTATGAACTTTACCTTTGTCATTCATAAAAAATTCTATTTCGGCGGGAACAACCTTTAGATAAAACTTTGTAGCCGTTTCGGGAAAAATTTCAAATTTCTGCTGACCAGTTGCCTGCTCGAATATTCTATTTCCTTCTACCGTGATTGTAATAAAAAATCCCTCTGCTAATTTATATTTGCCAACATAACTATTAAGCAATTGTTCAGGAACATCAACTTTCTTCGGTTCTTCAATTTCAACACCAAGCTCTTTCAGTTTTTCAATGCCGCCAAAATTTTTTGGATTAAGATCAACAGATTTTTTATAATTTTTAATTGCAAGATCATTATTCCCGGCAATCATATAAGCCTCTCCCATACTGTCATATACATTAAACGCATCGGGATACGCTTCAATATTAAGTTTAAATATTTCTATGGCATCATCTATTCTATTTTTGCCCAGTAAATAGTAGCCAAGTGAATTTAACTCCCGCTCAGCAAAATTAAATGATTCCCCTTCTTCCGTTTTCAGCATCGGGTATAAACTTAGTGCGGTGCCGATATCGCTGCTTTCAATAATTTCATAAAGATGTTCTGCTATTGATTTTTTCGGATACTCAAATTTTTCATCATAAAGAATATTGGAGATTTTTTTTGATAAATCCCCTAAAGGTGCCCCGGAAAAATTATTTAGTAAAATAATTGTATGGTTATCATCAACAAACCTTGTTATACGCGTATTAAAACCGTTTAAGCCCCCGCTGTGTGAAACTATCTTAATGCTGTCTTTACCCATAACCACATTAAGAATACCCCAGCCGAAACCATAGTTGGATAAGTAGGGAGTAAACATTTTCTCTTTTGTTTCATCCGATATAATTTTTTCAGTGTATAAAATTCTATCCCATAAAAATAGGTCTTCAACTGTTGAGTACATTGCACCTGCGCCGAAAGCGTTTGTGATATTGAAAAAGTCGGTTCGTCTAAAACCATCAAAGGTTCTCTCGTAGCCCGAGGCGCGATTCTTTATTATTTTTCTCTCATCGTCAATTCCGGTATTCACCATTCCGGCTGGTTTAAATATTTTTTCATCCAATGCATCTGCCAATGACTGCCCGGTTATAACTTCAACAATTTTACCAAGCAGAACATATCCGCTATTGTTGTAGCTATATTCTTTACCCGGTTCAAACTCTAAATCACCCTGGCAGAAATTATCTATCAAATAATCTAAAGAATATTTTAAGCGGAGTGAATCAGACCAAACCTTTGGAATGCTTGTATAGCTTGGTATTCCTGATGTATGTGTAAGCAAATGAAACAGAGTAACTTTATCGCCGGTATCTTTTCTGTAGTTCGGCAGGTAGGTTGTCATTTTTTCATCTAATTTAATTTTACCTTCTTCAACTAACTGCATTATTAAAGTTGCTACAAACTGTTTAGTTATTGAACCGATTCTAAATACAGTTTTGGGTTCATTAGGAATATCATACTCCATATTTGCAAATCCGTATCCCTTTTTAAGGATCACTTCACCATCTTCCGCAACTAATACCGAGCCGTTAAATAGGTTGTATTCATTGTAGCGGTTAATTAAATCATCAATTTTTTCGACTTTGGATTGTGCAGATAAGTTTACAGCAGATAACAGAACCAGCGTTAATAAAATAATTATATTTTTTTTCATAGGTCCCCTCAATTATTTAATGAATAAACTAAATATACAAATTTGATTTTTTAATCAGCCCATCCAAAATCCTTTTCTCTGAGAAACTCCTATAACCTTTTTGCATAGTGAACAAAAATAAATATACCTTTTACCAAAAGCCGTTGACATAAGTCGGGCAAATACTTTTGTTATTTCCTCGCCGCAATGAGGACAAACCGGGTTAATAATATTTGTCTCTTCAACATTAATCATTTTTTATACTCCTTATTTCTATTAATAATAAACTGGCATATCATTGATTAGATTAGCCCATTTAGCTAATTTTGATTCACAGTTTCAAATTTTCTTATCTATAATAGAGGTTCAAAATGAAAAAATCAGTTTTATTAATTCTTATCGGAAAAAGAAAGGAAGAAGCAGTTAAGGTACAGCAAATACTTACCGCTTGGGGATGCTTAATTAAAACTCGGCTCGGAATTCATGATGGTGTATTAGAAAATTGTTCGGATGAAGGATTATTAATTTTAGAGTTATATGGGAAGGAAGAAGACAAAGAAGAACTAAGCCGTAAAATATCATTGCTGCCGGGTGTTTCATCAAAACTTGTTGAACTTGAAGTAGAATAGTTTTTTCAATTTAGACTGGAGCAAACACGCTTCAGTCATTTTTTTTAATTAGCGGGAACATAAAGTGAAAAAACCTTGGTGAAAATAAGGTATAACTATCAACCACATTAACTTGCCGGGTAACCAAATTTTTGTTCAGCTTTTTGTAAAAACTATTTTGAAATTTATTGCCGGTTAAATTTTATTTTTTTCGATTAAAATATTTTACTTAATTATTTAAAGAATTAGCATTACTCTATTTTACAAATGATTTATTCAATATTATTAAATTAAAGAGTTAATATTTTTAAATAAAAAAAAGAAAGTATGAACATTCAAATTATGGGCACAAAAAAATGCCGCGATACACAAAAAGCTGAACGATATTTTAAGGAGCGAAATATTCAATACCAGTTTAGGGATTTAACAATTAAAGGTGTTAGCAAAGGAGAACTGGAAAACATAAAACGCGTTTACGACATTGAACATCTGATTGACAAAGAAGGCAAGCAATTCAACAAACGGAATTTAGCTTATATGGTTTTTGATATTGAAGAAGAACTTCTCGAAGATCCCCTTTTATTTAAAACACCGATTGTTAGAAACGGTAAACAATCTACAATTGGATTTGAACCGGATGTTTGGAAAACTTGGGAATAACTATGCGTAAATTTTATTTATTTTTTTCAGCTCTCTTTTTTTCTTTAATGATTTTATCATGCACAAAAAAAGATGAGAAACCTCATATCTCAATACGCGATAAAGTTTATAACCATCAAACTGAATTGCATAGTGTGTATAAATTAAAAGATGTAAAAATAGTAATGCTCGGCAATTCAATAACACAGGGTGTTAACTGGAATGAATTACTTAGTTACGACAAGATTGCTAATCGGGGAATTTCACGAGACATTACATCAAAGTTTTTACTTCGTCTTGATAACATAATTTCAATCAGCCCAAAGTACTGTTTTATTATGGGCGGCATCAATGATCTTTATGATGATATTCCCGTTGAGACAGTTTTCGCAAACTATTCAAAAATCGTAAATCGTTTAATCGATAATAATATTATACCCGTTATTCAATCAACGCTTTTTGTTTCGCCGCAATGGAAGCGGCACATTGAAAAGAATGAGGAAGTCGCCAAGCTCAATTCCCTATTGAAAAAATTAGCATTGGAAAAGGATTTAATCTATTTAAATGTGAATAGTGTTTTATCTGACGGCTATGCATTGATAGATGAGTACACAACAGATGGCGTGCACTTAAATGCAGAGGGTTATAAACTTTGGGGTGCAGCGTTAGAAAAAATAATTTTTGAATTGGATTTATAAAAACCCAAGTATTTTTTTTATTTAAATTTTAAATTGTTATTGTGAAGAGTTTACCCCCGAAGCAATCTACTGCTATCAGGAGATTGCTTCATCCCGAAAAGAACATCGGGATTCGCAATGACATTAAAAGTTTGTATAGTCCTGAAATAGGTTGACTAAAAAAGTCAACAAAAACCAGGACAAAAGTATGAAAAAACAAAAAAGAAAGTATAGTGAATCCTTTAAAATAAAAGTAATAAACTCGGTTTTAGAAGGAAAA